>NZ_BAZR01000006.1 GCF_001315105.1 Paenibacillus sp. JCM 10914 | reverse complement strand
CCCGAGCAGCGTCTGGCGTCATCTGACCTCCTTGTTCGACGCATACCGCAACGTATCCGAGGAGGATCTGTGGGACAATCTCGAATATTTCCTGAGCAAAGTCATTCCTGCCGCCGAGAAGAACGGCATTCGGATGGCGATTCATCCGGATGATCCGCCTTGGCCGATCTTCGGCTTGCCGCGCGTAATTACGAGTCAGGATAACATTCGCCGGTTCTTAAGCTTGTACGATAGCCCGGCTAACAGTGTCACGCTGTGCAGCGGCTCGCTCGGAGCTAATCCGAGCAATGATATCGTGGCTATGATCCATGAATTCCATGATCGGATTCCGTTCACGCATATTCGCAACGTAAAGGTGTTCGAGAATGGGGACTTTATCGAGACTTCCCATCGCACGCAAGACGGTACGGTCGATATCGAGGGCGTTGTCCAGGCCTATCACGAGAACGGATACACCGGTTATACCCGACCCGATCACGGTCGTCACATCTGGGGCGAAGAATGTCGGCCGGGATACGGCCTCTATGATCGTGCTTTAGGAATAATGTATCTATGGGGACTATGGGATGCATACAAGCGAAGCGCTGCTGCCCCCTCGCAGCTGAAGGAGGCTGTTCAATGAACGATTTAAGTCAACCAACGGATATAGCGCTGGCACCCCTTCCACTGCACCCGGCGCTAAACGGCAAGACCGTCGTCATTACCGGCGGGTCCGGTGTATTATGCCGCGCGATGGCGCTTGAGCTTGGGCGCCAGGGCGCTAAGGTCGCTGTCTTAAACCGTACGGTCCAGAAAGGACAGCAGGTGGCCGATGAGATTGTCGCTGCCGGTGGTACGGCCATCGCCGTTTCCTGCGATGTCACCGATGTTGAGAGTGTACGTCAGGCTGAATCCTCCGTTCGAGCGGCCTTCGGCCGGTGCGATATTCTAATCAATGGCGCTGGCGGCAATCGTAAGGACGCCAATACAACCAACGAGATCTATCGTGCAGAGGATGCCGGCCAAGAGGATATTACAACCTTCTTCGGGCTTAGTGTCCCCGGTTTCCGCAGCGTGTTCGACCTTAACTTTATCGGGACTCTGATTCCGACTCAGATCTTCGCAGAAGGCATGATGGAGCGCCCTGGTGCGGTTGTACTCAATGTTTCGTCCATGAGCGCACCAAGTCCGATGACCAAGGTACCGGCGTACAGTGCCGCTAAGGCGGCCATTAACAATTTCACGCAATGGTTGTCCGTTCATCTCGCGGAATCCGGCATCCGCGTCAATGCGATTGCTCCCGGGTTCTTCCTGACCGAACAGAATCGCAACTTGCTGACGAACAGCGACGGTTCCCTTACTGAACGTTCTCATAAGATCATCTCCCATACGCCCATGAGACGGTTCGGCGTGCCTGAGGATTTGCTTGGCACCCTGCTCTGGCTCGTGGACAGCCAGACGTCCGGGTTCGTCACAGGTACCATGATTCCCGTGGATGGCGGCTTCATGGCTTATTCCGGGGTATAGCCGAATCAAGACAAGAAATATCCAAAGAAAGCTTATCCCATTATCTTAAATCTCGCGAGATGCCCTGTACACCGTGCGCACTGCTTTTTGTCGCACGGTGCGATTCAGGGCATCTTTGGCTTATTGTGCTTGAAGCAAGAAAAGCCTGCAAATATGCAGGCTTTAATGGGTACAAGCGACAATATGCAAACAAAGCCTGCAAAAGTGCAGGCTTTTTATATCACATCAGAGCGAACAAGAAGGAACCGGGATAAAAGCATGCAGATACGCATCTTTTTCCTCCAAAGAGATAGATTCACACGAAAATACATGCACATATGCATCCTTTTGCGTTTAAGCAACCGCCATTGCCCTGGCACGCAGACAACGCTCGTATCGAACCGGACATGATGATATTCACATTGAACAGACTCTGGAGCAGCAGTACTTCATGCAACTGATTGTTCAGCAAGAGAATGTTCACGTTCGGATGCGTCTTCCAGAAATAGGTCGAGGTTTTTCATTGCCAGTGGTTGTGTCGTGAATAGATAATTCAGCCGATCGTCCCAAGATTTTGACACCCTTGACCGCGAATAAACGCACCCCTTGCTTAATATGCTCGCTACGGACTAACCTTTGACTGCGCCAAGCAGCATTCCTTTTACGAAATAACGCTGCAAGAACGGATAGATTATCAGCATCGGCAGCGTGGCGACCACCACCGTTGCCATCTTAACCGTCTCCGGCGGAAGGGTTGCGAGCAGCGCCGGATTGGTAATGGATAGTTCCTGGCTCACATTCGGGGTCTGAATCATATTGCGCAGCACCACCTGGAGCGGATAAAGCGAGCTATCGCGCAAATACATCACGCCCGGAAAATAAGAATTCCAGTGATTCACGCCATAGAACAGGCCGATCGTAGCCATGATCGGAGCAGACAATGGAAGGACAATTCTCCAGATCGTCATGATATCCCCGCAGCCATCCACCTTCGCAGCCTCTTCGATTTCAGCCGGCAAGTTCTCGAAATACGTCTTCATAATCAATAAATTGAACGAGGATACCAGCCCCGGAATAATTAAAGCCCATACCGTATTCATCAGTCCGGTTTCCTTCACGATCAGGTACAGCGGGATCATTCCGCCAGAGAACAGCATCGTGAACACGATGGCCATCAGCACCTGGTTGCGCCCGGGGATGTGTTTTTTGGACAAGGAGTAAGCGAGCAGCGTGGTCACCAACAGATTAAGAAACGTGCCGACTACGGTAACGAATATACTGATCTGCAAGGCCCGCGGTACCGTTTCACTAGAGAAAATCGCACTGAAAGCATCGAACGTAAACTTTGAAGGTAGCAGCACGAATCCACCATTGGCCAACACTTCCGAATATGGTGTGATCGACACGATAAACACGTAATATAACGGGAACATCGTTAATAGCCCGAACAAAGTCAGCAGAGTATAGATGACACCGTCGATCACCCGGTCCATCTTTGACTTATACAAGTTGTGGGACATAAGCGAAACCTCCTACCAGATTCCCGATCCGCCGAATTTTTTGGCCAATCGATTAGCGCCGATCACAAGCACGAGCCCAATGACGGACTTGAACAGATTCGTTGCTGCCGCAATGCTGAATTCCAGCTCCTCCAGCCCCCGCCGAAATACCCAGGTATCGATAATATCGCCGACCTCAAAGACGCGGGCATTCAGGAAGATAAAAATCTGCTCAAAACCGGCGTCCATGATATTTCCGATGCGCAGGATGAGCAGCAGAATAAAGACATCGCGTATCCCCGGCAGGGTGATATGCCACAATTGGCGCCAGCGGCTCGCGCCATCCACGACGGACGCTTCATACAGCTCGCTATTAATGGATGCCATAGCTGCTAGATAGATAATCGCCCCAAAGCCCGTAGTCTTCCAAATATCCGTAAACACAATGATCGGACGGAAATATTCATTGCTGGCCAGGAAATTGACGGGCGTACCGCCCCATTCGCGGATAAAGTAGTTGACGATACCCGAATTCTCCGCAAGAAAGGCAAACACGAGTCCATATACAATGACCCAGGAGAGAAAATAAGGACCGTATGTAACGGTTTGAATGAACTTCTTAAACCACAGCTTCCGAACCTCGTTAAGCATCAGGGCGAGTACGACGTCCGGCAGCATGCCGAAAATAATCCGGTAGAAGCTGATCACGACGGTGTTGCGAATAAGATCATAAAAGCCAGGCGAATTGAAAATAATCTCAAAATGTTTAAAGCCTACCCATTCGCTTCCAAATATGCCTTCCCGCAAATTGTAATCCTTGAAAGCCAGAATTAATCCGAACATGGGAGTATAGTGATAAATCAAATAGTAAAGCAAGCCCGGCAGCATGATCAGATAGAACCATTTGTAGCGGACCAACGCCTTTCCAAACCGGATTCTGAACGGAACCGGGCGGGCTAAGGATTCACCTATGGCTGGATTATTCTTCATCCCTACTCCCCTTTCGAGTGCAAACCGTACACGGCTGAGGCTTCATGCGAAGCCCCGGCGTATACGGAAGGTGAATGCGTTACTTGATGATGCCAACTGCCTTCACTTGCTCGGTATAAGCATCCAGCATCTTCTGGCCGCCATAATTGGTCATCAGGTCTTCTCGATACTTCGGCCAGTTGGAAGCATCCGGCTCGTCGAACAAGATCTTCACATGGTATTCCTTCATAACCTTACGGAAATCAGCCAGATTGAAGCCTTCCGGAGCGGCAACGTTCGTGCCGATGGACGGCTGCAGCCTATACGTCAGGATTTCTTCCAAAATCCCTTTATCCCGATCTGTCAGACGCTCATCAACCAGTTCCAATCCGATCACGGTCGGATCCGGGTTGTTAGAATACATGAACTGTTTATATACGCCAAGGAAATTCCCTTGATTGATGATGTCATTCTCGTAATTGTTTATGTTCTCTTGTGTCAGCGTTATCGTGCTGCCTGACTTGGAATAATGCTTGCCTTCCTGACCGTAGTTAATCAAGAGGAAGCCTTCCTCGCTTGTCATCCAATCGATGATCTGCACCATGCGTTCGACCTTCTCCGGATTCTTCTTGGCCGTATCGACGGAAAACATGAACGCAGTGCTCGGGAGCGGCTCCGTCCAGACTCCATCCTTTGCGTAAGGGTGGAACGGCGTCCACTCGGCGTTTGGATTGATGGCCTTTGTCCGATTCTGCAAACTCGCCGGGTCGCTGTCGAATGCAAATGTCATCCCGTCACCCGCAACGATGCCTACCTTGCCGCCGATCGCTTTGTCATGATGCTCCGTCCCTTTCATCAGGAACCAATCGGGATCGATAATGCCCTCGTTCATCATATCCTTCACACCTTGCAAGACGTTCTGAATGGCTGGATCACTCTGAGCGTCCACGAACTCATTGTCACGAACAATCAATGCGCTGTATAACCCATTCTCGATCCACTGCGGGAAATCGAAAGACAACCCGCTTCCGCCGCCCACAGCGGACATGCCGTACGTATCTTTAACTCCATTACCGTCTGGATCATTATTCGTAAAAGCGCGCATCACTTCGAGCATCTCATCCTGGTTTGTCGGCACTTTCAGGTTCAGCTTATCTAACCAGTCCTGCCGCACATAATAAGCGCGGTACAGCTTCTTGGAGAACACGACCGGCGCACGGGCGAACTTCCCGCTAACGGCATAGCGCTCTAATTCAATCGGGCTGATCCATTGAAAATAGTTCGGCATCTTCTCTTGCGTCACATATTCCGTCATATCCGCGGCGATACCGTCCGTGACGTATTTCTGGGCTGCGAGCCCGGTCGATGTGAAGAAGTCCGGAAGATCGCCAGAAGACAGCATCAGGTTCAGCTTGTTGTCGTAGTCACCGCCGATCGGCATATACTCGAGGTTCAACTCCACATTGAATTTCTCTTCAATTGCCTTTTTCACAAAATCGGCATCGCCCTTGGGAAGTACTGCATTCGCTGTAGATTGGACGAACCAGCGAAGCTTCACAGGCGCTAATTCTGAACCCTCAGACGATATATTTTTCGTTTCGGGCTGACCCTTACTGTTATTCTCAGGTGTTGTTGTATTGCTGCCGTTGGCACAGGCGCTCAGGATTAGGGCAAACGCGAGAAGCACGACCATTGAAATACGCATTTTTGGTTTCACGGTGGATAAGACCTCCCCAGAGATTTTTCAAATAACCACACTTGTTAGCCATTCTATATACAGTCGATCTCATGGTATAGCTAGGTAGTCCTCCTCCCATTGCCATATGTCATTTAAATTAACACAATTAACGATATTGGTATCATACCTGTATTATAATTAAGTGCTTTTTAACTCGTCAATACATTTCTTTTTGAATGGTAGCGTTTTCTTATCGTTCTCTATCTGTTCCCCTAATTTATATGTCAGTTGATAGCGCTACCACACTTTTATCTATGTGAGATTAACTAACAACAAGTCTGTCCGCATCAGTAAAAAACGAGCCTTAGCAAGAAAACTAAGACCCGTTTGGGATGAAACCTATAAACTTATGTCGTTACATGTCGCAGCTTATCCGGATTAGCTACGCTATAGACATTCACAATCTTATCATTAGCAAACGCAAAGGAATAAATATACTGCCCGCCATCTTCAAACAGCAGCCGAATGCCCGGTAAACCATTAACCGTGGTATGGATCAACTCATATTGACCTTCATACATCTTAAGCAGATTCTGATGTAGCTTAATCACCGCCAGGGCACCAGCAACAGGAACTTGTGCCGCTCTGACCTTGCCGCCACCGTCGGAATAAAACACCACATTCTCGCTAAGCAATTCCAGCAGCTTGTTCGTATTGCCTTGCATGAGGGAATGAACGAACGAAGTCACTAATTCATCCGCAATGGAGATGGATGGCACCTCCTCCGGGTTATGGTGAAAGCTCTTATGGACGCGGTGATAGATCTGACGACAGTTGGCACTGCTCTTCCCCAGCATATCTGCAATCTCGTCATACGAATACCCAAAGATCTCCCGAAGTAGAAAAATAGCCCGCTCTAAGGCATTCAGTTGCTGCAGCATGAGCAGATAAGCCGTTGAGATGGTTTCCTGCTGTACATACAGATCGGAAGGATCCATTTCTGCTCTTTCGTTCTCGATCAAAGGCTCGGGGAGCCAGGGACCGACGTACAACTCCCGCTTCTTGGCCGATGAGCGCAGTAAGTCCAGGCAACGGTTGGTCACGATTTTATACAGAAACGCTCGTTCATTGCGAATGGATGCGCGATCCTCCAACTGGCTGTAACGGAGAAAGGCCTCCTGCACGATATCCTCCGCATCCATCACGCTCCCCGTCATCCGATAGGCTAGCGAGAATAGCGGGGAACGGTACATTTTATACAGTGATTCGGTGCTGGTCATAGGAACTCCTCTCAGCGCCCCCTTGCAAGAGCAGTGATTGTACGGCACGCTTGGCGCTTGCCGTTGAAGCGTCTACTAATAATTCGCCATGCGTGACCCAATCTCCCGCTACGTACAGTCCGGCTATTTCCGGCACGGCTGGACCGGGGTTGACCATACGATGCATATGCATGAAATCATGGCTGACCGTCATATTCGGCAGATATTGCTTCTCGACCAATTGATCTCGCCAGCCCGGTTGCACGATGTCCAGCGTCTGCTCCAGATCCTGCAGATCTTTCTTCGGGTCTTTATTTCTTCCGTGGTATTTAATCAGCGAGACCACTTGATCGCCATAGTCACTCAGATGGGCCGCACGGGATTGATTACTAAGAAATACAGGCTGATCAATCCCGTATACAAATTGCTGCTTCGGTTTAGGGAGGCGCCTTAAGGCAACATCCAGGCAAGCTGCTGTAATTTCGACTGCCTGTTCCCGCCAGTTGCGGAGCGACGTCGATTCTGCGCCGGGGACTAACTGATACGTAATGGCAGGCGGTGTGGCAGCGATGATATGCCCGGCTTGAAATTGTGTCCCGTCTTCACATAACACATGCTGGACAACGCCTTTCTCATGAACAATGGCGACCGCTTTCTGCTTCGTAACCATCTCAACGCCATATTCTAATGCGATTCCTCTTAATTCCTCGACCATCGCCCCCCAGCCCCGATCCAGATAGAGGACTCCTTTAAGCGAACGTTTGAGTTGTTCCAATACGGGACCTGCAGCCAGTAAATCCGGAGCTGCGACATAACTGGCCGTACGCAGTAAGGAATAGAACAAGTGACGGACCATCGGATCATGTACATTGCCCTCAATCCACTCCCGAAGACTTATTCTGTCGTATAGATGGGTATCCAGCTTGCCGAATCTAGCCAGCCATGCGCCAAGCTCTATTTTGCCTTTCCACGATAGTAGAGGGGTAGAGAACAAGGACCCTATCCCCATCGGCATCACGTGCAGGTTCCCTTTCCAGATACCATAGGCGTCGATGGAAGGCTGACTTCCCTGCAAACGCATTCCCAGTTCCTCGAATGTGGCTCTCGCATCCCCATGATACAGGGCACGACCGCCCAAATTGAAGTAAGCTCCTTTCTTTTGATTGGTTATGGCTCTCCCACCTAATCGCTCCTGCTTCTCTAATAGAATGGTCTGTTTGCCCGCTTTTGCCGCATAAATCGCCGCGGTCAAACCCGCAATCCCGCCTCCAACGACTACTACTCGATCGTTATGCATTCGAATCGTCCCCTTTCGTGGTATACGGGTATGACGGGGAAGAGGTACGGAATGTGACAGGAATAAACTCTCCTTTGAAATTACGCAAAAAAAGCCCAAGAACCTTGGCTAATCAGGTTCTTGGGCTTTTCAAGACTTTGTTTCATTGTTTCGGCTTATTGCACAACCTCAGCTTTGAAGAAATTGGGCAAGTATTTCTTGTTTGCCTCCAGCATCTCATCCAGCAGCTGCTTCGCTACGTCTACCGAAGGCACGAGCGGATGATGCACCAGCGCCTGCAGTGCGATGCCCCGGTCACCGGTAATTGCCGCCTCGATGGTAAGCTGCTCATATACTTTCACCGCGTGCATCAAGCCTTTAACATGGGAAGGTACGTTTTGCGGCACGAGTGGAATCGGTCCTTGGCCTGTCACCACGCAATTGATCTCGATGCTGGCATCGGACGGCAAGAAGTCATAGACATTGCCGTTGGAAACGTTCAGCGTCTGAATATCGTGCCGATCGTTATAGATGGACGTCATCAAATTCACCGCAGCCTCGGAATAGTATGCGCCACCGCGCTGTTCCAATTGCTTCGGCTTAACGGCCAGATTCTCATCCTTATAGAGCTCGAACAGCTCTTCTTCTACGCGGCTAACAACGTCCGCGCGGGTTCCGTCCTTCTCCAATGAAGCTTTCATGTCCGCGAACATCGTATCGGTCATATAGAAATATTTGAGGTAATAGGTTGGAATCGCTTGAAGCGAACGAATGAAATCCGCATCCCAGCCAAACGTCGGCACGTTTTTCGCCGTGTAGGATTTACCTCCATCGAGCAACTCCGGCATTTTCTCTTCCCCGTTCACGATTGCCGAGGTCACCCAGTGCAGATGGTTGATGCCCACGAATTCGGCCAGCACGTCTTTCTCCGACACGCCGTATTCCGCAGCAAGGAACTTCTGAAAGTTGATCGGTGAGTTACACAGCCCCACGGACTTCACCTTGCTATGCTTGGCTACCGCCTCCGTTACGATCCCAGCCGGGTTCGTAAAGTTCAGCATCCAGGCATTCGGCGCAAGTTCTTCGATATCACGGCAGATATCGAGAATGACCGGAACGGTCCGCAATGCTTTCAACATGCCGCCTGGACCCGTTGTTTCTTGTCCAATTACGCCGTGCGTAATCGGAATATGTTCATCCTGTTTACGCGCTGCGAGCAAACCGACGCGCATCTGCGTCGTTACAAAATCAGCGCCAGCGATCGCTTCACGGCGATTCAGCGTCAGATGCACCTCGATCGGAAGACCGGATTCCTTCACCATCCGCTTCGCCAGGTTCCCTACGATCTCCAGTTTATGCTTGCCTTCTTCGATATCGACGAACCAGAGCTCGCGAATCGGCATCTGGTCATAATTACGGATGAACCCTTCGACTATTTCCGGTGTATAGGAGGAACCTCCTCCGATGACTGCTATTTTCAAACCTGTTGTCACGTTAATCGCCTCCAAGATATGATATTAGACCGTTGATCTATCCATGATGAATGCCGAATACTCAATTAAGATGCCGTTACCTCTTCGAATGTAAATGCCTTTAGTTTCGCTTCGGTATCCGGATCAATCGCAGCCCCGTCCATGTCCATGGCACATAGAAGTGCCCCAGAGACAGGGTCGGACGTCAGTTTCACGCAGGTAGCTTGTGGAGCCTGAACCGCAACGACCCGTTCGATGGCATCCGTGAGGATCGAGCTGTTCGGTCGGTTAAGCACGCTGCCGATGTAGACGATATCGAACGCATCCGTAGACATATCCAGGCGACGGATCAGCGTACACACGGCATTCGCAAGCTCCTCCCCTTCGATCTCCAGAATACGGGTCGCTACCTCGTCTCCCGCTTCTGCGGCTTGGAATAATGTCTTAACCAAGGTAGGGGGGACCGAAATCTTGCCGTACAACACGTCCTCATACATCGGCTCTACTTCGGAGTAGCCCATCTGCTCCAATACTAGCGATGTGAGCAGCGTGGCTGGTCCACGCTCATCCCATGCCCGAATGACCGCTCGGAAAGCGAGCGTGGCAAATCCGGAACCGCCGGCATGCCCGTCTCCGTACAAAAACCCAAAACCGCCGTATTGCAGTTCTTCCCCAGCCTGATTGCGAGCCGCGCTGTTAAAGCCGGTACCACAGATCAAGGCTGCGCCATACGGCCTGCTTGTGCCTGCTCTCATACCGATGATCGTATCGCATGCGATATCATGCCTTGGGTAACCAAGACCCTTGATCATGGGACGCAGAATCTCATAATCTGCCTCGCGGTCTGCTCCGGCTAACCCGAAGTAAGCATACGTAATATCTTCTTTAACGACTCCTGCTTGTTGAAGCGCCGCGTTGCACGCTTCCTCTATGTTACGGGCGGCGTGTTCCAGATGAATCTGATGATTCCCGTTGCCTGAAGCCCCTTTACCTCTTATATTCCCTTGTTCATCACAGATGACAGCATGCGTCTTGCTCCCGCCGGCATCCACACCTAGATACAAACTCATGGACTTCACTCCTGCCCGCCGATCATGGCGCGTAATGGTGGTATAGGTTTAAGATACCGCTTACCGTGAAGTCTCTCTACTGTTATACGA
The DNA here is from genome assembly GCF_001315105.1 of Paenibacillus sp. JCM 10914. Taxonomy (GTDB): domain Bacteria; phylum Bacillota; class Bacilli; order Paenibacillales; family Paenibacillaceae; genus Paenibacillus_AQ. The sequence continues at coordinate 236,961 of NZ_BAZR01000006.1, read as the reverse complement.
TCATGGAGTGATACTATCTTACTGTTTATCGAATGGGTTAACACTCTTCGAGGAGATGATGCTTGGACGGCCTGCATTCGCGCGTTCCCGGATTTCGCTTGGCGATGCACCGACATGCTGCTTAAACAGCCGATTGAAGTTGGATAGGTTACGGAACCCGCAGCTCTCGGCAATATCGATAATCTTATGGTCCGTAGTCTCCAGAAGATGTACCGCTTGCGTGAGACGGAGCTGGATCAGATAATGATGCGGGGAGGTTCCGACCGCTTGTTGGAACAGCGCGCTGAACCGGGAAGGACTTAGGTGCGTCAGATCCGACAGTTCCTGTAGCGTCCAGGCATAATCGACATGAAGCTCCATCGTTCGGAGCACTTCCTTTAGTGCGTGCATGCCACGCCCTTTGATCGGTTTATTCTCTTGCATGGGTGCTGACAGATGACGGTTCGATAGGCTTAAGAACCGAATCAGATCAGAGCGAATCAGACTCATATAAGCCGTTCCCCCGGATTCGTTCTCATCCATCATCCGCTGCAACAAGCCCGACAATTCTGCATGAACAGGCGACCGCTTGTCCACCTTGTCCAGCATACGAAACGGTGCCATCAGATCCGGATCGAATTTCAGATCGATGGCGAGCAGCGAAGGCTCGAACATCAACACATCCATCACCAAATCCTCTGTCTCGTAGGCCCGGTGCAGATCATTGCTATTGATAAAAATAATATCCCCCTGCTCGAAGGGCAGCTTCATACCGTTGATCAAAATAAAACCCGTACCGCCGCGAATATAGTTCAGTTCCAGCGCATGATGCCAGTGCAGACGTTGAGCGCCTGCAAAGATTCCGTGCGTGGTTGACGCGGTAAAAGGAAATGCAGCATTCGTAAATGCAATAGCGTCAGGTACGACACTTTGCGGACGATTCATCTCATCGGCACCTCCATCACGCTTTCATTGTTTATGTTTATGTTGATACGTATTCGAATTCAAGATTTACCCACATCGTAACACAAACGCGCCCTAAGCAAAAAAACTTCCTTCAAGATGCAGCTGAAGGAAGTTTCGATTGCTTGGATTGTTAAATTATTTGAGATCCAATTCCACGGCCCAGCCGAATGGATCTTCCGCGATGCCGCGCTGAATGCCGGTAATGGCATCGTATACCCTTTTGGAAAGCTCGCCGGTCACACCCCCGCCAATCACCAGCTTCTCATCCTGCCATTCCAGGGAGCCCATCGGTGAAATAACGGCGGCCGTCCCGGTTCCGAACGCTTCGGCCAACAGTCCGCTGCGATGAGCCTCCACGATCTCATCGATGGATAGTGCCCGTTCCTCGACCGGGATGTTCCAGTGTTGCAGCAACTGAATGACCGAATTGCGGGTAACGCCATCGAGGATGCTGCCATTGAGCGCCGGTGTCACCACCGTATCGCCAAGCTTGAAGAAGACGTTCATGCTGCCGACTTCCTCAATATATTTGCGGTGGACACCATCCAGCCACAATACCTGAGAGTATCCTTTAGCCGACGCCTCATCCTGCGCCTTCAGTCCCGCTGCATAGTTCCCTGCCGTCTTGGCGTTCCCTACGCCCCCGGTTACGGCGCGGACGTACTTCGGCTCCACATAAATGCTGACCGGATTGATGCCTTCCTCATAGTACGAGCCAACGACCGAGAGAATGATCATGAATTTATATTGCAGTGAAGGCGCAACTCCTAGTACCGGCTCCGTTGCGATGACAAACGGACGGATATAGAGGGAGGTTCCCGGTTCCGAAGGAATCCAGTCCCGGTCTACCAGCACGAGCTTCTTAAGCGCTTCCAGTACAAGCTCCTCGTCAAGCGCCGGAATACTAAGGCGATGGTTGGACAAGTTGAGGCGCTCAATGTTCTTGTTCGGTCGGAACATGAGAATCCGTTCATCATCGGTTAAATACGCTTTCAGTCCTTCGAATACGGTCTGACCGTAATGGAATACCTTCGCGGCAGGGTCAAGCTCGATGGTCTGATAAGGCACGATTCGGGCATCATGCCAGCCTTGCGGCGCATCGTAATCCAAGATAAACATATGGTCCGTAAACACGGTGCCGAACGCTTGTTTATGATAATCCAGCCTCGGCCTGGGGTTAGTCGTTAGTTCAACGGGTATCGTGTAAGTCATTTACACACAGCTCCTTATTTATGCTTTAGTTGAATCATATCAATCGATACCCTATATTAAAAATATCTGATTTATAGGGATACCATACCTTTTAGGTATGGAGAGGAGGTTATATGGAATGGATATTCGCCAGCTTCGCTATTTTCTGACCATTGCCCAGGAAGGACAAATTACGCGTGCGGCTAAAGTGCTTAACATGGAGCAGCCTCCACTTAGCCGACAGCTCAAACTCATGGAGGACGAACTAGGCGTTCCACTCTTCGACCGCACCGGCAAGCAGCTGCAACTCACGCATGCAGGCCAATTGCTGCAGCAGAGAGCCGCCTCGCTGCTAAACCAGTTCAATGAAACGGTGACCGAAGTGAAAGAGATCCATGCAGGTATTCGCGGGGTGCTATCCATTGGCTCCGTCGTCTCTTGTATATCTCTGCTGCCGCAGCGGATTCAGATCTTCCGGCAACAATATCCCGAGGTTACCTTCAAGATTCGCGAAGGGGACCATTCTCTGCTCGCCGACCAATTGGATAAGCGCAATATCGAACTGGCGGTCACGCGTCTCCCCTTCGAGTCTAACTTCGGGCCCGAGCGGTATGCGGTACTGCCTCTGCCCTCAGATCCCTTCGTCGCAGTCATTCCCCACGATTGGGGAAATGCCCGGGGCCAGGCGGATATCTCCATGAGCGAACTCGCGAACTATCCCTTTCTGTCCTTGAAGACCGATCAGACGATCGGTATGCATGAACGCGTCATCCAGGAATTTAACCGCAGCGGACTGGAGCCGCGCGTGATCTGCGAATGCTCCAGCGTGGCCATTATTGTTGCATTGGTGTCCGAGGGGATCGGCACGACCATTTTGCCCAAGTCGGTTATGTCATCATTCGCCATTCCCAACATCAGGGCATTAGCGATTCAACGTGCTGATTTTCAATCGGATGTCGGCATCGTGTGGCTGAAGGATCATGTCTTGTCCAATCGCGCCCGACATTTTCTCGATACCTTTATAGAATAACATTTATTGAGGCTTGTCGTCTTCCTCGTGGTTCATAAATTTATAATCGCTGATGACCCCTGCCGAAACGTATCCGATACTTCGGTACACTCGATTAGAGTGGGGATTGGCCTGATCCGCATACAGCATCGGGGTCAAGCCAGCCGCGAGCAGACGCTGGCTCACGTCAGCCACCAGTCCGCTGGCATAACCATGCTTCCGCACTTCTCTCGGGGTGAATACCGCATTGATCCTGCCGTGCCGCACGGATCGGTGCGCAATCTGCGCCATGGAAACGGGCGTCTCTCCAAGCGTCCACAGATACAGACCGCCATTGCGGATCATTCTCTCTGCCGATTGATGCTGAGCGGAGGGCGCCACGCTAACGCCGTACGCATCTTCCGAGAAGTCGGCCAGGAACCTTGCAATGATCGGGGTATCTTCCAAGGTTGCCAATCGGCTGGTCCCTGCAACGTTCACCGGCTTGTTCACAACGGGACAATGATACACTTCCATCGTCATCGCATGACGGTATGCTCGCTGGTTGGCTTTAGCATAGAGTTCGGCGAACTTAGCTGCCACCTCCGGTTCACTAACCACACCAATGATCTGTTCTGCGGATACCTGCTTAACCAGCGCCTCCAGCAAAGGCTCCCGCTCTTCCGCCCGGAGGTGGCTGCTCACCCATAACCATGAACTCGCGTGATTCGACTTGGCGAAGATCATGCGGCCGTTCAAGAGCTTCCATCCCTGCGTCTCCGGAGAGGCGGTTAACAGATGAATCAGGTTATACGCCACCTCATTTTGCATAAACTCACGTCCATCCAGCACGTCATCTTGCGGCCATAACTTCTCCAACATACGAACACTTCCCCTCCCTGAAAATGAATGCAAAAAAGCCCCGTCCCGGTTAGGGACGGAGCCAAACTCCGCGTTACCACCCTGATTCGCATGGAATCACCCATACGCACTCTAGTCATCATCTATCAATGATGCCCCATGATAACGGCTGGGGGTTCCCGTACCTGCCTCTGGACGTTACATCTTCGGCAAACCTGCTCCAAGGTGATGTCCATCCATCGCGGCTGACTGCTTCGCACCGACCAGCAGCTCTCTGACCCAGCTTATTACGAGAATGGCTTCCTCTTCCTTGCATTTCCACAAATTTGGATCAGTATATTGCGATTCCGAATTTCTGTCAAGTGTCTACTTGTTCGCAAACCGGAAGACCAGCATATTCCCCTTCTCCGGATGAACCCCGTTTTGCTCCGTGTATCGTCCACCCGTGTACGTATTCAGGGTCTTGCGCCAGAAGATTTGGGTACTCATATTGCGCTCCGTCGGATTCGTCTGGAGCTCCCATGTACCTTGGAACTGCTCGAACACAAGCTCAGCCGCGCGTTGGGCTACACCTTGTCTTCGAAAAGTCCGAAGCACAAAAAAATCATTCAAATAATACTGAACATGCGGCGATGGAATATAAGGAGTCGTTGCCACGAGCGCCAGCCCAGCAGCAATCCCATCCACCGAGATCAAATACGGGAACAGCACGGAGGGCTGATCCCACCAGACATCGAGTTTCTGGCTCTGTTCTTCCAGCGTCGATACATCATCCTTCTCAAATACACCGTACCGGTTAGGACGGAGCCCCCATATCTCAGCAATATCATGCAAGTACAACGGATAGATGTTTCGCAGAATGTATGACTGTTCCTTCGGGCATAAGTGTACCTCAATATTCACGGCCAATCCCCTCCCTAATGAATGATGTATGTAAGTTTAGTATGTCTAGGATAACATAATTGCGGCGGAAAGAGGTTTACAGGTATGTAAAATGCGTTACAAAAGTATTATAAAAAATGTGATCCTCTTCTACATTTCACCATTATTCTATACTATGACCAACAGCTTTTCCTAAATCTTGATATTTCATGACAACTATATCATACAAAGAGCCAGTCGAATGTATGCATCGACCGGCTCTCCTTCTGCAACGAATAGGGTGGCCATAACGTATGTACATCATTAAACTTCAAAGGACTGATGACTCCATGAACGGATGGATCGGATTCATATGCATCGTTGCGGGAATGTTCGCCGTCGCTACTCCTTATTCAGCGTGGTATCTCTCGGTAGGCTGGAAATTCAAAGAGGCGGAGCCGAGTGACCTGGCCCTGACCAGCCACCGGATCGGTGGATGTGTACTGCTCATCGTCGGCCTTATTCTGATGGTCTCAAGCTGCTCCTTCAGTTCTGCCTCGAATTGGCCTGAACGATTCCAGAACCGCTTGACAGAAACCCCCATCGCGAAGATTACGGTCGGGTTTAACCCAGAGGCTACCTTAAGCGACGAAGAAATCCTCACCGTTGCCGAGATGCTGCAGAAGGGGGAATATATTTCTTTTGATCCGGGGACGCTGTTTAGCTACAACACGGAAGCCGTCCTGCATTTCGCCGACGGATATGAAGTAAGTCTTTACATCACCGGCAATCACGTTGAAGTTCATCCGAACGAGACAGATAAGGCTCACCGTTTCATGGATGATGGCTCTTTGGGCAGCTGGTTCAGCAGTCACTACCCGAACCCGTAACCTCATCTACGGCAAGCTTAGTGCATTCGGATATATTGAAGAACGCCCAGCAGAGCTAACATCAATACGAATAGCAACGTTGTGATATCCGCTTTTTTGGAAGAAACCGGCCTCTGGGATTTGGGCAGCATGCCAAGCCGACGCTCAACTCGTTCCAATCGATCTTTAAGTTCTTGCAGTTCCTTTTCTTGTTCCATACAGACCTCCTGCATATCTGACATTACATGTACCTACACTATTCAAGATATCCCAGTCATTTCCTTCTTGTTCTAATCTTGCGAACATACCAACAACCCACTGCCATCATGGCAGTGGGTTGTTTACAGCGCAGCATATAAAGAGCTTATATTAAACTTCTTCGTCCAAATGCTCCTTGCAGAAAGCGGTAAGCCATTCTTCCTCTTCGGCTTCCATGTCGAAGTCCAAATATTGATCGGTTGTGCGCTCATAAAAATCATATTTGACGATTCTTGAGGCCTCTCCTTCATCCAAGAAAATCACCCTCAGGTAGATACCTTTCTCCGAATATAGCTCGTCCTCTTCCGGCACTTCCAAGTCACATACAAATTCAAAACGTCTACCTGTCAGAATCCCGAACGGATCCTTCACCAATTCCACGCTGTATTCCTTAATTGTCAGCATCATAGCATCCCTCTCTATCGTCATATCAACGCCGCTTACAGGCGAATTCAGTCGCCGTATGGATTAATCGCCCTTTTGACCTGTTCGCAGCTTTCCCGCATCGGTAGTCGCAAAGGAGCGGGTTATCTTCTTAATGTGTTCCACCTTGCGGTAGCGTAATGCGGACCAATCTTCGTCAATAGCTATTTGTCTAACCGGCTCATAACCTTCGTCAGCGAGTATACCCGCCAAACTGTCCCGACTGCAATCCGAACCTTTATAGGCTTTGGATGATTTCTTGGGATAACAAAGCCAGAGCAGTCCATCATCCGCGACAGAGCTGGAAGCAATCCTTGCCAAGCTCCGGATTTCCGTATTACTTGTACCGAATGCTTGTACCATATCGTATGCATCGTGTGAAGGGCTGGTATGGACCTCGCCTTGTAACGAACGGGTAACCTCGGCATACGTAGCAGGAGGATTCAACACCAGTACCGGTTGCCCGGCATCTTTATATTGCAGCTTTTTGATCGTCGGATGAGTCTCCATCATCTTACCTCCGCCTCCATTCAAATAAAGGAGTAGTTCGATATAGAAAGAGCATATCCCATCCGTTCTGGGTATGCTCTTCTTAACGTATCTCCCGTTATTGTGCTTTCTTAATCTGCTTGCTCCGCAGCTGGCCGCATGCGGCATCGATATCGGTACCATGCTCCAGACGAACACTGCAACTGATGCCCTGCTTCTTCAACGTATCATAGAACGCGGTGATTGAATCCTTCGTGCTCCGCTGATACTGGCTATGCTCATCGACCGGATTGTACGGAATCAGGTTCACATTTGCCAGGTTACGCCGGTCTCCCACGAGCTCAGCCAGTTCGAGCGCATGCTCCCGCTGATCGTTAACATCCTTCAACAGAATGTACTCCAGCGTTATCCGACGATTGGTTTTCTCCAGATAATAATCAATGGCTGCCATTAACTTCTCGATCGGGATGGCTTTGTTGATCTTCATAATCCGGGTTCGAATCTCATCATTGGGTGCATGTAAAGAGATCGCGAGGTTTACGCCAAGATCGCTGTCGGCGAACTCCATGATCTTATTCGCTAGTCCACTGGTCGAAACCGTAATGTGGCGCTGTCCGATCGCAAGCCCCTTGTGATCCTTAATAATGCGGATGAAATTCGACATATTCTCATAATTATCGAACGGTTCTCCGATCCCCATAACGACCAGATGGCTAACCCGCTCGCTCTTTCCTCGCTGATCAAGATGAAGCTGCACCTGCATGACTTGTTCCACGATTTCCGCAGCGGACAGATCCCGGCTCTTTTTAAGCAGACCGCTCGCACAGAAGCTGCAGCCGATATTGCAACCCACCTGTGTAGTGACACAGACTGACAGACCGAATTTATGGCGCATCAGTACCGTCTCAATCAAGTTGCCGTCCTTCAGCTTGAACAGGAACTTCACCGTTCCGTCCAGCGACTCCTGCTTCGTATGCTGCTCCAGCGTCAGGAGGGTAAAGTTCTCCTCCAGCAGTTGCAAGCAATCCGCATGGACCTCCGTCATATCCGAGAATGCCGTCACCCGCCGGCGATACAGCGATTCCCATACTTGCGTCGCGCGAAACTTTTTATGTCCTCGCTCGTCCAGCCAAGCGATTAATTGTTCTAAAGTTAATCCATAAATGGATGGTTTGTTCATTGAGAGTTCCTCTTTCTATTCATAGTCCACTCCTTATTGTCCCAAAATTCAAGAGTGAACACAAGGGGAGTTATAGGCAATTCATCCATCAAACTCGCTTTCTGCTAACCAGTAGTGCAATTAAATAACCAATTAGCATCGATAGAATAATACCCAGACTGTATGTAAGGACATTGACGTAAGCAGTATTGCTGTATTGATTCCAATTGCTGAACCTGAAGATGGCCGAGCCGTGCTGATCCGACCTGCCTCCAAGCGAGACAAATACACGCATATGGTAAAAATAAGCAACCAACGACATAATAGCAGCCATTCCTAGCAGGAACCCCAAGATTCCAGTCGAATACCACCCATCTTTCATTCTTTCCTGGAAGAAATAATAGGCAGCCCCTCCGACAAGGCTTAGAAAAATCACATAGAGTGGAGCCAACACCATGACGATGAGAAGGGCTGGATTGCCATTGCCAGACAGCCCCCCACCCCAACTCAGGCGAAATGTAAATACATCAACTAATCCTGTCAGCGCGATCGTCAGGAAGAACAGCATGATGATGCCCACCAACATTTTCCGCTGTGTATCCGCCAGGGGCGGAAAACGAAGCTCCGGGGTTCCACTTTGACGTTTGGGCTTATGTCTTGATCTCTGAACGAGAAGAGGCTCTGTAATAGCAAGATGTGACGTGTTACTGTTCCTAAGTTCCTCCAGAATTTCGATATAAATCAGACCGAGTAATGACATATCACGATATGGGTCATGTGGGTCCTCAGGTTTATCATCAAATCCGTAATAATACATTAACTCTTCATACGTCACGACTTCTTCCACTTCGGGATGAAGGTAGGTGTACAATGCCCTTAAATCGATGCATGGATTCTCAAGCTCTTGCAGTCCATGACGCTCACACTCACGCTGCAGCACACGCAGATCAAACTCGTAACCGCCTAAGGTGATCACAACATCATCTTGCAGAAACTGCTGTAACGACTTATATCCAGCTGAAAAAGACGGCGCATATGCAACTTCACGGTTATATACTCCCGTTGAGGATTCCAAGTCCTGTGGAATGGGGCTTGTTGGTCTAATCAATGTCTCAAAAATATCACCAAGCCGAGTTCCGCTAGTATGGAATCGCATCGCTCTTATACGAAATACTTGCCCGGTAGTCCCCGGATTACCGAATGACTCCAGATCGATCACACTGAAGCGGCGCTCAGCAATATCATGAACAGACAGTCCGGACCATTCATAAACCCCCATGGGTTTCATACGAACGTACATAGCCATCCATTAGATCCTCCAATATCAAATTCGACTAGGTTATGCAAAAAGACTATACCAATTTGGTAATATTGTCCATCTGCAAACAACTTCAAAACGAATACTTATTCGTAAAATTTATGCTCCGCTTCAATTGACAAATTCATGATCTCGCGATATTTTAATATTGACTGATCTAATCAATCATAAAATTCATTATGTTATCTGAACAAAGAGTCATGTTCAAAGCGATTTTTTTCTTTCTAATGTTGATTGACTTGATCAATCTAAAAGGAGTTGGTGTTATGAAGCGTAACAACAAGGCTCTTATTCTTGGCAGTGGCTTTGCCGGGATGTTTGCCGCCCATGCGTTATCTGCGCATTACGATGAGGTTGTGATCACGGACCGCGATCGCTTCCCCGATGGTCCCGAGAATCGACCAGGCACGCCACAGGCGTATCATCCGCACCGCTTATTAGAACGCGGGAAGCTGTTATTAGAAGACATGTTTCCCGGCTTATTTGATGAACTACTCACTCGAGGTGCCTATCCCCGAGCACAGAAGAAGGTACATCTCTCCAATCGCTTCGGAACGCTCGAGATGCCCGATGAACCCAGCGCAGGCTGTAGTAGGGCTCTTCTGGAGTGGACCATTCGCAATCGAATCAACCGTCTGCCTAATGTCCGTTTCCTGACTGGACTCTCTGCACAGGGACTCCGGTATGATGCACGGAACAACATCGTTACAGGGGCGACTTTTCGTCATCTTGATAACAAACAATCCCTCCAAATCCAGGCCGATCTCGTAATCGACGCAACCGGTCGCAGCTCCAAGCTTGCGCAATGGTTACGTGATGATCTCGGGTTATCCGTTCCGCAAGCGGAACGATTGCATGTCTCGCTCGGATATAGTACGAGACATTATAAGATTCCCGAGGATATACGGGACGAGTGGAGCACTGTGCTATACGAAGGAAATCCCCTGCTTGGCCGTGGTACCGCTGTATTCAACACGATAGAGGACAACTTGGCCGAGATCGTGCTTTACCGCGCGGGAGGAGCATCTTACCCCGCAACCCAAGGGGAAGCATACGACAAAGAGGTTGCCGAGCAACTTGGCTCTGCAATGGGTACGTGGCTCGAACGATTAGAGCCGGTCGGTGCGCCCCGAGGTTACCGGATCGATACGTGCTTAAGACAACACTATGACGTCATGGAGCATTGGCCAACGGGCTTGCTTGCTATTGGCGATGCCCTCTGCAGCTTCGATCCGATCTTTGGGCAGGGAATTACGGTCGCCGCGATTCAGTCAGAAACACTGCGCTCATGGCTGCAAGTAGAAGATGGGGAGCATCCCCGGTCTGAACAGACAGTGCTTAAGAAAATGCAGGAAGCGACAGCTCCCGCATGGTGGCTTAGTTGCGTAGCTGATCTCAGATGGCCGGGTGTTAGGTACGAAGGCACCCTGTCTATCAAGGGGATGGCTTTTGCTCAGACGGTGCTCGATTTCATGCAAGAGCAGGCTTTTGGTCACCAGCAGATGGAAGTGTTCGGGGAGTATATGATGGTCAATAGCTTGATCAGCTCGCCCTCTGACCTATTTAACGCCGAACGTATCCTCGCGCTTATGCAGGCAGACACTTCCGGGGAGAACCAAGTTTGGTTGAAACGTGTGCTGCATAAGGAACATATGACGCTTAGCTCCTTTCTGAAGGCTGTGATTCCTGCTTTCGATGGGATCCCAACGTCCATTCCACAGGGATTGCCCGAAGAGCATAAATAGGATAAGGTGATATCAACAATTGATTTACGGATGTGAGGGAAGGATTCATGGCTCCATTAAATGAAGAACAGCTGCACCAGATTCGCGACGAACGTAAAGAACAGATCATGAAAGCAGCCATCAAAGTGTTCTCTAGAAGAGGTATTTTCGGCACGAAAATGAGCATGATTGCAGCGGAGGCTGGCCTCAGCCACGGCCTGCTGTATCATTACTTCAAATCCAAAGACGAATTATTCACTACGCTCGTGCAATGGTCGATGGACGAAGCACAGCTAGCGCTCTCCGAAATCTATAACGTACCCGGCACCCCTCTTGAGAAAATCACGCTGCTAACCTCCATGATTCTTCAAGAGGATGATAATTCGCATTTCATGCTGATTCAGCAAGCACGTACCTCAGAGGGCGTACCCGAGGAAGCGAAGCGGATTATCGAGAGTTATTCCATCCATGCTTTCGTTGAACAACTTTTGCCGCTGTTCGAAGCCGGACAGCAGGCAGGAGAAATTGCGACTGGCGATCTGCGAGAGTTGGCGTCATGTTATCTAGCTGTACTATCGGGTTTAATGACGCTGAAATCCCAGGAGGATCCGAGCTATACGCTTCCTAGGGCGGAGCTGCTGCTGCGAATACTTGCGAATGGTCAAGGAACATAACGCGAATAACACACCTCTCATGAAATGGTCGGGTTCCCTGCCCGAATCTTCATAAGAGGTGTGTTTATTTACTGCTGTCGTAAGTCAGCTGACTCCGGTTCATGCTTCCCCTGTTCCCATATCTGCGAGCCGTCGCTCAGCGTGATCCATGTGTCAAACTGTCGTTGTCCTTCATGCAGACGAATGACCCTGGCGCCCCGGAGCATGTCTTCCCGGCCGTATGTGCCATAACCGGTAGCTCTGCCATAGCACAGACGGATGCCGTGCAATTCTCCCCAATAATCGTTGATATGATCATGTCCGGCGAACGTCCCCATCACATCGCCTCGATCCAGCATCGCTGCGAATAGGCCGGAATTCACCTCCGGGCAACACACCTCCTCAAACTTGCTGCCATAACACGTTCGCCGCTCCCAAACTTCGCCATACTCCGGCAAGGGGATATGGAAAAAGGCCAATGACGGCAGCGGATTGCCTTCCCGCTTGACACTGTAAGCTTGGGATGCCAGTTCATACCAGCGAATCTGGTCCCGCCGGATCCAATCGTACCCCGGCACGGCAGGATGTCCGGACTCTCTCCCTGAATCAAAAAAATACAGAACCGCTGCCGTTTCCTCCCCGCCATTGCAGTAAAGCGGAAGCGTATAATTGCCAACACCGTGTAGATCCGGCGAGCCGTGCTCTGCACAGTTGTAATTGTGCTGCATGGCAACATCCATAAGCTGTTCGCGCGCAACATCCCCCTCCGTATCGTGATTCCCGAACACAAAGGCCCACCGAATTCCGCGGGATTCCGCCGTCTTGACGACATCCTTGAAGGCTTGCACCGGATCCTGGCACCTGCTCCACCCGGGGTCGGCCTCCCCGGAATAAATGAGATCGCCCGTAAATACCACCAGATCGGGCTGCTCCAGTTCCAGCACCGTCTCCATGCAATGCCGGCTCATCAGATCCTCCGGCTCCCCATTCTTCCAATGAATATCTGTGAACTGCACGATCTTGAAGGTATGATCGTCCCCGAATCGAAGCGTTGGCTTCAACATCACCATCTCCTTTTATATGGATATGTGGTTTATTATGCATTGTTGTGGTTTTATGTGTATATTAGAGGGGGTAAGGCTCGAAGTCAATGATTTTTCGTTGACATTATCGGTTTTTCAGCCTAATATAAGATCAAATCCACATCTTCGGTCAAAATCAGTCATATATTATATCGAGGTGAATGCATTAATGTCCGTAACCTATGAGGAGCGCAGGGGAAAGATCTTACATCAATTGGAGCTTGAAGGCAAGGTGAAAGTCCATGTCCTTGCGGAACAGTTGGAAGTATCCGCCGAAACGATCCGGAGGGATTTGGACCGGTTAGAGAAAGAAGGACTGCTGCGCAAGGTTTACGGCGGTGCCGTCAAATCACGTTCCGGCCATATTGAGCCGTCCTTCAGCAGTCGCTCCCAGACATGTGCGGAAGAGAAGGTTGCGATCGGCAAACTTGCCGCCTCCCTTGTCAAGGACGGGGAGACCATTCTGCTCGATAACGGAACAACCACGATTGAAGTCATGCGCTATCTTACAGACCGACCTCATGTCACGGTGATCACCCATTCGCTGCCTGTCCTGAATCTGGCGATGAAGACGTTTCAGGGAAGGATTATTTTTATCGGCGGGGACATGGACCGGACCAAACAAGCGGCAACAGGACCGCTCACCGACATCCTGCTGGAACAGTTCAAGGTCAATAAAGCGTTTATCTCGGTCGGCGGGATCTCGTTAACCGATGGTTTTACCGATTATGATCTTGACGAAGCCTACATATCGCGAAAAATGCTGGAGCGTGCGGAGGAAGGCATCGTTCTCGCGGACCATTCGAAGTTCGGGGTAACCACGTTCTCGAAGCTCGCCGAACTGAAGGACGTCTCCATGGTCGTCACGGATCAGGACTGTTCACAGGAATGGGTGGATAACCTGTCCGCTCGCGGCATCGAAGTGCTTATCGGACATCGCTGATGGAGCTGCTGTCGCTCCTGCTGGTGCTGTCATCCGGGCTGACCCATGCCCTTTGGAATCTGTTCACGAAGCGAAGCATTCATAAATCGGTGTTTCTGTGGTGCATCCACTTCGTCACGCTAATCTTCTTGATGCCTTATTTTCTCAAGGAAATGTCGGGGCTGCGTCTAGAGCTGCACATTTATGGACTCATGCTGATGTCCATGACCATTCAAGGCTGCTATATCACGCTGCTTTCCAAAGCCTATACGCACGGCGAGATGTCCCAAGTGTACCCGATCATGCGGGGGCTTGGCGCCATGCTGACTTCGCTGTGCAGTCTCGTGTTGTTTCACGAGCAGTTAAGTACGGCTGGCTATATGGGACTTAGCCTCATTATCTTTTCGCTGTTTGCTTTATCGGGATTAAAGCTCAATAGGTCATCCAGCCTCAATCCCAAGGCCTTGTTCTATGCTTGTCTGGTGGGGCTCTGCATTTCCGGATATACCTTGACTGACAAAGCCATCCTGGATGCAGGGGTCTCCCCCGTCGCCTTAATCCAGTTATCCAATATCAGTTATTTCATCGCCCTGATCGTTCCCGTGACGCTGTCCAGACAGCTGAAGCAGGAATGTTCCGTGAACTGGCGCACGATTCTCCTGGGGTCCATCCTGGCGCCCGGCTCCTACTTATTATTCCTGTTCGCCATGCGGCTCACCCCGCTTGCGCACATCGCGCCTATCCGTGAAATCAGCACGGTATTCGGCACTATACTCGGCATCATCGTTCTGCGCGAGCAGCAAGGCAGGCGGCGAATCGTCATGTCCATACTTATCACGTTAGGCATCATTACCATTGCCCAATGGGGGTAGCAATTGGAGTGCAAATTGATTGGACCAATTCAAAAGAAGCCGGCGATTACGCGCCGACTTCTTCCGCAAAGAGGACTTCTTCTGTTGTCTTGATGGCCGCAAACCATCTCAGAGTCGCATTCGCGTGATCTATGATCTGCTGCGCCGTTAACACGGAATTGTTCCAGGTGCTGTGAGCATCGGACACTAACGTGACCCTATAGCCCAGACTGTATGCTCTCCTGCACGTGGTATCTACGCATAACTCGCTCTGCATACCAGCAAGCATCACATGTTCGATACCTTGCCGCTTTAATTCCTCTTCAAGTGTCGTGTTATAGAAAGAATCAGGTCTGGTCTTCTGAATGATGCTATCCGACATTGCAGGAGCGATCTCGGCATTAATCTTCCAAGCCTCAGTTCCCTCCTTCAAACCCTCATCATTATGCTGTATGTAAAAAATAGGAATTCCACGGCTCCTGGCTGTTGCGATCAGCTGCTTGAGATTGTAAAGCAACCGATTCCCTTCGTAAACAGGATCATTCTCTTGAAACATCTCGTTCTGTACATCAATGATCAACAGGGCACTCTTCTTCAAATACAACAACCTCCTGTATTAATCGGTATATTCACCCCCTCATTATAGAACATACGTTCCTTTATTGTATATAATAAATTACAGCTACCCATATGAATTTCATGTTTATCACGCAAAAAAAGGAATCCTCAAAAAGGACTCCTCTTGTATACTTAGCCTTTGATTGCTCCAACCATGATGCCTTTTTCAAAATACTTGGACACAATCGGATA
Source organism: Paenibacillus sp. JCM 10914 (assembly GCF_001315105.1). Lineage (GTDB taxonomy): Bacteria > Bacillota > Bacilli > Paenibacillales > Paenibacillaceae > Paenibacillus_AQ. Next base: position 221,557 of record NZ_BAZR01000006.1, on the reverse strand, counting down.
GAAAATCAGTACTGGGATACTCGAAACGACAACAACCGCATATTTAATGGACTGCTTGATCAAGTTGACCTCGCTCTGGTTGCTGTTCATCATCGCCTGGTTCGCTGCATCCCCCATCTGATTCTGCACCAGGATCTCTCTCAAGATCAGCTGCAGGGGAAACAATTCGCGGTTAGACAAATAAATCATCGCATCGAAGTAACCGTTCCACCGGCCTACGCCATAGAACATCATCATCACTGCGATGATCGGCGTCGATAACGGAAGTACCACCTTGAGCAGCAGTTGCATATCGGTAGCTCCGTCAATAAACGCACTTTCCTCCAGTTCGAGCGGAATATTCTGCTGGAAGTACGTACGCATGATGATCATGTTGTATACGCTCACGGCTCCCGGCAAGATCATGACCCACATCGTATCGATAATCCCCAGATGCTGGTTCACCAAATACGTCGGAATTAATCCGCCGGAGAAAAACATCGTGAACGTGAATAGGATCGTAATGACGTTCCGACCCCGAAAATCCCTCCGGGATAACGGATAGGCCGCCAAGGTGGTCATGATGACGTTCACGGCCGTTCCAAGCACCGTATAAATCACCGCATTCTTGAAGCCCATCCATATATCCGGATTATCAAACACCCGCTTATACCCTTCAAGCGTAAATCCCTTCGGCCATAGCAGCAGGGCACTGTCAAAAATCTGGCGAGGATCGCTGAGCGAAGCAAACACGACAAATAATAACGGGTACAGAATAAGCAATGTAATAATGCCAACAACTACGATGTTGATCCAGTTAAAAATCTTGTCTTCTCTAGAAAGATGGAATTGCATGATGGCCCCTCCTTACCACAGGCTTGTCTCACTGAATTTCTGCGCGAATTTATTCACCAGGTATAGCACGATGAAGTTGATCAGGTTGTTAAACAGGCCTACGGCAGCCGAGAAGCTGTATTCCGCGTTCAAAATACCCGATTTATACATGTAGGTTGACAGAACCTCGGACGTCGCAAGGTTTGCATCATTCTGCATTAACAGCACCTTTTCGAACCCGACGGACATGACCGATCCGGTTGCCAGAATGGCGCAGATCACAATGGTCGGCATAATCGCCGGAATGGTAATGTTCCGAATGCATTGCATGCGCGTAGCGCCTTCCAGATAGGCCGCTTCGTATTGATCCTGTGGTATACCGGACATGGCGGCGGTATAGATCAGCGTTCCCCAGCCTATGGTCTGCCAGATGCCCGACCACACAAACACATGCGGGAACAGCTTGGCGCTGCCGATAAAATCGACCGGCGTGCCGCCGAAATACTCGATCACCGTATTGATCACGCCGTCGACCGGGGAGGTGAAGAACGTAACCATACCGACCACGATCACAATCGAAATGAAATTCGGAATGTAGGAGATCGTTTGCACAAGCGATTTGTATTTCTTGCGGCGCAGCTCGTTGAACATGAGCGCCAGAATGATCGGAAGCGGAATGCCGACAAGAAGGCTATACAGGCTGATTCTTAACGTGTTGATAATGACGTCCCAGAAGTAAAATGCATTAAAGAACCGCTCGAAATGGGCAAATCCTACCCAGGGACTGTCCATAATGCCATAGGCGGGAGAGTAATCTTTGAATGATATGATAATCCCGTACATCGGGATGTAATTCCATATGATCAAGGAGGTTAGCGGCAGCAGCATCATAAAGTACAGCCACTTTTGCTTCAAAATGGATTTGCGTTTCGGCTTGAGAAACGGCTTCTTGTGAAGTGAAGATTCCATGGTTTTCCCCTCTCCTTAAAATTTAAAATGGGGGGAGATTCGCGAAGAATCTCCCCACCAAACGGTTCTTTTAGCTCTCTTTATAACGTTTGTATTGCGCTTGCTTGATTTCCAGATATTTGTCCGAGCCCATCTTCTTCAACTGGGCAATGTAGTTATCCCACTCTGCATCGATATCCTTGGTACCCGTTACAAACTCCACGCGCATCTGTCCGACATAGTTGCCGACGTCTGCAATAATGGATGAAGATTCATTGGCTTCCTGGATCGTTGCCGGCAGATCCGGCAGCATGACGCTTGGCAAGGTTTCTTCGGTCAGGTCCGTGTATACCGGTGCCTCTTTGCGGCCGGCAGCAGCCCTAACCTCAGGGGAGAGCTCGATATATGGGAAGTACCCGCCATATACGTTATCGACATACTGGAACGCGCCAAGTCCGATGCCGTCTTTATAGTTCAGGATTTCATCGATGTAGACTTTGTTGCCGTCTTCCACATTGTAGGTAACGCCTTCTTCACCCAGATAACCGAACACGCTGCCTTCCTCGCTGTAGAAGTAGTCCACCCACTTCAGAATCGCACCCGGGTCCTTCGCATCCTTCGTAACGACCAGACTGGACGCCCCCGCAACTTGGGAATCGGTTAATGAGGCAGTATCGCCGTTAGGCCCTTCAAGCACGTTAATGGCAACAAAATCATCCTTCACGCTCTCGCCAATGTAATCGTTGGCGGCCCAGTTCCAGGCACCGACGGTGTCTTTCGCTGCGTCAGCCGTCCATTTATCGTAATCCACGCCGCTAAAGGCCTGCTTGTTGATAGCGCCATTCTTGTACAACCGGTTCTGGTATTTCAAGAGCTCTTTGTACCCATCAGCTGTAATCGTCAGTTGGATCTCATCATTATCGTCCACATAGATAAAGTTCCCGAGCGCTTTGCGACCGCCATTGCCGATACCGAAGGAACCCATCATCATCTGCTCGAAGGTCCAGCCAATTGAACCACTTGGCATATACCAGCCTGCTCATCGTTAACGCCATTGCCGTTCGGGTCCTTGGTTACAAACGCCATCAAGGCTTCCTCCAGCTCGGCTGTTGTTCGGGGAACCTCCATACCGAGATTGTCCAACCATTTCTTGTTGATCCACAAACGGATCGTCCGGTTACCCTCCGGATATGGATCGATGTAAGGGGTTGCATAAATGTGACCGTCTGCACTGGTCACTCCTTTTCTTACATCTTCGTTCTCTTCGAGATATTTTTGCAGATTCGGCGCATGCTCTTTAATCAGATCTTCCAGCGGCAAGAACAATCCCTGTTGACCATACTTGAGCAGCTCGCCATTGCTCCAATCGACTTGATAGAACGCATCCGGCAGATCGCCTCTCGTCAAGATGATGTTCTTCTTCTCTCCGATATCGGTGAGTTCTTCCCAGTTCACCTTGATTCCGGACTTCTTCTCATATTCTTGCCACATCCACAGCTCACTGGACGCAGGTCTTAAATTATTCCAGCTTGGCCGTAAGAGTGAAATTTCATTCGTATCGGCAGATTCATTCCCCTTCGGATCCTGTGCTTCTCCAGACTTCCCTCCGCAAGCCGTAACAAGCAGTGCAGATGCCAGCAACAACGACATGACAACTTTCCCTTTTTTTGCGCGAAACACTCCATCAACCCCCAATATTTGATATATCATTTATTTCTTGAATCTGATTATAAGATATACCAATTTATTTGTCTAGCGCTTACATTTCTATTTATTGGAGTTGGAAGCGTTTAATCTTGAAATATAGCCGGGGGAACTATACTATGAAAATAGAAGGTTTAAATATGAAATCAAACGAAAGACGCATGAAGAAACTATGTTGCAGGCTTATTCCTTTCCTGTCCGAAACAAAAACATGAGAACATCCTTGATACATAACGAAGATTCATTTTCAGCATTTTTTCGTATATTCAAACATAACAACTGTGACTTTTTATCAAAAATATCATTAGACTTTGACATACATGCCACAAAATGATATATCAAATTTAGTGAGGAGATCCACCATGGAACAAATTCCATTATATCAACATATCGTAAACGCTCTAACCGCAAAGATTGAATCCGGGGAGCTCCAATCCGGGGACCAGCTTCCGACCGAAGCCGAGATTTCGAAGGAATATAACGTCAGCCGCATTACATCAAAAAGGGCCCTGACTGAGCTGGAGAATGCCAACCTGATTTACCGAATCCAAGGCAAGGGAAGCTTCGTGAGCGAGACCACGACTCCTCATCGTCCCTTTAGCAAGACCAGTAAAGAGATTCTGCTGATTCTTCCTTTCACCCATAATCCCGGACTCGGGGATTATGAGAAAGGCATTAACGAATATCTCGCAACGACCGACTATACCTTGAAGATTCAGTCCAACACGATCGTCAATCAGCGCAAACTGATGGAATCCGCGCTTCAAAGTGCCAATTCCGGATTGATTCTCTACCCTGTAAGTAGCATCTCGGATCTAGGCATTCTGTATCAGTATTATCTGGCAAAGTACCCCCTTGTGACGATGGACAAGTGCATTGAAGGCATTCCCTTCCTATCGGTCGTCTCCGATAACTTTGATGGTGGATACCAAGCCTCTAAACACCTGATCGAGAATAATCATAAGAAAATCGCCTTTATCTCCTCCTTGAGGGTAGAGAATTCCTCTTCGATCCGGGAGCGGTATTTTGGTTATTTGAAGGCTCTGTATGATTACAACCTAATCGACTACAGCGTCAGCGACTTGACCGACCGTTTCTTAAAACATGAGAACGATAACGGCAGAGAATATTATATTCAGTTTATTCAATCCGTCGTGGACCAGGGGATTACGGGGATTGTGGCCGAGAATGACCTGAGTGCGATCGAGATCATTCAGATCGCCAAGGAACTGGGTCTGTCCGTTCCGGACGATTTCTCCGTGGTGGGTTTTGACAACATTCATCTTGCGAGCTTCGTCGAACCCAAGCTGACTACGATCTCGCAGGATTTTGGACAGATGGGATACCAGGCCGCACAGAGCCTCATCTCCCTGATCGAGAATCCCAAAGATCATCCTCATGAGAATGTCGTGGTTCCCGTTCGACTCATTGAACGCCAGACCGTGAAGAAGTTATAGCGCGCCTATTTTTAAAAACCAAAGGAGACTTACACATGCTGAACTATATCGATACAAGACAAGGCTCCAACAACCAGCACGCCTATTCGAACGGAAATACGCTCCCCTACACGGGCGTGCCCTTCGGCATGAACCATTATGTCGTTCAGACCAAAAATGAAGGAAGCTGGTTCTTCAACCCCAATGACCGCGTCTTTCAAGGCATTCGCCTGACGCACCAGCCGAGTCCATGGATGGGAGATTTCACCCACTTCCTCATGACCCCGATCGCGGACAACAAAATCAGAGGTTCCGTCTTCTCCTGCCAAAGTTCCTACCGGCCGGAAGAGGCAACATTCAAGCCTCATTATCTCAAAGTGAAGCAGCAGCGCTATAACATCACTACCGAGCTGGTTCCCAGCTGCTACGGTGCGGCGATGCGCATCAAATACAATTCAGGACAGCAGGCCGGCTTCGTGCTTAACGCGAAGGACAAAAGCGAGTTCAGACTTGATGCAGCCCAACGCAGAATCACCGGCTATGTCAGCAACTTCTCGGGCTGTCACGATGACGGTTTCCGGATGTACATTGCCATGAGTTTCAGCAAAGACATTGATCTCACAACGACTGGTTACTACGACGCTGAAGGCCAATTCTTCCGCGAGCTTGCTTTTGCCAACGTGGACCAGCATGTCGTCATTCGGTTCAAAGACTGTGAGAGGGACACGCTGGATGTTAAGTTGGCTACCTCGTTTATCAGCCTGGAGCAAGCGGAGCTCAATCTTGCACGCGAACTGGATACAACCCTGGACGAGCAGAAAGAATTGGCTGCGCAAGCGTGGAATCATTACCTGAACAAAATCCGGGTCACTCATTCAAACGAGGAATACATAAGGACGTTCTATACTTGCTTATACCGGATGTTCCTGTTCCCGCAGAAATTCTATGAGCTTGACACCGACTTGGAACCCGTTCATTACGACACCACGGCAAAAACCGTCAAGAAAGGTGTCCTGTACACCAACAATGGATTCTGGGATACCTACAAAACCGTATACCCGCTCTATTCCATCATTGCTCCGAGGGAATATGCAGAAATGCTGGAGGGGTATTTGAATTCATACCGCGAGACCGGTTTCCTGCCGAAATGGCTGTCACCGGACGAACGGGGAATGATGCCGGGTACGCTCATTGACGCTGTGATTGCTGATGCCGCCACCAAGGGCATTGCTCAGGACTTGATGCCGGAACTGCTTGAGGCGATGCTGACCGCAGCCACGACGCAAAGCGGTCAAGACTGCTACGGTCGCCAGGGTACGCTGGATTATCTCAAGCACGGCTACGTACCCAGCAGCTATCACGAAAGCGTCAATCACACGCTGGATTACGCCTACAGCGATTATTGCATAAGCCGTGTAGCTGAAGTGCTGGGGCAGCAAGACGTCAAGGATGCGTACCGGCAGAGTGCCCTGAACTACAGGAATATCTTTGATTCTGAGACTGGATTTATGAGGGCCAAGGACAAGGAGGGGCAGTTCCGTCCGAATTTTAACGATACAAGCTGGGGGCTGGATTATGCGGAGGGCAGTGCTTGGCAGAACAGCTTCGCGGTATTCCAGGATTTCCAGGGATTGATTGAGGCGTACGGTTCCAAAGAACGGTTTTTCGACAAAATAACCGAATTATGCAACAAGGCTCCTGACTTCGATGTGCTGGGCTACGGTTTTGAAATTCATGAAATGAGCGAGATGGCGGCAATTGACTACGGTCAGCTGGCGCTTTCCAATCAACCGAGCTTCCATATTCCGTATCTATTCCAGTATGTAGGTCAGCCTGCATCGTCCCAGGTTGTCCTTAAGCAGTTGATGACGAACCTGTTCAACAGCGGCTTTGACGGCTTCCCGGGTGACGAGGATAATGGCAGCATGTCCGGATGGTATGTGTTCAGCTCCATGGGCTTCTACCCGGTTACCCCAGGCAGCGGTGAATATGTGCTGGGCATCCCGCTGTTCGATAGCGTGAGCATTGAGCTGCCGAACGGCAAAGCGATGCAGATTCATACCGACAACAACAATCCGCAATCCAATTTCGTCGCGAACGTTCAATTGGATGGACAGGATCACACCAAGCTATACATTACGCATCAGGATATTATGGCAGGCAAGTCCCTCGATTTCCGTCTCGGACTTGCTCCAAGCTTCCGTTCTTACCGCAACGAAGAGTTGCCGTTCTCAATCTCGAAGAAGTAACGGCCATAACCGCTAGCGAATCTGTCTACTGCACAAGTAGCTTGAGGTATATTTCTCCATATGCTAAGATAACAATAAATAAGGAGTAGCCGGGCCAGGCTACTCCCTAGTACAAACATCTTGAGTGGGATTTACCCTCCAGGATCATTGAGAGATCAGAGAAGTAACCCACTTTAGGCTCCAACCTTAAGAGTGGGTTACTTTCGTTTATCGATGTAAGTCAGCAATGCCAACAGGAATAACCCGAAGGTAAGCACTTCACCAAACGAAATGTTCATCGCATCACCTCCTTTCGGAGGGTGCGCCCACTCAAGGTGTGTATGTACAACCCATATTATACCATAAGGACTCTCTACCGAGGGTTCTTTTTCTATTGCAAGGGGGTAGAACCAAGGCAGTCGCTTCGAGAAAGATCATCGCCGGCTCAATTAAGGCTGTCCCAAGAGGGGCAGCGTATATTCAACCGTTGGCGGAACGGTTGGATATACGCTGCGTTCTCGAGCGAGGTGTGCGACTACAGACTACACCAAGAACATTGCTACGACCGTTGTCACCGTGAGTCCGATCAACACCGGCTTCAGGTTCCTTCTCGCCAGCTCGAACGGGCTGACCCCGCAAATGGCAGCCGCAGGGATGAGAGCCCATGGAATGAGCGTTCCCCCTCCGACCCAGATCGCAGCCACTTGCCCGAGCGCGGTCAACGTTGCAGCACCTGAGCCAATGGCTGTAGCGAATAATTGAGCAATGGAACCGGCCAGCGAGATGCCGGAGAAGCCGGAACCGTCGAGGCCCGTGATCGCACCGGTAATCGTCAAGGTCACGGCGCCCACCGCTCCGTTCAGGGGCACCACGTTAGCCAAGGCAACCCCGATATCGTTCACGATGCCATGGGATGTCTCCGGCAGCACTTTTCCGAACAATTCCGTAAACGCCGCATCCCCAAGATAGAAGAATGCAGCAATCGGAATGACGGGTCCAAACACTTTAAAGCCGAACACAAAACCTTCAATGAGATATGAGGTAACCTTCTCCAGGCCGCGATTGCGATGGGCTACCAAAGTGATGGCGGCGAGAATGAGAACCGCCGTTCCTCCACAAGCGCCGTGGCGTCCCCGCCCTGCAGCTTTAGAATGAACATCGCCGCAACATCGGCTGCAAAGAGCAGCAAAATGGCGACGGCTAGCCATTTTTTCGTCGCGGAAGAGATGAACGACGTCTGCTCATCATCATCCTCCGACCGGCTGGACAAGGAATCGCCGGTGCTCTTGATTGTCACCAGTCCGTCGCGCCAATTGCCGTTCTGCTGGTCCCTTCTCATCATCCAGAAAGCCGTTACCGTTGTCACCAGACCCATGACGATGACGAGCGGTACGCTCGCAGCCATCACGCTCGATACCGGGAGGCCCGCCGCGTCCGCCGTCAGCTTCGGCGCACCCTGAATAATATAATCTCCCGATAAGGCAATTCCGTGCCCGAACAGGTTCATCGCCACCGCCGCTCCGAGCGCAGGCAATCCCACCCGAATCGCGACCGGCAGCAGCACTGCACCGATCAGCGCGACGGCCGGGGACGGCCAGAAGAAGAAGGAGGTCACCATCATGATGAGGCCGATCCCCCAATACGCCATGGCCGGCGTTCGCAAAAAGCGGGTGAGCGGCGCCACCATCGTCTCATTAATGCCCGTCTTGATCAGCACGCGGCTCATTGCTACGATGATCGAGATGATCATAATCGTGCCCATGAGTTCCTTCGTTGCATAGATGAATGAATTGAACACACCGGAAACCGAACCGCTTAACGTCTCCGTAGCCAACAGGCCCAGTGCGAATATACCGGTAACGCAGATCAGCGTCGTATCGCGCCGGCGGATCAGCAGTCCCATAATCAGCACAATGAACGCCAGGTAAACCCAGTGCAATGCGGTTAGTTGAATGCCCATATTGAAGTCACGCCCTTTCCAAGGCAGTTGGTGATTGTGACTACATCTTATGCATGGGCCTGGGCAAGGGTTCACAACCCGTACCACCAATGATTACCATTATTGAACCTGGGCGAACGAGTGCTTTCTAAGAATCAGGAACATGATGAAACTCAGCATCGCCGACAGCATGAACAGGATCGGCACGGGCCAATATTCCGCCCACAAGCCAGATACAAACAACCCGAGCGGCAGCGCCAGCTTCATCAGCATGGACGAGGTACCTGCAACACGGCCAAGCAAATGATTCGGCGTGAATTCCTGACGGATCGTGAAATAGACGACGTTAGACATCGTAATGGCAAAGACTCGGATGAACAGCGAGACGCCGATGAGCCACCAGGAATTCGCGAATACGAGCAGGACGAAGCTGAATACTTCCGTCAGCACGCACCCGATATAGATTCGTCCCCTACCATATTTGCGGCGCAACCTTGGAATGCAAACCGAACCGAGCAATCCGCCTGCTGCTCCCATTCCGAACATCCATCCGATCTCTTCCTTCGTTGCATGAAGCATGTCGGCCGCAAAGAAGATCAGCACCCCTGATGTCAAACTTGCCGCAAAGTTATTGAACAGCACGGCAATGGTTGGGGTGAGCAGGATTTTATTCGCAAACAGAGCGTCGATCCCCTCCTTCATTTCCTTCCAGAGCGCGCCCTTACCCACCGTTGTCTCCTTCCTTATCGTCTGTGGAATATGGGTCAGATGAACGCAAATATACAGCATCAGCACACTGACCAGAAACACGCTGAAACTTATCTTATACGAGAAGGCAGCAATCATAATGCCTGCTACCCCCGGCCCAATCATCATGATCAGCGTATCCACAAAGGTTAACTGAGCATTGGCCGCCGTCAGTTGCTGCTTGCTCACCAGTTGCGGAACGACCGAGTGATGTGAATTACCGAACGTATAGCCAGCCGCCGACAATACGAAGCCAAGCGCATACAAATGCCATAACGCGATTCCATCCACAAATAGGAGATATACGATGGCGGCTAGCGTAATCAAGCGCAGGAGCACGGTCACCAACATGACTTTTTTTCGGTGATATCGATCCACAATGACCCCCGCCAACATGCCTATAAAAATGTTTGGAAAAAAATCAATCGCCCTCATCATGCTCATCGCCAGCGCCGATTGCGTCATATCGTATATGAGTAACGGCAAGGCAATCAGATAGATCTGATAACCGAAATTGGACAGCATGGTACCTGTCCACAGCAGGAGGAAATTTCGATTTCGCCAGAGTGATGTCTCTTTAGGCTGTACAATGATTTGCTCTTTACGATCTGTCTTTGTTTCCATCGTGATGATTCTCCCCTTCCAGTAAACTCTCTCTTACTTAAGTCTATCTTCTAAAAGGTGAAGAAAAAGTGTGATATGATCAAAACATAATCTCACCTTTTATGAAGGGGAATATCGATGAAACTAAGTGATCATTACTTTCAGCTATATCAGGCCTATCACTCTGAAGAAACACCCCTGATGCCTGTTCACGAACAGCAGGAGGCAGCTCGATCTTTCGCTACGCGCATCGAGGATATGAAGATCCATCTCTGCTGCACCACCCGTCATACCAAGTGGCTGATTCGGCAGCTTCAAGAGCAAGCGTGGATTCAGTGGGAACCGGCATCCGGTAGGGGAAAGCGCTCCAGACTCACCTTCCTTCTACATCCAGATGAAGTGAAAGCCAGACTGGCGATGGAATTGATCCTGGAAGGGAAATACGACACGGCCCTTCATTCATTGACCGATACCGCCCCCCGCATCAAGGAGCAATTCCACCAGTGGCTTGGCGAGCAGCTTGGACACCGCGTTGAGATCAAGGGTCAGCACGAACGGGATATTTTGAGATACCCCTTCTATCCATGCGTCGTCAGCCTTGACCCGCTTCATGCGCTGTCCCGTCATGACAGTCATTATATTGAACATGTGATGGATACCCTGGTTCGTTATGACGCGTCTACTCAAACCTTACAGCCTCACCTGGCACACCACTGGGAGTCACAGGAGAACGGCAGAATCTGGTGCTTCTACCTGCGCAAGGGCGTGACCTTCCACCATGGCCGGGAACTAACAGCCGAGGATGTCGTCCTTACATTTATGCGTCTGATTGGAGCATCCAGCACCGCGAGATCCAGGGAGCTGTGGCACAGTCTGAATATGCTTCAAGTGGAGGCTGTTAGTCGCTATATCGTCCGCTTTACATTAACGGAGCCGAGCCGGATTCTGCCGCACTATTTCTGTTTCACCGGCACCTGTATCCTCCCGCTGGACGTATTGGAAGCCAATCCGGAAGCATTTCATCGAATGCCGGTAGGAACGGGGCCTTATAAGATGGTGCGGTTTGATGCTGCAATGATGATACTTGAAGCCAACGAGGATTATTTTCTAGGACGACCGGAACTCGACTTGGTGGAAATACTAACGGTCCCGGAACTTAAGCAACAAGAAAGTGAACTCCTGAGTTACAAGTATGATTTTCGTGATAAAACGGCCGGGCCGACTTCATCGGCCGCCATTCAAGATGATTCCACGACGTGGAGGAAGCTGACGCGCATGGAAGACGGGGCGTCCTACTTCACCTTTAACATGAACAAACCCGGCCCCCAACATCATGCTTTATTCAGACAGGCGCTGTGCAGGGCCTTACCTGTACACCGGATCGCGGAAGAATTGCAATCCGAGAATTATTCGCCTGCGTATAGCCTGTTTCATGAAATCAGCGCACAGTTTCAATCAAGGGAAGGGGCAGCATCGATAACAAAGGATGCGGCCATGTTTGAGGAATGGATCGCGCAATCGGGGTACGGCGGAGAAACCTTGCATATCTACGCTTCACAGCTTCGGCCTCAGGCCGATTATGAAGCCGAAGCCTTGTGGCTGCAACAACACTGGGCGAGACTCGGGGTGCAGTGCCAGGTCAGCGTCATCCCAGTTCATGAACTATCCAAGCCGGAAGTGCTGGCTCAAGCCGACCTCGTCATTAGGGGCGTTGCATTGGGGCAAAGTCCGGTCATCAGCGCAATCAAAGTGCTGCGGAACGATTTTGGGAACATCTCCAATATGATCGGTCCTTCAGCTCGCCGGGTAGTGGAAGACACCGTAGCGCGTATCCATGCGGGATCCGGCGAATCGCTGGAGCTGTTGCACCAGTTGGAACAAAAGCTGACGAATGAGCACTTGGTTCATTATTTGCATCACCGCTATCACTACGTGTATGTCAATACGGGGAGTTCCTTGCAGAACGTTAGGCTAACCAGTAATGGCAGGGTGGATTATAAATCGATGTGGTTTAAGCGCTAACTCTAGCGAAAAAACTTTATGCGTATTCTCGAAGGTATTCATGGATGATTCCCAGCAGCCAATCCCGCTCGCCGGGAATCTGCTCTCGCAGCCTGGCGGCTGCCACAGGCAGCTGCCATTTCTGGATATCCCCTGGCTTGGCATTGGACAACCTGCAATATTCCTTTATGTAGACTTTGTTCCAGAGCATGCGTGCCACCCGGGCAGGAAACGCCCGGATCGCTGGCAGGTCAAGCGGATCAAATGGAGATTGGAACATCAGCGATGTTCGGGCCACGTCGCAGAGCGGATGACCGACACAAGCACCATTCCAATCCAGCGCGCGACACCCCTTCTCCGTGATCACTACATTATCGGGGTGGAAGTCGCCATGGCAGATAGACTCCCCTTCCGGCATGGAGTCGAGTACGGAGAGGATGGCATCCACCTTATTTGGCAAAATGCCGCTGGCATCCATGATGGCATGCTCCAGCTTCTCCTTCTGCCTTGGCAGCATGGTCGTTGTAAAGCCGTGAATATCATATTGGAGTCTCGCCATGCTCCGTGCACACCGTAACAGTTGATGGGGAGACGACAAGACGTGATTCAACATCGTTGGGCCCGTCATTCGCTCATATAACAACCCTCTTCTCCCCTCAATTTCTAATATGTCATATACGGCCGGAGCCGGCACGCCCGCTTCCGAAACCCTTCGACTCATCTCCGCCTCATATGATATCCACTCGGGGCGGTAATCCGCATCGAATAGTTTTAATACCTGCCGTTCTCCCCATTCGTAGACTTCGGCATTTCGGCCCCTTCCAATCAGTGCTCCCTTCATCTTCGCTGGTTATCCCCTCTCTTGAGTTTAGCTAGATTTGGACGTAGAACCCGCCAACATCCGCTGGATGACCTCTCAGATCTACTGCCGTCCCTTCAGGTGCTGACCACATTCACGTCAATTCGTTGATGTCATTATATGATACGGACACTTCGCTTCGATTCCCACCAGGGAATGAAATTCACCTCCGTCCGGGGACGGATACGAGCTTGTCTGTTTATCTATCAGTGCCCGTCTCCTCTTTACGCACAGAACACCAGCAGGATATGATATCCATACAATTCGTAAAAGTACGAACCATGGGAGGGAGACTTCAGACCATATGATGCGAATAAGCGCATTTGCTAAAATCAGCGGTATTTCCATAAAAACCTTACGATATTACAATGAGCTCGGTCTATTAATACCCGCCCATGTTGATGAGCAGAGCGGGTACCGGTATTATTCCGAAGAACAGCTGTTGACGGTGAAGCGAATTGCTGCATTTAAAGATCAAGGCTTTACATTAGAACAGCTCAAGCCTTTTTTTGATGACCATATTGAGACGAATGACGTGAAGAATAAACTAATCGATAAAATGGATGAACTGCAACAAGCGATGCTATCGATCCAGCAGCAGATGGACGAGGTGAATGGTAGTATGAAGCGTCTTGAGCAACGTCGTGTGGAGCATCTCGCCCATCAGATCACAATCCGTAAAGTCCCGTCTCAGCGAATCGCTTCAATCCGAGACCAGGTTCATCGAAGCGAATTATGCCTGCTGCTTGATGAGATTACGCAGTATATCAACGCTCATGGTGAACACGATACACATCAGATGACCATCCTATGGCATGACCATGACAACTGGAACGGAGCTCATTCCGATCTGGTAGATATCGAGGTAGCAATTCCGATTACCATATCCATTCCTGCCAGCGAGCGAGTGCATGTCGGTTTCCTGCCTGAATTGAAATCAGCTGCCTCACTTGTCCACCACTGTAATCCCTATGAAAATGACTGCCCCGCGGCCTCCGAACTCCGGACATGTCTCTCCTCACAACACCTCACTCCCTCCAACCGCGCACCAGTTCGAGAAACCTACCTAACGGCTGATAAAGATATTTATGGCAAGACACGGCTTGCTGAACTGATAATTCCCTTGGAAGAGTAAGACGACGTCTTCTACACAACTTGCACTATTCTCACTCCCCCTTGACTCTCCCCTGTACTGGAGAGTGTACAGTTACAGGTAATCAAAAATAAGGGGTGGGACGTATGAAACGATTAAATGGTCAAGCAGCACTGGTGACAGGTGGGAGCCGGGGAATAGGCAGAGGTATCGCCCTTCGGCTAGCGGAGGAAGGAGCGCTGGTTGTGGTCCATTACGGAACTCGTCGCGATGCGGCGGAAGAGGTTGTTCAGACCATTAAGGAACATGGGGGTCAAGCGATAGCCGTGGGTGCCAACTTAGACTCTGTAAGTGGAGCCAAGGGGCTGATTCTTGCGCTTGAAGAGAAGCTTCTGCGAATAACGGGGGACCATCGATTCGATATCCTCGTGAATAATGCAGGTATCGGGACCTCAAGTACACTGGAAGACACAACAGAGGAGAGCTTTGACGAACTGATTGCCGTTAATGTAAAGGCACCCTTCTTCCTGGTTCAGCAAGCCCTACCGCTTCTACGTAACGGAGGTCGTATCATCAATATCTCATCAGGTGTTACCCGCATCGCATATCCACACATCATGGCATACAACATAACCAAAGGCGCCCTCAATACCTTCACCTTGCATCTTGCCCAGCTGCTTGGACCACGAGGAATTACCGTCAACGCTGTACTACCAGGTATCGTGGATACCGACGTCAATGCGCCATGGCTTCACACGCCAGAAGGACAACAGCATGCATCCGAGATGTCTGCCCTGGGCCGGGTCGGGCAGCCATCGGATATAGCCGATGTCGTGGCTTTTCTGGCTTCTTCCGACGGACGCTGGGTGACAGGACAGCTCGTGGATGCGACGGGCGGCTCCCATCTGTAAGACATAATCGGGACGATTTCAAACTGGCGATAACCAGGTTGGAATCGTCCCTTCAATATGCTACTAAGGAGCGACGCTACGGCTAACGTGCCTGGGATTCAGAATGCACCAAAGAGCAGCTTTACAGCCGCTCTTTGGTGGGTTTGCTACGTGAGTATAGCGAAATTTTTTCCTTAAGAGCCTCTTACCAGATGCAGCCCGCCTACCCATTTCTCGACAGCGTAGAGACCCGCGGCATCGGCCGTTCCTGCCAGCACTCGAGCACCCAAACTCGTCAGCTTAATGACGCTCTCGCGGAAATCTGCTGGTGAGGTCTGCTTAAAATTGGCTGATGGCACTACCCCTTGGACCTCCAGTAAGGGATTGGAACCTGCCGCCATCGTGGACAAGTAATACCAGAATTCCAGGTCACCCATACCCAGCACGTGCAGTTCATCACCCACGCTCCGGAATAATGCATGCGGCTTGGTCTCTCCACCCTCCACCTTCTTCAATATCGTCTGTTCAATGATTCCAATCCCGTTGTGAGCAAAAGGCCAGCGTGAGAGATGGGCTTCAAAGGCTTCCCGAACAAAAGGCAAAGCCGATGTATCTGACGCCAGCAGCTGCTCATGCACCTCCGGTTGATCGGATGAATAGGCTTCCCATACGCGACTTCCAAGCGCCAGCTCTTCTTCACCAATGGATTGCCAGGTGCCGGACAGCGTCTCGAGCTGCTCCGTACTAAGCTGTCCAAGCCCGCGAAACAGCTCGATCCCAGGATAAGATCCAATGCACAGCAGGCTAAGCTTCGTATCTCCCAAGGAATAACCCTTGAGCTTATGCAGCAGATACGACAGCATCGTCTGATCGTACAGATCATGCTCAAACCAGAGTACAACTTCATCATAGGCCTTAAGATTCCGCAGTTTGCTTTCCTGCGCGTTGCAGTTGGCTATAAACTCCGTTTGCGGAATGCCGAGCGTCCTTTCCAGATACGCAGCCCTCTCCCTCAGATGCTCATCGGTGTCCATCTCCATAAATACCGGACCGAACGTATACAGCTCCCTCCAGACCAGAATATCCCCGCGGATATTCCCTTGTTTGAGCTTATCCCCGACCGAATCTCCATTCACAATATGCAGCATGCGTACTCCTCCTTCATGCAAGTCAGTGAACACCGAGACAAAGTCGGCGACGTGGAGGGTGCTCTTGAGCTTGCGCCGTGCATCGTACAGCCTTTTTTTCAAGGCCGACACCGATACGTCCAGATAATCCGCAATTTCGCTGAGATGGTACCCTTGAAAATAATATAGCTGGACTGCCATACGCATGCTGTCCGGTAATTCCGCTACGGTGCGATGCAGATGCCGGATCAGCTCCCGCTGCTCCACGATGGACTCTACGTCGCGTGAACGCTCCGAGGGGGGCGGCTCTATCTCATGAATCGGTACCGTTACGAAAGATTTGCGGCGCAAGACACGATAACATTGACGCTCTACGATCACTTTAAACCAGCCGGGAAAACGTGCGGCATCGCTCAGCTTGTCCAACTGGAGGAAGGCCTCCACAAATGACTCTTGGACGGCATCCTCTGCTAGATGAACATCCCGCAGTTTATCGTATGCCACGGCCAGTGACATTCCGGTATAATGCTTCACCAGCTTTGCCTGCGCCCCTCGCTCTCCCCTCTGTGCGTCTTCCACCCACTGCTTCAACCCACGTCACCTCCCTTCTCTGATGTCTATATCTCTAAGTGCCACTCCTAGTGAAAAAGGTTACCTATTAAAAAAATCATTATCCCTTAATTACACTTGACTTCTAATAACAACTGTGAAATGATTCTCATCATATCCTTCATCCGCTGCTCGAAGTGAGCAAGCGAGAAGGGTGTAAGAACAACATATCACACAGCGATGAGAAGAAGTAGTAGCGTATCGATTAAGAGTCCAAGCGAGCCGGCGACAGGTGTGAGGTCCGGTACTTTTAAGATAGGTGAATGGCTCTTCTCGCTTCAACCCGAACCCTCGCTTTCGCGCGACGCAGTAGGCCTTGACGGAACTCCCCCGTTATCACGGGAGACATGATGGGATACGCTATCCCAAGTCATGCGCAAGGCGCGACGCTTCTGGTCGAATTCGGGTGGTACCGCGGAGTTTTTTACACTTCGTCCCATAGGGGATGAGGTGTTTTTGTGTTGTTCTGACTATCATTAGGAGGTGCGAAATGAAACGATTATTATCAGGCATTAAACCAAGTGGGGATCTGAATATCGGGGGATATGGAGGTGCCTTGCGACAGTACGTCAAGCTGCAACATGACTACGAATCCTTCTTCTTCATTCCTGATTACCATGCCGTCACCGTGTACCAAGACCCTAAGGAGCTTCACGAACGGACCCGAGATGTGGCGGCGCTCTACCTCGCGGCCGGGATCGATCCGGGTAGATCCACGATTTTTCTGCAATCCCAAGTCCCCGCGCATACCGAGCTGGGGTGGCTGCTCGAGACGCAGGCGCATTTCGGCGAACTCAAGCGCATGACGCAATTTAAGGAGAAATCGGAAGGCAAGGATGTTGTTAGCTCTGCTCTGTTCACGTATCCGGTACTCATGGCAGCGGATGTGCTGCTCTATCAAGCTACACACGTACCCGTCGGTGACGACCAGAAGCAGCATCTGGAGCTGACCCGGGACGTGGCTGAGCGCTTTAACAAACGGTTCGGCTTAACCTTCACGTTACCGGAGCCGATCATTCAGGATATTGGCTCGCGCATCATGGGACTCGATGATCCAGGCAAGAAGATGAGCAAGAGTAATCCCAATCAGAACAGCTGCGTGCTGCTCATGGATTCGCCGGACGACATCCGCAGGAAGTTCTCCAAAGCCGTCACGGACTCCGAGGGTCAGGTGCGCCACGACTGGGAGCAGAAGCCGGCTGTCAGCAACCTGATCGAGATTTATTCCGTCTTCGCCGATGAGGAAATCGCCGTCATTGAGAGGCGGTATGAAGGTCAAGGATATGGCGTCTTTAAGAAAGAACTGGCCGAGGTCGTCATCCAGAAGCTGCTGCCTATCCAGGATAAGTACCGTCAACTAGTCGATTCATCCGAGCTTGATCGGATCTTGATCGACGGGGCGAAGCGAGCGGCCGACGTTGCCAGCGATACGCTCCTCGCGGCCAAGAAGGCGATGGGCTTCGTCACGTTCTGAAAGAACCGCAGGGTGTTTCCATAGACCTGCAAGCAGATCGGAAACACCCTGCATTTTCATCAATCCACAATTCTTACAACCTCGAATCGACTCATTACTTCATGAACAACCCGGCAGTCATGAGATTACCTCTAACGTTTGACACTTTTCTAGTAATCTAAAGCACCGTATTGCCGTATGGATTCAGTAAGTTGATAGGTAAGCTTGCCCATCTCTTCCGGAGACTGCTTATAGCTTTGAAAAGTCCATTCAATCAATAAGCTGTGCAAGAGAGAAGCTAAGGAACGAAAAACATAATCATAAAATTCACTAGTTGACGGTTGAGACGACATCAGATACATCACATCATTATTTTGAATATAATACTCTAGGCTTCGATAGATGATTTGTCTAACTTTGCGGTCAGACAGATGGATATTATGAAATAGCGGGTACGTCGTATAGTCTTTCCAATTCTGAAAAAAAGAGATGAACACAGCTTCGCCAGTCAACTGCCCTTCGCTCAGCCTGCTGTCAAAAAATTTATATTGATGGCATAAATATTCATATAAAATATCATCTTTATCTTGATAATTACGATAAATCGTTTGTCTCGCCAAACCGGATTTTTTGGCAATCTCCGTCATTTTAATATCAGAGTAGGCTTTGGTCTCCATAAGATAAAGCAGCGAGAGGGTAATCCATTCTTTGGACTTCTGCTGTCCTGCAATGAAATTATCTATATGTAACACTTCCTTCATTATGTCCATTTCCGTAAGCGATCTATTGCTATGGGATATAAAGTATACTATCGTTACAATTGTAACATCTGCAGAACCGTATGCGCATCGGACAAGTTATACAGGCAAAAATTTTTTTGTTGGTAATTGAGAACGATATTCATTATTAAAGAATCAGGAGTGAGATTGTGAACAAGATGAAGTCATCATCTAGAATGCTCGTATCGGCGTTAATCATAATGATCTTAACGATATTAACAGCTTGTGGAAGCAATGAAGCTAATCCAGATAATACTACAGACACTCCGTCGCCGGCACCGACTGCGGCTGAGGAAACAAGAACGATTGTCCATGCGATGGGAGAAACACAGATTACAGGGACACCTGCAAGAGTGGTTGTATTAACAACGCAAGGTACGGAGTCCTTGTTGGAATTAGGAATCAAACCCGTAGGAGCTGTCCAATCTTGGATTGGAGATCCTTGGTATGATCATATTAAAGATCAAATGGATGGCATCGAAATTTTAGGTGACGAAACCCAACCGAATCTCGAGTTGATCGCCAGTTTACAGCCAGATTTGATTCTGGGTACGAAAGTTAGGCAAGAAGCGATTTACGATCAATTAAAGGCGATAGCGCCTACGGTATTGACTGAAAATCTTGGTGACAGCATGATCGAGAATTTCACTTTATACGCTGAGGCATTAAATGTAGAAGAAAAAGGCCAACAAGTACTTGCCGATTACCATAAATTGATTGACGAAGCTTCTGCTAGACTCGGAGACAAAACGAAATTAGAAGTATCGCTTGCTCGTTTCCAAGCGGGTATAGCTCGCGTGTACTATAAGCAAAACTTTGCTGGCGTTGTGCTAGACCAACTGGGATTTGCCAGAACGGAAATACAAAATAAAGAAGAATTCGCTGAAGAAATTACGAAGGAACAGATTAATGTACTGGATGGAGACGTGTTGTTCTATTTCGCATCGGATCGCAGCGGCGAAACAGCTGCCTCTGATACGGCAAAAGAATGGCTTGCTGACCCTATCGCTCAAAATATGAATATCAATAAAAACGGACAAAGCTATCAAGTAGATGAGGCCATCTGGAATTCATCCGGCGGAATCATTGCTGCCAAACTATTAATCGCGGATATTGAAAAATACTTTGAAAATATTCAGCCTTAAAGAGAACCGGTTCTTCATAAAAAGAGGGGGAGGAAGGCGATGAACTCTCTTTTGTTCAGCAACAAAAGAAAAGCGATAGGATTCGTTGCAGCCTGGTTGTTGCTTATCGCAGCTGCCGCTGCAAGTGTCCTGTTTGGTCTAAGAAGCTTTGACCTTGCCACCGTGATCGGGGCGTATACAACCTTTACCGGCAGCGACGAGCAGCTTATCATTCGAACATCGAGAGTGCCTCGCGCATTGACTGCTGCCGTCATAGGGTGCAGCCTTGCCATAAGCGGAGTCTTGTTACAGGCAATGACAAGAAATCCGTTAGCCTCTCCTTCTATACTTGGAGTCAACGCAGGTGCTGCTCTGGCTATTGTGGCAATGCTGTATGGCTACGGTGCCGTGTTTTCCTTCACGGAGTTAATGTGGTTCGGTTTTATCGGAGCAGGTATAACGCTTGTCTCATATTCATCATCGCCATGATAGGCACTGGAGGCATGACGCCATTAAAGCTGATATTAACGGGATCAGCTTTGGCGTCTTTTGCTTCTTCATTGAATTCATTATTTATGCTCATTAGCAATGAAACCTTGGAAAGCGCGCTGTATTGGCTGACTGGCTCCGTGTCCAATAGCAATCTGAATCATACGCTTCAAATGCTGCCGTATTTTTCCCTTGCATGGGTGGTCTCCCTCTTCATGTGCCGTTCCCTCAATATTATGGCGATGGGTGATGATGTGGCAACAGGACTGGGACAACGTATGGCATGGATGAGAGTGGCGACGATCGTGGTCGTGGTCATACTGGCGGGAGGAAGTGTCGCTCTAGCGGGTCCCATAGGTTTCATCGGTATCATGGTTCCACATATTTCACGCTGGTTAGTTGGTAATGACCATCGATGGGTTTTACCATATAGTGCCGTGTTAGGCGCCGCATTTTTATTGCTGGCTGATTTGTTATCCCGATTCATGCTTCCTTCCAAAGAAGTACCGGTGGGTGTGACTACAGCCATACTAGGTGTCTTTTTTGTAGTTGTGCTCGTAAGGAGGAAGACACTTGCTTAAATCCAGCAAACGATTCGTTTCTCTGAAAATTTTGACGCTTGCCCTCCTGTTGCTTGTCGCGTTAATACTAAGCATCGGGCTTGGCAGTTTGCACGTCCCGACATGGGATGTTATAAAAGCAATGGTCGGCATGGGTGAGCAGAAATATCAGCTTATTCTATTTGAATTGCGTTTGCCGCGCATCATGGCTGCAATATTAGTAGGGGCGGCTATGGCCGTTTCTGGCACGATATTGCAGGCGCTGGTAAGGAATCCGTTGGCTTCTCCCGATTTGATGGGGACTACTTCTGGCGCAACAGCGGCTGTTGTTGCTTCATCACGATCATGAATGGACAAGTGAGCGTTGCCTGGCTGCCGCTCGCTGCATTGGCAGGAGGTTCCATCGCTTCAGCCTTAACGTATATCCTTGCGTGGAAGAGAGGCAGTTCACCGCTCAGAATGGCTATGATCGGCGTATCGATTTCATCCGCGTTTGCGGCCATAACGGTTTATTTCACCATTGCAGGGCCCATCTATCTCGTATCACAGGCGTTAGGCTGGATGGCAGGCACCGTATATGGGACCTCATGGAATCATGTAGCCGTATTGGCCCCGCTGGTTATCCTATTCGGGCTTATCGCTTGGTTTCAGTCCAGAACGCTGAATATATTAGAGGTTGGCGATCAGATAGCAACTGGCGTAGGAGTGAGAGTAGAGAAGAAGCGATTCCTGTTTATCGCATTAAGCGTCATACTGGCCAGCTCAGCTGTAGGCATTGCAGGGGGAATTAGCTTTCTAGGGTTGATGGCACCCCATATAGCCCGTAAAATAGTAGGCAATAATAATAGTCTAGTCTTGATTGCTTCGGCGATCATTGGGGCACTGCTGCTATTGTTGGCTGATCTCGCAGGCAGAACGATGTTTGTTCCCATGGATATTCCAGCGGGGATCTTTACGGCTATATTAGGCGCTCCATTCTTTGTGTATTTAATGTATAAGCAGGGTAAACGAGGTTGAAATAGCGTGTGCTTTAACTGAACAGCGCTTGGATTTCCAAGCGTTTTTTTGCCTATTTCATCGAGAGTGATTCATGATTACACACCATTTTTTTCTGTGAGGGACCCTTTGTCCCAACCATGCAAAAAAAGAGGGACCCGAGCCTAATGCCCGGTCCCTCTACTCGTCAAACGAATTTAGGAAGCTGTGGTCAGTGCAGATGCATTCTTTTCCTTTGCGTTTGCCTTCTTCAACACCGATGTCAGGAACAGGGCAAGGAAAGCCGCCGCAATAGCCCATAGAATGGTTGTATGTGCAACGTATGGTGTTAGTCCGTCGAAGTACATAACATCCCGAAGGGATGAGCCTGCAATCCGAAGCGGCGTCCAAGTGTAGAGCCAATCTTGCGTCACCTGTGGCAGAAACTCGGGTGCCATATTGAGCACCGGCATGGAGAAGAACATTAACAGTACCAATATTCCCATCGCCGGGAAACCCAGCCAGTTCAGCAAGGTCGATTGGATCAGGAAGAAGGCCGAGCCGGACAGCCACAACACGAACCAAATGCTGGCTGCATTATTCATCTCCATACCATACCAGGAAGATGCCATCCAGACCAGAAACCCGGAGACCACTCCTGCAAGGACAATTCCCATAGCCCCCTGGATCAAGACCATGCCACCCAGCCGATTACGGCCTGATGCCTGGTTTACCACTTGATATAATACGACGCTTACGATCAGACACCCGATCCATAGAATCTGGATTAACATCCCTGGCGCATTCCCGCTCGCATGGTTAACGCCAACCGGGTGAACCACTTCCTCCTGGACCTGAAACGGGGTTAATAGCGCCTGTGCCGTAGTGACAGGGATAACCTCCGTTTGGGATCCGATTGTACTTAGCATCTGCTGAGACAACGCGTCACCAGCCATCTGCATCGCTTGACCTAGCATTTGCTTAACCGCGGTCGATGCCTGAACACTCATGCCTTCATTCACAAGTATCTGAACAACGGCCGGTGCAGGGGCCGAAGTCTGCATGGACAGTACGCCCGCGCTCAGATTGGCTGGAAGAATCAGCGCACCATAATACTTCTGCGCATCCAGCCCTTCCCGCGCTGCGGTTTCCGATTTCAAGATATCCCACTTCACGGGCAATTGCGAATTCGACTGCAGCATGTCCTTCATCATGTCACCGACGGCCAGCGTTCCCCCGTCCGGTAACGTTGCCGATTCATCCAGTACCACCAATGCAACCGGAAGGGACTTCGGCTTCGCTCCAGCAACAGATCCCATCATCGCCACACCAAATATCGATAGTACGACAAACACAGCCAAAATACCCAGCCACAGCGTTTTTTGTTTAAATAGACCCGCTCTCAAAATAACCACTCCTCGTCTTATATAATTAACATAGTGTTGATTAATGATCATAACGTTAATTATAATGAGAAGAGTAATTCGTTCAATCATCAGCTTTGTGTAGAATGTTGATTAGTCGCCAAGTAGACTGCCATGTGTTGATTATGTATTCAATTTAGGGCGGGAGGAATGCTCAATGACCAAGAAAACTGATCGAAGACAGCTCCGTACCAATCAATTACTCCGTCAATCGCTATTCTCGCTCATGCAGGAGAAGCGCATGGATTCTATTACCGTGACGGATATCGCTAATCGAGCGGATATTAATCGTGGAACCTTTTATCTCCACTACAAGGATGTCCCCGATATGATCGAACAGATCAGCCAGGAGATGTTAGGCAGAATTCAAAAGATCTTTGTCACTATGAATCCGCGGGAGACGGTGGGATTTGCTGCCAAAGGGGAGCCCTATCCTCCAACTGAACTGATATTCGAGGAAATCCAGGCCAATGCCGATTTCTTTCGCGCTATCGTTGGACCCCATGGAGATATGTCGTTTGTCAGAAAGTTTCGGCAGTTTATCATTGACCTGATTTTCAGCAAACATGTCATCGGAACGGCTCGTCCAGAGTCTGACTCCGTGCCAACCGATTATCTGGTCGCTTATATGACTTCGGCCAATATTGGGCTTGTGATTCACTGGATTGAGTCCGGCATGAAGCTATCGCCTCGTGAAATGGCGATTCTCATGACCCAGCTTATGAATTACGGCCCACTCATCACATCCGGCATCACCAGCAAACCTTCTCCCCTATCTTAAAACGTTATCTCAGCACAAAAAAGACTTGCAGGTATCAGATCCTTTGATCCCTGGCAAGTCTATTGCGCATTTGTTTCTTTACTTCACCAATTGTTTGACCAACTCGCGATTACGTTCCTTGAACATCTCATTGTGCGACGATACCATGGCGTACTTAAGCGCCTCCGGCTCGACAAACTGCTTGGCACTGTTAACGGCATTAGCGGCATCCTGGAACGCCCCTGCAATCAGATGCAGTTTGCCCTCGAAATTCAGAATATCGCCAGCCGCGTAAAGACCAGGAATAGAGGAAACGCAGTTAGCATTGCCCGCGATGTAATAATCGTCGACGAGCTTGATGTCCAGCTTACTGTTATCCATCAGCGATTTATCGCGTTCGTAGCCATGATTAATAATGACTTCGTCAATGTCGAGGACCGACACTTCCCCCGTCAGACTGTTCGTCAACTCTACCCGTTCAATGCATTCATGATTATCCGCAGCGATCAGCCTCGTAATCGACGTATTGAAGTGGCAAGTAGCCGAGCTACCTAATAGCTGCTGCACTTGAGCTTCATGACCGTTCAGTTCGTCCTTACGGTATGCCAGATATACCTTCTTCGCGATCGGCTCCAGCTCATTGACCCAATCCACGGCTGAATTACCGCCGCCGGACACGATCACCGTCTTACCTTTGAAATGCTGCAAGGATTTTACCGTATAGTTGAGGTTGGACACCTCGAACCGCTCGGCTCCCTCGATCTCCAGCTTCTGCGGATTCAGAATACCCCCGCCTACCGCCATTATGACCGTTTTGGATAAATGTACGCCGGAGTTTGCCGTATGTAATTCGAACACACCATCTTCATTGCGCGACAAGGACTCTACCTTCTCATTAAGCAGGACTTCCGGGTTAAACGTTAATCCTTGCTGAACCATCTGTTCAATCAACTTCGCGCCAGGCGTAGGCGCCAAGCCGCCGACATCCCAGATCATCTTCTCTGGATAGACATGAACTTTTCCGCCGAGTCTCGGTTGGAACTCGATGATCTTCGTCTTCATGCCGCGCAGGCCGCTATAAAATGCAGAATATAATCCTGCGGGTCCTCCACCAATAACCGTCACATCAAAGATTTCACTTCCACTCATTTGTGTTCACTCCCAGTATATATAATTAGGTGGAATGGGCTCACCTATTTTCGTAAATGATTATCATTATCAATTAGTATACGTTGCCTTCACCTGATTTACAATGAAGTTTTACGAAAAATTCATTTTGTCACATTTCATACATACATCTGGAATTTGCTTTTACTACCATGCAATATGTTGTGTTTAAGCAGGGGAAATGTGAAGATCATCTGATTTTCCCATTAAGATATGGATTGACAAGATGAGGGAGCAAACATTATATTAATGGATGAAATTGAGAATCATTATCGATATAGGTTCGCTAACAAAGTTGGAGGTGACACTATGATTCGCCTAAGTACAAATCAAATTAGCGTCGGATACGGCGAGAATCTAATATTAAACCGTCTGGACGTCAATATACCTGATAAAAGAATAACTACGATCATCGGGCCCAATGGCTGCGGAAAGTCGACTCTTCTCAAAGCCGTAACCCGGATCATTCCTTACCAAGCAGGAGCCGCTGTTCTCGATGGAGAAGAAATTGCCAAGATGAACACGAAGCTGCTCGCCAAGAAACTGGCCATTCTACCACAGACACCGGAAGGACCCGGCGGATTGACCGTGGGTGAACTCGTATCCTACGGACGTTACCCCCATCAGCGCGGCTTCGGACGCCTCACCAAACAAGACATGGAGGTCATTGATTGGGCATTAGAAGTTACTGGGACGCATGATTATAAATTCCGCTCGGTGGATGCCTTGTCCGGCGGACAACGCCAACGTGTATGGATTGCCATGGCGCTCGCGCAAGAAACCGAGATGATTTTTCTCGATGAGCCAACTACTTACCTGGATATGGCTCATCAGCTTGAAATCCTTGAACTGCTGGAAAAGCTCAACGTTGAGCAGCAACGCACGATCGTAATGGTTCTACACGATCTGAATCAGGCTGCGCGGTTCGCAGACTACATCATCGCGATGAAAGACGGCAACATCGTCCATGCCGGAACACCGGATGAGGTTATCTCTCATGAGGTGCTTAAACAAGTATTCCACATCGATGCTGAGATTGGACGCGATCCACGCACGACCAAGCCGATATGCATCACCTATAACCTATTAAGAGATCAAGAATCCAATAGCAAGCGCCCTGTAGAAGAACCGGTTCAGCCTGTCTACCGTGCAGTGGCTCATTCATAGTGCCTGCGGGGCTGATAACGAAAGCCCGCACTCTTCAGGCACGACTACATAGACCGTAGGTACATCCACCGATAGATGTACCATAAGGCGTGCATTAGAATAAACAGGAGTGTCCGCAGACACTCCTGTTTATTCATCTCATTACTGCTTCTTCTCTTTATTCGCTGCCTCTTCCAGCCGCCGGAATCGCTTCAAGTCTGCTTTTCGAACCGGCAAGGCTCGCGTCGCAACAGCTTGACTACGGCAATGATGAGCATTAGCAGCAGCACGGTGAACGGCAGGGCTGCGATCAGCGAAGCCGTCTGCAGCGCCTCAAGACCGCCAGAGTACAGAAGAACACCTGCGATGGCGGCCATCAGCGTGCCCCAGATGATTTTTGCAAGATGCGGGGGATTCAGACTCCCTCGGGTAGTCATACTGGCCAGAATATAGGTCGCGGAGTCGGCCGACGTCACGAGAAACGTCAAAATCAAGATAATCGCCAACACGTTCATCACAGATGAGAACGGCAACTGATTGAAGAGTTGGAACAGCGCCGAAGTCACGTCCGCATTAACCGCTGCCGCGATGCCGGTATTCTCATGTAGATCAAACCAGATGGCCGTTCCACCGAACACAGCAATCCACAGGCAAGCGATCACCGGCGGAACCACCATAACGCCAACAATGAATTCCCTCACGGTTCTTCCTTTGGACACCCTGGCCACGAATGCCCCCACATAAGGCGACCAAGCAATCGCCCATGCCCAATAGAAGATCGTCCACTCCCGCACCCAGCTCCCTTCTGCATAAGGCTGTAGTCGCAAGCTATAGGACACAAAATTGGTTATGTAGTCACCCAGCGCCAAAGTGAACGTCTCCAGAATAAACACCGATGGCCCCGTAATGAACACAAACAGCAAGAACAACAGAGCCATTGCCAGGTTAAGGTTACTGAGATGTTTGATCCCTTTATCCAGCCCCGTCGTAGTCGATATCATATACCCTACAAAAATAATGCCGAGCATGATCAATTGCAGTCCGATTCCGTTATGGAAGCCCATGATCGTATTCAGACCACCGCTCATCTGCATGACGCCAAGACCGATCGATGTCGCAATCCCCATGACAGTTGCAATGACTGACAGGATATCGATGCTGTTCTTAACAACCGGCTTAGATCCGGTCACAGGCTCAAGTGCCGTTGAGACGAGCCCATCCTTCTGCTTGCGAAATTGGAGAAAGGCAATCACAAGTCCTATAATAGCGAACACAGACCACTGGCTGATGCCCCAGTGAAAGAACGCGTAACCCATCGCCAGCCTAGCTGCCTCAGTGCCCTGAGCCTCCACACCGCCAAACGGGGTCGTAAAGAAATGACTCATCGGCTCCGCTACACCCCAAAATACAAGCCCGACCCCAAACCCGGCGGAGAAGAGCATTCCGATCCAGGTGAAAAACGGGTACTCCGGCTTGCTCTTCTCGCCTCCGAGCCGTATAGATCCATATTTGCTGCCTGCAACCCAGATCAAAAAGATAATGATTACGAAAATCGATAACAGGTAGAACCATCCGAAGTTATTCGTAGTGAACCGATATAAGTACCCGGCAACTTCGCCGAACGCCTCCGGCATAACCGCTCCCAATATCGCAATAATGGCGATCAGAACAGCCGACACCATAAATACGACATTCTTAAATAAATCCCTCTTCAAATCCATCCACCTCAGCCCGTTAGTCATCAATTCCTATACAGTATTTGTATTTAAACTGAAATTAATGTACCTAATCGGGAGGTGCAACAGAATGAGTGAGCTGTACATCGTCAAAGAAGCAGCCCTGAACTTGCTGGTCGCAAGCCGGACTGCTTCCTACTGAATCATAAATTCGCAATTATTCCTTCGCGAATTCCTTATCACTGCGCACCGTATCAATCGGTCGCACCATCCGCTCGATCTGCTCACGCTTCGGCTCCAGGAATGGTGGGAGGGAAAGCTTCTCACCCAGTGTTTCATATGGCTCATCGCCCATAAATCCCGGTCCATCTGTGGCGAATTCGAACAGGATTTGCGGTGCGACACGTGCATACAGTGACTGGAAAAAATGGCGGTCTACAAACCCCGACGTATGATACTGGAAGTCATCCAGTCGTTTGATCCAGTGCTCCAGAACATTCCGATCCTCTACACGGAAGGCCGCATGGTGAACTGTACCAAAGCCTTGGATACTGCGCGGCAACACGGCATTATAATCCACAACCACCTGTGCCCCGTTACCTCCCTCGCCCACTTCAAACAGATGCAGTGCGCCTTCCTTGCCAATCTCCTTAAATTCCAGTACCGTCTCCATCATTTCCTTGAAATGATCGAAATTTGATACTCGGACAAATATCGGACCCAGCCCCGTAATCGCATACTCCAGCGGAATCGGCCCCTTCTGCCATGGCGTTCCTGATGCTATGCCCTGATTGTTCTCATCCGAGATCAGTTGATAGTGCTGATCGTCAAAGTCCACGAAGGACAGCGTCTTCTTACCAAACAGCTCCTTAATGCCATAATTCTTCACTGCCAGCCGGTCCAATCGTTTCACCCAATAGTCGAGTGCCGCATCGTCTGGAACACGGAATGAAGTCTTGTAAATCTCATCCGTACCGTGTCGACCTTTCGGAATGCCGGGGAAATCAAAGAATGTCATGTCCGTTCCCGCATTTCCTCTATCATCGGCGAAAAACAAATGATATGTCTGAATATCATCCTGATTCACAGTCTTCTTCACAAGGCGCATGCCGAGTACATAAGTGAAAAACTCATAGTTCTTCTCCGCGCTGCTGGTAATCGCTGTTACATGATGTATTCCCTTTAATCCATTCATGATTATACTCCTCCAGTATTGGTATTATCAAAAGTATGAGTAAGCCGGTTACGCATTATTATTTCGAACTAATATATCTTTAATTTAAGATAATATTAACACAGCTTTTCACTACTGTCAAACGAACTATGACTACGCAATGAAAAAGGACACCCGAAAGGCATCCTTTTATCATTTCATGTTCCTGTATTCGATAATCCGAGCACCGGTAGCAATTCGATTCGGCGATGAGTCTCCTCATGATAGAGCCACTCATCCTGAATATGATCAACGAACAATACGCCATTCAGATGATCGATCTCATGCTGCATGCATCTGGCCAGATAACCTTCTCCCTCTAACAAGATCGTCTCCCCTTTACGGTTCAACGTCTTCACAATCACCCGTTCAGCCCGCTTCACATAGCCATAATACCCTGGATAGGACAGACAGGCTTCGGGGCCGAGCTGCTGCTCCCCGTCCGTCTCCACAATCTCGGGATTAATCAGTTCAATCAATCCTTCTCCGCAGTCCATCACAACCAACCTGCGCAAGATCCCGATCTGAGGCGCAGCAAGACCCGCGCGACCTTCACGATCGTACAGTGTCTCTGCCATATCATCCAGTATCTTCACGACCCTGGTATTCACGTTGTCCACCGGACGAGCGGTCTTACGCAGAATAGGGTCGCCAAACGGCACTATCGTTCTTACTGTCATGCTTTTGTTAAGCCTCCCTGGTTTTGGATGGTGGTGTATATACCACAACTCACTTGGGGTACAAGATAAAGTCGTACAAAGAGCGTCTAACGTCTCCGCCTTCATCTGCCGCGGCTGACCGTTCAGCAAGGCGCTAATCGATGCAGCCGAAAGACTGTAGTTCGCCTTCTGCTTCATCAATCGGGCTAACGCCGCCCCGGACCATATCCCTCTATCGGCCATGACATTCCGTAGCATCCATACGAGCAAAACTCCCGCCTCCGATATCCGAAATATTAGGTATTACCTTATTTTATTAGGTAATACCTAATTAATCAAGATACTTCCGCTAGGCAAGTGATACGAATATTCTTGTATGGGATGGCCTTAATTCATATGGAGAGTTTGGTTAATATTCAATTTTTCTGAATGGACCTTATGACCGCTGATCGAGACTTATGATGTCCCGCCAGACTGACGCCGATCACGCCAGTAATGACTAGCACTGCTCCTAGGATATGATAGTACGCAATCTGTTCCTGCAGAAAGAGTACGCCAGCGAAGATGGTAATGATGGTCGACAGATTATTAAAGATGGACATACGCGAAGCTTCAAGCTGGGACAAAGTATAGTTCGCCAGCAGCGAGGTTCCAAGTGACGCCAACACCCCCAGATAGAGAACTGACCATACGAAAGTCGGATGGGAAAAAGCAGCGAAATATTGAGATACATTTCCCACGGCAGCGTGTCTTGATACGGATATAACATTGAACGTGACAAATCCGAGCAGAGACATCATAAACGTAATATCAAGCACGGACTGCTTCTGGGTCAGCCTGCGAGCCATGACCGTGTACACGGACGTCGATAAGGCCGATAACAGAATGAGGATAATGCCGAGCGTACTGGAAGAAGCCAATGAGACGCCTTTCAAGACAAAGATCAGGATAACCCCCGCCACCGATATGGCGGTGAAAGACTTTTGCAGCGCGTTCGAATGCTCCTTCAGAAACAGTGAAGCAAGCAGCATCGTGAAGATCGGTACGGTAGCGTTTATAATGCCGGCCTCGGCCGAAGTGGTATAAACAAGTCCCAAAGTCTGCAGGATGAAGAACAGGAGTGGGTAAAACACGGCCAGCGGTATGACGGCCAGCATCTCCTTCTTCCTCCATCTGAAGCGTCTGCGTGTCATCAGCAGTGCAGCGGAAGCAGCGGCAAGCGAGATCGTAAAGCGGTGCGCCAGCGTATCCAGCGGATCTGCAATCGTGATTGCCATCTTGGCGAACATGAAGGAGAAACCAATAATCAGGGTATAGAGTAATACGGCGGCATAAGCGCGTCCTTTACGCGGTGTATTCATTTGTATAAGCTCCCTTCCTCTATCCTATAGCCGTTATTCATAAACCCCATCACGAATAGCGCATAATAGATATTTACTATACACTGGGAATTAAATGCGAAATACATCAAAGTGTGGTGATCCCATTGTTTAACATTATGCTAATTGAAGACGATGTGACCTTATTTCAGGAAGTGAAGGAACGACTGTCGCAGTGGTCGTATACCGTGCATGGGGTACAGGATTTCAGCCAGGTCCTGCAAGAATTTACAGCTCTGCATCCAGACCTCGTCATTATTGATATCCAACTGCCCAAGTTCGACGGCTTTCACTGGTGCCGCATGATCCGTTCCCATTCCAATGTACCGATCATCTTCCTGTCCTCGAGAGACCACCCGACCGACATGGTGATGTCCATGCAGCTTGGTGCAGATGATTTTATACAGAAGCCGTTTCATTTCGAAGTGCTTGTAGCCAAGCTCCAAGCTACGCTTCGCCGCGTGTATAACTACAATGCCGAGCGGACCGAGCTGAGGGTATGGCGAGGGGCAACGGTTGAATATGTTAAGAATACGATTAGCACCCCAGATGGGGCTGCCTTGCTCACCAAGAATGAAATGCTGATTCTCAAGTTGCTGATTGAGCGCAAGAATGAAATCGTAAGCCGGGATGAGTTAATTAAGAACTTATGGGACAACGAACACTTCGTTAGTGACAATACGCTGACCGTCAATGTGAACCGGCTGCGCAAGAAACTGGAGACGATCGGCCTTGACCCTTATATCGAAACCAAGGTGGGACAAGGCTATATGGCTACCGAAGAGGTGCATATATGATCATGGTCTATCTCCGGGAACGTTTGAGCTGGATTCTGTTCTTCCTGTGCCTGCAGTTTCTTCTCCTGTTCGTGGCAGCCATCGATGCCCAAATCCCGTTCCTGCCGATGCTCTATATCGTCTTTCTATCCATTCTCATCTTTGGGGTCTTTCTCTTCGTCCAGTACAACCGGGAGACCAAGTTCTACAAAAGCCTTCAAGTGTGGGACGATACTTACGATTTAGCATCGATCAGCGAACCGGAACGACCATTCGAGGCCATCGCCATGGACATCCTCACGCTGCAAACCGAGCGCTACAAGCGGGAAACCTCCGCACATCGGACGGAGCTGGAACAGGAGAAGGACGAGCTGTTGTCCTGGATTCACGAAGTGAAGACTCCGCTGACCACGATGCGGCTGATGATCGAACGTCTGGAAGATGACACGCTCCAATCACAGCTCATGTACGAGTGGCTCCGGATCCATCATCTGCTGGACCAGCAGCTCCATCACAAGCGCATCCCGTTCATTCAGAACGATCTGTATATGGAGCGCTTGGCGCTGGAACCGATTCTGTATGCCGAGATACGGGCACTACGGTCATGGTGTCTGCAAAAAGGCATCGGCTTCGACGTCTCTCTTCAAGCGACGGAAGTGCTGACGGACGGGAAGTGGCTCGGTTTTATCCTCCGCCAATTGCTAACGAACGCCGTGAAGTACAGCGAGACTTCGGATATCGTGATCGAGAGCTATATGGAGGGAGATCATGTGCGATTGCTCGTACAGGACTCAGGTCGGGGCATCGATCCGCAGGACTTACCGCGGATTTTTGACAGAGGCTTCACGTCCACGACACAGCACCAAGACCATGCGGCCACTGGCATGGGACTATATTTAACGCAAAAGGTAGCGGATGCCCTTCGTATTCAAGTGGCTGTCGCCTCGACTTCCGGTCAAGGAACCGCCTTCACCCTCACGTTTCCACGCAAGAACGACGTATTGCAAATAACCGGCGTGTGACAACAATGTCACATGCTTTTGCAATTTGTTCGTTCAATCGAAGGCGAAGAAGCCCTTCGCTCCTATATCATAGAAGTCAGAGACAACAAAGGAGTGAATGAAATTGGCTATACTTGAAGCGACTCAAATTCATAAAAGCTACGGCAATAAATTTAATAAACAAGACGTTCTGCGGGGAGTGGATCTTCGCGTGGAGAAGGGAGAATTCGTCAGTATCATGGGCGCGTCCGGTTCAGGTAAGACCACGCTCTTGAATGTACTCTCCTCTATCGATAAGGTGAGCCTCGGCAGCATCAAGATCGAAGGCAAGGAATTCACCGGCATGAAGGAGAAGGAGCTAGCCGAATTCCGCAAACATCATCTCGGATTTATTTTTCAGGAATATAACTTGCTGGATACCCTCACCGTGAAGGAAAATATTCTGCTTCCCTTATCGATCCAGAACGTATCCAAAAAAGAAGCTCATCGCAAATTTCAAACCATCGCCACCGAGCTTGGCATCCATGAGCTTGCGAACAAATATCCAAACGAGATTTCCGGCGGTCAGAAACAGCGCACCTCCGCGGCTCGTGCGTTCATTCATGATCCAAGCATTATTTTTGCGGATGAACCAACCGGAGCGCTCGATTCCAAATCGGCGTCAGATCTGCTCAACAAACTTAGCGATTTGAACCAAAAAATCTCCTCAACGATCATTATGGTGACCCATGACCCCGTAGCCGCCAGCTACTGCAGCCGTGTCGTATTCATCAAGGACGGGCAGATTTACACCCAATTGAACAAGGGAGAGCAGAGCAGACAGGCCTTCTTCAACGACATCATCAAGACGCAAGGCGTGCTAGGCGGTGTCCAGTATGAACATTAATGACCTCATCTACCGCAATCTGAAGAAAAATATCAAAAACTATTATCTCTATGTGTTCGCGTTGATCTTCAGCGTGGGCTTGTACTTCTCGTTTGTCACTCTGCAGTATGACCCTGCTATGGATGAAGCGGCGGGCAGCATTAAGGGCGGAGCCGCACTTGGAGCCTCTTCGGTATTGCTCGTGGGAATCGTGGCGATCTTCCTGCTGTACGCCAATACCATCTTCATCAAACGACGGAGCAAAGAGATCGGATTGTTCCAGTTAATCGGATTAACGAAGGGGCGCATCTTCCGAATCTTGAGCGCCGAGAACCTCATTCTATATTTTGGCTCCATGGTGATTGGCATCTTCGCCGGCTTTGCAGCCTCCAGATTGATCCTGATGATATTGTTTAAAGTGACGGGGGTCGATACTGAGGCATCCTTATCATTTAGGGTGGAGGCATTGCTGCAGACGGTGATTGTATTCGCCGCCATCTACGTGCTTATCATGATCATGAACTATGCGTTCATCAAGAGACAGAGCATCTTATCACTCTTCCGCGCAGTATCCACAACGGAGAACCAGATCAAGAAAATGTCGATTCTGGAGGTGTTGATGGGCATTGCCGGCATTGGCCTGATCGGGCTGGGGTATTACGTGTCGACCAAGCTCTTCGGCGGCGATTTCACCTCCATGAATGAATTGTTTCTGGCCATGATCCTGATTCTGGGATCGGTCATCTTCGGCACTTATTTGTTCTATAAAGGCTCCGTCAGCTTTATTTTCAATGCGATCCGCAAGAGCAAGGGCGGTTATCTGTCACTGAACGAAGTACTGTCCCTGTCCTCCATCATGTTTCGCATGAAATCGAACGCCTTGTTATTGACGATTATTACGACCGTGTCTGCGCTTGCAATCGGTCTCTTGTCACTCAGCTACATTTCTTACTATTCAGCGGAGAAATCCTCCGAGCAGAGCGTGCCGAATCATTTTGCCGTGGCTAAGCCAGACGACTTAGCTGCCTTCAAGCAGGCACTCATCGAGGAAGATATCGAATTCAAGGAAATCGAGCGCGAAGTTCTGCAAATCGAGACCGACGTATCCCAGGTCATCGGTTCCATCGGCGTACAGGTGGAAGGCAAGAATGGAGATCCGAATCTGATGACGATTCCAGTGCTCAGCGATAAGAGCATCCCCGGCCTTGATGTCACTCCTGAAGAAGTGCTCTTCACGGGCTCAAGCGACGCCATCGAGCAATTCATGCGATTCAGGATAGCGGCCAGATTGAATTCAGAGGGCAGACGGAGCGTATTCAGCAGGAACTGATCGGCCTGAACAAAGACGCCTATATTTCCTATCAGTATTCCAGCGGCGGCTTACCGACGGCTATTGTAGACGACACAATATTCGAACGTTTATCCGTTGACCTGAATCCCGACGTCCAGGAGCTGCCCCAAGTCTATCACGGTATCGATATTGTTGATGTCACGAAGCTTGACCAAGCCAACATGCTCTTTAAACAGCTTGACCTTGAGGGTCAATTCGGCAATCTGTCCCAGCGTGAAATGCTGATTACCCAGAAGAGCAACATGGGGCTGATCATGTTCATCGTCGGCTTCCTGGGACTCACCTTCCTCATCACCTCGGGCTGTATCCTCTATTTCAAGCAGATGGATGAAGGTGAGGAAGAACGACCGAACTATACGATTCTGCGAAAGCTCGGATTCACTCAGAGTAATCTGCTGCGCGGTATTCAATTCAAACAGCTGTTCAATTTCGGGATTCCGCTGATCGTGGGTTTGTCGCACAGCTACTTCGCGGTCCAGTCCGGCTGGTTCTTCTTCGGCACGGAGCTGTGGATGCCGATGGTGATCGTCATGCTGCTATATACCGGACTATATTCCATCTTCGGTCTGTTGTCCGTCCTGTTCTATAAGCGTGTGATTAAGGAATCCTTATAACGCGCCACAAGGGGCAATCCATGGGAAGTCATGCGACTTCCGGGATTGCCCCTTGTTCCTGCAATACACACAGCTACTTGATCCTGAATCCTTCAAGGTAATAGGCAGCCGTCGACGTATCGTTCTTTAAGTACAGCTCCACGGTTTCACCGCTCGTCTTGCAGACGGAGACCGTTATGGTGAAGTAATGCGCCCCATGCATCGCGTCCACAGCACGGGCATGATTCCCTTCTTCCTTCATCGTCACCTGCTCGTTCAACGATTCGATTCGTTCACAAGCGAAGAACGGGTACTGTTCATGGAAAATCTCCTGCATCGACGAGCGAATCACAGGATGCAACTGCTGTAACAGCGCCCGTTCGAGCTCAAGCTCTTTCGGTTTCTGTGCGTGGGCACCGGACCCTATGCAGAAGAGGAACAGGATTAGACTGCATGTGGTAAGGAAGAAAACTTTTACACGGGGATGCACGAATGGCTCATCCTTTTCTTCGTTTTCCCAACAGGATTCCCCTGGGACTTTCTATTTAGCCGAGTAATCAGGACTTCATGATTAGTACCTATTCATATTGTTCCGGGTACAACTCCTTATTTAGTTCACTTGTTGCTTCCATGAACTGATCCAATAAGGATTCCCCAGCATCAGATTTACTCAACGTTTGGCTTTGGGCCTGATTTTCGAACTGAGCGATCAATGCTCCTTTTTTCTCCAGCTCTATCAAAACTCGTTGCACAGCCGGATCTTCGGAATTCTGCTGGTCAGCATAATAGGCACTTTCAATCGCGTATAGGTCTTTATAGCCTGCAAAAACCTCGTTAAACTCGTCAATGGCGCTTGATGGATGGAGTTCAGCTTCTAATTCTCCGGCCCTGCTCCCCAGTTCTTTAAGCTTCTGTTCATCGGCTGTTGTAGCTCCAGGTGCATCAGCAATTTGTTTCTGTGCTTCATAGCTTTCATTTGCATATGAAACCTTCTCTTGCAGGGATGGACTGTTAGCATTAATCTTATTCGCGTTCATGTTAGCCCACGTCCCCCCCGCAATGGCCACAGCACTGCAGACAGAAAGAATGATCCACGTTCTTTTCTTCAACTTTGCTCAGCTCCTTTAGCTTTTAATTTTGATGGATACAATCCACGAGCCGTAAGCGACATAGGATTTTAGCGAGATATCCTTGTTCCATGTGCCGTTGTTAACAGAATGTTGTGCGACTTTAAGATCGTTGCCTGGCCCATAACCATTTACTATTTGTGAATGGATCGTATGTCCCGCTGAATTAACGTGTTGGACAATATCTCCCCGATACAATTCATTATAGATGGGTTGGAAGTTATTGCTTAATTCCTGTGATGTATATTTTGTTGCCCTGTATGCCTTTTTCCCACCTTGATCGTTGATCACCGCAAAATGCTCCCGGAATTGATGTGCCCCGGTCCAAGAAGAAGTTCTCGGATTTGTAGACGGCGGAACATGAGGGCCATAATAGTACCAATCAACCGTATTTCGATTCTGTCCTTTGGTTCCGTTAAAAGGCAATCCGCCTCCTTCATACAATGCTTGGGATACAAAGTTAGTGCAATCCCCTCCGTCACTGTTACTTCCATAATTAGCGTAATTAGGATTGGCTTGTGTTGCCCATGTTTCAGCATAATCGGCGGCGGCACCGCGGTTAAACGAGCTATTCGTGCTTGTTGAATTCGTGAACATGACTTCTGCTGCGAGCGCTTGTGATGACATTAAGAGCGTGGAACAGGCAACAACACTGGCAACAAATGCTGACTTCAACTTTCGTTTCAACTAAAATCCAGCCCCTCCCGCGACTCTCCGTTTAGCTAATCGTAAAGCTAATCCGATAATGTAATTACGAGTTGTCCGCCTTACCCCTGGCTAAGCAAAGAGTGCTATAATTTTTATATTGCAACAGGACAACAGGAATTTCCCCACAATTAAGGCATTCCCGCTGAAACCTGGCACAACCAAGCCTTCTCTTAATATAGACGCTCCAAAATAGTAAATAGTTGCATTTAATTGTAATTTTTTTACTATAAAATTAAAACAATAGGACTATCATTGTACGGGAAACGATGATGTCTTCTTGCTCGTATTCATGCTAAAGAACCCTTAGCTGTTCGCAACAGCTAAGGGTTCAATTTGAATTCCCTCCAATAGGACTTACACAATCTCTCGATTCGCATCCGCCCTCGGATTCGTGATCCCGAATAACTTGCCTACGTAATCATTCAGGAAAATCCCGTCCGGATCCAGCTCATGGCGGACCTGCTGAAACGATTCCCACATCGGGTACATCTCTTGCAATTGCGCGGCTTCCAGCGAGTGCATCTTCCCCCAATGCGGTCTGCCGCCATACCGCAGAAATATTCGCTCCATCGCGTTAAAATATTCTGCATGCGGCATGCCCCTGTACATATGGATCGCGATATAAGCCGAGTCTCTGCCGTAGGCCGGACTCAGCCAAATGTCGTCGCCTTTGGCATATCGGCATTCTACGGGAAAATGTACCCGATACGGCTTGCGCGATAGCTCGATCCGCATCTCCTCAATCACAGCATTCATCGCTTCTGCCGGCAGGTTATACTCCATCTCGTTAAACCGAACAAGACGCTGTGTCGCGAACAGTTTATGGCTGTGATGGACCTTGCGGCCAAGCGGGACTTGCGATGCGGAGAAGCGGCTGACAAGGGTACTGGTTTGCGGTACTTTACGACACAACTCCGAGACCCATCCGAACAGCGTATTCTCCACCAACACTTCATTTATGTAATCCTTGACCGGGTGATCTTTCGGTTCATCCTGCGTTAGGTTCATCGTCTTGATCTGGCAAGGCAACGCATAAGGGAACCAATAGAATTCAAAATGGCGATTCGCTTCAGCCCATTGAGCCTGCTGTTGCAGGCACTCATCCAAGGTGACCCGGCGGCTGACATACTCCAATCGATAGGCAGGCTCGAGTCTCAAGGTAATCTGCACGATGATGCCGAGTGTACCCAGTGATACCTGCAATGCTTTGAACCGCTTCAGATCCGACTCGGCCGTGCATTCCATCACCTCGCCCGTACCCGTCACGACCGTGAATCCTACCACCTGCGTCGAGATGTTGCCAAATGTCCTTCCGGTACCATGCGTGCCCGTACTGATCGCCCCCGCAATGGACTGCACATCAATATCCCCCAGATTCTCTTGTGCCAGGCCGTGCTGAAACAACAGCTCCCCGAGCAGCTTCAGCTTCGTTCCCGCCCATACCTTAGCTGTCCTTGACTGCGTATCCACATGCACGAGCCCTTGCATATGATCCAGCGATACCAGGCAATCCTCCGATGCCGCAATGGGCGTGAACGAATGACCCGATCCAACCACGCGCAGCCGGCGGCCCTCTTGTCGACACATCTGCACGAGCTTCACTACATCATCGATCGAAGCCGGATTCAACACGATTTGCGGCCTCGCTTGTACCGATCCGGACCAATTCGACCACATGCTCTGCGTCATAGAAAACACTCTCCCATTCCACGATAGGTAGCATACTCATCCACAATGCGGCCTTGCGAGACCGCATATAACGTATTGAACCGCTCGCATAACTCACCCGCCTTGGCATGGCGGAAAAATACCGGATCGCCCAGTTTGAGCTGCGTTTGCTCCGGCAATTGCAGCGGCGTCTGCACCTCACCTACGCCTTCCAGCGCAAGGAGCCTGAGTCCTGTGGGCAAATAAGGTTTAGCCAGCTTGTCTTGGCCCACAGCCCCGGACGCGGTATATCCCCCGCCCATGCATGTTACAAGCCCGGGCTTCGGAATTCGCACAACCTCAACGGCATAAGCGGCCGCCGGTTTATAACGGAATGAAGCGTAATGATCGAATAAGCCTGGTGCGTAGAATCCTGAGCCAGCCGTAATCTCCGTGACCCACGCTTCCTGTCTCGAACTCTCCATGCTGCCTGTCCCGCCGGCGTTCACGAAGCGAAGGGCAACCTTCATTAATGCAAGCTGCTCCACGACTTCCTGCCTGCGTTTAGCCGCTTCCACGATGGAACGCTTCTTCAGGAATTGCACGGCTTGATTCTTCAGCCACTTTCCTGCCGCATTGTCACCAACGCCTGCCACTTGCGCCTCATACCCCATGATGCCATCCAGACGAAGCCATGGGGATTGAAGAATTCGTTCCACAAGAGATTGCATGCCGTCCCATGATGATATCGGCGATCGCCATACCCCAAAGTGCAGGCCCGGATAACTCATCGACATATCGACATCGATACAGAGCGGTACAACGGTCCCCTGTTGTTTGGCGAACTGTTCGATATGCATAATATGCTCAAGACTATCCACCATGAGGGTGACCGACCGGCCATCGCCGACCAGATTAACTAGGGACTGGATCGCCTGCGGTTCCCACTGCGGGTACCCTAGCAGCAGATCGTCAAAACCGTGTCCTGCCAGAAAAACCGCTTCCGCGGCGGTATAACACATGATCCCCTGAAAGGCCGGATCGGCATTCAAAATACGGCGCAGCACATCCACCGAGCGGATCGACTTGCTGGCGAGCCGTACTTTCTTGCTGCCAGCCGCTTGTGCAATAGCCCTAGCATTGTCATCCAGCATGTCCAGATCCAGCATCGCAAACGGCCTCGGGGTATTCGCAAATATATCTTTATAGTACTCGTATGTCGACACCCTATATCAACACCTCCGCTTCCTTGACACCTATGGCCTATGCCTCATGATATTCTCGAAGCTAGCGGATTATCCTTCTCTCCGGCGATGGATTTTGCCGAAAAAAACAAAGAGGCCGCCGAGCAATATACTCGACAGCTGTATCATGACTAAATATATACGTTAATCCCTAACCACCGAGCTTAACCGAGATCCGCGAAGCCGCATCCCTCACCTGATCGATCAGTTTCGGAATATCCTCCTTACTTAGCCGATGAACGGGTCCTGCAACGGACAAGCTGGCCATAATGTTCTGCTGCGGGTCGAATATCGGCGCCGCCATGGCAAATACATCGCTATCTACCTCGCCCAGTGTAAGAGCATACCCTTGTTCACGAATCGCTTCCAGATCCTGCACCAACTGCAGACGGCTCTCCTCGGACTGCTTCTCTCCAAACAGTTTCAGCATTTCCTTGACCACCCGCTCACTCTCAAACGCAAGCAGTGATTTGCCCGATGCACCTGAATTCAGCGGCAAGACCCTACCGCTTTCGATGGAGAAGCGGATAAGCCGCTTGCTTGTGACATGCTCGATACAGATGGCTTTCGATCCGGAACGGATGAACAAGACCGTGGTCTCTCCTGTCTCATCGGATAACTCCTCCATTATCGGTCTGGCCACCGTCAACAGTTCTCGTTCAATCTGTTGGGACAAGCTTCTGGCCAAATCAAAGATACGAAGACCAAGACCAATCTGCCCTCTGCCCTTTCGTTCAACAAATCCGTTCTTGATGAGGGTTTGGATGAAACGATAGGCCGTACTGTCCGGTATCCCCACCTTCTCCGCAATCTCGCTGACGGTAAGGGTGGAGCCTGACTCTGCAAGCACAAATAATATATCAATCGCACGTCCTAGCGTTTGTGTACCATTCATAATGAGCACCTCGGTCATCTGCAATTTCGTGATCATTATATCACATGCGCGATTCGCCGCGTGCCTTTAACATCGATATTTTCTCCAACCTTAGCAGTACCGTGTTCACCAGGATCGCAAGCACAGAAACAAACAGCGTCCCCCACACCATCTTGGGTACAGAGTTCTGGTACATACCTTCGAACAGAATCACACCGAGTCCCCCGGCATTGATCCATGCGGCAATCGTGGCGATACCGATAATAGATACCGAAGCGATGCGCAGTCCACCGATAATAACGGGGGTCGCAAGCGGCATTTCGATCTTCCGAAATAGCTGCCACTTGCTGTATCCCATCCCGGCTCCGGCTTCAATGACCGATGGATCAATGGATTGAAATCCGGCGATTACGTTCCGTACCAGAATCAGCTGACTGTATACAACCAAGGCAATGATGGCCGACTTAAAGCCGAGACCTACCAGCGGGATCAGCAGCGCGAACATACCTAGGCTGGGAATGGCGTAAATGATGCCGAGTATGGACAGAACGGGAATGGCGATCTTGCGATGACGGGACAACCAATATCCAACCGGAAGCGCGATCGCCGAGGCGATGGCCAGCGAGACTAAGGTCATGATGCAATGCTCGAGTAAGGCCGAGAACAGCGTTCCGTAATATCGGGCAAAATATTCTCCGATTCCCATCAGCGGCCTCCCACCAGGGATAGTTCATTCATCGTAATCTTACCGACCTCCTGACCATCCCCATCGACTACAACCACATAAGGCGAACGACCGTTATGCTTAAGCAGAAGCTGAAGCGCCTCTTTCAAGCTGCTGTCGAAGGTAATGCGGGGATAGCCCTCGGGTGCATCCTCAGTCAATGGCTCCATACTATCACCTGTCCGAACCAACTGCAGCCGTTGAAACAGATCATCTGACTGCACCAACCGCGATACAAATTCATTGGCCGGGTTATCGAGGATTACCAGCGGTTTGTCATACTGCTGAATCGTACCCTCGTTCATGACGATCATCCGGTCGCCCAACTTGAGCGCCTCGTCGATATCATGCGTAACGAACAGGATCGTCTTCCCGAGCTGTTTCTGAATGCCCTTTAGGTCATCCTGCAGCTTGGCCCGGGTAATGGCATCAATCGCACCAAACGGTTCGTCCATTAGCAGTACCGCCGGATCACCAGCCATCGCCCGGGCGATGCCCACTCGCTGCTGCTGTCCACCCGATAACTGACGGGGATAGCGATCTCTGAAACTCTCCGGCAGATGAACCAGTTCCAGCAGTTCCTTCACCCTTGCATCAACGCGACTGCGTTCCCATCCGAGAATATGCGGCACCGCTGCGATATTCTGTTCAATGGTCATATGCGGGAACAGACCGATCTGCTGGATCACGTAACCGATGCTGCGGCGCAGCTCCGTAAGCGGCTGCTGCCGGATATCCTTACCAAAGATCGAGATCGTGCCCGAGGTGGGCTCGATGATCCGGTTTACCATTTTTAATAACGTGGTCTTGCCGCAGCCAGAGGCCCCTAATATCGTGACGAACGACCCTTGATCAATGACGAGACTCGTTTCGTTGACCGACGGTTTTGAGGCCTTCGGGAACGTTTTCGACACTCCATCAAACACGATTGCTGATTTACTCATTCATTCATCCACTCCTTAGGCACCGGCCCTGACGCCGGCATTGCACGACCCATCCATCTCCAATCGGGAGATAATCGGGCGTTCTTATTTCAACAGTCCTTGCTCCTCCAGGAACGCCTTGGCCACATCAGCGTATTCCTTCTTATCGATATCAACCTCTGCGTTCAGCTTCTGAACGGTTTCGTTATCGAGCTTCGCGGATACTTCATTCAGGATTGTGGCAATTTCGGGGTCCTGTTCATTTAACTCCCCGCGAATAACCGGAGCTACAAAGTAAGGCGGCCAAAATTTCTGATCGTCCTCCAGCAGCACGAGTTCGGGGTTGGTCAGGTCACCGTCGGTCGTAAAGCCGACCGTTACATCCGCTTCACCGTCCAGAATGACACGGTATTTGATTCCATAATCGAACAGTTTGATGCTCTTGAAGTCCATCTGTCCATAGAAGTCATTAAGGCCCTTCAGACCATCCTCGCGTTCTTCGAATTCAGGCACGGCCGCCAGGTTCAGTTCAGGAGCAAGCTTGG
The DNA here is from genome assembly GCF_001315105.1 of Paenibacillus sp. JCM 10914. GTDB lineage: Bacteria > Bacillota > Bacilli > Paenibacillales > Paenibacillaceae > Paenibacillus_AQ. Next base: position 177,378 of record NZ_BAZR01000006.1, on the reverse strand, counting down.
GAAGATCGGAGATCTTGTACAGATTGTACTGCTCTGCAATCTTCTTCGTCGTCACGAGACCCTGGGAATCGTTCGCATCCGTCGGCTCGAGCCAGATCAGATTGAATTTATCCTTATACCCTTGGGATACTTCATCGTATACGACCTGGGCATCGGATTTGGGAGGAAGTTCCAGCACATTGATCAAGCCCGTCCCCGTATATTCGGGATAGAAATCAATCTCGCCGCTCTTCAGCGACTCGTGTGCAACCAAGGTTCCCCCCAGATTCAGCTTGCGGTCTACCTTGTAACCATGCTGTTCCAATGCAACTGCGTACATCTCCCCAAGAATCAGGGACTCGGTAAAGTTCTTAGAACCTACCTTAACTACCGGCTTGCCTGTGCTGTTATTACTTCCCGAGCATGCGCTGACAAGCATCGCTGCCCCAATCAATACAGTTAACATCAGAGTAAATCTTTTGTTCATATTCTTGGACTCCTCCCCCCATTTAGCGGGCGTATTTGGTAACGGATCTTTCGATCCAGGCAAAACTGACTTCGGAAAAAATAGCTAACATAGCAACCGGTATCGCCCCAACGAGCAGCAGCGAGAAGTTGTACATCCCCAGACCATTAATGATGAATGTCCCAAGTCCCCCTCCTCCGATAAAAGCCGCCAACGTCGCGCTGGCAACGACCTCAACTGTTGCGGTCTTAAGGCCCGACAAGAGAAGCGGCAATGCCAGTGGAAGCTCGATCTTCCGCAGAATCGTGCTTGAATCCATTCCGATTCCTGCAGCGGCCTCGACGATGGAAGCTCAATCGTACGAAAGCCCATATAGGTGTTAATCAAGATGGGCGGACAAGCCAGCAGTGTCAGCGCGATTAATGCCGGACCGAAGCCCGTCCCCATCAGCGGCAAAATAATGATAAGCACGGCCAGGCTCGGAATGACGCGCAGCGAGTTGAACAAGCCCATGACCGGACCGGTCAGCCACTGCTTCTTCGCGCAAAGAATGCCCAGCGGTATACACACAACAGCCGCAATGAGCAGGGCATACAAGCTGATCGTTACATGAACCTTCAACGCCTCCAAAAAGCGATCGCTGTTGGTCATAACGTACTCATAAGCTCCGATGAGAATTTCCACGCCGCTCCCCCTTCCGTTGTTATTATCAAATTATAATAACAAGTTACCAATATTATTAAACCATATATCCTATCATGTCAATCGGAATTGTAACATTAATTATTCGCCAATAACAGTAGGGTCCCAAGCAAAATATTTGCACCCGCCACACAATCTTCTGGCGAGCTCCACTCCGCCGGATGGTGGCTGATTCCATCCTTTGAACGTATCAGGATGAGTCCGATGTCAGTCAAGGCATGCATGGCCACAGCGTCATGGCCTGCACCGCCATTCATCATGAAGGGCGAATACCCCGCTCCCTCGCAAGCACGCTGAATCGCACGAGTCACTTGCTCTGATGCTTGTACCGGTTCATCCGAATCCGTCATGGTGATGTTAACGGCGACATCGCGCTGTATCGCACACTGCCGCACCGCCTCCTCAATGGCGGACGCAAGCTGGTCCAACCCCTCACCATCTCCATGACGAACATCCACCGTAAAGATCACTTCCCCAGGAATGACGTTAATGGAGCCTGGTTTAACCTGAAGGGTACCCACCGTGGCTACACCACCATAATCAATCGCGGTCTGTTCTATGCCAAGAATAGCCTCCGACGCTGCAACCATTGCATCTCGCCGGAGTCCCATAGGCGTCGTACCCCCATGGTCAGCCTGCCCATACATGGTGATTTTCAACCAACGGTGCCCATATATGGATGTGACAATTCCGACTTCAAGTTCGTGATGCTCCAGTACACGTCCCTGCTCGATATGCAGTTCGACGTAGGCGTGAACATCCCCGTGCTTCCTCCTGGCAGCCGACGCATGGGCTGGTGTTATGCCGGCCTCGGACATGGCTTGCTGCAATGTAATGCCATCTATATCCGCAAGAGACAGCCATTCATCATTCCATAAGCCTGCCATCGCTCGGCTTCCTAAATATCCCGTACCGAAGCGCACCCCCTCTTCATCCGTAAAACAAATGACTTCCAGCGGACGAGTGTGAGTGAATCCCTGCTCCCTGATGGTCCGCAGCACTTCAATGCCCGCCAGCACGCCGAGCGCACCATCGAATCGTCCACCCTCCCGCACTGTATCGATATGGGAGCCTGTGACAACGGCCGGGAGATGCGGATTCGCTCCGGGCAGACGTCCGATAAGATTTCCTGCCTCGTCTTGCCGCACATCCAGGCCTGCCGCTTTCATCAAGCAACGATATATTCTCGGCCACGGAGCTCTTCCGAACTTAGAGAAAGACGGGTAACCGCTCCCGCACCATCTCCACCGATATCACCCAATGCCACAATCGTGCTCCATAGACGTTCACCATTAACCCAATGACCTTCATTCAGAAACATGAATTTTCACGTCCCCATATATTTGATCATATTGAAGCAGCGACAGCGCAAGGGCTTCGACACCTGCGGCAACCTGTTCATAATCTGTCCATTCTTCAGGGCAATGGCTTCTGCCGCCCCGACTTGGCACGAATATCATCCCGATCGGTGCGATGCGCGCCAATTGGTTGGCATCATGACCTGCACCGCTAGGCAGCTTCATCACAGGAGCTACAAGGGCGCAGTTATGCTCGATGAGCTCCAATACATTGGCATTAACGTGCACCGGCTCCGACCTCGACAGCAGCTCCTCCTTCAGAGCCAACTGACGTCGTGCAGCAATCTCATAAGCCTCGGTGACAAAAGAGGTGTGCACCTGTTCGGACAATAGCGGATCGAGGGATCGAATTTCCATCTCAAAGGTGACATCCGAAGGGATGACATTTGAAGCATTGGGCTCGTTGAATACTCTGCCTATCGTACCGACAAGGCGGTCCCCATAAGAGCGGCAAATCCGCTCTAAGGCGAGACAGATCTCGCCGAAGCCTGTCAGCGCATCCTGGCGCATAGACATGGGTGTGGTTCCAGCATGATTCGGTTGGCCCGTCACTCTTATCCGGTAGCGGTGTATACCGACAATGCCGGTCACTGCGCCTAGCGTGCGGCCGGTCTCCACCAGCACAGGGCCTTGCTCAATGTGCAGCTCCAGGTAAAGGGCCACTTCCCCCGGTTTTCTCACCTCCGTCATTAAATCCGAACTTCTCCCACCTATTCTATCAATCGCATCGCGTAAACATAAGCCATTCGGGTCTTGCTTATGCATCATCTCTTCTGTCAACGTACCAACCATGCCTCGGCTGCCAATCGTCGATATGCCGAATTCGCTGGGCTCTTCGGCCGTAAAATCAACAATTTCTAACGTATGCTGCAGTCTGACTCCTGATTCCTTCAATCGCCTCGCGATTTCCAATCCTCCGACAACGCCGATGATGCCGTCAAATCTCCCACCGCCTTGGACTGTATCCGTATGAGATCCGATCAAGATCGACGGCAGCGCCGGGTTCAAGCCGGGCAGACGACCGATCAGGTTAGCGGCTGCATCCACGCTCACTTCAAGACCCGCTTCATGCATCCGCTCTGTCAGCCATTGCCGACCGGATTCATACCATGCTGTGAACGGTCTCCGCGTCCAGCCCGGCTTCGAGGGATCGCTGAATGATGACAACACTTCGATATCGGAAGTCAGACGCTGTAGATTGGGTTTCACATTATCGCTTTGCCCTGCCAAATCCCATTCCTCCTTCCGATTCGTTCGCCTTATGCTTTGCACGCACAAATTGACCATGCCCTGGCTGTCCTGTAACCGTGTCGTTATCATAGACCGTAACACCCCGAACGATCGTAGAAGTAACTTTCCCTTGCAGCTTGAGTCCATGATACGGGCTCCAGCCTGCACTGGAATGCAACTTATCTCCATCCAGTACCCAGGAAACATTGGGATCAAGAATCACCAGATCGGCATCGTAACCTTCGGCGATACGTCCCTTACGATGACCCAGTCCAAACACCTTGGCCGGGCGTTCGCTTACAAGCGAGACCAGCTCGATCATCGAGATACGTCCCTTGGCCACGCCTTCGCTGTACATGATCGAGAGGAGCTGCTCAACACCGGGTGCACCGGAGGCATTCTGAAAAATATCCTCATGGCGCTTGCGTTCGAGCAGCCACGGCGCATGATCCGACGTAATCATGTCGATTCTCCCTGCTGCCGCAAGCTCCCATAAACCTTCGACGTCGCTCGGCGTTCGCAGCGGTGGATTGATTTTGGCCTTGGCATGCAGCCGCGGCATATCCTCCTCGGATAACGTCATATAGTGCGTACAGGTCTCTGCTGTAACTCTGGCTCCCATCTCCCGATACAACTGCACCAGATGGAATATCCGTGGATACGTGCAGTGGTACAAGTGCAGCTTCGCACCCGTCTCCAGCGCAAGCTCCATCGCCGTCACGACCGCAGTCGACTCGCTGACCTTCGGTCTGCTCCAGCCATGTGAACGCGAATCGGTCCCGCTCGGTAGATGCTTCGCCATATATCGCCGGACAATCTCATCATTCTCGGCATGAACCCCGACCGGACAGCCGGTGTCCGCGATCACGGCAAAGGCATCCAGCAGCTGACCGTCATCGATCCGGGGAAAACGGAAGGAATCCGTGTTGAACATCGATACTTTGAAGCCGCAGGCGCCAGCTTCGGCGAGCTGCCGGATATCATCGTACCCATCCTGTTTCTGGATCGTGGCCAGCATGGCCACATCCACCACCGATTCTTGCTCCAACCGAGCCCGCTTCTCTTCGAACGCCTCCCGCGTGCAGATCATGCCCGTCGCATCATAGGGCATCTCAATGACGGTGGTCACCCCGCCCGCCGCAGCGGCACGAGTGGCATGAGTGAATCCTTCGTCCAGCGAGCTGTAACAATGTACATGTGCATCCACCGCACCCGGCAGAACGTATTGACCACCAGCATCCACAAAACGGGAAGCCTCCCGGATCTTGTCCGGGTCCAAATCACCGATGCTTACGATGACGCCGCCTTGTATGCCAAGATATGCGTTATAACGTATACCTTCTGGCAGTACCACATGGCCGTATATAACCAGATCCAACCGACTGTTCATTTAATGTACCCTCTGACGAGCACGGACTGGAACGCACCCGTTTATGCCATTCTTCTACTAGCCTTCATCACCAGACTCAAGTTCCGACTCCACGATCATGACGCCACTTCGAATGCGTTCAGCTATCACCTGAATATCCGGGGTCAGCACCCGATCCTCGGTCAGTTTCGGGACTACATCGCGAATAGTCCGGTAGATCCTCGCCGTTCCTTTGCCCAAAGAATGAGCGTTCCCGCGAAGATCAATCGCCTGCGCCGCATGAAGAGCTTCCATGCCGATGATATACGTCAAGCGCTCAACGATGTCTTCAACCTTCCTGACCACCAGCGGCGCGTTCGTCGCATGATCCTCGATATTCCCTGCAAGCGAGAAGTAATCCATCGACACGGGATTGGCCAGCAACCGAATTTCCGTATCGAGCGATGTGTAGGTTTTCTGCATGGTGCTGAAGGCAATCGTCTCCGGATTCGGGGCCAGGAACCGGGTGAGGCCCGTGGTATCCGGCGTGCCGAGCTTAATTGAACGGTAGCAGGAGGATTTGGACACGTGGCTGAGCGAGATCGCCAGCATCTCAAATGCCAGCACCCACGACGTAACATCAAAGTTCGAACTCGGTACCATACGCCGTCCCTCGAGGTCTAATGTCGGATTATCATCGGACGCGTTCAGATGGAGCAGCAGTTGTCGCTCTGTATAACTCAGGGCATCCCTCGCTGCGCCGTGCACATGGCATGCGCTGCGAAAGCTGAGTGGGTCCTGGATCCGGCCGGTCTTCTGCTCAGGTGACTGCTGCATAATCGCACCGCCCTGAAGACAACTCAGCACATAAGCGGCACTTGCAGCGGCTCCTTCCAACGGGCGAACCCGATAGGTAGCGGCATCCAATGGACTTGTTGTCCCGTCAATGCCTTCAAGCGATAAAGCGAAGATCGAATCAGCCGTGCGCAGCAGACGCTGCACTTCGCCCAGTACCAGGGCACCCATCCCCGCGGACAGCGCATTTGAGCTGACGATGGCCAGGCCATCCTTCTGAATCAGCTTGATGGGGGATAAATCGGCGGCTCGAAGCGCCTGCAGCGCAGGCATCAACTCTCCTCCGAACATCACTTCTCCCTCACCCAGCATAGTAAGTCCGATATGCGACAACACGGAAATATCCGCCGCGCCTACGGAGCCCCGCAAAGGCACCATCGGATGAATGCCGGCATTCAGCAGATTTCTGTACATAAACAGGGCTGCCGGTTGAATGCCAGAGGCCCCTGTCAAGAGCGAGTTAAGCCTGGCCGTCATAATAGCTCGCACCTGCTCTTCACTAGCGTATGGGCCTACCGCAGAAGCATGGGAACGGAGCAATCTTCGATTGAAAGCTTCGCTCTCCTCTCGCGTAATCTCACGATCCTTATTGAGCCCCACGCCCCGGTTCACGCCATAGATCGGAACCCCAGACGATACAAGCTCCCCCAGCAATTGATACCCTTCCTCCACACGGCGTACCGCTTCATCGGCCAGCTCCACACCGTGCCCGTGCTTTGCCACTTTCTCCAGTTCCTCAATGGATAGGGAATGCCCATCCAGCCTTACAATCGGACGCAGCGGGTCCACACTGAATCCGGAGGGAATGGATTCCGTTTCATACAACATACCGAGCACCCTCTTTTTTTATAATCCACTGTCGCCGGCCTCTTAGATCCCTTTCAATCCATATTCCGCAAGCGAAATGCCAAGCACCTGTTCCACCTCCGGGTACACCGAAGGATCTTTCACACTGGAGCTAAGCGGCACGTGCTGCTTATCAATCGCGAAGAGCGCAATCTCCATGCCTTCCTTCACGCCACCGACACTCACAGGCAAGCCTGTCGCTACCTCGAATGTGGTGATAACATCAGGATACGTGGTCAGTCGCTGTCCCGCTTGATCCACGGCCATATATTCATTCATTACATGAAGCGTTAGTTCGTTGCCGCTGCCGTCCTCCATCGTGATCGTCCCGATATCAAACGCACCGGAGTAATGCACATCCTTCTTCAACACCTGGCCTCTGCCGATATATCGGCCCTGGGTTTCACGGCGTACCGCCTCCATAATCGCTTCCGGTCCTTGCGATTCTGCTTCCAACATCGCATACCCTAGATTCAAGGCAATCGAGATTCCACCAATGGCAGCATGCTCTTTAATGAAGGATGCTGGCAGCGGATGCCTTGCCGAAGCGATGAAGCCACCCGACATATCAGAGGCTGTACGCAAAATATTGGAGGTCTTGGCCGGTGTGCCTTTAACCACGAGTTCCAGATAAGAGCCCGTGTCCCTGCGCCCGCCAACAACCACCTGAATCGTCTCATAATCGGTTCTGGATGCCAGCCCCATAGAGCCCATTTTGCCCGTCGGATGGGCACGAATGTCGCCTGTTGCATCCACGACGACCAAACCGAGCGCAGCTGCCGGCAGCCAGCGTTAATCGTGCTGGACATGCCGTTTTGTGGTGTCATTACTCCGACAACCTTGCCGTCGTAATGATCCATGAGCAGTTGCACTGCCTTGATGTAATCCACGCCCCACATCTCCCACTCAGTGCCCGCAGGCGCACCAATCGCTGTTGTCGTAATAATGATGGCGTCATCCGGTAACTCGTCCACCGAGACCAGCTTCGGTCGACCGATTCCAACGGCTGCTCCACCGATCTCCAATCCATGATCTACCCATCCACCGCCTCCTGATGCAAAGACCGCGCCTCCACGCACCGCTGCCTTGACGTCTGCTATCGTTAATTCACGCATCCTCAGTCTCCCTTTCACGATCACGATTTGTTGTTTCATTCCTTGCCTTGCCTGATTGTCAGGTCCTCACTCAGTGCACACGTTCTTCCGTATCGATTCGGCGGATGCCCTTCTGCTGGACTTCGTCCAGCGACTCCTCATACCCGGCGTCAGCATAACGCAATACGCCAAGGCCAGTATCGTTATCGAGCGTTGTCTTCAACCGCAGCGCTGCATCCTCCGTTCCGTCAGCGACTACCGTAACGCCCGCACTTGTCATATAGCCGCTGTAGCCGCCGCCACCGGAGTGAATAGCGACGAGGTCGGCCATGGATGAACAATTGAGCATGGCATTGAGCAGTGGCCAATCCGCAATAGCGTCGCTTCCGTCCTTCATGTTCTCCGTCATAATATTCGGATGAGCCATGGCACCTGCATCCAGATGATCCCTGGAGAATGCCACCGGGCCGCTTAATTCCCCGCTGCGAACCATCTCGTTCACTGCCAGCGCCAGCTTCGTGCGATCACCATGTCCAAACCAGCCGATACGCGCCGGAAGCCCTTCTACCGGAACGTACTGATTCGCCAGCTGAATCCAATTGACCGCAATGTCGTTATCGTGGAAGAATTCAAGAATGTATTCATCTATCTTGCGGATATCCTCTACATTGCCACTAAGCGCCACCCACCGGAAAGGACCGATCGCGCGCGCGAACAAAGGCCGTAAGAAACCCTCTGTGAATACCACGATGTCAAACGCATGGTCCACACCGTACTGAACCGCCTGAGTCCGAATGTTATTGCCGTTATCGAACACAATGCTCCGCGCTCCTGAAAAGCAAGCATCGCCGTCACTTCACGTGCGATCGACTCGCCTGCATCCTGCTGCAGTTGAGTCGGGTTCAATTGGCGCTGCTCCGCTGCCTGTTCCAGCGTGTAGCCGGCTGGAATGTAGCCGTATAACAGATCATGTGCCGACGTCTGGTCCGTCACGATGTCCGGCTGAATTTCTCTGCGAAGCAGTTCCGGATAAATCTCGGCGGCATTGCCGATCAGACCTACGGACAGACTCTCCTTCCGACTTACCGCATCCTCGATCCAGGCCAGCGCTTCATCCAGATCGGCTGTCTTGCGCTGCAAATATCCCACTTCGATCCGTTTATCCACCCGAGCCTCGGATACTTCCACACAGAGAATCGCTGCACCAGCCATCGTTCCTGCCAGTGGTTGCGCGCCTCCCATTCCGCCCAAACCCGCGGTCAGTATAAAACGTCCCGCCAGTTGCCCATCAAAATGCATCCTCGCTATAGATTGAAAAATCTCGTAGGTCCCCTGAATAACACCCTGAGAACCAATGTACTGCCAGGCAGCAGCCGTCAGTCCGCCCCATACAATCAACCCTTGCTCTTGAAACTTATAAAACTGATCACTGGTCGCCCATTTACCAACCATATTGCAATTAGCCATGATCACAATCGGGGCGTATTTATGCGTGCGCATAATCCCGATCGGTTTGCCGGACTGAATGACCAGGGTCTCGTCCTCTTCCAAATTCTTGAGTGTGTCTACAATGGCATGATAAGAACCCCAGTTACGTGCTGCCTTTGCCAATGCTGCGTAGACCGTTAGTTCCTTCTGGTTCTCGCCATTCTCCAGCACATTCTCCAGCATGCGCAGTAAGGCCTCTTGTCTCCAGCCTTTACAGCGCAGCTCGGTGCCTCGTGCAGCCGTAATCTCTGCCATGTTCCCAACCTCCAAATTATCAATATATAATAATGAATTAATATTATTTAGAAAATATCAGACTGACTCTTCTCCGTCAATAGATTTTATCAGTTTATGTTATTTAAAGTAACTCTGTCGGATTAATTATATATAGATTATCGTATTTTGCACGTTCTAAAATTCTGGCAGTTGGTATAACTCAAGCCAGTAGAAATATCATCCATCCTTTGCACAGCTTATTCGTTACGATACTGAAAGCCGTCATTGTCAGCCAATTGTAAGTTAAATTGACATGTACTACAGATTCTCATTTGAACGCCATTTGAATATGTTGTAACCACTCCGTATCCTTCGACTCAAGGGATGTTTCATTCTCCTGAGAAAACAAAAAAAGGGCGGGGTTAGTCCCCACCCAAATCCTGTAGTTCCGCGCTCTGCAAGTCTAAACGCTCGTCACCGCATATAAACGCCCCAATGATTTTAATCTCTCTGCGATTGCATGCTCAATATTTTGATCCAACTGCAATTGCTCTGAAGCAAATGACGCCAATTGCGGGTGATCACCAATCATGACCTTGTGTCGTGCATGCTGAAACATCGAAATATCGTTGGCATCGTTGCCGAAGGCAACATACTCCCCTGCCGCAATCCCCAGTTGCTGTAATCCACTCCATTTATGGATCCCTGTGGGACTGATATCCAGAGCCCCTTCCCCTTGATGTATATGGACGACGACATCCAGCAACCTCAGCTTCTCCTCTAATCCTGCCATATCGTCCGAAGTCAGCATCAATATTTTGACAACCGACTTCAGCTCATGGAGTGCCACGCGCGCGGCTAACTTATGCGGGTCTAAATTCAGCAGAATCGGATGATCAACCGGACCCGTATAGGCATAGTCCCATTCCCCATCTATCAGATACCCCACGTTGTATGTCTCTAGCAGATCCAGGAGAACCAACAGAATCTCATGATCAAACCCCACCGTGGACATGATACGCCCCTCAGTTGCGACCATCGAGCCGTTGCCCCCGATCATTGGATAGTCATGCCACCGCTTATGAAGAACCGGAAGCAAGTCACGAATCGGCCGGGCAGACGCAAAAACAACCTCGTGCCCTAGCTCCACAAGTGACTCCAATGCCTTCAACAACTCGTCCGAAACGGGCTGGCCTTTGAAGCAGATCGTTCCATCCAGATCAAATACGAATTTCATGCCCTCTTCCCCCTGTATCTTCTCACTGTCCTCATCATGAGCGTTGATCGTTCGCAGCCGGGTAGTTCCTCATGTACGCCGAACTACTCGTTCCAGCATAATCCATTCGATCCATCCATACAGCAATCCCATCACACCGAACATCCAGACTGCGGAACTCACGTGCAGGTTATAGTGAAGAACGAAGTCAGGCTGGTAAAGCTCATGGAACAACCAGATGCCTGCCGCCGCCCATAGCGCCGCATATAAGAGGATATACACAATAAACCATCGTCTGTTCCAAGGGACAAAGCCGAGCAGCCAGGCTAATGGGAACATGATGATCATATATATGATCGCTGCTGCCAAGAAGACGACGGCAACCAAAGTAAACCCCAAATTCAACAAACCGTAATACTCGGTTGTACGAATCTTGTATCCTTCCATAAGCTCCAGGCTGATAAAAGCCCCTGTAAACAAAATTAGGAAGACAAACCACATCGCCAAATATCGAACAACCCTCAAGACACTCCCACCTTTTCCCAAGTTATGTCATAGACGAGTGTGGTCTGCAGAAAGTTTCAATTCGTCACTCTACCGGCTCGCCAGCCGCTTCCCAGCGGTCGATCTCTGCACGGACCCGTGGCGCAACCTCGGTTCCTAGCAGTTCAATCGCCTTCATAACTTCATCATGCGGCATGGTCCCTACCGGAACATGCAGCATGAATCGCGTGATGCCCACATGCTTACGCAGGTGAATAATCTTCCGGGCCACCGTCTCCGGATCACCAACATAGAGGGCACCCTCGAAGCTTCGTGCCGCATCGAACCTTGCACGGTCATAATATCCCCAGCCCCGCTCCCGACCGAGCACATTCATGCTGGCTTGAGTTGAAGGGAAGAATTGGTCAGCTGCCTTCTGCGTCTCTTCCGCGATAAATCCATGCGAATGCGAGCCGACCGCAAGCTTCGACGCATCGTGGCCTGCGTGGGCTGCCGCTTCTTTGTACAGCTTAACAAGGGGAGCGAATTGCATCGGACTGCCGCCGATAATCGCCAACACTAACGGCAGACCGAGCAGGCCGGCGCGAACAACCGATTCCGAATTGCCACCGCTGCCTATCCATACCGGCAGCGGCTGTTGGACCGGTCGAGGATACACCCCGAGGTCCTGAATGGCTGGGCGATGGTTGCCGCTCCAAGTTACCTTCTCCGATTCGCGGATCCTGAGCAGCAGTTCCAGCTTCTCTTCGAATAGTTCATCATAATGGCTTAGATCGTAACCGAACAACGGGAATGATTCGATAAAGGACCCCCGACCCGCCATGATCTCTGCACGACCGTTAGAGATGGCATCCAGCGTAGCAAACTCTTGAAAGACGCGTACCGGGTCGGCCGAGGAGAGCACCGTCACCGCACTCGTTAACCGAATCCACTTCGTCTGAGATGCCGCCGCTGCCAGCACAACCGCCGGGGATGACGCCGCATAATCTTTACGATGATGCTCACCTACACCATACACATCCAGGCCCACTTGATCGGCCAACACGATCTCTTCCACGACCTCTCGAATTCGCTGTGCATGGCTCATAACCTCTCCTGTGTCTACATCCGGCCATGTCTCTACAAACGAGCTAACGCCTATCTCCATCGATAAACCCTCCTAAATTGTCTATGTTATGCTGCCTTTACTCGCTGGATTGATTTATCTTTATATTGAACGTTATGAGGCATATTATCAAGCTGACGCAGCAAGGGCTGAATTCCGCGAGGAATCCAGCCCTGAACTCGTCCATATGTCGTTCGATTAAGCCCAAGAAGACACATATTCTTCGAGACGATCCCACGTCTCAGTGATGCCTTGTTCCATCCCCATATCGAGCACCTGTCTGACCGCCTCTTCGGATTCATATACCGATCTGCTAATCAGCAGCGTCTGCCCACCTTGATCCTCAAATGTCATCGTGGTTGTTGAAGCCGGCATACCCTCCGAAGTCGTTCCTTCCGCATCCGAGAAATAATCGACGTACACGATTCGATCCGGCTCGTCAATCTCCTGATATACCGACTTACCCCAAGACTCCATTCCGTAGAAATCACCTTGATTCGGATCCATGCACTTCATGCAATAATGCCATGCTCCGCCTGGCCGAAAATCCATATTGGATACGGTGACTTCCCAACCACGCGGGCCCCACCACTGCTTCAGATGCTCTCCATCCGAGAACACCTTAAATACGAGCTCCTTTGGTGCGCTAAATACACGCTCCAGTATAACCTCACGACCTTCAGCCTTGCATACCATTGAACTTGCCATTCTTATTCCTCCTTCTTACGATTGATTGAATCCTGATTCGGATTAGCTTGCAATTTCTCCAAGTAAGCGTCGAGATTGTCGTACCGTTCACTCCATATCCGGCGATAGCTTGAGAGCCAACTGTCCATTTCTTGAAAAGGCTCCATTCGCAGTTGGTAGTTCCTGCGGTTGGCTTCTGCCTTCACTTCGACCAGCCCCGCATCCAGTAACACCTTTAAATGTTTGGAGGCTTGAGGCTGCCGAATCTCCAGTTGATTCGCAATATCCCCTACCGTCATCGGTCCATGGAGCAGCATTTCAACCATATGGAGACGATTAGGCTCTGCCAGTGCACTGAATGTGACCATTCCCATCATGAACCGGATCGTTCAGTGAGCTGTCTGCCTTGTGGTGTGGGGGTGCGCCATCTTGCTGCTTCTGCCATATCCGTTCACCTCATTCCCATAAGCATAGTGTTCTTTGAAATGAATATACCATATTAGGAATATTCCCGTAAATGAATATTTTAATTGTTATTTTTATTTATCTTTCCACCAATCTCTATATTAAGTTGGTTTGTTAATAACACACCTCTATATAGGCATTTGCATAAGATGATTTAACTGTTTCTATTTATGCGATGGAGGTTTTCTAATCATGACTGTTCCATACCCGCAACATCAAGAGCAAACTATATATCAAGCCGAAACGAGCACAAGCCAAGGCATCCAAGCTATCCGGGATCATCTGCACCATCTCTGCAAACAGCATCTGCATAAGCTTGTCCGGGTTGAGACGCTGGATGGCGACGTATTCGAAGGTGTCGTCGTTGGATGCAATCGAGGAATCGTGTATCTAAGTATGCCGGCCGAAGGACATCCACGTGCATTCGGTCCCAGCTACTACAATCAAGTGATCTTGCCATTAGTGCTGTTCGAACTGCTAGTTATCACGCTGCTCTATATTTAAACACATATTCATATTAAGGAGTGACCATGTATGGCATTTATGCCGCCTCAAGGCCCTTTCGGCCCTCAGCAACCCCCTACGGCCCCACCCCCTCAGATTACGCCCGTGCAGCCGCTCACCTCGACGTTCGCCGTTGATCCCGGCGCTATGAGGGGCTGCATGTATCGGAACACCTATATTTGGCCGCAGTATGGGCCGGGTTTCTGGTTCTTTCCGATCTTCGTCGGCCGCACCTCCGTTGCAGGCTTCAGATGGACGGGTAGCAGCTGGATATACGCGGGATATGATCTGGGCAGAATTACGTCCTTTACGTGCTATTAACCGGCCCCATCGTACACCTGAAATAAAAAGCTTGCTTATCCAGCAGAATCGTTAAATAATATGGAGCAGGTCTCTTATACCGATCAATCAGGTTGGGATTGCAGATATCTTCGCAATAATCTATACAGCAGAAAGGTTGTCTCACACCATGGCTTCATCACAATTACATCATCCGGCCTCCAAGGAGGCCTTTCCTGTCTCCCTACTCTCGCTCACGGTTGGTGCATTTGCCATCGGTATGACGGAGTTCGTCATTATGGGGATCCTCCCGAACGTAGCGGATGATCTCAACGTCAGCATCGCCTCAGCCGGGCAGCTTATCACCATGTATGCCCTGGGCGTTGCAGTAGGTGCACCTATCTTAACGGTGCTTACGCACAAAATCCCGCAGAAGAAACTCCTGCTGCTATTGATGGGACTGTTCATTCTCGGCAACGGCATCGCCGTCTTCGCCCCGAACTACGCCGTTCTCATGGGAGCACGCATGCTGACAGCCTTAACACACGGTACGTTCTTCGGTGTTGGAGCCGTGATTGCCTCGCGCCTCGTACGTCCGGACAAGCGTGCCGCGGCGGTATCCATTATGATGGCCGGTCTTACCATTGCCAACATCATCGGCGTGCCGCTCGGTACCTTCATCGGCCACAGTATGGGATGGCGCGCATCCTTCGCCGCCATTGCGATTATGGGCATCATCGCGCTCGTTGGCATTATCGTCTTTATCCCGAAGCAGTATCCGGACAAGCACTCCAGCATGGTTCAGCAGATCACGGCGCTCATCAAGCCGAGACTACTGCTGTTTCTGCTCATCGGAGCACTCGGCAACGCTGGACTCTTCGCCGTATTCACTTATATTGCGCCGCTGCTAATTGAAATTACCGCTACGCCGAGCAGAGCGTCACCTGGATTCTCGTTCTGTTCGGTATCGGTGTCACCGCCGGGAATATGATTGGCGGCAAGCTGGCCGATTGGAAGCTGCTGCCTTCCATACTGGGTATTTATCTAGCTACGGCCATTATACTCACGGTGTTTACTTTGACCATGTATCATCCGGTAACCGCCGTATTGACGATCATCCTATGGGGAGCAGCTTCATTCGCCGTAATGCCTGGTATGCAGGTGCGAGTTATGAACCTCGCACAGTCGGCACCTGCGCTGGCATCAACCGCAAGCCACTCTGCGGGCAATCTGGGGAATGCCGCGGGGGCTTTCATTGGCGGCCTTGTTATTACGCATCTCAGCCTGTCCTCCCTGCCTTGGGTGGGGGCCGTGCTTGTAAGTCTGGCCTTCCTGCTCGGGATGGCATGTTATATTTATGAACGCAGAGCAGCTGCAGTTTCTGCGTGAGCCTGAATCCTATATTTAAAAAGGCGTAATCCCAGCTTAGCGGGATTACGCCTTTTTCTACATGATTACAGTCCCTTGATCTCCAATAAGGCGTACTTAATGACACCCATCGGAGCCTCCACGTTCACCCGGTCACCAACGGCTTTGCCCATCAATGCCTTGCCTAGCGGACTCTCGTAGGACACTTTATTGTCCAGTACATCTGCCTCCGCCGGACCGACCAGCTGATACTCCAGCTTCTCGTCAAACTCAATATCATTCAAGACGACTCTCGAGCCCACTTGCACAGTGTTGGAATCCATATGAGCAGCATCGACAATCCGGGCCTTACTCAGCATCTTCTCCAGAATGATAATCCGCGTCTCCATGAACGCCTGATCATCCTTGGCTGAATGATACTCGCTGTTCTCCTTCAGGTCACCATAACTGATCGCAAGCTTGATCCGCGCCGCGAGCTCCTTGCGCTTCACATACTTCAGATCATCCAGTTCCTCCTGGAGTTTGTTAAAGCCTTCCTGCGTCAAGATTGATTCTTCTGCCATCTCATCATCACATCCACTTCTGTTTCATATGTATAGTGTACTCTTTTATGGAGGAATTAGCGAAAGTTTCCCGGAAAATATCCCGGTTCCTGTATTTCCATATGTATTATTTTCCACTATTATGGTGTGAGAGCTAACTGGAATTTATTCACCTATGCATGACATATCGGAGGGACCTTGCCTATGCGAGTTGTATTCAAGACCATGCTTGTGCTGGCGATCATCGCCTTTATCAGTTATGTCACCATTCGTGACTTCGGCTTGCCCCGAGTACCCAGGGAGATTCATCTGACTTATCCCGCTGTGCAATACACGGCCGATGATCCTGCGGCCGTAATCCATACCACGCTTGAGATTGAGGGCACGTATTACCGCTATTTATTCCATCATCCGACGTTCAAGGGCGTTGTCCGTGTTCATGAACACGATTTTACGATGTTAGAAAGTGAGATTATGGAATATCCACTCTATGCCTATGATCGCATTTATAAAGCGTCCCCCGATGTTCGTGATTCCATTCTGACCAGCTTTCTGAGTTACCCGATATGGGAGCATAATTCACGCGGAGATTTTTCAAATTTTCAATTTAAATATCTCGGAGAGCTCTTTATCGACAACCGCTTTGAACAAGTGAAAATCCACGTGAACCGAGAATTCGGAGACGGTACAGACCGAGCGACATACCTCGCCGCTCCTGCAACCACCTTGGAGGAAGCCCAGCAAATCCTGAAGTTTACCGAGATATTTGAATAATAATGACAACAATGATTGAAAACCCCTGAACCGCGGTGATTAACAAGGTCAGGGGTTTAGTATTTATAAATGGATGGAAATTATGATCTCACTTCAAATTGAGTCTTTAACTCTTCATACTGCGCCAGCAGTTCACCCATCACCGGATGCTCTTCGGCAATACCCGTGTAACGCGATGCGGTGTCGCTTACGCCGATGTCCCGAATAGAAGCTTGCAGCTCGACGCTTTCCGGGTCTTCCGGCACATCGAACAATAGCGCAGCTGCCATGGATTTAGCCAGGCTCATATAGGACAGACCGCTCTCCATGGCGAGTAGTGCCGGCGATACTAATCGATCTTCTGGTGATAGCTTGCGAATCGGCGAACGTCCTACCCGCAGCACCTCATCGGTCAGTGCCGGGTTGCGGAATCGATCGAGAATCGTCTCAATATAATTCTGATGGTTGGCGCGATCGAAGCCATGCTTGTGAATCAGTGCGGCTCCCGTCTCTTCCAGTACCGCACGTACATGGCCTGCTACCTCTTCATCCCGCATCGCATCCTGAATCGTCTCGTAACCTTTCAGATAGCCTATATAAGCCGCTGAGCAATGACCGGTATTCACCGTAAACAACTTACGCTCAATATAAGGCTCCAGGTGCTCTACATAGTGAACACCTTCGATTGGTTTGAAGCCCTCCAGCATCTGCGAACGGTCGACGGCCCACTCATAGAATGGCTCAACGACCACCTTCAGACGGTCCTCATGCTGCTGCAGCGGCACGATTCGATCGACAGCGGCGTCCGGGAACGCAAACAGGCGATCGGCCAACTGCTTCATGTTATTATCCAGTAGGTCGTAGACGTGCCCCTTCAGCTGCGTACTGCCACCAATCGCATTCTCGCAGGCAATGATATGAAGTGGCTCGGCAGCGGCATTCTGCAGCCGAATCTTTAATCCATTGGCAATGGCAGGCGCGATGAACTTCAGAATGTTCACGCCGACCGCCGTCGTTACGATGTCCGCTTCCGCAACCGCACGGGCTGCAGCTTCAGGCTCAGCGGCACTATTCAGCGCCGTTACGCCTTGAACCCGTGTCGTCTCCGCGCCTGAACTGGCCAGTTGGACCGTATACTCTCCGCGAGCCTTCAACTCCGATACCAATTCATCGTTCACATCGACGAAGCAGACCTCGTAGCCTGCCTGAGACAGCAATAGACCGATGAAGCCGCGCCCGATGTTGCCTGCGCCGAAATGGACCGCCTTCATGCGTCCATTCCCCCTTCGAAGATCGCTAGAATCTCCTCTTCGGTGGTCGCATTCATCACTTGTTCGATGCTCGCATCGTCCGTGAAGATCATTGCCACGTTGGTAAGAATCGCCATATGATCACCACCGGCGCCTGCGATGCCAATGACGATAAAGGCCGGCTCATCTCCGCCAAAGTCGACCCCCTCCGGGAAACGAACGATGGATAATCCCGTATTGATGACCATCCCTTTGGCTTCTTTGGTACCATGAGGAATCGCAAGGCCACCACCCATGTACGTTGAGGCGATCTCCTCACGCTCCAGCATTTTATCCACGTAATCCGCCGAGACATGACCCGCCTGCACCAGCAGATTGCCGGCCATGCGGATCGCTTCGCTTTTATCCTTCGCTGTTGCATTCAGGATCACTTTATCTTTAGACAGTATGTTGTTCATGTTTGTCCCTCTTTTCTAAGGTCTATGGTTGTAATAATGTTGCAGTCCTTCCGCCAAGTACGAGCGAATCTCTCGCTCTTCGCCTTGCTCCATCAGTTCAATCAGTTGGGTACTCAACAACATGGCACTAATCTCGCTAAGCACTTCCAGACTTTCTTTGGGCAGCTGCTTCGGCGCCAGCATTAAGAGGATAACCTTCGCCTCTGCTCCATCTTCAAGCGGCACCGCCTCGGCTAACCGGTACAGTGCAATCAGCGGCTTCAGGATCGACTGACTTCGAGTATGGAACAAGGCCAGCGCCGTATCCGGAATGAGCTGCGTACCCATCCGCTCGCGATCGAGCAAACGCTGCTTCACCTTCGCCTGATCCGCCATCGCTTCCTGCTGGCTGATACGATCCAAAGCGCAATCCAGGGTTCTATCCAGATCCCCTCGCTCGTTATCGAGGGGATAGACGTGAAAGTGATCCAGCAAGGACACAATCTCATTCATTAATGCTGCCTGAAGCCGGAGCTGTTCGAGCGCCACTGCCTTCCGCTCTGTCGTTCTGCGGTTGACCGGTTCGCCCTCCGCATTCCGCATCCCCGCATGATTCTGGATATGCTGAAGCAGCGCAGCCTTATCTTCGGCGCTCAGCAGCGGGCTTAATCTCACATAACGGTGTTTGGGCAGAGGGAGATCAATCGTAGATATAATCAGATCATATTCATCCTCCGGCATGCGGGCCGCTTCATACCAAGAGACGTTGCCGAGCACTTCGATCTGCGGCATCTCCTTGTTGAGACGGATAGCAAGCAGCCTTGAGGAGCTAAGACCGCTGGAGCAGACGAGAATGGCCCGCAGTTGATGACCAAGCTGATTCAGCCGCTCACCGGAAGCACCGAAATGCATAACCAGAAACCCAATCTCCTCATCAGGTATCTCGACTCCCAGACGCAGCTCATCCACCGCTTGACGCACAATCGCGAACAACTCCTCATAATCCTTGCGGATCGGACTCAGCAGCGGATTTCGAATTCGCGTACCTTCGCGAATGCGTCTCATCGCGGCGCCAATATGCTCCACTAACCCTATCCTCAGCGTACGATCCTCCACATAAGGGATTTCGGTATGCTGCTGAACCTTCGCAATCAGACGAGACGTGAGCTCCACCATCACAACGTCCGCATGCGCCTGCTCGCCCACGTCGGCTTCGTCCCTTGCCGCAGCTAACAATGTGACTATATATTGAATCTCTGCCTTAGCGAAAGTAAGCCCTAGCCCTTCTTCCAGCCGATGTGCGAACGACGTTACTTCATTCCAATCCGAAGAGATCGGGTCAGCAGTTTCGGGCAAGTGCGCTTCGGTGATAAGATGACCCCGCCGTATACGATTGACCGTAACCGACAAAGCAATGAGCAGCGAGGTGTAGGCCGCTTCGCTAAGCCCCTCCGTCCAGCTCCAGTTCATCGCCCAAAGGCTGCGTTCTACATCAAGCAGGACAGGCTTATCAATCATGGACAACAACCTAGACGTTACAGGCTCATTCGCATCGTGATAGCCATCTCCTACAAGATCGGAATAATCCAGATATTCCTCCGCCAGCCGACAGATCGCTTTGCGCAGCACCGGTTCCTCACCCTCAATATCAACCCCGTACCCTCTACGCCGAATCAGGATCAGGCTCAGTCGCTTCAGTATCGGCTCGAGCTCATCCAGATCATGACGGATGGTGGAGGTGTTGACCTTCAGACTGTGCGCTAACCCAAACAGCTTGATGGGTTCTCCGGCCTCCAGAAGGGAACATAACAGCAGAATCTTGCGTTCCTCCCCTGAATAATCCGCAGGTTTGCCTTTCAGCAGGCGCTGCTTCAGCAGCTCCGTCTGTTCTGACGATTCGCCTTCTAACCGAAAGCCCGTACCCGCCTTCCGATGAAGGAAGGCACCGGTTCCAGCCAAATTCCTCTCAATCTCTTCCATTTCCCGGTGAACGGTTCGGACGCTGACGCGGGTTTCAGCTGCAATCTCAGCAGCTGTCATGCCCTCTGCTCTGTTTAGCAATAGCAGCAGGATTTGTCGCTGACGGGCAGTGAATTGTCCCAGAACGAATAGCTCCCTTCTTCAAGAAATGTAAGACACGCCGGCGTAATTTACGCCAGCGTATCCTATGATTTTTGACAACTATTCATCTTTCAGACGTTCAACCAGCTCATCATACCGTGGACTCTTCAGGAAATTATCGATGGAGATATGCTCTGCATTCGGGTTCTTCGCCATCGCCCGTTCCGTCAAAGTCTTCTGCGTAATCACGATATCGGCATCGTCTGGAATTTCACTGACCGCAGCATTCACGACCGTAATCTGAACGCCTGCTTGCTGCAGCTTCTTCCGGAGAACCGAAGCGCCCATAGCACTTGACCCCATGCCTGCATCACAGGCAAAGACGATTTTGTTGATGTTGTCCTTATCCAGATTCGCTACAGCAGCCGAAGCCGGGGCAACCTGATCGTTCATTCCGCCGGTCTTCATCTGTTTCATCTTGGCTGATGCTTCTTCCAAGTCTGGTTCTTCTACTGTCTTCTTACCCGTCTTCAGCAATAGTGCAGCAACGAGGAACGATACGATCGTCGCTACCACTACGCCCGCCAATACGGCGAACAGGCCGCCCCTAGGCGCCATGGCAATGTATGCGAATATGCTGCCCGGAGATGCCGGACCTACCAGACCCGCTCCAAACAACTGGAAGGTAAAGGTTCCTGCGACTCCCCCTGCGATTGCAGCCAGAATGAGAACCGGCTTCATCAGGATGTACGGGAAATAAATCTCGTGAATACCGCCGAAGAAGTGGATAATTACAGCACCCGGTGCGGATGCCTTGGCACTTCCCCGTCCAAAGATCCAGTATGCAAGTAATACACCAAGGCCTGGACCTGGATTAGATTCCAGCATATACAGTACGGACTGACCGATCCGAGCCGATTCCTCGGTTGCGATCGGACTTAATATCCCGTGATTGATTGCGTTGTTAAGGAACAGGATCTTCGCTGGCTCGATGATAATGTTGACGAGCGGCAGCAGATTGGCTTGAACGAGGAAATCAACACCGGACTTCAAAATTTCGGTCAGACCTTGTACAAGCGGTCCAATACCGGTATAAGCGATTAAAGTCAGGGCCCCGCCAATAATACCAAGCGAGAAATTGTTCACCAGCATTTCGAAGCCGGATTTGATCTTGCCATCAATCAGTCTATCGAACTGCTTCAAGACTAAGGCTGCAATCGGACCGACGATCATCGCTCCAAGAAACATCGGGATATCCGAGCCGACAATCACGCCGACCGTAGCCACGGCCCCGATGACAGCACCACGCTGACCGTGAATCATCTGTCCGCCCGTGTAACCAATCAAGAGCGGCAGCAGATAGTTAATCATCGGTCCAACCAATTGCCCAAGGTATTCATTCGGTATCCAGCCCGTCGGGATGAAGAGCGCCGTAATGAGACCCCACGCAATAAACGCACCAATATTCGGCATCACCATACCGCTGAGGAGACGGCCTAGTTGTTGAACTCTTAAGCGGATGCCCTTGGAAGCGCTTGTATTTGTCTCGTTAGACATTGTATAACCCCCTATCATCATTTATTAAAAATAAGACTCATGTATGTTGTCATACTGACCTGACAACTATATGTTAAGTCAGACGGCAGCGCGGCTCAACGAAAGGAAAACCGGGTTTCGTCAGGATTATTGTTGACAAAAATGAATAGGAACTTGTCATATCCACCAAATAGTTGGCGTATAGCGGCTTCCGGAGAGCTTGCACATGCTTAGCATCCCCTGAAAAATCCATCCCACTCGCAAAAAAGATGAAAATTTCACAGATCGCTTCTGCCATGGTCATAAACCCGCCCACAACATTTCATCAAAATTACCGCCGCGTTATACCGCATATTTCAAATGCAGCTTGCCATCTAACCTATGAAATGCGATAGCACCAACACCGCAGGGGAATTCCAGTAGATTGTGACTTCATTCGTGGCGTAGCTGTCCATGATATCAGCAAAAGAAGCAGCCGGCGCTCGTCCAGCCAGATGTTCGCGCGCATAATCATCCTGCAAGCCTTGGTTCGGACCGCCGGAGAGCAGGCCTGGCACCGGCTCATCCACACCATCTCCCTCGGAGGGACGATGATGGGGATGCTGAATCGATTTCGATCCGTAACCCGAGACATAGCTCATGCCCATGACATTCGCACCAAAAATATAATGCACATGCTCATGCACCCGGCGCTCATAATCCTCGTAGCCTGACAGACGTCCGGCTATCAGCATGAGCATGGCATGATTCATAACCAGCATGTTGCTGCCCCAGATATATTGCTCCGGCTTCAATGAGATCCCGAATCCATCCGTGTCGCTGACCGCGGCCAGTTCATCTGCCCGCTGTAGCAACCCTCCCTTCAGATCCTCCGCCACGATCGCATCCTCTTCACGGTCAGACATCAGGTAGGCGAATGTGCCATATCCGCCCATGTCCGCCCAGCCAAGCTCGTATTTATCGAACGCATTCGACCCGGCCAGGGACAGAAACGCCTCATGATACCTTTCCTCTCCCGTCGTGCGGTACAATTCCGCCGCGGCCCAGTAACGTTCGTCTGCATCCTGCTCGTCGCCGTATTCGCCGGTTGCGATCTCTGCCGGATTCCGAAATCCCGGCGGATTCGGATGCTCCTCCAACCAAGCCCAGGCTCTCTGGGCTGCCTGCAAACAGTTCGCTGCGAAGGCTTTATCATACGTCGCATATATTCTGGATGCCATCGCCATCGCACCCGCGAAGCATCCGGTAGCCGTCCCCGAGATGGGCGAAAGATACAACTCCGCTGTGTCATCTTCCGGCATCACATCGCCGCCCGGGAATTTCAGCGTGGTCAGCTTGTGGAACACACCGCCGCTTTCCTTCTCTTGCATGCGCATCATCCACTCCAGTTCATAACGGCACTCATGCAGCACATCAGGCATTTTGTTGTCCGTCTCCGGCAATGGCAGTGGCTGCTCGAACGCCTCCGGATATAACTCGAAGGCCAGCAACAGATCAGCTATCGCTTTGGCGCCGGGAACGATATACTTGCCATAATCCCCTGCATCATGCCAGCCGCCCCAGGCATTGACCTGCCGGGACTGCTCGCCATGAACGACAGCTGGTGTACGGTGACACGCCGCATGCATCCATGGACCTGCATACGATTCTTCCAGGTCCATCCCGCAGCGAAAGAAATAGAACGCTTTCAACAAAGCACGGTGTGCATCCGCATAGATGTTATCCGAGATCACAAACGGATAGGATGCGAACCCATCCTCCGGCTCGATCCGGTAGGTTCCCGGCTGTTCCCAAGCGGTGAAATCGCCGCGGCTGACCGTCTGTCCGCTTGCCGCGTCCGGGGCTGCAGGCTTGGTCTCGCTTTGCCATACGACCTCCCCGTTCTCCTGATTAACGACCTGAAAACGTCCGCCTTGTCCAGGCAATACAGCTATCTTGCTATCCAGAGTGCGATAACCCAGCTGATTCACCGCGATGCTTCCTTGCTGAGATATATTCATTCTTATATAAGCCCCTCTCCAACAGGATTCATTCAGTCTTTCGATTCATAACTATCATTTCGAGATGAACCCCTACTTCCCTTCTGAACTTCCAGATAAACTATGATTAACCAAGACACTCCGCACACAAACAGGCTCTTCCTCTCTTGGAGGAAGAGCCTTGGCCTATTTTATATACAACTAAACTTCCTTCTCGTCTTGCGATTGCAGGATATAGCCTTTCCCCCGAATGCTCTCAATCGAGAGGATATTGCGCGTCTTCTTACGTACCCGGTAGATGAGCGCATTCATCTCCTCTGAACTGACGTCCGGAATTTCATCCGGTTCGTAGCTCCGCTCGGGCCATACATGCAGCTTCAACTGCTCCTTGGACACGAACTGTCCCTGATGATGAAGCAGCAGTTCAAGGCACTTGTACTCTTTTTCCGAGAACGTATAGACTTCATCCCCATACAGCAGCTCCTGCTTGTACGGATTCAATGTCATCCCGCCTGAAGATTCAACGGCTGCGAGCTGCCGGAATAACGGCGTCAAATCCATCGTCTCTTCCATACTCAGAATCGAGAATGACAATACAATCAGATCACCTGCCAGTGCGACCGAATCTCCGTGCTGTAGGGGAGCTTCGCCGCCGGGCTCAAGCCGCTGCTGGTTAATATATGTTCCGTGCTTGCTGTTCAAATCCTTAATGCTAAACCGCCCGCTCCGATATAGCAGTGCTGCGTGCTGCCTGGATACGTATACGTTATCAAACGATATATCCGGCTCGGACTGGCTGCCCTTGCGTCCGAGGATCATCATCGACCGCGTCAGCGGAATGACGTCACCTCGCTCGTACGGGTTCCCCCGCTCCACCATCAAAAAGGAGGATTGGTCCATTGCGATCCCTCCTAAGTCTTGATCTCTACGAATCTTTATCAGTCCACTGTTATACATTTATTATAATCCAGCCATTGAGCTGCTGCCTAATATCCCTATGATAGAAGATAGAGAAAGAGCAGCAAGAACTGCTCAGGTTACATCATTGTGGGGGATTAATCATGAAAATACGCAGAAACTGGAAGAAAATCATGCTGTTTGTGCTCACCGTCGTAGTCTTTCTATTCTTAAATAATACATCGTTATTTACGGAGCAACGTGACGGGGAACCCGTCCTGCTCGCACATCGGGGCATCGGCCAAACCTTTCCGATGGAAGGCATCGAAGCCGATACCTGTACCGCCTCACGCATCTATGTGCCTGAGCACGCCTACCTGGAGAATACGCTCCCCTCCATGGAGGCCGCCTTTGCCGCCGGGGCCGACATTGTTGAACTCGACGTTAAGCCGACCAAGGATGGACAATTCGCCGTGTTCCATGATTGGACGCTCGATTGTCGTACCAATGTCACCGGCTCGATATCCGATTATACGATGGAGGAACTCAAACACATCGATATCGGATACGGATATACGGCAGATGAAGGCGTCACTTATCCGTTCCGCGGCAAGGGTGTCGGCATGATTCCGTCCCTGGATGAGGTGTTGACGGCATTCCCGGACGGCGAATTCCTCATTCACATCAAAAGCACCAACCCGGAAGAAGGCAAGCAATTGGCTGAGTATTTAGCCGGGTTACCCGTTAAGAGACTCAGTCAGCTCGCAATATACGGAGACGATGCTCCCATTGGCATTCTCCACACTGCACTCCCATCCTTGCGCGTCATGTCAGCAGACAGCCTCAAGAGCTGCCTCGTATCTTATGCCGGAGCAGGCTGGAGCGGTTATATCCCTTCGGTCTGCCGCAATACCCAACTGCACATCCCGGAGAAGTACGCTCGCTATTTATGGGGATGGCCGGATAAATTCCTGAACCGGATGGATGGCATGAATACGCGAGTCTTTCTGGTAGCAGGCAAGGGCGGTTGGTCTGAGGGGTTTGACACCATAGAGGACCTGGAACGCCTGCCGGATCAATATAGCGGCGGCATCTGGACCAACCGGGTGGATGTCATCGCACCGGAGTTCACTTTACCCAAATAGTCGATATTTCAAAAATCATAGATATGAATGAATCATGATAGAGCTCCGCTATTTGCGGGGCTTTTTTTTATATAAATAGCCCAATCAGGCAAAGTTTTTGGGGCATTTCTACCGATTATTATTAGTATAGGTCTTTTTCAATCATTTCATATTACATATATTGGAATTATTAGGAGTTGATATGCATTGGCCAAAGATACAGAGAAGAAGGGAATGGCTTGGTTTAAGGGCGCCCGCTCGAACCAGAACCAGAGTCAGACCGAGAAGCCGTCAGAACCGCAGGAGGTTGCCGTCATCGAGCCTGCCGAGGAACCGGCTCTGTATACGACAGCATCCGAACGATCCGGTGGGGAGAGTAGCAACGGGTTATTCACCAAAGACAATCAGGACAAAATCGGCCTTGATGTCATTGTATCGATTGAGAATATGTTGAAGGAACGCCAGTTGCTTTCTTATAAGAACAAAGGGCTGGAAGAACAGCTATTCGCCGCGAACGAAACGATCAACCGCTATAAACATGAACAGATCAAGAAGGATCAACTGCTCTCGGAGAAGAACAAAGAAATCCGCGAACTGGAGAATGTACTGACGAACAAGCAGATGAGCTACGATCAACTGCTGGAAGATTATAAGGGATATCAGTTGGCTTCCAATCTAGCCTACGAGAAGCTGTCAGGCCAACTCGAGACCGAGACGGCGAAGTACAGCAAGCTCCAGGAAGAATCAACGGATGCACAATACCAAGCAATGCTGAAGATCAACCACCTGGAAGAGAAAATTCGCGAGCTGGAAATCTCCAACCGGAAGTATGCCGAGCAATACCAGAGCATTACGGAGGAGAAGGCCAAGCTGATGCAGACCATCCACGATTTTACGGAGAAGATGTCCTTCTCCTTCCAATCCAAGGGAGCGACGGGCACATCGTCGGCTGAATAAGCAGTCAATTAGAATAGAATCGCAACTAGAGAAAGGGGGCCTCTCATGCCAGACTCCTATGGAAAAGTGATCGAGTTGCTTGCGGTTAACGGAGACCCCGACGCCTCCTCGCTACATATCCGGTTGCTTGGTGAAGAGAACACAGATCTATGCTGGGCAACAGATGATGACACCGCAAGGTGCTTGAAATCGGTCATGAACCGTTATACCGGAAATCATAAATATCGATTATCTCTACATACGACATGGGATATGATTCAACATCAGCACAAAGGTACCGTCACCCGGACCTTTCGTGATCAAAGTGAGCGATTATCATTTGCTTGCTCTGAACAGTTTAAGGATGAGTTAGCTGCGATACAGCAGCTGGAGCAGATCGGGGACATTCTTGCCCTGCCCTTCTTAACCCTGCCGAAGTCGCAGGTGGAAGAAGCGACAACTGCTTCTGCATTCCAAGGCAAAATATTAGGTACCTACCGGTTATGAGTACGAGGAAAAGACGTTATTCGCATGCATTTAAATTGACAACGGCCATCCTCACCAGCATCATGCTGGTGTTGCTGCTCAGCAATTTCGACGCGGCCTATCCGAGCAAAGCCAGGCTGCATCAGGCTGCGACGGCAAAAGAGGAAGTCACGACCGTTCTCTTTAACGTTCCACGGCCAATGAACCTGCTGACCATGAACGCTGCGGTGCCTGTACTGCAGGATCAGGCTCATAACACAGACGAGGTTTCAGGTACGGACAGCGACCCCGATATCGCTCCGCCATTGACGCCTCATCTGGAGCTGCAAGACTCCCTGGTGTACAGCATTCCCAAGGGCTATGTAGCCCTCACCTTCGACGATGGCCCATCCAAATATTCAGTGGACATCATGAATGTGTTGAAGGAGCATGAAGTTGGAGCGACCTTCTTCTTCATAGGCAATAACGTCAAGAAATATCCAAAGGGCGTAGCGGCCATCCATGCAGCAGGATATCCGATAGGCAGCCATTCCATGAGCCACGCCCATCTACCCAGCCTGTCGTATGATGAACAAGTTGACGAGGTTAAGCGTTCTTCCCGGTTAATTGAAGCGATTACCAAGAAGGAGGTCTCGCTCTTTCGCCCGCCTTATGGCGCCTTTAATGATCATACGGGACGAATCATGGATGAGCAGCAGCAGAAGATGGTGTTGTGGAATCGTGATCCTGAGGATTGGCTAACACGGGATGAAGGCAAAATACTGGAGTACGTGCGGCATATTGATCCATCTGGCTCCATTATCCTGCTGCACGAATCCCAGGCCGTAGTCGATGTCCTCCCGCAGATTATAGCGGACCTGCAAGCGCAAGGACTTAAAATCGTAGGCTTGAGATAACCGGTAATATGTAAATACATCATTAAACCCTCCCTAACTTCTTATGCTCTATCTTGAAATCTTTTTCATCACGAATCGAACGATTTATGAGAAAATGACCAAGTAGAGATAACGAAGATCCTAAGGAGGGTTTATTGTTGTCAGACATTCAACTATCTGAGCTTGTAAAATCCGTGCTGGACGGGAAACAAGAGGCTTTCCGGCATATCTATACCCAAACGGTAGATCGGGTGTACCGCACCCTGTTCATCTTGAGCGACGGCTCTATTCGCGATGCTGAAGATATCACACAGAACGTGTATTTGGAGTTATATCGCAACCTGAACCAGTTCGATCCCACGCGTTCCCTCCATGGTTGGCTATACGGGATCACGCTGCGGCAGCTTCAATCTTACCGGCGCAAACGCTGGAAGGAGTTACGTAAGGAACAAAAGGAACGCGACAGACAATATATCCTGCACAGCGGAGCATCCGCGTCAGAAGTCGACTTCACCGACGAGTGTGTGCTCCATGAGCTGGATGTTCTATCAGACAAGCTTAGACAGGTTCTCGTTCTTCGCTATCTGAAAGGCTACTCGCAACAAGAAATAGCGGAGCTGCTGAATATCCCTGTCGGAACCGTGAAATCAAGGCTGCACCAAGCGCTTCGAAAGATGAAGGAACATCTAACCAAGACGCAACAAATACATCCGTCGAGCCAGCCTAGAGCTCAGCTTAGTGAGCGGATTATGCAGCATATCATCGAGATGCACGGTAGCCGCGGTCAAGTGCTCGCCAAAATCCAGATCGACTCCTTAGCCCCGGCTTGCCCCACCAATCAGATGGAAGAAACCATCCGGATGGTGATCCAGTCGTTATCCCCCGGAGAAGGAAAAGCGATCTATATCGCGGGTGAAGGCAACACGGTTAACCAACAGACAAACTATCGGGCCCTACCATGGACGCAAGGACTGGAATCGCTGATGGCCGCCGTTACCCCCTTAAAGCCACTCCTGCCTGCGAATGTGCTTCCACGGGATATTCTGGTGTACAACGGTTTTGATAACGCAAGTGAGGAAGAGATTGAGAGTATGGCTGCGGAAGCAAGACGCACAGGAAAATCTGTCATTGTACGCGACTTGCATCCAAATGATGTGATCGTCGGCATTCAGCTCATCTATCAGCAAGATGGCTTTCCATGGGAGTACCGGATATTCAAAACAACCAAGAGTCGAATTCAGGTGCCCGACATGATGGGTCAAACCATCCAACCGCTGACGATCAGAGGCCACGAGGCCGTATATCTGAGCAATACCGGCATACAGCAGTTGATCTGGGCTGAATGGGATAACTCCCTGAACCAAGCCATTCAGTATGAGATCACGTCAAACTCAAACGACTGGGACTCCCAACATTTAATTGCCGTAGCGAACTCCCTGACACAACACATGATTATAACAGACCATGATCCTACAGGCTCTCCATCAGCATGTACACGCCCGTGAAGACCAGAATAACGTACGTAAAGATTTGAAAGACTCGCTGATTAATCACTTTGAATAACCGTTGTCCCAGCAACAGTCCGATGAACACCAAGGGAAGTGCCATACTACTGGAGAACCAGACCGTCTTGCTCGTGCCTGCCACAATTACTTGGATGGCAAGACTTAGCGTATATATGAATAGATAGAAGGCGAGCGTAGTTCCCCGCAGCTTCTCTTTTTGTGTATCCGTGCCGGAGAAATACAACAGTAATGGTGGGCCTGGCATGCCGATGCTTGTCGTCAGCGAGCCAGAAATTGCTCCAGCTATCCCATCCCTTCCCCGAGTCTGGCGGATGCGGAATTGAAACATCAGTAAAGCGGTCAAGGCTAGGATAATCAAGCTTACCCCAAGCTTCAGCTGATGGATTTGGATCACCGAGAAAATGATAATGCCGATGGGTAGCCCAACTACGCTTCCGATGATCAATCGTTTGAGCATACCAAAATCCACATCCTTGCGGATCTTGGCGATGAGAGCAGCCGATATGACCAGCGATAAGATCAGATTAATCTGGATGGCCTCGGCAGGCTGGAACAAGAGCAGCAGAAACGGCGTAGCCAAGATTGAGAACCCGAATCCGGTGCTTGTCTGAAGGATAGATGCAACAAAAATAATGATCGCAAACAACAGAAAATCCATGAAGCACCTGCTTTCTGTACATCTTGTGGAACATGAGCAGCCGTCTTGGGCCATCCTTTCATTGTAGCATAGCCTTGTCTTTAATATGGCTGTACCAACACAATAAAATAGCGCCTGTGCTTGATTGCACAGGACGCTTCATGATAACAGGACTGGCTCTAAGGTCATCATTGACCTTCTGAGGCAGCCCTGTTCTTTATATTTTATCAATTACGAATTAGCATGTACTTCTTCACCGATGATGCTAGCCTTAGCCTGCTCCAATACCGACACAACCTTATCGCACCAGATATCAAATTCGGGGTCTTCCTGCTGAAGCTCCGGATGGGACAGGATATGCTGAACGGTTTGCCGGATGCCTTGATCCGCACGGGTAGTGGCAACGAAGTCTGGCACAAGGCGTTTCAGCTTGCTGTTATCGAACACCACGGTATTTGCTTTATCGCCCAGCAGCGATCCCCTGAAATCCTGCGTGCTCACCGCGTCCAGGAACTCGGAAGATACATGCACCGCAGTCAGTGGTACGCCAAGCGCATCGGCGATGATCGCATAGATCTGGTTCCACGTGAGCGATTCATCGGATGTGATGTGTACCGACTCCCCGATGGCATGGATATTTCCCATGAGACCGATGAACCCTTTGGCAAAATCCGTGTTATGCGTTAGGGTCCACAGAGAGCTGCCATCGCCATGGATAATAACCGGTTTGCCATCCATGATCCGCTTCACCACCTGCCAGCTGCCGTTACTGCCGTGTACGCCGAGGGGAATAGAGCGTTCGTCATACGTATGGCTCGGTCGGATGATCGTGACCGGGAATGCCGCTTCACGGTACTGCTTCATTAAGTAATCCTCGCAGGCGATTTTGTTACGCGAGTAACCCCAGTATGGATTGGATAAGGGAGTTCCTTCCGTTATGCGATAATCCGATAATGGCGTCTGATAAGCAGAAGCCGAGCTGATGAAGATGAATTGCTTGGTCTTGCCTGCAAACAAACGGTAATCCCGCTCCAGATGAGCCGGTTCAAAGGCAATGAAATCGGCTACTACATCAAACTGCAAATCCGAGATCAACGCTGCGACACGAGCCTCATCATGAATATCTGCCTGCAGCGTGTGCACCCCTTCGGGCAAAGTTTCATTCCGGTTGCCTCTATTCAGTAGATAGAGCTCACAGCCGTCCTCTAGCAACTGCTTCGTAATCGCCGAGCTGATCGTTCCCGTTCCTCCGATAAATAGCGCTTTCATAAACCGCACCTCCGCTATGAATATGGAAAAAGAATGAAATACCGGTCCTTCCAATCTTTACGATAGCACGGGTACGTTGTCATTACAATTCTGTAAAACGTAAACCTCTCCTTAAACCCTGCCCCAATAGATAAGCGTCTCATAGTCGAAAAACACATGACCGCGCTCTGCGTTTCGCTCAAATATGTGCTTCAGCATATCCATCATCGGCTCATAATTCGGATGTCCGGGTTCAGGCGCATAGGAAGAGGAGTGCAGCCGTCCCTTCAATCCGTCATAATCGAAGGTCTGGCGATTGAAGAACTTCGCCTCCTGCATCTCTCCTTCGAAGAATGCCGAGAGTGCCTCTTGCGTAATATTCTTCTGGTCGACTTCTTGGTAATCCGTACCGAATGTGAGCAGAAGCTGTTCATATTCTTCCAGGAACGGCGTTCCATGAGTAAGTCTGGAATTCCAGACCAACGCAACCTTACCACCCGGTCTTCCAATCCGCCGGAACTCTTCCTTGGCGGCTTCCCGATCAAACCAGTGAAAGGCCTGCGCGCACACGATTCCATCCACGGATTGATCTGGCAATCCGGTAACCTCGGCCGATCCGGGTACGATCTGAAAACGCGGATTTCCCCCATGCTCCTGCTCAGCAGCCTCACGCATTGCCTGATTCGGTTCGACGGCGATTACCCGGCTCCCCCGCTGAAGCAGCAGTTTCGAGAAAATCCCTGTTCCAGCGCCTATATCGGCAATGGGGTCGGCTGCCTTAAATCCCACCGTGTCATACAAATAATCCATTGCTTCCTGCGGATAACTCGGGCGATACTTTGTGTACGAGTCTACCCGGCTTGAAAATCGCTCTTTACTGTTTTGGTTCATCTTGCCATTCACGCTCCCATTCGTTTATTCATCAAATTCAGATTGAACGACCGACCGTGCCTGCATTGGTTTCATTAGATGAAACTCCGTCTCATTTTACAACCATATTATATAGCATTCAATGGTCATACACCAGCCTAAATTCAGTTTTCGCGATAAAAGGGTGTCAAGATCGGAGAACGTTTCATAAAAAGTGGATGCTTGAGGATTACTATATAAAATAGAGGAGGATGAGATCATGACCGACGATAAAGCGCATCAGAACGATGGCTTGAATCCGCAAATTTCCCATCATACCGCCTTGACGGTCCAGACCATCGATGCGATCGAACAGGTAGGCGGCCTGCACCCGGGTTCGCGAAGAGCTCACGCCAAAGGGATCTGCTGTTCGGCCAGCTTCCGTCCGAGCGGGCAGGGCGCTCGGTACACTGCGGCCCCGCACCTTCAGAAGCAGGCGGTGGATCTGCCGGCGATCGTCCGATTCTCGGGTGTCTCTCCCGACCCGACGCTTGCCGATCTGTTATCTCCGGCCAAAGGCATGGCAGTGCAGTTCTCGCTGCCATCCGGAAGTGTCACGAATCTGGTCGGTGCAACCATCCCGGTCTTTCTCGCTCGAACACCCGAATCGTTCCTGGATATTATTCAGGCCGTGAACCGGGCCAAGCAAGGGGAGATGGGACCGATCGACCTGATCGCGGAGATCATCGAGCATTTCGCCGAGAGCAAGGAGAGCCTGATGGCCGTGCGGCATCTGAAGCCGCCCGCGAGTTATGTGACCAGCCAATACTTCTGTATTCATGCCTATCATTGGATTGATAGCATTGGATCTTCACGTCCCGTGAAATTCGAATGGGTCCCTGTTGCCGGCGTTGAGACCTTATCCATGAAAGACGCAGCACAGCAGTCAGAGAACTATCTAGAGGTTGAGCTTCGGCATCGCTTGAGCAGAGGCTCTGCCGTATTCCAACTGATCGCTGTCCTTGGAGAAGAAGGCGATCCGACGAACGATCCCACTCGCGCATGGCCGCTGGAACGGGAGCGTATCGACCTGGGATGGCTGACGATCGCCGAAGTCCTGGATCGTGAGCCAAGTGATCTGGTCATGGACCCTACCCTTGTGCCGGAAGGGATGGCGCTGTCCGATGATCCCATTTTGCAGTTTCGGCGGGATGCATATGTCGAGTCGTTCCGAAGACGGCGCGAGGGGCACTGATCAAAGACGAAAAAGTGGCCAGGCTATGATCCATGCCTGGCCACTAACGTCTACGTACCGCAATAGGTTCGATAAGGCTGCTTCGCAGCCGGAATGGATGCATACTCTGCCTGTTCAGGCGAATACGCATATGGATCAAGGAGGACCTCCAACAGTCGCTCCATGACCTGGTAATCACCTTGATCCTCCGCCGCCGCCAAAGCCTCTTCCACCCGATGATTGCGAGGAATAACCGCCGGGTTGGTGCGCTTCATTAGAAGCTGCGAGCCCTTCCATCCTTCCGGCTGTGCAGCCACTCGGGCTTGCCAGCGTGCATGCCATGAACCGAACTCAGAGGTACCGAACAGAGGCGTAGCCTCCGGTCTGGCCAACGTTAACTCGCGGAATGTGTTGGTGTAATCCGCATGATATTCCTTCATCATGGCGAGCAAGCCTCCACCAATGACTCATCCTCTGCTCCTTCATCCATCAGGCCCAGCTTCGCCCGCATCCCATCGAGCCAATACTGATGATAAAGATCCGTGAAGCCTGCAATCTCTTCCTCAGCCAGCTTAACGGCTTGCTCCTCGTCGTCGTGCAGAAGCGGCAGCAACGTTTCCGCCAACCGTGCCAGATTCCAGGCTGCGATATATGGCTGATTACCATACGCATACCGGCCTTGTGTATCAATCGAGCTGAACACCGTACCCGGATCGTACGCATCCATGAAAGCGCATGGCCCGTAATCGATAGTTTCTCCACTGAGTGTCATATTGTCGGTGTTCATCACGCCGTGAACAAAGCCGACCAACTGCCACTTCGCCAGTAAAGAAGCTTGGCGATGAATCACCTCTCGAAGCAGTACCTGTGCAGGATTATCTGTACGTTCTGCTTGAGGGTAGTGCCGCTCCAGCGTGTATTCCACGAGCACCTGTAAATCCTCAGCCGTGCCCGCCCCGCGAACATATTGGAACGTTCCCACACGCACATGGCTCGCTGCGACACGGGTAAGGATCGCACCCGGAAGATCCCGCTCACGAATGACTGGCTGACCAGTTGCCACAACCGCCAAGCTGCGGGTAGTCGGAATGCCAAGCCCGTGCATCGCCTCGCTGATAATGTATTCGCGCAGCATCGGTCCCAGCGCAGCTCGCCCATCCCCTCCGCGGGAATAGGGCGTTCTGCCTGCGCCCTTTAGCTGAATGTCCACGCGCTCGCCACCAGGCGTCACTTGCTCGCCCAGCAGGACGGCACGACCGTCTCCAAGCATGTTCAAGTGCCCGAATTGATGTCCGGCATACGCCTGGGCCAGCGGCGTCGCTCCTACCGGCAGCTGGTTGCCCGCCAGCATCGCAGTCCCCTCATCGCTACGCAGTGCCTGCGCGTCTAGACCGAGAGAGACGGCCAGCCGCTCATTCAGTACGACGATCCGGGGTGACTTCACCGGTGTCGGATCCTGAATCGTGTACATAAGGGGCGGGAGCTTGGCATAACTGTTATCGAAATTCCAACCTATATTGGATTGTGCTTGATTGTTCGTCATCGTATCTCCTTTTTTGATGCATCGTTAATTAACCACTACCCTATATATAAACACAAGTCAGGTTCGTATAGAGGAAAGTTAGGATGTTTCCATATCTAGTATGCCACATCAACACCCTGATATCGATCCATGGAAAAAGTGCTAGCCCCACTCTTGTACAAATCTCAGGATATTGCCAATATGGTATGCCGCGAGCCTGCTCGCGAACGCTTGATCCGAGAACCCGCGATGCAGCAGCTTCAGGCCGCTGCCAGTCAAAGAAATGTAATGATAAAGACGGTAGAACTTTCTTTCCGTTCTGTTATGATGTTGAATAAGGTCTCGCCTAAAACAGCCATACGAATAATAAGCCCTTGGACACAGTCCAAGGGCTTTGTTGATGGTTCATCTTTATTAGCTCTTCAAGAAATCCGGATCGGCAAAGCTTGGGTTCGGATACGTATAAAAGCCTTCCCCTGTAGCCCTCCCAAGTTTGTCCTTATCGATGTACTCCGATTTCAGTAATTCGGCAACCTTCTTATACTCGTCATTCCCTGTAGCCTGAGCCTTCGCATGCCCAATATTATACGCCGTATTAATGCCTACGACATCGAGGATGGCAAAGGGTCCTAGCGGCGCACCGGTAGCAACCATCCA
Source organism: Paenibacillus sp. JCM 10914 (assembly GCF_001315105.1). Taxonomy (GTDB): domain Bacteria; phylum Bacillota; class Bacilli; order Paenibacillales; family Paenibacillaceae; genus Paenibacillus_AQ. The sequence goes on along the minus strand of NZ_BAZR01000006.1, from coordinate 141,119 downwards.
GGTCTTGTCGATCGTTTCCGGATCGGCTATTTCGCGAATTAAGAGCATCTGCGCGGCTTCCAGCAACGGCACCAGCAGCGAATTCAGGATGTAGCCCGGCTGCTCTTTATGCAGCGGCAAAGCCACCATGCCAATCGCCTTTGCGAATTCGATCACTTCATGGAACACGTCCATATCCGTTCCCGGATGCTTCATGATCTCGGCCGTGTTGTTCCTCCAGATTTCATTGGCAAAATGCAGCGCCAGAAACTTCTCCGGCCGACCTGTCTCTTCTGCGAATTGACTAGGCAGCAAGGTTGACGAGTTCGTCGCAAAGATCGTTTTCTCCGGCGCTATCGCCCCAAGCTCTCGATAGAAGTCCTTCTTCAACTGCACCACTTCCGGAATCGCTTCAATCACAAGGTCGGCTTCGGCGGTCGCGCGCGATAAGTCACTGCTGAACGTCATGCGGTCATAAGCCGCATTTACCTCAGCCTCTGAAGCACCGAGATCTGCTTGATATCTTGCTTGAGAGCCATAATTCTCTCTTTCGCCTTCTCCAGCGACTCGTCATTAATATCGTACACCGACACATGGAAGCCCTTGAAGGCCGTCTGATAGGCGATCTGACTTCCTAGCACGCCGCTGCCTGCAACGGTAACATTCCGATAATTCATTTTCATTCTCCTCTAGTGTATGGGATATTGTAAATATCCCCATAAAGGAGCAAAGCATACTACTAAACTGACCTTTACTTCCGATTAGCCAGTTTGGCAAGCAAACGAATAATCTCGATATACAGCCAAATCAACGTAACCAAGAGGCCGAAGGAGCAGTACCATTCCATATATTTGGGTGCACCCTGCTGTGCGCCCTCTTCGATCAAGTTGAAATCAAGCACAAAGTTCAGCGCGGCGATAATAATGATGAATATCGATATGCCAATGCCAATGGGTGTACTGTCATGCAGATAAGGGACTGACAACCCGAACATCCCTAGCACGAAGCTAAGCAAATAAACCAGCGCGATGCCCAGCGTTGCTGCAATCACGCCGCGTTTGAAACCGGCCGTCGCCCGAATTAAGCCCGTCTTGTACACTATCAGCATCCCGAGAAAGATGCACATCGTCAATAAAGCTGCCTGCAGCGTAATGCCATAATAGGTGGACTCAAACATGGCTGACAAAGCGCCTATGAGCAACCCTTCCAAGACCGCATAGATCGGCGCCAGATAAGGCGCGTCTTGGGTGCAAAGCTAATAATGATCGCCAGAACGAAGCCACCGATCGCTCCGCCGATCATAAACGCAAATACATCATGCCCATTAAAGAACATCACCCAAGACACAATCGCCGCTCCGATTAACAGCGCTAACAGCATGAACGATTTATTCACCGTTCCGCCTATGGTCATTGCCTCGTGACCATTGTAATATCCACTCTGCTCGAACGTATTCTCATTCAGTGTAGGATTCCCACTACGACCTATCAAAATGAAAGCCTCCCCCAACTTTTTGAACTTATTGTATCACTATATGTCATATTTTAGGATGTGATAATTTGTATATAAGCCAAGCAATATGCCGGGAGAGCGGCAATTCCATCCGCATGATTTTACCTTTTGATTTGGCGGGCTACCCGCTCCCCCAGCTCCGAAGATGCTTGATTCAGGTATCCTAAAACCGTGCTTTGTATGGCTGGTGATACGCCTCTCAGATCTCCAGCTAGGTTGTCGACCAGATGATCTTGCTGCATTGGAGTTAGTTCCATATAATATTCGCCCGCCTGCATGAAGTCGTCCTGCTTGGCCAGATCAGACCTTACCAGATGTCCCTCCACATATCGTCCGTCACCGCTGGTCACCAAGTTACCAGGCCATCCATTCTCCTGATGGTTCACTGGAACCTTGCGAAAATCCGGGCCGATCCGCCGGCGCTGCGAATCCCAGTAGATATTGGCGCGTCCCTGAAGCATTTTGTCATCGGACAACTCGGCCCCCTCCAGCAGATTCGATGGCGAGAACGCCACCTTCTCCACTTGTTCCATATAGTTATCTGGATTGCGGTTCAACACCATTCGGCCCACTGGTATAAGTGGATACCGCCGTTCATCCCACACCTTGGTATCATCCAGCGGATCATAAGGGAGATGAACCTCATCATCCGGATTCATCAGCTGCACGTACAGTCCGTACTCGACATTTTGTCCCGCTGCGATGGTATCATATAAATCCTTGCCTGCGATATCCGGATTCGCTCCGGCTAACCTCGCAGCCTCCTGATTGTCTATGTACTGCTCTCCGGCCAAAGGAACCCAGCGGTACTTCAAATAACGCCTTACGCCTTGCGCGTTCCTCCATACATAGGTGTTCACGCTATGACCCGGAATGTGGCGCAGACTTTTGACCGTACCCGCATCGGAGTAGAGCCGAACCACAAAATGCATGGATTCGGGTGCTCTGGCGACGAAGCTCCAGAAGCGATCCGGATCGATCAGGTTATTGGTCGGCGAGGGCAAGAAAGCCTTGATTGATTCCGGGAACCGAATCGCATCCCGTACAGAGAATACAGGAATATGGTTGCAGATCAGATCAAATATTCCCTCATCCGTATAGAATTTGGTCGCGAATCCGCGTACATTCCGTGAAGTGTCCGGCGTACCCTTCGTACTGACGGCAAGCGAGAACCTTACCGTAACCGGAACCTGCTGCCCTGGGCGTTGCAGAAAGCTAAGCTTCGTATATTCGGACATGGAATGAACCGTCTCAAAGTATCCGAATGCCCCGAAGCCTTTGACGTGCACAGGTCTCTCGATGATTTTCTCATGGACGAACGTCTCCAGCGTTTCATGCAAAATATTGTCCTGCTCCAGTACCGGCCCCCGTCTTCCTACTGTTTGGGAATGTTGTTCGGCTGGTAGATCCCCCGACCATTGCGAAAGACTCCGACTCTGAAAAGACTCTACCTGCAAAGGTCCTGGTTTGGACGCTCTAGGCGGGACTGCTGCTGATTTCCCCTCAGTATGGCTGGATATTGAAGAAATTGTATTCGTATTCTGATTGTTCTCATTCTGTGATGCCGAAGCTGCTGCTGTTGTAGAACTCTTCGCTGCATGCTCAGTTACGGGTTTGGATGCCTGGGTAGATATTGGTGTCATTGTATGGGATATCGTCCGTTTAGGCGGCGTATTCTTCAAGGGCGATTTGCCTTCTAATTGAAACCAACCATTGTCCTCGCTACTCATTAACCTGCCTCCCATGTCCACAAGTTCATTTCTCACTCTTTATGTATGCAACGTCTAAGAGCAATTATGACCTCGGGATCAACAAATCGAGCAAGCAACAAAGCCTATTTCTCCTGCCTTGCCGCTTGCTTGATTAGACTAAAGAACAGGCACGCATATTTCGCAATAACCCTTATTCAGCAACTCACCCGTGTATCGTTCCAGCATGGGTTTGTTATCGATTTGGTAACCCTTGATATAGAGGGCCGGTATAATCTCAACCCATGCCTTCTGAATATCCTCTGCTGTATGTTTGACTTTGCAAATAACGTATTTCCCACCGGCAAATTCGCTTTCGGCGATAACCCCGTCCAATGGATCATCATGCGGTATGACGATACATGCATCAAATCTACAGCTTTCGGGCCTTGTAGTTTCCGGGTTGTCTTGTGGAATAGCGAATAGGATCGCTGACTCAGTGAGCAGATCGTTCGCTCTCGCCCATGACTTCAGCTTTTCCATGACTTGCATGTTGGCAGGACCATACGGCCCTACTTGTCGCAGATAGGCGATGCGGAAATTCGGAAGCGTTTCGACTTCAATATGCATAGATTCCTCTTCCCTTCCTGGATCATATGGATTACGCTTCGAATGCTAACATGATATAAAAAAATATGCATTGGTTTTCTGGATGCCTCATGAACCACAAATAAGCCACCCCTTATTGGAGTGGCTCTTTTCAGATATGTTTTAGATGTTACTTCTTAGCGTTGTTGAATCTATGAATCCCGAAACCGTCGAAATCCGAAGCCAGTATGGCTTCGCGAAGTGGATAAAGACTGGTCGTGAAGCGCAGCTCGATCCCTCTCTGCAACAGTCGCTCGATCAAGTTCGATATCTCGTCCACTTGCAGGGGAAGGACCGGCTGATGCGAAACATAGTAGCCGGCCGTTGCATCAAACAGTTCAAAGGTGCTGGCATCCAGGGCATATCGATATAACGTTTGCTCCGATATTCTCGCGTACCAATCCTGTTCGACCGTGATAATCGAATTGGCTGTGGTATGGCTAAAGAATAGCTGTGCATGCTTGTCGCTGATCTGCTCCGGTCTTCTTAACACGATCCTCGGACAATCCCGCGGAAAAAAATACGTGAACTCATGCTCTGCATCGATCGCCCACACCACTGCTGGAACATCTGGCCGGTTCTGCTTCTCTCTAGGAATAAAGCGATCGATACTGCCTTCCTCACTAAAATGGTACAAGTTCGCCCGCCTTACTTGCTCACGCATTCGCCAATCCGTGGATAAAGGTATCGAAGTTGGAGGCGAGTCTGGTGATCTTGTTATCATTCGTCCGATCCACATGGATCACCTCAGGCTCGCCATCATTCCCCGATGAACGGTAGTCCAGCATAACGACTTCAGATTCCGAAGGGCAATCGCAGATAACGACCCCTACTTCGGGGTATCCGCCGCTCTCGATGAGGTGACGGCTCCCTAATCTACCGCACAGTGATTTCTTCTGATCCCGTCCGATGCCCAGGATTCCGGAGATCTGTATCTGCTGCTCCGTTTCAGGAACCGTAAACAACCGATGATGCGGGATGCCTCCGTTATGCGACTTCATCAGCTGAATGTAAGATTCCGGCAGCTTGAAGACCAGTTCCTCTTGCACGGATTCAATCAGTTCATCTGTTGGCGGGGCTGACACATAACTCGCAGCAGCAGGGTCCATATCGTTCCAGAAACCCGTAGCATCTGCAGAAGCCGCCACAGGCGGCTCCACGCTTGGCGTCTCCTCCACGCGTGCACCTTCCGTTGTCTTCTCCTGAATCCATTCCAGGAACTCCAGCGTATCTTCATCGTCAGGTTCCAGCCGGTCCGCTGCTTCGAAAGCAACGCGGGCCTCTTCATATCGATCTAGATAGTAGTACGCCAATCCGATGCGATAATGCCAGAGCGGGTCATCCTGTCCCTTTTTCTTAATCCGCAGAAACTGTTCAATCGCTTCTTCATAACGTTCCAGGTTATTCATCGCCCGGCCCAGGTGGCTAACCAGCTCGTAATCCCGTTCCTTGGCAGGAATCGCCATAATCGCTTCGACGATTTCTTCGAATTCATCCTCCTCATGCCAGTCTTCCAGCTGTTGCAACAATTCTTCGTTCATCACTCATGCCTCCCACTGAAATCATACCTTCTGCAATTATACCATTACCCATGTAGTCTTCTCCAACCAAGGAGAAAGACAACCACGAAAACCAACAGAACGAGCCTCTGCTTATAGCGGCTCGTTCTGATATTGAAATATAGCAGATCAGTCTAAAGTTATTACCGCAGTATGCTGAATGATCGCATCGATGACCGAATCCCATTCAGCGGGATGGATCTCATGACCTGAGCCTTCCAGCGTCAGCAGGACCGCGTTCGGAATCGTATCAGCCAAGGCCAATCCGTGCGGATATGGAATAATCGGATCTTCCGTGCCATGAACAATCAGAGCAGGTACGTGAATGTCGGCGATCCTTGCCAAATCGGACAGCTCGCCTCCCACTAGCCCGTGATTGTTCATACTGGCGTAAGCATGGCTTCTTGCTAATTCTTTCCGTGCCAGATACTGAATCCGTTCTTCATCAAACGGATACTTCGAGCCGGACAACACCCTCCATTTGCCTACGGAGAATTCAATCGCCGCCTCGTCATCAGACCAATCCACCGCTCCTGCATGCGCAAAGAAATCCATCACTTTCTCCTCCATCGGAGGAAGATCCGGTGCAAAATTAGACGTGGCGATCAGGGTAACCGTTAGTACGCGTTCGGCATGCCGGAGCGCTACTAACTGGGTCAGCATGCCCCCCATGGACATGCCGGCAATATGTGCCTGCTTGATACCGTAAGCATTCAATATGCCCACGGCATCATCGGCCATATCCCCAAACGTGTAACCCGGCTGTCCGAGCTCGTAGACCGTAGAACGACCCACATCACGGTTATCATAACGGATGACGAAGCGCCCCGCATTCGCCAGTCGTTCGCAGAATTCATCCTCCCACCATACCATTGAAGATTGGGCTCCCATCATGAGCAAAAGGGCTGGATCTGCAGGATGACCGAAGCTTTCCGTGCATATTTCCACCTGATTGATTGTAAAGAGTTGTTCTGTCATCGTATATTCCTCCATTACGAAAAATAAATATAAAAAAACACAGGCTTGGCGCCTGTGTTTGCCGTAATCGAGAATCAGAAAATAAATGCATGTGTGCCATACATTTCATTTTCTATATGTCAGCCCGCCTAAACAGAACATGTCCGTCGATGGATCATCTCCCGCATATGTCAAGCTAAACAAGGTTACCATGGGGTAAACCATTCTTCGATTACTACACACAGAAACATAGCCAATATCGATCTATTAGATTTGTGCACCGTAACAATCGAATCATTAGTTTAACACACGTAACCCTCCGTCCATTGTAAATTTAGCCAATCGTAACATGCCTATTTCTATGTGTCAACGCTCTTGTCAGGTACTAAGAATCCGCGCGACATCTGCTTAAAGATTGTGGGTGATACGCCAGATCCATATAATGCGTAACCCGATTCCTGCCGTTTTGCTTGGAGGCATAGAGGGCCTGATCGGCTTTGTGCAGCAACGATGTCTCTTGATCATCCATGGAGGCTGTGGTCATTCCTATGCTGATCGTTATGCTTCCCATGTCCCAGGTCGAATCGTGGACGGCGAGTCGCAACCGCTCTGCTACGCCACGTGCGTCCTCCATATTCAGTTCTGGCAGAATCATGACGAACTCTTCCCCGCCATAACGCGCTACGATATCCTGCTCACGAGCACTTGCGAGCAGAATGCCCGCCACACTCGACAGAACTTCGTCCCCTTGCGCATGTCCCCAAGTGTCGTTCACGCGCTTGAAATGATCGATATCGATCAGGAATAACGAGAACGGCTGCTGTGTCTGTCGATACCGTTGCACATGCTCCTCGAGCTTCTCCTGAAAATATCTACGGTTCTTCAGCCCTGTAAGCTTGTCCGTGTTCGACAGTTCGACCAACACGGCATTAATCTCCATCAGCTCCATCTGCTTCCGTTCAATCTCCATGTGAATATGCTTCAGCTCACCAAGCGCCCGATCCTTCTCCCAATAAGCCTCTTCGATCTGCTTCTTGGCACTGCGCAGTTCCAGCTCGTAATCGATGCGCTTTCCCATCTGTACCAGCACGCAATCCAGCCATTCCTGGCCGTGCTGCTCAAACTTTCGTCCATTAAGAATGAATGGTATGGATTCCCCGCGGCTATTCTTCAAACGAATGAACAGTTCTTCTACATGGCCATCTAGATGGATATGAGGGTAGAAGTAAGAGTGGAAGATCAGCTTGTTCGCCGTTGACATCATCGCCTCGACATGGTGCTGCACCACGTCCTCTTCCCGGTAACCCAACATATCAAGAAAGGTCCGATTCACCTCTCGCACGATGCCTTTGGGGGTAATGGAAACATAGCCGCATGGTGCATATTTCAATCGCTCATCCATCGTTTATCGCTCGATCCTTTCCGTACGGGGCCTTAACGAATTGCAGTAAACTTACCTCAGATACTCCTGAATCCATGCTACGGTTTCCTCCGGATGACTGATATGCGGATAATGGCCCTTCGCCTCCATGAGACGGAACGTACTGTTGTTCAAATGTTGGTGCAGATATTCGCCGGCCGCGATCGGGACAATGCTGTCATCGGAGCATTGCATAATTAGGGCAGGGACGGTAGCCCGGGATAACTCATGGCGGCAGTCAGAGAAGAAGGTAACCTCGGCGAACTCCCGGGTAATCGCCGGATCGGCCTGAATGAAGCTTCGCTCCAATTCCTTCGTCAACTTCGGCAGCTCTGGATTATTCATCGCGATCGGTGCAAGGAAGCTTGCCCATCCCGCAAAATTCATCTCCATCATCGCCAACAACTCCAGCACATCGCTTTTGTCAAAGCCCCCGACGTAACCGTCATCGTTCAAATATCGGGCGGATGGCCCAATCATCACCAATCGATCGAATCGTTCCGGCCGACGGATGGAGGCGAGCATCCCGATCATGGAACTGACAGAGTGGCCTATACATACGACATCTTGCAGCTTCAGTGCTTCGATTACATCCAACACATCCTGTACATAGCCGTCCAGGCTGCTATACCGCTCTGAGGTGTAAACCGATTGATCCGAATTGCCCGAGCCGACATAATCAAACAGAACGATGCGATAGTCCTGCTCGAATGCCGGCGTTATATATCTCCACATATTTTGATCACAACCAAACCCATGTGCAAACAGGAGCGTACGCTCACCCGAACCCATGACTTTCACGTTATTTCGTATCAATACTTCATTCATGTTAACAAACTCCCCCGCTTGACTTCCTTCTCTCTACATTCTAAGGGACAGGCTGCAAATATCAAGTCATTCCGGTGAATTTTCGGTCAAATCCACACGAGTTTCGTCGAAGTTACGCGAATCGGGCTGCATCGCAGGCGCGATGATCTGGCAGTATGCTCAGGTGCGGACAAATAGAACCGTGGAGTATTTGGCGGCCCATTTGAAGGAATAAGATTGGCCCAGAATTAATTTTTGCGAAAAAGGACCATCCCCTTCACGGAATGGCCCTTTTTCGCAAATTCTAAGAATTATTATAATGCTCTAACAGCGCTTGGATCGAGATTCCGTTAATGGTGAGACCCGATATATCGCAGTCTTTGATATCCACGTTCGACAGATTACAATTCAGGAAGATCGTTCCGTTTAATTCGCAATTCTCAAACCGATTGCCCTCTCCCTTTTTCATGATATCGTGGAAGTAGGCACCGCCCAGCTCACAATGATGGACCTCAATCTCCCACAAGCCCACGTCATCAAATCTAACTTGATGCATGTTGATGTCGCGAAAAATGGATCGGCTCATATTGATATTCTCCAAGTGAGATCCCTCTAAATTGATGTTGCTGAATCGGGTGCTGTACATATCGATATCCTCAAAATCGCTTTCCCCCATGACAACTCGGTGGAATTGAGACTGGGACATCCTCTCATCCTGGAATACCCGCTTCTTGAACTCATCGTTCAACTTGTTCTGATTCAGATCTTCATTCACCATACACAGCATCTCCTTCTTCAATAACCTTCTTGAGCGGCGGAGTCGGCTCTCTACTGCATCGACGGATAATCCGAGAAACTCACTGATTTCTCTAATCTTATACTCATCCATGTAATAGAGGATAATGATCGTACGGTTAACCTCCGATAAGGTGTTCAAAGCGTTCCAGACTTCATGACGTAGTTCTTGTCGCAGCAAATGATCCTCAACCGTCTCGGCCTGTGCTTCCTCAGCCTTCTCCGTCCACTCATGCAGCATCTTGTTTTTGCTGGACCTGAACCAATCGATGCATTCTCTAACGGTAATAACGTACAACCAATTACCAAGCTTCTCAGGCTTCTTCAGATTAGATAAATGCCGAAAGGTCTTAATAAAGACCTCCTGCGCGATATCCTGTGCCGTGTGGTAGTTCCCTAACTTCCCATACGCTACGCCGTACACGGCGTTGGCATATTTACTGACCACCTCGCTGAACACATCCGCCACATCGCCTTTATCCACCTGATCCACAGATTCTGTTGCCATATAGACACTCGCACCTCCTCTAGCCAGACTCTTAATATAAGACGTACGAAGCGCGCAGAAACCGTCGCCATCCTTCAAATTCATTGAAATCATTTCACTTGAAAAGAACAAGCTAATGCAGAGGTAGTAGTGCCACCCCTGATTTCTGGATAAACCAAATACAATCAAGAGATTCCGAGTATAATAGATAAGTATACGATAGATGCATGGTATCGACCTGTATATATAGGTATTCGAATATAACGCAGATGAGGTTAACGATGAGCGAGAAGCAGTTTACAGATTATCAATTAAGTGAAGAGATTAGGAGAGCGCTCGATAGCCTTGGCTATACGAGGCCAACCGAGGTGCAGGCAGAGGTCATACCGGTTGCGCTGGAGAAACGGGATCTTGTGGTCAAATCCCAGACCGGCAGCGGCAAAACCGCCGCCTACGGCATTCCGCTCTGCGAGCAGGTTGAATGGAACGAGAATAAGCCGCAGGCCTTAATTCTAACCCCCACCCGTGAACTCGCCCTACAGGTCAACGAAGACATTACCAATATTGGACGTTTTAAACGAATCAAGGCAACGCCTCTGTATGGTAGACATCCATTTCATATGCAAAAAGCCGAGCTCAAACAAAGAACACATATCGTTGTCGGCACACCAGGGCGCGTTCTGGACCATATTCAACGCGGATCATTGTCACTAAATCGGATCACGCATCTCGTCATTGACGAAGCGGATGAGATGCTGAACATGGGCTTTATTGAGCAAGTGCAGACGATCATTCAAGCGCTCCCGCGCGACAGGGTAACCATGCTGTTCTCGGCTACGTTTCCTGAGGATGTGGCTAAATTGGCCCATAAGTATATGAATCGCCCGGAGCAGATCGAGATTCAGGCAAGCGGACTCACGACAGCGACGATTGAACACGCACAAGTCCAGGTTAGAGAGGCCGATAAACTCGCCGTTCTTCAGAATCTGCTTATTATTGAAAATCCGGATAGCTGCATTGTGTTTTGCCGGACGCAAGAGCATGTAGATACCTTATTTCGGGCACTGGCCGATCTCGGGTATCCGTGCGATCGGATTCATGGCGGCATGGAACAGGAAGAGCGTTTCGAGGTAATGCATGCATTCCGGCGAGGGCAATTCCGCTATCTAATTGCGACCGATGTGGCCGCCAGGGGGATCGATATCTCCAATATCACCCACGTCATGAACTACGATATCCCGCTGGAAAAGGAGAGCTACGTTCACCGCACCGGACGTACGGGGCGAGCGGGTCACGCCGGCAGTGCCATAACTCTCGTCTCCCCGAGGGATGCCGGAAGATTAGCCGATATCGAAGCGTATATTGGATTTGCCATTCCGAAGATGAACGCTCCCTCTGAGGAACAGGTGGATATCCATCGGGAAGCGTTCGAACGTAAGTTGAATATCCAGCCTGAGCTGAAAAAAGACAAGCGTGAACAGTTGAACAAGCAGATTATGAAGCTAAATTTCAACGGCGGCAAAAAGAAAAAGCTTCGCGCCGTCGACTTCGTCGGAACGATTGCTAAGTTGGACGGGATCACCGCGGACGACATCGGCATCATTACCATTTTTGATTTTGTGACCGATGTGGAGATCCTCAATGGCAAAGGTCCCATGGTTCTCGAGATGATGCAGAACACCACGGTGAAAGGCAAGCTGTTAAAAGTACGTAAGGGAAATAAATAAGTCAGCACACCAAAGATGCCGCTTCGAAAGTTCGAAGCGGCATCTTGTGTTTACTGGGGGATGAGTAGGCTGGATAATTTCATTAAACCCTGGACTTATCGGCACATTCCACATAAGGCAATCTTCTCTATTATACTTCCCCCCTGCATCCTTTCGACAGGAGCCACTGTTTCATAACGGTAACCGCCTGCTGTGCACCCTGCTCGTAAAAGACAGCGACCTCCTGTCGATTCGCATAATTAAATCTTACATAGCCCCCAAGCTTCTGATAGAACAAACTGCAAGTATAGGGGTTCTCATGGGATTGATCTGGCAGAAAGGCCGCTCGACACATGCCGGCCAGCTCGGGCAGCGAAAGCTGGTTCTGTCCGGGGGGCAATTGCAGAAAGAAATGATTCCGCGTACCCGTCCACGGATCATAATAAACGACTCCCTCTTGACTGCTTCCATACACCTGACGATATATTTCATCCAGCACCATGCGTACGGCCATTCATGATCTTGCTCTCCGGCTTGCAGCAGCGATATCACCCTTAAATACTCCTCATGGCGAGGCAGCCAGATCAGCTGAGCTGTCTGAGGGTGTACGGCCAGGAAATCGCCGTCCACGGTCGTACCGATCGCGATACAGTCGCCAATCTGTTGTTCCGTAATCGGACTGTCTGCGTCAAACTCCCATAACCCGTACTCGGCAAACGGCTTCAATACCTCCGGATCTGGTATCTGCACATTCATCCATCCTCTGTACGTCCCTTGCCCGACTCGCCTTAGAAAATCTAGGTACCCGGGAGGCCAAGATCCGGTTTCTTCCTTCACATGAGCTTGAATCTGAGGATCGGACAGCGACTTGGGCTCCGATACGATATACATGACTCCCCCTCCTTAAACGGCACGAACTACAGCTTCCTATCCTCATAAAAAGAGAGCAGAACCTGGCTGTTCTGCTCTCATGGGATGTGTGTATTGGACTAGAGCCCCTTAACGCGCGATTTGAAGCTTTGAATTACTGTTTAGACCCAGTGCCTGCGCTGTGGCAGCATGCATATCTTGGATCAGTTCCGGATGCTCCACGAGCGACAAGCCGTAAGAAGGAATCATCTCTCTTAGTTTCGGCTCCCACGCTTTAACATGCTGCGGGAAGCATTTCTCAATGACTTCGAGCATGACGGACACAGCCGTGGAAGCGCCTGGAGAAGCGCCGAGCAAGGCTGCGATCGAGCCGTCAGCCGCACTGACCACCTCGGTACCGAAACGGAGTGTTCCTTTACCGCCAATATCCGTATCCTTAATGACCTGAACGCGCTGGCCCGCTACGAGCATATCCCAATCCTCGCTTTTGGCGTTCGGGATAAATTCACGCAGCTCTTCCATGCGTTTCTCCTTCGATAACATCACTTGTTGGACCAAATATTTGGTTAATGACAAATTCTTGGCGCCTGCTGCCAGCATCGTCAACATATTATTCGGCTTGATTGAACCGAACAGATCGAACAGCGAACCCGTCTTAAGGAACTTGGGCGAGAAGCCGGCAAACGGTCCGAAGAGCAGCGATTTCTGATGATCGATGAATCGGGTATCCAGATGCGGAACAGACATAGGAGGCGCTCCTACCTTTGCCTTACCGTACACTTTGGCATGATGCTGCGCTACAACCTCAGGGTTGTTACATACCATGAACAGTCCACTGATCGGGAATCCGCCGATATGCTTACTCTCCGGAATGCCTGATTTCTGGAGCAACGGCAGACTTCCTCCGCCGCCGCCAATAAAGACAAATTTAGCCGTATGGCGTTCCAATTGACCGTGATGATTCTGCACCTTCAATTCCCACGAGCCATTGCTCGTACGCTTGAGATCATTCACGCTGTGCTGATAGCGAATATCGACGTTCTGATTCTTCAAGTGACTGAACAGCATGCGCGTTAAAGCACCAAAGTTTACGTCCGTACCAGAGTCACTTTTGGTTGCTGCGATCGGTTCATTGGATGTGCGATCTTTCATAATGAGCGGAATCCATTCCTTCAATCGGCTTGGATCATCGGAGAATTCCATGTCATGGAACAATGGATTTTTCGACATGGCTTCAAAGCGCTTTCGCAAATACGCGACATCTTGTGCGCCTTGGACCATGCTCATGTGAGGCAGACGCATGATAAAATCTTGCGGGTTGCGAATCAAGTTGGCATTCACCAGGTAAGACCAGAACTGCATCGAAACCTGGAATTGCTCATTCACGTCGATGGCTTTGGTAATATCGATGGAGCCATCCGGCTTCTCTGCCGTGTAGTTCAGCTCACACAGGGCTGCATGACCGGTTCCGGCATTATTCCATTCGTTTGAGCTCTCTTCGCCTGCACTCGGCAGCTTTTCAAATACGGTTATTTTCCAGTCCGGCACTAATTCCTTCAGCATGGTTCCGAGCGTTGCGCTCATGACACCGGCACCAATTAAGATAACGTCTGTTTCAGTTTGTTGGTTGCTCATGTTTACCGTCCTTACACACTTATATTTGATGAAAGATGCCGCCTGGTGCTGCCAGAATCACGCATCTTTGCTAGTTCAATTATTGAATATATATATTTTACTATTATATGATAGTTAAATGTGATTTGAAAGCCGCTAAATTTTAACGACAAGCTATATATGTATCTCAAACCTGTAAAGAGAGCTAGGAATACACGCCATTAGCTCCCTTTAGTATTGTATGAAATTCTCATGACCGATGCCAATGAAAAAAATGCACCCGAACCAATTCTTTATACGAATATTTACAAAAGAACCACCCTTGATGGATGGCCCTTCGCGCTGTATATCGGTGACGCAAGTGCTGACCTACGCACTTACCCTCACATTATATTGTCTAACGTGCTGATTTTTTTTGCTCAAGCAGGAGCTGTTTGATTTCTTGAACATCTTTCTTAAGTTCCATGTTTTCTTTCAGCATCCGATCGAGTGTCTGGTCCCGTACCGCATCGTCGTCCTGCCCCAAATAACTGAGAATGACGGCAACCACGAGGTTCAAGATAATGAGTGCGCCGATGATAATAAACGAAACAAAATAAATCCAAGCCCATGGCATCTCCTCAATGACGGGTCTAGCTACCTGACCTGCCCACGACTCAAACGTCACCAATTGCAGTAATGTGAACAGAGAGTTATGGAAACTCCCAAAGAACTCGTATGGAAGCACATCTCTGAAAAATGTGGTGCCAATAATCGCATAAATCGAAAAAACCAGCAGTGTCAACCCCAGCACGCCTGTTAAAGCTGGCAACGACCGGATTAACGAGTCGATGATTTTGCGCAGCGACGGAATGGCTGGAATCATTCGGAATAACCGCAGCACCCGCACCAAACGCAATGCACTAACAAATGGCGTTGCCAAGAAAATCAGGCTGAGTGCCACAATGGTGAAATCGAACCAGTTCCACCCATTGGAGAAATACCGTTTAAACCCAAGGCCGATGATTTTGATCAGAATCTCCACTACAAAGATTCCAAGAATAATTTTGTCGAGGGTCAACAGAAACAAACTGCCCGTTTCATACGTTTCGGCAACGATGACCAAGCCGTTCAATAAAATAATACCAATGATAATGGAGTGAAAATATGGGGTTTCTACCAATTTCTTAAATGCTGCTCTCATAATTATGCTTCACGATTCCTTTCATCCTTATTTCTCGAATATTTACGCACAACCTCCCACGGCGTTTCGCTAAATTGACTATAACACACCCACGAATGGTTAAGGGTTTCGTCTGATTTTCTCACCAAAAATACCTCCAGACTCTTCAAGAGAACGTCTTCAAACAGCAAAAAGGGTGTCTCCCAAGATCTAAATCTTGGGAGACACCCTCGTTTCACTTAGATGGACTTTACTTCATGACGCTTGTTTCTGATAAAACTCCATACAGCGAGGACAATCAGGACAAAGCCCGCCAGTTGAAGAAGAAGATGACTTCCCTCCCCTGTCTTAGGCAAAGCGTTACCGTATGGTCGTGCTTCAGGCGTGCTGCCGTCTCCGGATTCATCCACTTCCGCTTCAGGGCCGTTATGACCAGTTGGCCCTTCACTGGAATTTTTCACATTCCCTGCCCCTTCTCCCTCTGGTTGAGGCACTGTACTAGTTTCATCAGGATTCCCGGGCTGTTCTTGCGGATCAATGCCAGTCCCCGGCGCCTCAGGCGTACCTGGCTCTACGATCGTGCCAGGCACCTCCGGTATTTCCGGTTGTGGTGGTTGCGGCGTCTCCGGTGTCACCGGACCCGGTGGGACGACTACTGGAGGATTAGGGTCAATACCGCCTCCGCCTCCGCCTCCGCTGATTCTACGGATGTTCTCAACGGTAACTTCCGTTTCCGTTCCCTGTACAATCTCGAATTCCGTGAAAGCTTGCCCTATCCTATACCCGGCAGGAGCTAGTGTTTCTTCTGCATAATATTTGCCAGGCCTTAGTCCAGGAACGGTAAACTCACCCGTCTCATCCGTCACAAGCCCAGTTAGTTCTTCGCCGCTGGCATCTTGAACAGGCTTCCTCTCGCTATCCAAAATACGAAATTGGGCGCCTCTCAGCAAGATATCCAAGCGGCCAGCCTCGATTTTATGCAGTTTCAGCGAACCGGTAATCATGTTGTTGGTAAAGGAAAGCTCCAAGGTTTGATCATCCACAATCTCAAATCTTAACGGCTCTGTCGTTAACTCGTACCCCTCAGGAGCCGACACTTCAACGAACATGTAAGAGCCTGCTCTGAGCTGATCCACAAACACTGAACCACCCGTATCGGTGGTGAGACCACTAGCTACAGGATTACCATGTAGATCTTGAAGCTCAAATTCAGCTCCGTCCAGCGGCGTTCCGTCGAAGGCATCCGTTTTGGTCAGACGGGCCGAACCGACATAGATTTCGTTGGATGCTGAGATCTGTTTCGGTGCAATCTGATTGACTTCGATCGTAAACGGGATCGGATCGGGATTAAGCTTGTATCCTTTTGGCGCTTTGGTCTCGATAAACTGATAGCTACCTGGCTCCAGGTTCGCAAGCAGGATTTGCCCGTTATGATCCGTCTCCCATTCTCTTCCGCCGTACACATCTTCGGTGACTCCACCTATGGTTCTCTGCAGTTTATAGACAGCGCCAGGCAGCTGTTTCTGGGCATCGTCCTTATCCAATTTGGTAAACACTACATCCCAATTGCCCTTCGTATTGTTAACCGTGATCCCGGAATGGCTTGACGAGAAGACAAATTTGTGACCATCTCGGTATTCGTCATCGATAAGGTACCCGGCCGGAGCTTCCAATTCCTTCAGAATATATTCACGATAACTATAATCTTCAAAAATAACTTCTCCCTGTTCATCGGTTTCCAAGATCTGCAGCAACGTGTTTCCGGTTCTGTCATACAGTCCGAACTTCGCACCAGCCAGTGGTGTCCCGTTCGCTGCATCGATCTTCTTCACCGTCAAGTTGCCTTTTCCAGGCGTATGCGCTCCGCCGCCGGCTTCGGAGAAGCTTATCCGGATGGTTTCCTCCTGGCCTTCTTGAATGGCACCCACAGACTGGCCGGCAAATGAGATATCATTGCTGACCGATTCTCCGTCATCCGCATTGATAAATGAGCTGTATTCCAGCATATAGGCTTCTTCAATCGAATTATGGAACTTCAGGGTAAACGCATTACCCTCAATCTCCAAGCTATACTCGGCTTCATCAACAAGTGCGCCTTGGGTCAACGCCCCGTTCTTCGCCACGATCGTTCGATAAAGTCGGAATGAATCCGGAATCAATATTTGATTCGAGGACAAGGTATCTTCCACGATCGCTTCTTCAACGTAAGACTGACCGCGGTTAATTCCAATGCTCCAATAAGCGAACTCCTGATCCGCTCCAGCCCCTTGACGGCCGCTCTTCTGGATAAACTCCCCACCATATCGGGGACGAACCGTCGCTGATTTGTCGAACAATTTGGCCCCTGGATTCGCCGCATCATGCATCTCAGCCTCATTGCGGTACTCTTCAGCGACCGGAAGTTGATCCAGGCTCGTTCTGTACGTGATCTGGTACGGAGAATTGATCGGGCCAGCAAACGTCAATTCAAAACCATCCTTGCCGTTCTCCGTAAGCGAGCGGAACGCATAATCGGTTCCCTCAGCGAGCGGCAATCCGATCGGAGATACTCCGTTTGCGTTACCTGTCAATTCCAACGGTTGTACTACGAAGGAATCCTCTACAAATTTCTGAGGTCCCGTATAGAAGTCACGCACGATGGGTTGATCGATTTCATAAAGGTTATAGTTCACAATCAATGTCCAAGAAATCTCTTTGGTTGTCGCGTCATATGCGCCGGTCTTGGTTCCATTGCCTGTGGTATAAGCATCCATCGGCGCCGAAACGGCTGGCAGCCCGATCGGCGTGCCTTCGTTCCAGGCCAAGCCGGTCGTGTTGCGGTATGATGGCTTAGAACCGGCCGTCGGATCAAATGTCGTGGCATATGTAATCACATGACTCGTAGAGATATCTTGAATAAACGTAATCTTGAAGCCGGAACCATAGTCAGGATCGGGCTCGAGCCGGTAATCAGAGCCCTCGCTCAACTGGCGTCCACTCTGTCCATCGGTTATGGCCAGGCTTCCAGCGACAAGCTCCATATGCTCACCCGCATAGCTATCCGTGATCACCACGCCGGTCATCGACTTCTCGTCATCGTTGAGACTTAGCTTCCAATCGATGGTCTTGTCGGCATAGTTAATTCCCGTATAGGTCTTCCAGAAAATGACCTGCCTGATGTCCCGGCCCGCGGTAGCTTCCGTCCCGTCCGGCATTCTAACCGTGTTGTCCACCCTGTCGTTATCATGTACCCGGACCGAGGCTTTCGTTTGATATCGAATCTCATAGGCAGAGTCGATGTCCTCTTCGAACTGCAGCTTGAATCCCGTTGGCGTCTTCGATACCGTATAATCCGTATCTCTGCCAAGGACTTCGCCTGTCTCACTTGCACTTCCGTTATCTTCAATCCTCATTTTGTATACGGTGAACGAGCTGTCGACCAGTTCCTGGATGCTGGTGTCGAATTCATCCTCGATCCATGCTTGGTCCTGTTCGATCCGCTGTTCGTTATAGTTATATTGAATGGCCCATGAAATCGTCTGGGAGTTAGCTTCATATCCCGTCGATTTCTTCTCCAGCGGCTTGCTGTATATCACTTCCACATTGGCCGTTTCCTTCAACGAATCCGACAGATTGGAACCTGTCACTTCCACGCTGTTGATGAATGTATCATCCTTGGGATCCATGATCCGTGTGGAATACTCGACACGGTAAGCATGGTTAATCGTTCCGCCGAATTCCAACTGGAATCCGTCTGCATTCAGAAGCTTGCTATACTCGGATCCCTCGGTAAGCTGCCCCTTTAACTGAACGCTTCCGTCCAGTTGTACCTCTAGTTCGTATACCTGAATTGAATCTTCATCCAATTCCAGGCCTGGAGGCAGCGTGTCTTTAAACACGGCGTTCTCAATCACCCGCTCACCTTTGTTGAAATCCACCGTCCATTTGATGTGGTTCGGGTTCATCGGCTTGTCTAGCGTTCCTGTTTTATCGATTTCGCTAGCATGCTTGTTCTTGAAATGAACCGGAATCGTGATCAAATCGCCTTGGAGATCAAACACGATCTCTTGCCGGGTTCCGCCCGAAAATTTACGTTCGTCAAATTCCCTCTGTACGTAGAAATTGCCGGTCCATTGCTCATTGTCTTCAATTTCCTTACTGAACGTAAACGTCACTTCACCTTCCGGCGTTACGACATACGTTCCTACACCGCCTTCCAGATCTCCTTCCAGGACCCGATCCACTTTGAACTTATCTGGAAGGCTGAACGCAAAGATTGCCCCCTCCTTGTAGCCATGATTGAGAGGCAACTCCCAGCCTAGATCGATTCTTACACGTGCTCCCTGTTCCAATCGCACATCATCTTCCGAAATATCCGTGCCGTCTTTATCTGTAATCATGATGCCGGTGATGATGTTTTGCGTGATGAGACTTCCCTGCCCCGATGTATTTAACGGAGCATCCATATCGGTATCTGCACTGGCCCATCCGTGGGGGAACAACAGATTTAGCAACAGCAACATCGCCAATAACATGGAAGCTGTCGCCAAAACTTCCTTCGCATTACGCATTCACCTCTTTCATTCATTTCGCCATGCCTTGCCAGGCACGCCTCTCCCACTATATCGCAGTGGTCTGAATATTTTCTGAATGCGTAATCGCTCATAGCTTCCTACAAAAAAATAATAGACCTGCCCGCTGTCCACGGTTGGTCTATTCAATATAAATGGAAAATATCAAGAAAGAATTCTTCCTTTTATGATCAGTCGATGCGTTGGATTGACCATGGGGTGGCAGGTCACTAACGTGATTTCCTTGTTCTCGCCGTCACTTTCCAGCACCCATACTTCCTCCGGCTTTACGATCTGCTTATCCGTTACTTCGTATTGAAATATGTCAGAACCTGTATTCACCTCAATGGAATCGCCCACGCTAAGCTCATCCAATCGATTAAAATTTCTACCAAAGGTTCGATTGCGGTGGCCGGCGATCGCATAATTCCCCATTTCCCCAGGTCTCCCTGTATGCTCAATACTGGCCAAAGACGTTTTCAGATTGTTATTCGTTGCCCCATGCAGTACAGGCAGCTCCAGATTGATTTGGGGTATGATAAGCATCGCTTCGATCTCACCTGATTGAAGCGGCCTTTGTTCCGGTAGCTCCACCTCAGCGACAACGTCCTCAACTTGTTCTGTGACATCTGTCGGCATGAGGTCATCCACAACGCTGATCCGTGCAAGACTGTCCTGCCATTCAAGGGTCAGCTTCTGCTGCTGCCCTTGCTCATACATCTCAGTGAGTTTAGGGTAAAAGAGCATGATCATGCCTACAATCAACAATATAATTGGTAATACTCGCTTGATCATGACATCACCCCCTTTCCAGTTCCAGGACTTCCAATGACTCCTCCATTCCCTGTACCATCGGACGATGTGCTCAGATAGAGGGATCTCATATTCGCCAAGCAATACGGCTCTCATTTGCTGAAATAATTTTCTGACTTCCGAATGATGATGCATTGAAGCATAGAGCTGCATTAATTCGACATAACCATCCTCCAAATAGGGCAGTTTTTCGATGGCCTGCTGGTAAATTCTCACCGACTCCGAATATTGATCGAGCATGATATGACAGGCTGCCATGGACTTGGCATGTTCGAGCCATAACAAGCGGATTCGTTCCTGCTCAGGCTCTGCCCAGACATATCGGTGATCTGCCAGGAAATCACCCGTATACATATCCATGATAGACTGGTGCAGTGGAAGCGTGTCAGGGGATATCCCTGGCGCATTTCTCAGTCGATCTTCCCACTTCTCCACATCCAGCTTGACCTGCAGCTCCAGCCGATAACCGTCGTCATGATAATGAATCTGTCCGTCAAGCCCACAAGCTCTAATCATGCTACGGATCTGGTATATCGCCGTATGGAGCTGAGTTGCCGCTTTTTTAGGCTCCTGGTCGGGCCATAGCAAATCCATGAGGGCTTGCTTACTTACCATTTTTTCTCGGTAATATATAAGATAAGCGAACAGTTCGGGGGCCTTTAACGTCTTCCAGGGAAAATAGTTGGTTTGCCCATGCTTATCCCTATAATGCAGAGACTGTAAGCAGCAGAGGGTTGTGTGCTCATCTGCGGTTCCGCTTACCAAGCGTGGCTTCAGCGGCGTAGCCCGGACAATTCTGTCCCAGGTAACGGCTAATCTTGAAGAGAGCACAGGCTTTAGCAGATAATCTAATGCGTTGACCTCAAACGCCTTGATTGCATATTCGTGGTACGCGGTCACAAAGACAATGTGAAGCTGAGGGTGTAGCTCCCACAACTTTTCCGCCAATTCAAAGCCGGTCAGCTCCGGCATCTGGATATCCAAGAACACGACATCCGGCGCTTCCAGCCGGGCTGCTGCCAATGCATCGTAAGGATTCTGATATTCACCAATCCATTCCAGTTCAGCAGAGCCCTCGCATTGTAACAACATTTTTTTCAATTTGCTTAAAGCCAGCATTTCATCATCGATGAGCCAAACCCTCAAGGTCTCTCTCCCCCTTCTGTGCTCTCCCTGCCGTCTTACAGATGAGGGATTACAATATGCCCTATATCAAAGCTCTCCGTCATCTGTCTTACGCGGAACCAGCGAGCAGCTCCCCCAATCATCCATCACCATATAGCCGCGTCGGACCAATGCAAATATAGTATTCGTTGTGCAACACCATTCCAATTCCGAAGCATGCCGAAACTGCTGGCTGTTGACTATGGCCGCTTCATATGTCCAAAATTTCGCTTGTTTCCAACGGATCAGCCTACCTCCATGTTTCTCAGCCTGATCCAGAGCCTGCTGTTGAATTTCGGATAGATTCATTCATATCACCAAATAACTTTTCTTCTATATAAGCACGATCCGCTGAATATATTCTGAATGTTCCCATTACTTCATGGTCATAGGGTACTCTAGGTATTCATCTAAAAGCGAACATAAAAAGTTACCGTTGTCCCTATACCTAACGTACTTTTGATATGAAGCCCTGTTCCGAATTGTCGCTTCAATCGCTGATCCGTATTAATTAATCCTACCCCTGATCTGCTATCTGATTTTCTTTCCAGTATTCGCTGCAATTGAACTTCGTCCATTCCGATTCCATCGTCTTCCACGGTGATCTCTGCATGCGTTTCTTGGACAGATATCCGAATTAGAATCTTACCCCCACGCGTTCGCTGCATAATGCCATGTCTTATCGCATTCTCAACTAAAGGCTGGATGGACAGGAATGGGACTTTGATTTCCTTGTAGTCATCCGTCTCCCAGACTACCTGCAACCTTTCTTCAAACCGAACTTTCTCAATATATAGATAGGAACGCACCAAGCTAAGCTCCTCTTCGATCGGAACAAGCATCCCCATGTTTTGAAATTTAAATTTATGTCTCAAGAATTCGCTGAACTCATCCAGCAAATTACGCATCTTGTCCGTATTGATGTCACTTAAAGCTGTAACCGCATTTAATGCATTAAATAAAAAATGGGGCTGGATTTGCGCCTGCAACCATGAGGCTTCTATTTGCAGTTGTTCCTGAATCGTTTGTTTGATCGTTGTTAGCGCCTCTATCCTCGATCTTATTTCTATGGCTTCTACCGGCTTGGTTACATAATCGTTTGCCCCTGCTAGAAAGCCGCTTTGAATATCTTTCGGTTGGCTTCTTGCAGTAAGGAGCAGCATCGGGAGCTCGGTAAGTGTATACCGCTCACGAATCCTTCGTGTCAGCTCATAACCCGACATCTGAGGCATCATGATATCAGTAATAACGAGATCCCATTCCTTAGCGTCCAGTATAGCCAACGCTTCTTTCCCGCTCGTTACCATCGTTGCATCATATTCGTCGGGTGGCAGTATGGCTTCAAGCACTTGAAGGTTGACAGGGTCATCATCAACAATTAAGAGGAGCGGACGATCCCGACTCATTTCAGTTAATGTTTTTTGTTTCACAGCAGGCGGGATCTTCTCCAATCCGATTGTCGCCTCTTCCTGAATCGATTCAGATTGCAAGGCCAAGGGTTCAACGAAGTGAGGAACAGCAGACTCTTCCTCGGCATTCAGACCCGCTAATTGCAATGAAAATGTAAACTGTGAGCCTTCCCCTATACCAGAGGACACCTCCAACTCACCTTGATGAAGCTCAATCAATTGCTTGCTAATGCTTAAACCTAACCCAAATCCGCCTTCAATCATCGTCTCCCTCGCGCTGGCTTGCTCATACGGACGGAAAATGCGCTCTAGCAAGTCCTCATCCATGCCGATTCCGGTATCTGTGATAACAATATACGCTCTTCCGTCCTTTGCCAGAGCTTGAATCGAAATGGTCCCTTCATTCGTATATTTCACAGCATTATGAAGCAGATTGAACACGATCTGAATCACCCGATTCTCGTCTGCGATGACTGGTGGGAAATCTCCAGGAATTTGATTTGCAATCGTAACAGACTTCACTTCTGCATTAAATTGCAGCATATCAATGACTCCCGTCACGATAGGCTGAATGGATATGACTTGTTTCTGTAGACGCGGATTGCCTTCCCGTAAGCTCATCACGTCAATTAAATCGTTTAATATTAATGTCAACCGTCGGCCTACAGATAGTATCGTTTCCAGCTCTTTAATGCTTCTCTCCTGTAACATATGCCGATCCCGCTTCAATACGGA
Source organism: Paenibacillus sp. JCM 10914 (assembly GCF_001315105.1). Taxonomy (GTDB): domain Bacteria; phylum Bacillota; class Bacilli; order Paenibacillales; family Paenibacillaceae; genus Paenibacillus_AQ. The sequence continues at coordinate 117,244 of NZ_BAZR01000006.1, read as the reverse complement.
TTGTGACATATTCAGCATGCTGTGGAGCGGATTTTTGAATTCATGGGAGGTGTTCGCCAAGAATTGGTCCTTATGGTCATTCATTCTTTGCAGAGTCGCGGCAACCTCTTTGGTATTCGCATGCATGTTGAAATAACCTTTAAACCATACGGCGGCCAAGCATCCCATCGAAATAACCAGATCAAATGGATAGTGGGCTACGCTCAGAGCGCTTTCACGCAAGATTAACGCCCAAAGGAAATGATGGACCAGCGCCAGCATAGAGAAGAGAAGCAACAGATGATCTTTGATACCACTGATTATTTTTTTTGCGATGGCCGCGATCGTCACAACGGCTGTTATGCCGCCCAGTAGAAAATAACCCGGGAAGAGCATAATCACCTGTGGCGGAGCCAAGAACAGGGTAATGCCGGCAATTCCCAAAATCGATACCACGTAAACCGGATACACCCGCCTCCAAAAAGGAAGTTCGCGATGATTCGTACATTCGAGCAACGCATAGCATCCTATCATGAAAGCGGCGTTCGACAGCCGAAAATCCCAATCGCTCCCAATGTAGAATAATTGATGGAACAATTTCTCGTCCGTACTCAACACGCTCGATAGCGTTACGCACAGGGTTAGCAAAGAAAAATAAAGCAGTCTCTTATCCTTATTTCCGAGTAAAAATAAAATAAGCGCATAAGCTGAATGCATCAGAAACAGGATAGCTCCCAGCGTATGCATAGAAACGGAGAGTTTCATTTCCTTCGCAACGGCTTCTTCCGAACCGAATTTAATGGACCGGGCAATACCCCCGCTCCGGCTATCCACATAATTTGCCGCTTGAATCACTAATTCAATAACGCCATTGTCATCTGATGTGAAGCTTGTAGAATAAGGCAGGTTCTTCGCTGTATATTCATCCTTCGTTTCCGCTACCTGACCCGATTTTGCAAGCAACTGACCATTTACATATACTTCTGATGCAGTACGTGCGTTGGATATACGAACGCTATAATTCATGGCCCTCTCCGGATTTACAAGAATACGCAGGCGATAGGACCCGAATCCATAGGACGTGGACTGCTCACTATTCAGATACTCATTCCATCCTCCTGGAACTGATATCAGCCTGGGCTCCATCTTGCCTGATACATCCTGTCCGCTGCCAGCCAGCAGCCATTGTGAAGGATAGAACTCCCATTCCCCGTCAAGTAAGAGAATGTCACCATCTTCTTCATTCCAATCCCTCAAATCCAATTGCCCATTATGAATGGCTACGTGTCTTGTATTGGGATTCATTTCTATCCATAACAAGCGCAAGCTGGATAGAATGACGAATAATAACCCAATTAGAAATATAATATGGATCTTTTTCAAGCGGTAACGTGATGAGTCTTTGGCCAAGAAGGATCCCCTCCTATATCACACATGTGAATATTCGGTAATTCTCTACTGCGAAGCATATCTTCTATATCGGACTTCGTCGTTCAAATTGGCAATAAAAAGAATGAACAAAGTATGACTTTCTAAAAACCCCAGCGAAATGTCGAATTAAGTTTCAGCATAATAGTCATAACGGCGAACATGCGAAAGGAGCTGACGTTGGCCAGCCCCTAAGTTATTTTAGTCAACTATACAAAAACAGCTTAGCATTAATATATAATCATCGTCTTTTCTTTCACTATCGATATAATACTTTCTTTGGATTTAGCACAATCAGTACTACTGCTACTATCGAATATAATATTGCGTTGTACAGGATTAAATCCACTACATTTCCGTTTAAGATCCCAATAAAAAAATTAAAGAACTGGTGGATCATAATTGGAATGATTAAATTTTCATTTAGATTATAAAATGCTGTCATGATGATCTGAACAGAGATGATTAAAATCATAAAAAGCACAATATATTGGATTAAATCGAGGCCCACAAACCCTGTAGTAAACCATATGGGTAGATGCCACATTCCCCACCAGAACCCTATTATAATAGAAGCCTTCAGAGGTGAATGCTCCTTTTGGAGCTCAATTAGAGCAAAGCTTCTCCAGCCTATTTCTTCTCCTAGTGACCCAGCAAATAAATTTTTTATAAAGAAATAGATCAGCATCCCCAAAGTGGATATTGTAAAAATAGACCCTGCTTCATTATTTTTAGACAATATGATAAACAAGGTTATCAAAAATACCAAAGCCTGAATCATGATTACTGTAAGAATCACGGATAATCTTATTTTATTTTTAAATTTATCTTTTACAAATGGCATGAAATTTTCTTCAGGATAGATCCTTTTGAATAATATGATAAAAGCAAAGGTTGATGACCAAGATGATATGCATAACATGATATCGAATACTACTGCGGGTAACCCTAAAATACTTGTTATTCCTACAAGTAGAAACAGCGGCCAAAAAATAATGTTGGTTAGCAGAATAAAGCTTGCTATTGGTCTTTTTAGTTTCTGTTTACTTGTCATAAATACTCCTCGCTTCAAACTAGGTATTTAGCAATATAATGCTCTTCCTATTTACTAATACCTTCAGCTTAAACCTAGGAGTAACACACAGGTCAATACTCTTTACTATGCTATCGGGGCGTAAAGTTCCAAAAATGCACGTTCAAGGCCATCTTCATAGACTGTAATTACTGTATTTATATAGACTAATCCTAAGAGCTCATATTCATTTTCTGCTGCTATGCTTCTTAGGCTATCTCCTACTTGACCATCAATATTCTCTCCACCGGTTAACCATCTACCATCTTCAATGATCATATAAATGCACTTCGGATAAGTGAGAACTTCTCCTTCTGTATCATCCTCAACTTTACTTACAACTACAAACCTGTCTCTTACAACACCCTCTTCATTGAAGCTTATTATTCTCCTTAACCCTGTTAATGTAGCAGCTCTTTTTAAATGATCTGTATCGTTTTGCAGAATTGTATATTCATCATGTGAGGCAAAGTTCGTTAGTTCCCCCTTCACCTCTAATGGCTCCATTTCCCTTATGGTATATCCACCTAAATATTGCTTTATGTTCTGGCAATCAGCCTTAACTGATCTAATGCGTTTTAATAGTAGGTTCTTTTGCTCTATTTCTTCCAATATTTTTTGTTCTTTGTCCTCTATCAGTATTTCAATATCCTTCACGCTCATGCTCTTTCTTATATCTTGGATCATCTTAATTTCAACATCTATTTCTCTATAAAAATTGATTGTCATAATATCATAGATGTCAAAATGATTATATTTTCTATATCCGTTATGATCATCTTGTTTAGGCTTGACTAATTCCTTTTCCTCATAAAATTTCAACGTGTCCCTTGATACCCCAAGAAAATTAGCGACTTGTCCGATTGTATACATGTATCCTCCACTAGTTCTGGATGACTTCATAGCAGCGTAAGCACGATCTCGTCCCCGGAACGGGTAATCTGGTAAATGCCCGCCTGCATGTCAACGCCATAATGCTTTTTCAACAACCGTTTTGCGTCTTTATCCGTCTCTACAACCACCAAATAATCATAACCGCTCAATAGATTGTCCATATTGTCTTCATAGAACAACACGATCCCGTCGACATTCGGGGCAAACAAGAAATACCGGCCGATGTATTGCATATAAAAGTTCGTTACCTGCAAGTCCTTGTCCGAGGCATAGAACAGGTACTTGCTCTCATCCTCCTGGCCGCCATCGTACCAGCGGTCGCCGGTGACAGCATGGACTTTGTACGGCAGCGAGTTATCGTAGTCCCGGGCGATCGAGACCATGCCATTGTATTCCGATAACAGCAAGGTGACAGCAACCGCCGTACAGGCCATAACACCTTTCTGGTAGAAACCTTTCGTGCGGACATTCTTAAACGCACGAAAGTCGGGCACTTCGCCGATTTTATGGTGAAAGGAACGCTCGATGTCCACCGTGGCGCATAGCACCAACCCACCGACAAACAGCACCACAATACTCGAAGCATAACGCTCGAATCCTGCAAGCCACATCGCCTCGTCCAGCGGCATCGAGAAGAGATACAGTCCTAGAATTCCTGCATAATACAGCAGCAGGACGACATCCAGGGCGATCAGCGCTTTCCACAACTTCCATTTCTTCTTGAGCACGACAGCTGCAAATACCGAAGCCGCAATTGCGAGAATCTGAAATATGACAATCCCCATCACCGGGCGCGTCGTCAAATCGGTGCTAGACTTCAGAAACAGCGAGAAAATTTCAACCATCTGCTCCAAGGTTCTATTGGTATCAAGACCTGAAGAAGAGACCTCGAATTTGTTCTCAACCCCCTGAAACACCGTCGCCATCCGCATGCTCCAACCATAGGAAGGAAGAAATGCGCCAACGAGCGTCCCTGCTACAGCCAGCGCTTGTTTCCAGCCCGGCTTTTTCCAATGCGTCAGCCATGTATATACCAGGTAAATCAGGCCGACGGCCGCAAAAATAACGCCCGTGCTCTTCGTGACCGTCAACAGCCCTGCCAGCGGCAGAACAATCGCGCATGCCCGCAGAATATCATTCCGGTACTGATGGACAACCGCAAAGATGGCCAGCACATAAATCGGGAGCAGGAAATCCACCAATAGATTGTTGATGCGGATCGTAATATTAAAGAACGAAAGCGTAGAAAGGCCCATCCCGAGAACAGCATACAGAAGATAGCGTCTCTTCTCGGAAACGATGCCAAACATGGCATAAAAACAGGAGAAAATGAGCAGCCCTTGTGCCAATAGCATAATCGACTGAGCTTGTCCGGCAAAACGACAGACATAATAGATAAAAGACGAGATGCCCAGCGGATAATTTTTAAAATCAATGAGATCGGCGTCTGGTGTCGGAAAAGCATCCGTACTTAACATCTGTTTCAACACGATCGCCCAGTGGGAAAAATTATCGTAATGCGTCAATTGGTTCTGGAAAAGCACCAACAGAAAAATGAAGCTTCCCAGCAAAAAAGAAAGCTTCGATATGGAAAAGGTAATGCGAAATGAAGGCCTCTGGTGCAGCCAGAAAACCAAGATGACCACAAACGCAACCAGACCCAGAATCATAATCGCCACACTGCCCGCATGGAGCCTGCCTGCCAAACCGCTGAAAAAAACGAGGCAGGCAATCGTGGAGAACACGAATACAGGGATAAACTCCCAGCGTAGTGAAAGGAACTTCCGAACCAACAGCATATAACCAAGGAAGGAGAATACCAACGCGATTCCCATCAAAAGTTGAAGTACCGTCAGCATCTCTATCCCTCCTTAACCTCTCTGGCCAAATGCTCTGAATGCGGATGGATCAAATCATCCAGCAATTGATTGATGAGGCCTCGCTCCAATAGTTCGTCGATATTCTCAACCGAGAGAAGCACCTCGCGATGACGGGCCGTCGTTTTTCCGGTATGTTGCAAAATAATTTCAATATTACTTTTCGTATAAAAAGTAACCTGAGTTCCTGCCGAAATGTCTCCCTGGAAGCCAGAGGCGGAGAAGAACAGGTAATTGAAGCTACGCAGCGTACAGCGGGCCCCGTTCGTGAATACGACCGGCTGCCGAAGTTGAACCCGGGGCATTTTTCGCTGGTCCGACTTGGGCTGTACGATACGTTTACGCACGTTGCGAAGCATATCATCATAAGCCGTATCCCACATATTCATTTGCTCTGGCAAAGAATGCTTTCGATCGTAAATGATTTGCATGTACTGGCGTTTATCCGCCTCGCTGATCGGCTGAACCATGGCTGAATAACGCCAGCCTTCTCCGTCCTCCTTCACATAGACGACGACAGCATCGAGATTCGCTTCGTAGCGCTTCGTTGTTACGGTCAAAGAGATCCTTACCCGTTCCGGCAAGTAAATGGGATACGGGACATGAAAGGCAATGCCTTGCTCCGATACATCCACGGTCTTGCCCTGATAGCGCAGGCTGCTGGCTTCGTAGTGAATCGTGATGTCCTCTTGTGCCCGAATACGCTCTGTCTCCCGGTAAGCGCGGCGGCCGACCATGAAGAACAGCGCATAGAACAAGGCGATCATATTATGCATCAGCCAGAAAATGATAATGCTGCTGAAGAACAGCGCCAAGCCGTACTTCCCGTCAACGAATCGAATCACGGCCGCAATCGAAAGCAGAAGCAGGAAGATATGCGGGAGGGCGTACCACAAGGAGGATATCACTTTCCGGCCCGCGGTCTTCTTCTTGCTCGTCACCTTGAATTTACGCTCGCGGATGCCTATGGTTTCAAGGAAGACGGGCATGATCAGATATGGCATAAAGATCGTATCGATGACTTGGCTCCAGCGCTGATTGCGAATGTTGCTCGATAGATACCGCATCGACATGCTGTAACAGAAATAGGATGGTAGCCAGAAAATTACGATTTCCCAAAAACTCGTATTGACGATTTGAAAGTCGAATAGCGCAAACAAGATGGGGGCCAGGATGAATATCAGCCGATTGAAAAAGGACCACCAATACAAGAAGCTGCTTAAGTACGTCACTCTCGTCCAGATCGGAAGCTTCTTGGAAAAGATAGCGCCGGTATTCTGCAAGCTTTGAATAATACCCCTGGCCCAGCGGATGCGCTGTTTAATCATGCTCGGGATCGTGGTTGTGGTCAGACCGGCGGCCTGCACCTCCTGGGTGGCATACGTAATATAGCCTGCTTGCTGCAGGCGGATGCTCGTCTCAAAATCTTCGGTGATCGTGTTCAGCGGGAACCCCTGGATCTCCTCCATCGCTCTCCGGGAAATGACCGTGTTGCTTCCGGTATAAGCCACCGCATTGGAGGCATTGCGCAGAATGTTCACCTCGCGTGAGAAGAAATCCTGTTCATTCGGAATTTCCTGCTCTGCATATAGATTAAATTGGAATAGATCCGGATTATAGAAGCTCTGCGGGGTCTGGACCAGCCCGAGCTTGAAGTCTTCCTCCCGCTCATCCTCTCGGCGTGGCCGCCATTGCCCATTCTCCTCGATGAATTCGGAGAGCAGGAAATAGGGAACGGTCTTCATTAGAAAGGTATGCTGCGGAATCATGTCGGCATCGAAGGTCGCAATCAGCGGGGAGGAAGTTTTGCTCAGCGCGTTGTTGAGATTGCCGGATTTGGCCTCCTTGTTGCCGGGAAAGCCCAGGTATCCGATACCAAACTCACTGGCCAGCTCTTGTACTTCAGGCCGCCCGCCATCGTCACACAAATAAATATGAACCTTCTGTTTGTCGGGGTAATCCATGAAAGCACAAGCATTCACCGTTTTATACAACAGATCGACCGGCTCATTGTGCGTAGCGATAAATACATCCACATCCGGATAATGCTCCGGCGGTATGTTCGGGAATTCGAGCTGGGTCCGTTCCTTCTGCATCTTCTGAATAAACAATTCAAACGTGGTCAGCACCGTGACCGTTTCGGCGACGATCAACAGAATCCCGAACACCATGTTCATCCAGCCTTGATCCCATGGCAGCGTAAAAATCATGCGCCATAGTAAATAAATCGACATCAGGATCATCGTGACGACAAACAGAACATGTTGCCGCTTTTCGTTTTGCACTAAAGCCGCTGCCTCCTTGCTGCAAATACCCACCGCCGCTGCATGTGAAAGCTGAACAGGAACAGCAGGGCATCGCAGGCGAATTTCGCTATCTTTTCACTCATGAAGAATATCGTATGTAGTCCATAGACGCCGGTGCTGGACAGCAAGATCACGATCGCGCACAGCGTCAAATAGCGCCATAAGCTTCCCCGGCTCTCCTCTCTGCGGAATACAAAGTGCTTATTCAGCAAATAGTTGACCACAATGGAAATGACTCTTGCAATCACCGTCGCCAGTAGAATCCGTACATAATCTTGCTGGCCCAAGATGGGCCGCAGAAAGTCGATTAGAAACCACGCAATGCCTAAATCGACCACGGCACTGGCAATCGAAGAAGACGTAAATCTCAAGAAATTGGAGAACAGGACGCGCATTACGCGGGCACTGTCCCGGATCGCTTTAAAATGAGTGCCTTTATTGCCGTTTTCATAAATGACTTGAATCGGCAGGGTATGAATCGGGATACCGGATTGGATGCAGGAAATGAGCATCTGCAGCTCGTATTCGAATCGGGAGCCGCGAACCCCTTGCATAAACGCCAGTAATTGAGGGCCGAAGGCACGCAGCCCGGTCTGGGTATCCGCCAACCGCTTGCCGTACAGCATGGCAAACATGGAGGACGTTACCCGATTGCCCAGCAACGACTTGGGCGGTATGCCGGACTCGCTGAAGTTCCTTACTCCGAGAACCAGCGCATCAGGATGGCGTCCGGCTTCTAGGGCGAGCCGATATACGTCTTCTGCCGCATGCTGTCCGTCGGAGTCTGCGGTTACTACGCAAGCAACCTGATCGTACTGCTGCTGAATATACCGGAATCCGGTCTTGAGCGCATTGCCCTTCCCCTGATTCTCCGCATGCCGCAACAGGACGCAGCCGCGCTCACGAAGTTCCTCGAAGATCGGCTGGTACTCTTCGCCAGAGCCGTCGTCCACAATTACAATATTCATCAGGTCGTATTCTCGTAGTCGTTGTACATAGGACAATAGTCTTTCATCTGGCTCAAGCGACGGAATCAGGACTATCGCTTCGCCTTTTTCTTTCCCTATCATCATCCTAATAAGCCCCAATTCGACATATTTTAGCAAAATTTCGATTGAACATTGGTAGTATATCACCGAAAAGGTAGAGCGTAAACGAGAATCTTCGTCTATTGTGGGGAAAAAGGACTACACATAAAAGAAGGCCTTGCCGTAGGCAAGACCCAGGAGTTGGATTTGTCAAGGTGTCTAAAAGTGAATGCCACCCTAAGGGAGGCATCGCGTTGAGTCGCGGCGGGATATCCTATTTGTTATGCATAACTAGCTTATATTTCTTAACAATCCAGGAGTTCATTATGTCATTCATCGCATCTTTGCTTAAGCGGACGGGCGGTTTTTGCTCTTGCAAAGCATCGGCCGCAGGTATTGAAAAGCGGAGCAGCTTGGTCATTTTCTTAATGTCATTCGCTACTTCATTAAAAAATGCATAGGTTAACGGCCAATGTTCCCGAATATCCTCATACATATAATGGTTTCCTTTCTCATTCTCCAAATCCATTCGAAAGCCCTTGGGAAATGAAAGCATGACAGACGGTAATTCGTCTTCTGCCCATTGCTGGTTATAGGGAAAGCTGATCCCTTCATTTCTTACAAAGAATCCAGAGCTTTCATGCTCCATAGTAAGAGAAATGGAATATACAAAGAAAGGGTGGTAACCCGGCTTTTCTTGCATTGTATAATACTGATAGAAAGTTTTATAAGCCTCATATACCTGATTTAGGTCATGTTTCGTTCGGTCATGATTGGTTCGATGAAATTGCGCATGTTTTTGCCCAAAGAGCTTCAACACCCTATTCAACTCTGCTGGCGTTATGAAGAATTTCAGTTTATAGAATCCGCTGTGTTTCAATCTATCCATTTCCGCACCACCATTCATAAAAATGGTCCTCGATCAGCGCCTCAAATGAATCCGCTAATAACTTGATCTCCCCGGTATCGTGATGGCAGATGAAAACCTCCCCTGCTTGATCGATGAAAATCGGATCACCGGATCCATCCATAGAAACGACATAACTGGTCTGCAAAACCTCTGCAAAGGCAAGTTCCTTGAATTGCTCTCGGAACCCCAGCGTCAAATCGACAACCGTTTCATTTCCGAGACTTGAGCCATTCGAGAAAGCATGTATGGCCAGACCTGCATATGCTCCCCCAAACGTCTTGATAAAGTGTACGTAGCCTCATGAAAGTTTACATTCAGCCGTTGTTGTGCCTTCGCAATTTCCTCTAGGCTCGCCGGAATGCCTACGAGTGTGCTATTACCTTCCCGCTGAAGAAAGTTCTTTAATCTCTCCATTAACGCATTTTTCAAAGATTAATCTCCTCCCTGCCCATACTGTTTTCAGAGTATCCGTATTGAAAGTTTTTTTGTAACCGATTACAAGAAGAGAACCGCATGTATGTTATTTTCTTGACGGGTATCCAAATCTCCTCTGTCATTTGCCTTGTCATGCCATAATAAATCTCGAAACTAGCCCTTCAACCTGCATTTTTCGCGGAATTTAGAATCATTTACTGGAATAGAGGATTTTTTTTGCTATAAAATACTTTATTTAGATAGATGAGAAGGTTATAATATGTTTCAGGGAAAAATTTCCTTTTCTATATCGTAAAATGTAATCGTTTTCTTTATGGTGTATTCGCAAAAATATGAAAACGAATCCATGCTATGAAAGGGGTGATGGAAACTGAAATGACAGGCAAGACAAGGACAAGAACCCTTTGAAAACAATTAAGGAGGACGAAATGATGAAGAAAAAATGGCTAAGCAAGCTTATCGCAATCTTACCGATATGTGCCTTGATCACCTCTATTGTTATCCCTGACACAGCCAGCGCAGCCCCTTGGAGAAGCTCACTGTATCCGGCGAATTGGACTCCCGGGTACCAGGACGCTCAAGGCCGGTTTCTGCAAGACTTTAGCTATGCAGGCTACTGGCGGGGCGAGAAAAACATTCCCACCAACCCGCCAGGAGCTACTTATAATGCCGTAACCCAATACGGTGCAGACCCAAGCGGCGCCGCTGATTCCACCAATGCCATACAAAATGCTATTAATGCTGCAGGTACCGCAGGCGGAGGTATCGTATATTTGCCTTCGGGCACTTATAAGGTCAGACCGCAAGGGTCCAGCAACAGCGCGATCTGGATCAACAGAAACAATGTGGTGCTCCGGGGCGCGGGCAAATCGTCTACCTTTATTTTCAACGACTCTACCAGCATGCGGGACAAAGCCGTGGTACGTGTAGCGCCCATTAACTCAGCAGACTGGTTCTCCCCTACGAATACACCTACCTCCATCCGCAGTGATATTCAGCCTCTGTCCACAAGAATTCCGGTCAGTAGTGTAAGCGGATACAATGTTAACGAGTTTATCATCGTCCGCGCCGATGCCTCCGATGCCTTCATAGCCGAGCACAGAATGAGCGGTCTGTGGAATTCTTCTTTAAGGGGGCAGACCTTCAACCGGCAGATCGTCGGTATTGAAGCGTCCACCAACACACTGATCGTAGACATCCCAATCCGGTATACGCTTAAGACAAGGGATAACGCCCGCGTCTATAAGATAGGTCAAGCTATCACCGAGGCAGGAATAGAAAATCTCTCCATTGGCATGAGGCAGCATACGGGATCGGGTTGGGGCGACACGGACTTCAATAGATCAGGCACAGGCGCTTATGATGTCCACGCCTCCAAAGCTGTCACCTTCTCTCATGCCAGGAACAGTTGGATGGACAACGTGAATTCCTACAGGCCAAGCTCCAACGGATCGGATATTCATTTATTGTCCCATGGCGTGGTAATCAACCAATCCCGTTCCATCACCATCCAGAACTCCCATCTCCAAAAACCTCAATATCGGGGTGAAGGCGGTAACGGATACTTGTATCATGTTCAAGGCGGCGATAACTTGATTCAAAACTCTGCGGCCACCAACGCTAGACACAGCTTCACCATGTCCAGCATGTGGACAAACGGCAACGTCTTTTTTAACAACACGTCCAATTACCCTCGTCTCGCTTCCGACTTCCATATGCATCTATCTGTAGCTAACCTGTTCGACAGCATGAAGATGAACGGCGATTATCTGGAGGCTGTATACCGGCCATACGGAACCGTTCAGCACGGCTGGACCACGAGCCAATCGGTGTTTTGGAATACAACCGGAAATGCATACCAATCTGGTCAATCCGCTATTGTGAAATCGAGGCAGTGGGGCCAAGGCTATGTCATCGGCACACGCGGATCGGCTAGTGCCGTAGAATATTCGGTTCCCGCCAATGATCCCTCGGCTCCACAGGATTTTGTCGAAGGAGTCGGTACGGCAGCAGATTTAATGCCGCAATCCTTGTATCTGGACCAAAAAGCCAAGCGATTGGCCGGAGGGGGAAATCCTAATCCAAACCCTGGCAATCTTTTGAGAAACGCAGGCTTTGAAGAGGGGAATCTGAACGGGTGGACGGAGTGGAACGGCGGAACCCTTGCGCAAAAAGTCGACACCGACAACCCTATGGAAGGAACCTACAAATTAACCCACTGGGCCTCCGTCGCATACCAGCAATTAACATACCAGCAGGTAAACGTGCCGAACGGCACTTACTCGGCTAGCGTCTGGGTCCGCTCCGGCGGAGGACAGAATACGCTGCGGATGTTCGCTAGAAACTACGGCGCTGCAGAACGGACGGCCGAGATCGGAAGCAACCCCGTTACGGGTTACACCAAATACACCATCGATAACATTGCCGTCACTAACGGCCAAATCGAAATCGGCATCTGGAACGACGCCAATGCCAACAACTGGGCAGCGTTTGACAATTTTGAGTTAGTGAAGAAGTAAGGGATACGCCGAATTGTACATTGGCGTAACAGGCCAAACACCCCCTCATTTTCCCACTATTATAAGGGTGAGTTGAGGGGGTATGGCATTTAGGTCCATTTTTGAAAACCCAAATTGTATAAGGACGCTTGTATTTCTTGATCGATTTTGCTTTTGGAGGTCGCGAATTCCAATTCGGACAAGGCATTCGGAAGTTTCTGCTGGATGAAAGAGTCGAAATCGATGGCTGTTTTGAAAATGCGGAGCTTGCGCAGCGATGGCAACTGCTCCATACCCGACAAACGAGCCAAACCTTTGCAATTTGAAATCGTTATCTCCTCCAGCGCCTCAAGCTCCCGGTCAAAGCCGATTTCCTGCAGCTTGACTTGATCCTCGATGACAAGGCTCGTCAGCGCTCGGAATTTCGTAATCTGGCTCAGGTCATGCAAACCGCGGACTCTACATATTTCTAAATGATCAATTTCATTCTCTTCGATTTCCTGAATATGCTCCCGGCCTCCAAGCAAAATACGAAGTTGCTTCAGCTTCTTTAACCGGTTTATAAAATGTAACGGCAACTTGCTAATCGAATGTAGCGCGAGGTAATTCAAATCTTCCAGATGTCCGATCGCTTCCAGGTTCTTCACCTTGCCCCCCAACATGTAATTGTTCCAGACCAGAGAACGCTTTAAAATATTCCAGGTCGAGCATCTTCTTATCCGAGATCACGGTTATATCTTTTAAAGTGCGCAGTGAGTCTATTCCTAAAATATCCGAATCCTCCAGCTCATGTATGCCCAGTTTCAGACTGTGCAAGTGTTCCAGGGCGGCCAATGCTTCGGTGTTATGCGCCTGGACGAGACTGTTGAGATGAAGCATTTTGACATGGGGAATCCGGAGGAGCGTATGACCATCAAACGAGAGGGAGCGATGCCCGTAGAAGCGTACTCCGAAGTTTTCATCCAAACGCGAACAAAGCTCATCCACTTCCTCCAAAATGGAGCCATAATAATCCGGGTGAGAGAACTGAACAATCACTTGGTTACCGTCGCGCAAACCCTGCTGAATCTGTACCCGGTCCAGCGTAGCCGGATTATCGATCAGAATCTTTCTTTTCCATTTCTTGCGCATTCGCAAACCTCCTAATTGCCTTTACTCCGCCGCTTCCCTCTCTAAGGCCTCCCATGACCAAGCGGAGATGCTTGGCGCATGTCCCTCTCCAGTAGTAAATAAAGTGCAGTAATAGTAACGTTCGCCATTTTCAAAAAGAGTGCGAAAAGACATGCTGGCCGCACCTGCAATCTCTGCCGCCAGCGCCTCTATTTCTTGCGATTTGCCCCCTTCCGTTCATTGATAAGTTCGAGTTAACGAAGCCGATTGCACGGAGGCGAAACCACATGGTTCACTGTGCCGACGGATTTCTCTCCGGCTCTCTACAATGGGTATGGCGGGGCTTTTGCCGCTGCCAGGTTATCCGGGTGAACGTTCGTTGGCTCATAGTCATGCATGCGGAGAAAGATATACTCCATTTCCTCCAACGGCATTTGCAATTGTTGGGCGGTCTCATAAAGGCCCTTATCTTGCGCAAGCCATTCCCTAGCCTTGCTGATTTTTCCATCCAACCAATCGTTCTCCAACATCCAGTTTTTGAAACGGGTTAAAAATTGAAGTTGTGTTGCCGGATCCGCATGCTTTTTATACTTGGAAACAGACTCCGACACATAATCATAGAGATAAATACCTAAAGCTTCGCGTTGTTCATTTTTAGATATCCAGTTGATACTGCTCATAGATGATGCTGATGTCCAGATCTAGGGCATGATCCCTGCTGTCAAAGCGTCTGAAGGTTTTTCGGCCGTAACTTTCAGGCAAGACGCGCAATGCAAAGTGAATATCGTACGGAAACTCCCATGTTTTCGCTAATTCTTCCAGCGGCAAAAGCTCTTCTCTCAATTGGGCTACACATGTTCCATGCGTATCTAATGTAAAAGCTAGTTTCATTCATGCCTCCCTTAGACAAAATTCATTATAATTCGTATTTCTCAAACTGTTCTTGTAGCGTTGCTTCGTACGGGATCCACTCCGAATCGCTCCATAAAGACGTTCTTACAAGTTCCGACAGCTTATCTACGGCTTGTTCCGGGCTCGTCATGCTAATGAAGTCGTCAAAATCCTCATTACGAATATTCAACACTTTCCGCAGGTAGTCATCATTCATCCGTTCTTCTTTAAGTTCTTCATATTCATCCCTCGTCCACGGTTCACAAAAGATTCTTTCGGCCTGAATGTCTCCATTCTCGAAAAACGACAACTCGAATATTTCCTCATTCATATATCCGACGGTCATCACTGGCTCCTCGATAAACCGGGACAACGTTCGGCCAATCTCCTTCACCGTACCCCAAACAAAATAATCGTGGAGCACACTGACCCAGTTCTCGTTGCTTTTGCTGACATACATCACATCTTGGGTCTCTTGCGCCTCTTTTTTGCCTAATACTTTGGGATGTTCTGCGCTTAGTTCCCTTAATGCTTCTAAAGTCTGCTCAAGGTTGTTCGACTTAATATGCAAATTAGCGAATGATCTTCCCATGGATAACCTCCTAAAACTAAGGATTCTATATGTTCATGAGCAATAGATTAGCCCTATATCATATGTATCTTATTTCCATTATAAAGATCTTTCGTCCTAAATCTACCTGATTTTTACCTCTATTCTGGAAATATGTCCTCCAAAGCGAGGTCAACCGCAGACTCCGCATGAAGTCTTGTTGTATCGTAGAGTGGGACCCCGCAGTTTCTTGTGAGATGAGCAAGGTGATCTCAGTGCACCTGGATTCTCTAAAATAGATGCCTGATTTTCGGGTACGAACGTCTAAAGCGTAGGGTATAGTATGCTTATTCTTAATGTGTAGGTGTCATTTTATCGTCCGGTTCCTCGTCAAAGCGGTTGAGCAGGACCCAGAGAAGCGATGGAAGGGACAAGATTTCCGAGCTTTATCTATCGACGAATCTAATGAGAAGAGAGGGACATCAAACAAATGAAAAATCAACTTGAGCAAGCAAGGATATTTCACGAATTGCACAGAAGCGGTCGCCCGCTGATTCTCGTCAATGCGTGGGATTCCGGGAGCGCACGGACCGTTCAACAAGCCGGAGCCGGAGCTATCGCTACCGGAAGTTGGGCGGTAGCTGCCGCGCATGGATACGATGATGGCGAGAAGCTCCCTTTCGACCTTGTTCTATCCAATCTTAAGCGAATTCATAATAATGTGGATCTACCCATTACGATAGATATAGAAGGAGGCTACGGTCGGTCCCCAGAAATCGTCAAGAACAATGTGTTAAAGATCATCGAGTGCGGAGCGATAGGCGTCAATATCGAGGATCAGTGGATCGATGGAACCCGGCTATACTCCGAAGTGGAGCAAGCCTTGCGTATCGCAGCTGTACGAGATGCAGCCCAGTATACGTCGATACCTCTTTTCATCAATGCCCGCACCGATATATTCTTCCAAGTCTCTGTAGATGCACACAATGAAGACCATGTAGAAGCTGCCCTGCAAAGGGCAACCGTCTATGCGGAAGCTGGCGCTCACGGGATCTTCGTGCCAGGTCTGTGCAACGAGAAGCTCATCGATAGCCTGTGCCAGCGATCCCCTATTCCCGTTAACGTGATGAAATCCCCGGAATCTCCTTCTCTTGAGAGACTGGCCGCATTAGGCGTAGCTCGTATCAGCTATGGTCCATATCTTTACCTTCTAATGATGGATGCGTTAAAACAAGCCAGCGCCAAAGCGCTAGCCTTTCAAGAACTGTGAGCACCAGATCATGAACGTAATGTCTCATGGTTGAACTAGAACGGTGCTATATGACAACGACTACTTGATGACGTTCTTCACGCAGGCTGAAACGTACGACGAGGTGGTGGAACTATGGCTGAAAGAGAACGCGGAGAGAAACAGAACATCTGGAAAATAGCGGATTGTGTTGCACTACCGACTGACGCGGTGAAAACGCGCGGCTTTATACAAATGATGATCGGAGAGGCATCGAAACGGTGCCTCTCCGATCATCATTTGCATATCGATTACTAAACGAGAAAGCCGCCATCGACGACAAAGTCCGCGCCCGTGGAGTAGCTCGAGTCATCGGAAGCCAAGTAGACAACCAAATTGGCCACCTCTTCCGGCTTGCCGAGACGCTGCATCGGGATGCCCTTCACGATTTCGGACACTCTGTCTGCTTCCGGATCGTCTACCATCGGCGTCTGAATGACCCCGGGCATGATCGTGTTCACACGAATGTTGTATGGAGTGAATTCAAGCGCGGCAACCTTGCTCATGCCCCGAATGGCGAATTTAGTCGCTCCGTATGCGACGTTGCCCGGGATGCCTTTATCTCCCGCTGCGGATGAAACGTTGATGATTGAACCGACACCCGCACGGCGCATGGACGGCAACACCGACTTCATGCCCAAGAAGACACTCGCCTGATTGATGTTGATGACTCGTTGGTATTCTTCGAACGTCGTGTCCTTAATTTCCTTCAAGAAAGCGATTCCCGCGTTGTTTACCAGTACGTTCACCGGGCCGAAAGCGGTCTCTGCCTGCGCGACAACGCGTTCCCAGTCCGCAGGATTGGAGACGTCATGCTGGATGAAGAGCGCCCGCTCACCCAGTTCCTTCGCCAACGCCTCACCAAGCTCGACCTGAATATCCGTTAAGGCGACCTTGGCGCCTTCCTCAACCAAAGCACGCACATGAGCTGCCCCTTGTCCGCGCGAGGCTCCCGTTACGATAGCTACCTTACCTGTCAATTTTCCCATTGTGAATGCCCTCCTCGCGTATGGATGAAAACGTTTTATTTCCATTCAGAATTTATTATAGCAATCCCGTCGTAAGAAGAGCAAACAACAAAATGTCGATAATGTTGCCTATGCACCACTATCAAATATCTGTATCTCTTCTCTCAAATGGTACATGGTTAACGACACCTGTTGTGTATGTCCTCTACAGTCCTTATAATAAAAATACGGAGGTGATCGACCTGACCCGAGCTTTCAATTCCGCAGATCCTCGCGTCGTTCGCACGAGACAACTCATACTGGATGCGTTCATCTTCCTGCTCAACAAACGCGACTTCAAAGATATCACCGTCAGCGATATTGCAAAGAAGGCGACCGTGAACCGGGCTACCTTCTATAAACACTTTACCGACAAATACGCACTCCTGGAAACGCTGCTTTCCGACACTTTTATGGAATATATCCATAATCGAATTCAAGGGGACTACGTCTTCTCCGATAAAACGCTCAAGTGCGTCGTTCTTGCCCTATGCGATTACCACGCGAACTCCAGCAGTCAGATCGCAAGGCATTACGAATCAGCGGCCCCTGTCGTTGAAGCGAAGATTAAGCTGATGCTTGAGCAAATCTTGTCGAAACTGCTCTGCCAAGACCATCCTGTTCAGGATCCGACGAACCATCTGGTCATCACGATGATTAGTTGGGCCTTTTACGGTATCACCTATCGGTGGAATAGCCAAGGGCGGCGGGAGTCCCCGGTAGAATTAGCAGACCGCGCCATTCCCATTATCTTCTCCGAAGGCGCCCAAATGATGAATCAAACGCTTAATCGTGAGTTATCGTGAAGCCACTTACTGAAGCTTCCGTCAATCGAGGAACCATTAATCATTGAATTCTACTTCTGCTCTCGTATAATCGGCAAAATGGCTTTCGTCTATACATTACTCCGAAGAAATTCGTGACCACTTCATTTTGAAAATCATGGATACATCTATCCTCAATAGAAGCGACGTTGGCATAGCCTGCACATTATGAACTAGGAACATCGATTCTGCCAAGCTTGATAAAATAAGAGCGCACCAAATATGGATGCGCTCTATACCTTCAATAAATAATACCAGTCCTCGAGGAATCCAAAAAACTCATCAGTTGCTTGACGCCTCGCTATCAATTTCATTTTAACATTCGTCCCGATCAAAATTTTCCCACCCGAATACCGGACTCAGAAACTTGCGAAGGTAATAAGCCAATACGGTCAACACGGTCCATGAGCTGCGCTTATTCTGGATGTATTGATCGTTGATTATATAAGTCCGAGTGGAAGTAGGGCTCTTCAGACCGAACTTTTCCCACATCGCCGGATCATTTGAACCTTCGAGCCTTAGCAGCATATTCGCCGACTCCCTATTTATTTTAGCGGAAATCTGCTCGTAAGCTTGGGTGATTTGCACATGGAATTCGTCGATCGGATTGCGGCTAGCTAGGCTCTCCAAGTGGATGCCTTCGCGAAGATAAGAGACGTATGCCAGATGGTCAGCCCAGAACTGGTCGATATAATAAAGCCGTACCCGCTGCTCTGCAGGGCTCAACAGCTTCTCGCCTTTCAAAATTCCCAGCCGCTCTTCGTATAGAATTCGCCTCTGATCCTCCACCATATCCGAATAACCGTTCAGTTCCTGGCGGATATCGAAGTTTTGGCCCATCATAATGCGCTGAATTTGCTCGATTTTGCCCCGGAACACCGAATCTTCGAGAGCCTCATCCTGCCGTAAATTGCGAATCGCTTTATGGATGCCAAACCGAAGCATCAACTCGTCCTCCAAGCTTACAAAAAATACAGAAGATCCCGGGTCGCCTTGGCGACCCGAACGCCCGCGTAGTTGGTCGTCGATCCGCACGCTTTCGTTCACATGCGTACCGATTACGTACAATCCGCCCAGCTTGGCGACAACTTCTGCTTGCATAGGATTGCCGCTGCCGAGCCGAATGTCGACGCCGCGTCCCGCCATATTCGTAGACACCGTCACAGCGCCGATTTCTCCCGCTTTGGCGATGATGTCGGCTTCTTCCGCATCGTTTTTCGCATTTAGAACATGGCAAGGTACTTCGGCAACCGCTAGCGCCTCCGCCAGCATGTTAGACTCACCGACGCTTGACGTACCAATGAGAATCGGACGTCCGGTCGCATGGACAGATGAGATTTCTTCTACAAGTGCCTTGAGCTTGGCTTCTTTATGGGTGTAAATCCGGTGCGGATGGTCAATCCGTATGTTTGGCCGGTTCGGTGGAATTTGCACAACCTGCAGCACATAAATATGTTCGAAATCCATTGCGGAAGCCTGAGCGGTAGCCGTCATTCCGCAAATCTTCGGATACAGGCTAATGAAGTGTTGCAGGGTAATCGTCCCCAAGATTTTCCCGCCAGCTAAAGACTGTAGCCCTTCTTTAGCCGCAAGCGCAGCTTGCAGCCCGTCAGGCAAATGCCTGTTCTCCGCCACACGGCCGGTATATTCGTCGATCAACTCGATATTACCGTCTCGGACAATGTAATCGACGTCTTTTTTCAATAACAATTCCGCATGCAGCGCGCAATTTAACGACATTAGCAAATGACCATTATGGCTTTCGTACAAATTACCGCATCCCAGCAGCGATTCCACTTTCGCAGCACCTGCTTCATTTAAGTAAACGTTCCGCTGGAACTCGTCGAAGTCGTAATGCTCTACTTGTTGTAGCTGTCGAACCATTTCTGCGAAACGAATGCCATTATTCCCATTGTTGTCTTCGTCGTTACCGAAAGGGCCCGATTCGCCGGCGATGACTAGCGGCACCCGCGCTTCGTCGAGAAGCAGCGAATCCGCTTCGTCGACGATGACGAAGTGGAAAGGACGATGGACCGTATCGGCTTCATCTAGAGCGATCGTGTCGCGCAAATAATCAAACCCTGCCTCTTTGACCGTAACATAGGTTATATCCGCGGCGTACGCTTCCCGTTTCTCTAACAGGCTCATCCCCGCTTGAACCGAGTTTACCGTTAGCCCGAGGAAACGATAGATCGGGCCCATCCACTCGGCATCTCGATTAGCCAAATAATCGTTAAAAGTCAGCACATGAACGCCTTCGCCGGTCAGCCCATTGAGATAAGCAGGCATTACAGCAGAGAGTGTTTTTCCTTCACCGGTATGCTGCTCAATCAAAGATCTCTCGTGCAAACCGATGGCAGCCATGATCTGGACATCGTAAGGCTGTAATCCGAGCTTTCTCTTTGCTGCCTCGCAGACTAACGCATAAGCATCGACAAGCAGTTCATCCAAAGGCGTACCCGCTTTTGCTTCCTCCCTCAGCCGGAGAGATTCCGCTTGCAGCCGCTGGTCGTCCCATGCTTCCAAATTCCGTTTCCGGATGAGTTCCACTTTGTCCCGATAGCCTTTCAGCTTATGCTGGTTGTCGCGGTCTTTGAATTCTCGCATCAACTTAACAGCTAGATTCATCGGAATTTGATCCCTCCTCGGTAGAAATACGCGATTTTATTACTCATCTTTTAACCGTCGTTGATACAAAGCAACAGATACAATCGTAAATACAATCGTCCATACCAAAATAATGAGGAGAGGTTTTAATAAATCCCCCATCGTAAAGCCTATAGTGGGTACACCTAGCAAATGTACAAGTTGACTGCTTGGCGCATACTCCATAACTTTTAAAATGGGATAATCCTTCACTAGAAACGCTCCCCATGGTGCCGCAGTGAATACGAACGCCACAGGAAGTATAGATAACGATGCTTCAAGCAACGTCTTGGAGAACAAACCGCATATCGTCCCGGCTGCTATGTATATAATAATCGAAAGAATGATTGCTGCCGCAAACGCCCATGTACTAGCTGGCTCGTAGCCCATTATATACGTCGCAATAGCCAGAACAACCGCAGACATTACAAAGACTAAAGTGCTTTTACCGACTAAAACATCCATAGTCGTGGCCGGAGTCATCATTAATGTCCGTAAAGTGTTACGCTCCTTTTCTTCCGCAAACAAGCTTACTTGTACTAAACACGTTAGTAACACAAATGAAGTATTAAGAACAAGCCCGAAAGCGAAAGCGCCATTCGCAGATGGGCCTATACCCAAAGACGGGCCTGCACCCCGAAAAAGAAGTGCTAATATAATTGGGAAAATCAAACTAATGGAGATTGCGTAATTGCGTGAAAACTCTTTGTAATCCTTCACAAATATCGCCCCGGCACGTTTTAATGAGATACTCATAGTAACTCACTTCCTGTCATTTTAATGAAAATATCACCTAGACTTGGCTCTTTCGTCTCTAATCGATCAATCAACCCTCGTTTCATCCAATCGGCGATTTGATCAGCCGTTACCTCATCGATCGGAAGCTCGTGGGCTTCCCCATTAATTAAGTCCACACAAACTACGTTTTCACGATGCTGTCTTTTAAGCTCCTTTGGTGAGCCGATGGTTTGAACTTGCCCTTGGTACAAAATCGCTATACGGTTACACATCAATTCTGCTTCAGCCATATCATGCGTAGTTAAAAAAATCGTCGTCCCTTTCTCATTTAAGTAGCGTAACCCTTTATAAATATGTGCTGAGTTTACTGGATCTAAAGCCGAGGTAGGCTCATCCAAAAATAATAATTCCGGCTCATGGATCATCGCGCATGCGAGCAGAACACGCTGACGCATCCCTTTCGATAAGCGATTGACTTTCTTCTTGCGCTCTCCGCTTAAGTTTACAAACTGCAGCACCTTATCGATCGAAGATCTGGGAAGATCATATAACTTACGATACAGCTTCAAATTTTCCTCTATCGTTAATCTCTCATATAGGCCGCTGTTATCCGTCAAAATGCCAAAGCGCATCTTCTGTGCAGACTGATGCATCATCTCTGCCGGCTGGTTAAATACACTTGCCTGTCCGCTTGTCGGATTTAATTGGGCAGTTAAAAGCTTTATTAATGTCGTTTTTCCTGAACCGCTCGGACCTAAGAAACCAAAAATTTCTCCTTTCGGAATTGAAAATGACACATCTGCTAATGCATCTTTATTTCCAAATCTCTTGCGAATATGTTCGACTTGGATAACATCCATTAATACCACTTCCTTAGCGTTGATGGCTTAAATATATAAAGATTGCATGCTTCCAGCCATCAAAACCCGCCGAAATGTAGCGATTATCGCCTGAATGGTACCATTAAATGCTTGATTGGTTCGACATTACCCCTGAAATGGCATATGCTTACGAAGTTATGTTTGCTTCGCAAACATTTTAAATGTTAAGAAGTGCTTTTAATTCATGCAATTTTGAACGGGATAACGGAACCACGGCATCTTTACCTGTATGTAAGCGCAAGCTGTAGCTATTCTTCGTCCATGTAATAATCTCTCTTACTTTTTGCAGATTAACGATATAAGATCGATGGCACCTAAAAAAACCGAAATTTAACAATCTCTGCTCGAGCTCGGTTAGCGTCAAAGCACAGTTATAATTTTCTCCATCCACATGAACAAGAATCGAACCATCTATACTTTCTATAAAGTCGATTTCAGGCGGATTAAATAAAATCACTTTGTCCTTTCTTTTGGTAGATATCTTCTGTAAGGTTATATTGGCCTCATCTTGTTCCTGCACTTCCTGCTTATCCTCTTCTGAGTCCTGAATATCCAATGGATGAAATCCGAGCTCGTTCAATCGATAAATGGCATCACAGGAAATCATGGCATCCTCTAAATTCGACGTTAAAATTAAAATCTGCTTTTCTTTCGAAAGGTCATCTAGAATCCGTTTAAATTGACGCCGATCTTGCTCTTCTAAGTAAAAATAGGGTTCCTCGAGTACAAGTGTAGGCTGATGCGCAAAAAAGACACGCAGCAATGTCACATACATCCTTTTCGATGGGCTTAGATTCTTGATTTTTACCTTCCGTTCTTCTTTTAAAGAAAAATAATCCAGTAACAAAGCGGTACGCTCATTCCTCTCCGTTACTTGGATTAGAAAAGTGATCAGCTCTTCCACCGTTAAATGTATATACTCGTTTTGCCCAGCTCGAAATAAATAATATCGAGAATGATCAACTAATTGGTTCATTAAAAGCTGCTTTCGCTTCAAGTCCGTTATAATGCCAATCGGTTGGTTCGATGTCATATTGAATTCGATCTTCGGTAGAAATAATTCCCCATCCTCATACATTGGTTGAAATTGCATGCCGTCCTCCTGGTCAATGCCGCTATAGGATATATATAACAATTATAAAGTTAGGATACTTTTTTGTCAGTTTCTACTGTAACTTTGACCACATGCTTGTCTGGGCTAACATATTTCCATGATATAATTATGAAAAACTTGTATTCATATGGAAAAAAGAAATTTCAGTCGGGAGTGTGATGAATTGCTGAGAGGAAACAAGAAAGCACTTAATAACTCGGTAGCTGCTTTATTCCCCACCACTGAACAACATGATAGTAGAGTGACCCATGCGATACGATCTTAAGAGCGCAAGAGAGTTCGCTATTCGCGTGTGTGTTGCTTCTGGTGCGAGCAAAGCAGTAGCAATCTCTCTCGCTGAGGCAACTGTCGCTGCGGAATGTTCCGGTCGGAATTCGGTTGGATTTGCTCATCTTCCTGACTATCTGGACGGATTTTTGGATGGTCGCATTGCTAGCACAGAAGAGCCTGTGCTCTTCTTTCCAGCCCCAGCTCTCATTCAGGTCGATGCCAAGGGTGGGATCGCCCAACTTGGTTTTGATCGTGCATTCGAGGAATTGCAAACACGGGCAAGCACTTATGGTGTAACCGTATTTGCGTTAAAGAACAGTTATACGGCTGGAGAGTTGGGCTACTATGTAAGGCGGCTCGCCCATAAAGGATTGGTAGCGTTGGCTGCAACCAATGGATCTGCCTTAATGGCTGCGGGACATAGCAGCGAGGCTGTTTATGGTACCAATCCTCTCTCATTCGCTGCGCCTGTCGACAATAGGGCTCCCTTGGTTATCGATCAGGCGTCCAGTGCCACAGCGTTTGTCAACATACGACAAGCGGCAGAGCGCGGTGAGATGATCCCTGAAGGCTGGGCCATCGATGAGAATGGACAAAGTACTATGGATTCGCGTGAAGCGATCAAGGGGGCTTTACTTGCTTTTGGGGGTGCGCGTGGTGCCAATATCGCACTCATGGTTGAAATACTCGCCGCAGGTACGACAGGCGCGAACTGGTCACTTGATGCTCCATCCTTTGAGGAAGGGAGCCACTCGCCTGGTGTAGGCTTGTTCATTGTTGCCATAAACCCCGAACTGCTTGCTCCAGATTTTTCGGCTCGTATAGCGGATCAGATCGAACGGTTGTCCTCCAAAGGTATTCACGTCCCCGGAGGTAGCTTTGTTAAGGAAGAAATAGATCTTCCATCTTCTCTTGTTGCAACTCTTGAGAAATATTGTTAGCACTAACGATTATTAAAGCTGTCTGAACATGAAGCCGATGAATAGAAAAATCGATGAAGGAAATACATTAGACCATGAATTCATGGCCTAATATAATCACCAATGTCTGTAACGGCAAGTTTTAGGGCCATCCTGCAAAGGATGGCCCATCTTTGATTAAACTTACATTTCCCGTTAGTGATAAACGTGCGTACAGCATCTCGAGTTCACGCATATTCAACGTCCATATTTGTACGGGACACCCATGTGCTCGCGTAATGTCGCTCCTTCGTATTCTTGATGGAACAACCCCCGCTTCTGCAGAATGGGCACCACTTCATCCACGAATACGGCTACACCGTCAAAGCTAATGTCCGGTTGAATGGCAAAGCCATCGCAAGCTTCAGCCAAAAACCATTCCTCCATAAAATCCGCAACCTGTTCCGGCGTGCCGGTAATAACGGGATGATAATTGATTACGCCATGCGCCAATATATCGCGGACAGTCAGACCTTTTAATGCAAGTTGCAGCACCCTTTCCGAACGGGGGTCCTGTGTCATATGAGCATGGCGCAGCAGTTCTCCGGGTATGGGCTGGTCGATGTCTCTGTAGGATAGTGGAATGCCGATCATAGCGCCTAAATAAGATACTCTTCCTTCCAAATCGGCGAGATATTGATCCAGCTGCTTACGGCGGTTCAATGCTTCCCGCTCCGTTGATGCGATCGACGGAATCAAGCCGGGAAGGATCTTAATATCGTCAGGATTGCGCCCAAACCGCTGCGCTCTGCTTCGCACCATTTGCCTATAGGCTTTAGCGCCAGGAATATCGTAAGGATTAGCGTATACGCCTGATGCATATTTTCCTGCAAGATCCAGGCCCTCGTTGCCGCCGCCGGCCTGAAAAATAACGGGCTGCCCTTGTTCAGACGGAGGGATCGGCAGTGGGCCCCGCGATGACAAATACTTCCCGCTAAGGTGGATTGGCTTGATCTTATCCATATTGGCAAAGATGCCGGTTGTCTGATCTAAAACGAGCGCATCTTCTCCCCAGCTTCCCCATAGTGCTTCCACAAGCTGAATAAACTCGTGAGCGCGCTCATACCTTTCCCGGCGGTCCGGCACCTCTTCTCCAAAGTTCAATGCCGCCAGGGCAGTGGAGGTTGTTACGGCATTCCAGCCTGCCCGGCCATGGCTCAATATATCCAGCGCTTTTAATTGACGTGCGACATTATAAGGATGGTTAAATGTTGTGGATACGGTAGCCACAAGCCCAATCCGTTCCGTAGCACGTGCTATGGCAGTCAGTGCCAACAGAGGTTCCAACGGATAAGTCGGCGGCTGAAAGCTTATATCCGCGTTGAGAACGGGGGCATCTGCAATAAAGACCATCTGGATTTTTCCTCGTTCGGCTATTCTAGCAAATTCAACATACAGATCCATATCAGTCAGCGCTGCCGGGTCAGCTCCCGGCATTCTCCACGCTCCTTGATCCAGACCATATCCAGCGCCCATTTGCATAACCAGTTGCATTTGTCTATTATTCATAAGCTCTCCTTTTTCCTAATTTATCTCTTCATTAATGCAGAAATTCAGAAGCCAACAATTGATAGGCCTTATGACGGGCCGCCTGATCCGTATAGTATTCCAGCAGCATGAATTCATCTACCATTGCTTGTTCTGCCAATGTTTCCAACCGCTGCTTCACGCTGTTTATGCCTCCGATGATAAACTTGTCTTTATTTTGGGCTCTAGCCGCCGCTTCGGCAGGCGTGTAATGATGCTGGCTCGCTTCTTCCAGCGTGGGGAAGGTCGAGCCCAGGTTGCCGGTATTCAACCTTGCCCAGAATAACTCAACGGGACCTGCCAAGTATTGCGCCTCTTCATCTGTCTCGGCCGTTATCAATATCGTGGAAAAAATGCTTTTGGGCTCAGAAGAATGCCGCGAAGGCTTGAAATTTTCTTTATAGGCTCGAAGCATAGGAACAGCCAGATGCGGCGCCAAATGGGAAGCGAACACAAAACCGAGCCCCTTCTCCATTGCGAATTGCACACCTCCGTTACTAGACCCGAGCATATAGATATCCGGTATACTCGTGATGCCTGGGAACGGTATGATGCGGCTGTAAGGATGATCGGCAGGAAAGTCCTTCGAGAAAAAGCCAAGCATTTCATTCAATTGTTCAGGAAAGTCATACGAAGTAACAGCCTCCCGCGAACGCCTTAGCGCATAAGCGGTGAGTCCGTCGGTTCCCGGAGCTCTTCCTATGCCAAGGTCCAGCCGGCCCGGATACATGGCTTCCAGCGTCAAAAAGTTCTCTGCGACCCGTAAAGGACTATGATTCGGCAGCATAATGCCGCCTGAACCTACGCGTATATTTTTCGTATTCGCCGCTGCGTGGACGCTCATTAATTCTGGAGACGTACTCACTTGAAAGGGCGTGTTGTGATGCTCGGCAAACCAGTATCGGGTATATCCCAAGTCATCCGCCAGCTTGGCAAGTGATATAGAATCCTGCATGGTTTCAGAGGCGGTCTTCCCGTTCATGATGGTGCCGATATCCAAAATGGACAATTTAATAGTATTGGAACTTTTCATTAGCATAATTTCCCTCCTCCATATATTTAGCCTGCTAAATATTAAGTTAAAAAAGGGGAATCACGAAAGATTCTCCTCGATCTGACTCAACAGCCTGCTGAGCAACAAACGGTCCTCCAGTGAAAAGCCACGCAATAATTTGTCTTGCTCGCTTCTCCAGATTCTCCGTATAGGCTCTTGAATTTCTTTACCCTGCGCGGTTAAATAAACCCTGCTTACTCTGGCATCCGCTGGATCGCGCTGCCTGTACACATAGTTGTTTCTCTCTAAAGTGTTCAGCATGTTGGTAACCGTTGAAGGCTCACATTTCAAGTGTTCGCAAAGCTGCAATTGTGTGACACCTTCTCCCTTCCATAGACGGCACAGTAGATTATCCTGACCTACGTGCAGATTAAATTCTCTAAGCGCATTGGAGTAATCTCTGCGCATTCGCGCCGCAATTTTATCCAGTGATTCTCTAATCTCATCCTCAATCATTTAAATCGCCACCTCGCAATTAATTAGCCTGCTAAGTAATGGGATTGTAACATATTAACATGCCGTGAAACAAGCCGCCAACATGTGTTACGGTACAGGACGAAAGTGACGAACTTGATGCCCTCCAGGCAGCTCAATGAGTTATTTTTAGAGTGTGTCTAACAATGGGGGTGCAGTTCAATGTGGTCGGCTCTTCGCCCTACTTATGATAAGGTTCACCATATCACCAGAAGAACCACCGTACAGCTGGAGACTATTTCTTAATATGTTAAACTTTAAAACCAAGTATACAAATTGGATTGACATGAATTAAGCAAGGTGATATTATTCCTTTATTAAATTTAATAACTGTTTATCATTAAATGATAATAAAGGAGTGAATCTGCTGTAACTTTATGAAAGGCAGAATGAAACTTACTAGAGAAACGTTTGATAACCGCACTTTTAGAAATGGAAATGTAACTTTGGGGAGGATGGAAGATGAAAAAGAAAATAACGGGTGTACTATTGCTCACATTGATGATTGCCTTAACGAGTGTTCTCGCAGGCTGCGGAGACGGCTCATCCAAGCAAAAGATTGCGGTCGGTTCCAAGAACTTTACCGAATCACTCCTGCTGGGTGAAATGTTTGCGTTGGCACTTGAAGATGCCGGTCATAAAGTTGACCGCAAGCTTAACCTAGGCGGTACGCTGATCGCCCATGAGGCACTGAAAAAAGGCGAAATCGACGTTTACCCGGAGTATACAGGCACGGGGCTGCTTAACATTTTGAATGAAGAGCCACTCCCAGACCCTAAGCAAGTGTTTGATCTCGTATCCGACTACTACAAGAAAGAGTTCGACTTGGTTTGGCTGGACCCTTCCCAAGCTAATAACACGCAAGCACTGGCGATATCGCGTTCAGCTTCGGAGAAATACGGCATTACTACGATTTCTGAATTGCAGGAGAAAGCGGGCGAAATTGACTTTGCTGCTGTCCCTGAGTTTGAGGAGCGCGAGGATGGACTACTTGGACTTAACCGGGTTTACGGTGATTTCAAATTCAAAAGCTTGAAACTTTTCGACTATGGTGTTAAGTATCGCGTAGTTCTGAATGACGAAGCGCAAGTTACGGTGGCTTTTGGAACAGACGGAGAATTACTTAACCCTGATTTGATCGTGCTGAAAGACGACAAGCAATTATGGCCTCCATACAATGTAGCACCGGTCATTCGTCAATCGGTATTGGATGATAATAAGGAGATCGGCACAATCCTTAATGCAATCACAGCGAAACTGGATGATAAAACGCTGCAAGAGCTGAATGCCGAAGTGGATATTAATAAAAAGGAATATCAAGACGTAGCCAAGCAATATCTGAAAGATGAAGGACTAATCAAATAAATACATCCGAACACCATCCAAAATCAGGATGGTGTTCTGTAGCATCTGTACGACTCCATCCATAAAAGGGGCCGTGTTGTAAAAGTATTTAAATGACTAATATGACTAGGAGTATACCTATGAATGACCCGTTCGTTTTAGATGGATCCAGTTTAGATTTGGAACATATGGAAGCAATATCGGCAGGGGTATGGATGCCGGTGCGCATTGTCAAGCCGAGTTGTCCAACAGCAAATTGTTCGGTTGAACAGTTGGAATCAGAGCAAGACCCGCTTGGACAGCAGGAAGAGAGCTTATTAGATTCTTATAGAGACTATGTTCAATATGAGGGTGAGCGATGGCCAAGCGAGATCGGTCTGCTCAGCCTCTATCTCCTTTTGAATCATGCTCTCAAACATGATGACCGGTTGAGCGACGGATTCGTGGAAAGAGTTTTCTTTTTTGTGAACAATCGAATCGAGCCTTGCCTGAATCAAGCCAACATGACCGAGATGTCGGCCATGAGCGAACTTATGCTAATACTATATGGGGAAGAAGAACTGATCTGTCGTCATCAGGAGCAATTCAAAACCATTGGAACCTTGTTTCAAGAGATCGGCCTGAACAAGCTCCGATTGTCTAAGGAAGATATGGCATTTATGACGAGTCATTGCTGTGTTTCTACGGCTATGGCTATATACGTGGCCACCGAAGCATCAAGGCTTACGAAGACAGCCGATATTTGCGTGGCCATGCAGCTTGAAGCGATACGCGGGGAAACGGGTGCTTTCGACCGGCGGCTGCATGAGCTTGGCAGGCCGTATGCGAGCCAAATCGAAGTGGCGGAGAATATAAGAAGAATAATCGGGGATAGTGAATTCACGACCGAAAGGGGTCGGGAGGCATACGGCGGCGACAATGGGCCACGTTGTCAAGACGCCATCAGTATCCGGGCAGTGCCACAGACGCATGGGGGCGTAAGAGATACCGTAAAGTGGCTAAAAGAGCAGCTGAGTCATGAGATCAATACGATTTCCGGGCCAGTAAACCCCTTGCTAGGGTACTTATTGGATATGCTTACCGTCGGCCTGATTGATTTAGGCAATATCAGCGAAAGAAGAAGCTTCAGGCTTTTGGACAGTAAAATGTCGTATGGACTCCCGATGAATCTGGTTGGCGTAAACCCCGGTTTTAATCACGGGTTCCCCGTCATCCAAGCCTCTGCCGCCGGGATACTGGGAGAAATGAAATTACTCGCCGTTCCAGGCAACGCTTTTGCCAAGTTTGATCCCATCACGAAAAAATATGTGTGCGCCACTTTCCATTCTGTATTGAAAGCTATTCAAGCGATTTCGTTGCTTAACAAGATTTTGGGAATCGAAATATACATGGCTGCACAGGGAATGGATTTGGTTAAGGCCAAGCTGCCTGATTTCGAGTTTGGAGCAGGTTCGAAAGAAGCGCTCCGTGTTTTCAGAGATTATGTCCGCACCGTACATACAAACCGCTTTGCATCGCCGGATATGGTTGCTGCCGAGAATGCCGTCGCAGATGGCGTTGTGCTGGACGCTGTGGAAATCACAATTGGAAATTTAAGGTGAGGTGGCGGACAATGAAGGTAGCAGACTTTTATATCGATGGCTATAATTTAACGATTGAACAGATTGTTAAAGCGGTGCTTGGGCAGATGGGAACGGCAGAATTGGGGCATGAAGCGAAGTCGAGATGCCAGGGTAGCAGGGCGCAAATCGCCCGCTGGCTTGAGACGGATGCTCCGGTGGTATACGGTGTGAATACCGGGCTCGGCAATCTGAAGGATACGGTACTGTCGCCTGAAGAGCATCTCGCATGGAACAAAACGATACCTTATCCTCATGCTGTAGGCGTGGGGCAGTATCTGAATCCCGTCATTACTAGAGCATCGTTGCTCATTAGAGCCAATGTACTGAGTCGAGGGTATTCCGGTGTAAGACCGAAGCTGATCGAAAGAATGCTTGATATTTTCAACCGCGGGATCGCGCCGGCGATACGAGAGTTAGGTTCTACGGGGTTAAGCGACCTTGGGCCGCTGGCCCATAACGCTATGGTCGTTGGAGGACTGGAAGAAGCGGAGGTATTCTACGAGGGTAAGCGGATGCAAGCTCAATCCTGCTTTGAAGCGTTGGGAATGGAGACGGTATTCCCTTTGGAATGTAAAGAGGTACTCGCGCAAATGAATGGCTCGACGATGACACAAGCTATCGCAATATTCGCTTGTCATAATATGCAGCAGTTGCTGGACATTGAACAAAAGATCGCGACCATTTGGGATAGCGGTCGATATATTGCGATCGATTCGAAAGAGCAGGTCGATTACGCTGTTGACAAAGCTTTCACTCTTATTTGGAATACGGTCAATTTTGAGAATAATGTAACTTGCGACAACCCGCTACTCTTCGAGATAGAGGATGGCTACGAAGCGGTCATGGGCTGCAACTGCAGTAATACGCAAATAGGATATGTCATGGACTTGCTTACTATATTGCTTGTGGACAAGGCGAGCTATGCGATGGAGCTTTTGAACCGGCTTGAAGGGGCAGAACACGCAGAAAATATAAAGCTCGAGGCAATCCGGGAAGTGGCTTCTGCAAAAGTCCGGCTCATCCACTCGTTATCAATACCGGCCAGCGCCGATTCGATTCCTACCAAGGCCAATCAGGAGGACCATGTAGAGTTCAGCTTTGGGGCGGCAAGAAAAGCGATGAGAGCATTGGAAGCGTATCAATCGCTGCTGTCCTATCTTTTGGCTGTGGCGATACAAATAGATATGACCCGCAGCAACAGCGACAAGACGAAAGAGATATTCCCCGACTTAAAGGTGAGTGTGACGGGCTCCTCTGCTCGATTAGCCGCCAGTCTTCATCGGTATTTGGCTGAGAAGTTTGATCTCATTCCATTGCTTCCTTCTTGAATAGGTTGAATGATCTGGCGAATGATATTAGAGTTAATTAATAAATATTTAGATATTGGAGAATGGAACGATGCAAATACGCGAAATTGAAGAAAAGGACAATCAAAGAATAGAGCAAATTATTAAACGCTCATTGGAATCCTTTAACCTAAACATTCCGGGAACAGCATATTTTGACCCTCAACTGAGCAGTCTGGCACAATATTACAAGGAACAATCAAATTCAAAGTATTGGGTTGTAGTGAATGAACAAAATGAAGTAGTAGGTGGTGTGGGGATTGCGCCATTTGGTCAGGAACCCGGCATTTGCGAGTTGCAAAAGCTATACATTGCACCCGAAGCACAAGGTATGGGGCTTTCGAAACATCTTATCAAAGTAGCACTCGACTTCGCCACGGAACACTATACACACTGTTACTTAGAGACATTGAAGAAACTTCAAGCAGCAAATCTCCTTTACATCAAATTAGGTTTCCAACAACTTGAAAGACCACTAGGTGGTTCAGAGCATAATGCTACAGACGCCTGGTTTATAAAAGATTTATCGTTGTAGGGTTCGTGCAGTAAATATTTGAAAACGAAAGGCACCCGCTAGGGGTGCCTTTTCGCCATTTGCAGGAAGTCCATGCTTCTCAAAAGTACCAGCCGTCTCAAGAGAAAAACAACCCAAAAATAGAACCATCATCATCCGAAAAATCAATTGTCCCCCCTAGAAAATAACCAATTGAAATAAAAATCGCACACCAGCACAGGGCTCCGAGACCCGAGTAGAGCATATATTTCCGTGGGTTCATGGCGCTCATTCCTGCCAGATAACAAGTCAGATGACGGAACCCTGGTATATAGTAGCCGATGCATATCGCCCAGGGGCCGTAACGCTCGAACCAGCTCTCTGTTTTCTCTATCCGTTTGGTCGTGAGCCTGACCCATCTTCCATACTTCCACAACAACGGCTTGCCGAACTTCCGCCCAAGGGCGTAACTACACAGCATGCCACTCATAGCCCCGAGGACGCTGATCACCAGGGATACCGGGAAATAAAGCAGCCCCATTGACGAAAGATAACCAACCATCGTCATGAGAACCTCATCAGGCACAGGCAAACCAATAATGCCAAGCGCGAGGCATAGGAAGATGGCAATATAACCGTAATGGATAACGATATCTTGTAAGAAAGCGATAATGTTCACACTCCAGTTCTAATGGCTTAGGGCAAGGATTCATCGCCTTTTCAGGTATCTTAATGCCTCCCTTGTCAATAAACCTAGTGCCGAATTGTCACATGACGCTTTCAAAGTGGCTGGATGTCATGGATGACAAAATGCAACTTGTTGGTGTGACAACTTCTTTGCCATACTGGGCTCAGCCAATCGTTAAGAGGCAAATCTAATAGGCAAGGAGACATCATTTATGAAGAAATGGATTCGCACGAATCGCGTAGTTCTGCTATTAACTGTTCTACTATTAACTGTTACGGTCATTACCGCTTATATCGGACTAGGGAAAGCACCTAATACCCCGCAGGCTCCCACGCCAGTTGCATCTGAGGAGGCCAGCCTGGAGGGGCCGCGGGATGCCAAGGAACTGGAGGACTTTGCAGATGGCATTTTTGCGGACGCGATGGAAAAGTTTAATACGGTTGGTTCTAATTTTGCAGTCGTATCCAATGGGAAAGTGCTGTTAAACAAGGGTTACGGTTATGCCGACAAGGAAAACAAAATTCCGGTAGACAGCAGCACCGTTTTCCAAATTGGTTCTGTGACGAAGCAGTTCACGGCATTGGCAGCTATGCAGCTGGTCGATAGAGGAAAGATTGATTTGCATCACGATATCCAGGACTACCTGGGAGGGATGAAGATACCGAATACAACAGGGAAAGAACTGACGATGTACGATCTGCTTACGTATACCAGCGGCTTCGACAAACCGGATATCCTCTCGGAATCGAAACCAGAATATGTGGATCAATACTTCCCGATGAAGGAGTCTCTCGAATCGAATATGCCGACGGTTGTCAGGCCTCCGGGGGAAGCGTACACCTACGATAATTATGGGTTCACACTGGCGGGGTACGCGGTAGGGGAAGTAACGGGCATGTCATTCGCCCAGTATATGGAGGAACATATTTTCAAGCCGTTAGGCATGAACTCGACGAATGTGCGGTTTACCCCCGAATTGCTGGACAGAATGGCTGCCCATTATGGGCCAGAAGGCGAGCTGATATCCTTAGAGGGATTCAAACCAACCGATCGGCCTAGCGGCGGCATGGTATCAACCGCAGATGACATGGTGAAGTACCTTATGATGCATCTGAACAAAGGAACGTATGCAGGCAAAGAAATCTTAAGTTCCAATAGCATCGAGCAAATGCACACCTACCAGGTGTTCCCTGACAAAGAGTTCCCTGTCACAACCATCGGATTCGAAGGCTACTTCAAAGAGAAGATGAATGGTCATCATGTGGTTCTCAAAGGGGGAAATGTGACCGGGCATTCTTCCTTGATTGTTATTCTGCCGGAGGAAAACACAGCGTTCTACATGTCCTACAATAACGACTCCATGATGAGTCTCGATGTGTATGAGGCATTTATGAATCATTATTATCCGAAAAAAGCAGAGGATCCACAGCCATCCTACTCGCCAATCAGTGAGCAGCAGGCTAAGGACTACGTAGGATTGTACCAAAACACGCGTCTTGGATCCATAAGAACTCAAGTTTCCTATTCAGACGAAAAATTGGTTATGGAGACAGGAGATCTGGGCAAGAGTACGCTGAAAATGATCCACCCTTTACTCTTTGAGGATGAATCCGGCAACAAAGTAGCCTTTCAAAAAAATGAGGCAGGCCAAATCACCTATTTCTATTACATGCAACTTCCGCACTACGTGGGTTATGCACAAAAAGTAGATATGCTGCGCCATTCACTGATGTACCATCGGACAGCAAGTATGCGTCTTATATTCATCATCTTCATGCTTTGAAGGTCATGGACGGAAAGTCGGCCACCCGCTTCGATCCGGATGGAACGATCACTCAGGGTGAGTTCTCGGAGTTGCTGCTCCGCGCCCATGGCTGGCATACCATGCCGTATACGGTTGAACCAAACAAGCAGCAGATGATGTCCGGATTGCCTGATTATCAGCCTGATTCTCCTGTCACCAGACAGATGGCGGCAGTTATGATCCAAAATCTGAGACAAGCTGAGCCTGGCGCCAAGGTTACATTGCGTGGCGAAACGGATGCCTGGGCAGTTGAAGCCATCACAACCCTGGTATCCCAAGGCATCATGGACCGGATACCGGGATCGATTCGGACGGCTCTATCAACTTCCGTTCCAAACAGCTGCTGAAGCGGCAGGAAGCAAGTGCCTTATTGGATCTGGCATTTGATTACTACACATTGCCCATCCATCATGAACAGAAACCCTAATTCTGAATAAGTAAAAACCTGCCTTTAAAAATTGAAATGGCGGGTGTCGATCATACGAAGTAGAATCACTCCGTACGTCGGCATCCGCCACCATACATAACTTGGGGGTTATTCCAGAAGCCCAGCCTCCCTGGCTTTTTGCACCGCTTCCTCCCGGTTGCGGACCCCCAGCTTCATATAAGCCGATGACGCATAGTTTCGAACCGTACCATCGGATAAATACAGTTTGGAAGCAATGCTTTTATATCGCAGCCCTTTGGACACGTACTGTAAAATTTCAAGCTCCCGCGGTGTTAACTCATAGGCCGAGGACGCTTTGATTGGCGAAGGGTCATCCCCGCTATTGTCCGCTTCCAGTTGGGCAAACAATTTCTGCGACATGCCTTGATCGATCAGCGTGCCCCCGCGGTAGACGGTACGTATCGTTTCGGCCAGCTCTAACGGCTGCATGGACTTCAACAAGTATCCATCCACCCCGCTTCGCATCGCCTCCAGAGCCTGTTTGGTATCCTCAAACGTGGTGAGAATCAGAATACGAATGTGGGGCCACATTTCTTTTATCGTACGGGATGCAGAGATTCCATCCACATTCGGCATTTCCACATCCATCAGCACCAGCTGCGGCTGAACCTGCCTGCACAGCTCGATCGCTTGCTCGCCATCCTCTGCCGTCCCGACCACCTGCAAATCCTGCTGCTCCTCTAGCAGAGTCCGCAGGCTTTCACGGATAACGGGCTGGTCATCGACGACCAACAGGCGGATGACTTCATCCTTAAGCTCCGTTTGTCTGGGCAGCGTACAAGTAACGAGAGTGCCCTCTCCCGGCTCCGAATAGACGGCCACATGGCCTTGCAAATTCATCGCCCGCTCCTTCATGGCACTGAGGCCAAAGCCCTCCCTTCCATGCTCCATCCCGCGGCCGTTATCTTGAATTTCCAGTCTCGTCTGCTGGGGCTCGAATTGCACGGAAACCTTAATCTCTGTCGAGTGTCCATGGCGCACGGCATTCGTCAACGACTCTTGCAGGCAGCGGTAGAGTGCTGTCTTCGCTTGCTTCATTACAGGGTATTCCTCCCCGTAGGCATGGAAAGTAACCGTCACCTTGGCATGCTCCTGGAACTCCTCCGCCAGCTTCCTCAAAGACGGAAGCAGCGGGAGCGCCTCATGCGGCGATTCGATTTGATGCACGTAACCTCTGACCTCCTCCATATTTTGGCGGGCCAGGTTCAATAGGGAATCAAGCCTTTCCGTTCCTGTATCCGTTGACAGTTCAGGACGCAACGTTTCCAATCCCATAATAAGCGAAGTGTAGGCATGACCGACGGTATCATGAAGCTCTTTGGACAGTCGGTTCCGCTCTTCGGCAAGCGTGATACGCTCGATTTGGGACAGGTATTGCTCCAGCACCGCATTTTGCTCGCGGATCGTTTCGCCTTGACGATGATTGAGCACGAGTAAATGGAAGGAGAATCCGAAGATATACGCCATCCCGATGTGAACGGCCATGACCCAGTATTCACTCTGCTCTGCAAGTAGCTTGATTATGGCGGGCACGAGCAATATGGATACAGGCCCTGACCAGAGATAGGCCCTTTGCGCGCTGTGGGCAGCAATTAAAAAGGCATACAGCAGGAATGCGAAGTAGGCTTGCGGAAAAAATGAAGCCAGATACAAGCACAGCCCGCCCGAGATCACGATTTCGGTAAACAGGTAGTATTTATAATCGAGCTGCAAGCAAAGCCATGGAACGGAAAAAGCAATCAGTTGCCACAGCACAAGGACCACAATCGGCAGCGTGAAATATTGTTGCAGCCCTATGGTCGTAAACGCGAGAGAAATGCTGCATATCAGGCGGATTATGAACATGAGCCAGTCGTACCAGTACCATTGCTTGACCATATCGAACAAAAACCATCACTCCTAAAGACCTTCAGTATGACATTACGTAACTAGTATAGAGTAAACGGCTATAGAGTAAACTACCCTCCGACGACTTCGAGGCGAAGCCGGGCATGGCGTCTACCGGTTCACATGCTTGATCATCAGACGCGTGTAGCCGCCTATCAAGCGCGCCAAGCGGTCCGCAAGTCTGTAGCTCACCATCATCAGTACGACCCCTGTGGCCGACACCATCACGGCTTTGGCAACCGTATCTACCGTGACACCCATAAAGGAAAGGTTAATAAACGGGTAGAGAAACGGGACCGCCATCAATACAAGCGGCGCCGCGTAGAGCAAGGTCACACTGATCAGACTTAAAATCCCTACCGGAAATTTCAACAGCAGCCAGCCCATAGCGATCCAGTTGCGTCGGTTCAGCAGCTCCTTTTTCGCTTGAAGCCAGCTCCACATATCGGGGTTGACGGATTTAACGCAAGGCTCGGTCGTAATGTCCGTATAGATCTTGGTCTGTATTCGTTCGAATTGCAGGAAGGCAGTCGTCGTCCGCAAAACATGAGTCAGGAGAGGAACGCCCGCGACGGTAAACGAAAGGCTCAAGCCCACTGTAAGGGCGACCAGATAAAAGCTGAAGTAAAACAATCCGGTGACGAAAGTAAGCAGCAGGAAATAGCCGTTTTGAACATAGCTGACGACGGTTCTGGCCATCAAAGAGCCCACATCCTTTGCAAGTAGTAGACGTATTCTACGGCTCTTGATGTCAAATCCGCCAGTGTCATAATGTCATGTGACACCAAATGATCGGAGCTCCCGCCAACATACTCTCCATTTCCTCCCGAAAAAAGAGCACCCGATGGGTGCTCTTTAATAACCGCTAGGCATGATGCCAGCATGTCCTCTTCATAATCATTGGAATCCACTTGGATAATTTCATGCTTGGTGCAACCTCTTCATCATTCAGAGGGTCACTTCCATAGACTAAAAGTCAATAGGACGTGTCGTTACCGAATAGTTGGCGAACGCCTCAATCTCTTCATCATGATTAACCGCAATTACACGCAAATTATAAACCGTATCCGGCTTAAGATCTGTAAGTGAAACATGATGGGTTGAGGTGGATTCGATTAACTCATCATTCAGATAAACGTGATATATAATTCCCTCTTCCCCATACTCATCCCAATAGAGCTCAATGAAATCGTACATGACTTCGGCCCTCATGTTTTGTATCTGACGATAAAACGCGAAACGAAAAGAGGTTTCCGTTAGACCGCCTTTTCCATCATTGGCCGTAATACGAATTTCTGAAGAACCGCTACCCGTTGGCGTAATGCGTAGATGTGCTCCATTCACGGCTACACCTGCAACAGCTGAATCACTCGAACGGGCTGTGAATGTTAACGCATCACCATCCGCATCATGGAATACCTCGCTCATATCGATTTCAATAGGCTCATCTGAATTTACCATTCGATCAGATATTGGTTTAGCCACTTCAGGAGCAGCATTGGTCGGTGGTGTCGGCGTCGGTGTTGGTGTTGGTGTTGGTAGTGTCGGCGTCGGCGGTGTCGGAGCTGCGGCAGCTGTGCTTGTTCCTGCTGCTGCCTTTTTGTTCCAAAGCTTTTTGTTGCTCCTCAAATTTTTGCCTTATCGGCATCCGAAAGTTGTTGCTTAAACTTTTCCTCCGCTTGTTTACGGGCTTCTTCTAGTTTCTTGTTGTTCTCCTGCTCTCGCCGCTCTTTTTCAGCATTAAGCCTATCTGTTAGGGATTGCTTTTGTGCGTCTAGTTCACGCTGCTTATTTTGCTCCTCTAGCCGCTTTTTTAGTTCTTCCGCCAATTGTTTCTGTTTGTCCTGCTGCTGCTTCTGCTCCTCCGATAATTGAAGCGGCGGGACATTATTCAAATCGATCTTTTGATCGGTTTGCTTATTGGCCTCATCGATAAGTGCCTGCAATTGGTCCGGTCCTATTAGATTCTGATCACGAGCCTGCTTCAAAATATTAGCAAGCATATTATCAAAATTATTCTGGTATCGATCCAGATCGTCTGGAGACAAGCCCCCCGAATTTCCATTAGGGATAGAGCTGGAAGCTTCATTCCTCATTCTCTCCAGCATCTCCGCATTTTCCTGATCTATTTTCTGCTTAGCCCTTAGTAGGTCCTCGATGATAGCAGGTGAGACTTGATTAACAAGATCGGACGGATCAACCACATAAGGCACATTGCTCTTGCGAAGTTGGTAAAAGGTTCAGTTGCTGAGCAGGATATACGAAGGCTGGATTCTGACTGGATCCGTTGCCGCTTGCCTGAACCAGGCCACTGTTCACAAACAGCGTCGGCAGCCCCGTAACCGGATCAATGCTCACTATAAAATTCGTGCCGCGAACATTGGTCACGCCGTCGGCGTCAGGATGTTGAAGGAATCCCTGGCATTTACCAGCGAGGACACACTGGCCGAAGCCAGCCCGCTCCATAACATAAAGCTCGTGTGCTTTATACGGGATGTTCCACTTAAATTTGGAATGTACAGCTCCGAGTTTTCGCTAATCGTAATTTCATCCCCACGATCGGCCGTCCTTAATATCGCGCTCGTATTCTTTTCAGTGAGAATATGATCACCTTGATGAAGATTCATGCCATTATAGGCCTGGTAAGTCAATGAACCGCCCGCCTGATTGACCCAGACCGTTCCTTTAATCTGTTCGAGTACCATCACGCGCGACTTGCCATTTACTACAGGCTTTTTATCAACGGCTTCCGTAATTTCCCGCAAAATAACTGTCCTCGTGCTCGAATCCCACTGTACATCTGCTCCAAATGCCTCCCCTAAAAGACCGACCGGAACATAGGAACGGCCATTTTTCGCATAAGGCACCACCTCAAGCACTCGCTGTTCTTCCACACCAGCCGCGGCATTCTTGATCGAAATCACTTGACTCCCCATTTGCAGCCTGACTCTTACCTCACCCTTCGTCAATTCAATGGTACGCTGGTTATCCAAAAATCGAACCTTATAGCCCATCATTTCACTTAAGGCTCTCACAGGCACCATCGTGCGTCCCTTCACAGTTTCGGGCTGCGCGTCAAAGCTGATAACCGAATGATCAACCACAACCTTCACCTGATCATTGCGGGGCAGATTGGTTGGAAGCCGGTAATATTCAAGCTCGCGGATTTTATTGTTATAACTGTCCGCAATGAGCAAGTCGCCATTTGGCAGAACCGCTACATCGGTCGGATTATGGAGCAGGTTGTGACCGTTAATGCCATCTACATGACCAAACTGCGCAGGTACACCGGCAATTGTACTCACATGTCCGTCAACAAGATAACGAATCGTGTGGTTCAAGCTGTCGGCAATAACCAGTCCATTCTCCTCCGTTACGGCGATCCCTCTAGGAAACAGGAAGCGTGCCTCCGAATTTGCTCCATCCGCATAACCGCCTTCGGCATATAGATCGCCATTCGTATACACAGGCTTCTCCCCCGGAGACAAGCCCGCCGCAGTTGCAACCGTACCTTTTGCCAGATCAATATATCGAATAACATGGTTGCCCGTATCGCTTATAAATAGATTGCCTTTATTGTCAATTGCAATGCTAGTAGGCTCATTAAACTTGGATGCCGACAATTCACCGTCCGCATAGTCTCCTGCAGGAACCACGTAGCCAGCTTCAACCTCAACCACACGATCTGACGGAGCGTTAAGCGTTGTTACTTGACCATCTGGCGATATTTGACGGATCGAGTGATTCAACGTATCCGCAACATACAGGGTTCCATCCGCAGCAACAGCCACATCCTGAGGATGATAGAATCTCGCTCCTGTGCCTGTGCCATCTTCATCGCCGATAATACCATCCCCGGCAACCGTTGTTACCATTCCGTCTTTAGAAATTTTCCGTATCTGATGATTCTTAGTGTCTGTTATGTAAATATTTCCGTATAAATCCGTGTCCATACCTGAAGGTTCATTGAACACTGCCGTTTCCTTCGTACCGTCGTGCGAAGCTCCAACAGGAACTCCATCATCCCCCGCATCAAGCATGAAGCCCGCATAAGTAGAAACCTCTCCATTCTTAACTTGGCGGATGAGATGATTACGGGTATCCGCTACAAGCACAGAACCATCCTTTAAAACAGCGATTCCCTGAGGCATACGAAAAGAGGCCTCTGATGCCGCTCCATCCCAATCGTTAAAATCACCGTTTCCTGCAAATACAGATACTCTTGACAGAGCTTCATGCTGTCAGCCAAGGACGGCTCGCTTTGAATTCCAGCAGCCTCTGCGGCTGTGCCTCCAATTAATGTGAATATCATAACAGCGACTAGCAAACGACTAAATACTACCTTCATATTGATCCCCTTTCACCTCATAAGCTCAAACTATGAATTGTTGTTCTTACTATCTGTATATTGTCTCCACACCAAAAATCTCCTATTATTCAACTCTATCTAAGCAACATAGTCGAATAATAGGAGATTTAAATCCTACTAAAGTTGTACTCAGTAAAAAAGGGGGGATAAACGACAAGCAACGCGCACAATAAACGCCCTATCCCCTATACTGGTTACACTATCCGGGAGGGTCACGCTTTTAAATTGTTATACCTAAAGGCATTACCTCCTATACTGATTACCTTTAATAATCCAATCGAAGAAGGAATTTCAAAGGACCCGCCAGCCTTCGCTTCCCGAATCTCCGTTCATTGAATAGTCGCACATCCTTCATTCGTTTTAGGGTTAAACCCTTTATTTCTACCTCAATTCATCACTATTCCTCAATCTACCATTCTAGCAACTGCGCAATCAAGACAACTAAAGTTGGTATTTAAATATAATAGACTGGAAACCCTGAAGTTGTAGAAGGATTACAGGAGAGAGTGGATGTGTCGAGAAACGGGTAATCGACCATAACTACCGCCTGTAAAAGCTCATTGAAGATAAGCGATCGATCGCATAGTTTCAATTCATCAAAAATGACATTTCCGCACTCCACGAGGTTAAGGACGATTATTTCGCCCTACTTGTGATACGGTTCACCGCGCTATCTATAACGGCAAGTTGAGGGCCGTCCTTTGCAGGATGGCCCTCACGGCGAGTTTTAAGGCATTTTCGGTATGTTCGATATCGTTTTCTCATGATTTTGTAAGTGCTATTCTAAACCCAAGGTCATCGATTTTGAAATCAGGCATGCTTTTCCTTCTAACCGTTGAACCACAATTGTTCTCAACTTCAGCCCAACTGCCTCCACGGAAGACCCTATA
This sequence comes from Paenibacillus sp. JCM 10914, assembly GCF_001315105.1. Taxonomy (GTDB): domain Bacteria; phylum Bacillota; class Bacilli; order Paenibacillales; family Paenibacillaceae; genus Paenibacillus_AQ. The sequence continues at coordinate 74,593 of NZ_BAZR01000006.1, read as the reverse complement.
GTTCCCATATCGTTTAGTATCATATAGATCCCAACACCATTCCCATACATTCCCGACCATATCATAAAGTCCCCATGGATTTGGAAGCAACTTTCCGAATTGTTGAGCTGATCGATTGGAGTTTTGTTGATACCATGCAATTTGATCAATTCTTGCATACCGATATCCTGTGGTTCCCGCCTTGCATGCATACTGCCATTCAGCGTCTGTTAGTAATCGAAAGCCATTCGCTTTTTCGTTATATATCGTGTTCTCACTTTCAGTGGTGATTGTGTAGCATTCAGTCCTGCCAAGTATTCTGGACAATTCGTTACAAAAAACAAGTGAATCTAACCATGAAACTTCCGTAATTGGCAGGTCACGCACAGTCGGTTCAACTTCCTCTTTGGTCAATACAAAATGATACAAATGCTGTGTTACCGGATACTTCATTACATAGAAAGGTTTGATCGTTTCCGTCCATGTAATAACCTTTCTATTACTTCCACTACCAGGGTCTGATAACGTGTAATCCGAGCTAAGCCATTTATTAATATTAATATAATCGCGTAGTTCAATGGATCCGCCCTCTATTGGTACCATCAAATTCATTATGTCTTTTAGAAAACGCTCTTTGTCATTGCCGTACTTTTCGATAATCTTTACCCCCTGTTTTTTGAGGAGCTGCTTCAAGGTTATATCCAACATGTATGACTACTTGCCGTTAGCGTTATGATAGCCCGAAACGTACACACATATATACAAATCCATGCCCCACAAGGAATTCCGCAAAAAAACTTGCCCTTATTTAGGTATAGTTCCCCGCGCTGTCTGAAACGGCAAGATATTTGAAAAGGCCATTCTGGGCGGAATGGCCTTTCCTTGCTGAACAGATCTTAACAATAATTGCGTTTTGTAGTTACATCAATACCAAAGTATTACTTATATTCAGTTACGTTAATCAAATTCCTGTTCAAATCGTAGAAATCCATACAGTAAGCCCAACCTTCATCCGAAAAATTAGCGATTTCTACATTGCCTTCAATTAATTTGTCCCGTAAAGCATTAATATGTTTAGTCTTAAAACATAATACTGGCATGTGCTCACCGTTTTTGGTAAAGTTCATGTTCGTATCATCATTCGTTTTCCAAAGTAGAAATAAAGGTCTGACATCAGGGTCTTTTTCTCTTTCTATGCAGAGAAACGCCATGTCTTCATGATTAGGTCTCCCATGAAGATAGAATCCAAGATGTTTGATGTACCACTGTATAGACTCTTCCACATCTAAAACAGGAATTTGGATGTGATCTAATGCTTCAAATAACTGTTGACCCATATTAAATCCCTCCCATTCGAATAAATAGTAAAATTCAATGTATATACACATTCTCCTTTTTACTATAATTTTCCTACAAAAAAACCAAAGGTTCAGAGGAATCGAGCTCATACGCCAGAATTCGATGCCATACATGCAATATATTCCGATCGATAAATCAGAAAACTTGCCGCTACTTATGATACGGTTCACCGCGCTGTCTGTAACGGCAAGTTTAGGGCCATCCTTTGTGGGATGGCCCTTTCGCTTTGCTCAACTATCGTATCCTTAGGACAATCGTTACTTTTTCTTTACGGGTATCCAGATCTCACCCTGTGTATGCCCTGGCATTCCATAATACATTTCGAATTGAGGACTCAACCTGTTCGTATCCAGATATCGGGAACCACTCGGTATATATTCGTTCCCATAGTTTTTGTAAATCACATTGCGGTTCCGGGAAAATAGCCCATGTTAAAGCTCGGACAGAAAGCTTTGTGAACCTCTCCGATACTTCAAGTCCCTTCGGTAAATGATAGCATACCATGTACTTGAATGATTCCCCTGTATGGTCATATAAGGCAGCGTGCAACACGGTATTACCAAACCGCCCTAGCAGCTCGTTCATTAGATCCACACTGCCGTCTTCATCACATTGTTTACGGAACTCAGGGACATCAATAAACGCCGTTTGCAAATCCTGACTTACAAGACCATACACGCCGAACATGTCAAAAGCCCCTCTTTGTTCAATCCGGTAATTCATCTCGACATCTCCTTTTATTGAGATATGAAAGGACATTCGAGGATAGGCTTTTAAGGAAACGCCTTTATCGCGCGCAGATATCGGCATGATCCCATGGAGATTCTTGAACGCCCGTGCGAACGCCTCCGGCGATTGGTATCCATATTTCATAGCAACATCGATTACCCTTGCATCGGTTGTCTGCAGTTCAAAAGCCGCCAATGTCAATCGTCGACGTCGGATGTACTCGGATAACGTGATTCCGGTAATGAACGGAAACATTCGTTGAAAATGATACGTGGAGCAACAGGCGATCTGCGCTATGTCATCATATGAGATATTGTCCGCCAAGTTCGTTTCGATATAATCCATGGCGTTTTTCATCCTCTCCAACCAATCCATCGTTCTCCCTCCCTTCGAGTTAAATACTATCGCAAATAAAAATGACTTACCGTGCATTTCCTGCACGAAATTGTCAGCATCGTTCTGTGACCCCAAAAAGCTCGCAAAAGCCCGTTAGCCCCTACTTTCCCCCAAGTATGGCTCATCCTGAACCCGTGTCTGGTAAAGCGCCTTTCCAAGCCTGCTGTGGGATTTTTCGAAAAACTTGCCGCTACTTGTGGTAAGGTTCCCCCCGATTAATCTTCACTGCCCGATAAATTTGCTCCACCAGCACGAGCCGCATCAGCTGATGTGGCAGCGTCATCCGCCCAAAGCTAAGCTTGGTTTGAGCGCGCTTCAACACCTCGTCAGAAAGGCCGTTAGAGCCGCCGATGACAAAAGCGACTGTGCTGGTCCCGTACGTGCCTAGCTTGTCGATATGTGCCGCCAGGTCCTCGCTGGACCACAGCTGCCCGCCGATGGCGAGCGCCACCACATGGGCGTCCGGTTTGATGTGGCCCAGAATACCAGCCCCTTCTTTCTCCTGCACCTGCCGCATCTCAGCTTCGCTCATATTCTCCGGCGCCTTTTCATCCGGTACCTCATGGACAGTTAGCCTCACATAAGGCGCTAGCCGTTTGCTATACTCCGCAATCCCTTGCACCAGGTATTTTTCCTTTAATTTACCTACACATATGATCTGTATATTCATCGCGTTGATCGCTCCTTGCACTCTGCTGTTATGACGTTCATTCTATCACGGTGGCAGCCTCAGAGAAAGATCGGCCGTTGACAAATCCTGACATCGATGATGAACTAAAGATATAATGTATTATGCTGAGGGGAGTTAAGCTGTATGAAAAATATTTCGCTGAGTCCGATGGCCATCCATGAACAAGAATTCCGGGTTGTTGGTACCTTCGTGAAAGGCTACGAGATGGATGAGGTCAATGCATTCCTGGATGTGATCGTTGAGGATTACAAGGTGTTTATTGCAACCATCAAATCCTTACAGGAGCAGCTGGATGAACTGAACCAGGCTTTAATCGGCAACGGCAATACCACGTCCGTAGAGCAGCTGAATTACCGTGTTACCCAGTTAGAACGGGAAATGTCCCAACTCAAATCCAGATGATAGACGGATCATTGACATCACTGCTTCCCTACATACCTGTTCTTAATTATAAAAATGAGAAGAGCCACTCCAAGGCGGAGTGGCTCTTCTCGCTATTCTCATCGAAGGATCACCGGCAGCTCCTTCAGCGCGAACATCATCGTGCTATCCATTCTGGCAAGCTCTACCGAACGATCGCGGCGGTATTGCGGGAAGCGGTCCAGCAGCGTCTCCATCGCGATCCGGGATTCCATTCGGGCGAGCTGCGAGCCCAGACAGTAATGTATCCCGCTGCCAAGCCCAAGATGCGGATTCGGATTACGGTGGATGTTAAACGCATCTGGCTGTTTGAACATATCTTCGTCATGGTTGGCGGAGGCCATCCAGATATAGACGAATTGACCTGCCTTCAGTTCTTGACCACGCAGTACCGTATCTTGCTTGACGTGGCGGAACATCAGTTGGACGGGCGAGAAGTAGCGGAATACCTCTTCGATCGCGCCTGGTAGCCGTGCACGATCAGCCAGCAGTTCAGCCCGAACCTCCGGCAAACTGTCAAAAGCGAGAACGGCCGAGGAGATCAGGTTCGTTGTGGTCTCGTTACCCGCTACCAGTAATAAAATGCAAAATCCAATGATCTCAAGGTCCGTTAGATGTTCGTTATCAATACGCGCTTCCACCAGCTTCGTGATTAGATCGTCCTGAGGATGCCGGCGCCGATCCTCGGCGATCTCGGAGAAGTATTCACTCATCTCGCGCTGGCACTGATAATAAGCATCGGGATTGTTACCGACGAGTGCTTCCGACCACGACTTGAAGCGTTCACGATACTCCAGCGATACGCCAAGCATCTCGGCAATCACGACAATTGGCAGCGGGCTGGCGAAGTCTTCAACAACATCCAGCCTCCCCTTCTTCTCTGCTTCATCCAGTAAGGAGGTGGCAATCTCCTGGATCTTAGGTCCTAACGACTCAATCATGCGCGGTGTAAAAGCGTTGGAAACCAATTTACGCAGCTGGCGGTGTTTAGGTGGATCTTGCCGTAAAATGCTGGAATCGATGGGATCCTCAGAAGATGCGACACCTTGGGAAGAGAATACTTCGTAATTCGTGAACACCGCTTTGACGTCCTCATACTTGAAGACATTCCAGCCTTCATCTCCGGCTCGGCTTATCGGGGAGTTCGTACGCATCTCTTTGAACCATTCCAAGGGAAGTAAACCGTTCTTGTTCCATTCCATTTCAACACCGTCGCTTTCATCCGTATTTTTGAACTGACTGGTCAGTATTGCGACTTTAAAAAAAGGAACCTGCTTATTCTAACGATATAAACAGGCCCTGTGCAATCATCGTAAACGCAAATTGCTCAAGGTCACCCCGAGAGTACGTTTCTTGATGATTCAGATAGTAATTACACATACTCTCCAGCGTGCCGATGATACTCGCCGCGGCCAGATGGGGATCCACATCGCGGACCAAATTCTCCTCACACTTTCCTTCTTCGATAATTCGGGCCAGAAAGCCTAGATACGTTCGCTTGAGTTCCTTCAGATCATCGAGTACATCCTGTTCGATGCCGTTGGAGATCTCATTAAATACGATATGGGAGAAATGACGCGATTCCAGGAATAAATCCAGATGATGGCGAATCAAGTGCTCGATCTTCTCCTTCATCGGCAAAGAGGAGTTCAGATCAGCCTCCGTCCGCTGCATAATATCCTCGAAACCCTGCTTCACCACGGTCTTAAACAGCTGGGATTTGCCCGGAAAATTATAATATAACGTGCCTTTGGCAACCTGTGCACGCGCCGCAATCTCATCCATGCTGGCACGGTGATATCCCTTCTCGGAGAATACCTCAATGCTGCGCCAATAATTTTATCTTTGCTCACGGTTAAATCTGCCCTTTCACGGCTAAATTCTAAGCTATCACCTTAATCTGACTGGTCAGTACAAAAATAACATAACATGCTCGCTATTAAGAGTCAACTCGCCGCCTGTTAACGACCATCAAGTTAAAATTCGAACGATTCTTATATTTATTTCCGTGGTATCCTATACATAAAGGCCGATACAGTGTATATTTCTACAGTGCTGGTTATTCATCAGCCAAAGCCGGTCAAGACTAACCATAACGGAGTGATTTGTTGAGTAAATCCAAGGGCAAGGGTGGAACAGGCAGAGGGACAGGCAAAAAAGGCTGGAGCCGCTGGGATGCCAAGGCTAGGCGAGCCAAGGGCAAACCGAAACCCTATACCAGCAAAGGAACCAAGCAAGCAGACCATGTAGAGGACACCAGCAAGCCCGATAAATAATCTCTCATGAAATAGATTCAGATGTTGCCGGTTGGAATATAAATAAGGAGTTGAACGGATTTGGATAATCAAGAAGTTATTACAGACCTGCCCGAGAACTATGCGGAGCTGAAGAGCGCTGCCAACCGAAACGCGAACTGGAGGGAACGTTTGCAAGCGGTTGAAGCTTTGGGGAAATGGAATCACCCGCGATCCATTGACATTTTGAAGCATAGACTGCATGCAGATACGGTATATGGAGTCCAGGAAGCGGCATACCATCAGCTCCGCTCCCTTGGAGAAGATGTATCCTTGCCAGAGCGGCACAAAGGCGAACTGATCAAGGATACCTCGAAGGTGTTGCTTAGAGTGAAGAAAAGCCTGCCCCGCGACCATACGTACGAAGACTTCAAAGAAAAACTGAAGAAGATGAGAATTGACATCTATGATACGTACGAAGGTGATAAAGGCGCCGAATTCGATTCCTGGCTTGAGCAGATCTGGACTTCTTTCTCCAAAAGATAGACGTCTCGATCAACTCTGCATTTGAAGCCATGCATATGAGAATTTTGGTTATGTTATACTGAATACAAATAACCTATTTAGGAGTGGTACTCTGAGAAAGCATAAACCGATGTCGTTTGATGACCTGTTGATGGAATTGCAAGGGCAGAAAGCAGCCCAGGAAGATCCGAGCCATGTTTCACTGGATAAACTTTTTAACGAAAGCTTTATGAGCCGGCATTCCTCATTCACGAGCTTTGGTGAATTTCTGCAGAAGGGGAATTTCCAAGCAGATACTCATGAGGATATCGATAAGATACCAGATGAATTGTTTGACCGCCATGTTTCGCGAGAGACCGGCTTCAAGAATTGGAAATCCATGCTTGCGCAAGCGGAAGCAGATTACGCTGCCGACAAATAACCAGGCGTTCTTTCTGTGAAGAAAGACAGCGCACAACGAAAGGGCCAATCGAGGCCCTTTTTGTTGTTTTACTGTGATACAAGCCAAGCGCGCGCAGCTCATGTCGGATCAGGATGAAATGTCGTCCGGTTTCGACGCCTGTTCCCCCTTCTCCCTAAACTTCTTATATAGCTTCGTAATATTCGCCGTGTTGATCTCAATCCCATGCTCATACGCATACTTCACCGCATACCCGAGCGCTAACGTTGTAGCGCCTGCCACTGTCGCTCCAGCGACGGAACCAGCCCCAGGGAACAGCTTCACAATCTGTCGAAAAATACTCTTGCCAATGTTCCCGAATATGGTCGCGATGACGAGTTCCTTCGCGGTCTCCTTGCTGATCGGCTTATTGTAGAGCACCGCCAGCCGCGTCAACAGACTAACCTGAATGCCCGTTATCGGAATGATGTCCGAGCCCGGAATCGGGGATGCCCCTACCGCTCCGGCGGAGATCGATGCTCCGATAATCCAGCTGTTGGCGGTTGCCGACTTCTCTTTGATGCTCTTGGCAAAGAGAATGTCTTTAGACTTTTTTTTAAGCATCTCCAGAATATGATTCCGTAACTGGTCGATATTCTGCCCCGTACGAGAAGATACTGGTACGACATCATAATGGCCGCCCGTCTCCTTCTGAATACGCGCCAAGAGACGTTCAATCTCATCCGCAGCATCAATCTTATTCAAGACGATGACGATGTTCTTGTTCACACCTTCGATCTTCTCGAACGACTTCTTCTCCACCTCAGAGAAGACCGTTCCCGCCGCATTCAAGAAGAACAGCACGATATCCGCTTGTTTATAATACTGTAAGGTCACATCGGAATTTACCGTATTGACGTCATTCAGTCCAGGTGTGTCGATAAAAGAGATATGCTCTTTATAAGGATGTGGCTTAATTTCCGTGGTCTCACCCGGCTCTGCCCCTACCCCGGCAACCTCTTCGCCAACGATACGGTTCATCGTCGATGATTTGCCCGTGTTCACGTCACCGATGAGGGCGATGAGGATCTGCTCGTTCAGTTGACGATTAATCTCATCCATTTCTTTCTCATAGGCCGCGTCTGCAGCCCGTCTAATCTCCTCTTCCCATGACTTCCCGTAATCGTCCATATGATCGTCTCCATTCTCCAGACTCCGCTTACGTTAGCTTATCGCGCCATTCCTTCATCTATACATCTTTCATATCTTCTTATACCAAAAAAGCGTGAATTCATCACGCTTCGTCTCATTCATAATCATCTATTGTACTAGCAAACGTGTCACACCACGAGAAACTGGGCTGGCTTATCGCATTCTGCGCACTTTACGGGCGGATCCCAATCCGAGAACTCGGTCTCTTTCAGATCCACAATATCCGGAGCATCCTCATATTCGTCCACGAAATCCTCAATGGCCAGTTCCACATGTTCCTTGCATACGACGTACATTCTATGCATCCTTTCTCTCATTCGCCTCTGGTTGTACATTCATCAATCAAGTAATAGCTACTATTCAGTTCTACCATACTCTGTGGGAAAAAGAAATGCCTTTGACCGATTTCCTCACATGCGTCACATAGCATTCCGCAAAAGCTTCCTTGTGATCCAAGGATTCTCATCCGAATCGCGTGTATGCAACAAAAAAGAGCGTGTGTCCACGCTCTCCTCTGCAGCCACTTCACCGGCTCTTACCTAACCTTTTTCATTCTCTATATAGATCAGTCTATTCATATCCTACGATTATATATACCTAATTTAGTTCAGTTCAAACAGCTTAACCGCTGCGGCAGCTTCGTTTATTCTTCCGGCTTCTCCTGAAGCTTTATCTTGAGGGATTTAAGTTTGCCCTCCCGGTAGAACGTTACGTTCAATTCGCCGCCCACCTTGGTATTGCGGTACAAGTGCTTACGAAGCTCCAGCGTCGTATTAACCGGCTTGCCATCCAGCTTCACGATGACGTCATTAAGCTGCAGTCCAGCATCGAGCGCCGGTCCTAGCGCATCCAGCACCACCACGCCTTCCGTGATTGTCTTCGGCAGGTTGAGATTCTCTTTCTCCTTCTTGCTCAGCGGAGCATAAGGATTGCTCAAATCCACCGTGTACACGCCTAGATACGGGCGGGCAATGTGACCCTTCAACATGAGTTCCGTGACAACCTCCGTAATTTCATTCACGGGAATGGCAAATCCGAGTCCCTCCACGCCGGTATCGGCGATTTTCATCGTATTGATCCCGATCACGCGGCCGTTCAGATCCACCAAAGCGCCACCACTGTTACCTTCATTTATCGCAGCATCCGTCTGAATCACTTCCTGCTCCCAGTCATAAATACCATCCTGGTTGAGTGAGACCGGAATAATTCGGTTCGTATAGCTAACGATACCGGAGGTTAGCGTGTCACCGAGTCCTAGCGGGTTACCGATCGCAATGACCGTCTCTCCTAGGCGCAGCTTAGTTGAATCGCCAAACTCAGCTACTTCGCCGATCCCCTTACTATCAATCGACAGCACGGCAATATCACTCACACGATCCGTTCCGACCAATGTCGCTGTTCTCTTCTCGCCGTTCACTAGGACCACTTCAAGCGTATCGGCATCCTCCACCACATGGTTGTTCGTGATAATAAAAGCCTTGCCCTCCAGCTTCTTGAAGATTACACCCGAACCCAGAGCATCCTCCTGCGATCCTCCAAAATCACCGCCGAAATCATCCCCGAAATCAAAATCCTCGCCAAAATCAAAACCTTCCGGCAGTTCAAGACTTTCTTCATCCTCCGGCAGAGATTCGGTGTCCTCTTCAAACCATCCTTCGTCCTCTAATGCCTTAGGCTGCTTGTGCGTCAATACACTTACGACCGAGGGACGCACCTTCTGTGCGGCGTTAATGATGCGTTCGAACGGATCACCATCCGTCGACGATACCTGGTGGCTGCCATTGACTAACGACATCCTCGGAGAAGATGAGGTATGTCCTGTAATAAAGCTAAACAGCATGACGGCAATTAATGCGCTGCAGACGGAGCTCAGCGCGGAAATCTGGAAAGTCGATAATCCTCTTCGACGACGGGTCGACCGCCATTTACTGCGTTCGGATGGGTCCTCGCTGGTCGTTTTTCCCTGTCTGGATACTTTAGTTGAATAGAAATCATCATCAAACAATCCCATTGCGATCCCTCTCCCTCCTTGATTGCAGACCGTCAAGCTACTTTATCAGCTGTTAGACTCCCCGTCGCCCAGATCTACTAAAATTCGCTCTGACGTTACAGCAAAAGGCACTACACCGAGCATATAGAGTCATCATCGTTTAACAACAACTCCATACCTGATAACTCTCTCTATTGATATAACTCTTAAACAGCATAAAAAGTTGCAAATTAGCCGTACTCTTTCAAATTATTACGAGTTCTCGTAAAAATTGAAGGCTTAATCGCCTAATATACGTTCCATAAAAGGTATGTATTCCCACATGATGATTCAAAAAAAACCCCGCATCCATCTATTACCACAAACAGGGGATCTTAAGCGCAAAAATACCATTTTTACTGGAAATGTGCGCCAGACTAACCGACCGATTCGAGAAGCAAAGCACACGCCTGCTCTTCTGCCTATCTCTCAATCACTGCGTCTATCTGGTGTTCCTATTGTACCATAACCTCCGGGGATGACGTCAGCTTTCTTGCATATAAAGATTGCCAAATTAATGGCATTATCGGCAGCGTGTACAAGGAGTATACTCTTTCACGATAAGTGTCACCTTTAGGTAATCATAGGTATTCCTTAATACGCGCTAAGGGGATTTAGGTTCCATTTTTACCAGCGATTTCGATCATCCTCCCTCATGAAGAATACATTACAAATGTGTTAATCTAATGGCAAAATCCTCAATTCTAGCCAGAGGGAAAATGCAGCACTCGCTGGCCCCACAACTCAATCCTATTTGGAGCAAAGGCAACTTATTCTTGAAGGACTACCCTCATCCAAAATACTTCTGTTACGCATGTCCGATCCTTGCATTTCCGGTTATAGCACCCGTATGGATAGCTTATCCACGCATGCCCATTCCACCCGTGGGAAATACTCATACAGGCATCTGAATCGAATTCAAGGAGGTTAGCCCCGTGGCAAGAAGATCAAGACGTCGCCGGAGCCCGGCAATGGAGCAATTTATGGTTCAAGTAATGCAAAATGAAGGCTATGCCGTAGACCCAAACCGGCAGCAGGACCTTAAATATGAAGTTGCCAAATCTCTCGGTGTCCCCCTTACACCTGGTGATAACAGTGATCTCACAACGGGTCAAGCAGGCAAGATTGGCGGTGCGATCGGTGGATCCATGGTTCGGGAGATGGTCCGTCTGGCGCAAGAAAGTTTAAGCAAGCAATAGTAAACGATAAAAAAAGCTGTCACCAAGTCGTATTCTCGCACTTGGTGACAGCTTTATTATGATCAATAATGGCTGATTTCTACTTCTTACTTCTGAGCTCGTCCCACGGTGTGGAGCGATCATAATACGTATCACACAATTTGAATTCGCTGTCCTTGAAGAAGCAGCCACGGTCTTCCATCGTATCGCGTACGGTCATCTTGGCTAGATCCATCATGTTATGATCCAGGCTAAGATGCGCGAGGTACGTTCGCTTCGTATCACCCGTCAACAATTCACTCAGCGCATCACCAGCCGAGTTGTTGGACAGATGACCCATATCACCAAGAATCCGCCGTTTCGTATTCCAAGGATATCGTCCCATACGCAACAGTTCGATATCATGGTTAGCTTCCAGCACCAGCACATCGGACCGATCCAGCGCCCGCTTCACTTTGTCGCTCACATAACCAAGATCCGTGGCCACGCCTAGCTTCTCGTCTCCATCATAGAAGCAATACCAACAGGTGCCGCAGCATCATGGGAAATCTCAAACGGTTCTACCCGCAGAGAGCCGAAATCCTTGACCTCATGACTCTCAAGCACAATTTGATTCTCCTCTGCGATCTTGCCAATGGAGCGGTTCATCGCTTCCCAGGTCTGTTCGTTGGCATATACCGGCAAATTATATTTGCGGGCAACCGCTCCAAGCCCCCGAATATGATCCGAGTGCTCGTGGGTAACTAGAATACCGTCAATCTCATCACCGGTCATTTCGCGTTCCCGTAGCAGCTCTTCAATCCGCCGTGCGCTGAGTCCCGCATCGATCAACAGGGTCGTGTTCTCATTTCGGACAATCGTAGCATTGCCCGTCGAGCCGCTCGACAGCACGGAAAATGATATCCCCATATGGATTACTCCTTTATCGTATCGCTTTTTGGTGTAAGAACATCCCCACTAATGCCTTGCACATAGATCATCTCGCCGCCATCCAGCGTAAATCGCCAGGTAGGCGCCGCAAGTTGGTCTTCCGTGTTAAACAACTGTCCATAATAGCCAAGCTGAATATCCCTTACGGCCGAGTCCGGTGGGATGAAATTCCGCTCAATCAAAGTCTCCAGTGCCTTGGAGGCTGATAAGACTTTCTGCTCCTCCGTATCCTCGGTCGGCATAATTTCAAATACGGGCTCGCGATAGGCGTTGATTTTCTGGGATTCATATATAAATTCCAGCTCCACATTGAATAGCGGCCATTCATTATTTATGAGTGGACGAAATACGAATGCGTTCTCTTTATCCGACTGCTGATCGTGCCGATATTCGCTGAGATTCGCAATCCTGCCCTCGAAGGCCGAACGCAACTCCTTCTCATCCGAATAAACCAGCTTCGAATCTACCGCTTCCTCCAGTTCCACCGGCTCTTTCTGTGCCTCGGCACTGTAGATATAGTTGATTTTGGGCAGCTGCGGCGTTTCGGTCGGAATCGGACTCAGCACCTGAATGCCGTTCTCCTCCATAATCTGCTGTGTGCTCTCCGCTAACGAGGTGAAATCAAGATTGGAGCCGGCCTGCTCCCGATAATCCATCCAGAGCTGGTATCCCAGTACCAGATTCAAGAGCAAAAATGCGTAAATCAGTACATTTTTTGCACGGCTCCAATCCATGACTCTTTCCTCCTTCGCTTATGGTTGATGTTGATAAACACCATTCTATTATTCCACTGTGACGATGGCCCCGTTATGAAGCTCAACCGCCCAGACGGGCTTCAATAACAGCCCTTGCTCCGTAATGACGGGTAAATAAACCGGGTCCAGCCCGCGGATAGCACCGTCTTCAGCATAAAGCGCCAGCTTCGCTTCCAGCTCTTCGCCGCCCGTCAGTTTCATCATCTGCTTCTCCATCGCTGCCGACTCCAGGTACAACAGCGAACGCTCATATGAGGTGACCGTACCTTTTTGCAGATCCAGCTCCATTACGCCATATTGGAAGCCTGGCGTATTCAAGATCGGAAATCCCCCGTAATACTGCTGGAATCTCACTAACGTTCGATCCTCTGATTCATCCGCCCGGCTTAAACCATAGGTACCATTCCAACCGCCGTGCTGATTTACGAAGTCGATGGCGGACAATACGTCCTTGCCAGGGTTGCTCTCACCCGATGGCGGGGCCGCCGGATCGGTGTAGCTGATCCAATTCTGCCCCTGGTCCACCTGCAGGCTGCGCTTGCTGTCCGTATATATCTCGGAACCGTCTTTTTCCCGAATATTGCGTGTAATGCTCGGATCAAAGAACAAGCTGCGCTGCATCTGCTCCGTTGTATAGATTCCAATAGGCAGCTCAACGCTAATCATATTGAGTTCATTCTCAGGAACATAATAACGGCCTTCCACCATCTTATATGGCATCCAATTAAGCCCGAAATCAACCAATTGGTCTACGTCCTGTACCGTTAAGTCAGCCTGGGCGGCTTCGTAGACGACATCACCTTCCGTACTGAAGAACATGACATGAACTTTCGATTCGCCCTCTATACTATAAAACCATATCTTATCGATTCGTTCCCCTTCGAACAGACTGTCAGGCACAATCTGCATGATCCGCTGCAGCAGCGTAACCGGAATCCCCGATTGGAAGCTAAGCTCAATGCCCCGATTCTCCGCCCGAATCTTATTCCAATCAATGTTAGCTACCATTCGGCGTTGAAAATTGTCAAAGGTACGTCCTTTGAGACGATTGAAGACCAGATTGTAGAACGTATCATTCGGATAGAAAACGGTGTGCTGATCCTCTCCAAGATGGATGACCATCTTATCCGGAAAGAACAAGTTATCTGCTCTCTCCTCCGGCCCCATCTCCTCGGTTCGTATGTAGGAGTCCTTGGATTGGACCACCGAATCGCTGCCTGGAAAACGGAAGAGAAGGACATAACTTTGCAGCAAGCTGCTCACGACAAGCACGAGCAATGTGAACGTTTTGAGACGCTCCTTCATGCGGTTGTCCTCCCTTCATCGTCCAAGGGTAAGGTGAAGGTGACGACCGTACCTTTTTCCAGCTCAGACTGCAGGGTGATGGAACCTCCGTGCGCACGTACGATTTCCCGGGCAATGGAAAGCCCCAGTCCCGTTCCGCCCAAATTCCTTGTCCTTGCTTTATCTACCCGGTAGAAACGCTCAAATATGCGGTCCAAATCCTTCTTCGGAATTCCGATACCACTATCTTTGACAACCAGGGATAGCATACCGTCCTCCGTCATAGCCGCTTCCATCGCAATCGTGCCTCCATCTTGCGTATACTTCAGCGCGTTGGAGATCAGATTATCCAGTACCTGATCAATGCCGTCGCGATCCAGCATCGCCGTGGATACACCTGACTTGACCTCAATAATGGTACGGATATGCTTCTGCTTCATTTGGAAGGAGAAGCGGTCCTCGACATCCTCCAGCATCTCCACGATGTCTGTCGGTTCCTTATGCAGAGCGGCTTCACGGGAGTCCAGTCTAGAAAGATGCAGCAGATCGGTAACGAGCCGGATCATCCGCCCCGTCTCATTCTGAATGACGCCCACGAACCGTGGACCCATCTGTTTGTCCTCCAGCGCCCCGTCTTCCAACGCCTCCGTATAGCTCTTGATTGTTGTGAGAGGTGTGCGAAGCTCGTGCGACACGTTCGCCACGAACTCCCGTCGCGAGGCGTCCAGCTTCTCTTGCTCCGTGACATCCTGCAGTACCGCAATTGTACCCGTGATCCCAATCTCTCTTCGATGAATCGGCGTGAAGGTTACCCTTACCATGAATGGATCGCCACCCTCACGTGGCACAATCTCGAGCAGTTTGGCGTCGGTTCCCTCCCCACGAGCTAACGCTTCGGACTCCGCATGTTCCATGCCGAGCAAGGACCCGATATCGCGTCCTGCCAGCTCTTCTCCTTCTACGCCAAGCATCTCCCCGGCACGCCGGTTCATCAGAATGACGCGTCCCGCTTCATCCGTAGCAATCACACCATCACTCATATTCGTTAGGATGGAAGCGAGCTTCTCCTTCTCCTCCTCATTCTGAGCGAGTGCTTCTCGGAGCCGACTGGTCATATAATTAAAAGCCTGGCTTAATTGCCCAATCTCGTCACTGCCAAAGACCGGTGTCTTCTCCGTGAAGCGGCCATCGGCCACTGCGCGCGCATGCTTGGTCAGTTCCTTGATCGGATGCGTGATCGTATGGGACAGAATAACGCCCAGCACCGCGGTCAATCCCAGCGCCAAGAGTATCCCGGATATGAAAATATTGTTAATCCGCTGCATCGTGCTATACAGCTCACTCATGCTGGCTACGATATAAATCGCACCGACGATCTTCTCGTTGTACATCACCGGCTTGGCCACGACCTTCTTACGAACATTGTCATCATCGATGATATATTCCTCATTGTCCTGTATGCCCTGCAAAGCGCGGCTAACGACCGTCTGAGTATTCTTCGTGCCAACATAATCGGCATGGGACGGAAGTGAAGTCGTCCGCACTCGTCCTGTGGAATCCAGCACTTGAATCTCGGCACCGTTCAGACTGAACAGGTTGTTCACCATAATTCGCAGACTTTCGTCCGGATCTTCCTCCGTGTCATTCTCTCCACCGAGCGTCTTGGCAGCCAACACGGACATCAGCTCGGCCCGCTCTTGCAGATCCTTCGTAAAGTTGCTCGTGAGCGAGTTCTTCATCGCACTGACAAAATACACCCCGATCAGCTGCATCGCGATCAAGATCAGCAGCACATAAATAATGATGACCTTCGCCTGAATAGTACGGAAGAAGGACAGCCACTGCATTACAGGCCCCCGTTTTTCGCGCTGCGCATCAGGTAGCCCAGGCCACGCCGAGTCAGAATATATTCCGGCTTACTCGGATTCTCTTCAATCTTCTCACGCAATCGACGGATCGTCACATCCACCGTGCGCACATCGCCAAAGTATTCGAATCCCCATACAGCCTGCAATAAATGCTCGCGGGTCATTACTTTGCCGGCATTGCGCGCCAAATAATAGACCAGCTCGTATTCACGATGCGTGAGGTCCAGTGCTTCTCCGCCTTTATACACCATATACATGTCCGTATCGATAAACAGATCGAACAGCCTCAGGCCTTGTCCGTCTGTATTTGTGCCGTCTGTGTTATTTACCGAGCTGTCGGGCTTCTGCTGTCTACGCATTTGTGCCTTCACGCGTGCCAACAATTCCCTGGTACTGAAAGGCTTCGTCACATAATCGTCCGCGCCGAGTTCAAGCCCGAGTACCTTATCGATCTCTCCGTCCTTCGCCGTCAGCATGATGATCGGGATTTGCAGTTTGGCTGCGCGCACATCACGCATACGTCCATTCCGTCCTTGCCGGGCAGCATCAAATCGAGCAGCATCAGATCCGGACGCTTCGCCAGAGCAATCTCTACCGCACTGATACCGTCAAAAGCACAGATGACCTCATAGCCCTCTTTCTCCAAATTAAACTTTAAAATATCGGCGATGGGCTGTTCGTCATCCACCACCAGAATGGTTCCCTGCATCTTCCTTCTCACCTCATACCTTCACTTGAACGGTCTTTCTCCCATTTTACCACACCTGATGCCAAGTACATACCCACCGCCACACCGCTTGATGACGCAAAGATGGCCGCTCCCGTTAAGGAGCGGCCATCTTCACTATTATGATATATGAACCAATAATGGCTTATGTCGCATTGGTTTACCTAGTATAACACACAACTACAGATATTTCATCGGATTTTGCGCAACTCCATTTTTGCACTTCGAAGTGCAGATGGACTCCGGTCGAACGACCCGTGCTGCCCATGACGCCGACTTTGGATCCTTGGCTTACCGATTGTCCGTTGCTCACGGAAATCTTGCTCATATGCCCGTATAAGGTGCGATATCCGTTGCCATGGTCGATAATGACTACCTTGCCGTATCCATTCTGTTGACCGGCAAATACAACGCGGCCAGCGGCCGATGCTTTAATCGTGCTGCCCCCTACCAGATCGATCCCTTCGTGGCTGCGCCCCCAACGATGCCCGAAGGTGCTGGTTACACGCGCCCCACTGACAGGCCAAGCAAATTGGCTACTGCTGGAAGAGGTTGAAGCCGTCACTTTCGGTGCAGCTTTACGCGCTACCTTCGTTCCTTTATACACAACCTCAGGCAGAGACTCTTGAATAACTTCTTGTCCAGTCCACTGTTTCGAAATAACTTGACCATTCTCTTTCGTTACAACATAACTTACGGTCTTGACGCCATCGCGGCCCGGCCTGACGACCTTGCGCTTACCCAAAGGCAGCTCATCGCTCTTACGAACGATCGTCTCCGCTTTGCTCGGCTGCTTCTCCTCCACCGTCTCGACGGTTCGGACCGTCAGGGGAGCTTCTGGCTTCGTAACCTGGAGCTCCGACCCGATCTGGACATATTTTTCCTCCAGCTCGGGGTTAAGTGCCGTAACATCCGCAGAGGTCATGCCGAATCGCTGAGCAATGGAAGAGATCGTGTCTCCGGACTGGACCGTATACACAACGGGCTTATCCTTCGTGCCCGTAAGCAGCGCAACGGCTTCCTCCACGCCAAGCACGCGGTTCGGGTCAGCCTTCGTATTCGCCAGCGAAATGTTTTCCTTAATCTGAACAGAAGCAGACGAGTCTTCCTGTTCCTTCCCTTGGTCCGAGGCCGAAGCAGAGACTTGGGTGAAAGCGACCTTCTGCATTTTCTCTTGTTGTATTTCAATGCCAGCTGGTGCATATTTTAACTTCGCAGCCGCTACCGCTTCTTTGGCGGTCTGCTTGTCCTTCACGATCGCCACGGTCTCGTCATTCACCTTCAGTTCGACGCCTCGGGCATAAGCTTTCAGCATGCCATCCAGCTTCTGCAGTGTCTCTTCACTGTCTACATCCGGCTTATAGGTGCGATCTGCTTTTGTCGTGATTCCATCCGTATGCAATACCATATAAACATCCGGGTACTTCTCTTGATACGACCTTTGCTTATCTGCAAACAATTGGTCCAGCTCGGCATCATCCTGAATCGCGCCGATCACTTCGCCATTAACATATACATGATAGAACGGAAGCGTATTAGCATTCACATAAGCTTTACTGCCCGTATATACCGAACCCGCTAGGAGTACTGCCCCTGCCGAAATCCATATCCATCTACGCGGTGACTTCCACCCTCGCTTCTCCGGTACAGTCGACATGGCTGACTCTGTGTCTGTGTTGTTGTGGTCGGAACGGTTCGTCTCTTGTTTCCGCAAGACACGCTCGATCCAACGTATTCCCTTGAAACCTTTCATGTCTCTCTCCTTTAAGCCGTTGTGCGTATGTAAGATATATCTCTATCTGACATCCTGACATAGCCTTGAATATGACATCACTTGTCAAAAGGTATCAAAATTTTAACCTTTTCGATCTTCGTCTACTTTAACATAGCCATTACAATCATTTCAAGTATACGAGAACAGCGAAAAACCCGCGCCACGCACGGGTTTGATCATTTTTCCCAATTATTTTCAAATCAACTTAAGTGACAAAACAGTGACATTTGCCGACCTTGTCCGCGCTGGCTTTATTCCTTCAACATTGTAATCAGCTTATCAAATTCATCCGGATTCAAGTAATTGGATATCCCTTGCTCAATCTCTGCCAGCTCCGCTGCGGTAAGACCGTCTTCCATCGCCTCCGATATCTTCTGCATCTCGGTCTGGGGGAGCTTGTTCATCAATATCGTGAAGATTTCCTCCTTGTCCTCCAGAGACAAGCTTCCTTTTCGATCTACGATATCGCTTGGTGTCATCACGATCGCTTGATCCTCTAGCGAAGCACCCTCCGAATCATCCGTGTTCACACTTCCCATTACCGGCAACGAGTCATCCGGCGGTTCCGATGGACTAGACTTCTCCTCAGCCCCTTGAGGCGAATTCGCTTCATCTTCCGTAGTTACATCCCTCAGCGGCTTCGAGTCAAGTCCCTCTGGTGGATTGGCTTCTGTATCCGGCGCATTTCCCATGCCAAACATCGATTTCATAATCCCACCTACGCCCATTTGCGTCTCCAACTGAATATTAAAACTGGCTAGAATGGACTGGATATACGCATTCACCACAACGCCTGTGGTTACGATTGTCAACGTACTCACGAGTACCGCTGTCAGACTGATCTTGAGCAGCGATTTCATCAGCTTCATCGTGCCGCTCCTCCTTCCTCATGCATGCTTTGAAATGACATGATCATGATGCTTTCTCCTTCCAGTATTGACGCCTCGTGATCGCTTCAACCTCGCTTGATCCATTTTTCTACCGATTTTTAATATTTTCATGAATATGTTGCGAATCGGCCACACTAGGCTCGAACCGAATAAAGACTGTCGACCGCTAGGGTCTATGTATGATACATATATAATCATCTATAACGCTCTGTCCAAAGGAGGCCTATTCTAGCATATGATTCATATCTTAATCGCCGATGATGACGCCCATATCCGGGAACTGCTGCAATATCATCTCCAGACCGAAGGCTTTACGGTGTACACCGCTTCAGACGGCATGCAGGCTTCTACCTGTCTGGCGCGTGAACAGATACATTTAGCCGTGGTAGATGTGATGATGCCTAATAAAGACGGTTATCAGTTATGTGAAGAAATACGACGATATTACGATGTTCCTGTGATTATGCTGACTGCCAAGGATCAACTCGTTGACAAGGAAAGAGGGTTTGCCGTAGGCACAGACGACTATCTCACCAAGCCTTTTGAGCCCAAAGAGCTGTTGTTCCGAATCAAAGCGCTGCTGCGCCGTTATCAGATGGTCAGTGCCGATAAAATTCATCTGAACGAAACGACCATCGATCGCAAAAGTTATGAAGTACTTGGTCACGGCAAGGTGCTCATGCTGCCGATGAAGGAATTTGAGTTGCTCTCACAGCTAGCCAGCTATCCGGATCGCACCTTCTCCAGGGAGGAATTGATACAGCTGATCTGGGGCTCCGATTTCGACGGAGATGATCGAACCGTGGACGTGCATATTAAGCGACTTCGGGAACGATTCGCCGATCGCAGTGGGGATTTTCAGATCCGTACCATTCGGGGTGTCGGGTACAAATTGGAGGCGGCTTCGCTGTGAGAACCCTTTACTCCCGCATCGTCATTACGACGATCGCCATTATGGTCATTAGCAGCGTGATCGCCTTTGTGATCTCCAATATGTATTATCACTTTAGCCTGAAGCCCTTCAATGACGAGAAGGTCACGACGATGGCCACAGATATCGGCAACTTTTACACCACGCATCCCGGTATGGATCTTCATGAATATCTCGATCATGTTGGACAACTGGGATATCAATTCTATCTCATCAACGACGCCGGCAAAGAATGGATGTATGGCGGTATTTTTCGCGAGCGCGACCTGTCCTCAGACATAGTGCGGGAAGTGCTGGACGGCACGATCTATCACGGAATTGCTTCGGTTCCACCGAAGCTGTTCATCACGGGTTTCTTCGACAATGTGTTGAGTAACTCCATCGGAATCCCGCTTCAGGTAGAAGGGACAAATCACGCCCTGTTCATGCGGCCTGATATCACCGTCCAGTTCGGCGAAATGCGAATATTCTTCACCATTATTATGGCCATCTCCATCCTGCTCAGCATTCTGCTGGTGGGGATTATTACGCGCTATATCGTGAAACCGATCGTGAAATTAACGGAAGCCACCCAAAGTGTCGCGCGTGGGCGTTATCAGGTAGATCTCGATATTACAAGACGTGATGAGATTGGGCAGCTGGCCGACCATTTTTCCCAAATGACGAAGGGATTAGAACAATTGGAGCAGATGCGACAAGAGTTTGTATCGAATGTATCGCATGAGATTCAGTCCCCGCTCGCTTCCATCCAGGGCTTCTCCCAGACCTTGCAGTCCCAGCAACTGAGTGAGGAACAACAACAGCACTATCTGTCCATTATCGAGGCGGAGAGCCGCCGCATGTCAGGACTTAGCAAACAGCTGCTGATGCTCGCCTCGCTGGATAAAGAAGAGAACATTCTGGAGAAGACGACATTCGATGTGGCTGATCAGATCAAGCAAGTGCTCTTGCATACGGAATGGAGCTGGCGCAGCAAGGACCTGACGATCGATATGTCTCTGCCGTCGACCTACATCTATGGCGACCAGCATCTGCTCCATCAGGTATGGACCAATCTGATCACCAACAGCATTAAGTATACCGAGGCGGAGGGCGTGATCTCGCTGAGAATCACCACAACGGATATGCAGCAATGCTGCATCGAAGTTTCCGATACCGGGATTGGGATATCCCAAGCGCATTTGCCGCTTATCTTTAATCGGTTCTACCGGGTAGATCCAGCCAGAGACCGCTCAGAGGGCAGCAGTGGACTTGGACTTTCCATTACGGAGAAAATCGTGAAGCTGCACGGGGGCCGGATTGAGGTGCGCAGCCAAACCGGACAAGGGACAACCTTCCGCGTGTTCCTGCCTATTCTGTAGCCCCTCACGTTACGTTCATGCTCTGTTCATATTCCATTCCTATACTGATCCTGTGTACACGAATCACATGTGGGATACAACGCGATACAGGAATGGAGATGAGGAACATGTTTCTTGCATTACGCGAACTTCAACATGCAAAGCTGCGCTACCTGCTGATCGGCTTCATCATGATGCTGATTGCCTGGCTGGTGCTGTTTGTAACCGGACTGGCTCAAGGTCTCTCGTCAGACAACGCTTCTTCCATTCAGAATATGAAGGCCGATTATCTCGTACTGCAAGCAGAATCGGAGCACCGGATTAATCGGTCGATCCTGACAGAGGAAGTATGGCACGACGTATCGGGACATCCCGGCGTAGAACAAGCCACTCCGCTTGGTGTCCATATGAATACCTTGACTCAGGAAGGTTCGACTGCCAAGTTTGATGCTGCTTTTTTTGCAATCGATATGAATAGTATGCTCGCCCCTCCGGTCGTGGAAGGAACGATGATCGATAACGATCATCGTGAGCAAGCGATGGTCGATCGTTCCCTGAAGGATGCGGGTTTGCGCCTAGGTGACCGGGTTGTGGATCAAGCGACCGGGGCTGCATTCACCATACAAGCTTTTACGGGCGGGCAATCCTTCAGTCACGCACCGGTGATCCATATTAATTTTGAGGGATGGAAGGCGCTACAGCCAGGCGGAGCACAACAAGGCAACGTGTGGAATGCTATTGCTCTTACCGGTAAATCTGATACCATCATGACCTTGGCACAAGAAATTGACGGAATTGAGATCATGACGACAAACGAAGCCTTACAAGGGATTCCTGGCTTTAAGGAAGAACAGGGCTCTTTAACCATGATGATCGTGTTTCTGTTCATCATTGCGGCATTTGTGCTTGCGGTATTCTTTTACGTCATTACCATTCAAAAAGTCAATCAGTTCGGCGTGCTCAAGGCCATTGGCGCAGGTACAGGCTATCTGGTTCGTAGCATGATAGTCCAAGTGCTACTGTTAACCCTGACCACCTTGCGATCAGCATTGGGCTGACTTACGGCGTATCGTTCCTGTTAGCAGGAGTCGTTCCTTTTACGCTCACGCCATCGGTCGTGCTGCTTTGTTCATTGTTATTCTTGGCGGTATCTCTGCTCGGGTCGTTGTTGTCGCTCTATCGGGTCATGAAGATCGATGCCATCGAAGCAATTGGGAGGGCTGCATGATGAAGACATCCAAATTATTAATCGATCAAGTCAGCAAGAAGTTCGGGGATGGTGATATGTCCGTCCAGGTGCTCAGCAACATTTCCCTGGAAATTAAAAGCGGCGAATTCGTAGCGGTCGTAGGCCCTTCCGGATCGGGCAAAAGCACGTTTCTCTCGATTGCAGGTGCCCTGCTCACACCAACGAGCGGACGCATCTGGATGGGGGAACAGGAGGTGACGAAATTGTCCGCCAAAAAAATGAACGCCCTGCGCCTCAACCATATCGGATTTGTATTTCAGTCTGCGAATCTCATCCCTTATCTAACCGTCAGGGATCAACTGCTGCTCATCGCCAAGCTTGCAGGACAGCATGGGAATGAGCCAAAGCTACGTGCGAACAACCTGCTGCAACGGCTCGGCCTCACTCACCGAAGACACTACTATCCTGAGAGTCTCTCCGGCGGTGAGCGCCAGCGCGTAGCTATCGCCAGGGCATGGATGAACGATCCGGAGCTCATTCTCACGGACGAGCCTACGGCCAGCCTGGACTCCGAGCGTGGCCGAACCGTTGTTCAGATGCTGGCGGATGAGGTGAAGCTCCGTCAAAAAGCCGCGATCATGGTCACGCATGACAAGCGCATGCTGGATCTGTGCGATCGCATTATTTATATCGAAGACGGGAAGATATCCGAACAGCCGAAGCCGATCCTATTGTAAATGGCAACGCTGGACACACAAAGAGCGGCAATCCAATCTGTATCAACAGAGGGATTGCCGCTCTTCTTTAAGTCATGTTATTTCTCATAGATCGGAAGCACTTGATTTGTCTGTTCCCGGTTGCGGCCTACGGAGAAGATGGCGATCGGAATCCCCGTCAACTCGGACACACGCTCAACGTAACGACGCGTATTCTCCGGCAGTTCCTCGAGCGTCTTCGCGCCTGTGATATCTTCGCTCCAGCCTGGCATCTCTTCATAAATCGCTTCGCATTCTGCCAGCATCTTCAGACTCGCAGGATAGTGCGTGATCTCTTCGCCGCGGAATTTATATGCGGTACAGATCTTCACGGTCTCAAGGCCACTCAGTACGTCAAGCGAGTTCAGCGACAAACCGGTAATTCCGCTCACCCGGCGCGCATGTCGTACCACGACGCTATCGAACCAGCCTACACGGCGGGCACGGCCGGTAACCGTACCATACTCATGTCCTTTTTCGCGGATATAATCTCCGATCTCATTGTTCAGCTCGGTTGGGAATGGACCATCGCCCACGCGAGTCGTGTACGATTTGGCCACGCCAATCACCTGCTGAATTTTGGACGGACCGACACCGGACCCGATGCAAACACCACCAGCTGACGGGTTCGAGGACGTTACGAACGGATACGTACCTTGGTCAATATCCAGCATGACGCCTTGCGCGCCTTCGAACAACACTTTCTGGTTCTCATCAATCGCATCGTTTAGCACGACGGACGTATCCCGAACGTAAGGGCGGATGAACTCAGCGTATTCCAGATACTGTGTCAGAATCTCTTCAACATCCAGTTCCTCCCCGCCATATACCTGCGTGATCACGACATTCTTTTCTTGCACCATTTGACGCAGTCTCAGTTCAAACTCCTCAGCATCCATCAGGTCTGAGATCCGGATACCGTTACGTGCCGCTTTGTCCATATAACAAGGGCCGATCCCTTTGCGTGTCGTGCCGATTTTGTTCGGACCTTTGCGATCTTCTTCCAGAGCGTCAAGGACCATATGGTATGGCATGATGACATGTGCGCGATCGCTAATGACCAGATTATCTGTGCTGAATCCGTTATCGTGAATGTAATTTATCTCTTCTATAAGTGCAGCCGGGTTTACGACCATACCGTTCCCGATGACACATGTTTTATCTTTATAAAAGACTCCGGATGGAATCAAGCTCAGCTTGAATTTTTTACCGTCAATCAGAATGGTGTGGCCAGCATTGTTGCCGCCTTGGTAACGGGCTACCACGTCAGCGCTCTCCGCCAAATAATCCGTGATCTTCCCTTTCCCTTCGTCTCCCCATTGTGTCCCCACAACGACTACCGTTGACATATTCATTCCTCCGCTCGGGCTGTGATACCCCTAATATTTCAAGAAACACCGATA
This sequence comes from Paenibacillus sp. JCM 10914, assembly GCF_001315105.1. Taxonomy (GTDB): domain Bacteria; phylum Bacillota; class Bacilli; order Paenibacillales; family Paenibacillaceae; genus Paenibacillus_AQ. The sequence continues at coordinate 49,616 of NZ_BAZR01000006.1, read as the reverse complement.
AAATCAACTTTCATATCTAACATGTATGATGACCTCACTGCATTAAAGCAGCAATATCAGTGTAACAGCCCGCTTTTTCAAAGTCAAATATAAAAACGAACAATCATACACAGCAATGTATGATTGTTCGGAATTAGGACAAGAATATGAGGTTGTTGCCCTTTATGTCGAGGATTGAATGAACAATCACGATAACTGACAGTAGAGGGCAGGTATACTATCGATCATTCCCTATACACAGCGCTATCCGGCGGCAAACGCATCCGCATGCGTCCGCTCATAGTTCACGAATTTATTGAAATTCTTGAGAAAGACGAGTTCCACTGTGCCTACCGGCCCGTTACGCTGTTTCGCGATAATGATCTCGATAATATTCTTCTTCTCCGTCTCCTGATTATAATAATCGTCACGGTACAAGAAGGCTACGATATCCGCATCCTGCTCGATGGACCCCGATTCCCGCAGGTCACTCATCATCGGACGCTTGTCCTGCCGCTGCTCGACGCCCCGGCTCAACTGAGATAGTGCGATAACCGGAACCTCCAGCTCCCTGGCAATCTGCTTCAGCGTTCTGGATATTTCGGATACTTCCTGCTGCCGGTTCTCGCCAGCCTTGCCACGTCCGTGAATGAGCTGCAGGTAATCGATCAGAATCATCCCCAGCCCCTTCTCTTTCTTGAGTCGGCGGCACTTCGCGCGAATATCGGCAACGGTCACACCCGGTGTATCGTCAATGTAGATTTCCGCTTCGGACAAAGCGGCGATGCCCATCGTCAGCTTGGACCAATCCTCATCGCCCTTGAAATCACCGTTACGCATCACGCCTGCGTCCAAGTTAGCCTCTGCACAGATCATCCGCTGAACAAGCTGCGGTGCTGACATCTCCAGACTGAAGATGGCCACCGTCTCTTTAGCTCTTATCGCCACATTCTGAGCGATATTCAGAGCGAACGCCGTCTTACCAACCGAAGGACGAGCAGCCACGATGATGAGGTCGTTACGTTGGAATCCGCTTGTCATTTTATCCAGATCCGCGAAGCCAGACGGTATACCTGTCGTGTTGCCCCGGTTCTGATGGAGCACCTCAACCTTCTCGAACACCTCCATCAGGACATCCCGAATGGCGATAAATCCGCTGCCTGTGCGGCGGTTTGATATTTCAAGGATTCGACGCTCCGCTTCGCTTAGCATGCCGGATACGTCCTCGCCGCCGGTATATCCTTCGCTAACGATCTGAGTGGCCGTGCGTATCAAGCGCCGGAGCATCGACTTCTCTTCAATGATCTGGGCGTAATAATCAACATTGGCTGCCGTCGGAACCGCGTGTGCCAACTTCGCTAAATAACTGACACCGCCTATCTCCTCCAGCTGTCCTTTATCCTGAAGCAGAGAAGTGAGGGTCACCAGATCGATCGGTTGATTGCCTTCTCCAAGCTGCACCATCACTTCATAAATGATCTGATGCGTCTTGTCATAGAAGTCCTCGGACTGTACCCGCTCCATCGCCGTGATCAGCGCTTCACTATGCAGCAGAATGGCACCAAGCACTGCCTGCTCTGCCTCCAGATTCTGAGGGGGGACCCGATCGAAATAGAGTTCTCCTCCCATATTACTCCTCCGTAATTTGAACCTTGAGCGTCGCCTTGACGTCAGGGTGCAGCTTCACGGGAACTTGCGTCACGCCCAGGCTCCGGATTGGATCGCTGAGTTCGATTTTACGTTTATCAATCTTGATCTTCTGTCCAGCCAGCGCCTCGGCGATCTGTTTGCTCGTAATCGCGCCGAACAAGCGGCCACCCTCTCCGGACTTGGCTTTTAACACAATCGTCATCTCTTCCAGCTTCTTACCTAGCGCCTGTGCCTCTTCCTTCTCTTGCTCCTTGCGTTTCTGCTCTGAGGCCTGCTGCTGCTCCAGGTTCTTCATATTTCCATCTGTTGCCGGACGAGCCACGCCGCGCGGAATCAGAAAATTCGTAGCATACCCTTCGGATACTTCCTTCACATCACCCTTCTTGCCTTGGCCCTTCATATCTTTAATGAAAATCACTTTCATTCGAACAACCCCTCTTTCGCTTTGATGTCCGCCAGTACATCCATCAGCTGTTTCTCCGCTTCTTCAAGCGAAGTGTCCAGCTGTACCGCGGCATTCGTCAAATGTCCGCCTCCCCCGAGACGTTCCATAATCACCTGAACATTCATCTTGCCCATCGAACGAGCGCTGATTCCAATCTTGCCATCCGTACGTTCACTGATGACAAAGGAGGCCTGCACATCCGTCATATTGAGCAGCATATCCGCCACCTGGGCAATTAACAGCTGCGGTATGGGCCCTGCACTCTTCGATACCGCCAGCGCGATATGGTCATATACCATTCTAGCATGTTTCACGATTTCTGCCTTCGCTATAAATTCTGTCAGATCCTCCTTGAGTACCCGTTGAATCATCGTGGTATCCGCACCGTGGCGTCGTAGGAGCCTGCTGCTTCAAAGGTTCTCGACCCAGTATGAAGTGCAAAATGCTTCGTATCCACCGTGATTCCGGCAAGCAATGCCGTTGCCTCGACCGGTGTTAGGGTTACGCGCTCATGAATGTACTGCAACACCTCGGTCACTAATTCGCAGGTGGAGGATGCATACGGCTCCAGATAGATAAGCACCGCATCATTGATGAACTCTTCGCCCCGCCGATGATGATCCATTACAACCACGCGGCTGGCCCGCTGCACTAGTCTTGGCTCCATCGTCATTGAAGCCTTGTGCGTATCCACGACCACAAGCAACGTGTGTTCTGTCATCATCTGCATCGCTTGCTCGGTCGAGATGAACCGACTCATGATGGCTTCATCCTTACGGACTTCCTCCATTATGCGCGAGATTGATGGGTTAAGCCCCTCCGTCACGATATAAGCATCGACCTTATACATCTGCGCTGCCTTCAAGATACCAATGGATGCTCCGATAACGTCCATGTCGGGTTGCTTGTGCCCCATCACGATCACATGATCACTTTCTTGCATCAGATCACGAAGGGCGTGAGAGATTACACGAGCTCTTACTCGCGTGCGCTTCTCTACGGCATTCGACTTGCCCCCGTAAAAGGACAAGCGCTGGCCTGCCTTCACCGCTGCCTGATCCCCACCTCGTCCAAGCGCCATATCCAGACTGGACTGCGCCAGTTGTCCAAGCTCCGTAATATCATCAGAGCCTGAGGCTAGACCTACACTAAGCGTCAATGGCACCTTCAAATCGGCGGTCATCTCGCGTACTTCATCCAGAATAAGAAACCGGCTGTTCTCCAACATATCGAGCGATCGTTGATTTAACATCATTAGGTATCGATCTGAGGAGAGTCTGCGCAGATAGACGTTATATTCCCGTGCCCAATCCGTAATCTCGCTCGTTACTTTGGCAATTAAGGCGGTACGCTGTTGATCGTCCATTCCTTGCGACGCTTCATCCATGTTATCCATCATAATAATGCCTAAGGCAAGTCGTTCGTCCTCATAGCGTTGGCGCAGGATAACCAGCTCAGTGATTTCATCCAGATAAATCAATCGTTCTTCGGGGATGATGGTCGCACCATAGAACTTATCCTCATGCGAAATCTCGAGCCGTATTTCACCTAGAGCACTCTCATCTGGATCTTTCTGTTCTTTGTTATCCTTCTTGTCCAGTTGCTCCCGCATCACGGCCGCAATCTGCGGGAACAGTTCCTGCAGCGAGACGCCGACCAGCGTCTGATCAGGAAACATATGAATCATGAATTGATTGTGCCACTCCACCGTCTTATCTTCGCTATACAAAACAATGCCGAAGGGCAAGACACTAACCGCCTCGCCTTCTACGCGCTGGATACGAAAAGTTAAATCGCCGATATAATCGACCAGCTCACGCCGAAACTTCATTTCGGCCTTCAGCATCACGTAACCGCCGATGATAGCAAGCAGCAAGCCAACTAAACCCAGCCACGTATTATAGAACGATAGGAAAATAACGAGTAGCAGCACCAATGCAAACGCCCAGACGGTATGATAGCCGTGCCAGCGTTTCTGCAAAAATTTAGGCATGACTCATCACCTTATCTCTTGTTTTTGCTAAACGCCTGACGAAGCGGAAACGCCAGATCCAAGATACCGATAATCAAAGCGGGTGGGAACAGCACGATCGGAATAGCCGTCAAGAGCGGTATAATCGGATGCCACTTCCGCTCATATGCCAGGAAATAGAAGAATCCAAGTGCTTGAATCATGAAGCAAATCTGCAGCAACGGCATGCCGTTGGCCACAACCATGTTCATAAAATAATTGTCTGAATCCATTGTAGCGATACTGAGGAAGAAGATCAGCAAGTAATACCAGATCAGTGAACGGGGCATTCTCCACTCCCTGGCGGGTTTAAGCTTAGGCACTGACAACCCCAAGCTATTCAGTGTCGGGCGTGCCAGTGCATGTGTGACTACCGTCATTAACAGCGCACTCATGATCATCGCGAACGGAACCATCCGCATCGTCTGATCCTTAATGAGTTGTGTATCAATTTCGGTTCCCAGCAGCTGGCCGCCCACACCATTTTCGATCCCCATTTCGATCAATGGCGCTGTCGTAATCTGAACGATCTCATCAACGTAATCCGAGAGGTTCAACTGGAAGAAGGCCGTACTGATCAGCAGGAGCAAGAGCATCTCCGCCAGCATGGTAGCGATACCATACTTCAGTACCTGCATCGCCGCCCTTCTCTTCCGGTACAAATATCCCATAACAATACCCGGTATCGCGAAATAAATGGCGAATATCAAGTAGATGGGGCTAATCAGCAATGCAATCAACCATACAGGAGCCACATGTGCAATGAATGATTTGGTATTCAAAGCCGTAAATAGTATCGCCACCGGCAGAACCAGTAAAAATGCCGTTACGATCGAGAAAACGGTCTGTAATGATAGCAGCAGAAGCAGATATACGATACTCCATGCTGCTGTTGTCCAACGCAGTTTCAATAGGTTCACCTCTTACGCAAATGTTCTTCAAGCGCGGAAATATCCTGGTACCAATCCTCCAGCTGATGTCCTTCCTGCTTATGCTTTTTCAATTTCTCGAGCAAGAGATCATCCAAATCCCGATAGGTCAAACCGAGCCTACGACCCAATATGTAGGAGCTCATCATCAGGCTGACCAAGCTGTCTCCAACCTTCGTAGTGCTGCCTTCCCATAGAGCTTTAAATAACCGGGATACATTATCGATTACTTCGGTTTTTAGCCATTCGATCACTTTAGCTCGTTTAGCTACATCCAAGTCCTTCGGCATATTTGGCATATCCATCTCTCCCTGAAAACAGCTTTATTCTCCATTATAGCATAAAAAAAAGCCACTCACACAAAGGCCCCATGCGCCGTCCCTTGGCCGGATCAGGTAGAAAACAATCATACCTTCTCTTTGTACTCCAAATCGAGAATGCTTATTCCAACTCCCCTGAATCCTTTTATAAAAAATAGGGCGTGGTACCTACGCCTCAGCGCCGTCCACACCCTCGTTACTTTCGTCTTTCATACCATTATTCTTATCGTACGCTTGAATTCTAGGAAGCTCCTTGGGACTCCATCGTTTCCTTGGAGACAAACCGTTCACAATATTCAATAATGAGACTCCTGCGCACAATTCCGATAAAACGATTCATATCATCAACGACGGGCACAAAGTTCTGGACCTTCGCTAAATTAATGAGATCCTCCATTCGAGCATCAATCGATACCGGCTTGATATCCATCCGGAAAGGAACATCCTTCAGCAGAAATTTCGAAGCATTCTCAAACGTAATCTTACCTTCGGAGTTCTTCATATGCCACAAAAGATCCCCTTCTGTGACTGTCCCGGCATATTCTCCGTTCTTATCCAGTACAGGCACAGCCGTAAACCGATGATATTCCATACGCTCCAGTGTCTGCCTCAAGGTTGATTCCAGTGTCAAACAAATCACTTCCTGTTTCGGTAACAGAAAAAAAGCGATATTCATATTGCCTTATCCTCCTTATGACTTCCTAGCAGCAAGTCATGTAAAGTAACCTTTTCTCGTCTAATTCAGGTATGCAGGTTACCCCTATTCCCCTATCCTTTACTCATACATACGTTAACCGAACTTGGATCATACGTGCTGATGACAGTGGAGGACCTTATTTCAACTTCTGTTTCTCTGCATCTACAGGCTGTAACAGTTCAGCAGCTTTTGTGTTGGGATCCATCCAACTGTCAATCAGATTTCGAGCTTCCTCTACGTCTTCCATATCGGGGTCATTATAGTAGACCCCACCAATACGCATTCCTTCACCCATGATCGTGAAACTCGTCATGTCAACCTTGCCTCCGGTCAACATCTGCTTCGCTAGATCAATGATGAATTTGGGCTGCATGTCGGTTTGGAAATTGTCACCCATGATTTGGATCAATTCAGGCACCTTGCCGATTTGATCCAAAGATTTCAGACGCTTCGCCGCTGCATCAAGAAATACCTGTTGCCGCTTCGCCCGGTTAAAATCGCTATCCTCGCGGTAACGCACGTAATTCAAGGCTTCCTCACCGCTATAAATCGGTTTGTTAGCTTCAACTGTAAACTTTTCATGGTCTCTTCCTTTGTTGACAATGTCTTTACCAATCGGAAGTTCTACGCCGCCCATTGCATCTACAACATTCTTCAAGCCTTCAAAGTTAATGGAAGCATAGTAGTCGATCTCCTCGTCAAAGAACGCCTCCATCGTATCCTTGGCCATCTGGTGACCACCAAAGGCAAACGCATGATTAATCTTATCTTTTCTGTCACGCCCGATAATGTCCACATACGTATCCCTCGGTACGGAGATCAACAGAACCTTAGACTCCATGGGACGAACTACGGCATAAATCAATGTATCGGAACGAGCAGCCTCCTGGTCCCGCTGGTCGCTTCCGAGCAGCATGACGGAGAAAGGCTCGCTCTGCATTACGACAGGCTCAGGTGTCTTGTCACTTTGCAGCGGCTTATACGAGTGCTGCAAAGATTCTTCCACGTCCTTAGCCATAAACAGATCAAATGCCACAATAGCCAGTTGCGTTCTGAACAAGTACGCAGATGATCCCAGCAATAAAACAATAGCAAGTGTAATATATATTGATTTCCTCTTCATGAGTTCAATTCCTTCTTTATTATATAATAAATGATGGGATAAGTCAGATTGAGAAAGGGCTCTTAGAGACCCTGATCGATTAGGCTCACCCTCCTTTCCTTATTAAACGGGATGCTTGCCCGTTGACTCACTTTTAACTTAGAGACGAAATACAGCACATGATCTATTGTAAACTAAATTCTTGTGTTATGTGAACTGCGGGACCGGATCTATAAATCTACCAATTTAGGCAGTTACCATCAATACTTATGATTTCGATGAAATGAGAGCACAGCGGCTGTACCTGATTGAATAAACCAGTTGTCCAGCCGCTCCTTCCATGTTAATGTCTTGGCAAATCCGTAGTCGAACAATTTACGTGCCTCTTCAAACCTAGCTTCTCACGACTCCGTACCCATTATGACTGCAATCAATCTTGTTCCTTGCTGCTCTGCCGTACCGGTAAAACAATAACCAGCATTCGCGCTATATCCGGTCTTCAAGCCATCTGTACCCTCATAAGAGTATGGCCCGCCAAGGGTAGAAAGCATCCAATTCGTATTGCTTAAATATAAATTTCTTCCACTTAATTTCATTTGTGTCTTACTGGACATACTTAATATATCAGGGTGGTTTGTAATCAGATGGGCCGTCAGTTTAGCTATATCCTCAGCCGTCATAACGGTTTCCATATCGGTTGGTACGCCAAGCGGCCACAGACTAGATGACTTGTTATCTACTCCTGTAGTATTCACGAATCGCGATTGATCCGATAAGCCAATCTTCCGCGCTTTATCGTTCATCTTGCGGACAAACGCTTCCTCTGAACCAGCAAAATGCTCAGCTAATGCTACGCTTGCATCATTCGTGTTATACACCGCCATACTCTGAAATAATTCGCGGACAGTAAAGACTTCCCCATGCTTCAGAGCCAACTTAGCACCTGTTGTCTTGCTAGCTAGGCCAGTAATTTGGACTTCATCGTCCCATGTTCGAAGTCCGGATTTAATATCGTCCAGGATGACCAGTTCCGTCATCAGCTTGGCCATACCTGCCGGGGGAAGCGGTACGTCACCATTTTGGCTGTACAAAATACGTCCGGTGGACATATCCATCAGGACGACTGCTTTTGCCTCAACTCTGGGTTTAAACCCGGCACGTTCCCCATAGCCGCTGATCATGGCTGCTATCGGGATAAGAACGATTATAATGATTACGATCCAAAGCCACCGTTTTTTCATAGATTTACCCTCCACATATATATAGACGGATGAAAGAGGGCTTTGGTCTGCAATTTTTCTAAATTTCATCACAGGAAAATGATGTAAACCAAACTCGTAATACATTTCAGACCTAAAAAGGACTTCCCATTCCGTCTATAGACGGAGGAAGCCCTTTTTGAATTTTGCTATTCTTCTATATATAGTAATAAATAATTGTCAGAAGACCTGTTCTTGCAGAGTCATACTATTAAGCGTAATGACAAGCCACGAAGTGGTTATTACCTGCATCACGATATTCCGGCACTTGCTGCTTGCACAGATCGGAGGCAATCGGGCAGCGAGTATGGAATTTACATCCAGACGGTGGGTTCGCCGGGCTTGGAATATCGCCTTTAAGCACGATACGATCGCGCTTAAGCGTCGGATCTGGTACAGGAACGGCTGACAGCAAAGCCTTCGTGTATGGATGCAGCGGGTTACGGAATAACTCTTCCTTACTTGCCAACTCCACCATCGATCCCAGATACATAACCCCAATTCGGTTGCACAAATGTTCGACAACACTGAGATCATGGGAGATGAACAAGTACGTCAACTGTTTCTCACGTTGAAGATCGCTGAGCAAGTTAATGATCTGCGCCTGGATCGATACATCAAGCGCTGATACCGGCTCATCGGCAACGATGAAATCGGGATTCAAGATGAGGGCGCGCGCGATGCCAATCCGTTGGCGTTGCCCCCCGGACGAATTCATGCGGATAACGATCATAGTGATAAGCAGCAAGGCCGCAAATCTTCAGCGTTTCGATGACTCTCTCTTTTAACTCTCTGCGATTAACCAACCCGTGGTCAATAAGCGCCTCGCCAATCGCCTCGCCCACCTTGATTCTTGGGTTGAGCGAGCTGTATGGATCCTGAAATACGATTTGCATTTTAGGACGCAAGGCACGCATTTTCTCTTTAGGCAAAGCATGAATGTCTTGCCCATTAAAGATAACTTTACCTTCCGTCTTCTCCAGGAGACGGAGAATGGTACGACCAATCGTACTCTTACCGCAGCCGGATTCGCCTACCAATCCAAAGGATTCACCTTTGTTAATAGTGAAGCTGACACCATCTACTGCTCTAACATTACCGACCGTCCGCTGGAAGACGCCGCCGGTAATCGGGAAATATTTTTTGAGATTATCAATCTCCAAGAGTGCTTCTGTCATTATGCTTTCCCCTCCTCTTCATACAACCAGCAAGCGATCTTATGACCATTCGGATCTGTGCTGAGTGGAGGTGTTTTTTCTCTACAGATCTGCATGCAGAATTCACAGCGATCATGGAAATGACAGTTATCACCAAGATCTACTGGATTCGGAACCTGACCTGGAATCGAATAGAGACGCTCTTGTTTTTGGTTAATGACAGGTTTCGCCTTGAGCAATCCCTTCGTATATGGATGTTTTGGTTGTTTAAAGAGTTCAATAACAGGCGCTTCTTCAATGACCTTACCCGCATACATAACTACAACATAATCAGCCATTTCAGCCACTACACCCAGATCATGCGTAATCAACATGATGGACGTATTGAATTTCTCCTTAATATCGCGCATCAGATCGAGAATCTGTGCTTGAATCGTTACATCAAGGGCCGTAGTCGGTTCATCGGCAATCAACAATCTCGGATTACAGCTGAGTGCAATCGCGATCATGATCCGTTGACGCATACCGCCACTAAGCTCATGCGGATATGAATCATAAATCTTCTCTGCACGTGGGATACCTACCAGCGTAATCAGCTCGATTGCACGCTGCTTCGCTTCTTTACGGTTAACCAACTGATGCAGCATAATCGGTTCCACGATCTGCTCCCCAATGGTCAGTACCGGGTTAAGAGAAGACATTGGCTCCTGAAAGATCATCGCGATATCATTACCGCGAATCAAGCTCATATCCCGTTTATTTAACTTCAATAGATCTTTGCCTTCGAACAAAATCTCCCCTCCGACTGGAGGTACGTCGATCAAACGCATCAGTGACATTGCCGTCACACTTTTACCGCAACCCGATTCGCCAACCACGCACAGCGTCTCGCCTTCACGAATCTTGAAGCTGACATCGTCGACGGCTTTTACGGTGCCTGCGGAGGTTTGAAAATGCGTTTTTAAATTGCGGAATTCAACTAGTTCTTTAGCCATAATCGCCTCTCCTACTTCTTCATTTTCGGGTCAAGTGCATCGCGAAGTCCATCACCGATCAGATTGATTGCAATAACGGTTATAAGAATACACATGCCTGGTGGTATCCACACCCACGGTCGTTTGCGGAAATCAATCAAGCTATTAGCCGCTCCGATCATATTGCCCCAGGATGGTGTTGGTGGCACAACACCTAGACCAAGGAAGCTTAATGAAGATTCCAATATAATAGTCCCAGCAACCCCGAGCGTAGCCGATACGATAATAATAGGAATTGTATTGGGGAGCAAATGACGGAAGATCTTACGACGATCCTTTAATCCGAGGGCTTCCGTAGCTGGATAAACTCCTGTTCGCGTAGGGTCAGGATCTGCGAGCGTACAAGACGGGACAAACCGCTCCAGCCCAATAGACCGATAATTAACATGAGGAAGTATATTCGATCTTGTGGCGTCACTTTTAGATCCGATAAGACAGCCCCGAGAATAATCAGGATAGGAAGTGTTGGCAATGCCATGAAAATGTCAGCAACACGCATGATGAGTGTATCTACCCATCTACGGTAAAATCCAGCTAGCGCTCCCAAAGTTGCCCCGACGATGACAGTTATCCCAGTGGCTACGAGTCCTACCGTAAGAGATATCCGTCCTGCCAGCATGACTCGCAGCAAGACATCACGTCCTACCTTATCCGTTCCTAGCCAATACTTAGCGCTCGGCGCAAGGTTCTTATCCTTTGCACTATAGTCATACATGCTGTATGGAGAAAATAAAGGACCAATAAAACACAACAGAAACATGAATACAATAATAAACAGTCCAATGACGGCAAGTCGGTTTCGAGAGAAGCGACGAATCGCTATTCTCCACGGAGAATCCGGCTGCTTAACTGGAGCTGGTACATTCGATTTTAATGGTGCAGCCTCAGCGGACAAATCAATCTCCTCCTACTTCAAGCGAATTCTTGGGTCTGCTGTTCCATATAGAACATCAGACAGCACATTACCTAATAACGTTAAGATAGCCAGAAACACTGTGAAACCGAGCATGTACGGATAATCGCGCATACTAATCGATTCCAGATAGATTTGACCTACACCTGGCCAGATAAAAATCTTCTCCAGGATGATCGCACCACTAAACAAAGCAGGCAGTTCAAATCCCATCAGTGTAATCGCAGGCAAAAGCGCATTCCGAAGCGCATGCTTAAATATGACTGTGCGTTCCTTCAAACCTTTAGCCCGTGCCGTACGAATATAATCCTGACGGATTACTTCCAGCATACTGGTACGGAAATAACGTGTTAGGCTTCCTGTGCTTAACATAGTCAACACAAGCACTGGCAAGAACATATGCCAAGCAATATCAACTAGTTGATCCCATGTGCTTCCGTTAAGACCGGATGTGACCATCCCGCCGACCGGGAACCAACCAAGATCCAACGCTAAGAATTTGATAAGAAGAAGTCCGATAAAGAATGATGGCAATGACATACATAAAAATACGAATAACGTCATTAGCTTGTCAAACAAGGAATACTGAAACTTAGCTGAAAAAACACCCGTGAATACAGCGATAATCCAACTGAATATCAGGGCAAAGAATGCAACCATAAATGAATTCCATACATAATTCCCGATAACCGTCGTAACCGGTTGTTTATGAACCAGGGAATCACCAAGATTACCTGTAACCATATTACCAAGCCATGTAAAATAACGCTCTACGACAGGCTTGTCCAAACCATAAATTTCCCGAAGCTGAGCTGCTTTCTCTGCAGACATCGTCGGGTTGTCCACCGCTGTGATGTAATCACCTGGTACCATGGCAGATATCGCAAAAATGAGAATCGATATCCCGATCATCGTCGGGATAATCTGCAGCAGCCTCCGGATAATGTACTGCTTCATAATATTCCTCCCGGCATATAAGTGGATATGCTCAGCTCTTGCGAGCTGAGCATATAATTCCTGCTGTTATATTGTTTGACTACTCGTTAGAAAGTTCTGTCAGATAAAGATCGAATGTAAAGCGTTTGTATGGAGAGATGTTAACGTTCTCTACGCGACCGTTGTATACCCATCCATCACGTCTTTGATAGATCAACAGATCCGGAATTTCTTGGTTCAATATTTTGTAAGCTTCAGCATAAGCAGCTTTACGCTCTTCAAGATCCATAGCATAAAGGCCTTTCTTCATCGCTTCATCGTACGCCGGGCTGGAGAAACCAAGTCCGTTTTGTTGTCCGTCAGTCAAGTAAACCGTGGAATCAGGATCAGGTGTCAATCCCCATGCCATGAAGAACATTTCGAAGTCGCCTCTCTCACGCTTGTCGATGATAGCGTTGAAATCCAGTGTATCGGCTACAACGTTAATGCCAAGTTCTTTGTAGTTCTGAATCATAACCGGAATCATTGCATCGATTACTGGGTTGTCAGCTGTAGCGGAGAAGTCGATGTTGAATTTCACGTCGTCTTTCTCACGAATGCCGTCTGCACCTGGTACCCAACCAGCTTCATCCAGAAGTTGTTTTGCTTTTTCGAGATCGAAATCATAGGTTTCGATGCCGTCAGTTGTGTAAGCCCAAGAAACGCTGGATTGTGGAATGTTCAAGACGTTTGCAAAATCACCATAGATAATTTCTACGATTTCTGCACGGTTCAAACCATACAGCAACGCTTGACGTACCTTAACATCAGAGAATTTAGGGCTGTTGTGGTTCATACCAACATATCCATAACCATTGGTAGGTTGGATATTCAGATCAATGAATCCAAGAGACTTAAGGTTTTCGATGTTATCTTCATCTACAGTAACTTGGTCCATATCCGTTTCGCCGGACTCAAGCATAGCCATTTTGGTTTCTTCTGTTGTTGTTTTGAAGATTACGTTTTTGATCTTTGGAGCGCCCAGGAAGTAGTTTTCGTTGCCTTCGAACACAACGTCAGCACCTGGCTTGAAGCTTTTCAATACATACTGTCCGCTACCAACCGGGGAACCATGAAGATCATTCATGTAGTCCAGGGAACCTTTCTTGTAATCCTTGCCGTAAACAGCTTCTGGTGCAAACCATACGCCACCTAAAGCGTCAAAGGTTTGTGCAGTAGCTTCAGTAACTTCGATTTGAACCGTTAGATCGTCAACTACAGTAATACCTTCAATCTCAGTAGCATCACCTTCGTAGTACTCACGACCGCCTTTAATGTTGTATTTCAGGTAATCCGATTGACCTTCATATGCTGGATCATGATATACCTTCATTGCGAAAGCATAGTCGCTAGCTTTCACTGGGCTACCATCAGTGTAAGTGATACCTGATTTCAGCTTGTAAGTGTACGTCAAGCCATCCTCGGATACTTCTGCACTTTCAGCCATACGGTTGCTGTAAGTACCGTCTTCGTTAACTGACAGGAATGAGTCAAATAAAACTTCAACCACATAGTTATCATATGCCGTTTGAGCATAGAACGGGTTGAATACCCCTTTTGGTGCAGTCATACCAACTACCAAAGTATCGGTACGGTTCTTAGCTGCTGTCGGGTTGCCAGACATGTCTTCAGCCGGGAAATACCCTTGGCTAGCGTCTTCTCCCTCAGCTGGTGGCGTTTCTGTATCTTCGCCAGCTTCGTTATCGTTTGCAGGTGTTTCTACATTTTCCCCCGGATCTTGTGGCTCTGCTGTACCTCCGCCGCTTGAGCATGCTGCCAATACGGTGAAAGACAACATCATGATTGCAAGCAGGAGTGACAATCTCTTCTTCATGCGAATCCTCCTCTTAAAATAGTTGTTGCTATAAATTATCAGGACGAATATTGAAATCATCCTTGCATAATTTCGGGTCTTGACAACTCTCTGGATGATCGCTCATGATGTGAAATGAATTGAAAGATTTACAGAAAATATACCATTGGTCAATTAGTGCCAAAGTCACTAGCAATATCTTCTTGCCTATAAAATTAATGTTATGATACGTGTAAAATTAGGTAACGTCAATCACTTTTTTTCATTTTCCTCAAAAATCATGTTTTTCATGTCGTTTTCGAGGGTAAATGATAAGTTTGATCAGGTTGATATACCTTAGTTTACTAGATTCGGATGCATTTTCAAGTATTTTTTACATTTTATAACTATAATTAATGTTTACTCAGTAAGTATCATGTTATCTTAAATGACATAACATTAAGGTTTTTTGTTTTGAATTGGTTGTCTCCAATTAAATCCAGGAATATGAGTCATATTTATTGACATCAACACAGCTTTTGGACTATCCATCTGCCTGGTTCCAGATTCTATGTTATATATCATTCATAGGTTAGCTATATTTCACCAAATGCTTGCAACAGTAAAAAGCAATCCAAATCGAAAGAATTGGATTGCTTTTTTGTCGAATAGCTTCTGTTATTTTCATTTTCATACTTGCGAACTATAAATTTTTAACCCAAGCGAGTTTTAAATCCATTTCCTCGATGCATTGTTGATGATCATGGGTATCGTCTGCCACCATTGGAGTAACCGGATAGATTCGCATCGTTCCGCTATACGTACGCAGAAGTGGTTGTAACGCATCTCTGCCCTTAATCTCTGGATCAAGCCACCTCCCCATATCCTCTTCTGATAAAATAGCAGGCATGCGTTGATCGAATTCACGAATAACCTCATTGGCTTCAGTCATTAACACCGTGCACGTTCTCATTTCAGTCCCTCTTGCATCGCGCCACGTCTCATACAGACCCGCCATTCCGAACATTTCATGATCACCTATAACGGTTCTCACCGCATAGCTTCGTTTACCAACTCTTCGCCAATAATAAAGCCCGTTGCACGGAACAATACATCGTCTTGTTTCAATCGCTTTGCGATAAGTTGGATTTTGATCCACAGTGATCAAATCCGCATTGACCGCATCCTTCCCCCAATAGGGAACCAGCCCCCAACGATATTCATCAAGCTTGCGCTCCCCCTGCTCCTGTACAATAACTGGCATCGTTTGTGTTGGGCTGATATTATAACGGCTCTTATAGTAATACATCACTTGTTGGATTCCAAACCGATTACTCACTTCATCCAGTCCTGCAGACAAAGAAAATCTTCTACACATGTGAGTGCCCTCCTTTTCCTTTATCGTTTGGATAATCGAGGAGGATTATGCATAATAAGTCGAACAACATCCATGACCTTCCATGGTGTGTATGCTTGTTTGTCTGGAGTGGACATCATAATTTTGAAAACTTTCGCAAACAATATGTAATCATAGAACACGATTTTCTTTAGCTCTCTAAGGCAGCCATGAGTATCGTTGATGTATACAGTTAATAGACATTTCTCCACTTACCGAAAGCTGCCAATCTAGATAATCTATCTATTTTTCCAACACGATTAAAGACTACTGTTATGGATCACCTTTACACGGTTCATTTAGACTCGCTATGCATAACTATATATAATAGAAGAAACTTTTTTTGCAGAACACCTATTTCGAACGATCTACATGTTAAATACGACATAGTGTTTCCGCTTTTTATATAATCCACCTTCTATGTTTTGTATATATGGAATAGACAATGTCTCTTTGAAGCAGACATGGTTTCAGGGCTTTAAAACTTAAAAGCTTTACAACATACTCGTAGAACCGCGTTTCATCACTGCTAGTAAATGTTCGCCCTGGGGAGACAGTGTTTTTGTATAGAGACAGTCGTATTTTCATCATATTGTTAACAGCCTTTTGTTCAATACGTTTAATCCTATATCCCGTTACAAAAAAAAGCGATCCAGCCCTAATGGACTGGATCGCTTGTTCGCAACAGACTACTCTGTTGTGTATGGAAGCAATGCGATTTGACGGGAGCGTTTAACCGCAATCGTCAGCGCACGCTGATATTTAGCACTTGTACCAGTTACACGACGTGGCAAAATCTTGCCGCGCTCACTGATGAATTTCTTCAGAAGATCTGTATCTTTATAATCAATGTGAGTAATCTTGTTCACAGTGAAGAAACATACTTTACGACGCTTGTTGCGGCCGCCACGGCGTGCCGGTCTTTTGTCGTTATCTCCGCCTTCTCTTTGTTTAAAAGCCATGCGTTGTCAGTCCTTTCCGTATTAAAATGGCAAATCATCATCCGAGATATCGATCGGTTTTCCTTCATCGGAAAAAGGATCCTGATTGTTGTTGTTACGCGAGTAATTATTGTTACTGCGGCTTCCGCTATTGTTACTGCTATTGTTTCCGCCACTATAAGATGATTCCTCACGATTTCCGCCGCCACCGCTTTCACGGTTTGACTCCAAGAAGCGAACATTATCAGCAATAACTTCGGTAACGTAGACGCGTTTACCTTCGTTATTCTCATAGTTCCGCACTTGAATGCGCCCTTCCACAGCAGTCAGACGACCTTTACGCAAATAGTTGGCACAAGTCTCCGCAAGCTGTCTCCAGGTCACGACCGGAATAAAATCCGCTTCGCGCTCCCCGCCTTGTCCAGTAAATGGACGATCAACAGCAAGTGTAAATTGCGTAACAGCAACACCTGAAGGAGTATAGCGCAGCTCGGGATCCTTAGTCAGTCGGCCAATCAAAATGACACGGTTCAACAATCCAATCCCCTCCTTAGAACGAAATCAATTACTAAGTTTACTCGTATTAAGCAACGTCGTTTGTAATGAGATAACGAATTACTTCGTCAGAAATCTTCATGAGACGCTCAAGTTCAGCTACAACTTCAGGTGTTGCGTTGAAGTTAACCAGAACGTATACGCCATCACGGAATTTCTTGATCTCATACGCAAGACGGCGTTTACCCATTACGTCATGCTTCGTAATTTCTCCGCCGTTGGAGATGATGCCTTGGAATTTATCGACTGTAGCTTGAACAGCTTCTTGTTCAATGTCAGGACGAATAATGTACATCACTTCATATTTGCGCATTTCTTTCACCTCCTTATGGACTTCGGCCCTCAATCACGGTTGAGAGCAAGGAGCGAGCCTAACTCGCACCATAATAATATACCAGAACGGATGATCGGATGCAAGTTGTTTCGCTACAGCACACAAGCTTCTCTTTCCCTTTATTACCGTCTCTTTCTCATCTTCCCTGCAATGATTTACACGCTGTTCGTGCATGATAATACATGCAGTCCATACTTCATCACGAGGAGGAATTCAAGATGGGAGAACAGACCGAATTTCGTGGAGGAGACAAAGCTCCAAACAATGGAATTTATATGGAAGTTGGTGTGAGAGACCATATTATGGGCATTGAAAATCCGAAGCAAATCCAAATGAATAAAGGCGACACCTTTCCTAATACCCAAAATGATGATCGCGTCTGGTTAAACAAACGACGGGTACAGCCGAAATAATCTGTTCATCATTCATTATTGGATTTATATACCAATCCCTAGAATGAATAGGGATTGGTATTCTAACACACATTATAATCAGGCGGTGCATGAGAGAGGTGTGGTTCCGTTGAACGTTTCATCAGAACAACGCATAGGTTTCCTAAGATTCTCACGTTATGCAAGCTGAGGAGATAAGCCACAAGCTTGACCGACTGGACAAGTGAACAGCCTGTTGAACCAGGTTCGCGAATGTGTTGAAGATTTACGATTCCATTTCACAAGCGCCGCCTACAAGAAAAAGGGTCCGTAAGGGCCCTTTTTCATTATGAACGGAATACATAATCAAAAAGATCCCAACTTGTAGGCAAGTGGGATCTTTGCATTTAATCTTATGGATACTAATGGCGGAAAGGGTGGGATTCGAACCCACGCACGCCTTGCGACGCCTAGCTGATTTCGAGTCAGCCCCCTTGGGCCTCTTGGGTACCTTTCCACAGCAAGATTGATTATATCATGGGAATAGCAACCAGTCAATAGCTTGGCCATTGATTCATTTAGACAGGTTGAGGGAGGAGTAGATCCTTTTAAAGATTCTCCCCAGCCCCTTCACCTTCTTGCGTTGAACGAAGCACTTTCTTCATGTTTTTCTCGAATTTGATCCTTGGGATTAACACACTGTGCTGACATTTGGTGCATTTAATCCGAATATCCATCCCCATGCGAATGATCTCCATCTCATTATTCCCACAGGGATGAGGTTTCTTCATCTGAACGATATCACCTAATTGAAATACCTTCCGTTCCATGGTTACCGCTCCCCCGCTCCTCTAAACTATCATTAATTCATTATATAGCACGGTCCATGAATTACAATCCACTTCAACCTTGAGCGCGCTCTTGTTCAACCTCTTGTTCCTCAGTTGCTTGTTTAATATCTGTAAAAATTTGGCGCTCTACATCCTCTCTTGCGTTCGGATTACACTCTGCCACGATACGTACTACATATTCCGAAGTACTTAAGGACTGAATACCAAGAACATCCGGCGTGCTCCTGATCTCAGGTCGACGCTCCATAATCCCATTCATAGCCGTTTGAATTAATGCTACCGTGTCCTTCAACTGCTGGTCATTCTTCACCGGCAAATCTACGATGGCCAGTGAATTCGAGAGAGAGTAGTTGGTCACGCTCGCGATAATACCATTGGGTATGATGTAGATTTCCCCGTTCAGCCCCCGCACTCTCGTTGTACGAAGTCCGATAACCTCTACCGTCCCACGATATTCTCCGCTCTTAATGACGTCACCTACCGCAAACTGATCCTCAAAAATAATGAAGAAGCCCGTAATAACATCTTTGACCAAGCTCTGTGCTCCGAAACCGATCGCGAGACCAAGCACACCTGCACCCGCAAGTAGTGGGCCAAGTTTGAAATCGAATTCCGAAAGGATGATGAGAATCATCACGAAGTTACATACAAATGAAGTTACGTTTTTCAACAATTCACCTACCGTCACGAAACGGCGGGAATTGACTTGAATACGACTTTTCTCTTGTCTTAACAGGAACTGGTCTATCATCCTATAAACTACGCGAATAACAATTCGAGTCAGAAGAAATATAACGATAATGCGGAGTCCTGAGCTTAGTACATTCATCCACATCTCCTCATTGGTTAGCCACTTCCATACTGCGTCTTTCATACTACCGACCTCCTTGACAACATTATCCAGATCTTGGTCACCTTCCGCTAAGAAGCCCGTCCCCCTCATGCTATGCTCCTCCTGTTACTCCTCGATGTTTATATACGTGTTGTTGACATCAAGCACAAAGATCCCCCGGATCTCCACACGCTCTTGTTCTATAATCTCTTGAACTTCTTTTAACACATCAGCCGGGAATTGAATCGATAATGCACACCCTGCTGTAATCTCTTTCGGCGTTGGAAACAGATCGATCTCAATCTCCCCGTATTCCAGCAGCATCTCCGCCCGCAGCGCCTGCTGGGTAGAATCAAATGCTATCAGCATAGCCCCTTCCACGAAGCATTCCCTCCATATGTATCTTCCTTTTGTAAATCTACTTCTCTCATTCCCTCTAACTCTCTTGCATCGACCCGATCAACTACCGTGTATACAAATCGTATTCATCAAGTATAAAAACCCGTATTCATCCATATACTGATACTACCAAATGCAGACGAAAGGAAGATTCTATGAACCGTCTATCTAATTTCACTTCCCGTCCCGAGCCTTCCAGCTTAAAAATACCACATACCGATCCGAATATCCATTCTGCTATTATACATCGTTTGCTATTTCACCTGTCTGACGCCACGACACAGCATCGTCCACTGGTGATCGTCTGCATCGGCACAGATCGTTCAACAGGAGATTGCTTAGGTCCGCTCGTTGGAACTTCGCTGGCAAGGTACAACAGCTCCCTCTTCCATCTGTATGGAACGTTGGACGAGCCGGTTCATGCCATGAATCTGAAAGACACCTTGAATATCATCAACGAGAAATTCGAGAATCCTTTTGTCATCGGCATTGATGCTTGTCTTGGCCAATCCACTAGTGTTGGATCTATTCAGGTGGCTGACGGTCCCCTTAAACCAGGAGCCGGCGTACATAAAGAATTACCGCCGGTCGGCGATATCCATGTTACGGGCATCGTCAATGTCGGCGGCTTTATGGAATACTTCGTATTACAGAACACCCGTTTAAGTCTCGTAATGCGACTGTCTGATATCATTGCAACCTGTATCTTTTCCGGAATTAAGGAATGGAATCGCTCTACCCTTTTTGCAGCGCAAGAGTAACGGCTTCTTTCTCCTCCGGAGATAAAGGATAGATGGACTGCCCGTCTTTCAGTGGTTTAGCGTAAACATATGAGCTCTCCCGGTTATGCAAACCGGTCAGGACAAGCCCTTCCTCTTGTTCACTCAGAATAGCCAGGGAGAAACTCATATCATTCCCCCGTTCCCCGAATGCATTATAACGAATGATGCCTACTTTGGATTTCATTCCCTTCATATTACGAGATATGGAATCCAGCATTTTGGCATGGTTACCTTGGCCCTCTTCGATTTCATCCATCTGGACTTTCAGTTGTACGAGTAATGTTTCTAGATCCTCCACTCCACTACCTGCCATCATGGCATCGTAACGGCGTCTCATCTTACGTAATTTAGCTCCTTGAACAGCTGCCGTTATCCATAAGATCAAGATCATGATGACCATCAAGATGACAAACCAATGAAGCTGCTCCATGATCAATTCATTTAATTCAGCCATGCGCTATTCCTTCCTCTTCTCTATCTTGATCTGTATCCATTAGCTATAGATCTCCTTCATCGCTGTGAGCATAACACTTATATCCTCTTGTGTGGTCGTCACCCCTACACTTACTCTAACCGCACCTGTCTGCTCTGTATCAGATGCCATATGCGCTAAAGGAGTACAATGATATCCTGCTCTTACTGCAATGCCATATTCACGATCCAAGCGAAAAGCCAGCTCCGACGAGCTATACTGGCCAGACACGAAAGATACAATACCCGTTCTTGGCTTGCCTAGACCTGGACCCAATAATCGCAGATCATCGTTTTGCATCAGTCCTTCCATCAGCAGCTGTGTAAGTTCCCATTCGTGCTGATAGATCATCTTCGGCGTCCATTCCTGAACCTTCAGGATACCAGCAACAACCCGGCATGGCCCACAGTATTTGGCGTCCCTGCTTCATATCGATCCGGTCGTACTGTCGGCATTTCAATCGCTTCCGATTGACTTCCTGTACCGCCATGTAGAATTGGCTCCAGCTCAATCGTAGGTGAAATATAGAGCCCACCCGTTCCCTGTGGTCCTAACAGCCCCTTATGACCTGGAAATGCCAGCATATCGATAGAGAGGTCCTCCACGTTTATATCAAGCGTCCCTGCACTCTGTGCTGCATCTACTAGCATAACAGCCCCTTTGCCTCTTACCATTTCTCCTATTTCACGCAAAGGAAGAATAGAACCCAAGAGATTCGAACTATGACTGCACACGAGCATCCTTGTATTTGAACGAAACATCTTGTTAATTTGTTGTAGATCCGGTTGTCCCTCTTCATCAACCTGTACATAATCAACGTGTATACCTCGAGTACGCCTTAAATACTCTAGCGGCCTTCGAACAGAATTATGTTCGATCATCGTCGCAATGACGTGATCCCCTTCACTCAAGTATCCTTTCAGCGCCATGTTTAGCGCTTCCGTTGTATTGGAAGTCAACACAATATCATTCGGATTTTTCACCCCGAACAATTCAGCGAGCACTCTACGCGTTCCATACAGAATCCGTGCCGCTTTAACCGCCATATGATGACTGCCTCGACCTGGATTAGCAGACGCATGCAGCAAAGCTTGCTCCATCGCCGCTAACACTTCAGGTGGTTTGGGCCACGAGGTGGCTGCATGGTCCAAATAAATGATTGGTTTCATCAAGTTTCCCTTTCCCTTTCCCCTTCACCATTTCCAACTAAACCCCACATTAACATCGCTCATTGTTGCATTTATGCATCATTTAGGTAAAGAAAGACATATCTTGTTCCAACAATGGAACATCGACATGTCTTTGGTTGTTAGGAATCACGGAAATTCACTGTTACTATTCATGCAACCAACTACTGACTTATTGCAACAACTCTAACAAACGCTCCAAATCCTGTTTGCTGTAATAGTTAAGTTCAATTTTCCCTTTGTCTTTGTTATGCTTTATTTTAACGGTCGTTTTGAAACGTTCTCTTAGATCCTCTTCCAAGTGATCAATATAAGGATCTCTTTTCTTTAATTTCGCCTTCGCTTTATCGGCAGGCTTGCGATCCAGGTTCTTAACCGCTTCCTCCAGCTCTCGCACACTCCACTCTTGTTCAATGCACTGTTTGGCAAGCTGTTTCACAAGTAACGGATCTTTAATTCCCACGATCGCTCTAGCGTGCCCCATTGATAATGTTCCACGTGAAACATTATCCTTCACTTCTTCAGGCAATGACAACAACCGCAAAAAATTCGCGATATGAGATCTGGACTTGCCAACCTTAAGCGACAATTCTTCTTGTGTTAAGGAAAATTGTTCCATTAGTCCCTGGTAGGCCACTGCAATTTCCATTGCATTCAAATTCTCACGCTGCAGGTTTTCAATAAGTGCAATTTCCATGACCTGCTGATCACTGAAAGATCGAACTACAGCTGGGACCGTAGCTTTACCACAATACTGAGACGCTCTAAATCTGCGTTCCCCAGCAATGATCTCATATCCTTTTAGCACGCTGCGTACGATGATCGGTTGAATAACGCCATGTTGACGAATCGACTCCGCTAATTCCTGAATCGCCTCATCATTAAAGGTTTTACGCGGCTGGTAAGGATTCGCTCGCAGTTGACTCAGCGGAATTTCAACAACTTTATCATCATCATTAATAGACAAAGAAGGAATAAGCGCATCCAGCCCTTTTCCTAAACGTTTACTCATATGAGATCACTTCCTTTGCCAGTTCCAGATATACTTCGGCACCCTTTGAACGTGGATCATACGTGATGATGGATTGTCCATGAGAAGGTGCCTCACTCAAACGAATATTCCTTGGAATGATCGTCTTATATACTTTCTCTTGAAAATACTTCTTCACTTCTTCAATCACTTGGATTCCCAGATTTGTCCGTGCATCCAACATCGTTAACAGCACTCCCTCAATTTTCAAGGAGGTATTGAGATGTTTTTGCACAAGGCGTACGGTATTCAGGAGCTGACTCAAACCTTCCAGCGCATAGTATTCACACTGAATCGGAATAATGACCGAATCGGCAGCGGTCAATGAATTGATCGTTAATATGCCGAGCGATGGCGGGCAATCAATTAGAATGTAATCATACTGAGGTTTCACCAGTTGAAGCGACTTCTTCAATCGGACTTCGCGGGAAATCGTCGGCACGAGTTCTATCTCTGCACCAGCCAACTGAATGGTTGCAGGAATAATATCCAACCCTTCAATGTTGGTCCCGCAGATCGCATCCTTAGGATGTACTTCATTAATAATAATATCGTATATACAATTGGCAACATCTGCTTTGTTAATGCCAACCCCGCTGGTCGTGTTGCCTTGAGGGTCTATATCTACCAAAAGCACCCGTTTGCCTATTGAAGCCAATCCTGCTCCCAGGTTGACGGAAGTCGTTGTTTTACCGACACCGCCCTTTTGATTAGCTATGGCTATTATCTTTGACACTCATTTCACCTCAATGTAGGAAGACTCTTCTAAGTAGTCGCAATAGATGATATGCAATATTGAACTGCATATGTATTTTGTGAATATTCCAGCAGTATGTTAATAGCGCCAGATTATTCGCCGATTGAAATGAGTTAGTAATAAATTCAAGTTCCTCATCTTATAAAAAGAGCGCTCACAACAGGACACTCGAAGCCGTTCCATACATGCTGTGTGTTGTGTCTCTTTTCTCATTCCTGAATCAACAGAAAAAGCGGCAGTTCACGTACCGCTTCAAATCGTACTTAGCGTTTAGGTATTTTGATGACAATCTCATAATGATCTTCATGATCATTTTCCGTTGTCTTGATCGCCATCCCGGACCCGGTAACCATATCAATGGATTGTCGAATCGTATTCAAGGCCAGCCGAACATCCTTCGTATAGGACACACGCTTGGCTTTCTTCATCGTTGTTACTTCTTTATAAAAGGCGATTCTCGCTTCTGTCTGCTTGACGTTTAATTCCTTCGTAATAATCTCATCAAGAACCTTAAGCTGCGTTTCTTCATTGTCTAAAGACAATAACGCTCTAGCATGACGCTCCGTGACTTTCCGTTCCATTAGAGCTGTTTTCACTGTCCCCGGTAATTGCAGCAATCGAATCTTATTCGCAATGGTAGATTGGCTTTTGCCGAGTCTCTGGGCTAGACTTTCTTGGGTCAGTTGATGTAAATCAATTAACTTCTGATAGGCCACAGCCTCTTCGATCGAAGTAAGTCCCTCTCGCTGCAAATTCTCAATGAGAGCAATCGATGCTGCCTGTGAATCATTGAACTCCCGAACAATGGCCGGAATCGTGTCCAGACCCAGTTTCTTAACTGCGCGCCAGCGACGTTCACCTGCAATGATCTCATACGTGCCATTGCGAATCCGGACAACAATAGGTTGAATAACTCCATGCGTCTTAATCGTTTGGAGCAATTCGTCAATTTTGTCATCATCAAAAATCGTCCGTGGCTGGTATGGGCTGCTGACAACCTCGTTTACCGGGATATGTTTTACTTCATCCCCTTGGTTCCGCTCTGCCGCTAAGCCAAACAACTTCGAAAATTGTTCTTTCATTCCGTATATTACCACCTAATTTCATGATAGCAGGGGTGAATCCCGATACCCTGGTTAAACCGGTATATTCGGTAGACTGATAACAAGGGCGCCAAGTATCCAGCAACTAATTTATGGACGCCGTACGATGGGTATGGCGTTCTATCATATTCGTTGAAGGAACCAAAGAACCCATTTGTAGACCAGACACACTCCTGCATAAGCTGGTTTCATGCTTATATCCTCTGCATCAAGCCGTTTGTACCTTCTATATACCGCATATTATTGGTTATTGATCCAACATTCTGCCGTACGTTACAAGTACGCTCCGTTTCTGCTTCGACATTCTCCAAGCAGTCATTAACCTATTAAGTTGTAGAAGAAATGACTGATTTGTTGCCAATGATGAAATAGCACCCACCGTATTATCTCGTAAAATAGACACGGTTTAGTTCATTCCCTCAATCATAATAATCTACGATTCTATTCTACCACTTTTTGTCCTATAACTCTATTCTCCAATTTCACCTTTTTTCCTGCAACTCTCGTATGGTTTATCGAACCATGATCTGAGGAATATGTCGAGTGATCTATTGTTTCACGTGAAACAATGAAATTCATCTTCAATAAAAAAAAGAGAAACTCATGGAGTTTCTCTGCTCTAGTTTACATGATAGGCGTCTTAGCAGCCGTACCTGCTTTGCGAGGATATTTGGAAGGAGTTGGACCGGTTTTATCGATCACGACAATGTGTCGATCTGACTCCTCTACGGGAAGGGAGAATGAATGGATCTTATTCAACTTTCCTCTAAACTCTTTCAAGCTTCGAGAAGCTTCTTTCACCTCTTCTGCTGGGTCGCTTCCCTTCATCGCGGCAAATTGTCCTCCCACTTTCGTGAAAGGCAGACAGAATTCGTTGAGAACTGCCATTCTCGCGACCGCTCTTGCCGTCACGAGATCAAAGCCATCTCGATATCCGTGCTTACGTGCAACTTCCTCTGCTCGGCCGTGCATCAATTCAACGGAATCCAAACCAAGCGTATCCACAACATGCTTCAGGAACGTAATTCGTTTATTCAGTGAATCTATAATCGTCAGCTTAATATGCGGAAAACATATTTTGAGCGGAATTCCCGGGAATCCAGCACCTGATCCGATGTCGGCCAATTTTCCGACGCTCATCATATCAACGAAGAACGCAAGCGAGATCGAATCATAGAAATGCTTCGTATAAACTTGCTCCCGCTCCGTGATTCCGGTCAAGTTCATTTTCTCGTTCCATTCGACGAGGGCCTTGTAGTAATTCTCAAATTGATGAAGCTGCTGCTCATTGATGCTTATATGGTGTGCTTGGAGCCGTTCAACAAAAGCCTTCTGAATATCGTCCATGCCCTATCCTTTCGCTGCCGTTACCCGGTTATAATGCTCCAGGTAAACAAGAAGTATCGAAATATCTGCCGGTGTTACCCCCGCAATTCGTGACGCCTGACCAATGGAAATTGGGCGAATCTTATCCAACTTCTGTCGTGCTTCCATCGCTAATCCGTTAATGGAACCATATTCGATATTATCTGGAATGCGTTTCTTTTCCATCTTCTGTAGTCGCTCTACATGTCCGAGTTGCTTCTCGATATAGCCTGCGTATTTAATCTGAATCTCGACCTGTTCCTTCATTTCCTCATCCAACTCATAAGGAGACGGAGATAACGATTCAATTATCGCAAATGTAATCTCTGGACGACGCAGAATCGTTAGTAGATTGCTTCCATCCTGAATAGGAGCAGAACTAGCTGCCTCAAGAGCTGGGTTCACGTCGACCGGCTTCACCTTCGCTTGACGAAGACGCTCAATCTCCTGCTCCACCGTTTCTTTCTTATGAAGGAACTTAGCATACCGCTCTTCAGATATTAATCCAATGTCATGCCCGATCTCCGTCAGACGCAGATCCGCATTATCATGGCGAAGCAACAGGCGGTATTCCGCACGCGAGGTAAGCAAGCGATACGGTTCGTTTGTACCTTTGGTTACCAAATCATCGATAAGAACTCCGATGTAGCCTTGCGAACGATCCAGAATGACCGGCTCCTTGTCCTGCACTTTACGTGCAGCATTGATGCCTGCCATAATCCCTTGACCTGCCGCCTCCTCATAACCGGATGTTCCATTAATCTGTCCTGCGGTAAACAACCCAGGCAGCTTCTTCGTCTCAAGTGATGGCCAGAGCTGTGTCGGAACCATCGCATCATATTCAATCGCATAGCCGTTACGCATCATCTCTACCTTCTCCATTCCCGGAATGGAACGAAGTACAGCTAGCTGCACGTCCTCAGGCAGACTGGTAGACAAACCCTGTACATAATATTCCTTTGTGTTCTTGCCTTCCGGCTCGAGGAAAATCTGATGCTTCGGTTTATCTGCAAAGCGGACGATTTTATCTTCAATCGATGGGCAATAACGTGGACCTGTCCCTTCGATCACCCCTGAAAACATCGGAGCGCGGTGAAGATTGTCGCTAATGATCTGATGCGTATCCACAGAAGTATATGTGAGCCAGCACGGTAGCTGCTCGTTATCCGACGATGTCGTTTCATATGAAAAAAATTTCGGCTTCTCGTCACCAGGCTGTATCTCCGTTTTAGAGAAATCAATCGTATCTTTATGCACACGCGGCGGTGTCCCCGTCTTAAAGCGCACTAGGTCAAAGCCAAGCTCGCGCAGATTATGTGCCAGTTTAACCGAAGGCTGTTGATTGTTCGGGCCACTCTCGTACATCAGTTCGCCCATAATGACTTTGCCGCGCAGATAGGTTCCTGTCGTCAAGACCACGGCCTTGGCACGATATTCGGTGCCTGTCTGAGTGACAATCCCCACGCACGCCCCGTCCTCAACGATTAATTGATCCACCATGCCCTGACGAAGCGTCAGCTTCTCTTCCTTCTCCATCGTTTCTTTCATCGTATGCTGATAGGAGAATTTGTCCGCCTGAGCTCGTAATGCGTGCACAGCGGGCCCCTTACCTGTATTCAGCATCCGCATTTGAATGAAGGTTCGGTCAATGTTGCGCCCCATCTCACCGCCAAGCGCGTCAATTTCACGCACGACATGCCCTTTAGCCGGGCCGCCGATTGATGGGTTACACGGCATAAACGCAACCATATCCAAGTTGATGGTAACCATCAACGTTTCGGCACCCATGCGTGCCGATGCAAGTGCAGCTTCACATCCAGCATGACCCGCACCGACAACAATGACGTCATAAGCGCCTCCCATATAAGCCATATCTATCCCTCCTGTTTCATTCATGATATATATAACCAATCTTCCGACTTACTTGCCCAAACAAAATTGCGAGAATATCTGATCGATCAATGAGTCGCCCACCGCTTCGCCTAGGATCTCCCCCAGCTGCTCCCAGGCCATTCGAACATCGATCTGAATCATATCGATCGGGATGAACTGTTCCGCCGCTTCATAAGCATCCTGGAGTGACTGTTTCGATTTCTTAAGCAGCGCAATATGGCGAACATTACTGACGTAGGTCAGATCCCCGCCTTCAATCTTCCCGCTGAAAAACAGATTCGAGATCGCTTCCTCCAATCGGTCGATGCCTTCTTCAGCTTTGACCGACATCGGTACAATCAGATCATCCGGATAATACCGACGAAGAATATCCATATCGAGAGCAGACGGTAAGTCCATTTTATTCATAATCACGATACATTGTCTACCGCGTATTTGTTCCATCAATTCCAGTTCGTCCTGATGCAGTGGCTCGCTCGCATTCAGCACGAGCAGAATCAGATCGGCTTCACTTACGGCTGTCTTGGATCGCTCTACCCCGATCTGTTCCACCACATCCATCGTCTCCCGAATACCAGCGGTATCCAGCAGCTTCAGCGGAATGTTATTGATCGTCACGAACTCTTCGATCACGTCGCGTGTCGTCCCAGGAATATCGGTCACAATCGCCCGATTATCTTGAGCCAATGTATTAAGCAGCGAGGATTTGCCTACGTTGGGACGACCGATAATAGCCGTTGTAATCCCCTCACGCAAAATTTTCCCTTCCTGGGCCGTCTTGAGCAGCTTATCGATTTCATTCATGACAAGCAGACTCTTCTCTTTAATGAACTCCGAGGTGAGAGATTCTACATCATGCTCAGGATAATCGATATTCACTTCGATGTGAGCCAACGTCTCGACCAAGGTATGACGCAATTCATTGATTTTACGAGACAGATTGCCCTCTACTTGCTTCAGAGCGACGGAGAAGGCCCGGTCAGACTTCGAACGAATCAGGTCAATCACAGCCTCGGCCTGAGATAAATCGATGCGTCCATTCAAAAATGCCCGCTTCGTGAACTCGCCAGGCTCCGCCAGACGAATGTCCAGTTGGAGCAGCAGATCCATCACTCGCTTAACCGAGATAACCCCACCGTGTGCGCTGATTTCTACAACATCCTCTGTCGTGAACGACCTAGGAGCTCGCATGACCGTTACCAGCACCTCTTCCACGTGCTCACCTGACTTGAGATCGATAATATGTCCATAATGGACGGTATGCGATGCTACTTCCGTTAATCTATTTTTGCTCTTAAAGATTCGCTCCACCTCTGACACCGAATCTGGTCCGCTAACACGAATAATCGCTATGCCACCCTCGCCTACAGCCGTCGAGATAGCAGCAATTGTATCACTAAACATCGTTTCCATTCACCTCTTTCAGTTAGGCACCACTACATCTATAGCTCTCTTTAAAAAACAATGACTCCCTCTTGGAACTTAAGGAGTCATTGTTCATATATAATCTTCAACTCAAGGTTAGGATGATTTCGTTGTAATCACGACCCGACGGTTCGGCTCATCGCCTTTGCTATACGTCTTCACGCCTCCATGGGATTGCAGACGTGCATGGATAACCTTCCGCTCGGCCGCCGGCATCGGCTCTAACACGATTTCTTTACGGGATTTCAGCACACGTCCTGCTAGTCGATCAGCGAGATCTTCCAGCGTCTTCTTGCGCCGTGCACGGAAATTCTCTGCATCCAGCACGATCCGCAAGTAGTGATCCGAATATCGATTGGCGACAATATTCGCTAAATACTGCAATGCATCCAGCGTCTGTCCTCTCCGACCAATCATGAGTCCAAGCCCTGCCCCAGATATCTGCAGGGTCGTATAGTCCTTGCCCTTCTCAACATCGATCGAGATATCAAGTCCCATTGCCTGACCGGTATCTTTGAGGAACAAAATCGCCTCATGGTAAGGATCCTTGCTGTCATCGTTAGCCGAGCCTGCCTGGTGTTCTGTTCGAACAACAGGCTCGGCTACAGCGACGGAGCTTTGTGATATCTTAACCTCGGGAGTACGCGTGGATGCTTGCCGGTGGATTGGAACCTCTGCTCCGGATGATTCGCCGCTGGCGCGGTCAGGCAGGAGCGTTAGTTCAACTTTCGCTTCCTTGACCCCAAACAGGCCCAGGAATCCTCTTGATGGCTGACTCAATACTTGAATCGATACTCGGTCCTTGCTTACGCCCCATTGGGCTAGACCTTGTGCGACAGCGTCTTCAATGGTTTTTCCTGTTGCGACGATTTTACTCATCTCGACTTTTTGGCTCCCTTCGAACCTTTTTTCCCTTTACCACTCTTGCCACCCTTGTTTCCGCTCTTATTGCTCTTCTGACTATTTTGATTTGCGCTGGCTACACTCGCCACGACAGCTGCCTTGTCATTGTTGCGGTACAAGAAGTAGTTCTGCACGATCGTGTACAAGTTACTGTAGAACCAGTACAAAGGAAGTGCGGATGGGAACTGGAAGGACATCACAAAAATCAGAATCGGATAAACAAACAACATGAACTGCATCATCCCCATCTGCGGAGACGGGTTCATCTTCATCATCATCTTGGTTTGCAAATAAGTAGTTATGGCAGCTAGCACCGGTAGTATGAACAGCTTGTCCGGTTGACCTAACTGCAGCCACAAGAATTCGTGCTCACGCAGGAGCCCGTTATAATAAATAGAGTGATAGAGTGCGATAAATATCGGCATCTGTACGATGAGCGGCAAACATCCCGCCATCGGATTAACCTTATTCTCTTGGAAGAGCTTCATCGTCTCCATTTGAACTTTTTCAGGTTGATCTTTATATTTGTCGCGGATTTTTTGGATTTCAGGCTGGATCGCCTGCATTGCCTTCGAACTTCTGACCTGCTTCAATGTCAGCGGCAAGATCAAGGTACGGACGATAATCACCATCACCAGTACAGATAATCCATATTCGCCGTTAAACCAATTAGCAAACGTATCAAGCGCGAGCGTAAAATAATAAACTACATTGCTCTGCCAAAAGCCTCCATTTTTCAGGTCGTCAATCGTTTTCATCTGTCTTCGCCAGGAGCACAACCTGATAAAACGGCCACTGCAAGTATCATCACAGCGGTGAGGAGGAACCATTTTCCTCGTCTTGTCTTCATTTGCGACACTTCATAACCCCTCTCTTCGCCATTGCCATTCCACGGTAAATCATAACATATTTATATGGACAAATAAACACAAGCATTTAGCCTCTCTTCGCTTTCAAGAGTGCAGATTTACGCAGTACATGCAGCACGCTTTTTTCCAGCTCCTGATAGGATTTTCCCAGGGCTCCTTTACGTACGATAAAGATCAAATCCATATGCGGAATTATGTCATGCTGATGCTGCCTGACAATTTCCTTCACCAGACGTCTCATCCGGTTGCGGACCACTGCATTTCCGATCTTCTTGCTGCAAGACACACCAACGCGGAACTGCTCCACCTCTCTCTTACGCGACCAATACACGACAAATTGATGATTGGCGAAGGACTTCCCGTGTCGATATACGCGACTGAAATCAGTGCGGTTCCGTAAACGAAGTTTTCTATGCACAAGTCTCTCCCTGCCTGCCGTTATCATGTTTCATACTACCTCATGCGCCCCGGCAACTCTTCCTATTATAATAGTATAGTCATGCCAAAACACAGATAAACCTCAATAAACTTTACTTAAGTATCAGGTTTATAGACACCTTACCGTTCCCATATCCAAAGGAATTCCCCCAGCAAGGCACCATGATATTACGAAAAAAAGACCACCTCGGTGGTCTTCGTGGCACAATATTAAGCGCTCAGCACTTTTCTTCCTTTTTGACGGCGGTTAGCCAAGACTTTGCGTCCGTTCTTCGTGCTCATTCTTTTACGGAAGCCATGAACCTTTTTGCGCTTGCTCACATTCGGTTTGAAAGTTGGTCTCATGATTTAATGCACCCCCTTAACAGGATTCTCGCAAAACTTATTTTATGATCATAACTCTATCGACGCACTTTCACGGAAGAATAGACCGCGATTTGTTGAACCGACGCCTATCGACGTATCTCATGCAAACAGACCGCTTGTGTTAAGCGGATAATGTTCCTCATCTTCACAGAAAATGCCTTTATATATTTAATCACGTACACGCTCAAAAGTCAAACGTAAACTTAAAGCTGATCGCACCATAAAGTTTTCCACAGCTGAGTGAACCGCAACATGTTGGGTTTGATTTATCCACATGGGGATAACCTGATAAAAGTAACCTATCTTTTTCTACCCACACCCAAAGATATTCATTCATGTCTTTCGTCATATTTACAGCACCTCTATTAAAGCGTAGTATATGATCATACCTAAGTTGTATACAAGTATACAGCAATCGCATTTGGACTGGAGATGAATCATGAAGAATCCCGAAACCTGGCTGCGTGGCACCTCTCTTGGCGAAGGGATCGCCCATGAACTAAGGCTGCAAATCATTAGCGGCGTCATCCCCATTGGTGACACGCTCTCGGAGAATCGCATTGCAAGTGAATTCGGCATCAGCCGCTCTCCCGTGCGAGAAGCGCTGAGGACTCTTGCAAGCGAAGGATTGATCGAGCTGGAGCGCATGGGGGCAAGAGTTATCGGTCTCTCCTTAAAGGAAGTGGAAGAATTGTATGATGTCCGCTACCTAATAGAAAGCTTTGTTCAACAACATGTATTTGCTCAAGATCAAAGCGAGCTCATTACGAACTTGAGACAAACCGTGGAGCGCATGGAGCTGGCTTATAAACATCATGATCCGGTTGAATTCGCACATCAGGACCTGATATTCCACGAATCGATCATAACGGAGGCGAATCATCGCCGTATTCTTCATTTATGGAGAAGCATTCGGCCAATCGTCAGTACCGTCATGCTCATTACTACGAAACAGATATTTCTTGGAGGAGTAACTGCAGTCCAACATGTGATGGAGAAACATCTACAGTTCATACAGGAGATGGAGTCGTATGATGCGTCGCGGATCCTGAGTGCAACAGAGCATTATTTTAATGACTCCCGTCAAACACTTTATTTAAGCTTTGGAAAGAAGGTGTGACTTTTTAATGAATCCATTGAATTATATGATTGGTGTCGACATTGGAACGACGAGTACCAAGGCCGTTCTTTTTACGGAACAAGGAGAGATTGTGGCTAAGGCCGGTGGCGAATACCCGCTCCTTACCCCTACTCCGCTGACGGCCGAACAAGATCCAGAGCAAATCTTTCAGACCGTCATTGCCTCTGTACAGGCTATCATGACCGATAGTCGCGTAGATCCGGATCACGTGATGTTCGTATCCTTCAGTGCAGCGATGCATAGCGTCATCGCCGTTGATGCACAAGGACTTCCCTTAACTCGCTGCATGACATGGGCAGATAACCGCAGCAAGACATGGTCGGCCAAATTAAAGAATGAACTCGGCGGCATGGAGCTGTATCACAGAACCGGAACACCGATTCATCCCATGTCCCCTGTTACCAAATTGATGTGGCTCCGCCATGAGCAGCCGGCCATATTTAATCGAACCGCTAAATTTATTTCTATTAAGGAATATGTTTATTTCAAGCTGTTCGGTGAATATGTCGTAGATCACTCGATCGCATCCAGTACTGGCATGATGAACCTGGAGACCTTGACATGGGATCCGCAGGCGCTCGAATTCGCTGGAATTACAGATGAGTCTCTATCTGCAATTGCACCAACCACACATTTGATGAAGGGGCTGAAAAGCGAATATGCCGCAGCGATGGGTCTCTCCAAAACAACGCCGTTCGTACTTGGCGCAGCTGACGGCGTTCTGTCGAACCTTGGCGTGAATGCCATTTCACCGGGCGTCGTTGCCGCAACGATCGGAACCAGCGGCGCGATCCGAACGGTTGTGGACAAGCCGATGACCGATCCGAAAGGACGTATTTTCTGTTATGCACTAACGGAGAAACACTGGGTTATCGGTGGTGCCGTCAACAATGGCGGCATGATTTTCCGCTGGGTACGGGACGAATTTGCCGCCTCCGAGATCGAAACCGCCAAGCGACTTGGCATCAATCCATATGAAGTATTAACGAAGATTGCGGAGCGTGTTTCTCCAGGTGCGAACGGCTTGATTTTCCATCCGTATCTGACTGGAGAACGCGCACCATTATGGGATCCAAATGCTCGCGGCTCGTTCTTCGGGTTGACTCTGAATCACCGTAAAGAGCATATGATCCGTTCGGTACTAGAGGGTGTTATCTTTAATATGTATACCGTACTGCTTGCGATGGAAGAACAGATGGGTCGCCCAACCAAGATTCATGCAACCGGTGGATTTGCCCGTTCTCCCATCTGGCGGCAGATGATGGCGGATATTTTTGATCAGGAAGTAATCGTACCGGAGAGCCATGAAAGCTCATGCCTCGCGCCGCCGTACTGGGTCTATATGCTACAGGAAGAGCCGAATCGCTGGAGGTCGTATCCAACATGGTGGGAGGAACCCATGTCCATCATCCCGTCAAGGAGAACGCGGATATTTACAAAGCGCTGCTCCCGATCTATATTCGCGTTTCGCGGAAGATGGAGGAAGATTACGAGGCGATTGCCGAGTTCCAACAACGATTCGAACAGCAATAGATGAATAATATGATTGATAATAAAAAGAATCCCGTATTGATGGTGGGTCCATCGATACGGGATTTTGCTCTTAGAGCGTTAAATGGCGTGCGCTAAAAATAACCACAGTGACAGCCCCATACTGGCCACTCCACCCACTTTGCACATAAAGAAATAGAAATCGTTAGGCTCGGGATTCTCGACCATCCATTTGGATGGAGAGATATGAAACAAAAAACGCTGGAAAAGCTCGTACTTAAATCCGCACCAGGCAAAAAGGAATGAAGCGAGCGAATATAGAGAAGCTAGAAAATACCAGCTCCCCTTTCTCATCATATGCCGTCACGTCATCTTTTTGCCATTGATACTTCTTGCCGTCAGGATAAATTACTTCATATGAAGTAATTCTCTCATCGTTTTGTCGAACCTGATAATTCTCTGCTCCAATCTGAACGATCTTCTCCCCGCCATTGGTATGAACAAACATAACCTCATTGGAGCTATTCGTGCTCCAATATTCAATCGTCCATTCTCAGCTCTGCCGTATTCCGTGTATTTATAATGGTTAAGATAGAAATGTTGGCCCGTATAAAATCTCGTTGCCCATGGTGCAATGAACACCATCACGAACCCTCCCCTAATGAGCACAACCCCGTTTTTCCAGTTCATTTTGCGATTCTTCACCCCCATGTACACTTCCCGGATAACCCAAGAGCAGCTAGCAACCCGATTAGGTGTTAGTTATCAAGCGTAAGCAAGTGGGAAAATGGACAGTCCTTAGTAATGCAATGAAGGCCGTAGCCGTAGATAATCGTTCGGATGCTTTGGTTAGTATCGGGGCGTTTATCGGGATAGTAGGCTCTCAGTTCGGATTGCCATGGTTGATCCATTGACAGCCTTTTTAATGGGATTGATTATCTGTAAAACGGCTTGGAACATCTTTAGAGATTCCTCCCACGCTTTGACAGATGGCTTTGATGAAAAAAAGCTTGAAGAAATCAAAGCAACCATTTCTCAAATTACGGGAGTAAAGTGTATTAAGGATATTAAAGGAAGGGTCCATGGCAACAAGGTATTTATAGATGTCGTTATTGGTGTAGATCCAGCCCTTAACGTTGTGGAAAGCCATAGGATTACTGAAATCGTTGAGGAAAAGATCGTATCGCCAATAGTCATATTCATAATTGAACCAGAATGATTGAAGCAAAAGTAAAGAGTTTAAGTAGAGAGTGGAGCAAAGGGAAGCCAATCGATAAAGCAGCTTCTCTTTTTTGTTTTTTACTTTTTCAAAGTCTAAGTATTAAGGTTGTGAAAGATAGGAAATAAATAGGTATTCCTTAATTGAAAGAATAGGGTGGATGTAATGAAACTGTGCTATGAAATACCTAAGTATTCGGCAAGTGTCAAAAAAATTTCGGTTATGGATCACGAAAATAAGCTATGGGGCGTCATGCAAAGATATAATCCAAATAAGCTACTGGAGTCTTGTAGACATATTTCACCGAACTTTGTTTTAAATGTGCTGGGGCATAGTCAAATTTCGAGGGATGTCTATGAGGTGAAGCTTCAAAACCAATTTAAAGCATTTGTCACTACGGCTTCGTGGACGATTTATAAAAATGATGAAGCAATTGGTACGATTAAAGAAAAAGCGATAGGTCGGGCATTAGTAATAGATGTTGAAGGAGAATCCATACAGGCGATTTCAAAGCTAAGCCATTTACGAGAGGTTAATTTTCATACGGGTCACGAAGAGTTAGCAAAGAGCAGGAGGAACTTAAGCTTTGTTCAGCCAACTTTAGAGATAAGTATATACATAGAAAAGCTTTCCATTGATCCCTTTCTTTTTGCTCTTTTTAGCTTTATTCACAATAACCAAAGTAAATAAAAAGGAGGTAAGGAGCATCTATATCACCTTACCTCTTGATTATTCTCATCTAACTTTTGAATTTTCTAGATCCCTTACTATGGCCCTTTAGCGATTAACCTAGTTATCGATGAAATTGGTGAAATCACTCCTCTTTTATTCAATCTGAAATTTTGGCCCTAGGAAGTGAACAAATCCGGCTTTATATTGAGGAAGAGCAGGGCTTAGGGGTCGTAAAACGCTTACTGACCTTTTAGAACAAATACCACATATACTTTCTCCAGATAC
This sequence comes from Paenibacillus sp. JCM 10914, assembly GCF_001315105.1. GTDB lineage: Bacteria > Bacillota > Bacilli > Paenibacillales > Paenibacillaceae > Paenibacillus_AQ. The sequence goes on along the minus strand of NZ_BAZR01000006.1, from coordinate 12,276 downwards.
AGAGGAAGTACTAGCCGCCTTTGGAGAGGTGCTCGAAGCCCCCTATATGATCTACGAACGAAGCAGGACTTCAGTTATGCGGTTCTCTTCCTTTACAACGGAGGATGGGACAGAATATCCATTAACCCTTAAATTTGATTACGTATCGATCTTCAGATTGGTCGCAGTGTAGTCGTGACTAAGCGATTACTGCATCAAAAAACAAGCCGTGTTCGATCCAGGAAGATCAAACACGGCTTATCCACAGCCATTTTTCACCTTTGGTTGATTCTATGGCTCGTTAGTATATTCAAGCAGAAGTTATGAACAGATGGTGAGAGAGGAAAATTCCGCTTGTCGATTGGACAACCTGTGCATAATATTTCTCGCAATCTGGGTCACGTTGTCGAATCTCAAACAGATTATAAACAATATATAGTGGTGTGAATAAATTTTATGCACAACGTATTGAATTTGTGGATAAATTAGCGGCATACATTGAAAACAAGGGCTTCTTTTGCTATGATTATATTACTTTTGGTTGTGAATATGTGAATGAAGAGTTTGAATTATCAACAGCCTGTGGATAAAGTTGTGAACAATTTCAATTTATCCATGTTTTTTTGTTTTCAGAGATTCTAGCACTGGGGATAATTAGACATCATTCAGTTTCTTTCGACATTTCCACTCATGGCTCTAGCCACATTTGGAAGATTTAAAGGAGTGACAGTTTTGGAAAGCCATACTTCCGAATTATGGCAAGAAATATTAGCGATTATACAAACGAAGCTGAGTAAACCGAGTTTTGATACTTGGTTCAAAGCGACAAAAGCATTGACTATTAACGATCATTCCGTTGTCATCTCCGCACCGACGACTTTTGCGGTGGAATGGCTGGAAAGTCGATATACGAAGCTGGTCAGCTCCACGCTCTTTGAGGTGATTGGCAAGCAGGTCGATGTTCGCTTCGTTATTGAAGAGGCTAAGTCACATGAGCCTGTTCCACATCAGCCTGCACCCGTCCTGGAGGTATCCGGGGATGAAATTCAATCCCACATGCTGAATCCGAAGTATACCTTCGACACCTTCGTCATTGGTTCGGGTAATCGGTTCGCGCATGCTGCCTCTCTCGCTGTAGCAGAAGCTCCGGCTAAAGCCTACAACCCCTTGTTTTTATATGGTGGTGTTGGGCTAGGAAAGACACACTTAATGCATGCCATTGGCCACTACATCCTAGAGCATAATCCCAGCAGCAAGGTCGTGTACATCTCCTCTGAGAAGTTCACCAACGAGTTCATTAACTCCATCCGTGATAACCGTGCAGAGAGTTTTCGCAATAAGTACCGCAGTGTCGATATCCTGCTCATTGACGATATTCAATTCCTGGCAGGAAAGGAATCGACGCAAGAGGAATTTTTCCATACGTTTAATGCCCTGCATGAGGAACGTAAGCAGATCATCATCTCCAGTGACCGTCCGCCAAAGGAAATACCTACGCTGGAAGAGCGGCTCCGCTCACGGTTTGAATGGGGACTGATTACGGACATTCAGCCGCCGGATCTGGAGACGCGAATCGCGATCCTTCGCAAGAAAGCGAAGGCCGAGAATCTGGACATTCCGAACGAAGCCATGATGTATATTGCCAACCAGATCGATACGAACATTCGAGAGTTGGAAGGTGCGCTTATACGTGTCGTAGCCTATTCTTCATTAACCAATCAGGATGTAACGACGCATCTGGCAGCCGAAGCCCTGAAAGATATTATTCCGTCAAGCCGGCCAAGAATGATTACCATTCAGGATATTCAGCAGAAGGTAGGCGAATATTACAACCTTCGGCTTGAAGACTTCAAAGCGCGTAAACGGACGAAGGCCGTAGCCTTTCCGCGGCAAATTGCGATGTACTTGTCCCGTGAATTAACCGATTATTCTCTTCCAAAGATCGGAGAAGCGTTCGGGGGCCGGGATCATACCACTGTCATACATGCCCACGAGAAGATTACCCAATCTCTGAAGAACGACCAGGATCTGTTTAAAGTGGTCAACAATTTAACAGAGAAAATCAAAAATCCTACCTGAACAAGTTCAAAGCCTATGCACAATCTATACACATGTGGATAGCTTAATTTTATGCCGTTTCTTAGGCTTATCCACATATTCAGTGTCCCTACTACTATTACTATTAATAATTAATAATAATTTAACCATAAAGAGGGAGCATTCTTGGCCTTCGCCAAGAGAGAACAACCCCCTCTCATTTTTCCGCAAGGAGTGAAATTAATGAAAATCAGCATATTAAAAAATGTACTTAACGAATCCATTCAGCATGTGTCCAAGGCAATCTCCAGCCGGACAACCATCCCAATTCTTGGCGGGATCAAGCTAGATGTTACGTATTCAGGTGTAACCTTAACCGCCAGCGATACCGATATTTCAATTCAATCCTTTATTCCAGCGGAAGATGAGAAACAGACGATCGTAAACGTCGAAACGCCAGGCAGCGTCGTGCTCCCAGCCAAATTTTTCGTCGAGATTATTAAGAAACTGCCTTCCCAGCAAATTCAGATGGAGGTTAAAGAGAACTTCCATACGTTTATCTCTGCCGGTGCAACCGAAATTCAATTGGTAGGTTTGGACCCAGAAGAATTCCCAGTATTACCTAACATCGAAGATAGCCAAACGGTATCGTTGCCAGGAGATTTGTTAAAAAATATGATCAAGCAGACCGTATTCTCGATTTCCACACACGAGACAACGCCGATATTGACGGGTGTACTATGGAGCTTGAACAACAATGAACTGAAATTTACCGCCACAGATCGCCATAGACTAGCGACTCGTTCTGCACAGCTAGAAGGCGTAGATGATATAACGTTTAACAATGTTGTCATTGCAGGCAAGACTTTGAACGAGCTCAGTAAAATCATTCCGGATCAGAATACGTTGGTCGATATCGTTGTAGCTGATAATCAGGTATTATTTAAAATTGACCGTGTGTTGTTCTACTCTCGTATATTGGACGGCATTTATCCCGATACTTCTAGGATTATTCCAACTTCGCACAAAACAGAACTCGTCCTGGACACAAAAAAATTAAGTGAATCGATTGACCGTGCTTATTTGCTCTCGAAAGAGGAGAAAACTAACATTGTGCTGCTGCAAACGTTGGAGCAGGGCGGGATTGAAATTTCTTCGAGCTCGTCAGATCTCGGTAAAGTACGCGAAGAATTGGATCTGATCGATTTCAACGGCGAGCCGCTGCGGATCTCGTTCAACTCGAAATACATGCTAGACGTACTGAAAGTGGTTGAAAGCGAACAGCTGATGATTGCTTTCATGGGCGTCATGAGCCCGATTATTCTGAAGCCACTGGATGACAGCAAGAGCCAATATATTATTTTGCCTTACCGTACCGCTAATTAAGTTATCCCCATGTTGACAGGATGAAAGGAAGAGTCATGAAACAAATATTTATCCACAGTGCGTATATAAAGCTCGATCAATTCCTGAAGCTGTCCGATTGCGTATCCACAGGAGGGATGGCAAAGGCATTGCTGCAGGAAGGGGCCGTGCTCGTAAACGATGAGAAGGAAGAGAGACGTGGGCGCAAGCTGGTTCCCGGCGACATCATCCAGGTAGAGGACTGCGGCACGTTTCAGGTGGTGGCACAATAGACAGCCTCCCGCAGCCGCTTTGGCGCTATGCGCGAACAGACGAGGGAGAGGATAAACTTGTTTGTCAAAAATGTCAGTCTGCAGCATTATCGCAACTATGAGCAGCTGCAGCTCGAGCCGTTCGGGGATGTGAATCTGATTATCGGACGAAACGCTCAGGGGAAAACAAATTTGATGGAGGCGCTCTTTGTACTCGCTTTGACAAAGAGCCACCGAACCTCCAAGGACAAAGAGTTGATTGCATTTGAACAGACCCATGCCCATGTCGCAGCTGAGGTAGACCGGAAATATGGAGCCTTAAAGCTGGAGCTGAGTTTGTCTCAACAGGGGAAAAAAGCAAAGATAAATGGACTTGAGCAGCGGAAGCTGAGCGATTTTATAGGGTCGCTGAACGTGGTTATGTTTGCACCTGAAGATTTAGAGATTGTCAAAGGCACGCCGGGGGTTCGCCGCCGGTTTCTTGACATGGAAATCGGTCAGGTAGCGCCGAGCTACCTCTTTCATTTGCAGCAGTACCAGAAGGTGCTGGTACAGCGCAACAATCTGCTGAAGCAATTGTGGGGGAAGAGCGGTGTAGAAACCGCCATGCTAGACATCTGGAATAGCCAATTGGCAGAACATGGTGTTAAAATCGTCAAGAAAAGGAAACAATTCATAAAAAAGCTGCAAAAATGGGCTGAAAGCATTCATCAAGCATCACCAATGGCCTGGAAGAGCTATCTTTACACTACCTCCCGTCCTTTGCGGACGCGGTGGAAGAAGATGAAGCTGTCTTATTTGAGACATTTATGATAAAATTATCACAAATGAAAGAGCAAGAAATACGGCGTGGTATGACATTGGCAGGTCCTCATCGAGATGATCTGGCTTTTTATATTAATGGCAAAGAAGTTCAAACGTACGGCTCACAAGGCCAACAACGGACGACAGCGCTATCTTTAAAACTAGCTGAAATCGAGCTGATACAGGAAGAGATCGGAGAATACCCGGTGTTGCTGCTGGACGATGTGCTCTCTGAATTGGATCCGTACCGGCAGACACAATTGATTGAGACCTTCCAGAGCAAAGTGCAGACATTCATCACGGCAACGGGTATCGAAAGTTTGAATACCGACAAATTGAAGGGTGCCAGCATTTTTCATGTCCATGATGGACAGGTGGGCTCTTAAGGAGTGAAATCCATATGTATATTCATTTGGGCGGAGAGAAGATCATCCGTACGTCCGAGCTGGTTGGGATATTCGATATTTCGATCGAGAAATCCTCGAAAATCTCCAAGCAGTTCGTCACGCATGCCCAGCAGCATAAGGTTGTCGAGCTGATTGGCGAAGAAGATCCGAAATCCATCGTGGTGACGAAAACGATCGTCTACTACTCTCCAATCTCCTCAGCAACACTTAAGAAACGGGCGAATCATTTTGCAGCCAGGTATAAACAGAATCTGTAGAAGTAGGTGAAGGCATGTCTATGAATCAACCGACATATGATGAGAATCAGATTCAGGTACTGGAAGGTCTGGAAGCAGTTCGTAAACGTCCAGGTATGTACATCGGATCCACCAGTGCCAAAGGTCTGCATCATTTGGTGTGGGAAGTTGTGGACAATAGTATTGACGAGGCGATGGCGGGGATATGCGACCATATCGAGATTATTGTTCATGAAGATAACAGCGTAACGGTTATCGATAACGGACGCGGTATTCCAGTTGGCGAGAACGCAAAATTGAAGAAGTCAACACTGGAAGTCGTAATGACGGTGCTGCATGCCGGCGGTAAATTTGGCGGTGGCGGCTACAAAGTATCCGGCGGCTCCATGGCGTAGGGGTGTCGGTCGTTAATGCGCTGTCTTCAAAAGTTGTGGTTCAGGTTAAGCGTGACGGCCATGTCTATCAACAGGAATATCATCGTGGTGTGCCGCAATACGAGATTAGGGTAGTGGGCGACACGGATGATCACGGTACGACCGTAACCTTCCTGCCGGATCCCGAGATTTTTACGGAGACTACCGTTTATGACTATAATACGCTGCTGACACGTATTCGCGAGTTAGCTTTCTTGAACAAGGGAATTGCCCTTACATTAACGGACGAGCGTACTGGAGCTTCTGATTATTTCAAGTACGAAGGCGGGATCATTGAATACGTCAAGTTCTTGAATGAGAAGAAGGAAGCACTTCACGAGGACCCGATCTATGTAGAAGGCTCCCGTGATAATATCCAGGTTGAAGTTTCGCTTCAGTACAACGACAGTTATACCGAGAATATCTATTCTTTTGCTAATAATATCAATACCCATGAAGGCGGTACGCATGAATCAGGCTTCAAGAGTGCGCTCACCCGTATCATTAATGATTATGCCCGGAAGACGGGGATGATCAAGGATAATAATAACAACTTGTCCGGAGAGACGTACGTGAAGGATTGACCGCAATTATTTCGGTTAAAGTGCCGGAGCCGCAGTTTGAAGGACAGACTAAGACCAAGCTTGGTAACAGTGAGGTTCGAGGTATTGTAGAGTCGCTGTTTGCAGAGAAGCTGCAAGAATTTCTGCAGGAGAACCCGTCGGTTTCCCGCCGAATCTTGGAGAAAGCGCTCCAGGCGTCACGTGCGCGAGAAGCCGCTCGTAAAGCGCGCGAGATGACACGCCGTAAGAGTGCACTTGAAGTGAGTGCTTTGCCAGGTAAGCTGGCAGACTGCTCGTCCAAGGATGCCTCCATTAGTGAACTGTACATCGTCGAAGGCGACTCTGCCGGCGGATCTGCCAAGCAAGGGCGTGACCGGCATTTCCAAGCGATTTTGCCGCTTCGGGGTAAGATCCTTAACGTGGAGAAGGCGCGTCTGGATCGTATTCTCTCCAATGCAGAGATCCGGGCGATCATTACCGCACTGGGCACGGGCATCGCTGAAGATTTCGATCTGTCCAAAGCCCGTTATCACAAAATCATCATCATGACCGATGCCGACGTCGACGGCGCGCATATTCGAACACTGCTGCTGACGTTTTTCTACCGTTACATGCGTAAACTGGTTGAAGCGGGATATATTTATATCGCCCAACCACCGCTCTTTAAGGTTGAGCGCAATAAGGTCATTCGTTATGCTGGTAGTGAGAGGGAACGCGATGAGATCATTAAAGAATTCGGCGAGAACGTCAAGATTAACGTACAGCGTTATAAGGGTCTCGGCGAGATGAACGCTGGTCAGCTATGGGAAACCACGATGGATCCAGAGAGTCGTACGATGTTGCAGGTAACGATCGAGGATGCGATTTTGGCAGATACGTTGTTTGATACCCTCATGGGTGACAACGTAGAGCCGCGTCGGGATTTCATTCAAGAGCATGCGAAGACGGTCCGTAACTTGGACGTATAACGAATCGTGAAGAGAGGGGTGCCCCGGGGTTAATGACCTTGGGAGGCACCCCTCTTATGTTTCGAAGATTAGTGTTCGTTAGTTGGCTTTTTTCTTGCTGGATAACTTGCGACCATAGGCATTGGCATATTTCTTGACCTTCTGATAGACGCTTGGATCCTTAAAGAATTTCTTGAACGGGAACAGCGCCGGCTTCGTGTTTACCTCGAGGATCCAGATGTTCCAGCGGTTGTCGATAGCCACATCGAGCCCAATCTCTTTGAGATGGGGATAAGATTTCTGCAGCTGCGCCGCAACGTTGACGCCGAGTACATATAATTCCCGGCGAATATTTTCCGCTTCCGTGTCGGTCATATGCTCAAGCATTAATGGTTTGTAATGATGGACGACACCGCCGCTATGGTGATTGGTAATAATCTTGTTCTTAGCGGCGACCCGGCCAATGATGCCGGTGCTGACCCATTGCCCGGCAGGGCTCTTCTGCGTAAGCACCCGAAGATCGAACGGGCGTCCTTGATGGCGGAGCAGATGTATGCCCTTCTGGATCAAATAAGCCTGACCCTTGAAGAGGGGCTGGAGGGTGTTATGAAGACTTTCGACGGAACTGAATATCTCCGTTTTTTGATCATGGCGCAGTTTATAGGTCGTTTCAGTTTCACCAGCTGGTTAGCTATAGCTAATTCCTCGACGGACATGACGCCGATGCCATAGGTTCCTCGATCCGGTTTGATAAAGACAAGTGTGTGGATATTCAGCATTTCTTCAAGAGCTTCCAAAGTGTACTGGCGGGTTGAGGGAACATAAGAGGCGAGTCCTTTATTGTTCAGAATAATCTTTGTTTTTGCCCATTTACTAGCAACGCGTTGGATAGTCAACCATCTTCATCCTTTCCGGCCGTTTGATGTGGGGATACGAATTGTCATACAACGAACGCTAATGTAAATTTAAAGTTTTCGATCATGGTAGCAAGCTGCGGCTATACCCGGAAAACATAGGACAAGTATGACAATCAGTGGTATAATATAAAGATGTGATGATTCGAAAACTTCTTCGCATTGCATTGTATGTGAATAAGGGCACGGAGGACAGGGCGTATATCCCGGTTTGGGGGCAAAAATCATGCCTTCACTGAAATACTACCGGGTTTAATTGTGTCCGGTTTGTGAAAGTAATATAATAAAGGTTAGTGTGTTTATAGGTTTCTGATCACTATTCTGCTTTTTTCACATAGAGCAAGGCATGGTTGATAGGAAAATGAAGGAGGTCCAGCATGGCCGAAGAAAATTTCTCCCAAATCAAAGATCGGGACATTGGTACCGAGATGCGCGAATCCTTTATGGATTACGCGATGAGCATCATTGTCAGCCGGGCTTTGCCGGATGTGCGGGACGGAATGAAGCCGGTACACCGTCGTATTTTATATGCGATGTCTGAACTCGGAATGGCGCCGGATAAACCGCATAAGAAATCAGCAAGAATCGTTGGCGAGGTTATTGGTAAGTACCATCCTCACGGTGATTCCGCAGTGTATGAATCCATGGTCCGGATGGCTCAGGACTTCTCCATGCGTTACATGCTTGTTGACGGGCATGGTAATTTCGGTTCCATCGACGGGGATATGGCAGCGGCTATGCGGTATACCGAAGCTCGTCTATCCAAGATCGCCATGGAAATGCTTAGAGATATCAATAAAGAGACTATAGACTTCGCACCGAACTACGATGGCGAGGAACAGGAGCCGGTTGTCCTTCCTGCACGCTATCCTAACTTGCTGGTTAACGGTGTTTCCGGAATCGCAGTCGGAATGGCGACCAACATTCCACCGCACAATCTCGGAGAAGTTATCGATGGCGTTCAGGCGATGATTCGTAACCCGGACATTACGCCGATGGAGCTTATGGAATATATCCAAGGACCGGATTTCCCGACAGCAGGTTATATTCTTGGCCGTGAAGGGATACGTCAAGCCTATCGTACGGGACGCGGTTCGGTAACGATGCGGGCGAAGGCGACCATCGAAGAGAACAACAATAAGGCACGCATCGTCGTGCATGAGATTCCATATCAAGTGAACAAAGCTCGTTTGGTCGAGAAGATTGCTGAGTTAGTGCGCGAGAAGCGGATTGATGGCATTACGGACCTACGGGATGAGTCAGACCGTAATGGTATGCGCATCGTGATTGAATTGCGCCGGGATGTGAATCCAAATGTGGTCCTGAACAATCTGTATAAGCATACTGCGATGCAATCCAATTTCGGTATTAACATGCTTGCCATCGTGAATAATGAGCCGAAAATCTTAAACCTGCGCGATGTTCTGTTCCACTACCTGGAACATCAAGTAATTGTCATTCGTCGCCGTACGGAATTTGAACTCCGGAAGGCAGAGGCGCGCGCCCATATCCTCGAAGGTTTGCGGATCGCCCTTGATCATCTGGATGAGGTCATTGCCCTCATTCGTGCATCCCAGACGACGGAGGCTGCGCGTGAAGGCTTGATGGGACGCTTTGGGCTTAGCCAAGAGCAGGCACAGGCGATTCTGGACATGCGTTTGCAGCGACTGACAGGACTAGAGCGCGAGAAGATCGAGAACGAGTACCAGGAGCTGCTGGCCAAGATCGCAGAATTGCGTGAAATTTTGGCTAATGAGCATCTCGTGCTGCAGATCATCAATGACGAACTGCAAGAGATCAAGGAGCGCTTCTCGGATGAACGCCGTACGGAGATTACGGTTGGTGAAGATAGCATCCTCGATGAGGATCTGATTCCGCGTGAGGAAGTAATCATAACCATTACGCATACCGGTTATATCAAGCGTCTGCCTGCGAATACGTATCGCAGCCAGAAGCGGGGTGGACGGGGCGTTGTGGGCATGGATACGAAAAGTGAGGACTTTGTCGAGCATCTCTTCGTAACGAATTCTCACCACTACCTCATGTTCTTTACGGATAAAGGCAAGGCGTATCGACTGAAGGCTTACGAGATTCCTGAGCTTAGTCGAACGGCCCGTGGTACGCCGATCATTAACCTGATCCAGATCGAACAGGGTGAATCGATTAATGCCGTGATCCCGGTAGAGAACTTTGATAGTGATAATTTCCTGTTCTTTGCTACGCATCAAGGCGTCGTTAAGAAAACCCCGCTTGAGGATTATGTAAATATCCGCAAAGGCGGTCTGATCGCCATTAACCTGCGTGAAGACGATTCCTTGATTGAGGTTAAGCTGACTGACGGTCAGCAAGAGATCATTATGGGAACCGCACAAGGAATGTCCATCCGCTTCAAGGAGAGCGATGTGCGCTCAATGGGAAGAAGTGCGACGGGGGTTAAAGGGATTACGCTGGATGACCATGATGAAGTCATCGGCATGGACGTGGTTGACCAGGAGCTCGATATCCTCATCGTAACGACCAAAGGCTATGGTAAGCGGACACCTGCAAGTGACTATCGCAGCCAGACACGTGGCGGTAAAGGGATCAAGACGATCAATATCACGGAGAAGAATGGTCCGGTTGTGGCATTGAAAGTCGTGAAGTCGGAAGAAGATCTCATGATTATTACGTCCAGCGGTACCATTATTCGCACAAGCATGGAAGGAATCTCAACCATGGGCCGTTATGCTCAAGGCGTGAAGCTGATTAACATTCGTGAGGATGATTCAGTGGGTACCGTCTGCCGAGCAGATAAGAGTGATGAGCCCGAGGAGATCGAAGACGAAGAATGGGTAGAAGGCTCTGAAACAGCGGGGCCAGTGGATTCCGAAGATCCTATCGACCCGACTGAAGAGTAATAAACATAAGCACGGATGCGAGTTTTGCAGCCGTGCTTTTTTTATTTTGGAGGCATGACAAATTCAGGGAATTGGTATTGTACAGGCTGAGGAAGTCGAACTATAATATGTATAATGATAAGGTCAAGTTTGCTGCCATCGGCAGCTTAACAGATGGAGAGGGTTGGTCATGACGATCAAAGCCGTGAATGAAGTAACCGCTGGTGTCAAACTGGCTAAAGATGTGTATACGCCTCTTGGAGGCCTATTGCTTCACAAAGGGAAGGTCTTGCTTCCGCGAGATTTAGAAGTGCTCAGAGCTTTTATGGTGGAGCAGGTGGCTGTGGAATCCGTAGAGGCCGAGAGTACGAGAATACCAACCGTCAAGTCCGCCGGACAAAAGCCATCGCTGATTTTTACAGACAATAACCAGGGTAGCGGTGCAGAAGAGACCTTCACAAGAAAGGACTTGCCCCTGCATGAGGAGTATGACAAGACGATGATGCTGGTTAAGAATTGCTATCAATCGGCTATTACGGGCGAGCTGAGGATGTATGAGGTTCGCAATCAGTTGGAGAGCTTGCTTAGCCATCAGCATGATTACCATGTCCTCAAATTTATACCGAGAATGACCAATCGACATGACTACCGATATCACAGTGCGGTTTTGTGTGCCCTATCCTCATATAAACTGGCTCAGTGGATGGGACTTCCGCAGAAAGATTGGATGCAGGTTGCCTTTGCCGGTTTATTGCACGATATCGGCAATGCCAAGATCGATCCCATTATTTTAAACAAGCCATCCAAACTGACGGAGGAAGAGAATGAAGAGGTTCGGCAGCATACGACGTATGGCTATCAGATTCTTAAGAACGTCGCGGCAGTGAACGAAGGTGTAAGGCTGGCCGCGCTACAACATCATGAGAAGGTAGACGGATCGGGTTATCCGCTTCGGCTTGAAGGCAATAAGATTCACGTCTATGCCAAGATTGTTGCGGTAACCGATATCTTCCACGCGATGACGCTGGATAAATTTTATCGTAGTGCTCAATCGCCTTATGTGGTGCTAGAGCAAATTCAGCTTGAAGCTTTCGGTAAGCTTGATCCGAAGATTGTTCAGACTTTTATTCATAAGGTAACGGCTTTACACTCTGGAACCCGGGTGAGGCTTAGCGATGGAAGCACAGGTGAGATCGTATTTACGGATAACCAGCATCCAACCAGACCCATGGTTTCTATACAGGGTGAAATCCGAAATTTAATGCAGCAACGGCATCTGTATATAGAAGAAGTAATTAGTTGAAATAAAAGACTTGACCGGCATTGAAATGCTGTGATATATTATTCCTTGCCGCTTTTGACGGCGACATATCACAGCTTTCAATTACATTAACATCTTTCAAAAAAAAACTTGCTAAGTAAATGATAGTGTGATATATTATAAAAGTTGCTGATGCGAACGAGATTCGCAGAAGACAACGAAG
>NZ_BAZR01000005.1 GCF_001315105.1 Paenibacillus sp. JCM 10914 | reverse complement strand
GGGCCGCTCAGGCCCATGCAAGTCCCTGTGAGGGACTTGTGGCGTTACCGCGGGCCGCTCGGGCCATGCAAGTCCCTGCGAGGGACTTGTGGCGTTACCGCGGGGCCGTTCGGGCCCGTACAAGTCCCTGTGAGGGACTTGTGGTGGCGCTGATGCTCCCGATCGGCTACTTGCTCCGGTACACACTCTCACCTGCGACAACCGTTTCTTGCACAACGAGATCTGACGTTGATTCATCGTAAGCGAACAAGGTTAGGTTCGCCGGGTGACCAATCTTAAGCTCACCCCACTGCGGCGTGTCCAGCACTTCTGCTGGACGGCTCGTAACGGCGGATACCGCTTCAGCCAGCGACATGTCCGTGTAACGAACCGCATTCGCGATGCCAATATCGAGCGAGGAGGCGGAGCCCGCCAGAATGGCCGGGTTCTCCACCGTATGCAGGCGTCCCGCGGCGGTTAGTTCCACCTCGCCGCCAATGAGGCTACTGTATCTGCCTGCGGCCATCCCCGCAAACATGACGGCATCGCTAACCAGCACGGCCTTGTCGCGCTTGGCACGCAGCATTGCCTTCAGCACAGGCGGTGCCAGATGATGGCCGTCCGGGATGAAGGTCGCCCAGAGCCGATCCTCTGCGAGCTGCTGCCAGATATAGTTCGGATGCCTTGGCAGGACCGGCTGTGAACCATTGCCCAGATGCGTGGAGACGGTCGCCCCGGCATCCGCCGCTTGATCAAGCTGCTCTGCCGTCGCCATCGTATGTCCGATGGCAACAACAACACCTGCCTTCACCAATTGACGGATAAAGGGGATGCTTCCCTCGCGTTCGGGCGCAAGCGTCACCATCTTGATCAGTCCGCCCGCCGCGTCCTGAAGCTGCTGGAACTCCGCCCAGTCCGGATTGCGAATATACTCGCGCGGATGTGCGCCACGGCTGCCGTCTTCGCCGGAGAGATAAGGCCCCTCCATATGAATTCCCGCCAGCGAGGCGCTTCCATAAAGACCAGACTGACTATATTGGGATAGTGCGCTGAACGCCTGGCGCATTCGGTCATAACTGCCTGTAATGACCGTTGGCAGATACAGGGCCACACCCCGTTTATGCAGTGCCTTGGTTACACCCTCAATATCTCCCTGCGAGGTTACCGTTCCGTTCAGGTCGTAACCGCCGAAGCCGTTCACCTGCAAGTCGATCCAGCCACTGCTGATCCAGGGCAGATCTGATGACGACACACAAGGTGCATCATCCAATGGAATATGCGTAATTGCCGTAATCCGCCCATCCTTTGTCCTTACTTCAACGGACTCTCCCGTATCGCTAAGCCTGCCGCGCCATAGCATAAGCATCCCCCTATCCTTGATTCGTCGTTCCCGGCTCTTGATTTATGGCATAAATCATTAAGCCCATTGATAAATCGGCGCTGCCGATTCTTTGTCCAGATACAGCATCCAGCTTGGGTGCGTCTTCAAAATCGTAGCCGGCACATTGTGGTCCACGCCACCTTGAATCGTGTTCAGAATGGCCGCGGCTTTCGCCTGATGCGGCACCACCGAGACGATATGTCTGCTTTTCAGTATCTGCTGAACCGTCATGGTAATGGCCTGTTTTGGCACATCCGCATTGCTGTCAAACCAGCCTTCCCGCACCTGCTGACTCTTGCATGTATCACTTAGGTCTACAATCGTATAAGGCGACTCATTGTCAAAATCAGCCGGTGGATCGTTAAAGGCAATATGCGCATTCTCTCCAATGCCGATCAAAGCCAGATCCACTGGAGATTTCACAATCTCTTCATTCAAGCGTTCGACCATCTCGCCTGCATCTCCTTCGCCATCAATCAACCATGCCTGCGAAACCGGCGCATATTTCAAGAAACGCTCCTTCAAATATTTGCGGAAGCTGGCAGGGTGCGACTCGGGCAGCGCGATATATTCGTCCAAATGGAACATCTCAACCTTATCCCATTCTATATTCATCTTCACAAAATGCGACAGAAACTCAAACTGCGATGCACCGGTAGACAGAACGATACGTGCACGTCCCCGCTCTGCAATCGTGTCACGGAGAATGGCCTCGCACGTGCGGGCCGCTTCTAAACCTGCCTGATCTGCATATTCAAATATGTTCAACTGCATAATGGAAATTCCTCCTTGTTGTATGAATCTTTACACCAAGACGCTGCTATTATAGAATTCATCAAGCGTAACCATCCGCTTCTCCAAGCGCGAGCGTTCGGCCGCAAAGGCCATAAGATGGCTCTCGATGGAAGCTTTCGCGGAGCTTGAACTTTCATGGGTGCCGCCGGACTTCACCGACTGTACAAAATCCCGAATCAACCGCATATCGCCGCCGCCATGGCCCACATGCCCTTTGGGATCGACGAGCTTGATCACTTCCTGTTTCCCGCTGCCGAAGCGGCGGATTTCAATCTCGTTGCTCTCCATCGTTGCACGAATTTCGCCCTCCGTGCCCATCAGTTTGAGCGTACGGTTGCATTGCTCAGTAAATGCGCTCATCGTGAACACCGCGGTAATCTCGTGCTCAAATTCCATGCTGACCACCTGATGATCGACCACGTCGTTATCACAATGGTAAACGCACCGGCCAAATGGCCCTTCCAGCATCGCTTGATAACGGGCTTCATAGCTCGGATCGTTGCTCGCGGCTTCCCCTTTCCAGCCTGCATTCTCAATTAAATACGTATTCGGCGCATAGTACGGACATTCATCGGAGACGGGACAGCCGTCAAGACAACGCTTCGGCGCTCCTGGCGGCGCTGACTCCGGACGGAAGTGCGAGAGATGTCCATACGATGCGACGCTCAAGCATTTGCCTCCGGCCAGCCACTGCATGATATCAAGATCATGGCAGGACTTCGCCAGAATCATCGGACTGGAAGACTCGCTGCTATTGAAGTATCCGCGTACGTAGGAGTGCGCCTGATGCCAGTAGCCAACGTTCTCATTATGCTGGATGGACATAAGCCGACCGATCCGCCCTTCATCCAGCAGCCGCTTCAGCTCTTGAAAGAAAGGAGCATACCGCAGCACATGACAGATCGTTAAGGTGCGATTATACTTCTCGGCTTGCTTGCCCATCTCGATGCATTCCTGCCACTCCGGCGACATCGGCTTCTCCAGCAATACATGGTACCCGGCGGCGAGTGCCTTCATGGCCGGCTCGTAATGATCGCGATCCCGCGTACAGATAAAGACCGCATCGGATTGACGGGGCTGTGCGAATAATTCATCCCAACTTGCAAAGCATCGATCGTCGGCAATCCCAAACTTCGCCTGGGAGCGGCTGCGCCGTACCTCATCGGGATCGGCAACCGCAACGATCTGCATCTCATCCGGCCGCTCCAGCGCATATCCGCTGTATATCATGCCCCGCAGGCCTGCTCCGACCAGCGTGACCGTTAGTGGTTTACTCACGTGATTGACACTTCCTTTCCCTCTCATTGCCTGAGATTGGCTGTCCTCAGTTCCTGCAGTTCCGGAAGATCCAGCACTTGCAGAATACCCGGCAGCAGGACGCTCATGGCCCCTTCTTCCTCGAACTGCTTCGCGGTGGCCCAATCTGCCAAGCGATCCACGCCCTGCACCGCTGTAAGATCGCGGACGCTATCATCGATTGTCGATGCGAATTGTACATACAGTCCTTCCCGGCCTGCCGTATAAAACCGGAGGTCCTCGTGTTGCCATTCATCAAACCACTTGATGACCTCCAGGCACCGCAATACATCAAAAGTTCGCATAGCAGCCAAGCTGTCCCCAAGCCAGATCAGATCATCAGCCAGCTTATGCATCACCCCAAAATAAGCATGAGGCGGCTTGCCATATATCGGATGCGGCTCATGCGGGCCGACTCCGGAAACATTCAGCACCATGACCGCCCGACCCGATTCGCATGTATTCCGAATCCAGGACCAGTGTTCCTGCAATCGCCGAGTCCCGTCCCGCCACACCGCAACGGTGAGCGGAAGTCTAGCGTCATCGTCACCGGCAATGGGACGAAACACATAGCCGCTATTCATGACTCCTTGCTGTGACCACCACAGACGGTAATCGACCTGAAGCCCCCCCACATCACCGTGCTGGATCACGCGCGGATTCAATGCACAAGGCTTGCGAGCTGCATACACCTTCTCATGCATCCATTGCCTCATCCGCGCACGTCTTGATTCGATAGGAATCCGGGCTCTAGCCGTCGCCCATTGATCACAGCGGTCCGTTATCAGATCAAGTACCGATCTTGCCCCCTTCTGGTCGCGCAGCACTTGACCGGAGGGAGAGCACCATAAGCGCTGCGACTCAATGGATGCCAACTTCACATCCCCCACTGTTACCTTCACCTTAAGCTGCGACACAAAGAACGAAGCCGCCGCCTCAGCCAGCCGGTCCGTATATCGGTGCGTCGAGGCATCGGTCACAAGCCATATATCCTCACTCCGGCCTAACATCTCCCAGAATCGCTTGCAACGGTCGACGGTTCGCCTCGTACCTCAATCGGGAAGAAGTCGTACTCCGTCGCCAACACCATGAGCGGTTTCGGGGCAAAAGCGAGCAGCCAATCCTCATGGTCGTAACCGAGTCCAGATAAGCCCGGCCATACCTGCTCGGCATCCTGCACCCCTCCGGCGTGCATAAACGTCTGACGGTTCATAATGAAAGTAGCCGGAGCCGCTGCCGCCATACGTTCGTCGCAGATCATCATCATAGCCGTCTGGGTGCCGCCGCCGGAATTCCCCGTTACCCCAATCCTGGCCGGGTCCACCTCCGGACGTTCACACAAGTAGTCCACGGCGCGCATCGCGTCATGTACGAAATAACGAGCAACGCTATCGCCGAGCAGATGGCATTGAATCCCATACTGTTGATGCTCTTGGGTCCCCCACATGCTCGGCCCGTCTGCACCCGCGGGATCATAGAAGCCAAGCCGTTCCCCTTGGCCGAGCGGATCGACTGCCAGCACAATCAAACCCGCCTGCACGAAATGTAAGATGACGCGTTGATAGTACGGATCATGCTTGGCCGCGAGCTCATGCCCGCTTAGAAACAGCACGGCAGCTGAGCTCTCCTCGCGCTGGTCCGGTAGATACAGATTAGCGGTAACGTAATGGTCCGGGCTGGACTCGAACACCACCTTCTCCACCACGTAACCGCGCGCTCTGACCACACCCGTAGTGGATGCATTCAACGAACTGCCAGCATCCGGCAGCCCTCCAATGGACCTAATGAACGCTTGCTGAATCTCCGACTGGCGCCTGCGTACAACCTCTGGGCTAAGCAGCCGATCCCTGGCCTGATCCCCTTCCGCAAATGCAGCGTCTGATCGAGCGAACACGTGGGACTTCAATTGATCGCGCGTATCATGTAACGTGCATACATACGATTCGAGTTCCCGCACGCTGTTCATCGTGACGCACTCTCTCTTTGCACACCGACCCCTGGCGATACATCCGGCAACCTCAGCGCCCTGCCTTCGGCGATGGAGCGGTTGGCCGTCGCGCCGATCAGCAGAGACTCCGCTCCCACATGACTGTCAGCCTGCTGGCCGAGCGGATCGGCAACTCCGCCCTCGAACAACGCCTGGCGCAGCTTGGCATCTCCGCCGCCATGACCTTCGGCGGATGTGTTCACTTCGACGATTTCCGAAGTACCGTCCGTTCTGTAGATACGAATCTGGCTCGCCTCTCCTTGCTTCATATCCGCATTGCTATAGGTATTCGATACTTCGATTCGGCCTTTGCTGCCATTAATCGCTGCTCGCCAGCCCTCATACGGGCTATAAGCGACCAGGGAGTATGTGAGTGTTGCCTCGCTCTCGTACCGGACATTAACCGACATCGTGTCATAGATGTCAATGCGACGGTCGAACAGACAGCGATCACGGAAATAACCATCCTCGCCCTCAGCTTGCTGATAATACTTCTGAATGAACGGATCCTGCTCGATGTCCATATAGAACTCACAGTCATCCTGCCTGTGGCAGGTCAGGCACCGGATGCCATGATCCTGGCGGTCGTCCCCGTATACCCTTCTCGTCCCGAAAGCATGCACTTCCACCGGCTTGCTGTTCATCCACCAGTTGATAATGTCAAAATGATGCGTGGACTTGTGCACCAACAGCCCACCGCTGTTCTTCATCTCCGCATGCCATCTACGGAAATAATCGGCACCATGCCGGCGATCCAGGAACCACTCCAGATCGATCTGGTATACCTCTCCGATGACGCCCTCCATCAACAGTTCCTTTACTCTGGCAAAGTAAGGTGCAAAGCGGAGATTAAACGTAACGGTAACTTTTTTGCCACTCTCCTGCTCTGCTCGCAGAATGTCACGGCATTTCTCCTCGTCGATCGTCATCGGCTTCTCGCTGATCACGTCACATCCAGCCCGCAGTGCTTCCACGATGTAGGTATGATGCGTATAATCCGTGCTCGCCACAATGACGACGTCCGGCTGTACCGCTGACAGCATTTCATGAAAATGATCATATACGGGGATGCCCCCGCATTCCTCGCTCAAGTATCCGGCACGCAGCGGATTGCTGTCGTACACGCCTTCAAATGATATGATTCCTTTCCAGTCTGTAGCCATCGGCTTGGCGAACATATAGAGCGCCCGTGATCCGGCACCAACCAGCACATATTTCTTCATGTCGTAAGTTCCTCCTTCAGCCTTTCATCCCTGTCGAAGCGATGCCCTGAACGAACTGCTTCTGCGCAATCAGGTACACGATAACGACCGGCAGCGTGGTGATGACGGCCCCGGCCATCAGCAAAGCCTGGTTCACGTTCTCCGACTTCAGGTAGAGCAAGCCGAGCGGCAGCGTATATAATTCCTTATCTTGCAGATAAATCAAAGGTCCAAGCGTATTGTTCCATGCCCCCATGAACGTGAATACGCCAAGCGCAGCAAGTGCCGGTCTGCAGAGCGGCAGATAAATGCGGAAGAAGATCCCCGGCGGGCTGCAGCCATCGATCGTGGCGGATTCGTACAACTCTTTTGGCAATGACTTGATGAACTGATGCATCAGAAAAATACCGAATGCACCGCCCAGAAAGCTCGGCACAATCAAAGGGTAATACGAATTCAATGCGCCGAACTCTTTCCAGATGAAGTAGGTCGGGATCATCGTCACTTGGGATGGGATCATGAGCGTCGCCAGCATTATCATATAGATGAGGCCGCGCAGCCTGAACGTAAACATGGCTAGTCCGAAGGCCACGAACGAGCTTGAGATCAGGGACTACCATCTCAATTGAAACGATGAAGAAACTGTTCAGCGTATAGCGACCGAAGTCGATCTTGTTCCAGATGGTGACGTAATTATCCCAGTTCATCGGATTCGGTATGAGTTGCGGCGGCATTTGCGAGATGGCTCCCACTGTTTTTAGGGACGTGGACAGCATCCAGATAAACGGAAACACCATCAAGATAGCGCCTACAACGAGCAGCAGGTACATGATTCCTTTTAGGAAAGGATGCGTGGTTTTAGTCATAATGCACCCACTTCTTCTCAAAGTACTTCTGGAACAGCGTAAAGGCTAGAATGATAACGAACAACAGCCACGCCGTCGCCGATGCAGGTCCCATCTTAAAGAGCAGGAAGGCATCGCGGTACACCAGCAGGTTCGGTACCATATTGCGTTCCGGAATCCCGGTCGTAATCGAACCGAACAAACCCAGGAACACATCAAACGCCTGAAATGCGGAGATCGTGGACAGAATCATGACCAGATACACCATCGGCGTCACCATTGGAAACACAATCTTCGTCAGTTGCTTCCAGCCGTTCGCGCCATCGATCTGCGACGCCTCCAGCACTTCCTTCGGCACGTTCTGCATGCCGGCCAGAATCATGATCATGGATTGGCCTACGCCCTTCCATACCTGCACGATCGCGATACTTGCGATTACCATCAACCAGTTGCTGCTGTCGATCCATTTCACGGGCGTCATGCCGATCGTCTCCAGCGCCCAGTTGATCACGCCGTATTGATAGTTGAACATCCACACCCATACCACGCCGCCCGCGATCCACGGCGTCACGACAGGCAGGAAGTAGAACAGTCGGAACATCCCTTTCGCCCGGATCGCCTGGTTCAGCATGAACGCGATCAGGAACGCCATTAAGGTCTGGATCGGCACGAAGATGAGTGCAAACATAAATACGTTACGGATCGAGACCCAGAACTCGCGCTTGTTCAGTACCCGAATCCAGTTCTCCAAGCCCACCCATCTCGGCGAGTTAAATAAATCCCACTCGGTAAACGAGATGTACGTGGAGAACGCAATCGGAAATAAGAGGAATACCACGACGTTAATGACAAACGGCAAGGTGAAGATATAGCCCCAGTATCCTTGTTTTTGCATGACACACCTACCTTTCGAGAGCGGGGAAGGAGCATACGCCTATCCGTAACTATGCGTAAGCCCTTTCATCCCGGGAAAGCTGTTAACTGGCGTCCAGGACCTCCTGGACCTTCGTATGAATCTCCTTCACGCCATCGTTCACGGTGACATTGCCCACCATGATTTCGTTTACGACCTGTTGCACGAGAATGCGCCATTCGCTCCAGCTTGCATTCTCATCCAAGGTAACGCCTCCCTCGTCAATACCGTCGGTGAAAGCGGCTTTGTTCAGCGGTTTGGTGGTGCTGTCCTTGAGCTGATCCAGCGCCGACTTCTTCACCGGCAGTGTCGAGCCTGTATTCACAATGATGTCCTGCACTTCATCGCTAAGATAGTATTTCAGGAACTCCCAAGCAGCGTCCTTGGATTCCTGCTTCGCTCTGGAGGAGACGAGCCAAGTGTTGGCTACCATCGGGACGTAGCGTTTGCCGTCGACGCCTTTTGGAATTTTGACTACGTTCCAATTCGTATCAGGGAAGCTGTCATTCATGTTCACCTGCAGGCTATATTGCAAGAAGTACATCGCTGCCTTGCCACTGGCAAACACTTCGAGTTCGCCGCCGTTGGCCTTCAAATAGTCGATATCCGCAAAATACCCTTGTTCCAGCCCGTCGTATAACTGCTGCAAGCCCTCGGCCGTCTTCGGATCATCGAATTTCGATTGGGTTAACGTCTCGTCCAGTGCGGAACCACCCGACTGTTTGATCCACGGGAACCAACCGTTTGTGATGGAGAAGGAGCCAATAAATCCGAATTGGCTCGTCTGATTGCCTTCCTTCACCGTTAATTGCTTGGAGGCTTCAATCAGATCGTTATACGTCCAATCGTCCGTTGGCAATGGCACGCCTGCTTTCTCAAACACATCTTCGTTGTAGGCCAGTGCAACCGGGTTAATTCCGTGCGGCACACCCCAGATCTTGCCTTCCGGCGTTTGCGCCGAGTACAAGCCGTCGATATAATCGTCAGCATTCAGATCTGCTTCCATATACGAAGTTAAATCTTCTGCTACACCACGCTGGCCGTAGCTAAGTATTGTGGCATTCTCCTGGAACCAGACGTCGGGCATCGTGTTGCCGGCAATCTGTGTGGCGATCTTGGATGTGAAGTCCCCCCAAGGCGCTTCCTGAATTTCGACGTTGATGTGCGGATGATCTGCAATGAAACCATCAATAATCTCTTTACTTGTTACTTCATAGCTTCCAGGAAGCCCAATCTTCAGCGTTACTTTGTCTTTGCTGCCCGAATCCGGTGTTCCTTCACCGGAAGAGGAGCCGCCTGATGTGGAGCATGCGGTGAAGATCATGACAAGCGCTAGCATAAGTGAGATGACACTGAATCTTTTTGACATTGAAAACCCTCCCTTTTTCTCTTCAAAATAGGTCTGCGTGTTTTCTGCTCCAACTCTCATTCCATTCCTCAGTAATGATCTATAGTAATCGATTTCTGTACAGAGTATAGCATGGAAGCGCATCCTTGAATAGTACTTTTCTATGATTCCATCTGGATTTTTCGTCAAAATCACCGTGGTTGAGCCTTTGTTAAGGAGTATTAAGGTTAAACATGCATTGTTTTCCATCTATGAATTCGTACTAATTACAGCTAATTATTTAGTAATCGATATCTTTTTGAGCCAACAAAAATAGCCTCAGCATACGCTCAGGCTACTTATCGAAACCATTTTATTCTATCGCACTCCGGATATCCCGGATCGATTGGCGCTCCAACAACTTCGGCTGCAGCATGACGTCAAACATTGGACCATCCTCGCCGTTCATCATGTCAAGCAGCATTTTGCAGGCCATCTTCCCCATCTCGTAATCCGGCTGCTTGATCGTCGTGAGCGGCGGATGAATCATCTGCCCAACGTCGATGCCATCGAAGCCCATCACCGATATCTCCTGCGGTACCGCGATATGCTGCTCCGACAATTCGTTAATAACGCCGAAGGCCATCATGTCATTGCATGCAAAAATCGCCGTTGGCCGCGGCGACTGCTGTAGCAGCTTACGGGTGAGCTGTTTGCCTGTATCGAATTCCGTGATTGCGTTATACACCTCTTCGGTGTGCGATTCGACGACCAGCGGCTTCAGGCTTGCGTCCTTCATAGCTGACATATAACCTTGGTGGATGCTGCGACGGCTCGGGCGATCCATCTTCGATGTGACGTACCCGATATGCTCATGTCCTTTCTCCTGAAGATGCTTCGTGGCCATATAACCGGCTTTATGATAATCGAATTCGATCTGATTAATGTTATCTTCTTCGATCTTCTGGTCAATCGCAATCACGTTCAGCCCGAGCTGCATCAATTGGGTGAGCTGGCTCTTGTCCTTGGAAATCGAGGAAATGATCAAGCCCTTGACCTGCTTCTCCATGATCGTCCGCAAGTATTCGTCCTCCAGCGCCGGATCTTGGAGCGAGTTGCACACAATCACCGTGAAGCTGTTCTGCCTTGCTACTTCCTCAATGCCGAAAATAACGGAAGAATAGAACGGATTCACGATCGAAGGGATAATGACACCAATGGTGTTGCTGCTGTTCTTCTTGAGCTGTTTGCCCAGCATGTTCGGAATATAATTGGACTCCTTCGCAATGCGCTGAATCCGCTCCTTCAGCTCCTTGCTGACGGGATAGCTGCTGTTGCTGAGCACGCGTGATACGGTCGCCGAAGAAACGTTGGCCATCTTCGCTATATCGTGTATCGTGGTCGGTTTCTTCATAGGATCCCTCGCTTATAGTAATCGTTTACTATATTAAAGTATACAAATAGCTGACATAGAAAGCAATACAGAAAGCCGTTTGAACTCGATATCGCGCTCATTGAACAATTCCAATCGATTAACAGAAAGCAAGAAGACCCTGGGTGCCATTGCCCCAAGGTCTTCCAATCCACCCCCGCCTATTCTACTGAGCGTAGTTGACAGCGGAAGCGTATAGATAATAACTCAAGCCGGTTTGCTGCTGCTCCAGCATGTTTTTATGGAAATCATCCGTAACGAAAAACCAGGCGGATTCCACAAACCCTTTCGCATCCAGCGCCATGATATTGTCATTAATATAGCCAATATGATGCGACAGGAGCTGCTTGACCCGCTCATCATCAACGCTCCATCCGGATTGTAAGGCGTACGCCAATTTGCTCATGAACTCCTGCGATTCCTTGGCCGACGCTTCCATATCCGCGGGGTTCAGATCATCCGTCGGGATTTCATATTGGTACTGATCCTGTAAATATTCATTCTGTTCCTGCAACTGCTCCCGCCACTGTTCCTTGTTCAAGCCTTCAAACATTTGTCGCTCATCCATTGCTTGACCACGCTCCTCAAAATTAATCGTTTCGGTAATCGTGCCTAATACAGAATCGATGCGTTCCCGCTTTTGCTCCATCAGTAACTTTTGTTCCATCAACACCTGGCAGCGTTCTTTTCGCTTAGCCAGCAATCGCTGAATATCCTCCAAGGAGAAATCCAATTCCCGGTAGAACAAAATATGCTGCAGCTTCTCCAATTCCTTCTTGCCGTACAAGCGATATCCCGCTTCCGTCACCTCACTCGGCTCTAGCAAGCCGATCTTATGATAATGATGCAGCGTCTTGATCGTGATCCCCGTCAAATTCGCAACTTGCTTCACCGTCAGCAACTCCATTCACCTCCTATATCAACACCATAAACTCTGACCTTAGGTCAGAGTCAAGGGTGAAATTCGGAATTAACAAATGTTCTCCGCTGTCTATTTCCGCTATTCGGACACCAGATCCGCTATTGTCCCGCTTGAGGCCATATTCCGGCGCTGGACGGACAGAGGATCCGTTATTTCATCAACCCCCCGCTTAAAACCCCATTATGTTCACACATAAGGGATCAAGGGTCCGCCGAACTCCCGATTTCCCCGTTTCTCCTCCGAATAACGTACCTGGAGTCCGCCAACCAGCCCGACACCTATTTCTATCGTTCCCACAAAAAAAGACCACCAGGGAATCCCTGGCGGCAAATTGGAGGAAGGAACTTCATTCGTTCAGTAGGAGTACAGACCGCAAACTTCAGTAAACACGAGCAATCACACTTGCGGGGTTCCGTAAGTATCGAACCATCCTTTGATAGTGTCAAAATCCTTCGTAAAGGACAGTGACAACAGCAGCAGAATACGTGCTTGCTGCGGGCTCAGGTTATCGCCGGCAATAATGCCTTCACCACCGCTGTACACGCTGCCGGAGCCGGTACGGGTCGTGGTTACGAAGACGATGCCCTTCTCAATCGCTTCCTTGCGCTCAGCACTCATCGCTCGGGAGATCCCGCCTGCACCCGTACCGGAAGTAACAATACCTTTAGCTCCCGCGGACACAAAGCCCTTGATCGCACCTGGACCTGCTTCCTGATAGGAGACGGCGATTTCAACCTTGGCCAGATCCTCCTTGGAGATGGTGCTCAGATCGAATACCGGTTTACCTTCACCTTCGGGCTTCATGGCACGCAGTGGCGCGCGATATACACGAATGTTCTGATCGTCGATATAACCTACGGCTCCCAGCATCGGCGTCTCAAACGTATCCATACGATAATCGTTTGTCTTCGACACGCCGCGTGCCAGATGAATGGTGTCATTCAGCATCAGCACCGTCCCAAACGATGAGGTGCGTCCGCTGCCAGCCAGCTTGATAGCATTGTACAGATTCGCCTGAGCATCGGAACCGATCACGGTCCAAGGTCTCATGGATCCGGTAATGACCACCGGCTTATCGCTTTGCACCGTCAGGTCGAGGAAGTACGCAATCTCTTCCATCGTATCCGTTCCGGTCGTTACGACTACGCTGTCATAGACCTTTAGCGCCTCATCTACCGTCAGGGAGAGATCATACAGATCGGCCATCGTGTAAGCACTCGATCCAGAGTTGCCAAATTGAAGCGTGCTAATGTCTGCAATCTTGTCCGTGTTCGGAAGCTCGGACACCATGTCCTCAATCTTCAGCGTACCGGCACGATAAGACTGAAAGCTCGTCTCATCCGTCGATTGACCCGCCATCGTTCCACCTGTAGCCACAACAAGCACATTCGGTTTCGCCGAAATCTTGGCTGCTGTCGACAGCGGGGGAATCGTTGTGTTTCTTCCGGGTGCAGCGGGCGCCTGAACAGGTGCTGGCGTACTCACCGTCCCCTTCACCTCGGTCACCGTAGCAGCTTGCGCAGCATAAGTACCCAGAGGGGATAATGAAATGGCTAATGCCGTTAGTGCCGCCGTGCTCCAAACAGCTAGTGGACGTTTTGATTGCAGTTTCTTCATCATAGCACTCTCCCTTGATGTTAGGTTATATGACCAATAAATATGTATCCGATACATTCATTCTATTTATTGTTAAGTTATATGACAAATGATAAAGAACATAGATTAAGCGTTTACAACTAGAGAAAAAGATAAGTTTTATACTATTTTCGAACTTTTTTAGCTCTTTAAAAATATTAAACCCAAAAAAATAAGCAATGTCTTATTCATATCGAACGCAATATTATGTTATATTATTTAACATATCAAGTTATGTATAAAACAAGAAAAAAGCAGACACCCCGATCAGAGCGCCTGCCTTACTTACTCATTACTTACTCATTACTTACTATATAGGATTATTAGCATGCAGCAGTTCAGCAATAATCAATGCCACCCCGATCGGCCTAGTCCTTCGCTGAACCTTCCGTCACACCATCTGCCGACAAGCGATACTCGATGATCTCTCCATCCTCATCGGCATAATAAACCGTATAGGAATCAACCGTCTGGCTCTCATTGAATGTCACCATCAGTTGGGCCGCCATCTGTCCATTGTAAAGACCCGTAACATCGACAGAGACTACCTGTTCGTTATACTCGTAATTCCCGCTCACGTAGTCATACTGCCATGTCGTGAAGGAAGCGGCTCTGGAGAATGCATCTGCCGTACCCAACTGGTCTTGCACCTGTGCCATCGTCTTGCCCAATATGGACATGCCTTTCAGCGAAGCTGCAACATCATCCTGCTCTTGAGCCGTTGTGTTCGGCTCGCTGCTGTCAGCCTGCTTCTCTTCATCTGTACCTTCATTGCGCTGCATTTCCGTTCCTCGCTCCTCAGCTGATTGCGCATGTGATAACTGCAAACCTTGAATCGAATTGCTCCCTCCCTCCAATTCAGAGGGCGCCGCTTCCGGATTGCTGCATCCCCCAATAATCATGGCCGTCAACACAACGGTTAATGCGATACCTTGTCGCCTCTTCATCTTCACTCACATCTCCCTCTGACGAATCTCTCTATCATCATTTAGTTCATGTCTGTCGTAATGTGGAACTCTTTCATCATGTTATGGAACCGGGCACCGAACCCTTCGGAAGCTTCCAGGAAATATTGCTGCTTCACCACAAAGCTTCCGCCTTGACCGTTATCCATGACATAATACTGCAGCACCGGATCGTCCCATTCCTTGCCGCCGGTTCCACCCAGTGCGTGCACGCTCCAGCCTTGGATCGGTTCCTGCACCTGCTCCATTTGCGTCACCGTGTAATCCTTCAGTTCGCCCTCAACCTGCTTGGCGGCTGTGGCCGGGTCAACGCTAACTTGGGAGATTTCCATGAACACTTCCGGATAAAGATCACCTTCTGGCTTCTCCTTTAATTCAATCCGGTCTACACCCTCACCCTTCACCATCTGGAAGCGACTCTCGTCAATATAAATAACGTAATCGGCACCTTCCTGCAAGGAATCCTCGCTCGTCTCCGGCATGCCCTCCAGTTCCTGCTCCACCGTCTTCTGAGGCGCAAACCATTCCTTCACCTGATCGATCATCGCCTGCACGGGGGCAGTCTGAAAGCTAAACCCTAAAACGATAATGGCCGCTGCTGCGGTTCCTACCACCCACGTTCCCACTCTTCTTCTCGGTTGACGCCGTCTATTCCGACTGCTTCTTGATGTTTGCATATCTTCTACCCCCGTTGTATGCGGTGCAGGCTCATTATGAATACGTTCCTTAATGGCTGCCCAAATCTCATCTTGATAATCCATGCTTTCGTCCGTGCCCTTCTTCAAACTATCCTTCAGCTCTTGATCCAATGGATCACGCTCATCACGTCCCATGTCGATTCCCTCCTCTTCTCTGCAACATCCATTCCTTCAGCTTCTTTCGCGCCTTGAACAATCGCGATTTCACCGTATTCACATTTAGCTCCATGATGTCTGCGATATCCTTCTCGGCAAAATCATTCAAGTATTTCAGGATGATGGGGATGCGGTGCTGATCATCCAGCTGCTGCACCATCTCGTAAATTTCGCCATGCCGATCAAAATCATAGACGTCCGTCTCCGATGGCAAATCCCGCTCCTCCGAAATCTCCGAAGGCACCACCCTGGAATGCTTTTTCAAATACCGGTTGCACTCGTTATAGAGAATCCGGTTGAACCAAGGGTCGAACGGCTTGCTTACATCATAAGACCCTAAATTGCGGTATACCCGGATGAAAGTCTCCTGGACCACATCGGCTGCGCTGGCTGCGCTCCCCGTTACGGCCGTCGCCGTACGGATCGCCCGATCGGCATATAAGCGGTAAAGCTCTTCGAATGTTTCGTCACTGTATGCTGTCTTCAATCGTTGTACAAGATCGTGTACCAACCGTGTTTCCCCCCTTTCACTTGGCCAATCACTATAAATACCCGCGCAAGGTTGCGAAAAGTTTTCGGTTCTCGATATTTTTTTATTATGACAAAAAAAGGATACTCCCATGCCAGGCGGCCGAAGTATCCTTCTTCTTCTATTATAACCCTGACTACGCTTGCGCAGGTACACCTTCCATTGGCGCTGTGGCCATCTCGGCGGCGGGATCCGGCTGCTGCGCTTTACGCAGATGCTTCTGCCCGCGCCAGCGGAAGTATGAGAGTGCCCCGCGCAGATATTCATCGGCAATCATGCAGGAATAGATGCCGATTAAGCCCCAGCCCATATGAATGCCAAACACATAGGAGCATACCGTAGCGACCAGCCACATCGAGCCGAGCGAGATGTACATGGTGAATTTCGTATCGCCTACCGCATTCAGCGAGTTCCCGAGCGCCATATTGAGCATTTTGCCAGGCTGTAGAATCAGGTTCATGCCCAGCAGCGAAGCGCCGATAGCGATAATCGTCTGATCCTGCGTGAATAGACCGAGCAAATGCTTCCCGAACACAAACAGAATAAACGCGTTGACCACAACGTAGATCGTACCGTAACCGAGTGCCCGATAGGCGCTGCGGTAAGCTTCTTTCGTGCGTCCGGCACCGAATAGATGGGCGATCTGAATCTGCGCTGCCATCGCGATCGAGGTGCCGAGCAGGAAGCAGAAGGATTCCAGCGTATTCATGTAGGTTCGAGCGGCCAATTCGGCCGCACCCAATGTAGCGATGAAGGTATAAATAATCAGTTGCGAGAACACCCAGCAGGACATATTTATGCCGAGCGGCCAGCCGATTCTCAGCACTTCTCCGAACAACGGCCGGTCAAACACCTTAAACTCTCTCCATCGGATCTTGTATTCAAACGAACGCAGGAACATATACAGCAGCAACAGAACGGCAAGCAGACGGCTGACAACCGTGGAAATCGCTACACCCATCAATCCCCATTGCGGAAATCCCAACTCTCCGAAAATGAATCCGTAGTTCATAATGACGTGAATGACGTTCATCCCGATAGCTACATACATAGGGGCGCGGGTATTACCAGTGTTGCGGATCACGGTGCTCATCGTGGCCATCATCGCAATCAGCACCATACCGCCACCCACGATCGATATATAGGTCCCTGCCATCGGAAGCAGATGTGCAGGCAACTTCAGGGCTGCCGCGATCTGTTCTGGCCATACATACAGAATGATACTGCATACCAAACCGATCAAGGTCGTTATGCTAACCGCCATGATCGCAATCGTCCGTGCATCCTTGGATTTGCTCGAGCCGATCTTCTGAGCAATCAGGATGCCGGCCCCGCTCGCAACCGTCATAAAGAGCGTGGTCATCGCCTGAAACAGCTGATTCGAGAACCCGACAACGGCCACCGCATCATCGGATATTCGGCTGACCATTAATGTATCCACTGCCCCCAGCAGAAATTGCAGGAACAGCTCAATAAATATGGGCCACGCCAGCACCCATAGCGTAAATTTCTTCGTGACATTATCCAACATTCCAACCTCCACCCATGATGTCAAGGCCGCAGACGTTGCTTGAGGAAAACCGTCTTCAACCTTCTCAAATTATAGATGGTATACTGGAGTTATAATATCATTTTCGGAACGCAAATGATCAATATCTAAACCTCACGATAGAAGAAAGGGCTTACTTATGACGATCCTGAATTTCACCGTTCCTCCCCTGCCGGAATACATTAGCAGCGGGCTTACCCACGCACCGATTCACAGTGGTCACCCCAATCGAAAGAACATCGGCATCTTCGATCTCCTTGTGGTAATCAAGGGTCGGCTCAGTGTCACTGAGGATGGCAAGGCATACGAGATTGAACCTGGCATGTTCCTCATTCTCCGCCCGAATACACATCACTTTGCCACCGAGGAATGCAAGGTGGAGACCGATTACTATTGGCTGCACTTTCAAACTTCGGCCAACTGGAGTGCTGACGAAGCCTCGCCATCACGAAACAGAGAAGGACATCTGGAACTTAAAGCGATGGAACCGAACTATTTTACAATCAAGCTCCCGCTCTTTGGCACCCTGCCACAACTGGATCAAACGATCGAATTGCTCGCAACCTTGTCGTCCCTCGTTCAATATGGACATCAGGCCAAGTTCCTGTGGCGGCAGCAGGTGCTGTTCCAGGAACTGATTGAGCATCTAGCGGCTGCCATGGATACACCTGTAACTTCTCCTTCCTCCGCTTGTGCAGCAAAAGCAGCAGCCGATATTCGCAAGAACTACCGTGAGGAGTTCAAGGTTCAAGATCTCGGGTACCGCGTCAATTTTCATCCGGTCTACATTGCGCGTTGCATGCAGAAGGAATTCGGCTGCTCTCCCGTCGAATATTTACAGCGGTATCGGATTGAGCAATCCAAAATGCTACTATTGCAGACGGATTTAAGCGTTAGTCGGGTGGCCGAAGAGGTCGGATTCAATCACGCGGCTTACTTCACATCGTGCTTCACCAAGCAGGAAGGAATTTCACCTCGCAAGTATAGACAGCGATTCTTTATGAGCTGATCCATGAACAGACATTTGCGTTAAAATGCATGAAGTAACTTGCATCCCGTGCGGGAAGTCTATATAATGGGAATCAAGCACATGATAATGATTATCATTACCGGACAAGTGAGAATACGTTGAGAATGTCCGGGCGCATCCAGCGCTTATCCACCAGGCATACATCTCGCTTGAAGAGTTTAAAATATAAAGGAGAGCCGATTGCCCTATGAATATGACTTCCCGCCGCTGTTCTCTACAGATCGATGACTATCTTGACATGTTAAACCTTGCGATTCAGCTCGGTGACGTGAAATGGCAGAAGGAGATTACCCGCAAGATCGAAATGTCCCTGTCCAAGTTGGAGACGGCAGCTCAATCATAAGAGGATTTACATAAATCCTCGGACGTCCTACGACTCAATCCAAAAGACACCTTGCTACTTATTCCAGATCACGCTGGAGAAGCAGCAAGGTGTCTTTGTTTCCGTTCATTGTGGTTCGTTCTACCGGTTACCTGCATCTGAATATACCTTAAGCCGGTATTCATGCGGCGAGATGCCTTCAAGCTCCTTGAACACCCGCGAGAACTGCTTCATATTCTCGAAACCGACCTGCTTACCGATATCCGCAAGCTTCAGGTTACTGCTATGAAGCAGTTCCTTCGCCCTGGAGATGCGGAGCTTCTTCAGATATAAGACGAAGTTCTCACCGGTGTGAGCCTTGAATGCTTCACTGAAATAAGAATAATTCAAGGATACGTGATTGCTGACCATCGCCATATTCAGGGGCTTATGGTAGTTCGCCTCCATGTAAGTCACGGCAGCTTTCATCTCGGAATGCTCGCTATGAGCAGAACGGATGCTCTTCACATATTCATTCACACTCAACAGAAGATGCTCCAGATTTCTGAAATAGGCATGGAAATGACGATGATTGTCCATCGTTCCCACCTTACGGTACAGCTTCAATACCTCCACCATCGACTCACCATACATACGAAATACTTCATCCAGAATCTGCTCGTTGATTCGTGTGCTCACTTGTTCTAAATACGATACATCCACGTGCGGCATATCCGGGATATGAAAAATCTCGAGCAACAGCAATTTGATCTCCCGTTCACGGTCTGTTCCGAGCATATTGCCAAGCCTGCGGAGATGATCCTCGGGAATGGGATACATGTTAAGCTGCTCGTGCAGCTCCTGATAGGATGCCTGCTTCACATTCGGATGTACAAAGGTATAACCCAAGGCCTTCAGCGCTTGATCGTAGCCCTTGCGGATATGCTCCATACGTGTGCCTTCCTCACTGATGCCGATAAAAAGTCCGTCCATTTCGCGTTCCTTGAACTTCTCAGCCAAATCCGCACACCAGCGTTCGGAGCGTCCAATAAGTACAAGCCGACCACTGGAATCGAAGCAGTTGCCACCGTTTCGTTCCTCTGAGGTTTCCATGACGCAATCGATGAGTTGCTTGAGCTCCTCCTTATTCATCGTATTGCCATCTTCATATTTATACTTTATCGCAGCAACTCGGAACGGCTTAACGTATTGCTCGAAACCGATCGCCCTTGACGCTGCTTCTAAATCGATAGCCGTATCTCGCGGCTGCTCCAGCAGTTCCTTGAGTGCATGAGCCTGCAACTGCTGCAAGTATGTCTCGCCGCTCGCCATCCGTTGGTGGATGTCCGCCTGCCACTGCAGCGTCTCTTCTGTCTTGCGCAGTGCGGTAAACAGTTCGTCGCGCCGAATCGGCTTGAGCAGGTATTCCTTTACCTGATACCGGATCGCTGCTTTGGCATATTCAAAATCATCATACCCGCTGAGGATAATCAAGACCGGTTTCACCTCGGTCGTTCCCGCTAGTCCGGCAAGCGATTCAATGAGCGTGATGCCGTCCATGACCGGCATCCGAATATCGGTAATCACAACCTCGGCCGGATCCTTCCGGAACATATCCAGCGCTTCCTGGCCCTGAGCTGCCATCCGAATCTGATACTGATTCGGAAACTCCCGTTCGATCATCATACTAAGGCCGTTTCGTATATTCTTCTCATCATCTACGATTATCAGATTTCTCATGTCCATTACCGCCTCCTGTTAGCAGAACTTTGGGGAACTTCATCATGATCTGCGTAAATTCCCCCTCCTCACTGCTCACCTTAAGTCCGTAATGCTCTCCATAGAACAATCGGATTCGTTGATGCACATTCTGGAGACCGATGCCTTCCACTTGCTGTCCGCCTCGCCCATAATCTCCGTGCGGCAGATCCGCCGTGTCTGCCGTCCGCAGAATCTCGTTCAACCTGCCAAGCTGATAAGACTCCATGCCTTGCCCATTGTCCGTCACATGAATGGTAATCAAATCGTCTTCCCATGCCGTCACATCGATCCGTACACGCTTCTCCAGATCCGAAGAGTCGGGCCAGGCGTGCTTCACAGCATTCTCGACAATAGGCTGTAAGGACATCTTCAGCACTTCAAGCTCCATGTATTCGACAGGAATGTTCAACTCCAGCTGAATCGGATCATCAAAGCGAATATTCATGACATCGATATAATTACGAATATGACGGATCTCATCCTTCAGCTTCACGTATTCGCCGGACCATTTGAAGTTATAACGCATCATTCCTCCAAGCGAGGTCAACGCGTCCGAGATCGTCCGTTGCCCTTCAATCTCGGCCAGCATCTTAATATTCTCCAGCGTGTTATATAAGAAATGCGAATCGATCTGACTATGCAGCGTCCGCAGCTCCGCTTCCTTCGTTACCGCTTGCTTCTGAATCCCTTGCGCAATCAATTCATTAATCGTACGCATCAATTTATTGAAATGATGGGCAAGTTCACCTACCTCTCCCCCACCGCGAATAGCGATGCCTGTCGTAACTTCCCCTTTACGCACTTTTTTCATCGAATCCGTGAGTCGGCGAAGATTCTTCAATATGATGGAATTGAGATAGTAGGTTATCACAGACAACAGAACGATGAGCCCGATATTCACCGCGATAATCTGACGCTGCGCCATGGATACCTGATGCAGCGCACCTTCCAGCGATACCACGTTCAACACATGGGCTTGCAGCCGCTCCACCGGGGTCGAAATGAGTAGGAAAGAAGCGCCATTCACACTGAACTCGGCATGCATCACTTGCGCTTCCTCTCCGGCCTGACTCTGAAGGAGGCTGAACTGTGCCCCCACTTCCTCACGAAGTCCATCATACGTGCCCATGAACGATTGGCGGCGATCCATATACAGCGTTCCTTCCCGGTCGACAATGACCATCTGGGAGCTCTCGTCACGAATGCCGGCAAAGGTCTTCGGGGCAAAATGTCGCAGCAGCATATCCACTTGCAGCAGCCCGTGATCATCTCTATCCTGCACATGCCGAATCAGCGATACTTTGGGCATATCCTCCGATGCAGCCGTGGCGAAACGCTGCAAAATATCCGGATCATTGTGACTGAACACCCACAACTCGCCGTCGTCGCTTTGCTTCATCTCCTCAAACCACGGTTCGAAGCGGATTCTATCCTCGCGAAAAATGATCGGCCATAACTCCGTCGTTTTGGTATTGCCGGTAAAAATGCGTAAATGCGCTATATTAGGGTTGTTGGTCTGAATTGCCTCGATATCCTCAAAGGGACCTCGCCGGAATTCCAGCAATTCTGGCGCATCCAGCCCCTCACTGATTAAATAGTCTTTAATCTCCTGACTACTCGTGGACAATTGTGCGGCGGTGTCAATCGCCTCAATCTGGTTCAGCATATTCAGCTTCTCAATCTCCAGCAGGAACGAGTTCTGGTTCAGTGCATCCTTAATATACGTATCTTTGATTTGTTGAAAGAAATAATTCGAAACGATAATACTCGGAATCAGCAGTATGACAATATAGGCCGCAACCAGACGACTCTGCATCGATCTGCGTTCGAACCAATACATAAATGATTGAATGAACGATGCCATTCGTTGCATCATAATGGGGTCACTTCCTGTTAATGAGCTTATATTCGAGGAGGGGCAGATACAAAAGAGCGCCCGTGGCCCCGTTAAGATTACTCTCCCCTATATTATCGCTGGATGCGTCAAAAGGCACCCTATTATTTGAAATTCAAATAATAGAGTACCTTATGAGCGCTAGGCATCACATCTTGCTTGAGATATGATCACATCTTATTTCAGAAACTCCGCCAGTTTTGCCACGTGCTCCTCGTATTTCTTCTGTCTGAAATCATGAACCTTCGAGAATCCGAGGGATTCGCGCTTCGCTTGATATTCATTCCAGATGGTATCGAATTCGGCATCCGTTTTTGCAAAAATCAGCTTCGGCAATACCTTGCCCCACTCTGTCATAACCTTATCGTTAATAATGCCCTCTTCGGAGTTGCCGTCTGGATCCAGTTGGTCGAATTGCGAGAAGCTCATCGCTTTGCCACGAGTCCAATCTTCCAACTGTTTGAACGGCTCAACTGCTGGTGGCTGCCAGGCGGCCGTAACGTTGTTGTCCATCAGCATCCAGAACGTGTGCGAAGCCCCATATTGCTTATCGAACGCGCCGCGATCGCTTTGGAGAAGCTCTGTCACTTCAGGCAGGAATTGATCCTTGCCATCAATGGTGTCCCAAGTTTCACCCTTGATGCCCAGGAATGTGTCACGTTGTCCTTCCTCAGAGATGAGGTAGTCCAGGAAGCGAATCGCACGGGCCTTATCTTTAACATTTTTCGAGATTAATGTAACCGTCCAACCGGAGATCGATGGCCCAGAAAGAGTCGGTTGATCCAGATTGGAATTAAACATACCGTCTACCGCAATGTAGACCGAGTTCGGATCGTTAGCAAACAGTGCATTTTGTTGGTTGGCCATGTCACTGCGTTGATATAGCATCGCGAAATAACGTCCTTGCGCCATCTTCTCTTCCATCTGTGGACGTTTATCCACGAAGATGTCTTTGGACATCAAGCCGTTCTCGTTAGCCTGACGCAATGTTTTCAACCATCTTATATACTCCGGATCGGTGCTGCGGTCATACAGTTTACCGTCCTTGTCTTGCGGAATCGCAAGGAAGTTTTGCAGATAGCCTTCAAGGGAGCTATTCCCCTTATCATGGAAGTCATGGAGGCCGAATGGAATCAACGGCTGACCGTTCACGTCAGGGAACATCTTCTTCGCATCCTCAAGCGCTTTCAGGAATCCTTCCGGTGTGCGCATATCGGGTTCGCCTAACGCTTCATACATATCTTTACGAACCAGGAACGTCTGGTTAGACAAGATATTGTCGCTGAATTTCTCGTAATCCTTCGGAGAAGAGGATGCGTTTGGATATCCGTAAATGTTACCGTTCTCCTTCGTATACCAGGAAACCTTCGCAGGGTCAGTCACCTTATAGAAATACGGATCATATTGATCGGCCAGCTCGTTCAGCGGCAGTACGAGATCACCTTCGATCATCTTCTTGACAGCGTCTTCATACCAGCCCAGCGTAATGAAATCCGGCAACGAACCCGATGCAATCATCGTATTCATCTTTTCGTTCTCATTTCCTGCCGGAACGATGAAATTCACGTTAACTCCGGTCTTCTCTGTTACGTATTTGGATGTCATATCCTCTCCCCACTTGCTCGGGAACCAGGCGAAGTTAATGTACCAATCGAACGTAATTGGTGAAGTATCAACTTGCCATCCGGGCTGATCCTGTGTCAGCTGTGCCTCTTCAGCTGGCGGCTTCTCGGCTTCTTTCTCCGACGACGTCTTCGTATCCCCACCGGAAGAGCATGCTGTAGTAAAGGCCATAACCAATGCAAACATCATTAACAGCAGGCTTTTTGGCTTTAGCATCTTGCTCATGTGTTTACCCCTTTTCTTATTTAGAAATATGATTATATAGAACCCTTGCCCAAGAGACAAGAGATACTACCTAGCGAATAGAGCGACATCACTCAACCCTTGATCGAGCCGATCATCATGCCCTTCACGAAATAACGCTGCAAGAACGGATAGACGAACACGATCGGCGCGGTAGTAACCACCATGGTCGCCATCTTAATCGACTGTGATGTAACCGACTTGGTCACCCCGCTCGGAATTTGGGCCAACATCTGATTGGAGCTGGACTGCGCAACAACCCTGTACAGATACGTCTGAATCGGGTGCAAATCCGTATTGTTGACATAGATAAGGGCTGTAAAATAATCATTCCATTGATATACCCCATGAAAGAGGGAGATCGTCGCGATAACCGGCATTGAAACCGGAAGTACAACCCGGAAGAAGATCGCCCAATCGTTCGCTCCATCAATCCGGGCCGCTTCCTCAAGACCCTCGGGAATTTCGCGGAAGAAGGTCATGAAGATAATGAGATCGAAAAAGCTGAACATTGCGGGAATGATGTACACCAGGAAGCTGTCGAGCATATGCAAATCCTTGATCAGCAGAAACGTCGGGATTAATCCGCCGCCGAAGAACAACGTGACCGTTCCCATAAAGATATAAAATTTACCGAAGATCAATCCTTTGCGTGATAAGGCATAGGCCACCATGGCCGTGAAGAGAACATGCACTACCACGCCAATTAACGTCTTGGCCACCGTGATGCCCATAGCCGTCATAATGCCTGAGCTCTGGAACACGGCGACGAAATTCTCAAGGCTGAATATGCGCGGCCACCAGTAAATGCCGCCTCGCATCGCATCCTGCCCGTCATTGAAGGCGTTGATCAGTACATACCAGATGGGATATATGGTTAGAAAGCATACGATCAGCATGCCGAAGTTGTTGAATAGATCGAAGAACGCTTCACCTTTCGTTCTGCGTTTAAGCATGATTGCAGCTCCCTTCTCCTAGAATAATGAGGTATCGTTCAATTTTTTGGTTACCTGGTTAGCGATCAACAGCAAGACGATGGCAATCACGGATTTGAACAGGGAGACGGCTTGTGCGTAAGAATAGCGACCGTTCTGAATTCCCGTGTTGTATACGAAGATATCGATAACATTGCTCGCACTCTCATTCAGCGTGTTGCGAAGCACCAGGATCTGGTCAAAGTTGGAGTTGAGCATGCCGCCCATCGCCAGGATGAACAGAATCGAGATCGTCGATTTGATGCTTGGGAGCGTAATATACCACATCTTCTGAAAACGCCCAGCTCCGTCAATCGTGGAAGCCTCATACATTTCAGGCGAGACGCTTGCGATAGCGGCCAGATAAATGATAGCGGACCATCCCAGCTCTTTCCAAATATCCGACGTAATGACAATCGTCCAGAAATATTGCGGCTCCGCCAAATACGTGATGGGCTCCGTAATCAGATTCAGGGTGAGCAAAATTTTATTGATAACACCCACGTCTGCCAGGAACGTCATCAGAATCCCGCCCAGAATGACCCAAGATAAGAAATGGGGCAGGTATGAAATCGTCTGGATCGTGCGCTTATAACGCACGGAACGGACTTCATTCAGAAATAACGCGAATATGATCGGAAGCGGAAATCCGATAAACAACTTCAGTAAGCTGATCCCAAGCGTATTCTTCATGACTGTGGCAAAGTCATCATTGGCGAAGAACTCCTTGAAATGTGTCAGCCCAACCCAGGGTGCTTCTCCAATGGATTTGACGATATTGAATTCCTTAAATGCGATGATTACGCCGTACATCGGGATGTAGTGGAAGATGAACAACCACACAACACCGAGCAGTGCCATAATCTGTAGATGCCGCTGGCTATAGAACTTTCGCAGCCATTGGTCTCGGGCAAGCTTATTGCCCCTCCCAGGTTCAGAAGGCTTCCTTAGCGCAGCTGTGCCGGTTTCGGGAGATTTACCATTGAGCTGATTCTGCATGATCACGACCTCCATGTTGAGCCTGTCTGATATGGTGTAAACCCTTACAAGCTATCTGATAATATTGTATCCACAACGCCCCTCAACTGTAAGGTTTCAGATTTCGTTTATAGGGCTTCATTTTTCGGGTAAACCAAAAAAAGGCATGAATCGCAAGCTGATATCCAGCTGCAATCCATGCCTTTTTCTGTCTTTGCCTCAATCTTCAAGCCGTGACTGGGGCATCGTTTCAATTGTGATACTTATATGAAACGGTTACCGTCTTATTCTTCCTTGTCTTGCTCACGCTGTTCCTGTTTACTTTCATGCTCTTGTTGATATTTCTCGCGCATCAGCTTCTGCATGATGAACTTCTCCTGATCATTCAGTCCCTCTTGGTTGTCCTGGATAATCATGTTGTCGATGTTGCGCTTCAGTACCTCGGTTTGCGTGTTCAATGCATTTCACTCCTTTGAATTTTGGCCCCTGGACAAGAAAATCTGACTCTTGATGTCAGGGTACACTGTATATCTAACCAATCTCCTCATCCTGAAACACGAATAGGAGGGATTTATAAATAAACAATAAATCCAGTTGGGTTAGTATCAAGTATCAATCAAATGGCGTGTAGTCCCAGCGCTTTCTCTAGGTATTAGCTGCTATTTTCGCTCAATCTGAATTCCCTTGCTTAGCGATTTCTGCTGTTTGTTGGTGTTGACAAGCTGGGGCAGAGTTCTGGATTCCTTGACCATAGGGGAATGACACAAATGGCATACTGGCTCCGTGTCGAACGCAAAATCGTCCCGCATCCACCCTTTGCAGTCTTCCGTCGTGCATGCCCAGACTTCCGTTATTTCTTCAGGAATACTCTCCATAGAGTTTTTACGCGAATACATGAACGTTCCTCCTTAGTTCTTGTCATAGAATAGAACCGCCTTATAAAAGAAGACTGCCCTTAATGTCACACATTAAGGGCAGTCTTCAGTTGTACTTACAGCTTTACAACGTTCTCAGCTTGTGGTCCACGGTTTCCTTCAACGATGTTGAACTCTACGCGTTGGCCTTCGTCAAGCGTCTTGAAGCCGTCGCCTTGGATCGCGCTGAAGTGAACGAATACATCGTTACCGCCTTCAACTTCGATGAAACCAAAGCCCTTCTCAGCATTAAACCATTTAACAGTTCCTGTTTGCATGGGGGAATCCTCCTTGATATATATTTACATGACCTTTTTTCTTCGCAATCGGAATAAAAAAATTCACATATTGCACAAGGTTACCAGAAATGACAACCCTCTACAATATGTGAATTCAGGTCGTATTCGATATTCATATCTTAACACAAATGAGCCGCGATAGCAAATACCTAAGAAAAAGATTCCATACATTTTAATAAGCACTTCTCGCATGCGATCCAAACCTATATTCATACGTAAGCGAACTGCCGCTACCATGTTGACAGTTCGCATACGTACCGCGTTCTACTTACGAATGCCTCACTTCAGAAGCTCCTGAATACTATGCTCCCAGCGCTGCAAAACCTCGTCCGGTTTGTGTAGTCTCACCGTGACACCGGACAATATATCTGCATACTTCGCAACATCCTCCCGAACATGAACGATGTCCGCAGCAAAACGCTGACGGGGATGAAGGGCCTGAGGCAAGTCAGGAAGCGCGAGGAGCCGCATTCGCACATAATGAGCAACTCCTTCATGAATCGCCACCAGTGTTGCACGCCCTGTGCGCAGGAGATTCCCGGTTGTGACGGTACCGTGCCATAACCCTAATCGCAGATGGGCAGGATCCAACGCCACAATCTCGCCTACGCTGATCATCGCCGTATGCGGCCAGCCGTCTTCCGTTGTACTTAGCAGCAGCATCGCCGTATACTGTTTCGAATCCAGATCGTTTCCGCTTAACCACTGATACAACTCTTCGGATAAAGCCGCATTCTCTGCCATGACCATCTTCTCCTTTTTATATCATCCCTATACAGGTTTTACGCAAATTCAAGCCAATCCAGTTCGAGCCGTCCCTGATTCACCATAAACACCAGGTTAACGGGGCCTTCTTCCAGATACAGATCGGCTGCGAGTGTGTGAACCTCCCACTCCCCGTTACCGGGTAACGTTACCGCAGCCGGCTCACTTTCACCCACTTGCAGCATAATCTCGGCGTCACCCTCTGGCAGCAAGGCCCGAACAGACAACTGGAATGTACCGGAGGCTGGACACAACGCATCATATGCGAGCCAGTCCCCTTCCTGGAGTTGCACACATATCAAATTATCCTCAACCCACGGCTTCCCGCCTTCTGGCGAATAGCTCGGTTGCTCTTGCTTGCCGGTGATCATTCGCAGTGGGACTCCGTCATGGACTCGGAACCCGATGTCACGGCTGGCCTTTGTACCGATGTGGTAAGATACGCTTTCTCCCTGGTAGCCATAAAACTCCGCCGGAATTTGAAGCGGCAGCTGCCGCAGCAGAGACCGGGATACGTTCGGGTATGCATCGCACGCCGCCAGCGGCAGATTATCCAAATATTGATTCAGAATGGCTTCGGCTTCATCCGCCGCCGGTTTATCCCCGCCTTGAAGATACGCCGTCAACCGATCCCATCCATCCGGCATCCGAATCGAGAACGGAGAATTCTGCGTATTCATCTTCTTCCATGTCCAGAAATTCCATGAAATACGATGATCGTCAAACATCCGGAAGGCGCCTGTATACCATTGCGGATTATTCTCGCCGCCTTCACCCATGAAGATCGGGACGTTCCACTCCTCGCGGAAGTCCAAATACTTCTGAATACTTTCCGAATCTGGGTTATTCCAGTATTTATGGAATTGATACAGTACATTATCATCTATGATATGATCAAAAATGCTCCAGTCCGTCGACCAGTGCACGCCTTCCAATATGATCATATGCCGCTTGTCCACCTCGCGGATCGCTGCTGTAATCTCTTTATATAATGGCATGACCCGGTCATTGTACTTGCTGAACCAGTCCGGCAGCGGTTCGTTGAGCAGGTCGTAACCTGCTACAATCCATTCATCCTTGTACCGTTCTGCCAGCATACGCCAGAGAGCTACGGTACGCTCTGCATTCAGCGGATCGGTGAACAGCTCCGGCAAATCCCGCTCCGAGTCGTCAATGTTCGCACCCGTTTGTCCACCCGGGGCACCATGCAGATCCAGAATAACATACAGGGAATACGTCTTGCACCATTCAATGACCTGATCGATCATGCCAAGATGTCCGGCATGATATTCAAATGGCGGCTGCTGTCCTTCAGCCATAATAAAACGGGCATTGATCGGTACCCGAATCGAGTTGTACCCTTCCTTGGCGATCTGCCGGATATCTTCTTCGGCGATATAGCGCTCATAATAAGTTTCCCAGAAAGCGGCTGCCTTCTCTTCGCCGATCAAACTCCGCACCATCGCTTCTATGCGCCTTGGCCGGTCTCCTTGCTCCGGCATCTTCCACATATATCCCTCCGGCAACAACCAGCTACCAAGACCTACGCCTTGTAGTAATATATCTTGTCCATCCCCGTTCACAAGCCGCTTGCCGTCTGCCTTAATGAAACCGCTTACTAGATTGTTTGAATTGTCACTCATCTTCTCATCTCCTCACCTTGGAATCTCAGCCTGCTTCCATCTCCTATCCCAATAAAATATAGCACGAGATCCCGTCGATCACTCCGGTTTCCGAAAAAAAGAGCACCTTATCTGAAATTTGACTCTGATCATTGAGGAGACCATCCGAATACGAACCCCTCCCGTTAAACTCCCGTGGAAGCAGAGAAAAAGAGCAATCCTCGGGATCGATGGCTAAGCAAAATCAAAGCCATGGTGATGCAAGAATTTTCATTCTTAGCACAGCCATGGCTTATCATCCTATTCTTTTTTTACGATGTCGTCTCGGATACCGAGGTCTTCCCGCTCACCTGCTGCACCGGCTCCTTACCAGTACTGAGTCTTCCTGGCAATTTGCCGAACAGGATCCAGGTCCAGCCCCCAAGCCGACTGATGCTATATACGACAAGGTACGACACGAGAATCGCACTTCCCAATCCGCCCGCATACCAGAGCAGTTGCAGCCAGGAATGGTCCGTACGCAGCGGAAATTCGCGATAGACGAGCAGTACGAGCGGATGCACAAGATAAATACCAAAAGAGTACACTCCGAGCCTACGGAAGCCGCGGAGCCACCAAACACGTGATCCGCCAAAGCGAAACGCCACTTGCATCATAACAAGTGTGGTAGTCAATGTGTGCACGTTCCAAAAGGCATCATACAACAGAGGATGGTATTCCACGCCAAACAGGCGCTGATTGTATCTTAGACCAATATGCACGAGAGCCGCACCAAGCCATACGCCCCATAACAGCATCCAGCCCAACCTGCGACCGAAGCCTGAACCGGCATCCGTCAACCACGATCTTACTCGCTCATAGTAAATCCCCAGCCAGGCCCCGAGAAAATAATAGGATAGGTAGGAGAACGACCAGCTATTGCGATTAACTACGTGCCACCAAGCATCATTGCCGATATAGAATATCCATTGCAGCACGATCCCAATCAACACGCTGGAAGCAGCCAGCCATCGATAACGCTTGAGAAGCAGCAGCACCAGCGGAAATAGCAGATAGAACTGGATATTGATGAAAATAAAATACAGGTGCGTGTACGCCTTTCCCGTCGCCAGCTTCGGCCAAAAGCTCTGGAGCATCGCCGTGATATCGGTCACTCCCCCGCGATGATACCAAGCCACTGTGAAAAAGATAACCGAGAATACCAGATACGGCACCACAATATACATCATCCGTTTCTGGAAAAAACGCGCGAGATCGCTGCGTCCAAACGTACGATGATAATAGTTATAGAACAGCACAAAGCTGCTCAGGAATATGAAAGTCGTTGTTCCGACCTTCGAGAAAATGTTCAAAAAGTTATACAACCCAAAAAAATCGTCCCCGCGCATTCGAACGGTAGCGAATGAAGTCGCATGCACCATCAGCACGCCCATCATTGCAAATCCGCGAACCAGGTCGATTTCAGTTATTGCCCCACGTGATTTCATGCTTCCCCCTTCTTTCACCCCAATTATAGACCACTTTTCATAATATTGATACAAATTTTCCCGAAAGTGGAATGGAACAAGCTCCTGTTACCATACCAGTGTTAAAGGGCCTGGCACCAAAGATGGACAAAAGCTTACATGTCATTCTCTCATCCCATACCAAACCAATAGGAGGGGATATCCACTGATTGAATTCAAGCGTGTCCACAAATTCTTCGGAACCTTCCACGTTCTGAAAGAAATCGACTTGACCATCGCACAAGGTGAGGTTGTCGTCGTGGTCGGACCTTCCGGCTCCGGGAAAAGTACGCTGCTTCGCTGCATGAATCGACTTGAGGGGATTAGCGACGGTGAGCTCATCGTCAATGGGAGCCATGTTCATGATCGCAAGTTGAACCTGAATCGGTTCCGTCAGGATATCGGCATGGTATTCCAGCATTTCAATCTCTACCCACACAAAAAAGTGATCGATAACATCACACTCGCTCCGATGAAGGTACTCGGGCTGAGCAAAGAGCAGGCAACCGAGCAGGCGAATGTCTATCTCCGTCGTGTCGGCATTGCCGATAAAGCGGACAGCTACCCCTCCCAGTTGTCAGGCGGACAACAGCAGCGGGTAGCCATCGCCCGCGCCTTAACGATGAATCCGAAAATCATGCTCTTTGATGAGCCGACCTCAGCTCTTGATCCGGAGATGATCGGCGAGGTACTGGACGTGATGCGTTCGCTTGCCCATCAAGGCATGACGATGGTCATCGTTACCCATGAGATGGGCTTCGCGAGGGAAGTCGCCGACCGCATTATCTTCATGGACGAGGGCCGTATTGTCGAGGATACAGCGTCTGCGGATTTCTTCAACCAACCTCGCGAAGAACGTGCACGCGTATTTCTCAGTCGGCTTCTTCATCACTAAC
Organism: Paenibacillus sp. JCM 10914; assembly: GCF_001315105.1. Classification (GTDB taxonomy): domain Bacteria; phylum Bacillota; class Bacilli; order Paenibacillales; family Paenibacillaceae; genus Paenibacillus_AQ. The sequence continues at coordinate 238,318 of NZ_BAZR01000005.1, read as the reverse complement.
GATAATGGAGCAGACCATATTTTGTTAAGGGGGATCTTAAACATGAGTAAACGTTTATCCAGAACATTTCGGTGGGGGTCAGCTATACTGGCGCTGATGATCATGCTTGTCGCGGCGGGTTGTGGAGGCTCGAGCGACACCAGCACGCTGGATGCCATCAAGAAACGAGGTAAGGTCGTGGCAGGCGTGAAATACGATACGAAGCTATTCGGCCTCCAGGACCCAGCCACCGGGAACGTGGAGGGTTTCGATATCGATATCGCCAAAGCACTCGCCAAGAAAATTCTCGGAGATGAGACGAAAGTCGAATTGAAAGAAGTCACTTCCAAGACCCGAATCGACATGCTAAGGAATGGCGATATCGATATTATCATCGCTACGATGACCATTACGGAAGAACGGAAAGAACAAGTCGATTTCAGCGATGTGTACTTCGAAGCCGGCCAATCCCTGCTGGTGAAGAAAGGCAGCTCGATCACGGGGCTCGAGAGCCTGAATAAAGATACGAAGGTGCTCACGGTGAAAGGCTCGACGTCTGCACAGAACATTCGCGAGAAAGCGCCGGATGCCGTTATCCTTGAATTCGAGAACTACCAGGATGCCTTTACGGCGCTCCGAGCCGGCCAAGGCGATGCACTAACAACGGACAACGCCATTCTGCTCGGCATGCAGCAGCAGGATCCTGGATATGAGCTCGTAGGCGGCAACTTTACGGATGAGCCTACGGCATGGCCATCAAGAAAGGCAACGAGGATTTCGTGAAGACCGTCAACGAGCTGTTGCAGGAGATGAAGGACAGCGGGGAATACGAGCAGCTGTATGAGCAGTGGATGGGCATCAAACCGGAGTAATGTAATCTGGCTTGGACGGTACGGCCACGCTTCATGCAATGGCTTGATGGAACTGGAGCTTGCCTTCAATCATCCGCTCGCTGGCAGCGAGCGGGTCCTTTCCCGTGACGGCCGTACAGAGGAGGTGAACCACCTTGCATTTAAATATATGGGATTTTAGCATCTTGTTCGACCACTGGGACCAATACATGGCCGGTTTCAGGCAAACGATCTGGGCGAGCTTTCTGGGTCTTATCGGAAGTCTCGCCTTCGGCACGCTCATTGCCATTATGCGTATCGCTCCGATACGCATCCTGCAAGCACTAGGCACGGTCTATGTCGAATTCATTCGCAATATCCCTGTTTTAATGGTCGTATTTTTCTTTTTCCTCGGACTCCCGGCGCTCGGTTTCCCGATTGAGCCATTTCCGGCAGGTACGCTAGGCCTGACGTTCTACACAGCTGCTTTCATTGCCGAAGCCATTCGGGCTGGCCTGCAAGCTGTCCCTTCGGGGCAATCGGAGGCCGCCCGTTCATCCGGACTCAGCTATATCCAGAACATGCGCTATATCGTGCTGCCCCAAGCCATCAAAGTCGTATTGCCAGCGATCGGAAACCAAATGCTCAATCTGGTCAAGAACTCTTCCGTCCTGGGCGTCATCGCCGGACTCGACTTGATGTATTATGCCGATCTTATCAATCTTAGTACCTTCAAAGGGCTACCGGTCTATACGCTCGTAGCTGCGTTCTATCTCGTGCTGACCGTTCCACTCAGCCTTGCCGTCCAGTATATGGAACGTCGATTCGCCAGAAGCAATTGAGCCAGCGAACCGTTTATGATAAGGAGGTGATATGAAATGGATTTTGTCGGTACATACACCTGGCCGAATCTGCGGTACCTGCTCACAGGGTTTTGGATCACCCTCCAGGTTGCCGGCTTGTCCATTGTATTCAGCTTCATTCTCGGGACCGTGCTGGGTACGGTGAGGTATGCCAAGATCCGGGTTCTGTCACGCGTGTTAGCCGTATTGATCGACCTAATTCGCTGCCTGCCGCTGCTGCTGATCATCTTCTTCATCGGAATTATACTGCCACAGACAGGCATACGCCTTCCGGTGTTCTGGGCAGCCGTGCTCGGATTAACTTTATTTGAAGGGGCTATGATCTCTGAGATTGTTCGCAGCGGCCTCGTGTCTGTCGATAAGGGGCAGATCGAAGCGGCAAGAGCTTCGGGACTTAGTTATATGCAGACGCTGCGCCACGTCATACTCCCGCTTGCCTTGCGCAGAATGTCACCACCGATGGTAAGCCAATTCATTTCCTTAATTAAGGATACTTCGCTTGCCATTATCATTGCATTACCTGAGTTGATGCGGCACGTTAAAATTCTCAGCGGCTCCAACCATAACTTTGTCATCCCTGCACTCATCCTCGCTTCGGCCCTGTATTTCACCTTGAATTACACGCTGTCGATCATCGCCAGGCGACTCGAGGCAAGGCAGATCTAGCCAAAATCTATTCACCATGGTTGAAGTCCATCCCCCGGGAGCCTGCGGTTCCCGGGTATTTGGTTCCGTTTGCAACAATCCGCCTCCCCCTACCGTCTATTACATAAATGGAACCAGTACATGGCCGGTTTCAGGCAGACGATCTGGGCGAGCTTTAGTATAAAAAAAGAAAAAGCGTAACCGCTGGGCTATGAACCCTTGCATTTACGCATTTTCATTCATAAATCTATTAAATTCCGTTCAGTACTTGCAACATGCGGGAAAGCATCACGACCATTTCTGCTCGTGAAGTGACTGCCCGCGGTCGAATATAGCCAGATTCGTCACCCTTCATAATTCCCAGACCAATCGCTTGATGAATGGCTTCTACTGCCCAAGGGGATACATGATCTGCATCCACTGGCTGCCATTGACCTGCCTGAGACTGTTGACGGTCACCCTCTCCCTCTCCAAGAGCGAGGGCTCTTGTCATCATAACCGCCAGCTCCTGTCGAGTAATGGACTCACTAGGTCGGAACGTTCCATCACTATAGCCTGTAATTAGACCACTCTGTGCTGCGGCAACAACATCTGCCGCGTACCATTGGGCCTGAACATCAGTAAAGCTTGAACCTGTTCCCGAAGATAACATACCGAGAGCCCTAGTCAATAAGGCAGCCGTCTCAGCACGTGTAAGTGTACCTTTCGGATCAAACTGATTCGCTCCACGCCCCTGCACGATTAATTTAGAAGCAAGCCTTTCCGCTTCTTTTCTTCCCCAGTGACCTTGCATGTCATCAAAGCTCACCTTTCGGTCGATGACGAAGTAAAGACCTGTGCCTTTGCTCTGTACAATCGCCACAGACTCTCCGTTCTCCGTCGAAAAACGTGCAGGAACATACCTCAGCTCATATCGCTCCTCATCCCACCATACAACGGTAGATGTTTCGGATACGGACACATTCCCTAACGATATGCGTCGTTCAACATTTTGTGAGAACGGACTAAGCCCTACCTGCTGCTCGTTTCTACTAAGCTCTTTTGCCTCAAATCGAATTGGACCGGCAAGGACCTGAGCCTCCAGCTCACTAATGACAGAAGCAATTCTCGAATCTTCTTTTTCATTACTAATCCTTATCGCAAGAGCACTGTCTTCTTTCGTGCTCCCCCATTCGGCCAGTGGGAAATCTATTTCCTTCAACGATGTAGCAAAGGTAAGCACCATGTCCGCATTTAACGCTTTGAGTCGCTGGATCACCTCACCGTGAAGCGTGAATTCTCCAACCGCTTCGTCCGTAGCGATTCGTATTATCCCCTTAGCCCCATCAGCACGGGAGAGTTCAATTCTCTTTTTTCCTTGTGGCGTTTCAATTTCAACATAAAGCCCTGGTTTAGGTGGCACAGGTTCTGTTCCATCAATATTTCCTGTTCCATCAATATTTCCTGTTCCTCCATGGCCTCCGCCCCCCATATTATTCGTACGTATAACTGTGAGTTGGAACGTCAGCGTCTGGGTTGCTGTTCCCTTGGATATCGTAGCCTCTAGCGTGACAGATTGATCGCCTGTGAAGAAAGAGGGTCTACGAACAGCTCCGGTATCTGGGTCAATCACAGTTGGGAGTGAAGATGTCCACGCTATTGTCGACCCATTGGCTCCGCTAGTAGGTAGCGTAACAGTACCACGTACCTGTGCGGCATCGTCTCCCGGTGTATAACCGATTTCTACATCCTGAGCATCGATCGCCACAGCTTCCTCGTCTGTCATATCCTCCGCAAGTATAGTCAAATCGTAGAATACCTCGTACACCTCTCCATTTGCCGTAACTCTGGCCTGAAGCGTGATCTCTGCGTCTCCCTCCAAATAGGATGGTCGCTGTACGCTACCAGTTGCCGAATCAAGCAAATCGTTATCTGAGGAAGTCCACACAATCGGTCTTCCTCCTCCGTCTGTCATCGGCAATCCAACATCACCCGTGACACTCTGGTCCGTATCCCCGCCCGACAAGATGGGCAATGGAGCGGCATACACAACAAGCTCCGCAGGTACAACTGTAACATCATAGTTTCCAATTCTGTCTTGTGGATCGTTAATTTCGGTATCAATGGTATACGTTCCCACTGCACTGCTCCTCACGGCGATGGTCTCATAGAGTGCCGTAATATCATCTGTACCGATGACACCAGCTATAGATCCTGTTAGCACGGGGTTGTCGTAATTCTCCCAGCGTGCAAATGAGTCTGGCGTCACAGTCAAAGGAGCTTGATCAACCGTCAGTGTTCCAGATGTTGTCGTAACATCATAATTCCCCAGCCTACCGTTCGGATCATTCAGTGACGCATTAATTGGATATGTTCCGACTTCGCTCATTTCATCCGCTGTTGTTGCATAGGCCACGGTAATCCCATCTTGAGCTCGCGCACCCGTTACCGTACCAACAAACGTTGGGTTACTTGCTCCGTAAAATCGGGTTACGTTATCTACCGTAACACTAAGCGGAGCCTCCTCAATCGTCAAAATTCCTGGAACATACGTTACTGTATAGTACCCCGATGTCACGCCAGATGGTGTAATAGTATACTGCCCAACGTTACTTCCCGAAGTTGCGTTTATTGAGAATGATGGTACTCCAACAGAAGTAGCCGTATCCCAAGACGCTAGTCCCGAGAAGGAGGCAGTCATAGTTGGAATCTGGCTGCCATATTGCATCCCCACATCATTAGCTGTTACCGTTAACGGTCTCCTATCCACGTTTAATGTACCCGTCCCACTGCTCGACTGATAAGGACTGTCTCCCGCATAGGATGCCGTTATCGTATAACTACCTGGAACCATAAACGCATAGTTAATTACTGCACTTCCGTGCTCGTTCGTCTGCGCAGACCCAGCAGACACCCCGTTAATCTCAAAGGATACCATCTGCGAAGGCAGCGCTATTCCCCCAGCTGTCAACTCAGCCTTCAATTGGACAGCATCTCCATAGATCCCTGACACCACTGGAACAGACAAAGTCGTTGAATAATCGCGCTGTTCAGCTGCGACATATGTTCGGAATCCATAATCCGATGAGGGATGATTCCAGTGACCAAGATAGTATGGCCCCCCTCCACTGTACACATCCGACGAAAACATGCTCCATTGCAGCTGTTGAGTCTGAAGCGACGTTGTCATTTTAATCGTGTACGTTTCTCCTGCTTCCAGATAAACGCCTTCCGTAAATCTTATGGGAACCCATCCCCCCGGAATCCTATGAACAACGGCACTGCTCTGAAAGCTCACCGTACCCAACACATTGCCTGTCATCGTCTGCCCTTCCAGAATTTCAACTGTCACCGTAACCAAAGGAGCTGATTCATTGAGCATAATTAATTCAAGATCGTACATATAGCCTGTTAGCCCAGCAGTAAAGCTTTGACCCACATCATGAGACCCGCCATGGGTATTCGGATTGTCTGGCGTGAATTGATCGAGTGGGTCAACTGAGGCCGCTTCCCCTCCCTCAAGTGACAAAAACATAACAGCAGCAATTATCACACAAAAAAACAGCAGCCCTCCAACTTTCTTATACTCCTTACGCCTTCCATTTGAGTTTATAAAACTTTTTCCGATCATAGATGTTTCTTCCTTTCTTCTCCCTCTTTTTCTCTTCAAGTTCAGCTCCGTAGCATTTTATTTTAGATATTATAGCTATAGTTATATGGATTTGTAATCTAACTAAAGTTATATAGAAAAAAATAGTTAAATCCGCATTCAGTTGGACGGTGTCCCCATAGTTGCCTGATAGTGAACTTACTACCAACTCCGTCGCGTATTGCCTTTGCTCATCGGCGACATACGTTCTGAAGAAAAAATCAAACGCAAGATCTCCCCATAAACCTTCATAAAACTGGGTTCCGTTGGCATAAGCGCCTTGATCAAGCAATTGCCATTGTACCTGACCAGTCTGGCTTGATGTCGTCATTTTAATTGTATACGTATTCCCAGCTTGCAAGTAAACGCCATCTGTAAATGTTACTGGCACCCAACCTCCTGGGAGTCCGGGTACGGATACTACTACTGAAGCTTCCAGTCCCTAACACGTTTCCTGTCATCGTTTGACCCTCAAGAATTTCAATGGTTACAGTAACAATAGGAGGTGGTACGGCGAGCATATGTAATTCCAGATCGTACATGTACCCCGTCTTTCCAGCTACAAAGCTTTGTCCGATATTATTTGATCCTCCGTGCCCATCTGGAGTACCTGTTGTGAATTAATCAAGGGGATCAACGAAGGCAGCCTCTCCCCTTCCAAGCGATAAAAACAGAACAGCAACAATAGAGATACATAGAAGCAGTATTCTTGTGCCACTATTAGCAAACTCCTACTACTTCAAGATAGTATTATAGTTTTTAGAATTAGTAATCATACTAAAGTTTTAGAAGACAAGAAAAAGGCTATTTAAGCGCAAAAAAAGGAGTGTCTCCCCATCTAATTAATGGTTATTACACAAAAAATAGAGATTGGGGGGAAACTCCCAGCTTGCCTGATTTAATTACTCTTATTAAATTCGCATGTGCATCGTTTCATTCAAAAAATCTTAGTTTCCGTTCTGTAGCTGCAGGATACGGGAAAGCATGACGACCATTTCTGCTCGTGAAGTGACTGCCCGCGGTCGAATATAGCCAGATTCATCACCCTTCATAATTCCCAGACCAATCGCTTGATGAATGGCTTCTAGTATTTCACCTTGAATTACACGCTGTCGATCATCGCCAGGCGACTCGAGGCAAGGCAGATCTAGCCAAAATCTATTCATCATGGTTGAAGTCCATCCCCCGGGAGCCTGCGGTTCCCGGGTATTTGGTTCCGTTTGCAACAATCCGCCTCCCCCTATCGTCTATTACATAAATTTTACTGTTAAGGTGGAGGGATATCATGAAGAGAACAGGAATACTCGCCCTGCTCAGCCTGATGCTGCTCGGGCAGGCATGGCTTGGCTGGGGCAGCGAGCCGGTACACGCCCTGTCTTGCGCGCCACCCCGGGCTGTCACGGAGGAAGTTGCGGACTCAGACATCGTATTCCGCGGAACCTTGGTCTCCACGCAGGATCATCGCCTGGTCGATAAATTCTATTATACGTTCGAAGTTACGGAATGGTGGAAGGGCGACTCGAAGCTGCAGCGTATCGACATTTACTCCAACGGCTGGGATACGTTCGAGAAGGGCAAAGAATACGTTGTCTTTGCCGACGCCGATGACATCCATAAGCCCAAGGCCCATCTGTGCGGGAACACCGGGCCTGTTGCCGGCGTGGACGTTGCTTCGCTCGGCGAAGGCGCGAAGCCGGGGAGCACCGGGGAGGAGACCGAACAAGGAGAAACGGGAACCACTGGCGGAAAAAGCATGTTTGCGCGCATGGTGGAAGGCTTCATTCACCTTATCCGCTTGATCCAAGGCAGCCATTATTAAAGTAGCGGAACGCGCGCTCCCCTGCCTGCTCGTTTTCGTCGAGCTCTCCTTTTCCAACGACTCCCCGCAAAAAAACAAAACCTTTTTCTCGCTCATGCGTAGGAAAAGGACAAACGAATGCTGAACAGGAGGATGACCCCCATGAAAAAATGGCTAGTGATCCCAATGATGCTGATTACGCTCTCCGGATGTTCCCTATTGGATAGCGTCAACCAGTCCCTTGACTATACACAAGAAGCCGGAACCTTCATTAATGAAACCTCGCAATTCGCGAGCTCCATACCTGAACTGGCGAAGCAGGCAGCTAAAAGCGCCGAAGCCACAGAGGCGCTGAATAAGGAGCTGGAAGAGATGAAGCAGCGGATCGCCGACTTTAACGGGATCGATGCCCCCGCTTTCGCCGACTCCATCCATGAGCAGTTGGTCGGGTTAAACGATACGTTGTTAACGGACATTAACGGTTACATGGATCAGATTCAGAACGGAGTGACCGACATCCAGAATTCAAACATCGTCCAGACCGTGGACAAGATCAACGAAACGCTGGATACCATCAAGAATCTGCAGCCGTAAGGGCTCCGCAATAACAAAAGCACGCAGCAGGAATTTATTCCGGATGCGCGCTTTTGTTATCGCTGAACTGGTGCCTGTGCTGCTACTCGTTGTTATCATCTGCGGAACACGTATGTATTCATCGCTGAGGAACGACTTCAGATCGGCTGTCAATGCCTGCTTCACCACATAACGGATACCGTCCATGCCTGGCGCCATAATCCAGGATGTTCCCATGTACCCGCTCTCTTCGCGCGGGTCCCAGGCTACCACCACTTGCCACTCGGAACCGAAACGCTCATTGTAATCTGCCCGATAGGCGCCTGCGAGCTTGGCGCGCGGTATGTCTTCCATCGGGAAGCGCTGCACGCTTTCGAATGCCTTCATCCACTCCGAGAATTCCACCATATCCTGTGCGTACCTGCCAGCGAAATACCCCTCATCCCCACCGGAGAGCTGATAGAAAGTCGATTCATCGCCATCTTGTGCCGCCTGATACAGCATGGAGACCGTCTGCATTGGAGTCATGATCGGTTTCTTCGACTTAACCGCCAGGAACCGGCGATTCTCTGCCGCTTGCTCAATCCCGACATTGATCAACTCTTCGAGACCCGCGTCCCTACCGAGCTCATAGGCACCCGGATAGATCGTATTCTGATCGACAACCCTCGGTCCGTCCGGAAATTCATTAACGAACCATAGATGCCGATCGCCATGGCTTAGCTCCTCCAATACGACTTCTGCTTGGCTGCCATAAGTCAAAGCCAACAATGACAGCTTCTCCGGATCCAGTACCGATCGATCCAATAGCATGAACCGTTCCGGCCGAAGTTCTCGCCGGCCCGCTTCGATCATCATAACCTCCAATTTAGCCGGAGATATCCGCATACTCGGAATGTCAGCATGCTGGAAGTAGCTCTCCTTGTCCTTGGCCTGGAGAGCTTCGTACATGAGGATCACCGTTTCAATCGCCGTACGCTCGATTTTGCTTAAGTCCACTTCGAAGATCTCTCTCTCCAAGTTCTGGGTGTTGCTCTCGTTCCTCTCCTCGCCTGCTTTTTGCACAGCATCATTCGCCATGATCACAGACCCTGATTTTGACTCCCCCGAGTCTTGTTGGACACCGATTGGCGCGCGTCCTCCGCCGGCAACTCCGCCACCGTACAAGCTGCCGTCAACATCAATAACCCTACACACAGCACCATGACCAGGCCAATCCGCCTGTAATCCAGCCCCCGATCGCCCAATTTGTTCACCCCCAAATATAGACCACAACAAACAACGACTAGAACGTATTCTATATATACTCATCATCGACATTCCGGTAGGGAATGTTTATTATTGGAGCAAGAAAAAATATGCTATGAAGCAAGTCACACACAAAAAAGCTTCCTCCCATAATAAGTTCTACACTTCATGGAAGAAAGCCTTTGTAATGAATCTAAAAGTTAAATTAATCTGCTAGTTTTATAATCTATAATCGACCGACTGCTAGAGTTCTTATAAACGGCCTATTTAAAAGTTAATGCTTCACGCAAAAAGAAATTCGATCGAAGCTTACGAGCATTGGCTTCAGTCTCTTCGGTTTTTGGAATTGGGTGAATCCACTTATCCAAAAATTCATAAGAATCTTTTATTGCCTCATTAATCATGGCTCCATCGCCAATCTGAGGAATACGCAATAAAAGTCGTTCGGTTTCAAATTTTTCCGACCCTTATTCTACAATACTACCTTTAATCTTAATAACAATTAATTCAAATCGCTATCATCTGCACCATTTTTATACTTTCTAACGTAAGCACGTTCTTATCAGAAAATCGATAACCATAATAATACATCGTCTTCTTCTCCTCTCAGGTTTCCAACGCGGCCAATAAGTCGATTGACCACGCTTTATGAATAAGCTTATCCATCGTTGAAATTTGTTAAGGTGTCATAACCCCGATCCTCCCCCCTTAGCCAAGCTTCGATTCTTTCGCACCATGCTGCAACACCTTATCATAATTTGCTCAAGAAAGCGGCTAACGAAAAAAAGCCATAACGGCGCAGGAATAACATCCTGAGCACCGCTGTGGCTTTATTTGACACACGATCTGATTCGAAGAGCCATCAGATAGAAATTAATAAGTCCACCAGTTACCCGACATTACGATCAGCGAGAACAGCTTGATGCTCTCCTCGTAATAACCTTCCGCCGATGCATTCACCGTGTATGTCCACACGGAATTGAGCCAGCTCTGATGGCTGGACGACGTCATAGCACTTACGCCGAATGGGGCATAGAACGCACCGCTGTTGTATGTCACCAGCGCCGTACCGTTCAAGTTATAACCCGCCTTCACATTAGCCGGATTGCTGCTTGTGGCCGACTTGATGAAGGTATTCATCTTGTTCAATTGATTCAGTGCACGGTTATCACCGGTCAAGAGATAGTCTGTTCCAATCCGCCACGGTGTCCGAGAGGAATTATAGTAATACTGCCCGTCATAAGCCCCTTCCAGGAACCCTGGTCCCGCAGGCTGGTAATTGCTGCCCGATAGCACCACGAAGTCTGGCAGAAATCCAGTGTTCGAACTGTAGCCGTTATAAATCGAATTAATGATTGTGTACGTCTTGTTGATAACATTATCCCAGCGTGTGTCGCCTGTAGCGGCTTTGAACGCTTTCAGATGATTCATCATGAAATCCGATGGCCGTGTCGCGGTATTGTAGTTGCCGCTGGTAGCCCAGTCCCCGAGCCGAAGCGTCCATTGGGATTGATTGACGTCATTGCTCATAATCGCATTAATGATATTCTTGGCCGCTTGCAAATAATTGATCGATCCACTGCTTCCCCACTGCCTGTCCGCAAGCAGGAGTGCATAAGCTATGTCCATATCACCATCGGTTGCCGAATTGGCACCTTCGATATTCTGGAAGCTGCTATTCTGTTTCCAAGCCATCAAATACGGATTATTATTGCTTGGATGCGCTTGGTAGTATCGATAAAGCCCGTCAAAATAGGTCCGAGCATTACTGTCATAACCCGCCATCAGCACCGTAAAGATCATACCATAGCCGTGAGCTTCCGATACGGTCTCTCCAGCGGAATTATATTTCACATAATATTGCCCCGTTGCGGCTGGTTTGAGGAAAGAGCCTTTCCAACTATTCCATTTACTCGTTACCGCATTGTCCATCGCCGATTGTGTTACATTATTAGGTTTAATCGAGCCGCTGGTGTATGTCGTATGCTGCGGGAATGGTTTGTTGGCGGCCATGGAAAGTCCGGCAGGCAAAACGAGCAGAAGGGCACACACCCACATCGCTGTTTTGCGAATTACGGATTTTCGAAATACGTTCATTAACATCTCTCCTCTAATGATTAATGTTGTCATCTTCATCTCTCGACAGCAGCCGACATCATTCCGGCACTTAAACAGCACCACCACCTTCCATATGATAACGCTTACATATAATAAGATAAATATTCATATGCAGTACAATTATATTATATTTGTATATTATTGTAAATCCATGATAAGCCTCACGTGCTATTTTCATAGAAAAAAAATGGTCTTTCCCGCTACTACCGCCGGGAAAGACCATTATGGACTCATGCATACTTAAAGACGGTGCCCAGCGTTGATGACCCTGGGCCGTAACGCGCATAGGCCGTGCTCGCCTGATCCACCGGGACAACGTGTGAGATCAGCGATTTTACCGCTATCCTACCTTCCGCAAGCAAGCGAATATACTCGGCCATATTGCGCCCCTCCGTCCACCGGACGAATCCGATCGGATAATCGGTATTCTCCAATTCGTAACTCGTATCGTAACGACCCGGCCCTCCGGCACGTGAGATCAACACCTGCGCTTCTTTGCCAAACATCGCATTCCTGGAATAGGTTGTGGCCAAATCGCCAACGATGACGATCTTTCCCCGATCCCGGATCCAGCGCATGGAGGCGTTGATTAGCTCCTCGCCCGGTCCGCTTGCGCACAAGATGACGCTATCGACGCCATGTCCCCTGGTCATTAATTGAATGTGCTCCTCCAGTTGTTCTTGATTATGATATGCATGCGCGATATAACCTCTCATTCCTGCTGCTCGTACCGCATTCAGATCGTAACCCGCCACCGGATACGCCGCCGCATTGGCAATCTGCGCGATCAATTGACCGAGTATACCAAGGCCAACCACCACAGCCGACTCTCCAAACCTTAAATCCGCGACCCGCAGAGCATGAATGGCGATGGCACCGAGGCCTGCAAACGCCGCTTCCTGCGGATCTACATGATCCGGAACGACAGCCGTCAGATTCGATGGCACGTTCAGAAACTCCGCGTGTCGCACATAAGGTGCACCGTAGCAGGCTACTCGTTGACCGACTGCTATTCCCTGTACGTGTTCGCCGACCTGTTCTACGATGCCGACCGCACTATAGCCCATGACGACCTTCCGCCCGGAAGCCTGACGTATGAATATCATTTCCGTTCCCGGGCTAACCGCCGAATACTCGGTCCGAATGCGTACATGACCGGATGGCGTAACCTCCGGTTGATCCACTTGATCAACTATGACTTGTCCGTGAATGGTAGCAACCGCCTTCATTGTAAACCTCCTTATCGAATCTCATGATTTATTGTCCTGTGCTTTCCGATATTCACTCGGCGAGACGCCGCTGTACTTCTTGAATGTCGTCGTGAATGTCGATGCGTTCGAATACCCGGTCTTCTCACCAATCTCGGCAATACTTAGATCCGTATGGCGTAAATATTCACGGGCATGCGATAACCTCACTTTATTCAGATATTCCACATAATTTACGCCAAACGTCTTCTTGAAATAGTTCGAGAAATACTTCGAGCTCGTATCGAGTACCTCTGCCATATGATCCAAATACAAATTTTCCATGTAATGAAGCTCAATATACTGGGAGATGAATGCAGGATTCAACTTGCTTCGCGGGTCATGGCTCCGCATGTTCGCCGTTACGCGAATGACTTCAACTAAGGCATCCTGAATCTCTTTATACGTAAACGCCTGATCCACCTTACGCATGAAATCGCTCTCCAGCCGGAACAAGGTATCCCGTTCTGTCAGTGACGCATCCACCTGCTTCACGACGAAGAAGAACATGCTCTTCGCAATATGCACCAGTTGATGGTGATGGATCTGAAGTGATACGTTCTTGGTCATAATCTCATTCACAATCTGCAGCCCTTCATCCACCTTGCCACTGATCATACAATTGCTGAGCTTCTCGATTCGCTCCAATGGAAAATAAAGATCCGGTATGTAGCGGATCTCCTCGATATCCACGAGATCCGTCTCAGCATCCACGTTACGGTACAATTGCCCTTCCTTGATATTCCGATACGCTTCCACACAGTTACTGATTTTGGATTCATACGTTCGGCTGACACAGCCCCAGACTGTAAATGCCCGCAGTGAATTCTCCTGCGATTGACGAATGTAACCCTCGAACGATTGAACCAGCTGCTTGCGCTCGGACGGGTGATCCAGACCGATCAATGCAAGGAAGGTCAGCTGCTCAACATGATAGAGTACCGCATGCTGATAACATTCCCGCAAATCCTGGCGAATCTGTTCCGTTAATTCCTCCAGCACGAGGTCGTTCCCGGCTTCCGCCTTGCCTTTCACTTGGAGATGAATGGATGCCATCATGAAGTGCCTGCACTGGAAAAAGTGCGTGTAATATTTCTGCATCTGCATCTCCTGCTCCCGGGAGTGGTTATGTCCATCCAGTGTCTGCAAAAATACGCCGCGGCGTATTTCTTCGTCCACCAGATCCATCTGTTTGAGAAGGGACTCATTCTCACGTTGGACCTTGATAATGCCACTTTGGATTTTGACAAAATCATTCCCTTTCGCGGTATTTCCGCCCAGCAACTGCACGATGTTCTTTACCGGTCGATATAGATAAATACTAAGCAGCAGCGAGAGAATCGCCGCGAGCACAATCGCCCCATACATAATCCACTGGTTGGCATTCGTCACGGAATTGATATTCTGAAACTTGTACGGCATTTTATTAATATAAATGAACCCGTTATAGTCGGATTTATAGAAGTTATATTCATAGTCGCCTTGGGTAAGCGAGGCTTCCTGCGACGGATTGAAATAGACGTCATTGAGAATGTTCACCAGATCCAGGTCCTTCTCCGTGCTCAGGATCACGTTGCGGTTATGATCGAGCACGATCAATGAAGCGCCGGGGATCATGGAATTGAGATCAATGCCTTTGAGCAGCTCATTGACGCTAATGAGGATCATCAGATTTTTGTTGGACATTCGGAATTTGTTGCTGTCCACGGCAATCATGAGATTGCGACCATAGTTGTTGCTCTGATCCACGTACGTCTCCGCAGGGAACATCGTAAACTCATGCTCCGAGCGCGTATAGTTCTTCCAGAACATCGAATTGTAGCGCTGCGACTTGTATCGCCTGTCGAATAACGAGTCCAGATTGCTTGTACCCCGTGTTGTGATGGCCAGGTCATGATCGTTAAAGGAGATGATAATGTCCTCGACGATGTCCATATTGGTCATGAAAGTCGACAGGCTGTCTTGAAGGGACATCACCTTCTCCATGTCGTATGACCCGTCGTCGTTGCGCATTCGCTCGGAAGGCAACCCATGAATATTGAAGATCAGGTTATGGATGGATGTGAAGTTGGTGTCGAACGATTGAATGATATTTTTGATCACCATCCGGTTGTTTTCGCTCACCTTGTCGTAAATTCCGTTGATGGAATTTTTGTACACGATGTAATTGAATATGAACATGATGCCGATGACCAACTGCAATGCGAAGAAAATCTGGAGCAGCCCCCTGCTCGCGATCAATCGATTCATTGTCGAATCACCTCTCTTGATGTCATCCTTGTCATATTCAACACGAATACCGCCGGTCCCTCTATATCAGCCCTTTTCCGATCCGAGCATAACCCCTTTGGCAAAGTACTTCTGGGCAAACGGATAGATGAGCAGCACCGGAATCATCGATAGGACAATCGTAGCGTTCTTCATCGCTTGAGGCGCCAATGCGGACGAATCCACCAGGCTGGCATTGTTCCCACCGTCGCTAAAGATCAGCATATCCCTTAAGACGACCTGTAGCGGATACATATTGGCATCATTCAGATAGATCATCGGAATGAAGAAGCTGTTCCAATGCCCCATGAAGTAGAACAAACCGATGGACGCAAGCGCCGGCTTCGACAACGGAATCATGATTCGGAACAGAATCCGGTATTCGGAAGCACCGTCCACGACTGCAGCTTCACGAAGCGATTCCGACATATTTTCATAGAAGCTTTTCAGAATAAGCAGTTCGAAGGTCCAGATCGCATTCGGCAGCACAAGTGCCCACACGCTATCCAGAAGGCCAAGCTCCGATACCACCAGATAGTTAGGAATGATTCCAGGGTTCAGGAACATGGTCATGATGATCGCCAGCAAGAAGAACTTGCGGCCGAACATGTTCTTGCGCGCCAGCGGGTAAGCCGCCACGGACGTTAATAGCAAATTAATTGCCGTTCCAAGCGCCGTGTAGAAGATCGTATTCATGTAAGCGCGGGGAACTCGGTTGTCAGTCAATACCTGGGCGTAGGCGTCCAGGTTGAAGCCCTTGGGGAACAAGGTGACGTTGCCTTGAATAACCTCTGAGGTCTCACTGAGCGACACAGCCGTAATATAAACAACCGGATACACGGTGATGACCGCCAAACTGAGCAGAATCAACGTATTGATGATCTGGAACCATGAGATATTTCTTAGGTTGAACCTAGGTCCTACCATAGTCCGCTTCCCCCCAGTCTCTTGCTGATGAAGTTGGACGACAAGAGTAATATCATGGCCACGAGCGCTTCAAATAGCCCCACTGCTGTTGCGTAACTATAGTTAGCCTCAAGCAACCCCTTACGATAAACATAGGTTGAGAAGACATCTGCCACCTCATAGGTCATCGGATTATAGAGCAAGAGTACTTTCTCATAACCGATCCGCAGCATCGAGCCAGTCTTGAGAATGAACATGATAATAATCGTCGGCATGATCGCCGGAATCGTGATCTTGAAGATCATATGGCGCCGCTTGGCCCCATCCACTTTGGCTGCTTCGTACAGGGAAGGACTGATGCCCGCAATCGCGGCCATATATATAATGGCCTCATAACCGACATTAGCCCAAATATCCGAGGCTACATAAATCGTACGGAACCAGTTCGGATCGATGAGGAAATACTTTTTCTCAAACCCCAAAGCTGCAATTAATTGATTTAGAATTCCTTGATTCGGTGACAGAAAGTCAATAATCATGCTGCTGATAATAACAACCGACAAGAAGGACGGAAGATAACTAAGCGTCTGTACCGACTTCTTGAACCACTTCAATCGGACCTCATTGAGCAAGATCGCCAGTATAATCGGAAACGGAAAGCCGAAGATCAAGTTGTAGACGCCCAGAAGCAGCGTGTTCTTAAACAACAGCCAGAAATCCGCGCTGCTAAAAAACCTCTCAAAGTGCCTAAAGCCCACCCATGGACTCTCCACGATGCCTGTGAATACGCTGTAATCTTTGAATGCGATAATCATGCCGTACAGCGGCCCGTATCGGAAAATCAGATAGAAGATCAGACATGGGATTAACAAAATCAAGAGCTGTCGATCACGCTTAATATGTCGAAAGACCGAAGTCGTTCTCGCGTTGAGCCCTTCACGAGTATGGGGATCATTCCATTTCGTGCCTGCACTGGCCATGAATTTACCTCCTTACGCCTTAGGGCAGCCCCCGATACTTGCTTCGAGTGCTGCCACCAAGCGATGTGCTGTGTTCTAGTTGGATGCAGCCGCTTCTTCAAAGCGTTTCTGTGCATGATTAAAGATCTCGACCAGTTCTTTCACACCCTGCTTCTCCGCCGTGCTCTGCCACTGCTGCCACTGTGCATCGCCAAAGCTCTTGTTCAGAATGTATCTGGAATTAAACTCGTTGGCCGACTTCATGAGTGCGGTGTGCAGCTCCGCGATCCTCGACGTTTCTTCGTCCGTGAAGTTCAGGATCGGATCATATGGCTCGAAGCTGTTGGCGCTAAGTCGCTTATCCTGCGCTTGCTGTTCCTTCTCCGTGAAGTTGTAATACACGCTGCGTTTGTCCGAGTTAACGTACATCCCTTGGAGCCAGAGACCATAACGGTCTTCGAGAACTTTGATGTCCACCAATGGCACGTCGGTCAGCTCCGGATAAACGATGTTGTCTCCCTCGATCTTGAATGTCTCTCCTTCGACCCCCATGGTAACCAAGGTTGCGCCAGACGGGCTTGTCAGATAATCCAGAAGTTTCAATGCCGCTTCTTTGTTGTTCCCGTTAGCGACCGCGATACTAAAGCTGTTATCAATCATCGGCAGCGTCGCTCCATTGCCGGTCGGTCCTACAGGCGTTCCATAACGGAGATCGTAATCCGGATTCTGATCCTTTATCTGGTTGTAGAACAAGTCCAGTCGGCCGATCCAATCCCACGTTACGAAGGATTTCTTACCGGCCGTCATTTTCGATGTCCACGACTCGTCGGTATCCGTCAAGAATTCAGGATCGATTAACCCTTCGTTATAGAGCTTTTTCATGAAATCAAGCATGTCTTTATGCTCAGGCTGAATGGATGCATACTTCCATTGATTGGAATCCTCATCGTAGTATGTGGGATAGTCCTTGCCGCCAAGTCCCCAGCCGTAGGCCCAGTCACGGAAAATATATTCCTTGGTTTTGGACGCGTACGGATAGGAATCCGGGTAAGCTTCCTTGAGCTTCTTCAGAGCTGCGTAGAACTCTTCTGTATTCGTCCACTCCTCAATGCCGACCTCATCGAATATTTCTTTGCGATATAAAAAGCCATGGTTAACATCACGATTGATGTTTGCGATCGGCCATGTATAGATATTGCCCTCTTGGTCCCCAAAAGAAGGAATGACCCATGGATTCTCGTCCACGTACAGCTTCTTGAAGTTCGGGAGCATATCCACGTATTCATTAATGGCCGCAACCGCATTCTGTTGACCAATCTTCTTGAGTTCCGACGGCGTCAAGCCATGAAATATATCCGGGAGCTTGCCGGAAGCCACGGTCACGCGCAATTTATCTTGAAAGGTGGCTGGTGAATATGCCTGAAAGTTAACTTTGATTCCGGTACGCTTCTCAATCTCTTTAACGATCAGGGAATCGTTGAGATCCGTCTTCTCGCTAGCAACCATCCAGGTAATCGTGGTCGGTTTATCCACCAGCGGCAAGACCAGCCCGCCCGTATCTCCATATTGTTCGGGATCTACTGCGGCAGGAGGTGTCGTATTACCGCCTTGCTCGCCCGAGTCACCTCCACCACTGCATGCCGCCAGCATGGAGAGAATAATCGTTAATACGAGTGTCATACGAAGCCATTTGCTTGTCATTTGCGTTCCTCCTCATCATGAATCCTACGAATGTCTGCTACCTGACTGAAACTGTATGATCGTTACCCTACCCCCGTCTGCTCGTGCTCTGCATCTCCTGTAGGATGATCCTCAACTCGAGACCAGGAGATGGTAAGCCGTGACAACATGCGTATTTTCTACCCATCCACATCATAAAAACGCTTCCATCCATTCGTAAAGAAGCGTATTTCTTCCCATGTGCCGATTTTCTGCTTTTTGTTTGCAGCAAAGCCGCGGACCTGCACCATATCAGGCTTTCCGGTGATGTGGAAATATCTAAAGTGGTAGAAATAGATAAAAAAAGCGAGGGATTTCAGACTGAAATCCTCACCGGGCATGTTAATTTTTCACTCTTCGTCATCAGAGCTGTCACAGCGTGTCAGCGGTATTTTCTACCGAATTGGGCTGCTTGGCCGATGCCTTTCGCGGGCCGGTTCCCCACCCACTTCTGCTTTGAGTAAAATTCTTTTTTGTGAATATTTTCACTTAATTGTCCAAGAGGATGACCTCGGTATGTAGATCGTAGTCTAATTCGATTCATGTACATACCGGGTCAAAAACCTTGACTTCCGAGCTTCCCAGACACAGCTTAATTATTTGACTGGCCTTTGCCCTTAGCGCCCTTTTCGCGAAGCTTCTTGCCTTCCTTGCCATACAAGTCTTTCAATATCTTCTTCCCTGTCGGTGTCTGAGCAAGCCCACCCTTCGCAGTCTCTCGGTGCTTGGAAGGCATAGCCGTCCCTACTTCCAGCATAACGTCGATGACTTCATCCGACGGGATCACGCTGCGCACACCGGCCATGGCCATATCCGATGCGGCCAGTGCGGTAACAGCGCCGAATCCGTTGCGCACGATGCAAGGAATTTCGACGAGCCCGCCAACGGGATCGCAGATAAGCCCAAGCGAATTCTTCAACGCCAGCCCCACTGCATGCACAGCCTGTTCCGGCGTGCCTCCTCTGAGCTCAGTCAGCGCACCTGCCGCCATGCCAATCGCCGACCCTACCTCGGCCTGACAGCCGCCTTCAGCGCCTGAGATGAAGGAATTGTTGGCAATAACGTAGCCAATGGCGCCAGCGCTGAACAGACCCATCACAAGCTGCTCATCGTCCCAGTCGAAACGCTCCTGCGCGCTGACAAAGACGCCCGGGATAATCCCGCAGGAGCCTGCCGTCGGCGTTGCTACGATGCGACCCATGGACGCGTTCACTTCGGACACGGATAAAGCATACGCAAGCGCTGTGCACGCCTCGGTCCCCAGTGCCGGAACGCCGCTGCTCATATATTCGCTGACCCTAACCGCGTCTCCGCCGGTCAGGCCGCTCTTCGATGGAACGGGCTCATGGATCCCGCGATGAACCGCTTCCTTCATGATGTTGTAGTAATCGGACATTTGCTTGAACGTCTCTTCTCTGCTCTTGCCCGTCTCCTTAACCTGCTCCCTTATCATTAACTCACCGATCGTAATCTGATCTTCACGACAGCAAGCGATAATCTGATCTAATGTTGAGAACTTCATGACTGTGCCTCCTCTGCCGTCAAATCCGCAAACACCACACGTTTGACGCTGGACAGACTTTCAATATGCTTCATCAGCTCGGCAGGGACCGCCTCATCGGCCTCGACCACGGTCAACGCGTCTCCGCCGCGACCTTTGCGATCCACGTCCATATAAGCGATGTTAACCCCACCGCTCTCCAGCAACCTGGTAATATGAGCGACCATGCCAGGCGTATCGTCATGAAATACGAGCAGAACCGGATAGTTCATCGTAAACTTGACGTCAAAACCATTGACCCGCAGCATCTCCACGCTGCCACCGCCTATAGAGGCGCCGGCGATGATATCTTCATGATCCTGGTTTTTCAGCTTCAGCAAAACGGTGTTCGGGTGAAAGGCAACGTTCTGCGCCGTTTTGAACGTGAGCCTTATCCCCGCCTCTTCCGCCAGCTCTACCGAATGACGAATCCTCATGTCATCGGTAGCAAAATCAAGCAAGCCCCCGACAACAGCCAGGTCCGTGCCGTGTCCGCGGTAGGTTTCGGCAAAGGAACCGTAGAACACGATTTCCGCCTGATCGGGGAACGCTCCAAATATGCGCCGCGCAGCTCTTCCGATCCGCACAGCGCCTGCGGTATGGGAGCTAGACGGCCCCACCATACTGGGCCCTATTATTGAGAAAACATCTTTAAACCGCATGCGCGATTCCCCACTTTCGACTATTCTGCACTCATTGTATCAGTCCGAAAGCCATTCTTCCAAGTGCTCTTGTATAAAATCATCATCATGAAGATGCGGATAGTCCCGATATACCCGATTAATCTCCTCCGCTTGACCTGGCGACAGCGTCTCATGCGGGTTCAGGCACCATATGCCTTCCAGCAACCCCTGGCGGCGAAGCACTTCATGGATGCCCGGGATGCAGCCCGCAAACTGATGGGCCGGATCGAAGAAGGCAGCATTGGAATCCGTTACCTCAATGCTCCGCGTCAGCCACTCCTTGGCGATCCGATCGTCTTGGCGGGCTGCCTTAACCTCTTCCAGAAGTTTCACTGCTGTTCGCGTCCAGACTGCCCAGTGCCCCAGCAGCCCCCCCACGATCGGTTTGGTTACAGTTACTCCGTCTACCTGGAACTGATAGGTGGTCAGCAAGTCGTTCACGATATTATCGTCATTGCCCGTATATAACGCGATCTCATCTCTCCGACTGGAATAACAGACGGCACGAACGACATCGATCGTCTGATAACGGTTGAACGGCGCCATCTTGATCGCCACGATATTCGGGATTTCAGCAAAGGCACGCCAGAAATCGAAGGAAAAGATCTTGCCGCCGACCGATGGCTGGAGATAGAACCCGATGACAGGCATGGCCTGTGCGATCTGTTTCGTACGCTTTAAGATTTCTTGCTCGCTCCAGCCATCCAGACCGCCCATGCTGAGCAGTACCGCATCATAGCCCAGCTTCTTGGCGAGTGCGGTCTCCTCTAGCGCCTGTTCGGTTGGGCCGCAAACGCCGGCTACCATAATGAACGGACGCGTCAGCTCCGCTTGGCGAACCTCCTCGATGGCCAGGCGCAGCACGGGTTCATACAGATCGACCCCCTTATCCCGAATCTCGAACTGGGTTGAGTGAACACCGACGGCAATGCCGCCTGCACCGGAAGCCGCATAATACCGCGTCAACGCCCGCTGACGCCGCTCGTCCAGCTTGCGGTTCGCATCCAAAGCCAGGGGATGTGCCGGGATAACCAGACCTTCCTGGAGCGCCTTCCGCTGCTCAGGGGTTAATGTAGCAGTACTTGTAACCTGTCTGCCCATCAGAATTTCCCCTTTCTCTCTTGGAAGTGCGTCGGTTTATTCCAACTTTCGCCGCCGGACTGCACCCATTCGGCCGTCCAATCGATCATCTGCAGCAGCGAAACCTTCGGGTATCCGAACAGTTGATGGGATTTCGAAGCATTATTCAGCAGCGCCGTCTCGGATTCCACGCCTGTAAACGCAACTTCCTTGCCCAGGCGTATGGCAAGCTCCTGTGCAGCCCAGCGGATCGACATCGTTTCCGGTCCGGTGATATTGATAATCTCCGGCGGTGTGCTGCAATGCTTCAGCGAGCGCAGCGCCATCTCATTAGCGTCCCCTTGCCATATTATATTCGCGTGACCCATCGCAAGGTGAATAGGACGCTCCTCCTGAATCGACTTGGCCAGCTCATGCAGAACGCCATACCGCATATCGATCGCATAGTTCAGGCGATAGATCGCCATGGGCGTTCCGTTCTGATGGGAGAAGTACTCAAATACGCGCTCTCTGCCCAGACAGGACTGCGCGTATTCCCCAAGCGGCTCCGGAGCCACGGACTCATTGACGCCCCCGCTGCCGATCGGCGAGAAAGGATAAACGTTACCTGAAGAGAACACCACCAGCCGCGATTGTTTGTACTTCTCGGCGACACGACCGGGCAAATAAGAATTCATAGCCCACGTGAAATGTTCCCGCCCGGTCGTTCCGAACTTATTGCCAGCCATATAAATGACGTTCGCTGCGTCCGGCAGTTGCTGAAGCTCCGCATCATTCAACAGGTCGCAGGAGATCGTCGACACACCGGCTTCCTCCAGTTCCCGCCTTGCCTCCTGGTTCGTGAAACGGGACACCCCGATAATCTTCTTACCCCCGCCAGCTTCGCGAACTGCGTTCGCAGCAAGCCTCGCCAGACTCGGTCCCATCTTGCCGCCTACGCCCAGCACGAGAATATCCCCTTCAAGGAAGCTAGATCCGCCACAAGCTGTTCCGACGGCTCCGCCAGCCTTCCTTCCAATTGTGCAACGGTTAACATCGTTCGTCTCCTCCTTTGATTTTGATTCCTTTCCATCATAAAGGCCGAGTTGATATAGAGACAAATCTTTAAATTGTCTTTAAATTATCGTACATAACGTATTAAGAACGAAAAAAGTCAACCAGTATGTTGAACTGGTTGACTTAATCTTGCGAAGACTTAGCACTCATCTATTCCAAAAAACTGAACCTGAATATCTGCCGCGGCCTTCCCCTCGGTACCTTCTCGATGCCCGAAATCTCGACCAGGTCGTTATCCAACCATGTCTGCAGCAGACGGTGCGCGCTGCGTACCGTAATATCCAGCAGATGCGCCAGCTCATGGACTTTATATTCATATTTGCCTGAACGGGCGCGCTGGTTCAGCAGTTTACTCAAATACGCACTGGTCATCCCCGCGTCCTCTGCCCGTTTAATCAACTCCGCATCGGTAAAGGACAGCACTTCTTGTACCGGGTCCGCCATCTCTAGCGGACCGATCAACGTCCCGTCCTCTCTAACGATGAAGCAGGCGTTGCCTCCGACTTCCTTCGATTTGCGCATCGCGATCCGTGCATTCGTACCGGCCATGCTGGCCGACGGACCGAAGCCCATGCCGATGCTAAGCGAAATGCCATGCGTCTTATTCACGTCCTTGGCTAAGGGAATCGTCTTGTAGCCGCCCGTTTCGCGCTCGAATATGCCGCGTGTCGTAAAGAATAAATATTCATCCCCGCCCAGATGCGTGAAATAGCCATCCAGCGACTCCACATAATCCAGCACCATCCGGTGAATATCCAGCTTCAACTTCTGCACCTCATGCTCATTATTGCGCCGCAGCGCCTGTGCTCCAAAATCATCTATATTAATCATGCCTACCACGATCTGACCTTCCCTGCTCCGGCGCGATGACGTGGAGAGCAGCGCCCGCTCCAGCGAGACGACAATATCCTGATCCGACGGGAGCAGCCACTCGTTCGGAATGCCCAGAGCCGTTAACGCCTGTGCAACCGCTTGGGAGCCCGTCAAAGCGATGGAGCATTGCCCGGATTCGTAATAGGCTTTATGGAATGCAATCAGCGATTCCTTGGGAGCATATACCGGTCCATCATATGTAATGGCCTGTACCGATGGGAGATTCAAGTCCTTCAACGTCCGGTACACCATCGTCTCCGTCAACGTATCCACTGATATGCCGCCAGCCATGATCCCCTTCTGCTGAGCAATAAATAACGCTTTGTACAAGCCCGCATCCGTGACAGGCACATAATGTACCGGATGATGATACGGTTCAATTCCTTCACCTTACGCTGCGACGAAGGGTCGGAGAGGAATAACACCTCAACTTCACGACCGATTTGTTCTGCCAGCGCGGGCGCTTCATCCTCTTCCTGGAACACCAGGGGTACAGGGTCAAAGGAAGGGAAGGTCTCGATGATTTTCATGATTTTGTCAACAATCGTCTGCGTTCCGATAATACCGATTCGAATCTGCTGAATGGCAGCAGCCTGGCTGCTTCGCGTCATGACCTTCACTCCCGTCGTTCCCATTTCCGCGCAGAGCCCATGGCAACCTATAACGGGTCGTTACGGATATTTAAATCATACCCGCTACCGAGAATTTGGCAAGTGTCATGGGTCCTGAACAGGCTTCCGGTCCTAGTTCAGCAGGATAAAAAAGCAGCGCTGATTGTCGTTCCTGTCGTAAGGAATCCACATCATCAGCGCTGCTATGAAAGTTTATTAAATTTCCTGTTCGTGCATGACGAATTGAGCAATATTCTTACTATGGTCTCCAACACGTTCAAGGTTACTCAGAAGATCAAGATACACGGCGCCCGAGCTGCCTGTACATAGATTCTGATTCAGGCGCTGGATATGACTCTTGCGGAATTGAACTTCCAACTCGTCAAGCTGGCCCTCCAGTACAAGCACCTCTTCGGCGGCCGCAACGTCATGATGCTCCAAGGCATACAGCGCACGCTCAACCGCCTGATCGGCTATCGTCAGCATCTCTTTCAGTTCCTTCTTAGCATCCTCGGAGAACTCGACCTTGTTATTAATACTGAACTCCGTCAGTTCCACGACATTCTCCGCATGATCCCCGATGCGCTCAATATCGCTAATCGTCTGGAACCATCCGGAAGCCTTCTCTGATTCGTTAGCCGCTAGCCCGTTCTGCTGCTGAATCTTGACCATGTAATCGGTAATCTTGCGATTCAGCTCATTCACGAGCTGTTCCTTCTGCAAAGCTAGCAATGACACCTTGGTATCCCGATTGTAGAAGTATTCCGAAGCGTCGGTCAGAGCTTCCTTGGCGAACTGACCCATGCGGACAATCTCGTGCTTGGCTTGTCCGAATGCCATCGCTGGCGTAGCTAGCAGGCGTTCATCCAGATAGATGGCCTTAAACTCAATCTCTTGCATTTTGCCCGGAATTGCCTTTGTAACAAACCAAGCCAATGCCGGAATAAGCGGAATGAAGTAGAGCGTGTTGATAACGTTAAAGAACCCATGAGCGTATGCAATCTGCATCCGGATATTCACACCTTGACCCAACCATTCAATAATATGATGAACAGGGGTTAAGAGGATCATGAAGACCGTTACACCTACCAGATTAAACGTCACATGGACCAATGCCGTTCGCTTGGCAGCCACAGATGTTCCGATTGCAGCCATCATTGCCGTGATGGTCGTACCCAGGTTGTCACCGAACAAGATCGGCAATGCCCCGTACAGATCGACCATTCCTTCGTCGGCAATCGTCTGAAGAATACCGATCGTAGCGGTAGAGCTCTGGACGATCATCGTAAAGACAGTACCTACGACAAGTCCAAGAATCGGCCACTCGGATAACGTTGTCATCATATCGATGAAGGCGGGTAATTCCCTGAGCGGCTTCACGCCGCCGCCCATCGTAGACAGGCCGAGGAAGAGCATCCCGAAGCCGAACACAATCTGCCCTGCATACTGAAATTTCTTCTTGCTTATAAACAGCATCATGATGACACCGAGCGCAATAACAGGCAGTGCATACTCTTCAATCTTGATCCCGACAATGAACGCGGTCATCGTCGTGCCAATATTAGCTCCCAGTACGACACCAATCGCCTGCCTTAACTTCATCAGCCCTGCATTAACCAGGCCGATAGCCATCACCGTTGTTCCCGTTGAAGACTGTATAAGAATCGTAACGCCGATACCGACCAGAATACCGAGCAGTGGGTTCGAGGTGTATTTCTCAAGCAGACCTCGCATTCTATCTCCCGCCGATTTCTGCAATCCGTCTGACATATACTTGATACCGAACAGGAAAATCCCCAAACCGCCTACAAATTTAAATAGGATGTCTTGCCAATCCAAGAATAAATCCTCCCTTTAGATGCTGATCTAGTAGTCCAAGCATTAAAAATACCTATAATAATTTAGCACAAATTCAACTCAATATACACCTATTTAAGTTTGTACATATGAAGCCACCGCCAACCCCCCTGCCCTCGTCTACTTGTTTCCATCAAAAAAACCGGCCAAGGCTCGGACCTTGACCGGTGGTTGCGACGCAAAAGCTACTGATTCAACAGGAACTCCTCGCCCGCAATACCCGGCGAAGTCATGTTATATGGATCTAGTATAACCAAGATCTGTTCTTCTGTGAGCAGCCCTTGTTCCAATATAATCTCGCGGATGCTTCGCCCCGTCTTCTGCGCCTCCTTCACCAGTCTGGACGCTACATCGTAGCCCAGATGAGGGTTAAGCGCCGTAATAATTCCGAAGCTTGTATCCACGAAGTGTTTGCAGCGTTCTTTATTTGCCGTGAGATCAACCATCAGATTTTTATAGAATACATCCATTCCGTTCTTCAAGATCTTCAAGGAATGCATCAAATTGTTGGCAGCTACCGGTACCATGACGTTAAGCTCGAACTGTCCCGCCTCACAAGCAAGGCTGATCGTATGGTCATTGCCGATCACCTGGAAAGCGATCTGGTTCATGACCTCTGCCATAACCGGATTAACCTTACCCGGCATAATCGAGGAACCCGGCTGTCTTGGAGGGACATTCAGCTCATTCAACCCCGCTCTTGGGCCGGATGCCATTAATCGAATATCATTGCACATCTTCGAAATGTTCACCGCGCAGACCTTCAGTGCAGCAGACAATTCCATATATGCATCCGTATTCTGTGTGGCATCTACCAGGTCCTCTGCTTGCACGAGTGCAAAACCTGTCTGCTCGTGCAAGTGCTGCACCACGCTCTGCATATATTCCGGCGTGGCATTCAGCCCCGTTCCTACCGCCGTTGCGCCCATATTAACGGTAAGCAATCCTTCGGCCGCACGCTCGATCCGTTTAATATCACGGCTTAGCACATTGGCATAAGCACCGAATTCCTGACCGAGCCGGATCGGCACCGCATCCTGAAGATGGGTGCGACCCATCTTAATCACATCATCAAACGCTCTCGCTTTCTCCCGAATCCCGTCCACCAAGGTGCGAAATACGATCAGCAAATCCTGAGTCAATCGGAATGAGGCAATCCGAATAGCAGTAGGAATGGCGTCATTCGTAGATTGCGACATATTGACATGATTGTTAGGATTGCAATAGAAATATTCCGCCTTCTTCTTACCCATAATTTCTAAAGCCCGATTAGCCAGGACCTCATTCATATTCATGTTAATCGAAGTACCTGCCCCGCCCTGAATGGAATCGACAATGAATTCCGAACGGAGGAACCCGGTAATAACCTCATCCGCCGCCTCCGTAATGGCAACCCCTATATTCTTGGGAAGCATCCCAGCTCCATGTTCGCGAGTGCTGTCGCTTTCTTGACTTCACCCAACGCAGAGATCAATTCCGGGTGGATCGGCACCCCGCTGATTGGAAAATTCTCCACGGCCCTCACGGTATTAATGCCATAATAAGCTGCTGCCGGAAGCTGCTTCTCCCCTAGAAAATCCCGTTCTACCCGATACTGCATATCCATGGACAACATCACCATCGCCTTTTGAATTTTTTATATATCCATGCTCATCCTGTTATCATCCAGCATGCCCGGATATATACAAAATTCTGCCTGCAATGTCGAAATCCTTTATTCTGTTCGCAATAGCTTACGTCTTTTGTAAGGAAAAAAGCTTATCTATATAAGCCTTCCTCGATACGGAGGGAATCCCAGTGAAATGACGGCCCCTCCTTCTTCGCGATTGGCTGCTGTAATAAGACCTCCGCATCGCTCTACGATAGCTCTGGAAATCGCCAACCCAAGCCCTGACTCGCCATTCTTTCCCTTCACGAAGCGATGAAACAAATTCGGCAGCAAATCCTCGGCAATTCCTTCCCCGTCATCGGCAACGTTCAATACGACGCGCCCCTGTTCAATTCCGGCCTGGATGTAAATATGCTTACTGGCATGTCTGGCCCCGTTCGATACGATGTTCAGCAGAGCTTGCAGCAGTTTGTCACGGTCAGCATAAACGATTAAGGCATCATGCTGCATATAGGTTGGATGAACGAACAGACCTTTTTTTACGAGCACAGGGTTCATTCTTTCGATAGCTTCTTCCACGAGCTCTTTCAGGTTAACCGCCGTCGCTTTGAATATATCATCTTCACTGTCCAGCTTCGCCAGCAGCGTCATCTCGGTGACGATATTCTTCATTCTGCTGCTCTCGCTCATGATGATATCCAGCCCCTTGCGAACGTCGTCCCCTTCAAACACCCCATCCCGAATCCCCTCCGCATAACCGGAGATCGACATCAAGGGAGATTTCAATTCATGGGAAGCGTTCTGGAAAAACTGCTTCTGCGCATGGTTATAGCGATCAAGCTCTCCTGCCATCTCATAGACCGAATCGGCCACGCTTCCAAGCTCTCCACTTGCCGCAACTCGCTGAACGCTTGAGAACTGCCGCTGCTTCGCCTTCTTCAGTTCCTCCTGCAGCAGCATAAGCGGCTTTATGAATTTCTTGGTAATGAACAGGCTGAGTATCAACATCATCATGGCGCCAGCACCGAAGATTAGCAGCAGCCGGCCGAGCAGCGCCTGCTCGATCGCTTTGATCTTGGCGATTGGCGTGATGAGGGTAAGTGTACCCTGCGGAACAACGCTGACCTCCGTGAGAAACATATCGTTTCTCAGAAACTCGCCTGTTGCCTCCGAATGGTTCATATTTAACGGCTGTGCCGTTGTAACAGAATTGAACTGTACCGCTGACGTAGAGCTAATCGGCGTTGAAGCAACCAAGTTGCCTTGTGGGTCGCGAATGATCGCCTCAACTTCGGCCATGGGGGTAGCTATGACCCCGCTCACAGGCAGCTGCGTCATTTCAAACGGAATGCTCTGTGCGGCAGCCGACTCTAATTTCGCGGTAAGCTCAGCCCCCATGGTCTGCATATCCTTCCTCTGCGTGCCAATGAAGTGATCCAGCAGTACAAAATGAATAACTACCGCCGTCACCGAAAGCACCATAATAAGCATCAACGCAAACGCAAGATTGATTTGATGCAGCAGCTTCATATCGAATTACTCCTCCCCATCGGTTCGCATCCGATAGCCGTGTCCCCAGATCGCTTCTACCGGCAAATGCTCCATTTTTTTGCGGATTCGCTTGATCAGATGGTCTACCGCCCGATCACTCCCGAAATAGTCATCACCCCACACGGCGGTCAATAACTCATCGCGCGTAAACGCACGATTCGGGTTCTCGGTGAACACTTTCAGCATTTCAAACTCCTTATTCGTCATGTCCACTTCCTCGCCATTCCAAAACACGCGTCTTTCATCCAGCAAGAGTTGAAGTCTCCCATTGGATAAGGGTATCGAAGTGCCAAGCACGCTGGTTGTTCCTTCCGCACGGTTGAATTTATACCAGCGGTTCAATTGCCGCTTAACCCGGGCTACCAACTCGCGCGGACTGAAGGGCTTGACCATGTAATCATCGCTGCCCAGTTCAAGCCCCAGTATCTTATCTACTTCGCTATCCTTTGCCGAGATCATGATAATGGGGACTTCGGCCTCCGCACGGATTCGCCGGCATAATTCGAATCCATCCATGCCGGGCAGCATGATGTCCAGCACCCACATATCCGGAGGGCTTTGTCTCCACATCTCCCACGCTTCCTCCGCTGTTTCGAGTCCTACGGTGCGGTAATCCTCCTTGCGAAGATAAGCTTCGACTAGATTGCGAATATGTTGATCATCGTCCACAACGGCGATGAGGTAGTTATGATTCATCCTGTACCTCCATGCTTAATCTCCTCCAAGTATACCAAGCGCAGGACAGCGATTGGGGGAATGCCATTGTTTTTCCACAAATACACCAATGTTCTGCCAATACTGGCCCGTACACTGGGTACTGTAAGACAAACCAAACCTGATAAGGAGTGTTGTACAATGAAACACAAGCTTTTTGGTAAACTCGCGCTGTCTGCTGCGCTGCTCTCCGTGGCTGCCGTTCCGGTGCATGCTGCTGGCAACGATGCGGTGAGCACTGCACCGTCCCTAAATATTGAGGGGGTCCAGGCAATATCGACAACCATCGGCCATTTCCAAAGTCCGCTCGAATTAGCCGAGAAATACGCGCCGGATACGGTGAAGGATTGGAAAGAGGCGCTGAAGAAATATGACGAGTTGGCTGGAACTGAGGACGGGTTACATTTTGCGGAAACCCAGCCGGTGGTCAGGATCCATGATCTTGCAGGGGTAGCGCTGCCTGAAGGCGAGTTTGCCGAATCCATAACCCTTGAAATCTCAGCGGCAGATGTCAAAGACTTTAAGGACTGGAAAGAAACTAAGAACCTGAATGGCGTTAAGGCGATTAAGGGAGACACGTTCTTCAGCGTGGCCAAGATCAATGATGCCGTGGCATCTGCGAAAGACGGAGCCTTCACGGCCGTACAGCCAGTTAAAGCGAGTGCCGACAGCGTTCAATACGAACTGCTTGAGGGCAAGGAGGTTAGCTTGTCGGCTGTAGCCATCAGCGATGAGAGCCGCTCGTTCATTCATGCAAGAATGGACCTGTTCAAAGCGGTTGAATCGAAAGATTCGGACGCCATTAAAGAGGCGCTAGCGAACCTTCTGGACGAATACAAGAAGCAGATCGTTCAGTTGGAAACTGAATCTGGGGAGTAATACTGTAAGTTAACATATGGCGGAGCAAGCTCAATGTACTTAAATAGCGCAACAGACCCTGCCGGTGCCGCCGCAGTCTGTTGCGCTATTTAGATTAATCATGGCTTAGCCGCTATAACTTTCATGAGCTTGATCGCCGATTGCAACCGCGGCCGCTTGCAATGCTCCTCGACATATCGGTAATCCGTCAGGATAACGTCGGCGTCCCGCAAACCGTAAGCAAAGTCCTCATCAAGCAGCAGGCGATACTCCCATACGCGCTTCTCCCAATTCGGAATATGGGCCCGCATCCACGCGTCTTCAGCACCTGGATGAACGTAGGTTTCGCTCACCCCTTCAGGCAGCACATACAACTTCGCAATAATCGACTTCTTGAAACTATCGTAGGTCTCTCCCTCCACTAACGGAAAGGGATGCGAGAGCAAGTAATCCGGAATGGCCACGCCGAATGTATCCGCTAGACCAGATGCCAGAGCTACAGGGCGCTCAAGGTTCTGCAACGAACTTAGTAATGGATCGCCAGGATAGATATAGCGGAATAGCCGTGCAGGCAGTCCCCAGCGCGCGGTCTTCCATAACATTTGCGGGATCAGGCTTCTTCCGGTTTCCATGCCATACAAACTCCCCATGTGGTTATCGATATGGCTGATCTGGATGCCCGCTTGCCGTGCACGTTGGTACTGTGCCTCAAGCTCCTTTAGCACCGCGCCCGTCTCTGCCCCCTCCTCAAACGCCTTCACCGTCTGATATTGGTGATCGCTATCATCGTGCAGCGAGGAATGACCGGTCAGGCTGCTCCAGCGCAAAGCTTCGAACTCGCTGGTCAGCGTCAGGTGCAGTCCAATATTTCGCTGCTTCCGGCGCGCTGCCCAGGCGGCTGCTTCTTCAAAACCCGGGGCCACGGTCATAATCGTCGCCGAAGAAGCTTTGTTCTCATCCAGCAGATGCATGATCGCCTGATTCATTGCCTGGCTTTGTCCGAAATCGTCACAATTGATGATCAATCGTCGCGTCATGGTCATGCTTACCTCCAGTCGTTGTTGAGAATTCGATCCTCGTCAGAAAAGATAACAGGAACGAGAGCAGCAAGAGACCAAACGGAATAACGCTGATTAAATACCGGAAGGTTGCTTCCGGGTCGCTCCCGGGATTATCCCCGCTCTCATATCCAAATACGAGACTAACGATCAGAAACGCCACGGCGGAGATCAGTCCACTCGAACGGGTTATAAAACCGCTAACGGCTGTGTAGATCCCTTCCCTACGCTGACCGGTCCGCTGGGCATCTTCATCGATGATTCGGCCGCCTACAATCGCCGGTGTTACCAAGAATCCTGCCAATCCGAACCCTACCCCGATTCCCGCCAGAATACCGCTGATCAGATTAAAGCCGAACCAGAGCGGGATAACCGAAACAGCGTATACAGCCAGTGACAATCGCCATGCCTTGACTCCGTCCATGCGGCGAATCATCCAGTACCATACGAACACGAGCGGGATAACCGATACGAAGACGGAGGCGAGCAGAATGGATACCTGATCACCCGGAATCTTCAGCACGTACTTGGCATAAAAGGGAATGGTTGAGCTAATAAGGCCGTTCACGGTCTGGGCAAAGGAATTCGAGATATTAAACACCCAAAATTTCTTATTGCTGAGTGTGTGCCGGAACGCTTCCACCAGTCCGAGCTGGTTCCCTGCCGAATTCTCCTCTTGCTCCTGCACATGAAGCATGCAGAGAAACATGAACACCCCGAAGAGCACTGCATAAATGATCGACATATTCGAAAAGCCGAGCGCATCATAGATTATAGGCGTCAATGCTGTTCCGATCAGAAGCGCAACCACTTGGTATCCCTGCTGGATGGCCGAAGCTTTCGCACGCAGCCGATCTCCCCGGAACAGCTCCGGGAACAGTGCTCCATAGTTCACCCATAGTACCGTTGCTACCGCTTCATACAAGATCAGTGCGATCACAAACCACATAAACAGCCCGTTCTGCGATAGTCCGGCCGGCGGCGAGAATACGAGGACGAAGGTTAACATGAACAACGGAATGGCACCGAATACCCACGGCCTGCGACGCCCGAATCTGGTCTTCGTTCGATCTGACCAAAAGCCCATCAACGGGTTGTTAACTGCATCCCAGATCAGAAATATCGTACGTGCCAGCGAAGCCAATCCGATCCCAAGACCTAATGTATCCACGTAAAAAAAGATGTAAAAGGAACTGAACGCCTGACTGGGCACCATCATGGCAAACATCCCGAGTGAGAATGTATACGGCGAATTGATCAAGCTGCGCTTCATGCGCTTCCCTCCATCCGTTTCGGACGATTTTGTTGTACACTATTCGCCTCCGTGCCGGATTATACCTGCCTGTTACGAGGGAAGACGCGGTTACGATACATATTTTACTAACGATCGGCGAACCCTCATAAGTAGCTTGACATAGGCGGAAAGGATGAACCCCATGGAGATGTTAAAAGATATGTTGATCGTCCTCGGCCGCATAGCCACCATCTATCCACTCTTGCTAGGTGTCACGCTCTTTATGGGACGGCGTTCCGTAGGGGAGTTACCCGTCTTTGACTATATTATTATTCTCTCCCTGGGTTCGGTCATCGGTGCGGATATCGCAGACCCCTCAATCCACCATCTACCTACTGCTTTTGCGATTGTTGCCATCGGTGTCCTGCAAAAAACCGTCTCCTACCTGCTCATCAAAAACCGGCGTTTCGGCAAATGGATCACATTCGAGCCGATCATCGTCGTAAAGAGCGGTCAGTTCATACATACGAATCTGAAGAAAGCCCGCTACTCGATCGATAATATCCTGCAGATGCTGCGCGAGGAACAGATTTTTGATATTTCAGGCGTCGACATGGCGGTATTAGAGCCCAACGGAACATTATCGGTCATGAAAAAGCTGGAGAAAACCACCGTAACCCTGGAGGATCTGAAGTTGAAACGCCAGGACTCGGGTCTCTCCTACGCGATCATTAAGGAAGGCCGGATGCAGACCATTACTCTCGAGAAGCTGAACCTGTCCCAACAATGGCTGGAGAAACAGCTTGTGCAGCACGGAGTTCCGCTGGATCAGGTGTTCTTCGCTTCCCTCAATGATCAGATGAAGCTGAACATTACGATCTATGACAAGGAAATTCCGATTCCCCCGTTGTATCACTAAGGAAGCGATGGGGCACGGACAACAAAAACGCGTACGACGGATGCTACATCCATTGTACGCGTTCTTATTTTTCGATTATGATGATGTTCCATATTTGCTAAGAAGCTGAGGATGAGCGCTCCACAAACAACGGATCCACGAAGCTTCTGCAATATTCCTCCGCGATCTGCTGGGCATCGTAGCCCATGTCACGCAAGTAGAGGATAATGTCCGCCCGCGGCAGCGATGCCAACATAACGGAAGTGAAGTGCGGATCAAGCGGTGATAGTTCGCCCCGCTCCGCCGCATCTTCCAACAGACACTTGATCTGGATGCGCAAATATCGGAAAGGTGGATTCTCACACAGATTATTCTTCGTATCCTCCAGCCGATCAGATGTAAGCATCACCCTCAGCCACTCCAAATCTTTATTGAAATGAAGGATGACCCTGGTCATTACGGTCCGCAAACGATGTGCAGTCGGTTCTTCGCCGCTGTCACAAAGATAACGATCCAGCTCTTCTATGAAGTCATCGATCTTGGCTTCCATCAGTGTAAAGCAAATTTTACTCTTGCTCTGATAACGCCGATACAGGGTCGCTTGCCCGATACACGCTGTCTTGGCGACTTGATGCATGGACACATTCTCGACCCCATATTGGTCAAATAAAGCTTGAGCCGTATCCAGAATTTTCTGACCTAACTCGTCATTCTCTTTCGGCATGCATGCATTCCTTTCTTAATTGAACACACGGGAACCTTATACGGCGGACTTTTCTTCTTCCGGTGATGTTGTACGTCTGATGAAGAAGCCCAACACCAAGGCAATAATAGCCAATACCAGCCCGGTTACAAAGGAATTATGAAGGCCTGCAACCATGGCTTCTACTAAATTCTGATCCCCGGTTGTTTCAATATATTTTTTAGAGCCTGCAGACATGATACTAATAAAGAGTGCCATCCCGACAGCTCCCGCCACCTGTTGCAATGTGTTCATGATCGCTGTACCGTGTGGATACAACTTCCGGGGCAACTGATTCAGAGCGGTCGTCTGCGCTGGCATCATCACCATCGAAATCCCTATCATCATCATAACATGCAGGAAGATCACATAACCACCGCTCCAGGACGAATCGATCCGTGAGAACAGGAAGATTGCAAGGCAGAGCAGCAGCAAGCCCGGTCTAATCAACACTTTCGGTCCGAACTTGTCAAACAGTTTACCTGTAATAGGCGCCATAATCCCGTTGATGATTCCACCCGGCATCATAACCAAACCTGCGGCTAGCGCCGTCAAACCTAGGGCATTCTGCAGGAACAATGGCAGCATGATCATCGTAGAGAACATACTCATCATCAAGACGAGCATGAGCACAGTAACGAGTGAGAACATCGGAAACTTGAAGGTGCGCAGATCCAGCATCGGTTCCTTCACCGTCAATTGTCGACGAACGAACAACAGTAAGCTGATTACGCCGGCTACGATGCACCACACAACGACAGGATCAGACCATGACCCTCTCTCTCCAGCACTGCTGAAGCCATATACAATTCCACCGAAACCTACGGTTGACAGAATAATGGATACAAAATCCACTTTCGGCTTCGTCAACTCGGTTACGTTCTTCAGGAAGATCGCTGCAAACAAGATGGAGAATGCAGCCAAAGGGATTACCAAGTAGAACAACCAGCGCCAGCTCAGCGCATCCACGATCAGCCCGGACAATGTCGGCCCAATCGCTGGAGCTGTCATAATGACGAGCCCGATCATCCCCATCGCGGCTCCACGATTCTGCGGAGGATAAATGCTAAGTATGGTATTCATCAATACCGGCAGCATCAAGCCGGTACCGATCGCTTGCAACACTCGACCAAGCAGCAGCACGCCAAATACCGGCGCGAACCCGCATATAATAGTACCTATTAAGAATAATGACATGGCACCGATAAACATCTGCCTTGTTGTAAACCAAAGTTGAAGCATCGCTGTTATCGGCACCAGAATACCGACAACCAGCATGTAAGAAGTAGCTAACCACTGAACGGTGGATTCTCCAATCCCGAATTGCAGCATCAAGCTTGGAAAAGCTATGTTCAGCAGCGTCTCATTCAAGATGGAAACGAACGCGCCAATAATCAGTGCGGCAACAATCGGCCCTCTCTTTATCTTGCTTAAATCAATCTTGGCCGTACTTGGCCCCACTCCCATATCCAAAACCGTATCCTCCTTGTATCTCTATATATACGGACAATTGTCGCTAATGCGAATTCTATTCTATCGGACAATCCGCAGGTCAATCGAAAAAACAATTTATACTATTCTTTCCGGTTATCACACCATGCATGTCACTAAAAAAGATCTGCCCGCAACGAGTGCAGGCAGATCCGTAATATGAACTACATATTGCCGGCTTGTTTACTCAGGACATTCTTCTCCTTGTAGACTTTCGCCCATCCCTCCAGATTATTCGTCACGATCAGTACATCGGAGTACTCAGCCAGTGATTCCAGCACGGCTCATCATCAGGTGTCCACAGCACGAGCTGATAACCACGTTTGCGTACCTCCTCGATAAAGTGAGGTGTAACGTATACATATTTCACCGAAATATAACGCGCGCCGATCTCCTCCATAAACGGGAAAATCGATGGCGTTGCCCCGTAGATCACGAGTCCAAGCTCGATATCAGGATCGATGCTGCGCGCTTTCTGAATGGAATAATGATCGAAGGAGGTCAGGAATACCTGCTTCTCCATCCCCGTCTGCTTAATTACATCAATAACCTTCTGCTCCAGACCAGGATACGTATCTCCTGTTTGCTTCAATTCGATATCAACCTGCATCCGATCCTTCGCGAAGAGCAGGACTTCTTCTAAAGTCGGTATCTTCTCACCGGAACCTGCATCCAATTGGCGGATCTCCTCGAACGCAAATGATTGTATCGCTCCTGTTCCATTCGTGGTACGATCTACCGTCGCGTCGTGAATGACAACCGGCACACCGTCCTTCGTGAGCTGTACATCCAGTTCTATGTGTGAGAAGCCCAACTCTAACGCCTTCTGAAAACCAAGCATCGTATTCTCCGGATATTTCAGCGGATAACCTCGATGTGCCAATCCCCGTACTTCCATGATTGAATCCTCCATCTCTTATGCTTAATGAACTTTCGAGCACTGAATTCGTGGTGTTATTTAAATGTCGAGTTCGCCATCGCGGCTACGATATGCTTCTGCATTACGGTAAACACGATGACGATCGGGATGATTGCCATCACACTGGATGCCATGATGACATTGAAGAACATTGCTTCATTACCCGCAATTGAATCCCGCAGCATCGCAATTCCTACCGTTAAGACACGCATATCATTATTATTAGTCATGATAAGCGGCCAGAAATAAGAGTTCCACGATGAGATAAAGATTAAAACGCCCATCGTAACAATCGTTGGCATCGCATGGGGAAGAGCAGCTTGTACAGAATGGAAAAGCGACCGGCCCCATCCACTCGTGCTGCCTCCAGCACATCATTGTTAATCGACTTGAACGCTTGCCGGAGCAAGAAGATCGCATAGGCTGACGCACCGTGCGGTACAATGAGTGCCCAGAACGTGTTCAACCAATCCAGCTTAGACATCATCACGTATACCGGAACGAAGATAACCTGCTCCGGCACGATCAGTGCGGCCAGCACGAGGAAGAACAATGCATCCCGTCCCCAGAATTGCCCCTTGGCAAAAGCATAGGCCGCCATGAGAGCCACGTTCAACTGAAGAATGATCGTTCCTACAGCCATGATCAGCGTGTTGCTGAAGAAACGAGCATACGGAATGACCTGAAAGGCCTGAACGAAGTTATCGAACATAAAAGATTCCGGCCAGAACGTTGGTACCGCCATCCGCATTTCCGCTTGGGTCTTGAATGCACTGATAACCAGCCAATAAACCGGGAAGAACATAACCAGCGTCACAACGACCGCAGCGATGATGCGAATAGCCATCCACATGTTGCGATTCCGGGATGAACCCGCCATCTGACTATTAGCCCTCATAATGCACCTTCTTCCTGCTGACTACCCATTGAACCAATGTTAACAGCAATATAATCACGAACAGGATCATAACCAGCGCAGACGCCCTGCCCGTCTTAAACTCGGAGAATGCCATCGTATAGATCCAGTACACGATCGCGTTGGTCGCTTTGAGCGGACCACCATTCGTCATAACGTCAATCGACTGGAACACCTGCATGGACGAGATGAAACTCGTAATGACCAGGAATAACGTCATTGGCGACAGCAACGGCAGTGTGATGTTGCGGAACTGTCGGAAGCGGCTGGCACCGTCAATCGATGCTGCCTCGTAATACTCGGCCGGAATGCCGCGCATACCCGCGATAAAGAGAATCATCGCGAAGCCAATGCCCTTCCAGACCGATACCGCCACAAGTGCCGGCAACGCCGTTGAAGGATTGTTCAACCATTCCACCGGACTCATTCCGAACCAGGATACAACCTGGTTAAGCAGCCCGTATTGGCCATTGTAGATCCAGGTAAACACCATGGCTGCAACGACCATCGATACGTAATACGGCATAAAGATGACGCCGCGCATGAATCCGAACAAACGAGAGGACGACACGTTGAGCAGCAAGGCTAGAGCCAAACCGATCGCCAGCGTGAACACGACATCCATCAGCGTGTAGAGAAACGTAACTTGCAAAGATTGATAGAAATCCTCATTCGTCAATAAGCGAGTATAGTTATCCACGCCCACAAACTTTTTCGTTGGCCGGGTCATATTCCAGTTGGTGAAACTGATATAAATCGAATAAATCAACGGGTAATACAAAAAGACGCCCATAAACAGCAGAGCCGGGACGGCAAACGAGAAGTCTTTCCACTTCTCGATTAACGTATGCGATATCCCTTTAGAGACCGAAGCGGTCGCCCGATCGGGCGCCGCTTTGGTTGTTTTTTTATTCGTCTCCATCGGCATCACTCATAGTCAGCAGGATATCATTGATCTTCTTGGCTGCTTCCTGCATGAGTGGTGCGGGATCTTTTTGGTTAAGAATCATCTCTCCGATGACTTCCTTGTACACTTCGCTGAACTCTGGGTATGCAGGGTGCTGCATGCGAGGAGTCACTTCGTCGAAGTGCTCGAACACTGCGCTGTATTGCGGCCATCTTTCGAAATACTGCTTGCCTTCTTCGGACTCAATGGCTGATTTGCGTGTTGGCAGATATCCGACCGATTCCGCCCACTTGATATTCTCTTCAGCCGAGGTCATAAACTCAATAAACTTCCAAGCCGCTTCCTTCTCGAGATCCTCTGCACCGTTCATCATCACGATACCGGCACCGCCGATATTGGAGGTACGCATTTTGTCACCAGGAATGAAGGATACGCCGACTTCAAAGTCTGCATTCTCCAAATACATCTTGAGCAGAGCGGAGGAGTGCTGAACCATAGCGATCTCGCCGCTCAGGAACATTTGACGCATGTTGTCGGAGGCACCTTTACCAAAACCCATATGAATGCTTCCATCGTTCAGCCATTTGTAGAAGTTCTGGATGTAACGCAGGGAATCCTCGTTCTCGACCGCAGAAGCACTCAGGTCTTCCGTCAGGATTGCACCGCCACCGTTAATGTTCCAAGGATCGTAATACCAAGTATCCCAACCTGGCACGGAGAAGGCATAACGCGTCGTTTTGCCGCCTTCCTGCTTCGCTACCTTGGCATTGAAGTCTTCGATTTCATCCCAAGTCTGCGGCGGCTCTACGCCGAGCTCGTCCAGCATCGTCTTGTTGTATACGAACACACTCGTACTTACGATTAGCGGGAAGCCGAACTGCTGACCGTTGTAGGCATAAGCGTTGATCATACCCTGCGAGAAGTCGTCCATCTTCACTTCGTCGCGCTTAATCCAAGGTCCGAGGTCAGCGAAGACGCCGCTATCCGCAAAGTTAGCCAAAGATGCAACTTCGACGTTCGTTACCGCTGGCACATCGTTCGCGGCTACTGCCGCCGACAATTTCTTGTGCAGATCCGGATAACCACCCTGGAATACCGGTTCTACCGTAATATGAGGATATTTCTTCTGGAATTCCGCGATCATGTAGTTCAGGCCTTCCAACTGCGCATCGCCGTGAGCATGCCAATACTGGATCTTAATCGGAGTGGTATCATCCTTCAGATCACTGGAAGCCGCTTCGACGTCGTCCAGGTTAACTTCTCCGCCTGCAGCTCCACTGCCGCCACCGCTGCCTCCGCATGCCGTGCTGATAACCATGAATATGGTCAATAGTGTCAACAACCACGTTTTCTTTTTCATTGCTAGTCTCTGTCCCCTTTCAAATCTAACTGGTGTTACCATTTCCCATCATTTCTGTTCTCTTGAATCCATGTTAGTTCGACCTACCCCTTAAAAAGCGCACAAAAAAAGAGACGTCAAAAGAGCGCAACCTAAGAGCCACCACCTCCTATAAAAGCTAAAGTAGTTGCTACTTTGGGTTATCTCATCGTCTCCACCCCTAGCAAATTATTCAATTGTAATGAACCATTGAAAATATAGGATTTGTTCCATCCTAGTTACAAACGAACCGGACAAACGCCCTTGCCATTTCCCAGATCAACAAATTCCTAATTGCCTGAGGAGTGTAGTCGATTTACGTTATCCTTAAGTTCCATGACGCCCGTTCGCCGCTCCCGACAAACTCTATGATACTACCGTTAGATCATGGAAATATTAACGAAATGTAAAATGTATGTTAAACGACTGTCACTTCAAGCACAATGCATCATGAACACGCTTACTACTCTGTTAA
The DNA here is from genome assembly GCF_001315105.1 of Paenibacillus sp. JCM 10914. GTDB lineage: Bacteria > Bacillota > Bacilli > Paenibacillales > Paenibacillaceae > Paenibacillus_AQ. The sequence goes on along the minus strand of NZ_BAZR01000005.1, from coordinate 197,087 downwards.
TAAACAGATTCGCTATACGCCTGGTTTGGTGGATTCCCTCCTAAACTTAAAGATTTCAATTCGGCGAAGTTCTCAGATAGCGCTTTCAGAATAGTTTGTGCGAAACTATTTAATATTTATCATAGTGGAATTGACGTCGTCGAGTCTATAGCGAATTTTGTATCATTTTGTCGAATGATTAGGAATTTCATGTCGATAGCCCTGTTTTTTCACAGCATTATTTGCCTATCCTATGATAAAGCACCATTTCTTAGAGCACACTGGTATCACCCCAACGGTACGAGTGGTCTGGTTACTATGTGTTCATATTGTGTTGTTAGATGCATTTATCTGCTGCCAGCAGCAAATAATCGCCCCGATCTCTCATGATTCGACAAAAGCCATCTGATGAGCACTCGTGTGCTGATCCGATTCGCGTAGAAGGCCACCTGAAATATAAACAGGTGGCCTCTTCATACCAGTAGCGGCTAACAGCTCGAGTCCTTTTTCCCTGTTATGGAAATACCGGTCCGCAGCTGCTGATTTCATATTTCTTAACCGTGTCGCTTATAATATCGGCAACGGGTTTAGGCGGGTTTGCCACAGCTTGATGCCGCCTCAAATGCTCTTCCGACTCCCATTGTTCAAACAGATTTATCCGACCTGACTCCATCGGATCTGCTGCAATGATAAAGTCCAAGCAGCCTTCCCTGGATCGTGAAGTTAGGATCAAGTCCTCCAAGCTAGCCAAATATTTTTCCCGGTGCTCCGGGGCCACGTATAATTTTCCAGCTATTATAATCATTTTCTAAGAGCCTCCTTATTTTATTAGGGTTATGGATTCCGGTAAAGGGTTAATCCAATGGATCTGTTGGCACTAAGTATCTACTCATTTTAAGAATATTCTAGCTGGGGCGCACCTGCCTAAGCAAGACAATCGAGACCAAGGCAAGTGAAATAAAAATAACAGTGCTGAAAAGAGCTGTTACATTCAAGCCAGAAATAAAAGCTTCTCCGGAAGAGACAAGCAATTCAGAACTGAGTGGATCCGGTAGTTGTTCAGCAACGGACACTGCGCCGATGATGTTTTCAGTGGCCCTTTCCGCCGATTCCATCGAAATTCCTCCTGGGATTAGAACTTCCCGACGATAGAAAGCTGCCCCCACACTCCCCAAAACGGCCACTCCTAAAGAAACACCAAATTCCGCACCACTCTCTGATATTGCCGCTGCAGATCCCGCTTTATCAGGCGGAGCCGATCCGACAATTAGATCTGTCGCTAGAGCACCCATTGGACCTACCCCCATCATAACCAAAATCACACCGATAATAGCAACCGCTATTCCACTGCTTGTTTCCAACTGACTTAGAATGAGATAGCCTGCGGACGATATAGTCAATCCAGCCGCAATGACAAAGGCCGGGCGAACTCGCTTCACAAGTAGCGGTGCAAGCATCGTAGCAACAATCATCGCAAGCGAAGAGGGAATCAGCCATAGCCCTGCTCTTAATGGCGAGAGTCCTTCTACTAATTGAAGATAAAGATTAACAAGAAACAAGATCCCACCCTGAACGGCTCCGACAACTAGTGAAATAAATAAAGCAGCACTAAAGGTACGGTTTTCGAATAGGCGCAAATCCATAAGCGGATGAGTGAGCCGGAGTTGACGGAAGCAGAAAAGGATTCCGCAAAGCACACCAATTACAGCAACTACTGCCGTATCTATCTGTAGACCATGTCTCGCTAGCTCTTTCAAGCCATAAATGATAGGTAAGATCGTAGCAAGCAGCAAAGCTACGCTAATTAAGTCGAGCTTGCCAGCGTCAGCATTTCGATATTCTGGCAGCAGGAATGGTGCGACTGCCAGTAGAAGCAACATCACAGGGACACCAAGCAGAAAGACCGCTCCCCACCAGAACCACTCTATAAATACACCTCCTACGACTGGACCGAATGCCATTCCTCCCATAAAACAGCTCATCCATACGGCGATAGCCATTCCCCGCTGTTTGGGGTCCCCAAACATACTACTTATCAAAGACAAGGTCGATGGCATCAACGTCGCCCCGGCCACTCCCATTAATGCCCGGGTAACAATCAGCATTTCAGGACTTGTGGAATACGCAGCAAATACCGAAGCCACTCCAAAAGCTGCGGCACCAATCATCAGCAGCTTCCTCCGTCCGATCCTATCTCCTAAAGTACCCATCGTAATCAATAAACCCGCGATCATAAAACCATAAATGTCTGTGATCCACAGCAACTGAGTGCTATTCGCTCCAAGATCTGCGCTTAGATGCGGAAGGGCTAAATGAAGAACGCTTAAATCTATGGATAACAAAAGTGTAGGCAGAGCCAAAACTGCCAGTCCTAACCATTCCCGTTTCCCAGCTTGACGTACTGCTTCTCTGGATGAATCCAATATTTCTTCTTTTTGAGATTGTTCTATCAAACGCTTATCCACCTCTTTAATTTATTCATTCGTACTTTGCCCAATCGGGCATGAACTTGAATATTTCCAAGGCTGTTCATAATGCGATTGTGTATCTGGATCAACAGGCAGTTGTAGTTGATCCGCTATTGCCAGCATGACTTCCTTACAGAAAAAGTAGTTTTTATCCATCACTACTTTTTCTTCTTCGTATTCAAGAATTTGCGCTCGCCACAAGGTCTGGCTATTTCTTCTATCCGCAATATGGACAATAACGGGCTTTCCCCATATCCATCTCCAATCAGTGTGAAAGGATTCCGGAAAGGATGCCCAATTCATAGTAGATTTAATAGAATCTTTGCCTCTGACGATTCCTGTGTTGAGCAGGTGAATTTCCGCATGCTCTGCATACAAATCTACCAACCTCTCCATATCTTTATGATGAAAGGCTTGTACATAACTAGCAATAAGTGGCTGATCTTTCGCAGCCGAAATCCTTCTCTTATCAGGTTGATTACCTTGGTGAATGGACTTGAGGCTCCCTCTTGCTCTTGCAAGCAACGCATGAACAGCTCCTTCAGTAGTTTGCAGCATTTCGGCTACCTCCCTACCAGTAAAATCAAACACTTCCATTAGCAGAACCACTACAATCTGTCGTGATGGTAAGGTGCTTACCAGTATTTCGATTTCTTCAAGTACATGGAGGCTATTATCCTGCTGTGCAGCCATAGATTCACTGTTCTCCTGCAATGGACTGGTTTCAATCGGCTGCATTTTCCTGCGTTGATCGATCCATAGATTGGAGGCAATGCGAAACAAGTAGGATTTAGGCATAAAGGAATACCTGATTTGTCCTAATGAAGCGAATGCCTTCATTAACGTTTCCTGCATCAGATCTTCCGCATCCCACACATTGGAAGTCAGATGCAAGCAATACCTCCATAAAGCGGGTCTGTACTCATCAATCGACTGAATAAAGGAAGCGTATAATTTTTTTGCTTCCCTTCCCATATCATGCAGATCCACTTGTTAAACTCACCTCGCTTTTAAAATGAATTGGTGTTGCTATATATAATGACGTGTATAGTATTCGAATTCATACGGTCTATTTACAGAAAGATAAATCCCTCGGTTTATTCTTAAAACTAAATTCATGATTTTCTACAAGTCCACCTACTGGTAGATCTGCAAGTATACCAAACAACGACAGTTATGATTTCTTATTGATTGCTATCCTCCGTCGTGGCTGGCTTAACTTAGCCTACCATTTTACAGCAAAGGCAGAATACACATAAACCTTATCGATTCTGGGCAAAAAACCTTGACAACAATATTGTATTTGTGGGAGGTAAACCGCGTTGAACTTATATGGAAGAAATTATCCTGAACTCATTATCCGTTGAGGCTAAAAAAATACCGCCCGTCATATCGCTTTAAAGCGGATAGACGGGCGGTAACATACTAAGGATTTACATGAATCGTAAACGTCGATGTATTATTCTTGATTGGCGTAACGGTGTCGGTGATCTTCAAGTTATTGAAGGTCACGCTGCCAACCGCTGGACCCTGACCCGGCTCCGCCATTTCGTTAACCCAGATCCCTACGCCGGATTTGGCGTCAAATGCGTCACCGCTCTTTTTCGCCCCGGAGATGGTGATATTCGTGAAGATCGTATCCGTTACCGGGAATTGCGGCTGTCCTCCTACATAGTTCGTCTGGAACATGATGCCGTGGTACGTTGGATCGATAATATCTACGTCCGTTACGCGAATGCCCTGGAACACCTTGGAGGCCGAGAACAGCCACATCGCCGGGAAGGTCTGCTGGCCCCAGAAATGTCCGCCTGCCCGAACGATGGAGATATTCTCGAAACGGGTTTGAGGCGAAGCGCCAAAGCCGTTCATAGGGTAACCGAAATCCAGCGAGCTGATCGTCACGCCCGAGTAACACAGCGTATCAGCGATATAAATGTTGCGGAACGTATTTCCATATCCGCCGTACACCGCAAGTCCGGCTGCCCGCCAGGTTAACAGGGACGTCAGGTTCTCGTATACGTTGCCCGTCTGATCCGATCCTCCCGAATCAATGGCCGAGAACAGCGCAAAGCTGTCATCCCCCGTCGAGCGAGCTTCGATATTGCTGACGAGGTTATTCGAGCTGCCATTGGTCATGTTGATGCCGTCGGCAAACACGTTGCGGATTCGGGAATTGGTGATCTTCATGTTGTCCGTGTTGGCTCCCCAATACATGCATACCTGATGCTCGGTCCAGATGTTATCGATGGTGATGTTGGCAACGTTCGAGAAATCGAACACCTTGCCCGGACCGTCGATACGCGAAGTATAGTTGCCGAAGTAGGCGAAATTCGCAAAGGTCGATCCGTTTGCGGTGGAGTTTATGGTAAATCCGATGTCCGTGTTGTTCTGCGAAGCTGGTGCAGTAAACCTCGTATACCACGGGCCAGCTCCTATGATCTTCACCGGTTTGCCATAAACCTGAAACTTGTTGGAGGTCTGATAGGTTCCGGCAGGAAGATAGACGCCCACCAGATTGCCCGTCGTATCCATCCGGAATCGGTCAAGCGCATTCTGCACGTCCTGATGGGTGAACCCATTCGGAACGACGTATTTCGCCGGGTCCGGATTCGGCACAACCGCCACCTGCTCCAGATTAATGAAGTCTATGGCATATTGACTTGTGTTGGCGGCATCCTTTTGCAAACGGATCTTGCTGCCTGCCGGAATCGTTGTATCGAACATTAGGTTGGCTTCGTCATAAATATGGCGCGGCGCTCCTGCGGACGGGTTGTTGCTTGGATTTGCTTCATCTCCATAGAGCCACGCGTATTTGGATGTCAAATTCAACGTTTTGGTAAAGACGCCGTTGACATAGACGTTCAGAGTCGCATCGATTCCTCCCCCGCCCGGCGCATCCGGGATGGAGAAGCGCGTAACCAGCGTATTCGTGTTGGCTTTCGTTGTAAATTCCACATAACTGCCGGTGGAGTTCAGCGTCACTGCTTTACGGCCGGATGCTTCGCCGGCAATGTCTCCGATAATGCGGTTCGGTCCGACGACAGTAGCCCCTCCACCTACTACGGCATCTTCCGCTTCATACATGTCATAAGGCATATTGGCACCACGACCGATGAAGAGCGAGCTCGTAGAGATGTTATTATCCCGTTTGACCGGCAGCTCATTGGCATCTACAGCGACCTCCGTCTTCACGGTATACTTACCGTTCACGGCCGTCCAGTTGCCTAGATTGACCGGTTGTGCGGAAGCGCCGCTAGCGATAACACCATTCACAGCGCCGGTAAAGGTTCGGATAACATTATTATTGTTCGCATCGATCAGGGACACGGTAATATTATGCGCTCCTCCAGCGGAGGCGGCCGTTCCTTGGTTCTTCACGGTTACCGTGAAACTCACGCTGTTTCCTGCAGCCGGATTGCCCGGTGACCAACTGGTGGATGCCACAAGATCGGAGCTTTGAACAGGAGTGACGACCATGGAAGTCGGATGTGTGTAACTATTATTGGCTTCGTTCTGCTCAATCACTGTATTGTTCTCATCCACCTTGGCCGACAACGAATAGCTTCCCGCTTCTTTCGCGCCAAGATTTAGCGTCACATTCGCTGAAGCGCCGGCTGCCAAGCCAGCCACATTCGATGTACCGAGCTTCGTATTGCCGTGATAGAAATTGACCGTCGTCGCCCCGGAAGGCAGCGTGCCGATATTCTTGACAACAGCCGTTAGGACGATGCTATCGGTTTCTATCGGGTTCGCCGGTGACCAAGACATCCCTGTAATCGTCAGATCGGGGTTAGCGGCTGGTGTACCGATTACTTGAAACTCCGCAATCTGACCGCCCGATGAACCGGTATTGGAGGTGATTCTGAGCTGCACAGCACTAACCTTGGCTGTCACCGGAATAGTCACGGTATTGGCTGACGCGGGATTAAAGGTATAGTTCGCTGCAGATACAAGGTTCGTAAAGGAAGTCGCGCCCTGATCGCGCCCAAGGATCTGGATATTCTGGGTGCGCGTACTCCACTGCGAATCCGGATTCAACTTCAACACAACCGAAGAGATATCCGCGTTTGATCCAAGATCCACGGTCAGCGTATTCGGGTAAGTCCCCCCGGCCCCCTCCCAGTATGTGGTCAAACTACCGTCGTTCGCGTTAGAAGCTGTAAAAATATACTCATTCGATGATGCCGTGATCGGCTTGTTCAGCGCCAGGTTCGTCCCAGTGCCGCTGCCGCTTCCCGCGCGGGTTACCGTGTTGCTGGCAGCAGAGACATTGCCAGCGGCGTCCTTGGCTGTCACGTAGTAACTGACCGTAGCCGTTGTCGGCTGGTTATCGGTGTAAGTCAGCACATTGCCGGCTACACTTGCTCGGAGCGTATTATTGGCATAGATATCGTATCCGGTCACCCCAACATTATCTGTCGAAGCCGACCAAGTCAGCCGAATCTGGCCGGATGCGGGCTGCGTGTAGGCAAGATTGCCGGGCGCCGTTGGTGCCTGCGTGTCGCCCGCCGTCTGACCGTACACCTCGAATTCGGAGATTTGTCCGGCTGGCCAAGCGCTATTGGCCGTAAAGAGCAATCGTACATAACGCGCAGATTGCGCGGTGAAATTGATCGTCACCTTGTTGCCGTCTGCCGGATTGAACGTATAGGCGGCCGATGCGTTCAGATTGGTAAAGTTGGTGCCATTGCTGCTGCCTTGAACCGTCAACGTCTGCGTGCGTGTCTCCCATCCGCTGGCCGGCAGCTTCAGGATGACTTTATTCACATTGGCGGCGCTGCAAGATCAACTTGCAGCCATTGCGGGAAGGCGTTGTTGTTACTCTCCCAGTACGTGGCTTGATTCGAATCACTCGCGTTAGAAGCTACATAGGTCTGAGTATAAGAGCTGGCTGTCATATTCTTGCCGGCAGCCAAATTGCCCGGTTCTGCCGCAATCACGGCATCTGATGCGGCGGGTGCTGGCCCAGCCTCATTAAGGGGTGCCGACGCTGCTTCATCCGGTTGAGCGTTCACCTCGTCCGATCCTGGTGCCACGTCTTCGTCTTGTATCCGGATGTTGTCGAACTGGACAGCCCCCGATGATTCAGCGAAAGCACGTTCCGCCAAGCCGGCATTCGGATGATCACCAACTGGGACCAGACGAGCATCAGGATAAGGAAACACACTGCTGCAGGTCTCAAATCCTTTATAAACCTTCTGGATTTCATTAATTCAACCTCCTGAAATTCGGATGACGTTCCGATAGCTGACATCACTGGTATACGCCGTGTTTGCACTCTGATCACAAGGGCGTACAAGCAGGTGTATCCGCTTACATGATTACTCTTGCTTGGAAGCTTACCACCTCCTCGGTGATGTGATTATTGTCCTACATGTCAGTTCCATGCCAACATTCCATGCTGTGTCATTACTATAAAGGATTTCCAAATGAATTGGATATGCGTGATTGTATGTTTATTGTGTGGGTTTCTATGGGGGCGCTGGGAGACGCTTTATCCACAAGCGTTCCTCCCAGCGGATCTGTCCATCAACAGGAGCACTGCGTGATGGACAACGCTATCTTCTATTCAAATAGGGGAACCTGCGGGTCTTTCCCATTACAGTGGACCAGCATCGCATGCAGTTGCCCTCGATGGTGATACAGATGCCCCACGATTTCGAGCAGCCATTCATACCTCGAATAGGTGACTCCCCAGTAGGACTTCATCTCCTGATGGAGCTCCTCTTCTGTCATCTCTCGGAATGCCTGCTCCAGATACGAATAACTGCTTAGTAATTCAGTTTGTATGTCCTTCAGGTTATTGAACGACAAACCCGCGTAATAAGCGCTCATCTCTGTCTGATTAGCTCCGCCCGAAATGAGAAAATCAGCCCGGCAGACGACTGCGATATGCTGGAGCAGCTCTCCGACAGAATGTTTACCCTCCGTCGGCTTCATGAGCAAATCCCCTTCATCGAGCCTATCGATGATTGCAACCATCGAAACGACAGCCACCTCAATCTGATGTAATGCATATGTACAATAGGAATTCATATGTTCTCTCCAATCCGATTTAGATCCAGTGATCGATTCGATTCACTTCAATATTATAGAACATATGTTCCTATTTATTCAATCAAAAAAGCAACCCGACCCTCAATAGCTAAGAGTCGGGTTGCTTCACAACTACGTGACTATCCGATGTCACCCACCAGCTGATATCCGGTGGTATTCTCAAGCACTTCCACGTTGAACGTGCTGCCGTCAGCATCACGCACAACACTTACGGACAAATGGCCGCTTCCAATCGCAATCCGCTCGGCCTTCAGCTCGTTCATTCCTTCCGGCAGAAACGGAGACAGTGCGATTTCGCGCTTCGCCGCGTTCGGATACAATCCGAGCATCGCTTGCAGGAAGACAATCGAAGTACCTGCCGCCCAAGCCTGCGGCGAGCAGGTCGTCGGGTATGGAACCGGATGGCCTAATTCCCCATCATGCCCGCAGAACAGTTCCGGCAGACGTTGGTATTCAAAATGCACAGAAGCTTGCAGCAGGCCGGAAATGACCTTGCCTGCTTCGTCCTTGAATCCCTGCTTGCCAAGTCCCAGCAGGATCATTCCATTGTCATGCGGCCACACGCTGCCGTTGTGATAGCTTATCGGATAGTATCCGGCGGAGCCTGTGCTCATCGTACGAATACCATATCCATTGAACATGTCATCCTGTAGCATCCGCTCAGATTGGGCTTTGGCACGGCTAGCTTCCGGCAATCCACTCATGAGCACGTGTCCGGGATTCGAGGTAACGCTGCGGACTTGACGCAAATCGCTATCAAGCGCAATCGCATAACACTGTTCATCCTCCATCCAGAAGGCTGATTCGAATCGGACACGAAGCTCTTCGGCTTCTGTCTCCAGCTTGTGGGCCAGATCATGCTCGCCCAACTCCACGAACACGGGAGCCAGGGATGTCTTCGCTTGGTACACATACCCCTGAACTTCAGACAAAGCAATAGGCGACCGTGCATATTCCCTATTCTCATGAATGATGGAATTAGCGGAATCTTTCCAACCCTGGTTCGGGAAGCCTTTCTCGGCCTCTTGCTTGTATGCCATGAAGCCAGAACCTGCTTCAAGTGCAGCATCAATATAATCCAATGCACGCAGCATGTTCGGCTTCAGCTCCTCTGCCAAGGAAATATCGCCAGTCCAACGGTAATACTCGCCGATCAGCGCCAGGAATAACGGCGTGGAATCGATGGTACCGTAGTAAGGCGAGAATGGAGATTGATTCGTCGTGACAAGCTCTCCGAATCGAATCTCGTGCATAATTTTGCCCGGCTGCTCGTCCCGCCAAGGATCCGTCTTCTCACCTTGATAAGCTGCCAGTGTTCTCAAGGTTCCTTTGGCATGTTGCGGGTTCACCGGAAGCATGAACAGGGCCGTGATCAAGCTGTCCCTGCCGAATGGAACCGCGAACCACGGCAGTCCTGCTACCGTTGTATCGCCGAAGCCCACATCGGTGGTCAGCATGCGCAGATCTTGAAGCCCTCTCTGATATAAGCCGCTAAATAGCGTAGAATCCGACTGAACCCGTGAACTGTTTCCGTACCACTCTTCATAGGAGACTTCTAGTTCATTCAGCCCCTCCTCATAGGTCAGCGGCTCCGTAACGGGATGCTGCTCTGTTATCGGCATGATGAAGAATGTAATGATCTTCTGCTCTTGAGGCTTCAGTGACAACGGGAACGAGACCGTTCCGCTCTCATCGGCTTGACCGCCGTCCGCATCCCAGGAAATACGGGTCTGTCTTCTCAAGTGATCCGCTCCGACATAGGCCAGTGTTATATCCTGATCCCCTGTTAGAATACCCTCCATCTTGCCAACTTCCCCGGTACGGTATTTACGAACCAAGAACATATCTTGAAAATCAGCATCAAAGGAAACCGCGAACTCGATATTCGAATCCGTTATAAAATAATTGGTCAGCGTACAACGCTCGTACAAGATGCCATTATAGATGAAACGCTCCCGATGCAATTCAATGACGCCCTCATCCTTGGCTTCCTTCATCAGGCGGAATGAAGCAACATAACTCTTGTCTCCTGTAGAGGATAATAGCGACGGCTTCTCGCCATCGATGTGCACCTCCATCCGACTCAAGAAACGTGTATCTTTCGTATACAAACCATGACCTTGATCATCTCCAGATACGATATCGCCATTAAGCCCGGTCAGGAAGAACAAATCTCCTTCCTTGATAACACGATAGTCCATGTATGAATCCCCCTTCTATTCCGGTTTATTTAACAACCACGAGCTCAGCCTGTAATCCATCTTCAGAATGTGGTCCGACCCAGACATGAAACTTCCCGGGCTCTACCGTAAACTCAAGCCTTTCATCAAGCAGCCCAAGTTCTTCACGTCCAAGCCTAAAATGTACCGTCTGGCTTTCTCCAGGCTGCAGCTGCAGCTTGCGGAATCCCTTCAACTCTTTGACCGGCCGGGTAGTGCTTGCAACCAAATCACGGATATACAGCTGCGCGGTTTCCTCGCCAGCTCTTTGTCCGGTATTCGTTACGATCACGGATACTTGTACGGTTTCATCACGGCCAATCTGGTTCCGATCCAGCTGCAAATCGGTATATTTGAACGTTGTATAACTCATGCCATATCCGAATGGATACAGCGGGGAATCATCACAATCGATATAATCTTCGTACAAATGAGGACGTCCGGTATTCTTCCGGTTGTAATACATCGGAATTTGACCCGTAGCACGGGGAACGGTTACCGGCAGGCGACCGCTTGGGTTATGAGCACCAGTCAGTACATCCACAAGTGCATAACCCGTCGTGGTCCCCGGATGCCATGCTTCAACTACCGCATCGGCATGCTCATGCAGCCAAGGGGTAGCAAGCGGGCGCCCATTCATCAAGACGACCACGATCGGCGTATCGGTCTGAGATTTGAGCTCCTGGATCAGACGCTCCTGGCAAGATGGCAGGGTAATCGATGTCACATTGTAATGCTCACCGGTCATCGCTTCGGATTCTCCCACAACGACAACCGCGACATCACACTGCTTGGCAAGCTCCACAGCCCGCTCGACTCCACCATCCATCTCCTCCAGAATTCTGCTGCCCGGTTCGTAGAACACTTCGGCCATCGGAGCGATTTCCGATTGGAAAGCATCCCAGACCGTTACAACATCCCTCTCGCGGCCCTTCCAGGCCCAGCATCCCATCGAATTATGACGGTCATCCGCTAGCGGGCCGATCAGAGCCAGCTTCTTGTGCTTGCCGGTATCCAGCGGCAGAATCCCGCTGTTATTCTGCAGCAGCACGATCGACTTGCGGGCGCTGTCCCTGGCTTGTTCCAAATGAGCCGCAGGAATGGCCTGCCCATTTGGCGCATCCTCGTCCTCTTCAGCCTCTTCGCTCACATACGGACGCTCGAATAAGCCGAGGCGAATCTTCACCTTCAGGATACGCAGCACCGCATCATCCAGCAGCTTCAATAGCTCAGGATCTTCCTGGACCAGCGTTTCCAGATGTTCCAGATAGACTCCGGCGTGCATGTCCATGTCGACTCCTGCATTCAATCCCTTGAGTGCAGAATCCTTCCGGTCCTCCGCATAGCCATGGTAGATCAGCTCTTCGATCGACTCCCAATCGCTGACGACCATGCCCTCAAAGCCCCATTCCTGCTTCAATATATCCCGCAGCAGGTAACGGCTTCCGGAAGCCGGAACGCCGTTTAATTCGCTAAAGGCGCTCATAACCGACATGGCTCCGGCCTGGATTCCATGATCGAACGGCGGCAGCACGGTTTCGCGCAGCTACGTTCTGACATATCCGTTGTATCATAGTCTCGACCGCCTTCAATCCAACCATACCCGGCAAAATGCTTCACGCATGCAGCACCGTCGGATAGCCGTCCCCATTCGCGCTTTGAAAGCCTCTCACCTTCGCAGCAGCAGCCAAAGAGGACAGGTAGACGTCCTCACCCGTGCTCTCTGCGATACGCCCCCAACGAGGGTCACGGGTAATATCAACCATGGGGGCAAAGGTCCAGCGGATGCCTTGTGCTGCGGCCTCTGTCGCCGCAATACGGGCATTCTTCTCCATCCCTTCGATATCCCAACTGGCGGCTTCGCCAAGCGGGATCGGGAAGATGGTGCGGAAGCCGTGAATGACGTCATCCCCGATCAGCAGAGGAATCCCGAGCCGGGATTCCTCCACCGCCAGCCGCTGCAGCTCATTGATCTTCTTCGGACCATGTACATTTAGCAAAGAACCAACCTTGCCTTCCGCCACAAGCTTCAGCTCCCGCTCCTCGCACTTGCCGTATTGCACCGTCTGGCCAACTTTCTCGCTCAAGGTCATCTGCGCGAGCAGGTCCCTCGCACGCTGTTCCACGTTATCCATGTGATATCCCTCCCGGAAGCTCTTGTTTAACCTTTCACACCTGCATTCGAGATGCCCTCAATGTATTGGCGCTGGAACAGGAAGAAGAAGATAATGATCGGCAGTGTTGATAACACAACGCCCGCCATGATCATTGGGGTATTCTCGAAGAACATATCCTTCACACTGTTCAGACCGACTACCAGTACATACATTTCCGGCGTATTCGCAGCGTACTCGGAATCAGGTAACTGTTCCAGGTCCCGGCAAAAGCAAGAATGGACATCGTAATCAGAGATGAGCGAGCCAGCGGGTACACGATCCGCCAAAAAGCCCCCATCTTGGTTAGACCGTCAATACGTGCCGCCTCTAGAAACTCATTAGGTACCGAGACAAAAAATTGACGGAGCATAAAGATATATAGCCCTTGGTATAAGAATGGAACCGTTAAGCCCCAGAAGGTGTTGAGCCATCCGAGCTGAGCCACGTTCACGTATACCGGAATCAGGATCATGTGATACGGTACCATCATCGTGGCCACCACGATCCAGTAGACTATCCCCTTACCCTTGAAATTCAGCTTGGCCAGCGCAAATCCGGCCATCGGGTTAATGATGAGGTTACCAATCACCACGACCCCCGTCATAATGACGGTATTCAGGAACCATCTCGGTACGTTATACGCATCGTTGGTGAAGAAGATTTTGAAGTTCTCAAACGTCCAGTTCGCCGGTGAAGTGAGTGTATTCACATGTCGCATCGGGATGAGGGACGTATAGATCGTATAGAGAAAAGGAAGGGCGAATAAGAGCCCCAGGATAATCGTGCCGATATATAACAGCGGCCGACCGTTATTCGTACGGGTCTTCATTGCTCTCACTCCTTCTCATCCAAGAATTTTTTCTGCAGATACGTGATCAGCATGATAATCATGAAGAACAGCACAACCGCCGCACTTCCGTATCCGATGTTCATATAACGAATCCCGTGCTGGTAGAAATACGTCACGACCGTACTGGTTGCACCAGCCGGTGAACCGAGTGCCCCGTAACGGGAGATTGCCGCGATCTGGTCATAGATCTGAAAGCCCGCAATCGTGGACACCGATACGATGAAGAACGTAATCGGCTTCAGATACGGCACGGTGATATAGCGGAACTTATTCCATTTGTTAGCTCCGTCAATCTCGCCTGCTTCGTACAGATCCTTCGGAATTTCCTGCAGTGCCGACAAGTACACGATCATCGTGAACCCGGCCTGTTGGAAAATGAACAGAATACAGACGAACAGAAGCGCATAATTCGTATCCGCAAACCATGTCACATTCCCGAAACCGAGCATGCCGAAGAATTCCGTCAGGAACGTCCCCTGCTTAAAGAGCATCATGAACACGGTCGTAATCGCGATTTGCGATGTGATATACGGAATAAAGAATACCGTGCGGAAGATCCCTTTCCCCTTGAGCTTCTGATTGACCAGAATAGCCAAGAGCAAGCCAAGCAAAGCCTGGATCGGGATTGAGATCACCACAATTTGCAGTGAATGGAGCAGCGCCCGGAAAAATTCTTTATCTTGCAAAATCGTTACATAATTCTCAAGCCCAATGAAGCTGGCTTGATCCAGTGCCGCAAAATTCGCATCCTGAAAGCTGCGCACGAAAGATTGGATAAATGGATATAAAAACCACCACGCCCACAAAATCAAAAAAGGCAGCGAAAACAACCAGCCCAGCGTCTTGTCGGAATCAGCTAACGTACGAAACCAAGACGGCTTGATCTTGTTGCCAGTATGCTTACTGCTGTAATCGGACATAAGTTATTCCCCCACTCCTCTACTTCAATATTTGGATGGATCGTCATAATAAAGGCTCCCGCTCCCCTGATAACAAGGAGCGGGAGCGGTTATAGCCTAGTGTTTATTGGAATTGGCTCTGAATATCGTCCAGGATTTGCTGAGCCGTTTTGCCGGAACCGCCAAGAATCAAACCTTCCAATTCTTTGACAAGCTCATCGGTGAAACGCTTCGTATCCGTCGGATAGCCATAGTCTGTGCTGTATTCCAGCGCAGGCTGCAGTTCCTTAAACTCTGGGTTTTTCTCGAAATACTGCTCGGACAATTCAGCTACGGCCGGATTGAATCCCAGTTCCATGAAAGCCGTTTGCGTTGTATCGTTCGTCATATTGTAAGCGGCCTTAAGGGCTGCTTCTTTGTTCTTCGCATCTTTCAGGACCATGTAAGCATCCGAGCTCATGGTGCTGCCGTTCGTGGTTCCTTTAGGAACCGGAATCGCAACCATCTTCAGATCTGGATTAGCGTCTTTCAGATAGCCTTTGTACCAGTAACCGCCTGTGCTCATAGCGCCTTGCTCGTTACTGAATACTTCGCCGTCCCAGCCAAAGCCGAGCGATTTCGGCGTTACTGCCAGACCTTCATCGTACATATCAATAATCATTTCCAGTGCAGCTACGTTCTCAGGGGAATTGATGGTCTCGCCGTTACCCCAGCCGCCGCCAAAGCTTTTTACATAGTTGGTAATATGGAAGGCATCCAGATTCACGATAATTCCTTTCACATTGCCTTGATTCAATACTTTCGCCGCTTCGATCACTTCATCCCAAGTGGTAGGGTAGTCGCCAAGCCCGGCATCTTGCCACATCTGTTCGTTGATGAAGAACATCGCAGGCATATCACTGTTCGGAATGCCATACTGCTGTCCGTCTACATTCCAGATATCTTTCGAGGCATCCGGGAAACGGTCCATGTCCACACCTGTTGTACTCACGAGCTCATCGATAGGCGTAAACAAACCTTTGTTGATATACTCATATGCCCCTTCGTTGGACATCTTGATGAAGTCAGGTGCTACACCTGCCGCAATCTCACCAGGCAGCGTATTCCAGAACTGCTCACTGCTTGGATACTGTTTGATTTTCAGCTCGATTTCCGGATATTGTTCCGAGATGGTATCGGCTGCCTGCTGATAAATCTCCAAATCCTGCGCCGTACCCCAGAAACCGAAGTTAACCGTTACCTTCTCGCCGGCGCCGCCCGCATCGTTATCTGTACCGCCATTACCGGAATTGCCGCCACAAGCGGTTAAACCTACAATAAGAGCCAGGCACAATACCAGCATCGCAGAAAACTTCTTGTTTACTTTACCCATGATGCTACCCCCTACATTTCTTTTCGTCTTACCTTACATACTCATGATAAGGAATCCGGGCAACAAAAAAAATTAATCAAATGATGATTAATTTTCTGATATTGTCTATTTTTTTATGGTTAGGGTGCGTCCACGTATCTTTTTTTATGAGTTATCGCACTTTCTTCTCTATAATCACACTTCTTCTTTTCTGTATTGTTTGGGAGATACGCCTGTATACTTCTGAAACACGATGGCAAAATGGGCTTGATTGCTGAATCCTACCATCTCGGCAACATCGTATATTTTATAACGATAGTCCTTAAGCAGCGCTTTGGACTTCTCAATTCGCAGCTCATTAATGTAATCGAACAGCCCTTGTCCCACCTCCTGCTTGAACAGACGGCTAACATAGTTCGGGCTGACATGAAAAAGATCCCCAAACAGCTTCAAGGACAAGCTCTGCGCATAATGTTCCTCCGTATACTCGATAATGTTCCGCGTAAGCTGGCTATATCCCCTATGCTCCGTACGCTGACGGCTCAGCAGCCGTTCTTCGAACCAATCGCGGTAATGAGCGGACAACTCGGCGAAGCTCGTAAGACGCTCCAGTTCCTGCCCCTCGGAAGGACTATCACTCGCTGCGTAATCGCCGTTATCCATCATAAACAGCAGGCCCTCATAGATCTTGCGAACCTCTTTCTCCTCCAGGCTTGCTTCTTGCTCCAAGCGTGTTTCCCACCTCGACAGCAGCTCGAGGAAATAATCGGCGCGCCCCTCTCTTAGCGCGGCCTTCATCTGGGTTACATACTCATCAGCCTGTTCTTTGCCGTCATGCTGCTTGAATCTCATATGCTGATAGTAAAATACGGCCTGTTCAGGCTGATAGAATTGCTGGCTCAATGCGTTGGCCGCCTGGCCGTAGGCCGCAGGAATCCCTTCGTAATCCGCGAACCAATCACTAATGCCGAACACAATCTCGATGTTTACAAACCGCTTAAGCGCTGAACTGATCATCTGAGTCAATTGATTCACACGATTCAAGGACGCCAGCAGACTCTTATGCTCACTGTTGCTGACGAACACGACACCGCGCTGATCATCCAATTGAAGATACTCTACTTCGCGTTCGGCCTTTATGATCTCTCCGACGACGTTATTCACCGTGCTTGGCAAGATGGATGCGGTCTCCTGGGTGTAACGTTTCAGAACGGTATGATAATCCTTGATCATGAACAACAAGACGTACATGTTTCCATCCCGCAGCCGGGTCTGCTTCAAATTTGAAACTTGTCCATGCAACGCATCATGCAGCCATTGCGCCTTTTGATGAACCGGGTTCTTGTGCATCGTAGTCGAGGAGCTTGAGCCTAACTCGAATTGCTCCCGTATATTTTGCAGCATCGCCGTCAGTTCGCTTTCGTTAATATCCGGCTTGTGGAAATAATCGAACGCCCCGAGCTTCAACGCTTCCTTCACATATTGCATATCATCAAAGCTGCTAAGCACCACGGTGTGAACCGGTATTCCCCGATCCCGAATGATGCGCAACACCTCGATCCCGTCCATCTTCGGCATTTTGATATCCAGCAGCACTACATCGGGGGCCAATTCAGCGATCATCTGCAGCGCTTCTTGCCCATCGCCCGCCTCACCGACAATGTCTACTCCCTGCGCTTTCCAGTCTATGGCTGATTTAATGCCGATCCGAACGAGCGGTTCGTCGTCTACTATAAGAATTCGCACTTGCTATCACCCTGCACTTTCTTTACGTGATGATCGGAACCCGGATCAGGGCGATCGTCCCGCCTTGTTCACGCCGCTGAATCCATAGGCCATATTCCGGGCCGAAATGCAGCGATATCCGGTTTCGTATATTTTCAAGTCCGATCGAATTGAATCCGTCTTGTGGACCGTCCTGTTCCTTCTTCGCTTGCCGATCCTCCGGAAATCCGCGCCCATTATCCTCGACTTTCATAATTAAGGACCCCTGCTCTTCATAGATGGATATCACAAGGCTTCCACGATAATCGATACCCTCGAACCCGTGGAACACGGCATTCTCGACCAGTGGCTGGAGCAGAAATTTCAGTGTTCTGTAATCCAGTACCGCAGGATCAATGTTATAGGTAACATCGAATTTATTGAAATAACGGAAATCGAGGATCTTAGTATAGTTCTCCATGAACTCAACTTCCTCGGCTATGGTCACATCATGCCCCTCCTTCTTGACCGTAAACTTCATGACGGAGGAGAACGCCTGAAGTGCCTCCTCAATACCAGCTGCACCCTGCATCTTGGCCATCCACTTAATGACGTTCAGCGTATTATAGATAAAATGCGGACGAATCTGCGATTGCAACGCGTTCAGCTCCAGCTCCCGCTTCTCTTCTTCCTCCACATAAATCCGTTCAATTAATCCCCTGATTTCTTGCAGCATCTGATCCACGGTTCGGTTGATGACCCCGATCTCGCCCTGCTGCTGCGTATCAAAACTTATATGAAGCTGTCCTTGCGAGACCAGCTTCATCTGGCTATTGAGCACCGACAACGGCTTCATAATCGTGGTTGCAATACGCACCGATATCAGGATCGACAACACCAACAACAGAATTAGCGTCCCTACCAATACGCCCATCATAAGGTACACAATGGAGAACAGATCCTTCTTAGGTATTACGGTCACGGCTTTCCAATCCGTTAGGGTCGATGAGGAAGATATCATGTACGTATCCCGGTTGATCTGGGTGTTGATACCACCATCCAAGCTATATTGTATATCTTCTCCCAACACGGCCGATACCGGCTGACCAATCTCTTCGGGGATTAAACTGTGCACGATACGATCGGATTCATCAATCAAATAAAAGGTCGTATTCTCCGAAAAAGCCGTATCACTCCACAAAGTCTTCAGCTTATCCACCGAAACATTAAACAGAATAAACCCGAGATCTTCCTTCGTATAAGGGTCGGTAATGGCTCGGCCAATGGATACAACCGGAATCCCTCTAGCAGATAGCAGACGTTCCTCATGAATGCCGATGGGAACAAAGCCGCCCCTTGCTTCTCGGATCTTCTGGATAAAGGGCTCTTGCGTAAATGTTTCCTTGAAGTACGCGAGGTTCATATATTCTCGATTGCTTCGTCCGATAATCGACTGACTGTTCTCATGATAGATGACAACCGAATCAATCAAATCGGAATACAACATGATTCCGCTCTGAATCAAGCCGTTCACTCTGTCGAAATCCTGACCCCGCTCCAGCAGAGGATACGTCGCCTTGTTATAATCCTTTCGCATGATGGGGTAGAGGGTGGCATCTTGAATCGGAAACATCGACAATCTCAGCAGCGGCTGCAAGGAGGTGTCGATGTTGCGGATAATCTGCTTGTTGTTCTCTACAGCCGCATCAATCATCGTGGTCCTGTTGTTCTCCACGTATACCCAGGATACAACGCCCCCGATTAGAATCAGCGGCACAATGATGAAGCAGGAGAAGGCCGCAATCAGCTTGCGCTCAAGGCTCCACCCGTATATTTTTTGCCGTAAACGATTCTTCCAGCTACTCATGGTTTTTCGTCTCTTTTCCTATCAGGACTGTCCCGCGCCGCTCATGCGGAATTTTCTCGGTGTCATTCCCGTAAAGTTTTTGAATATTTGCGTATAATAACTCTGGCTGCAGAACTTGAACGTGAAAGCAATCTCGGAAATGCTTTGGTTCGTATTCGTCAGCAAATGCTTGGATTCCTCAATCTTGCGCTGATTGATGAAGGTGGTTAAGGGCAAGCCCGTTTCCTTCTTGAATCGATCGGACAAATAGCTCGGGTGGACCTTCAAATAGTCCGCAACGGATTGTAAACTCAGCGCCTCAAAGATATGCTCCCGAATGTAGTAGATGGACAAGTTCACAATATGCGAGTACGTCAGTTCTTCCTTCTCGGAACGGATCATCGATACGAACTGCACCAGCATCTCGTATTCGAAATGAATCAATCGTTCCACTTCCGTCATCTTCTCGATTTCCAGGATTAACGTATCGCTCAGATGAAAAGCGATTTCGGCATCCACACCGCCTTTGATGATGGCGCGGGTAAATAAGGTACAAGACGCAATCAGTGCATTCTTCTTGGAACGGAGCGGATAGGAGGCAAGTACCGCTGCTTCCAGTTCATTAATTGTGCGCAACATCGCCATCGCTCGATGCTCATCGCCCAAACGGATCGCCTCCAGGAGCTCATGCTCATAATCGAAAGGAGGATGTATGAAATTCTCGCGCAAATAATCCATGCGCGACGACAAATAATAGGGTTGATTCCCAATCCGGGAAGGCTTCGTCATTATTTCCACACCACCTAAAAATATTGATAAAAACCTTAATATTTTAGTATAACATAACCCGATTTGGCTCTAAAATTCAAGCATAACCATGCTAGGGAGGACGTGTAGACCATGACTTGGATGATATCAAATCCTGAATTATCACAGCAAGCGCTGCTTAATATGGAAAGTATTTTTGCTCTCGGAAACGGTTACCTGGGGGTGCGCGGCAACTTTGAAGAAGGTTACGGCGAGAAGACGAACTCCATCCGAGGCACCTACCTGAATGCCTTTCACGATGTCATCGATATCCCGTATGGCGAGAAACTGTTCGCCTTTCCCGATACACAGCAGAAACTCGTTAACAATATTGATGCCCAAACGATTCAAATCTATTTCGGCGAAGAAGCGGAACCTTTCCGGCTGGATCACGGTACGATTATCTCTCATGAACGCCACCTGCACATGGACAAGGGGTATTCGGAGCGGATCGTGCACTGGAAGTCGCCCGAGGGCAAAGAGGTTCGCCTGACGTTCCGTCGTTTGGTGTCCTTCATCCACCGCGAATTGTTTGCCATCGACGTACGCATCGAACCCGTGAACTATCATGGCGATGTTCGAATCGTCTCAACTCTTAACGGTAAAGTGAAGAACTATACGAATGCCAATGATCCCCGGGTTGCAGCGGGACATGCCGAGCGAATGTCGGTGGTTGATATCGGCGTGCGGGGTAGCGACGGTTACGTCGTGGACGAGACGACGGCTTCCAAATTGCGGGCCGGTTGCGTGACCCGTCATCGCTTCAACGGAAGCGAGAATGATACTGCAGCCAAGATCGAGCCGGGCGAAACAGAAATAACGTATTCTGCAACGGTATCATTAGCGCAGTCGATCTCGATTACGAAGCTTAGCGTGTATACCGACAGTTTGCGGCACGGAGCTGATCTGGTAGAGCACGGCTTGAAACTGCAAGAGGAACTGAGCGGATGGACATTCGAGGATTTGCTCGAAGAGCAGGCCCGGTATATGAGCAACTACTGGAAATCCGCCGACGTGACCATCCAGAACGATGATCAGCTTCAAGAAGGCATTCGGTTCAATCTGTTCCAACTGTTGCAATCGGCTGGACGCGATGAGCACAGCAATATTTCCGCCAAGGGACTTAGTGGAGAAGGTTATGAAGGCCATTATTTCTGGGACACGGAGATTTACATGTTCCCGGTATTCCTGATGACCGATCCGAAGCTGGCTCGCCAGCTGCTGCTGTATCGGTATGCTGCGCTGGAACAGGCCCGAGAGCGGGCACGCGAGATGGGACATCGGCAAGGAGCGCTATATCCATGGCGTACGATTTCGGGTACGGAGTGTTCCTCCTTCTTCCCGTCCGGAACGGCACAATACCACATCAGTGCGGACATTGCCTACAGCTATATTCAATATTATCTTGCTGAGCAGGATAAGGATTTCCTCCTGTCTTACGGTGCGGAGGTATTAATCGAGACTGCCCGCTTATGGGCGGACATCGGCCATTATTATAACGGTGCCTTCCATATTGACGAAGTAACCGGGCCAGATGAATATACCTGCTGTGTGAACAATAACTATTACACGAACGCGATGGCCAAGCATAACTTGAAGTGGGCTGCCAAGAGCTGTTCCATCCTGAAATCTTATGATGCTGCCGGTTACGAAGCACTCTGCAAGCGTCTGGGCGTATCAGAAGAGGAGGTTGCCGCTTGGGCGAAAGCGGCGGATGCGATGCTGCTACCATACGATGAAGCGCTCGGCATCAACCCGCAGGACGACACCTTCTTGCGCAAAGCCGTATGGGATTTCGACAATACGCCGGAGGACAAATATCCGCTGTTGCTGCATTACCATCCGCTTACCATCTACCGCTACCAGGTGTGCAAGCAAGCGGATACGGTACTGGCACACTTCCTGCTGGAGGATGAGCAGAGTTTCGAAACCATTCAGCGTTCGTATGACTACTATGAAGGCATCACAACACACGACTCTTCCCTGTCTTCCTGTATCTTCAGCATCATGGCATCGAAGATCGGAAACACGGACAAAGCTTACGAATATTTCATCGAGACCGCACGCTTGGATCTCGACAACACGCACGGGAACACCAAGGACGGCCTGCACATGGCGAACATGGGCGGCACCTGGATGTCCATCGTATACGGTTTTGCCGGGATGCGGATCAAGGAAAGCGGCCTCTCCCTCTCGCCGGCCATTCCGAAGGATTGGGAGCAGTACGCTTTCCGCCTGAATTTCCGTGGCCGCCTGATCGGCGTATCCATCGACAAAGACAGCGTTACGTTAGAGCTTGTCGAAGGTGAGGCCGTTGAGATTAAGCTGTATAACGAGATCGTTCGCGTGGAAGCCGATCAACCGGTGAAACATTCCCTTTCACCTGCCAATTAATAATAGGGACGGGCTATTATAGCCCTCCCTTCTTCATAAAGGAGCTGCAATGAACATGAGTGAAGCAAAAACACTGAAGGCCGTGATCTTCGACTTGGACGGCGTCATTACGGATACCGCCGAGTATCACTACCGGGCATGGAACGCGATTGCCATCGAGCTTGGCATTCCCTTCACCCGCGAATTCAACGAGCATCTCAAGGGCGTATCTCGCATGGACTCCTTGAAGCTGCTGCTAAGCCAAGCGGCGACGCCGCTGGACTATTCCACAGCGGAATTGGAACAGCTCGCTGACCGTAAGAACAAGCTGTACGTCGAGCTGATCGAGACGATTACACCAGCAGATCTGCTGCCCGGCGTAATGACTTTCGTGGCCGACATTCGGGCCGCAGGTCTTGCGACCGGCATTGCATCGGCCAGCAAGAATGCGATTGCCGTCTTGACGCGACTGGATGTCATGGACCAGTTCGACATCATCGTCGACGTGACGAAGCTGACGAACAACAAACCGGATCCGGAAATCTTCCTGACCGCGGCCGAGCAGCTTGGCGCAGAGCCAAGCGAATGCATCGGGGTGGAAGATGCGGCATCCGGTGTGGACGCCATCAAGGCAGCCGGCATGTATGCCGTCGCCGTGGGCGATGCCGTGCACTTCCCGCATGCGGACATCGTGCTGCCCAGCACAGCGGAGCTGGATTTCCGTGAACTCGCGCAGCGGTTCGCAGAGAAGTAACGTTTGTGGAGTGTTCCATTTATGGAGCACTCCTTTTTTGTTTAGAGGCTCGTGGAGCTCCGAGTTCGTACGCTGAGCTGCAAGTCCCTCTCAGGGACTTGTGCGCTCCGCGAGCGGCGATTTTGACGCTGCTAGTCCCTCTCGGGGACTTATGCGCTCCGCGAGCGGCGTTTTCGCGGACGCATGTCCCTCTCAGGGACTTGTGTGCTCCGCGAGCGGCGTTTTCGTCGCCACAAGTCCCTCTCGGGACTGTGCTCTCCGCGAGCGGCGTTTTCGTCGCTGCAAGTCCCTCTCGGGGACTTGTGCGCTCCGCGAGCGGCGTTTTCGCTGCTGCAAGTCCCTCTCGGGGACTTGTGCGCTCTGCAGGCGGCGTTTTCGCTGCTGCAAGTCCCTCTCAGGGACTTGTGTGCTCTGCGAGCGGCGTTTTCGTCGCTGCAAGTCCCTCTCGGGGACTTATGTGCTCCACGGGCGGCGAGTAACTCGGCCCCTCCCTTTTTTGCAACCCGTCCGTAACTTGGGTAGACTTGTAACTGTAGTTACTTGTAATGAACTAAAGTCATGCAACACATACGCACGAACAATACATAACAAAGGGGAGTTCACGATGGAACAAACGGTGCTGGATGTAGGCGCTCAGAGATTCACGCATGGAGCTGTGACGATGAAGTTACTCGGAGGATTTGATCAGAATGTGTACGAATGCAGGCAAGAGGACGGCCACAGCTTCATCCTTAAATTTCTGGATGCGACCAAATACCGTAAAGCTTCTATCATTCGAGAGCTCACCTGGATGGCATATCTGGCTGAACACGGTGTGAATGTAACCGCCTCTATTCGTTCTCTGGAGGGGCTGCTGATCGAAGAGATTGCCCATGAAGGAAAGACGTATTATGCCATCGCCTTCGCCAAAGCTCCAGGCGCGCCGCTTACAAATCTGGAATCGAATTATGCCGTGGTCGAGCAATGGGGGCGTGATTTGGGCAGAATGCATAAGCTGGGCAAGCAAGATTCGGCGGAACTCATTCATCGCATGGCTTTCCCGCAGTGGAATCAGCATGTGATTGTTACAGACGAATTCCCAAGCGCTGCGGGTGAAGCCGTATTGACGAAATGGAAGCAATATATGGACAAGCTCGACGAACTGCCACAAGACGAGGATGGGTACGGTATCGTTCACCATGACCTGCACCATCACAATTTTCACGTACATAACGATGAACGAATCTACTTTGACTTTGGCGATACGTGCTACCACTGGTTCGCCTATGATATTGCCATCTCGATCTATCATTCGGTTCAGACCGTTCCTGAACAACGCCGCGCCGAATTTACGGCCAGATTCTTCAACTCGTTCATGACCGGTTACTTAAAGGAAAACGAGCTGAGCGAGCAATGGATTCAGGAAATCCCTTTTTTCATCAATTATCGCCATCTGTATTCTTTCGTTTACTTCAGCAAGTTCGTCGATTGGTCTGACATGGATGAACGCACACGAACTTATCTATCCAAGATGAAGGCGGATATCGAGACCGGGAAATCGGTTGTCCAGCTATCCATCTGATATGAAGACAATGGCTAAACCATACAGAGTGCTGGGTTTCCTAACGATAGGAGTTATTCTTGCTGTACCCCTTATTTACCTGCTCCTCCTCCGACCGACACCCATCCAGGTTGGGGGATTCACCTCATTCGAGGGTGAGCATACCCTTATATTCGAAGCGATCAACCGTGGCGTTCACGATGTGGAATTGATAGATGTTCGGATCAATGGCGGCGAGCAGCCTGCCAAGGCAGAACTAGGCGTCAGTTATTCGCTTCATCTGGTCGGCGGTACCGAACTGGACGGAAATTCGGACATTCAGTTCATGGATATGCAAGCCATGCCGATACAACCTGGGTTAACAGCCGATCAGAAGCGTTCCGCACTCCAAGATACAGCCCTCACGCCGCTTAATTATGGTGTCCGGATCTTGAGCGAGGTCCCGATACGCCGGATTGAATTGGAGTATCGCTACTTCGGTTTCACTTTTAAGCGCGAGCTGCCAATGGGCCGATTTTTTCAATAAACGTTACCCTCTGTACCGCTGACGATACTGTCTCGGCGACATATTCACCGTCCGCTTGAACACCTTGCCGAAGTGCGAGAAGTTCCCGAAGCCCGATTGCAGCGCAATCTCGGTAATGGAATGATCGCTCTCCCGCAGCAGCCGCTGCGCTTCCTTGATCCGCAGCAAGTTCAGGTAATCGCTATAGGCGAAACCGGTCGTCTGCTTAAACAGCCTGCTCAGGTAATGGGGGCTGATCCGAAAAGTCGCCGCGACCTCGGTCAAGGGCAGTGCCCGCGCATAATGCTCGTTCAAATACCGTACGATCGCCTGCGTCTTCGGGTGAAGGACCGGCTCCGTATCCGCTGAGCGTACCATCCTTTGTGATGATGCCGCTTCGCATGCAGCAGCAGCTCGAACGTTCGATGACGGAGTAGCAGCTCGCTCCCCTCTTGCGGATTCATCATCTCTTCGATCAGTTGCTCCATAATTCGTGCTACCGTCTCGCTCTCGGACGAAGGAAGCCTTAAGATCGGAAGCTCCCAGCGAAACGGACGCATTAACTCTGATTCGAGCGCTGGCGGGACGGCCAATTCACGCAATAGTTGCGTTCCCATGTAAAATACCATCCGATCATGATCCGGCCTGCCGCTATCCAGCGTCTTATGCACCGCATTCCGGTCGACAAAGACCAGGTCTCCGGCTCTCACTCGGTAGGAACGGTCATTAATGAAATAGATCCGTTCGCCTGACATGAGGTAGTACAGCTCGTAATGATCGTGAAGATGATCAGTCGTCATCGAGAAATAGCCCAATCGGCGGTCATATTCAATATCCAAATACCCGGCCGCATCATGATATTCCGCCTTGAACGGCTTCGCCATCCTCTCAGCCCCCTTCCCCTTTTCCTGAATTATAGCAAAATAAGCGGCTTTTGAAAGCGATTACGCATAAAATGCGGAGAAAACAATGCGCTCCTGTTATAGTCTAGAGCTATATTCAAGGAGGCGATATCAATGACTGACAAGAAACGCTATGTGCTAGTCGGTACCGGTGGCCGGGCCGAATTTTTCTATGGCGCGTTAGCCGAGAATTTCCGGGATAAGTCCGAGCTGACCGCATTTTGCGATATCAACCAGACACGCATGAATTACGCCAATCAGCTGCTGCGGGACAAATACCAGTATCCCGAAGTGCCTACCTATACATCCGACCGGTTCGACGAGATGATTGAAACCCATAAACCCGACTTCGTCATTGTAACCAGCATCGACCGCACCCATCATAAATACATTATCCGCGCGATGGAGCTCGGCTGCGATGTCTCACCGAGAAGCCGATGACGATTGATGAAGAGAAATGCCAACATATCCTGGATGCCGCCAAGCGTACCGGACGCAATATCCGGGTGACCTTCAACTACCGGTATGCCCCGCATCATACGAAGGTGCGCGAGCTGATCATGAATGATACGATTGGACAAGTAACATCCGTCCATTTCGAGTGGCTGCTGAACACACGCCATGGCGCCGATTACTTCCGTCGTTGGCATCGGGACAAGCGAAACAGCGGCGGACTGCTTGTCCATAAGTCCACCCATCACTTCGATCTTGTTAATTTTTGGATCGGATCCCAACCTGAAACCGTTTTCGCATTTGGCGATCTGATGTATTATGGTAAGGAGAACGCCGAAGAACGCGGCGTAACCCAGTTCTACAATCGTGCCACCGGCAATGAATTGGCTAAAGACGATCCATTCGCGCTTCATCTGGACTCAGACGCCCATCTTAAAGCGATGTATCTGGATGCGGAGCAAGAGGATGGTTACCAGCGCGACCAAAGCGTATTCGGGGACGGCATCAACATCGAGGACACGATGGGTGTTCTGGTCCGTTATCGGAACAAAGCGATTCTGACGTATTCCCTCGTCGCTTACCAGCCTTGGGAAGGCTACCGGATCGCGATTAACGGTACCAAGGGCCGAATCGAGATGTCCATCGTAGAACAATCTTATGTAAATTCACTAGGCGACAAGAAGCTTGAAGGTGCGCTCGTCGGCAAGACGCTGCGCGTACTTCCGATGTTCGATGAGCCTTACGAGGTTGAAGTTGAAGAGCAAGCAGGCGGTCATGGCGGAGGCGATCCGGTCCTCTTGAACGATCTGTTCGGCGAACCAGCCGAAGATCCGTACGCCCGTGCCGCTAATCATATCGACGGTGCGAGATCCATACTAACAGGAATTGCAGCCAACCGTGCCATCGCAACCGGTCTGCCTGTACAAATTCAAAATCTGGTTCGGTTCTGATCACCGTACAGGCAGGGTTATAATGTAGCATTGCAGAAAAAGGCTGCGTGATTTCACGCAGCCTTTTTCTGCTCTTACCACCCAGAATCCAGCTCAAGGTGAAGGAGGGAATCTATGTTTTTCTCATTAAAAAGCCGGCTCATTGCCCTGATCGTCGTCCTGTTCATCCTCTCTTTCGGAACGCTCTCCTACTTGCTCTATAGCGAAGCGCGGGCGGTTATTCGATCGTACATCGAATCCTCTGCCCTGGAGAAGATGGAGGAATACGGCGCGTATGTAGATATGGTACAGATGCAAATCTATGATGTAGCCTCGCTTGTATTCAATAGTGATATGACGAAGAACTGGGAAAGCCATATTCAGGATCCCCTCCTGCCCGATGGAGAGAAAATGCTCTCCAACTTGACCATGAGCCGATTTCTGACGCAAGCCACCAACAGTTATACCAGTATATCCGACGTATCCATCTACCGTAGGGACGGGCTGCGGGTGGGTGGCGAGAATCAGGTCGAATATGAACCGGCCTTTCTGGAAGAGTCCTGGTATCAGAACTTCTTCACCTCCGGTGAACGCTGGCTGGCCGCTCACATGGATCAGCACGAACGGGTACGGGACCACGGGAATCCGGTGGTCAGCATGCTGATGCCCATCGGGACCTTCCATCATGCCACCGCTCGGAGTGTCATGAAGATCAACGTGAGTGAATCTTACTTCCTTGAACCGCTAAGCCGTATTCACTTGGCCAAGAGCAGCACGATCTTCCTGTTCAATGAGCAAGGAGACCCTATCCTCTCCCAGCAGACCCAGGAGCTTGGATCAGGAGCGACCGAAGAAATCGACCGCATTCGCATCAGCCGCTGAAATCGGGTGTATCCTATCTGACGAATGATTCGGGCGAACGGGATATCCTGGTGTACAAAAAACTGGGTCGCACCGGCTGGATGCTGGCCGGGCTGGCTCCCGAGAAGGAACTGTATTCTTCTCTGCATCGACTGCAAAGCACGATCATCATCGTCACCATCGTGCTGATTGCGCTGGCACTATTAGCAGCCGCCTGGTTATCTTACGGAGTTACGAAGCCGTTGACCCAACTCGTGCTTGCCATGAGGCAGGTTCAGCGCGGCGGCTTCGATCAGGCTGAAACCCTGCTACCGCCCGACAAGAACGTGAAGAGTGAGATCAGTTACGTCATCTCGACCTTCCGCTATATGATTGATCGACTAAGACAGCATATTCAGAACGAATTCGAACTCAAGCTGCTGCGCCAGCAAGCCGAGTACAAAGCGCTGCTCATGCAGATCAACCCGCATTTCATGTTCAATACGCTGGAACTCGTCAGCAGTCTGGCCATGCAGCGCCGGACCGATGACACCGTGCAGGTGGTCGAGGATCTGGGCAAAATGATGCGCTTCTCCATGAACACCAACGATGACCGCGTGGCGGTAAGTGAAGAACTTGCCTTTGTCCGCCATTACATTGCTATATTACAAACCCGTTTTGGACAAAAGCTGGAGATAGCCGTCTCGGAAGAGGGTAAGCTTGATTCGCTGGTGATGATCAAATTCATTCTTCAGCCGCTGATTGAGAATGCTGTCAAATACAGTTTCCGCCATCAGCCTGCGGCTTGGGTCGATGTTCGCGTCGTGAGAAATGGCGGACAGCTGCGTCTTCTCGTGTCGGACAACGGTCCGGGCATGCCGCCGGATGTAATCGAGCGCGTACAGAATCCCGAGTCCCCTTCTCAACTCGATCCCATTCTGAACAATCGCAGCTGGCATATCGGACTCGGAAATGTCATTGCACGCTGCAGGCTGCACTACGGCGATTTGTTCACCGTTCAAATCCGGACGAGCGAGGCAGGAGGAACCTGCATGGAACTGATCCTACCGGTACAGGAGGAGAGTCATGTACAACGTATTGATTGCTGATGACGAAATAGAAGTTCGTGAAGGACTGAAACTCAAGGTAGATTGGGAAGAGATCGGATTTCGGATTACGGGCGAGGCGAGCAACGGTCTCGAAGCAAGAGTCTATTGGCTTCACGGCGGTATGATCTGCTCGTTACGGATATGAACATGCCTGTCATGGATGGTGTCGGTCTGCTGGATATCTGCCGCCATAACAGCCCGTCCCTTCAAGTTATCATCATCACGGGTTATGAAGATTTTCAATACGCAAGAGCCGGTGTCCGCAATCAGGCAATGGATTATCTGCTAAAGCCGGTCACGAGGGACGATCTGAAATCGGCGCTGATCAAGATTAAGCATGCACTGGATAAGGAGCGTGTGGTCCGAGATGAATCCGAGACGATGCAGTGGCAATTGTCTCAATATTACAAGGAGATGAAAGAGCGATTCCTGCTTGACCTGGTCAAAGGCAAACAGCTTCCCATCTCCTCCATCCCGGAACGTGTGCGACTGTTCGATCTGGATGCCTGGCAGGAGCAAGAGGTCTGCTTCGTTACGGCTGGCATGCAAGATGCCAAGCAAGAACCAAGCGAGTTAGGGCGCACACCCGTTCAGCTGCGCCTGCCGTTCCAGATGGTCTGCCACGAAATTGCGCAGACCTATCACCAGACGATTCAGATTTTTCACGATCCCGCATATCCGGGCTTCATGCACTTCGTCGCCATAGGCGGTACACAACGCGTGTTTGCGGAGAGACTTAAGCAACAGGCCAACTCCTATCTAAATATCGATGTTCAGATCAGCATCGGTCAACCAGTCAAGGGATTTTCCGCCTGGAAGGAAGGTTATATGTACGCCTTACTGGCCTGGAATGTGGAGATACGCCATAGCGGTCCGGGAGCAGTCGGCGGCCGCACTGCCGTGGCAGACCGTAGCCCGCTATTACCGGAGGAGACAAGCCGCATATTACAGAAATGCCTAAGTAAGGGCGATCTGGTGACGTTCCGGCTGATGATCCGGCAAGAACTTCGCGAGGCAGCCCGAATATCGCCTTCGCGCTTAGTGCGAAGCATCTTTCAAATCTCGCTGTTGATGGAAACGGCGGCTGCCGAATTCATTGGTTATACACCGGAGCGAGCGCCTATATGGTCATCTCCCGAATGGCACTGATACTGGAAACCCCCGATCAAGCCGAAGGATTTCTTATGCAGATGGCCGCGGACCTCGTATCCCGGCAGCAGGCCCCATCCCATCCTGAAATAACCCGGATTGATGCGGCCAAGCGCTACATCGAGGAGAATTACATGCAGGAGTTAACACTGACCTCACTCGCAGAGCAGTATAACTACCACCCGACCTATTTCTCGGAAATGTTCAAAGAGGAGGCGGGTGTGTCCTTTATCCAATATGTAACCGAAGTCCGCATGAAGCAGGCGGTTCGTCTGCTTACGGAGACCCAATTAACCGTGTGGGATATCGCCGAACTGGCCGGGTTCTCATCACCCAGCTACTTCAGCTCCAAATTCAAAAAGATGTTCCATATGAGTCCAACCGACTACCGCAGCAAGCAATCCGAAGAAATTGATGGTCATGATCCGAAGAAATGAGATTCCTCCTTCCTCCCCGTCCCGGTATGATGAATTTACCGGGACGATAACCCACAATTGTAAGCGGCTACAATAGCGCTAGTGGTGGATATGTCCTCTGTCATCATTTTGGAGGGAGGCACACTATGAAGAAGTTGTCCAAGCCCTTGTACGGACAGCAGAATAAGACGGCCTATCTATTTCTCTTACCTTGGCTGATCGGCTTATTCTGTCTGACGCTCGGGCCGATGATTGCGTCGCTATACTTATCCATGACCAAATTCAATCTGCTGTCATCGCCAACTTGGACGGGACTTAGCAATTACGTCACGATCTTTACGGAAGACGATACGTTCCGCAGATCGTTATGGCTTACATTCTATTATGTGTTCCTGTCTGTTCCGCTCCGGCTTGCGTTCGCCCTGCTCGTCGCCATGGCACTTAATCGGGGCATCCGCGGACTCGGCATTTACCGGACCGTGTACTATATTCCATCCCTGCTAGGCGGAAGTGTAGCGATTGCGATCGTATGGCGTCAAATTTTTGACGGAGACGGATTAGTTAACCAATTCCTGAATTGGTTCGGCATTGTAGGTCCTTCCTGGATCGCCCATCCGGATTACGTTGTCTACACCATTATCACATTGTCCATCTGGCAGTTCGGCTCCGCAATGGTCATATTCCTCGCGGGTCTCAAGCAGATTCCTGCGGACTTGTACGAGGCTTCGGGCGTGGATGGAGCTGGCAAGGTGAAGCAGTTCTTCAGCATTACGCTGCCCATGCTCTCGCCTGTCATCTTCTTCAACCTGATCATGAGCATGATTAACTCTTTCCAAGCCTTTACCCCAGCCTACGTCATCGGGGATGGCCGCGGCGGACCGCTCGATGCCACGATGTTCTATACGCTGTATTTATACCTGAAAGGATTCTCATTCTTCGATATGGGTTACGCTTCAGCCCTGGCATGGATTATGCTGCTTATCCTTGGCGTATTTACGGCCATCGTCTTCATCACATCGAAATACTGGGTATTCTACGGGGATAACCAGGAAGGGAGGTAGAGATAATGGACACACCACTCAAGCGACGACTGGTTCAAGCCGGCAGACACGCAGCCATTATCCTCCTCGGGTTGTTGATGCTCTATCCGGTCCTATGGCTGGTTGTCAGCTCATTTAAACCGAATCATCTCATCTTTACCAATACAAGTCTGATTCCGACAGCCTTCACGCTTGATCATTATGTGAACGGCTGGAAAGGGCTGCAAGGTATATCGTTCGGCCGATTCTTCAGCAACTCGTTGCTGATCTCCGTGCTTAGCGTAATCGGAAACGTGATCTCATGTTCCCTTGCGGCTTATGCCTTCTCCAGGCTTAAGTTCAAATTTAAAGGTATTCTGTTCAGCATCATGCTGGTCACGATCATGCTGCCGTACCACGTGACCTTGGTACCTCAGTACATTCTCTATAACGAACTGCAGTGGATCAATACGTATTTTCCGCTCATTCTGCCTAAGTGGCTGGCTCAAGACTCTTTCTTCATTCTACTGATGGTACAGTTCATCCGCGGGATTCCGCGGGAGCTGGATGAGAGTGCCACCATCGACGGCTGCGGTCAGCGGCAAATCTTTTTTCGGATCGTGGTGCCGCTCTTGGTACCTGCGCTGATCACAACGGCGATCTTCACCTTCATCTGGAGCTGGGATGACTTCTTCAGCCAGATGATCTACCTGAGCAACATTGATCTATTTACCGTTCAACTCGGCATTCGCTCCTTGTTCGACCCTTCAGGTCAATCGGATTGGGGTGCACTGCTCGCGATGTCTACCTTGTCATTGCTGCCTGTCACTATCATCTTCCTCGTGTTCCAGCGGTACTTCCTTGAAGGTATTGCAACCACAGGCTTGAAATAGGGCAAGCATTAATGGATAGAAAAACATGAATACAATACATTCTTAGAACCGGGGGGAATCTTAACATGTTAAAACGATTGATGGTTGGAACGCTCGCTACACTCATGTTGTTCGTTACAGCCTGTTCTGGAACAGATCATACCGGCGCTACCGGAGATGCAGAGCAAGGAACCGATGCTGGCGGCCAAGTCGAGTTGCGCATGATGTGGTGGGGTGACCAAAAACGCGCAGATATTACGAATGAAGCTATACAGGTATTTCAAGAGAAGCATCCGAATATTAAAATCGTTGGCGAATTCTCGCCTTCCTCGGGATATTTCGACAAACTGAATACGCAGCTTGCTTCCGGCACGGCAGCGGATGTCTTTTTCCTCGGCGGTAACGTCGTCGATTACGCCAAGAAGAACGTATTGCTGGACTTGGAGCCTTATGTCGGCACTGAGCTAAACCTGGACGATATGGATACAACCATGGTGGATTACGGCCGGATCGACGGAAAGATGCAGCATATCTCTGCTGGTGCCAACGCTAGAGGCATCGTTATTAATACGGCACTATTCGAGCAAGCCGGCGTCCCGTTGCCTGAACAAGACTGGGATTGGGATGAATTCGCCGCCGTCAGCAAAGAGCTGTCCGATAAGCTCGGCAGTGGAATGTTCGGTACGTATAACTTCACGGTTGACGGCATGGACATCTATCTGAAACAGCGTGGCAAGCAGCTCTATGACATGGAGAACGGTACGCTTGGATTCGAGCAAGCCGACATCCTGGAATGGTTCGAATACTGGGAAGAGGCTACCGAAACAGGTGGAGTCGTTACGCCTGAGCTGCAGGTATCCGCACCACATGACGATACAAGCAAATCTCTTCTGATCACGGGCAAGGCGGCTATGAGCCTGCTTCCTTCCAATCAACTGGCTGCATTCCAGAGCCTGACGGAAGATCCGTTGATTCTGCATCCTGTACCTCGCGGACCTAAGGGCACCGGCGTCGTGTTTGAATCCAGTCAAGGCTTGTCCGCTTATGCCAATACCAAGCATCCGAAAGAAGCTGCCATTCTGATGGACTTCTGGATCAATGACCCGGATGCTGCCCGGATTCTGGGCAATGATCGCGGGGTTCCGGTTACCGAAGCCAACCGCACGATCCTGCAGGAAGATGCAAGTCCAGTTGAGGAGATTGTGTACAATTACACAAGTCTCGTATCTGAGGCGACCAAGACCGAGCCTTTCGATGTAAGTTACAACCCGCCAGGATTCGCGGAATTCTCCAAGCTGGCGCAGACAACCACGCAAGAAATCGGCTTCGGCCGCAAGAATGTTGAGCAAGCCGTTAACGACTTCTATAATGGCACGATTCGTATCTTTGAGACCAATCAACAATAACAGGGCGACATGAATCATCATCCTCGTCCATGAAGGAGGATCCCATGAACGATTCCTTGTTGAACCAGCTGCGCCAGATGCCTGCCGGACATCGGGTGCAGCCGGTGAAACCGGAAGACCATAACTTGCTAAGCGAATGGCAGCGAGCTGACATTCGTTTTGCCGCTTCCGGTGGACGACTCCAGGACACCTATTATCACGCAATTGAAAAGCTGATGCGCTGCATCGTTCCTATGAACGGCAGCGCTCCTATTCTTCAAGAGGGCGGTATTTATCTTGGCTGCTGGTTAGAGAGTACGGGCACCATCAACGCGGAGCTGTTATCACGCTTCATTCCCTCCGTCTCCCAAACGACGTATCTGGCCTTCGCGAAGCATCAGAGAGAAGACGGGCTGCTGCCCTATAAACTGACGGCAAACGGTCCTTCCTACCGACAGATTCAGCTCGTTACGCCGCTTGCGCGAAGCGTATGGCATCATTATCAGCTTCATGGCAAAGACACCGAGTTCCTGAAGACGATGTATGACGCCATGACGCAATATGATGAATGGATCGCTGCAAATCGCAATACGCGCGGTACAGGCTGTGTGGAGGCATTCAGCACGTTTGATACGGGGCATGATCTGTCACCAAGATTCTGGCACGTTCCAGACACCCCTTATATGGGTGATTCTTCGGCTTACCATCCGGACTCTCCGATTCTGCCGTTTCTGGCCCCGGATCTGACCGCCAACATCTACTGTCAACGAACTTATCTGGCACGTATGGCTGAAGAACTCGACGACTCCGCTTCCGCTAAGGCATGGGAAGATAAAGCCGCAGACAGCCTGAATAGCCTGCTTCAATACTGTTACGATGAAGAGGACATGTTCTTCTATGACCGCGACCGAAACGATGAATTCGTACGGGTACAATCCGATGTCCTACTGCGCGTGCTGGCTTGCGAGGTCGGTGACCGGGAGCTGTTCGATCAGATGCTGCGCAAGTATTTGCTGAATACGAGCAAATTTTTTGCCAGATTCCCGTTCACGTCGCTATCCATGGACGACCCGAGATTCGATCCGTTCTCGACGTATAACAGCTGGGGCGGAGCCTCCAACTTCTTGAGCTTGATCAGGGCGCCGCATGCATTCGAACACCATCATCGCTATGTGGAATTGACGTGGGTGCTGTACTCGATCCTCTCTTCACTTTCGAAGGCAGAGCGTTTCTCTCAAGCAATCAGTCCGTGGACGGGCGAAGAAGGCTTCACGGAGACGTATTCACCATCCATTCTCTGCCTGCTGGACTACGTGGAACGCTTATGCGGCATTATGCCGGTAGACGGAGAAGCGTTATGGTTCACCGGTTTGCTTCCCATCGACATGGATCACGGCGAAGAGGTCGCTCACAATACAGCCTACAGCAGAACCGTTGCAGGCGTTACGTTCGAACTGGTCAATACCCCGGATCTTGTCTCCATCTATCGTGACGGCGAGCTCTATCTTCAAGGACCGGCCGGCATTCGAATCGTTACCGACATGGCGGGCCATCTGACCGGACTGATCGGTATGAGTGTCCGGGATGTCGAAGGCGAACTCCACTATCAAGGGAATGCTATTCCGTTCCGTATCAAAGGCAACGAGATGCAGCGATACACGGACGGACAACTGACGACCGAACGGGATATCGGCATCATCTATCCCGCCTACCGCTAATCACGCAGGAGGTATCCGCTCTTATGAAAACGCAAGACATTCAGCTTCGGGATCTACATTCTTCCGATTCCCGAGCAGCAGACATACTATATGTACGGCAGCACGGACAAGAATATCTGGAAGGAAGGCAATGGCTTTAACGTTTATACGAGCCGGGATCTCGTGGATTGGGAAGGTCCGATCAACGTATTCCGTAAACCGGAGGGATTCTTCTCCGACGTCAACTTCTGGGCGCCCGAGGTCTACGCATATGATGGCCGCTACATGATGTTTGCCACTTTCCGCAGAAAAGACAATGATCTGCTCGGAACCGCGGTTTTAACAGCAGCGCAGCCAACGGGTCCGTTTACGCTTCACAGTGACGGTCCTTTGACACCGAAGGAGTGGAGTTCGCTGGACGGCACGCTGTATATCGACGATCAGCGCCAGCCCTGGATGGTCTTCTGCCACGAATGGCAGCAGGTCGGCGACGGCGAGATTTGTGCGATGCGACTCAGTCAGGACTTGAAGGAAGCCGTATCCGAGCCGGTCACGCTGTTCCGGGCATCGGAAGCGCCATGGACGACGCCATTCCATTCCCCCCGCTTTCCCGGATCGGGGAATTATGTGACCGACGGCCCTTTCCTGCACCGGACTTCGGCAGGCACGCTCTTATTGCTGTGGGCGAGCTTCGTGAACGGTAGTTACGCTCTAGCATTGCCCAATCACAATCCGGCGACATCGAGGGGCCGTGGGAGCAGGATGCTGAACCGCTCTATTCGAGCGACGGAGGGCACGGTATGTTGTTCAGGAAATGGGATGGGCAGCTTGTCCTAACCGTGCATACTCCTAACCAGACGCCGGATGAACGTCCGATCTTTATCGAAGTTGAAGAGACGGGTGATAGCGTTCAGGTGAACATCAAGTGAATAAACAAACAGAGGGGCTGGTCCGACAATAATCGTCGGTCCAGCCCCTCTCATATCTTCAAATTACAGCTTCACAATTTTACCTGTATCTTGCGATTCGAACGCACCCAAGATTACATTCAGGGAACGCAGTCCTTCCTCACCAGAAATGCTAGGAGGCGTGTTTGTCAGAATCGATTCCACAAACGCGTCGATCACGCCGCTCGGTACTTGCTTCTCGTTGGTGGCCATCGCGCCCACCTTGTAAGTTTCCACCGTACCGTCGGTCAATTCCACTATAACCTCGTCACCGTTATCTGTACCGATCTTCAAAGCACCCTTCTCACACCACAAGACTGTACCGTTGTCACCGGCTCTGTAGTGAGTCCAGCTCGCCATCAACGTGCCAACCGCACCGCTCTTCATGCGAACGATACACGTTGCGTTGTCGTCCACATCCGTTCCTTCTTTATGAACCGTTCCGATGAAACCGGCAACCTCCACGATTTCATCATTCAGCAAATAGCGGATGAAATCGGATTTGTGCACGCCGAGATCACCCATAGCACCCATAACCGCTTCTTCTTTACGGAAGAACCAGCTGTCACGTCCATCGAGACTCCAGCCTTCTGGACCACCATGTCCGAAAGACGTGCGGAAAGTCAGAACTTTACCAAGCTTGCCGGAATCCAAAATCTCCTTCGCCTTCACATGTGGAGGCATCAGACGCTGATTGTGACCCACCATCAGGTATACCCCGTTCTTACGGGCAGCCTCAATCATACGCTCTCCTTCTTCAGTCGATGCTGCCATTGGCTTCTCAACCAATACATGCAGTCCTGCGTTGGCTGCGGCAATACTCATGGGTGCGTGCAGGTAGTTAGGCGTACATACGCTAACGGCGTCAAGCTTCTCGTTCTTCAGAAGCTCTTGATAGTCGGTATAAGCATTCCCGCCATATTGCGCGGCCATTTCTTCAGCGCGTTCCTTAACCGGATCGGCGAAAGCTACCAGTTCCACATTCTCATTATTTGCGTACTCCGGGATATGTCTACGCTGGGCGATCGCGCCGCAGCCGAAGACAGCTACTCTAATTTTGCTCATGGAAAGTCTCCTTTTATCAATAAATTAGAATTGGTTTAGATAGTTTTGTTTGACCCAGTTTATGCTGTTCTCTACGCTTTGCAGCGGTGGATTCTGACATACGTCCTGCTCGACGATCAGCCATTCCGTGCCAGCATCGGATGCGGCTTGAATAACGCCCTTCAGATCTACGGAACCTTGGCTAAGTTCCAGCGTCTTCATGTTGCCTTCGGCATCCTTGCTGAAATCCTTCAGATGAAGCAGCGGCAAACGTCCAGCGTACTTCGGAATGTACTTCAGCGGATCCTGTCCCGCGAACTGAACCCAACACACGTCCATCTCGACTTGAACGTCTTCAGGCTTGGTCGCGTTGTACATCGCGTCAAACACGAATTCACCGTCAACCGAGGCTGTAAACTCGAAATCATGATTGTGGTAACCGAAGACCAGACCTTGCTTGCGTGCCTCCGCACCAACTTCCGCCAGGAAGGAGAACAGGTTCTTCCAATCCTCGGCATCCTTGCGGTCCTCTTCAGCAACATAAGGACACATCATATATTTAGCGCCAATCGTCTTCAGATAATCGATTTCCTTCTGTAAATCTTCGCGAAGAAGATGCAATCCAACATGACTGCCGATAGCCTTCAAACCGAGCTCATCTAGAAGCGTTTTCATTTCTTCAGCCGGAATGTCGCCATAACCCGCAAACTCAACGCCTTCATACCCAAGTTCAGCGACTTTGCGGAGCGTTCCGCGGAAATCCTGTGCCGTCTCATCACGCAGGGTATACAACTGCAAACCGATATTCATTCTTCTCATTGTTAGCGCACCTCTATTCAAAAAATGATTGCTCAATCTGCTACTATCATACATGGAAATGGGCTAAAATGAACATAAACAATATGGCTGCAACATGAACTATCTGCTTATATTTTTACTGGAGGTTATCACCAATATGGACGCTAGACTGCTGATCTGCGATTACTCCTATCACTTTCAACAATTCAGCACCAGCACCGCGGGGGATTAACAACCTATCTTTTCCGTTTGCAGACGGAAGGCTCCTGCGAAGTTTACTGCAACGGTGTCGAACATCTCGTGCAGACAGGCGATCTGCTTCTGCTCAAGCCCGGTGACGAATACGAACTGCGCGTAAAGGATGAAGGCCAGGATGGGCGCGTGTCCAGTGGAGATTACTACATATTTTGCGACGGCGCCTGGATTGATGAATGGTGGACACGCCAGGCTCGTCCCGTAGTCAGCCATACCGGGGTCGACGACCAACTGCTCGGATTATGGCGACAGATGCTGCTGGAGAAACGCCGCAGCCTGGAAGAAAAGCACGGGGAGTTGACCGACTACCTGCTGCGAAGCCTCTGCCTTTATCTGGATCGTGCGATCAGTGAGATCAAGCCGACGGATCGACTCGCCTTCACCGCCCTGCGCCTCAAGCGCTTCGTGGAGGAACATGCCACCTTGACATTCAAACTGGAGGAAGCGGCCTCACATGTTGGACTCAGCTTGTCCCGAGCGGTAAAGCTATTCAAGGAGTATTACGGCAAGACGATGATCCAGTATGCGCTGGAAATCAGGCTGAATGCAGCCGTCGAGCGAATCAAGTATAGCACCATGACGCTGGAGGAAATCGCAGAGACCTGCGGCTTTGCGAGCTATTCGTATTTTCACCGAGTATTCCGTGCCAATTACGGGATGTCCCCCGTTAAATTCCGGGAAAAGGCTACCGTCCCAGCTAACCCGGGAGAACGCACGTTTGACTAAACATAATCAAGAGGGGCTCTGCTATCATACCCCCTCTTGAAGCAACCGTTGTTATTTGAAGATTTGTTTGACGACGCCCTTGCCGTCTTCAACCTCAATTTCCGCGTACGCACCGTTAACAAAGGTGATCTGCGGCGGAACATGACCACAATCCATATCGTAGACAATCGGAACCTGCAATTCTTCATATAATTCACGATAT
This sequence comes from Paenibacillus sp. JCM 10914, assembly GCF_001315105.1. Lineage (GTDB taxonomy): Bacteria > Bacillota > Bacilli > Paenibacillales > Paenibacillaceae > Paenibacillus_AQ. The sequence continues at coordinate 156,836 of NZ_BAZR01000005.1, read as the reverse complement.
ATGTCCTCCGCAGTATAATCGTTTATCGGTTGGTTGGCACCGCTTCTTCCGAATAGCACGCCCGTACAATGATCAAACCAACCCGCCAGCTTCATCTGCACCAGCGAAGCGATCTGCGTAAATCCGTGGTTGATAGCTCGCAATTCTCTAAGTACCACAGAATCGGTTCGTTATGGATATGATGCTGCTGGAATTGTTGTACATCGCCGAACGGCGTGCCGATGAGATGCCGGATCACATCGATGCAACCGCCAAGCAAGCGCCCCTGAAGTTCGACGCGCGTGTCTTGAACCGTCCGCCAATAGGTCGGCTCTGTCAGGTGATATACGTAGGGCGACGGATTATCGTGATCCCAAGCCTTCTGATACTCGGGCGATGAATATTGGATGATGGATTCGCCTGCTCCGGTCGATAAGACGGCGTGCCACTTCGCTGACGTCGCGTCGGAAGACTCTCCCCTTAACTCGATGAGATTGGTGCCATGAGCCGTGGCAATACCAGTCTTTAAGGTGAACGCCAACAGCAGCACGCTCAGATCGGAGTAACCCAGAAGCCACTTGCTCTGAAAATATTCGAAATCCAGATGTTCCAAAATCTCGATCAGAAGCTCACCGCCCCAAGGCGGGATAACTAGGCTAATCTCAGCATCTCTCATCATGTCGTTCAATTCGGCAGCACGGACCCTTGCAGGTGCAGACTTGGCTTTGTCTTGCGTCCAAATCGTCTCTCCGCAGATGACGTTGAATCCTTCCAGCTTCATACGTTCGATCGAACGTTCAAGCAGATCATGCAATTCCGTCTGTACCCCTGACGAAGGGGCAGTTATGCCAATGGTGGCTCCTGCTTGCAATACCGGGTATCTCATCCATTCACTCCTCCTCGCCTATTATGGTAATGACATGATTATACCATCATGAGGATCAGAAGCAGATCCAACATACATGTCGTGATCAACTTCTGCTATGATTACAACTCCTATTCCACAATCAAGCCATACGCCGAAATCTTCCGGATCCGTCGTGCAGCGAATATCGAGATCACATAGGCAAATAGTACAATCGCCACGCACAACAGCATCATCGAGGGAATATGAACTTTAAAGATTGCATTCGAAACTCCCACATTATAGAGCAGCATCGACAGAAGCGGATTCGTTCCGAAACTTCCGAGTACACCACCCAGAAAGACGCCAAGGGCAACAACAGGCACAAAGCTTAACGCAATCTGCGTCATCAACTGAAACGACGTATAGCCCATCGCTTTATAAATTCCAAAGTCACGCTTCCGCTTGAGGATCACCGTCTGTATAACGAGGTACAGGATAAGACTCACCACAATCATCGTCACCAGCAGAACGACCGTCATCAGCGATGTGATGGCCGAGCTGTAAGTCGACATTTGGGCATCGCCGAGCTCCCGGTAATTCTCCAGCAACGAGATTCTCCCTGCAAAATCCCGACGCAACTGCGCAATGAAGTCATCCACCGCAACGCTTCCGTCCAAATACAAATGGAGACTCCCAATCTCGTAATCAGGACTCAATTGCTGCATGCCAGCCAATGTCGTAAAGGCCACACGCCCGCCGTTGTTCATCGTCTGCGTCAGACCGGTTACCAGGTATTTTCCCGATTTCCCTGCCATCTTAACCTCTACCGTATCCCCAATCCCTCGATTTAACAGGTCAGACATCACGCCCGTAATGACCACCTCATTCTCATACTGCGGCATTCTTCCCTTATACGCAGCCAGGTTCTCCATCGCACGATAGTCATCTGAAAAAAAGACCGCCATCTCCTCCCCCTCCAGATTAAGGACGGCAATATCCAATTTGTTCGTCTTTTGGACATCCGGCAGAAGGGCTAAATCCGCAAACAAGGCTTCCGTATCCGTATCCGGATGTGCATGCACGATCACATCGGACATCTCGCTGCCGAACATGTTGTACAGTGCATTTTTATCCACGGACAGGTTGTAGTACATAATGACCGAGAACACAGAGGCAAAAGTAACGCCTGCCATAATCACAGCCACAATCACGTTTTGCTTCATATTGGAAGCAAGCGACTTGAGGGCAAGCAGGACCTGCAATCCTCCCCTCGACTTGTCGAGCGGGACATGGTTCTTGCGAAAACTATGGGTACGGATTCCGCCCCGCAGCGCAACAACCGGAGGCAAGTTCTTGATCCCGCGGCTTGCAAGCCAAGTCACGAGCAGCACCAAGGCCAATACCAGCAGCAGGCTGACGATATCGAGGCCAGGCTGGAATCCTCTCTTCCAACCAAGGCCTGCCAAACTCGACAAGAGGCTGTTGATCAAAGGGGAGACCGCATAAGAAAATCCCGTTCCGAGCAGGGCGCCCACAACACCGATCATCATAAATTGAACCTGCATCGAGGCGGTAATCTGCCTGCTCGTATAGCCGAGTGCTCCCAGAGCCCCGATGTTCACCATCTGGTCCTCTATACTGTTCACAACGCGGAATCGGATGACAATGAGCGCCACGATCACGATAATCCAGGCAAAAGCGCCAAGCAGCATCGCGAAGATGCTGATCATCATCGTGCTTGTCATCGACATTCCGGCATAATCCGTCACGTTCGTATGAAAGATGGCATTCCCGCCAGACAGCTCCACATCCGTCTGATTTTCAAAATCACGCAGCAGCTGCGAGGATTGCTCAGGCTCCTCCATTCTTACCGATAGCATCGTACTGCCTGCAACGGTACCAATCTGCTCCTCAAGCTCTCCGTAAGCAGCGCCGGGCAAGAAAAATTTCAACGTACCGGCGTTCACCATCCCATATACCGTAGATTCAAAATACCCGGAAACCACATAGCTGTGCTCCATATTCATATAGCGAATCGTCAAGGTATCACCGAGCGCATATCCCCCTTCCTTCAAGGGAAGAGGGATATAGATCGACCGCTCGGAAGGAGTCGGCCATGACTCTACCAACGCCAGTGGCGCAATACCCCGCGATTGATCCATATTGAGAACAGCGGCACCCAGTCCAAATTCACCCTTGCCCATCTGGAAGTTGGCCTGCCCCATGTAAATCATGCTTTCCGCTTCGACGTCCAGCACGCCAGCTTCATTCTTGATAAATTCCGCATACGCCGGTTTATATTTCTCGCTCTGCATAATCACAACCGCATGCGGGCCCTGCATTTCTTCAACCTTATCCAAGAAGAACGGTTTTACTTTCATAAATATGCCAAGTCCTACGTTAAGCAGCATCGTTGCCAGCAGGATCAGCACAACGAGGGATATAGCAGATCCTTTGCCCTTACGGATATTGGCAGCAGCCAGATTCAGAATGTTCATGCTCACCACCCCATCCCAGACAGGAACGCATTCAGTTGTACCTGTCTCTCCGTCTCATCATCCGTGCCATACGCAGCGAGTCTCAATTCGCCGCATACGACGCCGTCACGCAAATACAGGACGCGGCTGCCCCGCATGGCTGTTTTGATATCATGGGTCACCATAACGATGCTCTGCCCGCTGCTGTTCACTTCCGTCAAGATATCCAAGACGCTGCTGCTGGAAGCGGAGTTTAAGGCACCAGTCGGTTCATCCGCAAATACGATTCTTGGATCGTTAATCAATGCCCGCACAATACCTGCACGCTGCGCCTCACCACCGGACAGCTGGGAAGGAAATTTCCCCCACGCGCCTTCGTCCAAGCCGACGCGGTTAAGCAGTTGCTGGGCTTTTTCGATGACGGATTTCTTGTTACGATTAAGCAGCATGCCACTCGCCAGCACATTATCCAGCACACTCATATTGTCCAGCAGATAAATATGCTGAAACACGAAACCGCAGTGGTCCCGGCGGAACACCGCCAGTTGATCGTTGCTCAGCTTCGATATATTACGCTTCTCGAAATGGATCTCCCCGAGCGTGGGCTTATCCATGCCGGATAGCGCGTATAATAAGGTGGATTTTCCCGATCCGGAGCTGCCCATAATAACGGTGAAATCCCCTTCTATGATCTGTAGATCAAGGTTTTTCAGTACATGCTGCTGGTGCCCTCCCCGGGAAAATGTTTTACATAGCTTTTGCGTTGATATGATGATCTCTGACATAAGGACCCACTCCTATACGTGAAATAAGACTGTAACGAATAATTACAGCCTTATCATACAAAAACAGTTCTTAATGGAGCTTTGTCTGTTTCTTAACGGTTTCTTAATTTGTCTTTTATTCATCACTCCGCATGCGGATTATTCCTGCAATCTCTGTTGACCTCTAATTTCTTGAATGAAATTTAGCAAGGCTGAAATTAGAGGTCAAAGGAGACCGCTTCGCTTTTCCGGAACAATTCCGCCTGCTCCGTTGAAGCACTGAATAGCGATCAAAATCGCACCTTAAGCCAACCGGATCTTGAGGGTAACGGTAAAACCATCCTCACGGTTATGACAGGAGATGTCACCCTGCATCTGATTCATAAGATGCTGGGCTATATAAAGTCCTAGCCCGGAACCCGCTTGTCCGTCCGCATTGCTTCCCCTCTTGAACTTATTGAACAGGAGCGGAATCTCTTCCTTATGTACACCCGGACCGTCATCCAGAATCTCGACGTCCAAATAGCCGTCCTTCAATTGACAATCGATGCGCACCGGCGTGCCCGCATATTTATAGGAGTTGCTAATGACATTATCGAAGACCTGCTGCAATCTTCTCGTGTCGGTTAAGATCATGACATCCGGAATGGAGCTGCAGGTGATTTTATCGTAATAATTCACGTTCTCCACCATGTCGGTAATGACAGCGCTGTATTCCTCGGATAGTGTCACACTCAGCTCCTCAAGTTCTTCCAAGGTGGCATGGAACATGTCGGTCACGAGCAGGTCGATCTGTTCAGCCTTGTTATGTATGGTCCTCAGCTGCTTCTGCTGTTTGCCATCCTCCGCTAATACAAGCATCAGCTCACTCACCGCTTTAATGGAAGACAACGGCGTCTTGATGTCATGGCTAAGGCTCGCCACGAGCTCCTTCTTACTGCGGTTCGCTTCATATTCACTCTGCCGTGCAGCGGCAAGCTCCTCCCGCATCAGGTCAAAGCTTTCGCTAAATGCGCCGAACCAATTGTTACGATCCATCTCCAGCGGAACTTCCAGTTGACCCTTTGCTACCTGGTGCGCAAAATGCTGCAGCTTCCGGAACGGACGGACCACCGTACGATTAATATAGATAAGATATAGAACACAGAGTGCGGCAAGCAGCAAGTAAATGATCATGGCCGTTGTGAATAGCTGCTTCGCTGCTTCCTCTGCTGCATGTCCACTATTATTCGGGATGATGACCTTGCCGATCGGCGTATCGCCCTGCATCACATCAACCACGGTGTCCCGGTGGCGGATGGCCTCGTGCACGGATGAAGTCAGGCCCTCTCGGGTGCTAAATAATGTTTGTTCATCCAAGCTGAGCACGGTAAAGTCCAGTGTACGACCGCTGAAATCAGCTCGATCCAGACTGCCCCAGTGCAGCTCGGCTTCCTTCACGATTTCGTTAACGGCAATCATATCGACCCCTGTGTCCCATTCCGTGCGTTCCATGAACCACCAGGACAATAATCCCCCGCCAGCAAGGATCACCATCATGATCACTACCATAAGCTTTATTCTCATAGATCTCGGTCCTCAAACACATAACCGATACCCCAAACGGTTTTGATATATTGCGGATGGTTGGGATTATCCTCAATCTTCTCCCGCAAATGACGGATATGTACATTCAGCGTGCCGTCACCGGTAATGACATCGCCCCATACTTTCCGGAACAACTCTTCCTTGGTTACGACCCGATTCTTGTGCTCTAGCAAATAAGAGAGCAGCTTGAATTCAAGTGGCTTTAATCGGATCTCCTCCCCGTGGACGCGCACGCGGCACAAATCTTGATCGATGATAAAGGTCTCTGGTTGCAGTGGTGCCTGCCCTGACGTCCCCTCCGTTACCGAATGGGTTTCATACCTTCTCAGCACAGCCTTTACCTTGGCCAGCAGCACACTTAACGTATATGGCTTATGTATGTAATCATCGCCGCCAATGTTCAGGGCAATGAGAATGTCGTCATCACTTGAACGCGCACTGATGAACAGAATCGGCACCTGCGTCGTTATCCGCAGCTGCTTGCACAGCGCAAAGCCTGAGTCCGTCCCCAGATTAATATCCAATAAAATCAATGAAACTTCATGCTCTTCTAGAAAAGTCAAACACGCCTCCGCGTTAGTAACATAAGCTGATCTAACATCAAACATATTGAAATATTCACTTGTGGTTTCGGCCAGTTCCAGCTCATCATCAATAATAAGACAATCATACTTCATGTGTTCGCTAACTCCATTCCACGGCATTCGCTTCCATTTCCTATATTCTACAATAGAAAGGAAGGAAAGTCGGAGGATTTCTTTGCAATAATTATGCGGTATATATAAAGCCCCCTCCTAGTCTACAACAGGAGGAGGCTTCTCAACGCGCCGCTTATGCTATTCATGTTCATGAGATTGCATTCTTGCTGTCCTTCCAAATATCAATGCCCATCTCGCCGAGAACGCTAACCGCCTCTTCGACTGGTAGCTTAGGGAGTTTAAACTCATGATCGATGACCTCGCGAATCTCCGCAAGATCCGACAACACGCGCTTTTCGACCGTTCCATCAATATGGCGGATACTTAATACATTATTGACCAGTGACAAAGAGCGCTTCTGATCCAACTGCCACAACTGGCAACGCAAACCCGAAGTGAACAAATCATTGGGCTTGAAATATTGCCGGATCGCAGGTTGGAAATCGTCAAAGCTGTATTCTTCCCTTGTGTCGAAGGACCAGATCAAATCTGTCAGCAATTCGCCATCTACATAACGATAGTACGTATAGGTTCCAGGCTCATCGGCTGGACGCAATCTTACCTGAATACCTGCATACTCCGACACTTGATTCGGATCGGTCTCCAAGCAAACGGGTTCGAAAAAAGGCGCAGCGTTCCCGCAATCCACGTAAACCTCCTCGCTTTCGCTCGGCAGACGAACAAGCAATCCAACATGCCCTCCGCCCAGAAACGTATAACGGGTTTGGAACCCCAGCTGGTTCAACAACTGATGGAGACTGCTGTTGATCATATAACATGTTCCTCCCATGTTAAACCGCAATAGCTGATCTACAAACCTCTTCTCATCTTGCCTAAGACTCCCCCTTTGATGATACTCATGAAATTGAAGCAGCGTACTAATGTTCTCAAAGGGAATCCGATTATGATGTGCGGTGCATATTTCGGTCAAATACGCATACGATGGTTCCTTTAACGTAATTTGAATGTATTGCAGGTAATCGCTGGCCCATTGAGGTAATTGTTCTTGATCCGTCATTATGTTCACACTCCTTCTGCGATATTGCATGGTATGCCTTTTATTCTAAAGATAATTTCAAATGAACGCGTCATACGTAAGACTACATAATGAATACACAAATGGTCTTACTCCTGGGTAGATCTTCTACGACTAAAGTCTACTATGCATTGCTTCTTGCGGCATCCACTGATTTCTCGTGATTTAAGAGCCATTGTTTGCGAGACAGTCCTCCTCCGTAACCGCCTAACTCGCCACTCGTATTGATCACACGATGACATGGAATGACAATCGCCAGTTGATTGGCACCATTCGCTTGGGCAACGGCACGATAAGCAGTAGGTTTCCCCATCGCTGCTGCAATCTTGCCATATGAAGACGTTTGACCGGGTGAAATTCGTAGCAAGTGGGCCCAGACCTCTTTTTGAAATGGCGATCCTAACAGAAACAAGGGGGTCTTAAATTCCGTCAATTTCCCGTCAAAATACTCAGCCAATTCACGCTCAATCGAGCGAATAGGGGCCGTGTAGCCCGGAATGATCGCCGACTTGGTTCTCAGCCTAAGACGTTCAACCTCACGCTCCAAGCCCCTTCGGTCTACGAATTCCAGCAAATGCAGCGCTTCTTCATCTGCGATGGCAATCATCGGTCCCAGACGCGTATCAAGCCAGGTTGCTCTTAGCACATGGTGATGCCCGGATCGGGTGGGCGCTGCGCCCATAATCCGCGAAAAAGCGTCCCTGAAGCCGCTGCTGGATTCGTATCCTGTCGACAGCTGCGCATCGATGACAGCATGCCCCTCTCGGATTTGCTTCAAGGCAAGTCCCATCCTCCGGGCTCGTGCATACTCTACAAAGGTCATCCCGAACCGTTTTTTAAATTGGCGTCTTGCCGTTGAAGCATCCACGGACAGCTTCTGAAAGTCCTGGTTGGTCCATCTCTTCTCCGGATTCTCCTCTACCGCATCTACAAGCAATCGGACCAGATCGGACACCTGATTGGGATGCGAAAGCGGACGGCATCGTTTACAGGGGCGGAAGGAAGCAAGCAGCGCTTCTTCTGCCGTCTCATAAAATTCGCAGTTCTCGATCTTGGGCTTCCTCGCCGGGCAAGTCGGGCGGCAGAATACGCCGGTTGTCTTCACACCTACGTAAAAAACGCCTTCGTATTCGGTTTTTTTATCCAGCAGCGCCTGGTAATATTCCTCTTGATTCACGGCTGATATCATATTTGCACTCCTTCCCGTTTCGTTTTTATTAAGAACATGTACCTTGTCTTTTGTATACTTATTATATTGCTTTGTCACACATGACGTAGCCGAAAATCGTGCACGAATTTTTCCAATCAAAGAAAACATTGAATTCACCGACATTGGGTGTTGTCAGCGAGCAAAACCCCCCCGTCCGATGAATCGGACGGGGGGGTCATAAACAAATATTGTTCCAAGTCTATTCCTTTACGTTTAACCTTTAATGGACCCTGCTACCATGCCCTTCATTATCTGCTCCTGCAAGATCAGATACGCTACGATGGTAGGGATAACCGCGATCGCCATGGCTCCCATCGTTAGTGCGTAATCTGTACCGAAGCCATCCGAGAACAAGGACAAACTCAGCGGCAATGTCTTCAATGCCTGTGTATTGATAAATACGAGGGCAAAGGAGAAGTCATTCCAGAATCGCAGGAACGCGAGAATGGAGATCGTCGCAATAATTGGTGTGCAGAGCGGCAGAATCATTCGGCCGAATATTCCCCAATAACCGCTGCCGTCAATCATCGCTGCCTCTTCGATTTCTCTCGGTATCGATGACATGTAAGCCATGGCCAGGAAGATTGCGATCGGCAGTTCAAACGCCGTATACGGCAGGATAAGCGCACCGTACGTATCAAGCAATCCAATATTCTTCATCATGATGAACAATGGAACCAGTGTGCTGTGGATCGGAATCAACAGTCCCATCGTAAACATCACCACGACAACCTTCTTGAACCGGAACTGGAACCGGGACAGTACATACGCGGCAAGAACACTGAGCAGAATGGTCAGAATGACAGCCGTAATCGTAACAACGGTTGAGTTCAGCATCGCTCTACCCATATTCCCGAGTTCCCATGCCCGGAATAAATTCTCTGTCATCCATTCGGTCGGCAATCCGTAAGGGTTGTTGAAGAAGTCCTGATTCGATTTAAACGCGCTTGTAAACAGCCAGTACAAGGGATAGAGCGTAACAATCGCATACACGATCAGCAGCAATTTTACGAGCCCGGTCAAACCCTTCTGTATTACTCTCTTGTTTGATGCGTTGGCGGTTCCGGTCGTCTGTGAGTTCACATCGCTCCCTCCTTCATGTTAACTTGACTTTCTGCGCGTTGCGAAATAATTGATGGCGATAAGAATGGCACTGACCACCATAATCATCGTGGAGACGGCGGAGCCGTATCCGTATCGATACACGCTGAACGTGCTGTTATACATGTACGTGGCAAGCAGCTCTGTCGATTGCGCCGGACCGCCGCCTGTCATGACGATGACATGGTCGAACGCCTTCAAGCTTCCGGAGATACACAGCACGATCGTAACCACAACCGTATTCCATACCATCGGTAATGTGATGTTCTTGAGTTTGTTCCACCCGGTAGAACCGTCGATCTTGGCCGCATCATGAATTTCCGGCGAAATATTTTGCAACGCCGCAATAAAGATGACGAGATACGGACCAATATTCGCCCAGTTAATCGGGATGGAAATCGCCAGCATGTTCACCTTCGGATCGGACAACCAAGCCCGAGTCCAGGATTCGAGGCCCAGCATCTCCAGCACATAGTTGGCTATTCCGAACTGTGGATGATAGATATAGCCCCAGATCAGACCTACGACGACCGTCGACAGTACCATCGGCATGAACACCGCAGATCTGATGAACCGGGAGAAGAATGAATTTTTGAACAGCACGATCGCCAGGATCAGTGCAATGGGAACCTGACCGATAATGGATGAGACGACCAGAATCAGGTTGTTCCTTAGCGCCCGCCAGAAGATCGGGTCCTTGAACATTTCAACATAGTTATTAAATCCGATAAAGGTGGCATCCCCGAAGCCCTTCCAGCTGAAAAATCCATAGTATGCCGACCAGAAGACCGGAATGATGACGAATATTAGAAACAGCAGCAGCGCAGGAAGAAGCGCTATGGCTATAAATCCTTTGCTTCGCATTGCTGTAGGCATGGCAGCCTCCTCCTCCCTCCTAATCCTATTACCTTGAAGTTATATGTCTTTATGGAGTTTTGGATCTGGCTTGCGCGTCCTGCAGCTTCTGAGCCACGCCTTCAACCGCACCGCCCATCATGATTTCTTGCAGACCATTGTTGATCACTTCTGCCGCTTCTGCGGACAGATAGGCGTCGTATACAGGTGTAACTGGTGTTTCTTTTACCAGATTAAAGGCTTTGTAATACAACGGTGTTACTTTTGCTTCATCAATATCCGTATTGTACATTACCATGGAGTTGCTCTCCGCGATCGCTTTCTGTGCCTCAGGTCCGCTAACCGCATAGATTAATTCCAGCGCCAATTCCTTAGCTTTCCCTTCGGTTCTGCTGCTCAGTGCCAATCCGCCGCCTGCGCCGCCGGTAATGGTGTTACCTTCACCCTTGCCGCCTGGAATTTCGGGCAGAACGCCTACTTCAATATCCTGCATCTGCTCCTCAGTGGAAGATGCTGCAAGGTTAGTCAGTGTCCAAGCTCCGCTAATCATCATCGCCGCATTACCTTGGATGAAATATTGCTCTGCTTGGGTGTTATCGATACTGTTCGCACCCTCTTGGAATGCCTTATTGTCTACGAGCTCTTTGAAGTATCCGAGTGCGTCGATAAATTCAGGATCCGTGAACTTAGCACCGTCTTGTGCTGCCGCATTCATAAACCAGTCTGTTCCAGTCACGCGATCCGCGATCGAACCGATGATGGTGGATTGCGCAACCCATGGTGCTTTGTTGCCCAGGGCGATTGGCGTAATGCCATTATCGTTAAACGTATTTACAGCGGTCATCATTTCATCCCATGTTGTTGGAACTTTGACGTTATGCTGTTCAAACAATGCTTTGTTATAGAAAAAAATGGAGGTTGCCGACATGCCGAGCGGAGCTGAATAGATTTGACCGTCTTCGAACTCATACGGATCGAATGCTCCCGGCAAGAAATTGTCTCTCCACTCCGAATTCTTATCCAGAACTTCTGTAATAGGTTGAAGCAAATTAGCCTGATGCAGTTCGGCCGACTGGCTGCCTGCATATACGAAGAATACATCCGGCATTTCGTTCGCAGCAGCTACGGTGCTCAAACGTTGGCGATAACCATCTGGTGGGATCGCTTGTGCATCCAGCGTTACTTCCGGATGGTCCTGAGCAAATTGATCGATAAAGCTTCTTACAGACTTCGCACGCAGATCGTCCCCGGCAAAGTTATGCCAGATCGTCAATTTAACCTTGTCCTGCTTACCTTCGTTACCTCCACCTTGTTCACTGCTTTGCCCTCCACCGCAAGCGGCAAGAATCAGTGTCATCATTAGCAGTACAAGACCTATTTTACGTTTTGGTCTCATGGTCAATCCCCCTTTAGAAATACAGTCGTGTTGAAGCATCTTCAGATGATTAGTCCAAGTATAAAAGAGGATGTAACGCTTACATAGGGGATATAATTCAGTCCGTAGAGGGACAAAATTCAGGATTTGCCCGATACTCGGATGGGGTCAAACCCGTAAATTTCTTGAACAAGCGGTTGAAATACTTGATATCCTCGTAACCGATCTCATTGGCAATCTCGCTGATCTTGGCGGGTGTCTCCTTCAACAGCGTCATGGATTTACGCAGCTTAGCATGCGTAACAAATTCAATGTAGTTCTGGCCGGTTTCCTTCTTGAACATTTCGCTGAAATAATTGGGATTCATGTGGACATGCTTAGCCACTTGCTGTAGTGATAGACTTTGGCCAAGATGCTCATGGATATAAGTAATAGCTCTTTGAGCAGGACTTGTTGTGGATACCATATCGCTGTACTGCTTCATGATCAGCTCAAGGGAATCATAGAGTACCTTGGCCGGCGTCTTGGTCAACTGACGAATATCATAGGTCTCCTCTACGTTCACGGGGACCGAATAGCCGATGGAAATCGCTGCTCTTTCCAGCCAGCGCTGCGCGGAGACGAGCAGGGAGTGCAAGTAAGCCTGCACGCTTCCTGGTGTGGCTTGATCCTGAAGCCGAATGCGGCCCAGCAGTTCCTGGATCCAGGACTTCAAATGGTCCGTATGTCCAGCACGCAATAGTGAGGATAGCTCTGCCTCTTCCTCCATGGAACAGACGGTCCGAATCCCTTTGCGGCCCTCGATATCCTCGTATCGAATACGTAACTCCTGGCCTAACAGCCACTCATAAGAACTTGCTTCCACCGCCGTATTCAATGCCAGGTTCAACTCACGGGCATTCCTAACTGGATGGCCACCGGCCGCGAAGATTCGACATTCATACTGCTCCTCCAACCTGCGGAGAACCGAATCGATTCTCCCCCATCCGCTATCCTGATGTGTGCGAATCAGCAACAGAAGTGAACCGTTCCACTCCAGCCATGCCCCCTGCAATTCTTCCGCAAGTTCAGCCCCCATAGTGCTGTGTCTTTCTGTGGACACCGTTTGCTCCGAGTCCGTCGGATTCTGGGTGTAGATGAAGAGTATCCAGATCTGGAGACAGGAATGCTGCTCATTCAGGCTCAGTTCGGGGAACCGTTCCCATAGTTCTGCTTCCGCTTGTCCATCCAGTGGAGAGCCGGAGACCAGCAGTCTTCTTAGAAATCCGCGGTTAACCACCATTTCCTGTGCTTTGCCCTTGGCCTGATTCTGTCTGCGCTGCAGCAGTCGCTCTCTCGCCTGTACGGCAGCTTCGATGATCTCCCCGGGCCGACTCGTCTTAAGCAGATAATCGCTTACCCCCTCCCGCATCGCTTGCTGGGCATAGGCAAACTCATCGAAACCCGATATAACGATGATCTCAATCTCGGCAAACTGCTCCTTCACACGACGTGCCATCTCCAGTCCGCTAATTCCGGTCATTCGAATATCCGTAAAGACGATTTCCGGCAATTCAAGGGGAATACGCTGAAGAGCCTCTTCTCCAGACGCTGCAGGCGCGAGCATCGTAAAGCCGTTATCCGTCCAATTGATTACTGTGCTCAAACCATTACGTATAATCACCTCATCATCTACGATCATGACCTTCATTGTTCTCATCCCCTTCCTTAGTCAAGTGGTTTTTGTCCGATTGCTGCTCTGCCACCGGCTCGATCACAGGTATGGTAAACATTACTTGCGTCCCGAGTCCTTCTGTACTATCTACATGCAATCCCGCATCCTTACCGTAATGAAGCAGCAACCGCTTGTGAACGTTCCGCAGGCCGTAACTACCCTTCTCCGTCGATTCACCACCATACTGCGTCATATGATCTAACAATTGATCCTGGAGCCAGGCCAGACGCTCTGGCGTCATCCCGATTCCGTTGTCCTCCACGATAAAATGGATTCCTTGCTGATCCTGATATCCGTGAATGGTAATATTGCCCTTGCCATCCCTGTTCAAGATACCATGCTGCATCGAGTTCTCGACCAGCGGCTGCAGCAGCAGCTTCAACATCATATGATGCTGTAGTCCTTCTTCCAATTGAACCTCGAACAAGAATTTATCCGGATAGCGAATCGCCTGGATATTAACATAATGCTGAACATGCATAATCTCTTGCTGCACGGAACAATATTCTTGACCATTGTTAAGGCTGAACCGCAAGAAATCGCTGAGCGAGCCCACCATTTCGGCAATCTTGACGTCCTGGTTCATGAGAGCCAGCCAGTGAATGGACGAGAGCGTATTATAGAGAAAATGCGGGTTGATCTGCACCTGAAGCGCATGCATGTCCGCTTCCTTCTTCAGTGACTCATTAAGCTTCACTTCATCGGTCAATTTGACGATCCGTGAGCTAAGCTTGTTATAACTGATGATCAGTTGTCCGACTTCGTCGATCGACTTGACAGGAAGCGCGGGCAGCGGCTCCTCCGGACTCGAGTTCTTAAGGAAACGGGTCAGGATCGATAACGGATTCGTAATCTTCTGGATGAGGAACAGAACAAGGATAATAACAAGCAGAATGGCGACCGTCACCGCGACAGCCGTCAGCTTGAGAAAATATTGGTTCTGCGAGCGGTATTCCTGTGAAGGAATGATACCGACAAGCTTCCAATTCACGCTGGACATATTTTTATATAGAATCGTCTTTTTGTTGCTTCCCTCGCCGTAATCCAGGTTACCGCTCAGTCCTTCAAACTCACCGATAGACGGATAATAGTCCGATAAGGTTAGATTCGTCTCCATGTCAGGCGGTCCGGCAATAATACGGTTATTCTCATCCAGCAATAGCACGTACCCACTCTTCTCCAGCACGGCTTGTCTGATCTGATTGGCGATAATGCCTGATCCAAATTAATCTGCAGATTGCCAATAGGCCTGTACTTATCCGTGCTTCGAATCGGCCGGGCTAACGTGATCACTTTTCTCACGCCTTCAAAGGTCCATTGCCTGTGCACGTAAGACCACCACTTCGCATGCTCCTCGTAGTAATTCGGATTGTCTTCTGTGATATTACGAAACTCCGACCGGACAAGCGACTTATGCGAGATCGGATCCTTGCTCCCGAGCGGCTCCACGATAATGTTGGCAATATAATCCTTGGAGAATGCCAGGTTGGTGAGAAAGTTGATAATCGTGGTCTGCTGAATGTAATTACTCTCCGAAGTTTTGAGATAGGACTGCACTCCTGTATGTCCAATTAGAAAAAGCGAGATATTCTCAACATCCTTCACCATCGTGTCCAGATATGCTTCCAATTGACGCAGGGTATTCATACCGGTGATCTTTGCCTTCTCCTCCGTCAGACTCTCGGCCATGTTGAAGGCGAAGAATCCAAGGAACAAGAGCGGCACCAACGTGGCAATGATAATAAGCAAAGATAATTTATGCTTTAACGATTTCCCAAGCCATTGCTGCATGATAACACCTCATTTAAAGACCATATGGAATGGGCTTGTTAAGTAACTTAACATTGAATGCGTTTACTTGAAAAATCAAATGCTCAAATGTTTATCGGGTGTAAGGTTTATTAACTATCTTAGAGGAATCCAAAGACTCAAGTAAATGGTAATAAAGACCTACATATCGCGCGAGGTGACGACCATCGCGGAAGAGAGAATTCCGACGATGACAGCGTATTTCTGTCCAATCCATACTGTATGTGCCTACGAGAAGGTAGCCTTAGGCCGGTTGAGTTATTGAATATAACCCGCGCATAAACGAAGTTAAGCGACTTATGCACGCGTGCTTATTCCTTATACGAGATTCAAACCATATGAATCGAAATACATTAAATGAATAGGTATTAAGAACTATATTCATTCGCATTTTTACTGTTCTGCTGTTCCAAGAGGTTTGCAACAAGGGCATTTATCTAATGAACCAAAAATTCTGGGAGAACTATACAATTCCTCCAGACCGTATGTTACATTAAATGATGTTCATTATTTTCCAACTGGGGGTTGTTTTATAATGAGTATCAAACCTTCCTTAAAATCCGCTTATGGCAAGTATGCCATTCCTGATGTTATTCATCGTCTGCACCAACTCCATCGCTACTACACGGATCAAGGTTTTGACATGAGCACAATCGGTTTTCGAATGTTGGATTCCTATACTCCCTATTCCATTACGCCTCCTGATCTAATCCCCTTTGCCGACACCGGCGGAGACGGGATTCATTTCGGGTTCTTGACAAATTTCGGTAAGGTGCCGAATCTGGAGAACGCCCCCATCGTATGTGTAACACCAACGAACGATCCCCCTATTCGACTAATTGCCCGTAATTTGGTCGAGTTTCTGGTTTATCCATCTCGGTTCCGCATGTGGAGCATCTTGAATCCTGGTGGTCATGTGACCGTGACCAAGAGGAGTACAAGCTAAGAGAAGAGGAGGCTTACGATGCAGATCTGTCATTCGAGTTCCTTCGCACTCGAAATGAAATTTTCGCGCGACTGCGCCATGATTTCGGGGCTAATCCCAAGCCCGTCCTTCCCTATATAAACGAACTATTGAGAGAGCATGAGACGGTACCGAATCTAATGACCTTCGATGGGTTAGGGGTTTACGGGGTAGCCACTGCACATGAGCCATACGCATTCGATCCACGCCGCTCCGAAGATGACGACGAACTCAACCGCATGCGCAACTATCTTGATACTGTTGGCAACATGGACGCCAAGCTGGCCTTTATACGCGACGCCAACTATTGGTACGTTCTCGACCGATACCACCCCTCTCCTCTCTCAGTACTGTTGCGGGAACTGATGTTATCCCTTGAGCTTAGGGATGAGGTGACCCGCATGTTCGACATTAGAGAAGAGTAACTTATGACAAAAGGGGGGAACACGAAATGAGTTCAACATCTTCGATGATGACGATCTGGTCTGCATTTTACTTCATTATCAACGGACTGTTTATGCTGCTTGGGTTATATGCCCTCTACCTGCTAATTAAACTGCTCATTCGAGCAATCACAGCCGTAGAGCTTTATATTGACGAGAAGAAAAATCGTCGTTTGTAAAATTTGCTCGCAGTGGGATTTACAACTACCATTTTTATTATCTAGTCCAAGCGCAAAGCCCGCGTACCTATTCGGGCTTTTCCACGCGAGCTCGTGTCAGCTGGTTTCTTCATCTATAGGAATGTGATAGATTTAATGGATACTAATTTCATTCTCTCTTAGGAGACTGGTTCAATTATGAATTCAAATACAATCCTAGACGATATACAATGGCAAACTCTGATTCAACAGACGGCGGCCACGTTCAGTGACGTTACAATCAAACGGGGCTTTCAATACTACAAACAGGGCCGTATCGCCGAGAGCGAGATAGACCACACGGCTGACGGAATTGTTAATGCGACCGTAGATGGATCTGAAACGTACCGGGTTGAGCTTTATGTTCATGCCTTGGACGATAGTCATTGCAGTTGCCCGGTTCAAAGCGGCTGCAAGCATATGGTGGCGGTATTGCTCGATTATGCCAACCGGCAAGGTCGATCCATTCACGCTCTGGTCAACGCACATTCTACTCTATACACTGCCACGTCCTACTCAAGGGATGGGCTAAGCCAGACTGAAGATAAGCCGCTGCCAGCCGGTGCGATGAAGTGGAAAGAAAAAGCGGACAGGTTGCCTGAGATGCCTGTTTCAGAGTGGCACGATCTGTTTGAGATCTGCACGGCGTCACTTGGAAGCAACACCCAGAATTCTTTTTATGCCAAAAATGCACTCGCCTCCCTCCATCATATCAAGCCGCCATTAACAGCCAACTTGGATACCTTGTTCGACTTCCATGCGCTGCTCTTTGTGCTCGGCAAGCTGGTAAAGCCTCCGGGCAATGTATGGAATTCATCCGGGTCATATATCGGTTACCATACGCAGATTGCAGCCGATCACGTGGTGGCCAAGCTGGAGGAGTTGTTCAAGGAAGCGATCAAATATGAGTCGGCTGACCCTTCGTGGGGACAGCTACTCGCTGAAACGATCGAATATGTGAGACGTAACATGCTGCTTGAACAGAAAAACCGCAAATTCTATACCAAGTGTACGCTGGGATGTGGATGAACTGGATCTATCCGAATGTTCAACATGAGCGCCATGCCTTCCAGACAGAGTTAAATCAATTGGAATCGGCAGAAGCGGAGCTGGCTCAGTCCCTTTCCCCATCGAGCTTGATGATTGCCCGGAGCATGATGCATCTCTTTTTAGAAGAGGACCGGGAAGCTTTGGATTTACTGCGGCAAGCCGAACAATCCGCCCCGCTCCCGCAGGCTTTCTCATCAATTGGTTTCAAATGCTGTATGACGCGAACCAATGGAATCGGCTCGCCAGATGGTTATCGGAGATCAGCCCGCTGCTTGGCAATCAACGAAACGCGGCGCTAGCCGGTTACCAGCACTACTGGAACGAGGTCGTGAACCATCTGCCGGAAGCAGCGGATATGATGTGGGACAGCTTGGTTACGATGCTCCCATCATCCAAGGATATCTATCAGGAAGCTTTAATCGATCACGGCAAATGGCGGGAATGGATGGATTATCAGCTTAGCACTGGCGTGGAGCCGTTAGAACTACGGGTTAGTGAGCTGGCTCCGATCGAGAAGCATGCGCCGGAGCTGCTGCTCCCCTTCTATCATCAGGCGGTGGAACGCTACATTCTGCATAAGAATCGGGCTGGCTACAAAGCAGCCGTGAAGCTGCTCAAACGCCTCGCCAAGCTGTACAAGAAGCTGAAGCAGCAGGAGCGCTGGGAAGGGTTCATCCTGTCGTTATCGGTACGTAACAGCCGCCTGCGCGCATTACAGGAAGAGCTCCGGAGAGGAAAGCTGATAACATGAGCAGACATACCACAACCATTACCGTGCACATGGCATTAAGTGAATACGGTGATGCCGTCATCTACGGCTCGACCGTCATGAACGGCTATGTGTCCGGACAATATCTCAAACACCGTTTGTTCGCCTGGCATGAAGAATCGTTCTTCGGAACCGAACTAACGGTCCAGACCGTCTCCGACATGGAGGTCATCATCCTGCCGGCTGAGCAAGTGCTTGGCTTCTTCGCAGAAGGCCGTTTATTGGAGCATATCGAATGGGTCTGGGATGCCGATTGCCTTCCTTTCATTCAGATCGCCCCCTCATTGGCAGCATCAATCAAAGACAAGCAATTCATGCCGAGCTTCAGCGCTTTTCGAGCCGGCAAGCTTCAGTGGGAATGGGATACGCAATGCTTCCATTCTGAAGAACAAGTACTGCTCGACGCTCTCTGCTCCGATGAAATCTGGCATGAAGGCTTGCACGCAACCTACTCCGCGGCAGTACACAACTCTTGTTACGGAAGTGAGGAAGCTGCTGCCGATCTGCGCCGGGAATTCCCACTGCTCTTCTCAGGAAACCGAACGGGCGTCGAGGGCATGGATGCCCGTTCCTGGTTAATTGCTATCGGTTGGCGAGCAGATACCGCGCCCTTCCGTCCGCTGCTTCAACTGCTGGAACCTGATGATGAAGCTGAAGACTGGCGCCTTAGGCTCGTGCTGCAGAACAAAGAAGATGCTGCTGATCTTGCGGCCGTACGCCTTAGCGCGGACGGGGAAGCTTTGGGAACTTGGCAAGAAGCATGGACTCCTCACATTCTGGAACGGTCACCGGGATGGCTCCAAAGTCTGCGGGCCATTCTGCCAGATCGATATTTGTATGACACGGGTGAACAAGTGCTCAACAAGCCGCTATCCGACGAAGCGGCATGGCAATTCTTGACGATGGACAGCCAGCGTCTGCTTGATTCAGGCTGGCTCGTATTGCTCCCGGCCTGGTGGGAAGCCGCAAGTCGGAAGAAACCCAAGCTGCGGGCCAAGGTGCACGCCGGCGAAGGAGATAACCGGGAGCGCAGTAGCGGCGGGTCCCTGTTCGGACTGGACGCACTCATTAACTTCGATTGGCGTATAGCATCGGAGACACGACCTTGACCGAGGCCGAATTCGCTGAGCTGATCGCCCGGAACGAGCGGCTGGTCCGCTTCCGTGGCCAATGGATTCCGCTCGACCCCGGACTCGTCGCCCAAATTCGGCAGATGATGGCCGGCATCGACCGGGAGGAAGGGTTATCCTTTCAGGACATCCTTCATTTGCACCTGCTTGCGGGTGGCGATGAATCAGAGCAAGCACAACGCTCAGATTCTGAACCGCCGTCGGATGATCCTGAACGGGTGCAACTGGAAGTTGAGTTGAACGAGCATTTCATGAAGCTCATCCGGCAACTCGGAAGTCACAGCGAATGGCCAAGCCTTCCCGTACCACGTGGCTGAAGGCCGAACTGCGGACGTATCAACAGGATGGATTCGCCTGGCTCTCCTTCCTCAGACGATACGGCCTTGGTGCGTGCCTTGCCGACGACATGGGTCTCGGGAAGACCGTGCAATTCATTGCGTACTTGCTCCATATGAAGGAAGAGAATATGGAACGTCGGGAATCCAGACGTCCCTCCCTCCTGATCTGCCCCACCTCCGTGCTGGGTAATTGGCAGAAGGAGCTTGCGCGCTTTGCACCATCGCTTGATGTCATGCTCCATTATGGAGGCAAGCGCAGCAGCAGCGAACAATTTGCACAAGAAGCCGCTCAAGCCGATATTGTCCTGACGTCCTATGCAACAGCTACGCTGGACCAAGACTTGCTGCGGGATATGAAGTGGGAATCCATCGGGATCGACGAAGCACAGAACATCAAGAACGCGGATACGAAGCAATCGGCTGCAGTACGCAGCTTCCCCGCCAAGCACCGCGTCGCACTGACCGGTACGCCGATCGAGAATCGGCTCTCCGAGCTGTGGTCGATCTATGATTTCATAAACCCGGGTTACCTCGGCAGCTTGCGAGCTTTTAACGTACGATTTATTCAAGCGATCGAGAAGGATCGAAACGAACAGCGCACCGCCGACCTGCAAAAGCTGATCAAACCGTTCATGCTCCGGCGCAAGAAGAAGGATCCCGCGATCCAACTCGATCTGCCGGAGAAGAACGAAATGAAGACCTATATCCACCTTACAGCCGAGCAAGGGGCGCTTTATGATCAGACCGTCAATCAACTTCTGGAGCGGATGAAAAAACTGGAGGGCATCGAACGCAAAGGCGCTATTCTGGCTGCCCTTACCCAGTTCAAACAGCTATGCGATCATCCTGCCCTGCTGACGAAGGAAGCCCTGCCTGCTTCCATGGAATCCGCTGATCTGCTCGATACGGAGCTCATTGTTAACCGCTCTGCCAAGCTTGAACGCCTCCTCTCCATGGTGAAGGAGTTGCGGGATGAAGGGGAACGCTGTCTGATCTTCACGCAATATATCGGGATGGGCGAGATGATGCAGCGGGTGCTGCACCAAGAGTTGAAGGAGCCGGTGCTCTACTTGAACGGCAGTACGCCGAAGAAGACCCGTGACCGGATGATTGAGCAGTTCCAATCCCAGACGCTGCCGCCGGAGGAACAACCGAATGTGATGATCTTATCCATTAAGGCCGGCGGAGTCGGACTTAATCTGACAGCGGCGAATCATGTCTTCCACTATGACCGCTGGTGGAATCCCGCCGTCGAGAACCAAGCCACCGACCGGGCTTACCGGATGGGCCAGACGAAAGATGTACAAGTGTACAAATTCATCTCTTTGGGAACGCTGGAGGAGCGGATCGATGAGATGCTGGAGAACAAGCAGCAGCTTAGCGATCAGGTGATTTCCAGCAGCGAAGGCTGGATTACCGAGATGTCCACCGATGAGCTGAAGGATCTCTTCACGCTGCGTCGAGACTGGGGATAGCGAGACATAAAAGTATAAGCCCGAGCCCCTTAGGGGCCGGGCTTATATTCATTTAATTTCCCTTCATAGATCAGCTCCAGCTGATCACTTTGCCGGAAATCATCAGGTGTTACCAGTGCCGGCAGCTTGTTCCAAAGCTTGATGCCTGATCTCTCCAGAATCTCCGCTACAAATTGAGAGCAGAAGTAGGAGTTGCTGAATTCGACCGGTTCCTTGATCGCAACTCCGATGACGCCCAAAATATTATAAAGATACTTGTTGCGCCGCTGGATAAAGATCTGCAATACCCGCTTCATCTTCTCCGCCTCGCGAGGGGTAACTTGAAGCTCGTAAATGACGCAGGTCGTATCCGGGTACTTGCTGAAAGTGCCGGTCTGTATATCTTCACGCACAAACCCGCCGTTCAGCGGATTGTTCGGATTCTTCCTCCCGAAGCTGTACATCTCGGATAAGTCGCGCTTAAATGAGATCGAGGCATGGTTGTAAGGTGCCCTGGTATAGGTCTGAATCATCTTGGTAAACAGCGTTCCCGTATTCGTAAGCAGGATATACACCGATTGCTTCTCTGCCATCCACGAAATTTCCCCTTATCATATTTAGACTCTTCCTTCATAATATCATATGATGCTTTTTACCGAATCCTACCCTCACGATAAGTTGGTGATGCCATGAACAGCACAATCATAACTTTGATCTTGATATGTCTCTTCCTATCGATGATTCACTTTACCTACCGCTGGATGAAGCGCAACCGCCCGGATCAAGGCGACGGCATGACGCAGGCGCGAATCCGTGCCTGGTGGGGCATGTTCTTCATTGTGAGTATGGCTACCTTGTTCAACAAGGTCGTGGCCCTGCTCTCGATCATGGTACTCGCCTTCTTCGCCTTGAAGGAATACTTCTCCATGATCAAATCGCGCAAGCATGACCGCAGACTGTATCTGTGGGCGTATTTATCGATTCCCGTTCAGTTCTACTGGATCTTTATCGAATGGTACGGAATGTTCATCGTGTTCATTCCCGTCTACGTGTTCCTCTTCCTGCCGCTTCCGCGACTGATCAATAAAGGGACCAACGGTTTTCTCAGAAGCGTCAGCTCAACCCAGTGGGGGCTCATGCTCATGGTGTTCGGACTTAGTCACCTCGCCTTTTTCCAATTTGCAACCCCTGCTTACGGCGCCGGTATTGTCCTCTACCTAGTGATCTTGACTACGCTTGGAGATATGATTCACCACGTAACCTCCCGTTATTTCGGGAAACGCAAAATCGTACCGACGGCCAATCCGTACCTGACCTGGGAAGGGTTCGTCTGTGCCTTTCTCATGACGACAGCCGTATCGTATATGATCTATCCGTATCTAACCCCGCTTGACCCAGCATTCGGATTATATTCCGGGATGCTCATCAGCTTGAGCGGTTTCTTTGGCAGCTTGACCATCTCGGTTTTGAAAAGGGATCTGCTGATCGGTGACGGGGACAAGTCTCGTGCGATGAAGAAAGGCTATATCAGCATCGTGGACAGCTTGACCTATACCTCACCTGTCTTCTTCCACTTCATTCGATATTTCTACGATTTCATGTAGGGCTACCCGTCTGTTTGTCTTCCATCAGCTGCCGTAACTTGGCCTCCGTATTCGTGTCAGGTGCAGGCGTATAGATGCTTAAACGCAAATCATCCGCGCCATATGCCTTGAGCGAGGTAAGCTCATACACCATCTTGCCCGCCTTCGCATGCCTGAACTCCAAATGCACCTCCGGAGCATAGCTGACCTGGCTCTGCTCCCACATTCGGTTGAAGTCTGGATGCCCCTGCTTCATCTCCTCCAGAAAATGATCATACCATTCATCTTCGACGTACTGGCCGTAATAGCTTCGGAACATGGACAGGAATGAGCTGGCGAACTGCTCCCAATTGACCGCCAGCCGCTGGAATTCCCTGCGCGTGAACAGCAGCCGGATCATATTGCGCTCTTCTGGTGGAATCCGGTCAAAATCCAGAAAGACGCAAGCCGCTGCTCGGTTCCAGCCTACAATGTTGCACATACGGTCTGAGATCATCACCGGGCAATGCTTAAGCTCGGTGATGATCTTCTGTAAGGAGGGGCTGATCTGCACCGTCTCCTGCCTAACCGGATAAGACTCCATACTGCTCTCCGACGCTAGGGAGAACAAGTATCTGCGCTCATCCGCGTTGAGTTGCAGCGCAGTAGCGACGCAATCCAGCACGGATGGCGATACTTGAATGTCTCGCCCTTGCTCCAGCCACGTATACCAGGTCGTGCTAACGCCGGCAAGCTGGGCTACTTCTTCCCGGCGCAGGCCGGGTGTTCTGCGCCTGGTCCCGGCAGGCAAGCCCACGGACTCTGGCGAGATCTTCGCACGTTGCCCCTTCAGAAATGCTGACAATGCCTGTAGCCTGACTTGAGAATTCACCTCGGAGCTCCCCCTCTTTCGTTGATCTAAATTTAGAATAGCAGTAATTATACTAGGATAAACGATATCTTGTAATAGGATATAATAAGTGACATTATAACCATAAGATCAACAAATTATAAAGTCTAGAGGAGGCTAATTCCCATGGAACGAGTCGTTATCACAGGTATGGGCGTCATTTCGCCGCTGGGCCATGATGTAGATACATTCTGGACAAGACTTCACCGAGGCGAATCCGGTATTACCTTTATAGATGCTTTTGATACATCCAGGCAAAAGGTGAGAATTGCGGGCAGCGTCAAGGAATTCGATTCGTCTGCCCTGTTCGGTGCCAAAGAGGCGCGCCGAATGGATCGCTTCTGTCAGTTCGCGCTGGCCGCTGCAGAACAAGCCATGACCAGTTCCGGGCTTGACCTGGCACAGATCAACCGGGAACGTATGGGGGTATACGTCGGCTCCGGCATCGGGGGAATCCAAACGTTGATGAATCAGAGCGAGACGCTCGCTTCCCGCGGTCCGGAACGCATAAGCCCAACGCTGGTACCGATGATGATTCCGAATATGGCGGCCGCCATGATCAGTATCCATTACGGAGCGCTCGGTCCCACTCTCGCTCCGGTTACGGCATGCTCCATCGGCAACACCGCGATTGGCGAGGCGTTCTATCATATTCAGGCGGGTCGCTCGGATATTATCATCGCCGGGGGAGCGGAAGCAGCCCTGACCGACATCTCACTGGCCAGCTTCGCTAACGCGACCGCGCTCTCTACCCGCAACGAGGAACCGACCCGGGCCAGCCGTCCGTTCGATTCGGCGCGCGACGCTTTGTCATGGCTGAAGGAGCCGGCATCCTGATACTGGAATCGCTCTCCCATGCCCAAAGCCGAGGTGCCACCATCCTGGCTGAAGTGATCGGGTATGGCGCCAGCTCGGACGCCTATCATATGGTTGCTACGCCAGAGGACGGCAATGGCGCAGCGCGGGCGATGAGACTCGCCCTGCAGGAGGCAGATCTCTCCCCGTCCGATATCGACGTGATCAGCGCGCATGCGACGAGCACCGTCATCGGCGACCGCTCGGAGACAACGGCGATTAAACAGGTGTTCGGCGATACCGCCTACCGCATTCCGGTTACGGCCAACAAGTCCATGACAGGTCATATGCTGGGCGCCTCCGGCGGCGTGCAGGCGATTGCGCTTGTGAAGGCCTTGCAAAATGGCGTCATTCCGCCTACCATAAACTTGGATCAACCTGATCCTGGATGTGATCTGGATTATGTACCGAACGTGGCCAGAACCGCAACGCTTAACATTGGCATGTCCAATTCATTCGGCTTCGGCGGTCATAATTCAGCCATCATCATCCAGAAATATATCAACACTCATTCTGTTTGAAGATGAAAGGACCCACCACCGATGATCATTGTATTTTCTATTGTATTCCTGCTCCTCGGCATCCTATTCGTCGGGAGATCCAGAAGAACTGGTCCCACCGATCGATTCCTGCTCTGGATCGGGATCGCTTTAATTATCATGACGCTGTTCCTGATCGCCTTCAGTGCGATGGAATACATGGACAGCGTAACCCCTAAGCCGGGACACTAAGGGCGATTACAACTACATCCGATTTAGATCTAAGGAACCCCGCCGTTACGGCTGGGGTCTTTTACTTGTTGCCAAATGGTAGTGTGGCGCGGATTATGAGAATATACGCAAGCTAATACTTTTTACGTTCGTTCAAACTTTTTGGCAGGCTCGCACGTCCTGCATCTGAAAGGCAATTGCAATTGAGGGTTACCCGCGCGGTCCATAAGGAGTGTCCTATTCAAATGAGAGGTACAAAGAGGCTGGAGAAGCTTCTGATTCAATGCATAACCGATAACCAAGAGAACGCCTACCGGCTGGCCTACAGTTATGTCCGCAACAAAGAGGATGCACTCGATATCGTGCAGGATGCCATCCACAAGGCGTTCCTCTCGATGGAGAAGCTGAAGCAGACGGGTTCGCTGCGCAGCTGGTTTTTCCGAATTGTGGTGACCACTTCCCTGGATTACCTTCGAAAGCAGAGGAGAGTCCATGTTATGGACGACGAGCATTTGGAGCTTGTGCTGCCCAGCAGTCAAGATCGGTATCCGAACCTGGACCTGGCCCGTTCCCTTGAGGAACTGCCGGAGAAATACCGGGTCGTGATCATTCTCCGTTATTTTGAGGATATGAAAATAGAAGAAATCGCGGATGTTCTGCAGGAAAATCTCAGTACGGTGAAGACGAGGTTATATCAGGGGCTACAGCGGTTACGAGTGAATCTAGGCGAACATGAACAAGAGGAGGAGCACCAACTTGGATGACAAATTGAAGAAATTCAAGGACGAATACGAACACCCCCCATCCCTGACGAGCTAAGCTCGGTCGTGAATAAGACGATTGCGGCCAGACGGCGGAAAAATAAGTCCCTGTCATGGCTGGCAAGTGTCACAGCCGCCTGCATTCTGCTAATTGCCGGCGTAAATACAAGTCCTGCCTTCGCGCAGGCCATGTCCGATGTACCCGTTCTCGGTAATCTATTCAAAGTCGTGACCGTCCGCGATTACGCTGAGCGCGATGAACAGACCGAGATTCATATGGAAACGCCGGGAATTGTGAATCTGGGCGATGAAGAGCTGGAGCAGGCATTAAACAGTAAGTATCTGACTGAGAACAAGCAGCTGTATGAAACTTTCAAGGATGAGGTGGCCGCGTTGAAGGAAGGCGGCGGTCACCTGGGACTCGATAGCGGCTATGAAGTGGTGACGGATAACGAACAACTGCTAACCCTTCGGCGCTACGTGGTTGAATTCGCAGGCGGCTCGGCTGAGTCCCGGCAGTATGATACGATCGATAAAGTAAATCATATCGTGATCACGCTACCGAGCTTGTTTAAGGACGAGAGCTATATTAGCGCCATCAGCGATCATATCAAACAACAAATGCGCGAGCAGATGTCCGCCAATCCGGACAAAATCTACTGGGTAGAGCAGCCCGACGCTCAGCCGGAAATGCCGGAAGATCAATTCAAGTCCATCACCATGGAGCAGAGCTTCTACATTAATCCCGAAGGCAAGCTGGTCATCAGCTTCAACGAATATGACGTAGCACCTGGTTATATGGGCGTGGTGGAATTCACCATTCCAACCGAGGCTATTGCCGATCTATTGGTTAGCCATGAATACATTAAATAGTTCGCGTCATCGTCTTCTTAGCTGAATCAAAAACAACACCCCGATCCGTACTGGATCGGGGTGTTGTCGCCGCCGGCCCGTCCACAGCTAATCGACGAACACCAGTTTGCCGAATCGGGACGGAATGTGGTAATTGACCTCTCCCGTCGGACTCCATGCCTGGAATTCACGGGACCTTGCGGGTCCTCATCGATCCGGTAGAAGTTCACGTTCCAACTGCGCCCCGAACAAGGCAACGCCAGGAAATGATGAGTGGGAATGCGAATTTCACATGTCCAACCCCCGTCGGCATCATGCTTCACAGCAGTCTCGAGTCCTTCCATATCCCATGACACATCACTGGCCGTAATGGATCTATGGCCGTCATTCCAGATCCGCGCGTCAAACACCACATTGTGCGGGCTGACCTCAAGTTCAATATACTCGGTGCCCGCCTTCACCTCATCAATGAATAATTCGACGACATCCTGCTCATACAAAGGATCGTCCCGGTGTTGAAAGTTTGATACAACATGGGCGTCCCGGCATGTAAACAGCACGTAGACCCACTCGGAGCTCCAGCATGCCCGTACTTCCGTTGCTTCTCTCACAGTAAGTCCGGTGACCGTATCCGTAAGCGCAGCCGCTTCATAGCGCTCCCAGTCGATATGTCGTATGTCACCTTCTCCCATTTCCGCAGGCGTTCTGAACACGACCGGCCTACATTCATATACGGGAACAGCTTGTCCAGGTTGAATCGTAATCACCCCCATGCTTATAACTTTCTATACCCCTCATCTTAATGCATGAAGAAGGTGTTAGCTATATGTTTGTCATGGTACACTTGAATAGAATGGAAATGGTCGCATAATGAAATATCAAACACGCTGTGTTACAATAATAAAATTGCCAACGCTAGGGAGGATTATGGATTCGCATGCTCATTATAGGTATCGCCGGCGGCACCGGATCGGGTAAAACCACGGTTGCCCGCTCTGTCATTGATCGTCTGGGTTCAGATAAAGTAACTTTCATTTCGCAAGATAATTATTACAAGGATCATAAGGATCGCAGTTTCGCAGAACGCGAGAAGATCAACTACGATCACCCCTTTGCCTTTGACAATGAGTTGTTGGTCGAGCATCTTGGCCTACTGAAGGCGGGGCAAACCGCGTACGCCCCCGTGTACGACTTTACGAAGCACGCCCGATATTCCGACCAGACAGTGGAGCTGAAGCCGAGCAGCATTGTCATTATCGAAGGACTGCACGTACTGTCGGATGAGAACTTGCGCAAGCTGCTTAACATCAAAGTATTTGTGGACACGGACCCGGATGTGCGCGTTCTGCGCAGGGTCATTCGCGACATCGAGGACCGGGGCCGCACCATCCAGTCGATCCATCACCAGTATCTGACCACGGTGAAACCGATGCACGAAGCCTTCATTGAGCCTTCCAAGAAATACGCCGACCTCATTATACCCGAAGGCGGGCAGAATGAAGTCGGGATTCAGTTGCTCTCGGTGTTAACCGAGAAATACTTGAGCGGCGACCCTTCATCATTCGATTCATAAATCGTTAAGTGCGTACAAACCCGCAGTCCTGGGCACAGGTCGGCGGGTTTGTTGTTCGTTATGCCGTTATTCAGGCATATCGCTTTAGTGGAAGCGGTCTTGCCAGCCTTGCTATTACTCACTTGAACATATTTTTCAGCACCATCATCAAGTTTGCCGGCTTCTCCGCCAGCCGTCGCGTAAAGTACGGATACCACATCGTTCCATAGGGCATATAGCAACGAATACGATAACCATCCTTCGCAAGCGCTGCTTGATCATTCATCCGCAATCCGTACAGCATCTGGAATTCGAAGCCTTGTTTATCGATTCGTGCTTGCTCAGCAAATACCTTGACCCAGTCGATAATACGATCATCGTGAGAGGCCACCGCCGTATACGCGCCTTGATCGAAATGCAGCTTAATGATCCTCTTATAGTTATCAATCACGTCCTCTTTCTTCTGGTAGGCGATCGTCCCCGCCTCCTTGTATGCTCCCTTGACGAGCCGCAGATTCACGCCCGCGCCCATCAGATCTTGCACGTCGGCCTCGGTACGGAATAGATATGCCTGCATCACGGTTCCAACATTGGTGAAACCCTCCTTATGAAGCCGAAGCGTCATGTCGATCGTCGCCTGCGTATACGGCGAATCCTCCATATCCAGCCGCACAAAGTTCCCGTGCTCCTGTGCCTTTCGCACAACCGATTTAATGTTCTGGTACGCCGTGTCCGCATCGAGTGCCATGCCCATCTGCGTCGGCTTAAGCGATATGTTCGATTGCACGCCTCGGTTCGCGATTCCCTCTACAAGCCGTAAGTATTCCTCCCGATACCCTGCCGCTTCATCCAGCGAGCGAATACCCTCGCCCAGATGATCCAACGTCACGAGAATGCCTTTGGCGTTCAGCCTCTCGATCTCATCAAGCGCTTCATCCAACGTATCGCCGGCGATAAATCGGCTTGCCAGCTTCTTTCCATACTTGATCGACAGCCATTTCACGAATATATTGCCCGACACCGTCAGGATCACTTTACGGTAAAGCTCGGTTCCGTCCATGCGTGCGCCCCCTTCCGAATGATATACGGAATAAACCCCTACCTTAACTCATATGCAAAAATTGGATCGGCATGCTGGGAGACAAACCTTTCTCGTAAAGCGATTACGAAACTGAATCTAAAATAGCACATGCCAAAAAGCCCCTCCTGTAGGAGCTTGGAGGGGCTTACGTCTTCTAATTTACGTCTTATGCTATTTACACTCTGGCTTTACCTTGAATTTCCTTCGTGACCCTGCCCTGAAAGGATTCGTTCATCCAGACCGACAGATGAACGCTATTCTCACCGAAAGTGCACTCCGCTGTCTGATAGAACGGTGTTTCAATTAACCGGATCGTCAATATCAACGTCTGCTCATCTCGCCAGGTCATGGAGGAGCAGGCCGCATTATCTTCCGGCGTATCAAACCTTACCGCTCCGTGGACCCATTCATTCCGGCCCATCGATACATCGTCGAAGTTGGTATGCTTGCCGCTAACATTCAGCACCGCCCCTTCTTCCGTGAATCGAACCGAGAACGTGTGCAGTCCATCCTCGTTCTCTTCCAGATCGTAGATAATACCAGCGACCTCGGATTCGAGCGGCGAGCTAAGGCTATGCTGCGGCGGGGTAAGCTGAAGACCCTCGAGCAGCCTTGCAAGCGACGCTTGCGCTTCGTCATTCGCCGGCCGTTCTTCCGGACCCATCGCGGGCAATAGATGCCGCCACACCTGATTCAGCGGTTCCTGCATATCTCCAAGACCCGAAGTGATCGCAATCACGGCATCAAGCTCAGGATGAACGATGCAATACTGGCCGAACGCCCCGTCTCCACGATAAGCACCGTGACGGCACATCCAGAACTGGTAACCGTAGCCCTCGGTCCAGTCCGAAGTCGAATCCGCCGGTCCGTTGGCTATCTGAATGGAGGTTGCTTCCTTGATCCAGGCAGCCGGTACAAGCTGGCGGCCACCCCACTCTCCCAATTGCAAGTATAACTGGCCGAATTTGGCGATATCTTCGGTACGTATGCTGAGTCCCCAGCCTCCGGCATGAATCCCCTTCGGACAACTTTCCCAGGTTGCTCCGTCAATACCAAGCGGCTCTAACAAGCGGGGCTGCAAATAATCCAGCAGGGTCTCGCCCGTTACTTTCTGCAAAATAGCGGATAACATATATGTAGCTGCACTGTTGTATACAAAATGCGTTCCAGGCTCATGCTCCACAGGGTGATTCAGGAAATCGGACACCCAATTCTCCGTCTGCAGCGGCGGCTCTACCGCATGCCCGGTTCCCATCATAAGCAGATCCCGGATGGTCATGGCGGCCAGATTCACACACGGCTCCTGCGGCGCCTCTTCCGGAAAGAAAGCGATGACATGATCGTCAACGGAAATTCGGCCTTCCTCTGCCAACTGGCCGATGGCGGTCGAGGTGAAGCTCTTGCTTAGCGAGAACAACATATGAGGTCGAGCCGCCTGGTATGGATCCCACCATGCTTCTGCCACAACCTGACCATGACGAAGCAGCATAAAACTGTGCAATTCCATTTCCTTGTCCTGTATAGCCCGAATGAAATGCTCAATGGCTTCTGATGAAATTCCTTGTTGTTCGGGGGTACTTCTTGGCAATGATTGAATCGTGTTCATATTCATGTGCGACACCCGCTCCCTCCGGAATAGAAGATGATCATTACGCCTCCATTATACACCATTTAATGGAACCGCTTCATCGTATCGTATCACACGGCAGTCATAATGTTCACTTATCCGGATCAGACCTTCTTGCGCCAGAAACGCGGTTTCCTTGGCACGGCCACGCGCCAATTCCTCACCGTCCACCTGAGCGTTGCCGCATAGCCTCATCTCGGCGGAATACAGTGATGGATGGGACAAGAGGAAATACTGACCGTCTTGCAGTTTAGCTAGCACGCGCTCGAATTGCTCATGATCTTCCGGCATGTCCCCAGGGAACATCTTATAAAAATACCGATGGTTGATCAGCCCCTTCGCGACTATCCAGCGATCCAATTCCGCTTGGAGCCCCGGCATGAATCGTTCCGGCAGCATGTGAGAATCGGCATACGTTATCGTGAATCCAACCCTCATCAGTCGATTCAACTGCGCTTCGCATTCTTTAATAATCTCATCCACCGAAGGTGGATGCTGAACGAACCAGCTAGGATCCTGATGGAAAAAACCTTCCCGATCGATAAGCGAAGGGACCTGCTCCTTCGCGGTTACAGGTCCCCAGCGCATTTGATCCCATTCGGCATTCAGCGTCATGTGGAATCCGAAACAGATATCCTCCCGGTGCGATAACAGCTTCGCGGCCTCTTCCAGATATGGCCCGGGCGCCATGATCGAGACATTTCGGATAAAGCCGGCATCTACCACCTTCGCAATCGCTTCGTTGGCCGAGCGGCTCGAGGCCAGATCATCAGCCCGCGTAATGATACTTCTCATTTAACCGCGCCTGCCGCAATGCCCTTGATGATGTATTTCTGTGCAAAGATGTAGAAGATAACGACCGGAATAATGGTCAGCGTGAGACCCGCCATCGCCTGGTTCCACACAATCGTAAACTCACCGAAGAAATAGAAGGTCGAGAGTGGAATCGTACGCAGCCCTTTGTCCGATAAGGCAAGGGACGGGAGAAGGTAGTCATTCCACAGGGCCATCACATTCAGAATGGCGATCGTCACGGTAATATTCGTCAGGAGTGGGAAGACGATTCGCCAGAACACGCCCATCTTCGAGCAGCCATCCAGTGTCGCCGCTTCTTCCAGCGCAATCGGTACCGATTTGATGAATCCATGGTACAGGAATACCGCCATACTCGACGTAAAGCCGATATTCATGTAGATTAGGCCCTCATGCGTATTCAGCATCGGGATGTGCAGATTGCTGCGAATCCAATCCATCACCTGCATCAACGGCATCATCAGCGTCTGGAATGGAATAAGCATCGTCGCCACGAATAACAAGAAGATAAATTTACTCAGCTTGTTATCCGTCCGGACCAGCATCCATGCCGTCATGGAAGCCAGCACAATCACGAAGAGCACGGACAGAATGGTAACATACAGTGAGTTGCCTAGTGCCGTGAAGTAATTCATCTTCTCCATCGCTGATTTGTAGTACTCGAAGCTGAATGAGGAAGGCAGCGCGAGTGCATTCTCGTACAGCTCCGCCCGATTCTTGAACGAGTTGATCAGCATGATAAACACAGGGGACAAGAAGACAAGCGCAAAGAGGAACAGCAGGATGTCGAGCAGCCACTTCCCTGTTTTCTTCATTACATCTGCACCTCTCTTCTCTTCGTAATGATGACTTGAGTCAAGGTCAATCCCGCTACAATGATAAAGAAAATGATCGCTTTCGCTTGACCTAATCCGTAATTTCCGTATGCAAAGATTTCATTGAAAATATTCATAGCGAACATTTCCGTTGCATTGCTCGGGCCGCCCTTCGTCAAGGAGAGGTTCACGTCGTATATTTTGAAAGCACCTGACAGGGTCAGGAACAAACAGATCGTAAAGGAAGGCATTAGCAGCGGGAACACGATACGCCGCAGACGCTGCCACATATTCGCTCCATCCACCTTCGCCGCCTCCATCAGATCGTCGGGTATTCCTTGAATTCCCGCGATATAGATAATCATCGTGTAACCGGCAAGCTGCCAGGTAAATACCGCGACAATCGCATACAATGCAAACTGAGGATGCAGCAGCCAATTGAAGAACACGCTATCGAAGCCCGTCTTCTCGCCGATAAAACTAAAAGCATCCGTAAAAATAAACTGCCAGATATAACCGAGGATCAAACCGCCGATCAGATTCGGCATAAAGAACATGGTGCGCGCCGCATTGCGCGAACGGAGTTTCGTCGTCACAAGCAGGGCAAACGCAAGTCCAAGTATGTTGACACATACGAGGGCTAGCAGCGTAAATTGTACCGTATGCCACGCAGATGACATAAATCGGTCGTCCTGGAATAACGCAACGTAATTGTCGAATCCGACAAACACTTTCTCGTTAGCAGGAATGCCATCCCATTTTACGAAGGAGTACACGATGCCGATAATGAACGGGATGATGACAACCGTTGTAAAAATGAATAGCAGCGGCCCCGTAAATAAAGCAAACCAGGCTTTGTCCTTTCTTCTGCTCACATCCATACCTTCTTTCCGTCCGGGTGATCCTACAGCCATGAAACAAGATCAACGCCTCTGATTTGAAAAAACAAAAGCCTAACGCTCATGAAATTTAGCGTCAGAGGCTAGGCTTTTGCATCATAAATTATTTGTACCCATTGGTAAGCTTAGAACCACTTACTTCGAGCTTTCGCCCACACTTCATCCAGCTTCTGCAGGAATTGCTCACCCGTCATGCCTGCATTCATGAAGAACTCCTGAGCTGCAGGTGCCAGGTCATTCGTGATAATGCCGGACGGGAAGAAGTTGAGCGGCCATGTGATCGTCTCTCCGTTCACGGTTGCTTCATGGACGGCCTGCGACAATGGATCCAGGTCGCCTGCTTCAATATTCGTCATCGCAGGGATGAATTTGAAATCGTCCACGATGGCTTTTTTACCGGTGTCGCTTGTAAACAACCAGTTCAAGAATGCGTTCGCTGCCTTAACTTCCGCTTCGTCAGCCTGGTTGTTAACGACCCAATAACTTGCAACCCCGACGGCAATCTTGTCATTACCTTCGAGCGGGAATGGCATCATGCCAACGTTGGAAGCAAAATCCCCGAAATCCTCAAGCATGGAATAGCTCCAGTTCCCTTGATGCACCATCGCGGTTTTGCCTGTTGCAAAGTCACCCATCTGAGTATCGTACTTCACTTCCATCGGGTTCTTGGCATTAGCTCTGATGACTTCCATGAACTTCGCCCATTCCTGGAACGCCTTCGTGTCTGCCATCTTCACTTCGCCTTTGTTCAACTGCTCAATGTAAGCAAGCGGATCCTCCTGAAGGGCAAACGGTGTATTGATGATATGACCAATCAGGAAATAGGCTTCCTGGGACAGGCTTAGACCATTAATACCGTCCGCCTTTAATTGCTCCATTGTGCTGGTGAAGGAATTGAGGTCCTTCACATTCGCAGGGTCAACCAACTCCTTGTTGTACACCAAGCCAAAGCCCTCAACCCCGTATGGAACGCCGACAACTTTATCGTCAACCTTCAAGTCCATGTCCGGCGCGATATTCTTAACATACTCTTCATTACTCAGATCCGCGAAATAGGACTTCAATCTTTCCGATTCGGGTCCTTGAGCAACGCTAAAGATGGTAGGGCCTTGATTGCTCCCCAACTTGGAGACTAGCTGTTGACTGTAAGCATCGCCGGCTGCGCCCCAGATTTCAACCTCGTTGCCGGTCTCTTCTTTATACGTCTTAACCAATGCTTCCAGAGGTTCCGTGATTTCTACCTTTGACTGGAACAGCGTAATTTTCTTGAGCTGCTCCTCGCCAGACCCTGCTCCGGCATTATTATTCGATGTACCACCACATGCAGCCAGTGCCGCAACCAAAGTGGTTGCCGTTAGTATACTTAACACTTTTTTTACTTTACCCATGTTGCATGCCTCCCCTTTAAGGACTCTTTAAAGTAAAACGTTTACAAACCCATCATATGGTGATTCACAGCGAATGTCAATAAAATTTGTACGCGTTTTCATAAAGTACTCAGTAAAAAATTAAGTAAAATATTAATTGTTTTACTAATACAACTCGTCCTATTTTACTGTTTTGCGCCATTGAATCGTAGCATTAAGTTTGAAGGGTTCTTTTCCCGTCGTGCCATTGATCATCTCAAGCAGCTCTTTAGCCGCTAAATAACCGCTCTCATAGCGAGGAATCGCGATTGTGGTGAGGCCGGCCATCGCTGCTGCTTCGGTATTATCGAACCCGGTAACTGAGATATCTTCCGGAATACTGAGCCCCCCCTCCTCGAAAGCCTTGATTGCGCCAAGCGCCATATTATCGTTCGCGCACACCAGCACCTCCGGCAGTGAGTTGCTTAGTATCATGATTTTCGCTGCTTGATAGCCGCTTTCTTCGCTATAGTCCCCGTGGAAGTAGTGACGCCGGTCAAATGCGATGCCATTCTTCTCGAGCGTGTCGGTAAAACCCGCATACCGCTCTTTGTGATCCAGCGTGAACTCCAGCCCTCCGATAAATCCGTAGCTCTTGTAGTTCTTATTAACCAAAGTCTGTACCATTTCACACATCACGGGGTAATTGTCAATGATCACGCTCTTAGTATAAGCGTATTCGTTATCAATTATCCGATCCATCAGCACGACCGGAAATTGCGGTGTCGCCACAGATATCAGATATTCATCCGTCATATTCCGATCCAAGCTAATGGTACCGCTTGCAAATTTGCTGCGCATAAAATTAATGCTCGATTTATTCGTACAGATGATCAGGTCGTAACCGTTCTCATTCAGACAGTGGCTAATGCCCTTGATAATCTTTAAATAATAATCGCGGTCAAAGTCGCTGAACACAAAAATGATTGTATTGCTCTTATCCGACTTCGTTGATTTATGTGGATAATATCCGTGCTCGGAGCTAATGCGCAGTACTCGCTCTCTTGTCTCTTGGCCGACATTTTTGCGCCCGTTCAGAACATTGGACACGGTGGATACCGAGACTCCCGCAAGTTTAGCGATCTCCTTTAGATTACTCATTCATCCAATCCCCTTTCTAAGGCGTTAGTAAATTTAGTATAACACTTATTTATTTTTAATAAAATTTACTTATGTACTTGTGCAAAAAAAGAAGCTGCCCAAGGCAGCCTCTTTTATCATAATTCACATATAATGCAAACGATAGGCTAATACCGTTCTATCCTTACGGTTTAATGGACACTTCCTTCAACTGCATAATACCGTTCGGATGTCTCCAGAAGCCCTCCACCTTATCGCTTACCCCGTTTAAATACTCCTGATGGTGAATATAGAGCATGGGTGCAATATCGACCAACTTCTCTTGTGCTTCTTTGTAGATGGCTTTCCGCTGGTCCGGGTCATTCTCTTGACGACCGGCTTCCAGCAGCTTGTCGAGGTCAGGGTTCTTGGTAAACGTCCGATTGCCCGGCAGCCCCACGTTCTTAGAGTGGAACAGCTCGTATAATCCATAATCCGCATCAGCCGTGACCGTAGACCATCCCAGAATGAACATGTCGTGCTTGCCCTCTGCGGTTTGGGCGAGGTACGCTCCCCACTCTACAACTTCAATCTTTACATCGACTCCGATTTCCTTCAGCTTCGATTGTGCATACTCCGCAATTTTGACTCGCTCCGGATTATCATTGGTCCAAAGGGTTGTTGAGAATCCCCCTTCAAGACCTGCTTCCTTCAACAATGCCTTTGCATTCTCTATATTATGTTCAATTGGCTTTACCGTCTCGTCAAACCCGAACACGTCAGGGGCCAATGGTCCAACGGCAGGTATTCCCGTCCCTTCATAGATACCTTGAATAATCTCGTCTTTGTTGATTGCCATCGATAAGGCCTGGCGCACACGAACATCGTCAAACGGCTTCTTCTCCGTATTAAACCCGATATAAGACAGACTGAGCGATGCCTGACGGTTTAAAGATACTCCCTCTGTGCTTTCCGCCCGATTGATACTGCTTGGAGAAACCGGATCGATGATATGCGCATACCCGGTTTCCAACTCTGCCAGCCGTGTGCCTTCCTCGCTGACGACCTTGAACGTCACTTTATCCACCTTGGCCGGGTTGCCCCAATAATCCGGATTGGCCGCCAATTTCACTTCCTGTCCCGGATTCCAGCTCTCCAATTTGAACGTGCCCGTACCTACAGGATTCTGTGACAGATAAGCCCCTGCCTTCTCTCCCGCATCGATCTTCTCATAGTCGAGTTTGATTGCCTCCGCGCTGATCATCCCTACCGCTGGATGAGCAAGATGCGCCAGCAGCGGGGAGAATGCATATTCGGTCACGAGCTGCACGGTGTACTCATCTACGACTTTGATTTCTTTAATCATCCCTACCAGTGAAGCACGTGGCGAGCTCGTCTTCGGATCCTGCATACGATCGAGATTGGCCTTCACTACCTCGGCGTTAAATGCGGAACCATCGGTATACTTCACGCCTTGTCTCAGCTTGAACTCCCACGTCAAATCATCGATTGGGGTCCAGCTTTCCGCAAGCCCTGGCTGGATACTGAGGTCTTTATCATGAATCACAAGCGTGTCATAGAGATGCGTTGTCACTATACTCGTTTGCTGATCCGTGGACATATGAGGGTCCATGGACGGCGGATCAGAAAGCCAGGCAATGACAAGCTCATTCGGCGC
The DNA here is from genome assembly GCF_001315105.1 of Paenibacillus sp. JCM 10914. GTDB lineage: Bacteria > Bacillota > Bacilli > Paenibacillales > Paenibacillaceae > Paenibacillus_AQ. Next base: position 118,459 of record NZ_BAZR01000005.1, on the reverse strand, counting down.
AGTCTCCGCTGCTTTCTCCCCTCCCGCTTCTTTTTGCCCCGTTTCGTTCGCAGGTGTCTTTCCATTGTTAGGCGCAGGATCAGAGTTGTTGCTCTTACCACCGCTACACGCCGACACCAGTAAAGTCATTATAACCAAGATGCCAATAAGTAACTTCACTCGCCTATTACCTGACATGTGATACAAACTCCCCCTTCTCACTTAAAATAGGAAAATATTTCTTACACAGTTAACATATATTTTACTATCTGATATTTATACCAGCTAAAAACACATATATCCTCACTATTTTCTGAGATAACCTAACATTTACATATATAAAACATGACATATATTAAACTTAAGAGAGGATGATCTTGCTTGGATACCCCGGCTTCCCATACCCAAAATGGCACTCACCTGGTTCGTTGGAAATCTTTTTATCTCCGTCTAAGGAAACATAAAACCGCCCTGTTCGGAGGCTATTTCCTACTATTTATGATCCTTGTCGCTATTATCGGCCCCCTCCTCACCCAGTACGATCCCACCAAGGTGGATTATTCTATGAAACTGCTGCAGCCCTCGGCTGCTCACTGGTTTGGAACGGATCACAACGGTAGAGATATATTTACAAGAATTATTCATGGCATGCGGTTAACACTCTCCGTCGGATTTATATCGGTCATGATCGGGGCTACGTTCGGCATCTTACTCGGGGTCATATCCGGCTATTACGGAGCAAATGGGATGCCATTATTATGAGAATCACCGATATTATGCTTGCTTTCCCGGGTATCCTGCTGGCACTGGCAATCGTAAGCGTCCTCGGAAAAAACCTGTTCAATGTCATCATCGCCGTCAGTATCTTCTGTATCCCTACCTTTGCCAGGGTAGTGCGCGGTTCCACGCTCGCGGTTCGCAAGCTCGAATACGTCGATGCCATGCGATCACTCGGCGCAAGCGACGCACGAATTATATTCCAGCATATCCTGCCGAATATTACGTCTCCGATTATCGTCCAAGCCACGATGCGGATTGCCGTAGCTATACTGACAGCCAGCGGCCTTTCCTTCCTTGGTCTTGGTGCTCAGCCCCCCACTCCGGAATGGGGCGCAATGCTCAACGATGGACGCAATTACATCATGGAGTTTCCCCACGTCGCCTTGTTCCCCGGCTTGTCCATTGTTGTGGTTGTCATTGCGTTCAACCTGCTCGGTGATGGTCTGCGGGACATCCTTGACCCGAAACTGAAAAAATAGGAAGGGAGCTGCTTCGAACATGTTCATCTATGCCGTCCGAAGACTGATTCACACGATCCCCGTTATCATCGGCGTGACCGTTGTTGTGTTTCTGTTGATGCATCTGATTCCAGGCGACGCAGCCCAGATCATCATCGGAGAAGGAGCACCGATCGAGCAGGTCGAGATGATCCGCGAGAGCCTCGGTTTAAACGATCCGCTGCTGCTGCAATATTGGAATTACGTCAGCGGCTTGCTCCAGGGCGATCTGGGTGATTCCATCCGCAGCAATCGACCGATTGCGGAAGAAATCTTCACAAGCCGCTTCTGGATTACCCTGGAACTGGCGATTTACAGCACGATCCTCGCCGTCTTCCTCGGCATTCTGGCGGGCATCATCTCAGCCGTGAAGCAGCATTCACCCGCCGATATAGGTGTCATGTTCGTGGCCTTGTTCGGCCTATCGATGCCCAACTTCTGGCTTGGCCTCATGCTCATCCAGTATTTCGCCGTCGATTTGGGATGGTTCCGACCATCAGGCTGGGGCACATGGTCACAGACCGTCCTGCCTGTGCTTACACTCGGCACAGGTGGTGCTGCCATTATTGCGCGCATGACCCGCTCCAGCATGCTCGAGGTTATCAGCCAGGATTATATCCGTACCGCACACGCCAAAGGCGTACGCGAACGGGTGATCATCTACCGGCATGCGCTTAAGAATGCCATGATTCCGGTCATGACCGTCATCGGCCTTGAATTCGGCGGTTTGCTTGGAGGGGCGGTGCTGACCGAGTCCGTATTCGCCGTGAACGGGATGGGCCGCTATGTCATCGACTCGATTCGAGCCAGGGACTTCCCGGTCGTGCAGGCTACGGTGCTTGTACTCTCGATCATGTTCGTGCTCGTGAACCTGCTCGTCGACATTTCCTACCGCTATTTTAATAAGCGTATCGACTTCGATTGACGAATCAGGCCAGGCAGATCGATTACACATAGAAAGGGTGTGAAAGCTAAGATGGATCACGTGTCCACCGTGCTGGAGATTCAGGATTTGCACACTTCATTTTTTACGGCGCAAGGAGAAATCAAGGCAGTAGACGGGATCAGTTTAACCGTACACAAAGGAAGGACGCTTGGCATCGTAGGCGAATCCGGTTCCGGCAAAAGCATACTGTCGCTCTCCATTCTTCGACTCATACAGAAACCCGGACGGATCAAGCGTGGCAAGATCCTTTATAACGGTGAGAATCTACTCGATAAATCCGATGGACAGATGCGCAAGCTACGCGGTAATCATATCTCGATGATCTTCCAAGAGCCCATGACCTCGCTCAATCCGGTCTTCACTGTTGGCGATCAAATCGCGGAAGCCTACCAAATTCATGAGCAGGTCGGCAGAAAAGAAGCTTTGAACAAAGCAGTGCAGATGCTGAAGCTGGTTGGTATCCCTTCCCCGGAGAAACGAATCCGGCAATACCCGTTCCAGTTGTCCGGAGGAATGCGGCAGCGGGTGATGATCGCCATGGCGCTCGCCTGCAATCCCGATCTACTGATCGCGGATGAGCCCACCACCGCCCTCGATGTCACGATCCAGGCGCAAATTCTGGAGCTGATGAAGGAATTGCAGCAGAAGCTGCAAATGTCGATTATCTTCATCACGCATGATCTGGGTATCGTGGCAGAGACCTGTGATGATGTAGCCGTTATGTACTATGGGAAGCTTGTAGAATATACCGATGTCCGAACTTTGTTCAAGCATCCGAAGCACCCCTATACCATCGGCCTATTGAACTCGCTGCCGCGTCATGATCTGGACAAAGAAGTGCTGGAACCGATACAAGGTTCTGTCCCAAGCCCGTTCGATACGCTTATGGGATGTTCCTTCGCACCACGTTGTCCACACGCCCGCCAGCTATGCCATGACCATGAGCCAGAGTTGCAACAGCTTGATGAACAACAGCAGGTCCGGTGCTGGCAGTACGCGGATCAATGGGAGAATGAAGCCGAGGTGAATTCAAGGTCATGAGCAAAGAGCTGTTAACCGTACGGAATCTGAAGCAGCATTTTCCTATCAAGGGAGGAATATTCGGCAGGACCGTCAATGTCGTGAAAGCCGTGGACGGGGTATCTTTCTCGGTGCATGAAGGAGAAACCGTCAGTATTGTGGGTGAATCGGGCTGCGGGAAATCGACCACGGGCAGAGCCATACTGCGCCTCGACGAACCGACCTCGGGCGAGGTCTGGTTTGAGGGAACGGATCTGCTCTCGTTGCGCCGAACCGAACTGAATCGCAAGCGCAAGGATTTGCAGATGATTTTTCAAGATCCGTATGCCTCATTGAATCCGCGGAAAACCGCGGTACAGGTATTGGAAGAAGCGATGGAAATCCAGCGGGTGGTCCCGGCACAGCAGCGGAGAGCAAAAGCGATCGAACTGCTGGAGACGGTAGGATTAGCCGCGCATCAGGCAGATCGATATCCACATGAGTTCAGCGGTGGACAGCGGCAGCGGATCGGGATTGCCCGGGCATTATCCGTTAATCCGAAGCTCATCATTAGCGACGAAGCCGTATCCGCGCTGGACGTCTCCATTCAGGCGCAGGTATTGAATCTGTTGAAGTCCCTGCAAGCGCAGTTCAAGCTAACCTACTTATTCATCTCCCACGACTTGGGCGTGGTGCGTCATATCTCGGATCGGATCATCGTCATGTACCTCGGTACTATTGTGGAGATTGCGGATAAACACTCGCTCTTTCGCCAGCCCCAGCACCCCTATACCCGGGCGCTGTTATCGGCTATCCCAACACTCGATCCCGACCGCAAAAAGGAGCGGATCATTCTTAAAGGGGATGTACCTTCCCCCATCGATCCGCCCACCGGATGCAGATTCCATACCCGCTGTATGTACGCCACCGACTTCTGCAAATCAGAGGCACCCATCCTGCGGGTAGTCGATCAGCGTGGCAGCCACTTGGCTGCCTGCCATTATATTGAAGATATTGGAGTGGCGACAGGCTCGCTATAGCTCCCCTGCAACACATAAAGGCGGGGCCTTTAGAAGAGGACGATACTCTTCTATAGGCCCCGCCTTTCTCAGGCAACCTGCTAGAGTGCAACTGTTCACGGAAATTGCTGCGAAAGTGCATCTTTTTTCGAGTAAATTGCGGCTTGAACAGCAAATACCTGCAAATTTACATCTTTTGTCGCTGTTATAGTTACCTAAAGGGCTTCTCAGGGTCAAAAAGATGCAGATTGGCATCTTTTTCGTATCCAGGTACTCTTTCAAGAGGTAAAGCCTGCATTTTTGCATCTTTTTACGTTGTCACACGGTCCTAGGCCATTCCCGCCCCATTCGGTATCATATTCTTGTGGCGATAGATGGAGAGCAGCAGGCCGACCATGGCAAGATCAAGCATGTTGTTTGTTCCGCCTCAAGCATAGGCGAGAATCAGCTTCTGGCCCTTGCAAGAGGTCTCTTCTATAACTGGAGTTTTCATCTATCACTCACTCATGGGAATCGTAATAATAACCGTGGTGCCTTGGCCTTCTTCACTCTGGAATTGGATATTGCCTTGATGATTCTCGATGATCTTATAACTTACCATCAGTCCAAGTCCCGTACCCTTATCCTTCGTAGAATAGAACGGCTCGCCCAGCTTGGCAAGCTTGCTCTCAGGAATCCCTGCTCCGTTATCCTGGAACTGAACGACCACGGCCCCTTCTTCGGATACGGCCATGCTGACGTATATCTCACCGCCGCCTGGCATCGCTCGATTGCATTCTTCAATACGTTGATAAATACCTGCTTCAATTGATTCTCCACGCACAGCACATGAATTCCAGGTCGTAAATCGGCCTTGATCTCTACGTTATTCATGATCGCTTGCGTCTCCAGCAGCATCATCACGTCCTCGATGATCGGTTCAAGCTCGTTCTTCACAAAATCGATCGCTTGCGGTTTGGCCAAGACGAGCAGTTCGCTTACGATCTGCTCAATCCGATCCAACTCGTCGAGCATGATGTCGATATACGTCTTATTGCTGTTCTCCTTGGATGACAACAACTTCGTGAATCCCTTCAGTGCCGTCAACGGATTACGGATTTCATGCGCAATCCCAGCAGCCAACTGTCCAACCGCTGAGAGCATCTCTGTCTTGCGCAGCATCTCTTCCGCGTTCTTGCGATCGCTGATATCCTCCGATAGTTTCACAAAATGGATAATCTCGCCCTTCTTATCCTTAATCGGGATCACCTTGACCGATTCCCAGTAAAGGTCGCCATTCTTCTTGCAGCCTGTCAACTCACCCTTCCACATCTCGCCGGACTTGACCGTCCTCATCATGGCATCAAGCATATGATCGTCTGGGCTGCATTCCATGAAATTATGTATACCCTGGCCCTTCGCTTCGTGCGCGCCAAAATCGGTTACCTCGGTAAAGTGTGGATTGGTATACTCAATCCTCCCGGCGACATCCATAATCACCGTCATGCTGGGACTCTGTTCAACCGCATAAGATAACTTCAGCAGCTCTTCGTTGACTGCTTTCAGATCCGTAATGTCGACGAAGGTTAGTACGACACCGCTCGTGAAATTGTCCTCGGTCCGGTATGGCAGAATTCGCATGCTGTACCAGGTGCCGTCCACGCTTTGGATCTCCTTCTCCAGCGGTTCTAGCGTCTGCAGCACATGCTTGGCGTCCTCAACCAAAGAATAGTATTGGAATTGATGCGAGATATGCTCAATCGGCCGTCCGTAGTCGACCTCCATCAGATTGATTTCCTTCGTGATGGCAGGGGTAATCCGCCGAATGCACATTCGCTTATCCAGAAAAATCGTCCCAATCCGCGTACTCCCCATAAAATTGCTCATGTCATTGTTCACATCGATTAATTCCTGTATCTTGAATTGGAATTCCGTGTTCATTGTGACCAGTTCTTCATTCACGGACTGAAGCTCCTCATTCGCACTCTGCAACTCTTCAGTCGCTGCCACAAGCTCTTCATTCGTTGCTTGCAGCTCCTCGTTGGAGGTCTCAAGCTCCTCCACCATTGCCTGAAGCCGCTCATCGGATCGCTGCAGTTCCTGCTCCAGCTCCAGTATCCGCGATTTCACATCACTGTCAATCTGCATCGGCTCCAGAACCAGTAGATCTTCACGATCCAGTTCCTTCGCTTCCTCGAACAAAATCAAAACATATTTGTCGTAGGAATTGTTCTTCATCGAGAATGGGCGGATATGCAGATCGACCTGCCGCTCGCCGTAGTTGGTCGTCATCATGATAGACCGATATACAACCTCTCGCTTATATTCTCTCACCTTCTGAATGCCCGAGGAGAGCGTGAGCGAGATGTTGGAATCCAGCATTTTGAACACATTCCAGCTCGGTTTGCCCTGGGCTAGCATCAAATACTCGTTAATCGTGCCATTTAAATGGATCACGTTGTTATTGCGGTCTACAATCATACCCGGCGACAGATGTTCTTCCGTTAATGTGCCTTGCAGCTCATCCAATCGACCGTGCGGCTGCTGCTCCCTGACAGCGGATGGCCCCAATACAGGTGGGATATTTCCCTGAAACACCGTCTCATTCTCGGTAGCGAAACGAAGTGAATCGTTATTTTGCTTCGATTGGCGGTGGGTGAAGATATTCCATCTCCGATCAAATGGCTCAAACTGATTCACGAATCGACCGATCGTCTCGCTTGGACCGAGAAATAAAAAGCCATCCGGATTCAAGGCAAAGCGAAAAAGAGAAAGCGCCTTCATCTGCATCTCCGGTTGTAAATAGATCAGCATGTTCCGGCAAGTAATCAGGTCAAGATTTCGAAAAGGCGGATCCTTAATAATATTTTGCGGCGCAAACACGACCATCTTCCGAATTTCCTTGCTGATTTTGAACATATCGTCGTCTTTAATAAAGAACCGATTCATATCATCCTCGGATAAATGGTTAATAATGCTCTCCGAGTAAATACCTTGACTAGCGTATGCAATGGCTTCTTTATCAAGATCGGTCGCAAAGATTTTAATATGATACGGAACTTCCATCTGATCTGCATATTTCCGCAGCAACATCGCGATCGAATAGGCCTCTTCACCCGTTGAGCAGCCAGCTACCCACACCCGGATCTCCTTCATTAAGCTCTTTCTCTCAAAAATAAGCGGCAGCACCTTATCGTAAATAATCCGGAACGCTTCAGCATCTCTGAAGAAATTGGTTACACCGATCAACAAATCCTTACGGAGGCGCCCAGTTCCTCGCGGTGGTTTTCCAGATAAGCCATATACTCTTGAATCGTCGGTACGTTGTTCATGACCATACGGCGTTCGATTCGACGCAGCACACTGTTTCGTTTGTAATACGTAAAATCAATTCCGCTATCCTGCCGGATCTTCTCAAAATCAGCTGAATCAATTGCTCCGTCGTGAGCTGTTCTTGATTGCTCGAGAGATTAACAACGCCAAATCCACGCATATGCTGTATCAGCCGCTCTGGCATCTGCTTCGGCGAGAGTACATCGTCCACTTTCCCGGTCATCTTGGCACTGTTCGGCATCCCATCGAATTTCGCGGTTTGACTGTCCTGTGCTATGACCAGCCCTCCTGCTTCCTTGATGTCCATGATGCCGTTTGAACCGTCTGCTCCCGTACCCGACAATACAATTGCGACTGCTCTATTACCATAGTTGGCTGCCAAGGAGCGGAAGAACATATCGATGGACATATGAACAGCCGGATGCTTGACCGTCTCTGTTAACTGCAGACGACCTTCTTTCATCGTCATCATCTTACCAGGCGGAATCAGGTAGATGTGATTCGATTGTATCGGCATGTCATGCTCCGCTTCAACGATAGGCATCACGGTATATTTTCTTAATATCTCGCCCAATAAACTTTTATAATCTGGAGAAAGATGCTGCACTACAATAAAGGCAAGTCCAACATCAGAGGGCATATGATCGAAAAACACTTCCAAGGCTGCAAGCCCCCCCGCGGAGGCACCCACCCCAACGATGCATGTTGGGCCTTGAGCTGCCTGTGTCATCTCCGTTGAGCCTAGTATCGGCACTGAATCCGTTATGGGATATTCGCTTTGTTCATGTTCCATCATCGGCCTCTTCCCCTTCCGTCTCTCCATTTGGTAATGTAGCCAAGTATGTTTCAAGCCGGGTTATAGCTTCTGCCAGAAAGTAATGATATACCTGTTCAGTACCCCTAGCCAAGATCAGGAAATTTGGCTTCCATACCATGTGCTACGAGGATCCCATTCAGCCATATCGCATAATCTGTAAATATATCAACACGACCAACTTCGAGAGCTGTCTCAAGATGTCGCTTGTGATAGCGCCTGACCTACCAGGGCTTTTTAATACATTATACTAGAATATTATAGGACCTTTTCATATTCGACAAAACTTTTAAGATTCGTCTATTTTCCCCTAGGGCCTGCCCCGCCAATACAAAGAGCCGGACATCACCCACCCGCAAATGAACATTCGCTCGACCGTTTGTAATACTTTCGATTGGCGATTAGTCGTAATTTCTATATGAAAACAGCTCTAATCCTCCCGGTATGAACCCGTCACACCACCCATTATGATAAAAGTTGGCTGATATTAAGCCGTACATCGCAATTCCCTTATATATGAGAACGTTTACATTCCTACACTACATAGAAATGAGGTTGTACAGATGAACTATCAATTTCAGAATCCGGATCTTCCATTAGAGCAGCGGGTCAACGATCTGGTATCTCAATTCACGTTGGCTGAGAAAATCGCCTTAATGTGCCAATACCAGACAGCGGTCCCCAGACTCGGCGTACCTCAATATAAACATGGCACCGAAGGTGCCCACGGTGTCGCATGGCTCGGTGAAGCGACGGTCTTCCCCCAGAATACCGGACTCGCCTGCACTTGGAATCCTGAGCTGATGCGCAGCATTGGTTCGGTTATTGCAGATGAGACTCGCGTGTATTACCAACGCGACAAAGCTATGAACGGGTTAACAGTCTGGGCGCCTACGGTAGATATGGAACGCGACCCCAGGTGGGGTCGCACAGAAGAAGCATACGGTGAGGATCCGCATCTAACCGGCGAACTCGCTGCAGGACTCGTGCAAGGCATGCAAGGAGATCACCCCTTCTATCTCAAAACCGTAGCCACGCTGAAACATTATTACGGGAACAACAATGAAGTTGACCGCGGCAGCGCCTCGGTCAGCATCGATCCGCGCAACAAAAGAGAGTACTATTTGAAGGCCTTTGAGACTCCATTCCGCAAAGGCGGCGCTAAATCGATGATGACCGCCTATAATAGCATCAACGGCGTACCATGTAATCTGAACCATGAAGTCAACGATATCGTAAAGGATGAATGGGGCATGGACGGATTTGTTGTCGGGGATGCGGGCGATGTGCTCGGCACCGTGATGGATCACCACTATGTGGCATCGTATGCAGAGGCCGTTGCCGGCTCGGTCAGAGCCGGCATCGACAGCATCACCGATGATCAGAACATCTCCTTTCAAGCCCTGCGGGATGCATTGGATCAAGCCCTGCTGTGCGAATCGGATCTGGATCGTGCGCTGCGCAACACCTTTCGTGTTCGCTTTCGCCTCGGTGAATTTGATCCGGACGATCGCAATCCTTATCATCACGTACCCGAGTCGAAGCTGTGTGCGCCAGATCATGCCGAATTATCACTTCAGGCTGCACGCGAATCGGTCGTGCTGCTGAAGAACGATGGGTTGCTGCCACTCGCGCGTGATCCACGTGCCTCCACTGCCCTCATTGGACCGCTTGCCAATGAGGCTTATACGGACTGGTACAGCGGTACACCTCCATACCGCATTACTCCTTTGCAAGGGATACAAGAGAAGCTTGGCGACGCCCCGGTTCAATTCCATACGGGATTAGATCGGGTACGCCTGCGCTGCAAGGCTACAGGTCGATACGTTACCATATGTGCCGAAGATCATTCTCTTCGTGCAGACGCGACAGATTCCGCCCAGGCCACGATTCTTGAACGAAACGATTGGGGCTGGGGTTCAGAGACGCTCCGGCTGATCAGTAGCGGTAAGTTCGTCACAGAAAGCGAGAGCAAGCAGCTTCAACCCACCGCGGACGAAGCACGCGGCTGGTTCGTGAAGGAGGCCTTCCGTTTTGAGGACACGGCAGAGGGCGCGGTGACCATGAAATCGTGGGACGGCTCTCCAGTCGGTATGGATGCACAAGGGCGTCTCCTTGCATGCCATGAGGATGGGCCAGATGAAGGAGCCTCCTTTATTCTGGAACAAGTACAGAACGGCATTGAGGCAGCGGTAGCCGCAGCAGCCGCTGCCGATAAAGCGATCGTATTCGTCGGAAACAGCCCGTTCATCAACGGGAAAGAAACGATCGACCGACCGGATATCACACTCCCTCCCTCTCAGCACGCGCTGATTCAAGCCGTCTATGAAGCCAACCCAAATACGGTGGTCGTCATCGTAGGCGGTTATCCGTTCGCGGTAAACTGGGAGCAGGAGCACATACCGTCCATTCTCTTCACCTCCCATGCCGGCCAAGAGCTTGGCCACGCCGTAGCAGATGTCCTGTATGGCGACTACAATCCGGCAGGCCGCTTGAATATGACGTGGTACAAATCCGTTGATCAGCTACCGGACATTATGGATTATGACATCATCAAGGGTAAGCGGACGTATCAATATTTTGATGGAGACGTCCTGTACCCGTTCGGGCATGGACTAAGCTATTCTAGCTTCCGTTATACGAACCTATCCCTTAGTCATGCCCAAATGACGCAGGATGGGAGCGTGACGGTTGCGATCGATGTCAAGAACGAAAGCACCATAGCCGGAGACGAGGTTGTTCAGCTATACGTTCGCGCTGAGCACTCGCGTATTCCAAGACCGCTCAGAACCCTGAAGGGCTTCCGCCGTATCCATCTTGCCCCGGGAAGCAGCGAGACCGTGAAGTTCGAACTGAGCGCGCAGGAGCTTGCATACTGGGACGTCACCCGAGATCGATACTGCGTGGAGAGTGGCACCTACTTGTTAATGATCGGTCCTTCTTCCAGTCAGGCACTGGCAAGTATGCGACTGCAAGTATCCGGGGAAACCGTTCCTCCGCGCTCACTGGTCCAGCGAGTCCAAGCTGCGAATTATGACGATTATCAAAGTGTCTACCTTGATGAATGCCGCGAGGGCGGTGACAGTATTCGCCTAAAAGACGAAGAGGGATGGATCGCCTTTCACAACGTGAATTTCAACCATGCACCGACTACATTTGAGGCGAGAGTTAGCGGGGATACCCGCGGCGGTGAAATACGGGTAACGACAGGCAGTCCCGATGGTCCTGTCGTGGGAAGCTGCAAAGTTCTGCCTACGGGTGGCCATCAGGCTTGGACTACCGCCCAAGCTTCGGTTACAGGTCTGCAAGCAGGAACATGCATCGTATATCTCACCCTCAAGGGCGAGGCCCAGCTTAGCTGGTTCCGCATGGAATAGAACTAGAAGCGCATGCAAAAGCGCGAGGTATTGGAGTCACATCCAAGATACCTCGCGCTTTTTATTTGTGACTGCGGTGCGTCCATCATAACAGGTATTCCACGTGCTTATGTGGAAAGGATGTACGATGTTCTGTGAGCCATTCCCGCATAACCCGCAAAAAATATGAACCGCAGCGGCGGGTCATCTGTTTATATAGCATAACCCAAACGAAAGGAGCGCTCTGAATGACAGAACGCGAGCTGTTCGACTCGTACAACCAAGATGTGTACCGCACTTGTTATTACATGCTGCGGAATGCACAGGATGCCGAAGATGTATGCCACGACGTGTTCGTCACCGTATTTCGTCAGGAATGGAGACGTATTGAGCACCTCCGAGCCTGGATCATGCGCATTACCATGAATCAGTGCCTCAACCTGCTCAGGAGAAATCAAACCAAGCACAGCAAGCAAACGGAAGTCCGGTGGCTTCATGAGCAAACCGCAGCTTCGGCCAAATCCGTTGACACCATCATCCTCGAACAGGAAGCCGCGCAGGAATGGGATAAGCTGCTGCAACAGCTTCCTGATAAACTGATGGCCGTCGTCACGCTCCGCTATATTGGTGAGCTGTCGATGGCAGAGATTGCCCAAACATTGAAGATTCCTGTAGGGACCGTGAAATCCAGACTGCACAAAGCGCTGAAGCTCATGCGCAGGAAACTTGAAAGCCACCAAGCGCCGTGGCTGAAGGGAGAGAAGCATTATGGAACGTATTGAGAAGAATCTGAAGAAACAGATGAATTCCGGGAATACCATACCCTACCCCGATTTCGACCAAATGTGGAGCAGTATCGAGCGGGATGAATTGAAAGTATCCGGTGGCGAGTCGCTCCTGCTCCGTCCTCGCAAGCGCAAGCGAATCGCACTAGTAGCAGGTATATCCATCGCATTGATGCTACGCCGGTCTATGCTGCTTTCCAGTATGACTGGTCCAGCTTACTGACCTATCGCGCCGGCATCCAATCCGCACTTGAACAAGGCCTGGGACAGAACATAGCGCAATCGGTTACAAGAGATGGCATCACCCTGACCGTCCACACTGCCTTTACGGACGAGAACCGGACTTTCCTGCTGTATAGCCTGGACCCTGGAAGCTCGGAGCATCGTGAACTAGTCAGCTACGGCAAAGTCGGTATGCAAGACCGTAACGGGAACTGGATCGAGGGGAATTCGGCTCATGACTGGAATGCACGGGAAGGAGTCTTCCAGGGATATTTTGAAACGGACTGGGTGGCGAAGGATAACCAAATCGAGGTTGCTTTCACTCTGACTGATATCCGGTTTGTAGGAGAGGTCGAGAAACCACTTGCCTTTGACCCGCTTCAATCCAAGCAGCAGACGGTTGCTATTGAACAGGATGGCATCGGCAGTATAACGCTGCAGTCATTTGAGCAGCCAGAAGGTAAGACGATGCTGAAATCAGCGATTGCTTTTACCGATCCCCAGGCCCAGGAGAACAACTGGGTGCGGATTCAAGCAATCAATGGGCATAATGAGCAGCTCAAGGAAACCGAACCCTCCATATACGGCACGCCGGGAGAGCACGGCGAGATTCTTAATCAGCAAGTATTTCAACGGGAGGCATTGCTCGCAGAAGGCACGCGTTTCCAAATCGCATATTTGGCCGACGTAGCCAAAGCCGAAGGAACATGGAGCGTGCCGATGGTCTTGTCGAAGAAACAACTGGAGAACGGTTCTTTTAAGGAGAAACTGGATATCGCACTGGAGCAGGTGCCAGGAGGAACAACCATCGAAGGCATGGTTGTAACACCGACTCAAGTCCGTCTGAACTTAAGACATGAAGAAAAATATTCGCGTCTCCCTTACATGGACTATCAACTGGATGTAGGCGGCACCTTAATTCAAGGAGGATGGTGGTTGTTAAGCAATCAGCCTCATCAATCGGAACTACGCTTTGAGATGGCCGGACTGGATCCTTCCGCGCTCGCGGATCAACCGGTTTCCCTCATCGCGAAGCACCGCGTAGACGATCATGAAGGTGACGGTACTCCGATTCGTCTAACGAACATATCTACCGATAAGCAGTTCATCAGCTCTAACGTCGCAGGTCATGCTATTACGTGGTCATACTATATGAAAGAACATAACCTTTATGTTGAATCATACAGCGCGGACCGGCAGTTCGGCGGCGTGAATCAAACCTATTATCTGAGCGGGGACCAGCGTAATTACGGGAAGCCCGCCTTCACGGGCATGGTCGGGGATGGGAATAACCAACATACGGACGTTTATGAGAATTTCGAAGGAACCGAGCTGGAGATCTTTATCTGGCGTTATATGACCGAGAAACCGGACGATGAGCTGCGTATCCAGCTCAAATAAATTCATAAGGGAGCCTCAGGGCTCCCTTTTTCTATGTTCACAATCCATTTTTTCTTGTACATTCTGGTATCCTTCGATAAAGCTATCGACATTTGGGTAATTTTTAAATAACATATGTGATGACCTGATCTCATCATAGAGGATGTAAGAGCTTAGAAAGTAGGTTCAATATGAGAAAAACGACCCCTTTACGCCGCGTTGAACTTGGTTATTTCCTGCTGATTGCGCTCGCCATGATCCAACAACTGTTCATATTCTGGAACATCTATCTGCACCAAGACTACACCATGACAGAATTCATGTTCAGCATCGCCACGCTGGCCGCTTTATTGATCGGTTTTTTCCTGCCGGTCGGCGTGTCCACCGTCCTGTTGTTCCTGTTTCTCGTCACCTATTTCGTCTGGTTATCGACCCTAGCCCCCATCAATCTGCTTACCTTATCATGGATTCTCGTTCTGCCTGCCAACACGGTCGCTGCTATTGTCATCAAGCTTGCCCTGGTACGCAGCCGAAGGTTCATCCGCCGTCTGGAACAGTTACGAAGAACCAACGGACGTTGACCTCGATACGTCCCTGGGGAGTAAAGACGCCTTCGCGGATACCTTGATCAAGCAGGCGAATCTGGCGAACCGGTACTCGGACCAGTATGGCTTTTGCATCGTCATGTTTAAACTGGATTTCCTGCCGCTGACCCGTGAATCAGTGGGCTCGCATCGTTTCGGCAAGCTGATTACGCAGCTCTCGCAGACGATCCAGAATCAAATCCGTTATGAAGACTATAAATTCTCGATCGGAGAAGGTCGTTTCATTATTCTATGTCCGATGACCAAGCCGGAATATCTCAAGCGTCTGATGGATCGCATCAAGATTGCGATGATGAACGTGCCTTTTCGAGATAAAAAAGGAATGTCCCTCAAGCTGGTTGTCCGTGCCGGCGGCCTCGTCTTTCAGAAAGAGCAGTTTAGTCGATATGTTGATGTCGATGACGTGATTTCCTCGCTCGAACGTAATGCGGAAACCGATCTCATCGGTGAATATATATAGCCTATGCCACAGGAGGTTCTTTGACCGAAAATGTCTTACACCAGTTGGTTTATTCCCCTATGCATTGGGGTTAGTCTGTTGTTCACGGTAGCCATTCTTGTACTGACCGTTGCCACGCTAAGCTTCCGTTCCACAATCAAGCGCAAGTATGATCGGGGGAAGTTCATTGACTGATATTTTACTGGTCATTGCCATGATCAGCATTTGGATCGCCGTTCTGGAGTCCATTATCATCATGGCAGGCGCAATCCTGTTCATTCATAAGCAAAGTCGCCAGAAACTTGTAAACCCAAGCAATTTGGAACAATTTCCTACGGTCACGGTGATGGTTCCCGCACATAATGAGGAATTGGTCATCCAAGCGACAGTGGAGCATATTCTCCAGATGAATTACCCGCATCACAAAATGCAATTGATCGTTATCGCCGATAACTGCAAGGATCAGACGGCGAATCGGCTTCGAGCGCTGCAAGCGAATGAGCGTTATGCCGAACGTGACTTTCATATCATGGAGAGAACCGGTACCGGCGGCAAATCCGGTGCGCTCAACGATGCCCTGGAGCTAGCCACGGGCGACTGGGTCTGCGTGTATGACGCCGACGCCGCACCTGAGAAGAACGCCTTGTTATTCCTGACTCAGAAAGCGCTGGAGAAGCCGGAGCTTTACGGTGCGGTATTCGGGCGTAATAAAGCACGAAACCGCGGACAGAACTTCTTGTCTCGATGCATTAATCTTGAGCTGGTTACCATTCAGCGGGTTCATCACACCGGCTTGTGGCAGCTCTTTAAGCTTGGCACGATTCCGGGAACGAACTTCATCGTTAAGACG
Organism: Paenibacillus sp. JCM 10914; assembly: GCF_001315105.1. Lineage (GTDB taxonomy): Bacteria > Bacillota > Bacilli > Paenibacillales > Paenibacillaceae > Paenibacillus_AQ. Next base: position 102,476 of record NZ_BAZR01000005.1, on the reverse strand, counting down.
GAGCTTCTGCGCGATATCGGCGGCTGGGACGAGCATGCGATTACAGAAGATACTGCGATCTCCTTCGAGATTCTCACTCGTGGACAGTTAATCGCGCTAGCCCCGCAAGCCGAAGCCTACCAGCAGGAACCCGAGGATCTGAAGGTATATATGAAACAGCGAGAACGCTGGGCCAAAGGCAATTATAGCGTCGTCATGGACAATATTCATCATCTGTTCGATCGGACGAGCTGGCGGATCAAGCTGCATGTGCTCTATTATGCCGCGAGCTACTTCTGGTTCATGATAGCCATCATTATATCGGACATTATTTTTGTAGCGAATATCGTGTACCAAGTAATTGCCTTGTTTAACCCGGCCGTCATTTCTCCGTTCCGGTTCGAGGGCGATGTGTATGTCTATCTGATCATTGCATGGGCGTTGATGTATTACATCTACGTGCTCCAGATTAATCTGGCACTGGCAGCCGATATCGGCCAAAGCACCACACGCAACTTCATCCTGTCCTGTATCTCCTATTTTACGTACGCACAGCTATTTCTGATTATCTCGATCAGGGCTTTCGTATCCATCATCGGCGATAAACTGACGGGGCGGGAGTCCAAGTGGTATAAGACGGAGCGCTTCGGTTAAAGGATCTATCCTCTTAGAATGTTTACACCTGCCATTTGTGGTTAATCATGTAGTGGAAATGGAGATTTCTCCACACAATAAGCTTCAGGTCCTCCCATGAGCTAGGAAATTCAGCTTATTCCCCTTCCAGCCATCTTGAAATATAGTAGAGGAACTTGACGATAACCCAACTGGAGGAACATCTATGAAATCACAATCTAATAGCCCGTCAGCACCGGGTAAACAAGATCGCTTCTCATCAGCCGGATTCATCCTGGCTGCGATCGGGAGCTCCGTCGGGCTCGGGAACATGTGGAAGTTCCCTTATATTACAGGCGAGCATGGCGGAGCTGCCTTCTTTCTGCTCTTCATTGTCTGTCTTATCATCATTGGCTTGCCTGTGTTGTTGGCTGAGCTTGCCATTGGGCGTTCCGGACGAGGTAGTGCCGCTACATCATTCGTGAAGGCTGGTGGACCGAAAGTGTTCGGTCACCTTGGACTTCTTCAAGTCATCGTACCGTTCCTGATCCTGACATTTTATGTGATTGTCGCTGGTTGGACACTGCATTATGCCATCATGTCTTTCAGTGGCGATCTGTATACGAATACAGATTTTAGCGGTCAGTTTAATACCTTTATTGAAGGGTATATGCCGCTCGTATGGCAGGTTGCGGCGATTGCGATTACGGGCTGGGTCGTAGCGAAAGGAATTTCCGGTGGGATCGAAAAATTCAATAAAATTCTGATCCCCGGGCTCGTGGTCCTACTCATCATCCTGATGATTCGTGCTGTAACGCTGCCGGGAGCAGGAGCAGGTGTGTCCTTCTTCCTGAATCCCGATTTCTCCAAACTAAGCGCAGAAGCGGCACTCGTTGCACTCGGACATGCGTTCTTCTCGCTGTCCCTTGGTATGGGTATCTTGTTAACCTACGGGGCCTATGTGGATAAGCGCCAGCCCCTGGGACCAGCGACACTGGCTATCGGGGCAGGGGACTTGATCTATGCGTTTATCGCCGGACTGATCATCTTTCCGACCACCTTCTCCTTCGGGATCGAACCGAATGAAGGTCCGTCGTTGGTCTTTATCGCCTTGCCAGCGGCCTTCTCGGCTATGCCATTCGGCTCCTTCTTCGGAGGACTATTCTTCGTACTCCTGGCGATCGCTGCACTGACTTCTGCCGTGTCCTTGCTGGAGGTACCTATCTCATTCGTGATGGATAAATGGAAGTGGGGGCGAACGAAGTCCGTCTTGATCATATGTATGCTTGTCCTGTTAGTAGGATTGCCTTCCGCGCTGTCATTTGGCATCGTGCCAGGGCTGTCCGATATCAACGGCAAGAACCTCTTTGATTGGTTGGACTTTATCACATCCAATATCCTGCTCCCGATCGGTGGATTAGTCACCACGATCTTTGCAGGATACTTCTGGAGCAAAGCCGCCGAGGCTTCCGGGCTTACCGCGAGATGGTTCCGAATCTGGCTGTTCATGCTGCGATATGTTGCCCCGATTCTCGTGTTTTTCGTACTGCTTCACACCACAGGCGTCCTCGACTTCGACCAAGACTAAACAACGACAGGCAATCCCAAGGGTCTATGAAGACCGGTCGGGATTGCCTGTTTTATCCCAATCTAATCTATAAGATCCGCATGGGGATTGCTAACTCTCTATGCGGTTTCTCTTTATGGTTGAGCCGTTTTTGTTCAAAAAAACAGCCGTTTACCCACCGTTACTGGATAAACGACACTATCGAATTTACGGCTTGTTATCTGAAGAAGGAGAATCGGACTGACCCGGCTGTTTCTCATCAACGGGATGGCAATCATTCGAGCCCTTCTTGGCTTTCTTCTCCTGCTCGGTGCCGGTTCTGAACTTATTTAGATCCATTCCAAGTTGTTCACAGACCAATTCAATAGGAAGACGAATAGACATATACCACCTCGACTCTGATGATTTAATGGTTATACATACAACTGAATTTATAATTAAATTTTAGAGCAAGGCAAGTTGGTTAGATAGTGTGTGTTGTCATCAATCTTGTCATATGACATTCATGCATGATCACTTCCGTCTTAGTAAACCCTAGATTCAGACTGGAATTTGCGGAGGAGGGAGCTTGAAAGTTGGAACGATTTGACCCCGAACTTGTATTTTTTGAACCGGAAGCTCTGCAATATCCACTTGGCGAGAAGCTTCACGCCCACTTTACGGAGTTAGGCACTCCGATTCGCATGACAACATCCCACAACCGGGTCACCGGTATTCCGGGCGAGACCGAAACCGAACAATACCGTAACGCCAAGCGCACGCTCGTTGTCGGCATTCGAAAAACCCTGACATTCGATACGTCCAAGCCATCTGCCGAATATGCCATCCCCCTAACGACAGGCTGTGCCGGTCACTGTCACTATTGCTATTTACAAACGACGATGAGTAACAAACCTTACGTACGGATCTATGTGAATCTGGCCGAAATCTTGGAAAAAGCGGAAGCGTACATCGATGAACGAAAACCGGAAATCACGAGATTCGAGGCTGCCTGCACGGGCGACCCTGTATCGTTGGAGCACTTAACCGGTGCACTGGGTGAATATATAGCGTTTATGGCTAAGCAAGAGTATGGACGATTACGATTCGTTACCAAATTTGCCAACGTCGATTCCTTGTTGGACGTTGATCATGGCGGTCGTACCCGGATCCGCTTCTCCATTAATTCCGACTATGTCATTCGTTATTTCGAACCGGGCACTTCTTCATTCGAGGAAAGAATCGAAGCGGCTGGCCGGGTAGCTGAGGCCGGTTACCCTTTAGGCTTTATTATTGCTCCTATCGTGAAATATGATGGCTGGCAGGAAGGATACTGGCATCTGTTAGAGAAGCTGCATGAGCGGCTGCACGGGGTTGAAGTGCAAGATCTTACGTTTGAGCTCATTCAGCACCGATTCACCAAGACCGCCAAAAATACAATTCTCAAACGATATCCCAAAACCAAACTCAACATGGATGAGGAAGAACGTCAACTCAAATGGGGCCGGTACGGCAAATTCAAATACGTGTATAAAGCCGAAACTGTAGAAGAGTTTCAACAATTGTTTGAACAGGCTATTCATGAGTATTTTCCCCGGGCGGAGATTGCCTACTTCGTCTAGCCGGCTTTTAGATTCCGATAGCGGCCACACCTTCGTGTGACCGCTATTTCCCGCTCGTCCTAAGCCGGCTTTTCTTGCATCCACACATCGATCTCTTCACTATCCATCGGTCTGCCATAATAGTAACCCTGCATGACGTGACAGCCCAAGCTCGTCAGAAAATCAATATGCTCTTTATTCTCTACACCTTCTGCAATAACGTCCAAATTCAAGTTCTCAGCCATCAATACAATGGCATTAATAATGGCGCGTTTGCTTGGCGTATCCAGATCATTGGTGAATAAGCGGTCCAACTTCAGCGCATCAATCGGAATCCGGTCCAGCAATCCAATCGAGGAATATCCAGTTCCAAAATCATCCATGGATACTTTGACGCCTAATGACCGAATGTTCTCCAGTTGACGGATAATATCGTTCACGTCGTAGAGTACCATCGACTCTGTGATTTCAAGTTCTAGCAAATGTGGTGCAAGCCCCGCTTTGAGCAGTATACTTTGAATCAGTTCCAGTAGATTATCCCCATGAAACAGGCGCACCGACAGGTTAACGGAGACCGGCTGAACCACACCATTATCCTGCCAGATCTTGCACTGTCTGCTGGCTTCCTCCAGCGTCCACCTTGTCATGGGAATGATGAGTCCCGTCTCTTCGGCGATCGGAATGAATTCCAACGGCGACACGACCCCTAGTCGTGGATGATTCCAGCGGAGCAGCGCCTCGAATCCAACGAGGCTATCCGTCTTCACATTCCATTTGGGCTGATATACAATGAAGAATTCTTGCAACTCCAGTGCGCGCTGGAGGTCTTTCTCGAGTTCCATCTTCCGTACTTCCTGGACGCCCATTTCCTCGTTGTACAGGCACTGTTGATTCTTCCCGAGTCCCTTCGCCTTATACATGGCAGTATCCGCGTTCTTGAGCAGCGTAGAACGGTCCGAACTGCGTATGCAGCCGATACTGATCCCAATGCTTCCCGTCACGTAGAGCTCATTCCCATCGATAAAGTACACTTGTTTTATTTTCTTCAAAATATCATCGGCTAATTGCTGCGCATAATTCTGGTCGCTTTGTTTAAGGACGATAAGAAACTCATCCCCACCAATTCGAAACACCTGCTGACTGCCGCTAATGAATTGGCGCAATCTTTGGCCTACCTCCTGAACCAGCAGATCGCCAACATTATGACCGAGGGTATCGTTAATGGCCTTGAATTGATCCAGATCAAGGAATAAAATGCTAATCTTATCGGAGCCGCTGTACGTTTCGAAGAATCGATTCATTTCATTTCGGTTCGGCAACCCGGTAATCGTGTCCTGATAAGCCAACCGCTCCAGCACATGCCGATCAAAGAACATGGCCCCCCATGAGACAAACAGAATCACAAAAATGGTAATGGTCACGCTATAAAGCAAAAAAAGATCGACCGTTTCCGGCTGCTGCATATGTCCCATCCCAGCATGCGCTTCGAAACGGGCTGCCTTCATGCCCGTATAGTGCATGCCACAAACGGCAAACCCCATGATCACAGCAGATATCCACTTGAGAACACTCGACTGGGAGTGGCTTCGAAATCGCAGAAACAGCAGCAGCGCTGCATAAGATGCGGCGAACGCAACTAGGGCCGACAAGGTCCAGATGAACGGATCATACTGGATCTCGGCATGCATCACCATGGCTTCCATCCCCATGTAATGCATGGTCACGATCCCGCTGCCCATAAAGAAGCCGCCAATGGCGATCTTCGCCCAATTGATATCCTTGGGCATGGTGATATAAAACGCAATGAAAGACGATACCACGCTTGCGAGCATCGACATAATGGTCAAAAAGGCATCGTACTTCACATTCGTGTGAAGATGCAGTGCAAGCATTCCGACAAAATGCATGGACCAGATCCCGCTCCCCATCACCAATGAGCCGCCAACCAACCAGAAAAACCTTGTTTTCCCCGTTGCATCCGAGATCTTGGACGTGATGTTAAGCGCCGAGTATGAGGCAAGGATCGCGATTACGATTGATAGCCCCACGATATAAAAGTTATAGCTGCCGTCCATTTGAACTTTGCCACTCCCTTATCAGTCATTCATCGTTTTTTAATTCTTAAGTCCTAGCGTCACGATACGTTGTTACGTCAATATTCCCTATCGTCATGTTGATCCTACATTCATCTTATCGGTAGATGTTATCCCTTAGCTTATGGCCTCCTTTACCCTGATCCTCGTTATATATTATACATAACCGAACTCTTCAATTTCTCGACAAGCCCCATTCTCCATCCATCCGAGAATACCGAGTACCAAGACTAAAGAACTACATATTCAACATGGAATGCATGTATCCCTTTTTTTTCTAAAAAAAAGAAGCCAATCCATAATTTCTGATTGGCTAAAAATATCTACTATACTCAACTGAAATATAACGACAACACCCGCCCGCCGTTTACGAACACAGAAGTACGCCTACTTATTTAATGCAGCAGCTTCGGTAAGCATCATTCCGCTCAGCTGTACGCTAAGCTGGACAGGAAGCACGGGCAAAGTGTCCCAAGCTGGGCTACATAAACCTGTTTCCCAGGTGATCCCTCTCTCCCATAGGTTTGTGCATTAAGCTGAATCATCCGGCGTACAGCTTCTTCTTCTGGGGCCTCTTCAAGCAGCAGCCGCAGATATCGGATCAATATGCCTTTAAAGAGGCCCGTATCATCAATGCCCTCATCGGGCAGAAGCAGAGTCTCCGGATCGCATAACTCCATCATGCAAGCGCCTGCCGTACGCTTTGCGTCTTCCAGATAATGCATTTCCCCCGTACAGCGGTATAGCTCAACACCAGCACCGAGAAACACGCCCTGACAGTATGTGAATTTCCAGTCGTAATCGATCTGTCCATCACCCAGCCTGTTCATGCCGTCCCACACAAATCCGGTCTTGGGGTCAACGAGATGGCTCTTGTTCCACTCATAGACTCGCTTCGCCCAGTTCAAATCCTCTTCATTCCGTTCCAAAAGATACAGCCTCGCCGCCAAAATGGCAGCGGGAGCGTTAGCCGGCGTGTTTTTATAATCCAACTGATCCTTCTTCCATGCCATGCCGCCCCCGCCGTGATCATTCCAGGCGGTCTTAATGTCTTCCCACAGCGCAAGCGCCTGCTCTTTGTACCACAGGCTGCCAGTAGCCTGATGGGCACGAAGCAGGGCTAGCGCCGTCCATTCCATGTCGTCATAATAATGGTGAATGAAGGTATTGCCGTTGTACTTATACAGACTTCGGCTGAACGATTCCATTTGACTGGCATACTCCGGCTTACCCGTTCGGTTATACGCGTCGATCAGCACATCAAGCACATGCGCCTGCCACCAATAATAGAAATTCTCGCCCGCCACTGCCTTCTCACGCGGAAACCATTGATCCATAATGCCGCTGTCACGGTTCCAGTAATTCCGATACATGGTTTCCTGCAGCCGATTTGCTCTTGCATCCCAGATAGTTGCGGGAATCTCTTCCGAATGTACCGAATCATGATCTTTTCCTAGAGTGACTGCTCGTTGCATATCTGCATCGACCGTCCCGCCATGTCCGGCATCCGCTTCTTTCGTCCACGCTTCCAACATGGCCGCGCACTCAAGCAGCATCACGCCGCTGAGCTGTGAGCTGAGTTGCGTGATCGAACCAGGCTGCTGCCGCCAATCGGTGCCAAACAACGCACCATCGACAGCCTTCCCCTGTTCCCACAGCATGCCTGCGTTCCGCTCCAGCCATCCTGTTGCGTCCGCACGCTCAGGCCACAATTTGATTGCCTCCGCCACATAACGTGTGAGAATACCTTTGAATAGTCCCGCATCTCCGCTGCCTTCGTCCGGGAGCAAGCCGTCTACTGCATCCGCCAGCTCTGCGTGCATCGCTTGAAAGGTCCGAAGCGAATCCGCCAAATAAACGGAATCGCCCGTAGTCCGGTGCATCTCAGCGGCAGCACCGATGAATACCCCCTGGCAATACGTAAACTTCCAATCCTTGTCGATTGCCCCATCCCCTATACGATTCATCCCATCCCAGACAAAGCCCGTGGAAGGATCCACAAGGGAGTGCTTCTGCCAGGTATAGATGCGCTGGGCCCATTCCAGATCCGCCGGGTTCCCAAAAGCACGATACAGCCGTGCTGCCAAAATAACGGCGGGTGCATTAGCAGGGGTATTCTTATACCCTAACTGCTCCTTATGCCACGCGATTCCGCCACCTTGGATATCGTTCCAGCCGTGCTGGATATCCTCCCAGAGTGTTAGAACGGCCTGCTTGTACTTATCCTGCCCCGTCGCCTCATACGCACGCAGCCAAGCCAACGCCATCCATTCCATGTCGTCATACAGCTCGTTCGGCCATTCGCCTTCATTGCGGCGAAGCACACCCTCGTACAATTGCTCCAGCCGTTCTGCATATACCGGATCCTTCGTGCGGAGATAACCATCCACAAGCACATCTGCCGCATGCGCCATCCACCAATAATGAAAAATCGTGTTGCATGCCCCGTCCGGGCACGGTGTTTCTATATTGTACATACGAATTGAATCATTCCAGAAATGCTGCTCGAGTGCGCGCTGCGCCTCATCGGCCCTTTTCGTCCATACCCCGGACACCGTTACCATTGCGAAATCACTCCTGACTCAATATGCAAGTATCTTCTTGCTAAGAACGCCCAACTTCCATCGCCTCTTATCCTTTGATCCCGCTGAAAGCAATGCCCTGGATAAAATAGCGCTGCAAAACCAAGAACAGGACAAGTATCGGCAATATCGCCACCAACGCCCCGGCCATCATCGGCCCATAATCCGTCTGGAAATTGAACGAGAATGCTTGAAGCCCCATCTGGATCGTAGCCTTATTCGGATCGTTCAACACAATCATCGGCCACAGGAAGCTGTTCCAGCCCGCCTGAAAGGTAAAAATGCTCAGCGTTGCCAACGCCGGCTTGGTTAATGGCAAATAGATGCGCCAAAAAATTTTAAACTCGCTGCAGCCTTCAATCCGAGCCATCTCCATCATGTCAGAGGGCAGCGTGAGGAAGAACTGCCTCATGAAGAACACGGCAAACGTACCGGAAGCGCCGGGAAGAATAATGCCCCAGAAGGAATTCATAAGCCCCATGCCGCCGCTCCCAAACCAATCGTTACCCCCCATCAGCGGAATATGGCGCAGCACGTAAACACTCGGAATCATCGTTACAATTCCCGGTACCATCATCGCGGCCAGCAGCACGCGGAAGAGTCCCTTGTTCCCTTTAAATTTCAACTTGGCGAAGGCGTAACCGCTGAGCGAACCGAAGAACAGGTTAAGCAGCACGCCGGTAAACGCCAGGAAGAAAGAATTCCAGAAATACAGACCGAATGGAACGGTTGTGAACGCCTTATGGTAATGCTCCAGCGTGATGTCCGTCGGGAACCATTTGATCGGCATCGAGAACATATCCTCATCCGGTTTAAATGAGGTCATCACGCTCCAATAGAACGGGAGAAACATGACGATGGCGATTAGGATTGCACCGATATAAAAAAGGCTTGCGGTAAGGAGTCGCCGCCGCTTCACCTGACTCTCAATTGCTCTCATCTCTTGTCTTCCTCCTCTTTCCGCCGATTAGACAATCGATTCTTCCGATTTATTAATCTTCATGCTGATGAGCGAGAAGACCAGAATCGCCATCGCCAGTACAAACGCCTGTGACGATGCGTATCCCATCTGCAGTTGATTAAAGCCTTGCTGATAGATGAGATAAACCGGCGTCTTGGTTGCATTGGCCGGTCCGCCCTGGGTAAGCACGAACGCCTGATCGAACAGCTGCAATGCGCCGATAATTGACATGGTGCTGACAAGGAACGTGGTCGGCCGCAGCTGCGGCCATGTAATGTAACGCAAGCAATCGAATTTACTTGCTCCATCCAGACGGGCCGACTCATACAGATAATCCGGCACGCCCTGGAGCCCAGCCAGGTATATGATCATATTAGAGCCCACGCTCTGCCATAGCGTCATCATAATAATCGATAACATGGCGGTATCGGTCTGAGAGACCCACGCAGGGCCCGTGATGCCGAACATGGATAAGATCCCGTTAACCAAGCCGTATTCCGGATGCAGCATCCAGATCCAGACGGTCGCTGCCGCGACCGCCGATGTTAGCGTCGGCAGATAATAAAACGTTCGTAACACCTTGACTCCCCGAGCCGCCCGGTTCAGCAAGATCGCCAGGAGAAGCGAGATAAGTACGTTAAACGGTACAAAAACCACCGCATAGAGCATCACGTTGACGAAGGTCTTCCAATACAGATCATCACCGATCAGACGTCTGTAATTATCCATCCCGACCCAATCGTTCGAGCTAAGCACATCATAGTTCGTAAAACTCAAATATAACGCCATCACGACCGGGATCACCATGAATACCGCAAATAATAGCATCGTCGGCATGATGAATAGATAACCCATTCTTGCCTGGTGTTTGCCAAGTTTCGTAACGGAAGCAGATCTTGCGCTGACTGGTTTCGTGGAGGAGGTCATGTTCATGCTCCTTTCTGTAGTCCTTGTGTTCCAAGGGCATTTTTAACGGGTAACGGCATTCTCTTTCAGCTGCTTGTCACCTTGCTCCTGGCTGAGCCGGAGCGTCTCCTCTGCACTCTGCTTGTTCTGCATGAACAGTTCCAAATTCGGAATCACCGCGTTCTCCTCCATAACGGAATATCCGGCATGCGTCGGCCTTGTCTTCGCAAATTCCAGCGTCTCCATGAACGGAATCCATTTCGGATCCTCGGCGAAGAACGGATCTTCTAACGCCGGTTTGAATCCTGGCATATTCTGGCTGGTCTTGGCCCATAACACGGCATTATCCTTGTTGGCCGTCCACCATTTCATAAATTCCCACGCTTCCTCCGGATGCTTGGAGCCTTGCGGAATGACTAGACCAAAGCCGCCCATGACGCTTCCTTTATCACCATTCGGCCCAGCAGGAGGAGGCACGATGCCATATTCAAGGTCTTTCCCGTATTTATCATAAGTGCTCAGCATCCACGGTCCAGAGTACAGCATCGCGACTTTTCCGGTTACGAACGCATCCGTGCCTTCTCCCAATCCATCCTCGAAACCGATCTTATATACCTTGCCTTCATTCAGTAAACGGCCCCAGAAGTCCAGCACCGCCAAGCCCTGCTCATTATTCAGGTTCATCGTGTTGTCGGGGGTCAGCATCGTTCCGCCCGCCTGCTGCAAATACATGCTGAACAGCCCCGGATCACCCATCGATAACCCCGCTGTTTCGAGCTTGCTTCCGTTCCACTTCGTCAGGGCTTTGGCGGCCGTCTCCAGCTCTCCCCAGTTCGTTGGAGGCTCAAGTCCTGCGTCCTTCAGCATTTTCTTGTTATAGAACAAGGCCCGCGCATCCACCGTCAACGGCAGCCCATACAGTTTGTCATTATAGGTAAGTTCCTTCAGTGCTTCGTCGTAGAAATCTTCCTTGTTGACGCCGTCGCGCTCCAGGTATTCATCCACGGGGTGAAGCACGTTCTTCGGAGCATAGAGTGCAGTCCGCCAGCGGTCCCAGAACACGAGATCCGGCGTTCCTCCATTCGTGGCTGCGGTCAGAAACTTCGTTACCACATCCTGCTGCAAGGCATATTTCACTTCGATTTTATCCTGGGACTTATTAAATGCATCCACCATCGTCTGGATCTGGTCCTGCCCTTCTCCACCCCAGTCACCCCAGAAGGTGAGCACGGTTTTGCCACCACTCGATCCCTCTCCACTCGTGCCGCCGCTGCCTCCTGAGCAGCCCACAAGAAGTCCAATTACGATCATCACCGAACATACGATTTTCCACTGCTTCTTCATTCGTTAACCCTCCCCTATTGGATTTCTTCCTCGTTCACCACTACGTTTAACCCCAGGTTTACCGTTTAACAGCGATACCGGAGCACCATAACACCAGCTCGCAAAACATCATATTGGCCCACGAGAACCATGGCCGGGTATATTCCTCGGGCCGGTCTACATGAAATCCCTCATGCATGAGCCGGTTCCGCCGTCCGTTGCCAGCAGCAGTTCAAGCAGGCGCTGCCGTTCCTCCGGGTCCTTCTCGGTCATGCCCTGCATCGCGAGCGCAATATGCCAGATGTATTGATCCGGCGTATGCGGACTGCCGATACCTGACGCGGCCTCCCCACGGAAGTAGTACGGGTTTCGCTCACTCAATATGAACCTCCGCGTATTTGCGTACACCCGGTCGTCTGCATTCCGGTACCCCAAGTAAGGAATGGATAGCAGACTGGGTACATTCGCGTCGTCCATCAGGTTAGCTGAACCAAGTCCGTCCACCTCATACGCATATATGGGACCGTATTCATCATCCTCTACAACGCCAAACTTCTGAATGCCTGCCTCGATCTGTGCCGCGAGGTTCTCTGCCGCAACTGCAAGATCCCGGTCTTTCAGAATCTCCTCGGCAATTTCCACGACATATCGGAGCACAACGACCGCGAACATATTCGACGGTACCAAATAACCGTACATGCAGGCATCATCGCTAGGTCTGAATCCGGACCAGGTCATGCCGGTATACCCTGTCTCTGATCCCTTCCCTTCCCGGACAAGCGTATCCGATGCAGGACAGTTACTTCGCTCGAAGGTATAAGTCGATTTCTGCTCATGGTGCTGTTCCGTTGTCCATAATTCGATAATTTGCTGCACTCCCACGCGGAATGTCTCATCGAAATGATCGGTCCTGCCGGAATTCTTCCACAGCAGATAACTGAGCTGAATCGGATAACATAGCGAGTCGATCTCGTATTTACGTTCCCAAATCCACGGGCTCATGTCGGTTGCATCATCCTGATGCCCTTGGCCATTGGCAGACTCATTGAATGCATTAGCATAAGGATCACGCAAAATGTAATCAAACTGGCGTCTTACCACGCCTTGAATCATGTCGCCAATCTCGGGATCCTCTCCGAGTACGAGAAAAGGTCTTACCTGTGCTGCCGAATCGCGCAGCCACATGGCGGGTATATCCCCTGTAATGACAAACGTTGTACCATCCTCCATTCGCTTCAAGGTGGTATTCCATGTGTTGGAGAGGCATCTCTCGAACATATCGGCTGTTCGTTTCGGCTGCTTCTCCCGCACTATGTCCGTTAACCTTCGAATTGCCTCTGGAAGTTCTGTAATCGGAAACACATTATGTACCCCTCTCGCTTGTCTGAATTATGAAACCGCTATCAATGGTTAGTATATTGTTATCTAGTTAATATGTCAATATACAAAATAATCAATATGTCATATTAGGTTATTCTGAACAGTTGATTCATCCATTCACCCAAACACAAAAAAACCATGCATTCACCGCCTCGTGCGTGAACGCATGGTTTGCTACAACATGCAGGTCGATATTGTGTTGTTATTTCCTTACAGGGCCGGTGGACGAACCCACAACCAATTCCGCCGGCAGCCTCTTCTCGACCGCAACCGCATCATGATTCATGATGCCCAGCACCGTCTCAATCGCCAGTCTGCCCATTTCTTCCTCACTTTGCCGCATATGGGTAAACATATAACCCTCTCCGATATTGAGTTGTGGACTGTCAAAACAAACGATGGACAGATCCTCCGGTACCCTTAAACCAAGACGTTCTGCCGCGACCTTGGCCAATAAGGCAATGTTGTACTCGATCGCCAAAAAAGCCGTAACCGCCGGATGATCTTGCAATTGCTGCATAATCCGCTGGATTTCTCGTTCAATATTGCTCTCGTGAAAGGCGTTTGGCAACGTCGCGGTGACGTCGCTAATCCAAATATCCCGATCAAACGCAATCCCTCGCGCGGCATGGGCCTGGACGAATCCTTCGATCCTCTCCTCCACCGCCGTCGTATCCCTTGGCGGAGGGGACAGCAGACATATGTGACGATGTCCCAGATCAAACAAGTGCTCCACCGCCCGCACGGCGGCTCCAACATTATCTGTACTGATGGAAGCTGCGGCGACTCCCTTCAGTTTGCGGTCAATGAGAACAAGCGGGAACCGGGCGATGACCATCTTCAATATTTCCGCGTTAAAGTATTCGCCTTGAGCGGGAAATACGATCAGGCCGTTTACTCCGAGATTGCGCAGCTTCTGGATGGATAATTGTTCGTTATCCTGATCTCCGAACGTTCTGCGTAACACCAGAAAGCAATCATTCTCCCTGGAATATTGCTCCATGCTATATATGAGACGTGTTCCGTAGCTTGAAGAGAAGTCCGTGATAACAAGTCCAATCATCTTCTCACGGTTGGTGACGCCGGCATCTCCACCATCTGTAGCGAATGGATCCCTATGTACGACTGGCTCATCGGGATCTGCTACGAATGACCCCTTGCCCGGCTTTCGTACGATCACACCTTCGGCTGCCAGCAAATCGAGTGCTTTTTTGCTCGTAATTCGCTTACGCCGTATTCGTCTGCGAGATCTTTCTCCGATGGGACTCTATCTCCAATTCGGAAAGTATGTGTTGATATCTTTCGCTTCATCTCATTAAAAATTTGTTCATACATCGGCTTCGTGGAAGCTGCATCTTTCAAATCGATATCCCTCCAACGGTACTCCAAAACCTATTAAATTTATATAACAATATAACATGATATATTCAAATTGTCCATGTTGTGCGGACAACTGCTTACAAAATTATAAAACAGCGCCGCACGATCTTTCAGCTGAAAGATTCATGCAGGCGCTGGCCTCTGTCGATTACCTATCTGTCTATCCATTCATCGATAATCAGACTAGCAGTCTTATCCCTTGTCCCGTTTACCCGGCTTACCTGGTTTGTCTGGCTTACCCGGTTTCCCTGGCTTTTCTGGTTTACCAGTCTTGCCTGCCTCGAGCTTAGCGGCTCCCTCCAACAGGAACACGCCGCTAAGCTGAGCGGTCAGATCCAGCGGATTCTGCGCTGGTTTGCCCCAAGCCTGCCCAAACAATCCATTATTACGGCTGCTCTTAAGCAAAGCATCTACGTTACGATAGATGGATTTCTCCAGGTTCTTATTATGTCCGACCTCGTAGAGCTCCACCATGTAACGGATGAGTATGCCCTTGAACAGGGCACCGTCCCCGTCACCATCCTCCTTGAATATGCCTGTCTTCTGATCCGTCAAGGCGCCCAAAGTGCCGGCCGCCGTCTTCTCGGCATCCCGCAAGTACTGCTTATCGCCTGTAATCTGGTAAAGCTCTACACCCGCTCCAATAAATGTGCCTTGATTGTACGTGAAGATCCACGCCTCATTCACATCCAGCGTACCATCCTCCCGCAGCACCAAGCCATCGGCTACCAGACCGGTGTCTGGATTTACGAGATAACGCTTCTCCCACTCATAAATTTTGTGCGCCCATTCCAGATCTTCGACATCGCCAAAACGTTCATACAGCCTTGCAGCCAAGATGGCTGCGGGTCCGCTGGAGCAGGCATTGCGGTTGTACCGCTGATCCTTCTTCCAGGCCATACCCCCCAGTTCATCTTCCCACCAGGCTGTCTTGATGTCATCCCACAGTTCCAGGACGTATCCCTTCATCTCTTCGCTGCCGGTCGCATCATAGAGGCGTAGTGCAGAAAGCGCCAGCCATTCCATATCATCGTAGAACTCGTTATGAAGCGAGCCGTTGCGCTCAATAATGCTCCGAACCAATTCTTCCGCACGCTCGGTGTACGTCTCATCTCCTGTCCGTTCATAGCCGTCCACCAGCGCGTCAACACCGTGTGCCTTCCACCAGTAATTCAAGGCATGTTCGCCTTCCGGCGTTGATGGATACGCGTTGTTCATCATCTTCGCATCGTCGTTCCAGTAATACTCGTGCAACTTCTCTTGCGCCCACTGCGCTTGATGTGCATAACGATCCTTACCGTGGCTGGCCCCCATACAAGTGACCAGAATGATGCTGAGCACCAGCGTAAGGCTCACCATTCTTTTTCCGCTCATCATATCCCTTCCTCTCCTCGATTTAACGTTAACCTGACGGCTCCATCGCAAATGGCTCCAGCTCTCGCTGTTGCTACTTCTACCTCACCCCCTTTCGCCGATCTTAGGCAGATCAGCTATTCCTTCACGGCCCCCAGGACGATCCCGTGGATTAAATAACGCTGTAGAAACGGATAAATGAGCAGAATCGGAATCATCGAGACCAGAATTTTAGCAGAGTTCAGTGTAGTGTTCGACATTTTGTTAAACTGCTGAAGCTGTTCGACGGAGAGGTTCTGCATTTGATCACGCGTCAGACTGAGCTGCTGCAGATAGGTCTGAAGCGGAATTTTCGCGCTGTCATTAATCAGAATGATCCCGTCAAAGAAGTTGTTCCAGTGCCCGACGATGACGAACAACGTAATGGTTGCCAGGCTCGGCATGGAGATCGGGATAAAGATTTTGAGCAGGATTTTAAGCGGACCGGCACCATCGATGAATGCAGCCTCCTCCAGTTCTTTCGGAATTCCCTTGAAAAAGTTCATCAGGAGAATCACATTGAAGACGGGAACCGCACCTGGCAGAACCAGTGCCCAAATGCTGTTGATCAATCCCAGCTTGCTGATCACCATATACCACGGAACGATCCCGCCGCTGAAGAGCATCGTGAACACGATGACCCACATGTATTTGTTCCTCGATCTAAACTGCGAGACGCTCCGCGACAACGGATAAGCCATGAGGATGGTCAGAATCATGTTGATGGTACCCCCAAGCAGCACCCGCTCCACGGAGATCAGAAAAGCCCTCCAAAACTTCGTATCATTCAGGATCTGTCCATAAGAAGTGAAATTCAGCTCGACCGGAAAAAAGTAGACTCGGCCAGCATTAACAGCCGTGCTGCTGCTGACGGACACCATAATCGTATTGACGATAGGAGCCAGCGACACAAATGTTATCAGAACCAGCGCGAGCATAATCATCAGACGGGATAGCCTTGAGCCCAGCGTTTTGGATTGAATCATGCTAACCCTCCTAGAAAATTCTGTACCCCGCATACCTCGAGGCCATTCTGTAGGAAATAACGATCAGAACAAAGCTGATGACCGACTTCATCAGGCCGATCGCCGTTGCGAACGAATACTGCATATTGATCAGGCCCATGCGGTACACAAACGTGTCAATAATATCTCCGGTCTCATATACCAGCGGATTATACAGATTGAACACCTGATCAAAACCCGCATTCAGTACATTGCCGAGACTCAGCGTCCCCAGCAGGATGATCGTTGGGAACATACCCGGCAGCGTGATATTCAGCGTCTGCTTCCAGCGGCTCGCACCGTCCATGGCGGCGGATTCGTACAGTGCCGGGTTGATCGCCGTCAATGCAGCCAAATACACAATCGTCCCGTAACCGAACTCCTTCCAGGTATCCGTCACGATAAGCAGCGGCCTGAACCAGTCATTACTGGCCAGAAACATAATCCGCTCCAACCCCAGAAACTCAAGGAAATTGTTAATCATGCCGTCAAAAGAGAAGATCATGGTCAGCATCGTACCCAAGACGACCCAGGACATAAAATGCGGCAAATACACAATGGTCTGAATCGTACTCTTGAACAGCTTCAGACGCACCTCATTGAGCAGTAGGGCAAATACGATGGGTACAATCAATCCGAGCACAATCTTCCCGACCGCGATGACCAGTGTATTGACAAAGATCTGCTTCGCATCCGGTAGTTGAAACATATACGTGAAATTGGTGAGTCCTGCCCATGCAGAACCGAATATCCCTTTGGCAGGGATGAACTTTTGAAAAGCCATGACCACCCCGAACATCGGCACAATCGAGAAAATGAACAGCATAGCCATGCCAGGCAGTAGCATCGCATGATAGGTCATTTCGTCAAAGGCTTTGCGCTTCTTTTTCCTCCGGTATCGTACTTCCCGCTCTTGATTGACGGTTGTTTCCACTTGTGCCATCGTCCGCTCCACCTCCATCTTGACCGGCCTTATCGAATAACAAGCCCGTGCGGGAGGACACCATCAGTCCTCCACACTTAAGCTCACGTCAACATTATCTGTTGCTCATCTGAATGACCTCATTCGTAATCTCATCGCCGCCGGTACGCTTCCAGGTCTCTACAAACTTATCGAATTCTTCTACAGAAGCTTGCCCCATAATGATCTTGAGCATGGTCTCCTCTTCGAGCTTCTGCAGATTGGCCCACTTCAGCTTCATCGTCTCGGTCGTTCCATAGAAACCAGCAGGAATTACTTCCAGATTCGGATTATTCGCCTCACGCTGACCCTCGATACGGGAGAGATATTCACCGTATGTGTTCACATCGACGGCATTACCTTTGTCCTTAAACTCCTGAAAAGCCCTGAAGGACACCACCCGGTCTTCCTGTACGGAGGAAGCATCCCCGGACTCATCCGCTTTCATCAGATCGTCGTAATAACGCTTCAACACATCGTCATAATCCACTTGCATCGGAATTTGCGTCGGATCATTGTTCCAGCGGCTGGCATCGGTCAACATCTCATCGGGATGCTCTTTCTTGTAGGTGATTGCATCATCCGTTAAGGAGTACAGGAAATCCGTTGTCAAATTGACCGACTTCATAATCGCTTCCGGATGGGCAAAACCCTTCTTCACCACAACGATACCGCCGCCCACCGGATCCTGGCGGATCGTCTTGAACTTGCCATTCTCATCCACGGGTGCCGATACGGCTACCCAGACGGCATCAGGATCTTGCTTGATGGAATCCTTGTAGTTCGTGTAGCCGATCCACCACGGGTTAAACAGTATCCCCACCTGTCCGTTAATGACGAGTGCTTCCTTCTCTTCGTTCGACCGGACGGCGAACTGTTTATCAATCAGGCCTTCCTTATACATGGCGCTCAGCTCCGCCAGCGCCTGCTTCATCTCGGGCTGTACCGACCCATATGCAACCTGACCATCCTTCTCGATCCAGTTCATGGGGAAGGCACCGTGCGCAGCGAACACCGGCGTGAAGTTCATGGCATTGGAATCCATCACCATCCCTACGGTCTTCCCTGTTCCCGAGACGTCTTGTTCCACAAAGGTTCTGGCGAGATCCCACACATCCTCGACGGATTCCGGCAGCTTCGCGCCGACCTTATCCACCCAGTCCTTACGAACCCAAAGTAGTTGATGCTGGTTGCCGATATTCGTCATGGGAAGGCCCATGATTTTGCCGTCCACCTTCACCTGGTCAAGCAGCAAGTCGCCATAGGAAGCGTAGATATTCTTAACGCCCTCGGATGCCGTCTTCTCGTACACTTCCGTCATGTCGGCGATCAGTTCGTTATCCACCAGTTGGTTGAAGATTTCACGGCTGACGAGCATGACGTCCGGCAGATCCCCGGTCGTCATCGACAGGGACAGCTTCTGATCCATATCGTCCGTCTCCCAAGCCACTTTGGCCTTCACGTTTACCCGATCCTCCACGTAACGGGTTGCCAAATTATTCTCAATCGTATCGCCCGGCGGCAAGTTGTTCACGTGGTTCGTATTCCGACCGATCGTGAATTCCACAGGCGACTCATATTTACCATAGGGCTCGTAATCTTGTTCTGAAATTTGCGGCTGCACCTGATCATTATCGCCGCCGCATCCGCTAAATACGATCAGCATCATGCAGCCGAGCAGCAGTGAAACGAGCTTTCTACGCTTGTCCATCCTGTCATCCCCTTTATCTGTTTTCGTTCATAGTCAAATTGTATGCGGTTTCAAATTTAGCGTATATGCAACATTTTTCGGATATGTATCACTTTTTTCATCACCTCAGACGATGCCACAGTAAATAAAAAAAACAAAAAAAGCGGCTGCTTCCGCATACCGCTGTCCCTGCCTGTTCAAGCGGACGGAATCACCATTGACACCTCCGTTCCGTTGCCTGGCTCGCTATGAATCGTGAGTCCATAATCTCGTCCATAATACAGCTTCATCCGATCATTCACATTCCGCACGCCACAGCCTCCGTGATCACCGGTCAATAGCCGCTCCGCCACTATGGGCGTCATGCCCACGCCGTTATCGCTGACGGTGAATTGAACGCCTTCGCTTACCCGACTGATCTTGATCCGAATATGACAATGGATCAGTTCCGTCTCTGCGAATCCGTGTTTAATGGCGTTCTCCACGATCGGCTGCAGAATAAAATGAATGACCTCCGTATGCAGCACCTGCTCATCAATCTCGTAATCCACGTCGAATCGACCATCGTTCATAATGAGCTGCAAATCCAGATACGCCTTAATATGCTGCACCTCATCCTTGATCGTCGCCATATGCCGTCCTTGATTCAGAGTCGTCTGGTAGAATCGTGCCAGCGCCGACACCATATAACTCGTTTCGATATCGGCCTTCTTCTCCGCCCGCCATCGAAGAAAAGAGAGGGTATTATACAAGAAATGCGGATTGATCTGATTGATCAGCTTGTTATATTCGCTTTCTCGCTTGGCGATCTCGGCTTGATACACCTGGGAGATGAGGCTATTGATTCGCCTTAGCATTTTGCCGATGCCGTTGGTCAGCTCTCCGAATTCATCCCGCGACGAACTCTGGATAATCACATCGAGATTGTTCTGCTCCACCTTGTCTACCTTGTTCTTAATATGAATGATTCGGCGTGTAAAGTTATTGGAGATCACGTAAATGAGCAAGAAGGTAATGATTAAACTAAGGGCAATGACAAACAGTGTAATCTGAAAAAAGCTCATCGCGTTCGCATACGCATTCGTATTCAGCAGCTGATAGCGAATCGTCCAACCATTGTTCGCAAGGGATCGGCTTAGATTCAAACCGCTAGCTTCCCCTTCTCCAGAGATGGTGGGACTGCCTGCCGCCTTCTTGTCCTCCACGAAAATCATGCGCTGACTCGCATCCTCGATATGAACGGCTACATGCTCCGACAGCTTGTCCAGGTCTCC
Organism: Paenibacillus sp. JCM 10914; assembly: GCF_001315105.1. GTDB lineage: Bacteria > Bacillota > Bacilli > Paenibacillales > Paenibacillaceae > Paenibacillus_AQ. The sequence continues at coordinate 81,792 of NZ_BAZR01000005.1, read as the reverse complement.
GAAGATGCTGTCATGCTGAATCGAGATCACCATGTAATTGCGGTCCTTCGGATTGCTGATCAGTTCCTGTACGAGATACAGTTTCTCCCCGTCCACGATCCAGCGCCGACCCCGAAACCCGTCATACCACGCTTGCTCTTCAGATCGCCGATCGGCACAATATTGTCGCGAATCCCGATTAACTTGCCGGATGTATAAAAGGTGATGTCCTCAATATCATCATCCATCAGTCGAATGTTCGAGATCAGGGGCTCCAGAATGTCACGAAAATCCAAGTACATATTGAAATAGTTCTCTTCATAGTCCTTGATGAAGATCTGCGATAACTCGCGGTTCAATACCATGAACTCGCTCAGCGTATTGTACCGATTGATCTTATAGTCCATAATATTCGCCACCTGCTCCAGACTGGCCTCGGCTTCGCTTCGCAGTTCCTTCATCTGAATGCGGTAGGATTGGATGAAGGAGAGCAGCCCGAGCAGAAGAATGGGAATGAGGGCAATCACTAGATGCGACAGCAGCAGCTTGTTACGGAACCGGATATCATTGAACCTGTTCTTGATCCACCCGATCATGTAGCCCCCCGCACTCTCTGTACTGTACCGGCTGATGCCGAACTTCCCCTTGAACAGCTTGGCAAAATAAGAATGATTGTCGATGCCAACCGCGCCGGCGATGTCATTGATTTTCATATTGGATTGCATCAACAAATGACTGGCCCGCCTAAGTCGATAATCGGTCAGATACTTCGAGAAGTTCTCACCGGTCTCTTTCTTGAATAGCAGGCTCAGATAGCCCGGCGACAGATACACATCATGGGCTGCCTCCGATAACGAAATATCCCGCTGATGATTGTCCTTCACATAATCCTTGACCTGACGAATTACCTTGGATTCCATCGTCTCCAGCTCACCTGGTCCGCTGTGGGGACGAATCTGTGTGATGTCCTCCATCACCTGTAGAAATTCTTCCCTCACGAGCGGCTTCAGCAAGTAATTCACCACACCCAGCCGAATGGCGCTGCGGGCATACTCGAATTCTCCATAACCGCTGCAGATGACAATCTTAAGGTCCTGCTGTGTCTTGCGAGCTTGCTTGCTAAGCTCCAGTCCGTCCATGAGTGGCATTCTGACGTCTGTGATAAGGATATCAATCGCGTTCTGAATCAGAATCCGCTCCGCTGCTATCCCATTCTCAGCTTCCAGCACTTGAAACGGAAAGCGGTACTGAGAGATCAAATCCTTAATGCCTTCTCTTTGAACGGATTCATCGTCAACAACAAGAACATTAAACATCATGAAATCTCCTTTGCTTATAAAAGTATAAGGCTAATATATATAGGTTGATATAAATGGTATGCCTGTTATGTCGTAGTATATCACATATTCCAGAAAGGGCTTTCAATTTGAAGCGAAGCGGTATCCTTTGCAGAAATAGAACAATAAAAGCTGCTATCCCTAAGGGTTAGCAGCTTTTACTTTAGCCCTCAAGGGGCGCTTACCTTCGCTTTTCTGTCCATGTACTTCTCTCCCCATTCACAGATTTGATCCAATATCGGTTGCAGGGAAATCCCCGTCTCACTCAGCTCGTATACCACTTTCGGCGGCACTTGATTAAAAACGGTTCGGGTGATAATTCCATCCTCCTCCAGCTCCCGAAGGGTCTGGGTTAACATCTTCTGCGTAATATCCGGCAGCTGCTTCTTAATCTCATTCGTTCGCTTAGGTCCATAACTTAAGTGGCACAGTACAACAACCTTCCACTTGCCGCCTATCACTGCCATTGTGGCTTCAGCGGGAATATTATATTGGCGTTCTGCATTCATATAAACTCTTCTCTCCTCCCGAACCATAGAATTATGCCAATTCTAACAGGAACTCTAGAGTTCTAATGGTACTTTTAGGTGCCTATATAACAAATTAGTACGTACTTTCTTTCGGTCATTATATGATACATAATCCACTTATACCAGAAACCATTCAAATCTTAACACAAAAAGGAAGGTGTACTCTGTTGAAAGTACTGACTGTTGTTACTCATCCAAGGGAAGATTCCTTTACATTTGCGGTTACTGAGAAGTTCGTGCAGGGACTTCGGGACGCCGAGCATGAAGTGGAAGTGCTGGATCTACACCGCATCGGCTTCGATCCGATCCTGTGGGAAGCAGACGAGCCGGATTGGTCGGATAGTAAGAAGATTTATTCACCTGAGGTTCAGGCTGAAATGGCACGGATGAAGGAATATGATGCACTGGCCTACATCTTCCCGGTGTGGTGGTATGGAATCCCCGCCATGTTGAAGGGCTACATTGATCGGGTATGGAATCATGGATTTGCATACGGCGGCGGCTCGAAGCTGCATCATAAGCGGGTGTTATGGCTGGCCTTGGCAGGCGCGTCGGAGGACCATTTTGTGAAGCGAAGCTATGATTCGATGCTCTCCCGCTTCCTGAATGTCGGTATTTCCAATTACTCCGGGATAGAGGACTCCCATGTGGAATTCTTCTATGACACCCTGGAAGGTAAATCCGAGATTATGGAGGGGTTGCTGGAGCGTTCTTATCAGTTGGGGCTGCATTACGAGGATGTTGCCTGAGCAAATTCATCGGTAATTAATGATCATATATGCTACACATCTTCGATCATGTGATACGGCAGGCTCTCTATAAATTTATTACCTGCCTCATCCACCACTATAACAGTAATGACACCTATACTCCCACTACCTGATAACTTTAATTCTGTGAGGGGTTGATTCAGCATTCCTAAAAATTCTAGTTATTTGGAATAGAAAAGGATTTTATGGGATTTTTTATAATAAAAGTGCAACTTTCTGGTTATTTTCGTTGTCTTTATAAGTATAAGCCCACTTAATTCCAATTCGACATCTATAGGCAGCAAAGATGAGAATCGAAATGAGTGGCAACTAAGAGATTGAAGGGGGGACAAAAATCGTCGTAAAACTTGGCAATTAAGCGAGGGATTGTTTGATAAATAAAGATAAATTGGAGGTCGAACTGTGAAGAAGCGTAAAGCAAAATATTTGTCTACGTTGTCTTTTTCTATTTTGGCTCTGGTTATGTTTGGGAGTATTGCAAGTGCCGATTATTGGGGTGGAAATAGAAAAGGCGGACCGAATCCAAGTGCCTTTTATCATTCCTCTGTAAATCAGTATGGTTATACAGGTGCTTATGATGCAGGCAGAGGCTATTGGAATGCTAATTCAAAGGTCAATATTACTAGAACACCGATATACAACGCTATAGATCCCCCGGATACCTATTATATCGGCAACTCTGCTACACCTAATTTATGGGGTCAAATTGCTCCAACCAATAGCTCAGGGAATTTGGCTTTGCCAGATGAGTACTGGGTCTATGTAGAGGTAACTATGTATGATAATAATATGAGGGCAGCCGGTCATCAACCTGCTAATGTAAGATATAATGCTGCCCACGAGATAGGACACACTATTAAAATGGCTCACGTTCCTATTCCCACAAATTCAGTTATGGTACAAGGTTGGTGGGCGATTCCTGCTTCCATTACTTCGTATGACTCCGGACAAGTTGATCTAAAGTGGAGAACCTTTCCGTAATGACGGTTATGTCTACGCTGGTTTTAGAAAGTGAATTTTAGGAGGGTTTGCATGAAAAGAATTAAACTTATGCTGTTGGTATCCTCGTTCTCTTTATTCATGTTCGCATGCAGTAATAATGTACCGGTAGACAACGCTAGTGAAGGCGTGAACACCGGCGAGGGCTTGGAAACCATAGTGACGCATGGTAATTATAAAGCATTTGAAGAAGAAGCCCCGTTGTTTAATGATGCTGATTTAGTTGTCATTGCGGAAACGGATACCCATTTTTTGGATCGTGAACATGTAGTCAAATATTTCGAACCGGATTCCGTCCAAGAGGGTTCTCCACAAGCCATTGAAGATTTCTACACAAGAACCCCAATTACAGTTCTCAAGGTATTGAAAACACCAGAATCTGTACCTGTCATAGAAAATGAGAAGTTGGATATTATCGAACCTGTTTCTATAATTGAACAAGATGGTTCATCACAAAAAATCGCCCTTGAAAATTACAATGAGATTAAAGAGGGAGAAGAATATGTATTGTACCTCAAGCTAAATACCTACGGAGAATATGGTGTTATTAATATGAACAATGGTAGATTTAGCTTAGGTTCGGATACATTGACTTTAGACTCCTTAGATCATGGCCATGAGGGGGACCAAGATAAGCATAATACTATCAAAAGAGCTGTTGAAGAGAGGTTTAAGGTTGAAATCGAGGAAGTACAGAATCGATAAGTTTTCTGGTTTTAGCAAGGGGGGGCACATAGTCGTCAGTAAATGACCATGTGCCCCCTTCTTTCATTCAGATCAAACAAAAAGAAATTATCCTTTGTTAAAAGAGATGTGTCCGGTAAATCATTCAAAAAGAGAGGTTTCTTTGTACTGTACAAGACCGAGATTATGGAGGGGGTGCTGGAGCGTGCTTATCAGTTGGGGCTGCATTACGGAGAGAACTCGTAAACATGCACAGCAAATAAAAGGCGGCCTGAACGAAGGCCGCTTCATCTGCTCTCATTAAGCCTTAATCCCCCGCCCGCCTCTTCTCCAGCTCCTCATACACTTGCCTTGTCCGTGCAGGGTCCTCGTCATTATAGAATACATAACCTTCTCCCAGCTTGAACTTAATGTAAGGTGGATTGTTCTTGAATATATACAACCTTGTCTTTCCGATTCCTTCAAGACGGAAATGCCCCCTCGCATACTTATCCATGGATTCGCCGTTTCGCTTAGAGCCGGGCGGCACATGCTCCTCCAATGACAGTTCCTGAATCTCGGTCATACTGAAATCAAAGGAATACATCGGATAATCGATCTCAATTCGATGGTCCGATGTTATCGCCAACTTGGGTGAAGTCCATTCCGAACGGATCATCATGAAAGAGGTACCCAGTATAGTGACAGCTGCAAGTCCGATAGCTCCCCAGATCACGATCTTCCCAGCTACGGTTCCTGTATTAACTGTCTCGCCAATCCCTACCCGCTTCGTAACCATCACTCGCTTATCGTTCGGGTTATGATAGGTAAAGCCGCTGGACCAGTATTCATCTCCCTCCGAGTAGATGATCTGGCCGTCCTTATCCAAGACCTCTTCCTTCTGTCCAACAAACCAGTCGTGTTCCCGCTTGCGTGCAAGCGTATCCCGGAAAGCCCGGCGAAACGGAAGCACCATCACAATGAGGAACACCGTAAGCCATGCAAAATAGTACAACATCTGATAAGCCATCCAGTCGTGGAGCAGCAAGAACGGAATATAGGCGATCAGCATCCATAGCGTGATCCGATTCAATGACCGTTTGAAATTCGCCTGGATCGCCTGGATGTCTGGATGTGCCAGTGCATGCTCCGGTAACAGCACAGCAAACAGCATGCCGTTCTTGTACTTTGCTTGTGGTCGATAGGTTATCCACAATGCGAAGTAACAGACCAAAGTCGTTAGGGATAAAATAATTATCATTAACATGCGCATCACCTCTTAAACAAACTCCTTCTATCATAACAATAATCCATGGAATTAAAATATATCTTCCTCCATTTGAAACATTATCCTATAATTGCCGTACATATATTCAACACTAGAATGCGAACAAGGACAGGAGGAACCAGCCATGATATCCCCAGGACCATCTTTTGGCGGTGGCTTTGATTTTATGTTTACACTCGTACCGATCATCATCGGGATTGTGTTCATCGTTGTTATAGCGGGTCTAATCGCAAACGGTGCCCGTTATGTAAAGAACGTACAGTCTCCGCGCAATTCCCGATTTGCCCGCGTGGTCGCCAAACGCATGGATGTGCGTCACCACACCAATCACCACAACGGGGATAACGGCATGATGCATTCCAGCAATTCATCTCGTACGTATTACTACATCACGCTTGAATTCGATAACGGGGAACGAAAAGAATACCTCGATGTCAAGAATCTGTACGGTCTTGTGGTAGAGGGGGATGCCGGCTATGCCGCCATCCAGGGCGACTGGATTGTCGCCTTTGAGCGCAATGCACAGCCCCAATCCTGACAGCTTCATTACGTATAAGCCCTCGATTCCTGAATTCAGGGCTTATTCTTAGATATCCCCTTCTCACCTTAAAATTGAGAGTCTACCGCAGCCTGATGCTGCAGAGGGCGGAAATGCCGTTTGCATTAATATCGGAATAGGGATCAATTCCAATGAGTGGAACCTTATAATAAGCTGCATGGGCTCGCAAAATATTCGAGGACAAAAAGATGCCCTATACAGATCCATCTGTATAGGGCATCTTTTATCTAACCAATTACTCTACCGTGCTGATCGCTTCCACCTCGATCAATTCAACCACCGCTTCGCTCCGCAGCGTATTGCCGATCGTGCATGCCCGCTCCACCACCGATTTGAGCTTTTCTTTGTACTCTGGCGCAAGATTCGGCGGCAAGGTCACCTGTACGTGGAAATGCGAGAATTTATTAAGTTTCTTATCCTCATGCTTTAGTGAAGTAACTTCAATATGAATGCTCGATTTATCATATTCGACACCGTCATACGCCATGATCTTCTGCAGAGAGATGGAAACGCACAGCGCAAGCGATGCTTCAAGCAACTCTCGTGGCGACAAACCCTCCGTATTCGGTGCGTGGCTTCCTATAAGCTGAAACCCGGCTTGATTGAAGATCTGATCCTGGCCGTCGATGATTTTGATCGTGGTCATAATGTTCACTCCTTCTTTTCTTCAATGAGATGTTATTCTATTCTACCAGGTGGCATGCCACGCGGTGGCCCGTTCGAACCTCGCGCATCGGCGGTATCTCGGCTTTGCAGATGTCCGTCGCGAACGGACAACGGGTGTGGAACACGCAGCCGCTCGGCGGCGATATCGGAGAAGGAATCTCGCCGCGCAGCACGATTCGCTCCTTCAGCCGACTGCGGGTAAAATCCGGTACCGCCGAGAACAAGGCTTGCGTATAGGGATGCAGCGGTTCTTGGAACAAATCATCAGTAGGCGCCTCTTCCACGATCTTGCCCAGATACATAATACCGATCCGATCCGAGATATAACGCACCACGCTAATATCGTGGGTGATAAACAGCAGTGTCAGTTTAAACTCTCGCTGCAGTTGGCGCAGCATGTTCAGGATCTGGGATTGAATCGATACATCCAGGGCTGACACGGGCTCGTCGCAGATCATAATCTTGGGGTTCATGATCAGCGCTCTTGCAAGTCCAAGCCGCTGTCGCTGTCCACCGGAGAATTCATGCGGATAGCGGAAATAATGCTCCGGCTGCAGCCCCACGATGCGCAGAATCTCGAACACCTTTTCCTGCCGCTCTTCGCGGTTGCCCAAGCGATGAATGATGAGTGGCTCCTCCAGCATCTGCCCGATCCGCTTTCGGGGATTCAGCGATGAATACGGGTCCTGAAATACGAGCTGCACATCCTTGCGGTAATTCCTCATCTCTTCCTTGGTCATGGCCGTAACGTTACGGTCACGGTACAGCACTTCACCGCCACTTGCCGGCGTAAGACCCAGGATTGCGCGCCCGGTCGTGCTCTTCCCCGACCCGGACTCACCGACCAATCCGTACGTTTCGCCCTCCTTCAGTTCGAAGGAGACGTCCGATACTGCATTCACGTGGGCTTTGGCCCCGAGGATTTTGCCAAAAGGTCCATACACGGGGAACTTGGCATGGAGGGAGCGCACCTTAAGCAAGGAATCATCGACTACTGTAGGTTCCAATTTGCTCCTCTCCTTTCCCGATCCCGTTGATCTCCTTATAGTGCCAGCACTTCACCCGATGGCCGGCAGCAGCTCCTCCATCGGCGGCTCCTGACTCACGCATTGTTCATCGGCAAACGGGCATCTCGTCTGGAACTTGCACCCCTTCGGGGTATTTGCAAGCGACGGAACGGACCCTTCAATGACATGCAGCTTATCGTGACGATCTCCATCCAGCTTCGGGATCGATTGAATCAAGCCTTGCGTATAAGGGTGCAGCGGCTTCTGGAACAACTGCTCCGTAGCAGCCTCCTCCACAATCTGACCTAAGTACATGACCTTTACGCCGGTGCATATCTCGGATACCACGCCAAGGTCGTGCGTAATAAACAATACGCCCATGCCCAGCCGTTCATTCAACTCCGCGATCAGCTCCAGAATCTGAGCCTGAATCGTAACATCGAGCGCCGTTGTCGGTTCATCGGCAATGAGTAGCTTCGGCTCGCAGGCAAGTGCCATGGCGATCATGGCACGCTGCTGCATCCCGCCGGACAATTGATGGGGATACTCGTTAACCCGGATCTCCGGTGAAGGAATGCCGGTCATTCGCAGGATGTCGATCGCTTGCCGATGCGCTTCCTTCTTGCTCTTCTTCTGATGCAGGCGTATGACTTCGGCAATCTGATTGCCGATCGTATATACAGGGCTTAAGGATGTGAGCGGGTCCTGAAAAATGATCGAGATACCGTCGCCACGCACCGCCCGCAGTTTAGCAGCCGGAAGCGTGAGCAGATTCTGGTCCTCGAACAGCACCTCGCCTTCATACTCAATCGAATCCGTATGATCCAACAGACGAATGATCGACTGGGACATGACGCTTTTGCCGCAACCCGACTCACCGACAATCCCGATAATTTCGCCCTTGTTCATCGAGAAGCTGACGCCATTCACAGCCGTTACGCGCCCGCGCTCGGTATGAAAGTGCGTCTTTAAGTTCTTCACTTCTAATAGAGGCTCTGGATTCATGGAAATACCTCCATTCTCTGATCTCATGATTTTCTCAGCTTGTGTTTATGCTTGGTACGCGGATCGAGTAAATCTCGCAGCCCATCACCGAGTAAATTCAGGCTTAATACGGACAACACCAGCGCCGCTCCAGGGAAGACCACCATCCACCAGGCTTTGAAAATAACGAGTTTGCTTGCCTGCAGAATATTCCCCCAGCTCGGGTCCGGGGCAGGAATGCCTGCACCCAAGAAGCTTAGAGCCGCTTCGGATATGATCGCTTCTGCGAATACGAAGGTAGCCTGAACGATCAAGGGCGATAACGTATTGGGCACGATATGCAGCCAGATGATGCGTGTTGAGCTAGCACCCTGAACCTGCATCGCTTCGATATACGTCTGTTCCCGAACGACCAATGCGGATGAACGGACAACCCGGGCGATGTTCGGCGTGAACACAATCGTCAGCGCAATGATCACGTTCAGCGCCGAAGCGCCCAGTGCAGCCATGAGTGCAATCGCCAGCAGAATCCCCGGGATCGCGATCAGACCGTCACAGATCCGCATGAGGATATGATCCAGCGTTTTATAATAAGTCGCGTAGACACCAATAATCAGGCCAAGCACGGAAGATAACAACGCCACGATCAGGCCGACGCCAAGCGATACCCGCGCGCCATGCAGCAATCGCGTCAATAGATCCCGGCCGAATTCGTCCGTACCGAGCAGGTGCGCCGCGCTCGGAGACATGAGCCGTTCGACGACTTTCATGTCATTGGGTCCATAGGATGTGAACAACGGACCCAGCAAGGCCAGCAGCACGAGTACGCCAAACACGGAAGCCCCGATCAGCAGCCCGTAATTTGACTTCAGGCGGCGAAACCCGATCGCGCGCTGCTCTTTTTTCATCCGTTTGCTTATTTGTGTGATCGTTTCTTTCTCCTGAACTGTAGCCATCTCTTACACCTCTTTTATTTACGGTCCAAACGAACTCGCGGATCCACCGCGCCGTATAACAGATCGATGACCAGATTGATGGTGACGTACATCAACGTCACGACGAGCACCACGCCCTGGATCACCGCAACATCCCGTCTTGCAATCGAGTTCAGGATCAACTGACCGAGACCGGGGATGTTGAATATCGCTTCCACCACGACCGCCCCGGTAACCAAGGTGCCAAAGGTCTGGCCGATGACAGTCAGAATCGGCAGGAACGCGCTGCGAAAGGCGTGCTTGAACAGCACCTTCGCTTCATGCAGCCCCTTGGACCTAGCGGTTTTGATGAAATTCAGATTTAAGATCTCCAACATCGATGAGCGCGTCATTCGGGTGATCAGTGCCGCCTGGATCGTTCCGAGAGAAATCCCCGGCATGATTAGATACTGAATATGTTCCCAGAACCCTTTGCTTAGCGGCGCATACCCGGCAACCGGCAGCCACTGCAGCTTGACGCCGACCAGCAGCATGAGCAGCAGTGCCAGCAAAAAGCTCGGTACGGCCATGCCTAAGAGGGACATGCCCATCAATGAATAATCCGCTGCTGATCCACGCTTGTAAGCCGCGAGAATGCCGAATGGGATGGCGAGCAGAATCGCGATGACCTGAGCCAATATGGCGAGCGAGAGCGTCGGACCGATATGCTCCGCAATCGCTTCGCTAACCGGCTGCTTCATGAAGATCGAGTTCCCCAGATCTCCCTTGAACACCCCGCCAAGCCAGCTTGTATACTGCTCGATCAGCGGCCGGTCCAGGCCCAGCTCCTTGTTCAGATTATCGATCTCTCCCTGTGATGCCTCCATGCCGAGAATCGTGGCAGCCGGGTCTCCGGGCGTAATATGAATGATCAGAAATATGGCGATGGTGACAACGGCCAAGACTGGAATGAGCGATAATAGTCTTTTTGTGATATAGGCCAGCACTTGCGAATCCCTCCAAAAAAAGAGAGTGTTAGCGAAGTTACGCGGGTAACTTTGTAACACCCTCTCTTGTTTCAACTTACTTCGCTACCTTAGCGTTCCACACCACAGGAGCCTCAAACAGCTCGAACCCTTCAAGCTTCTTCGATGTTGCAACCACGCCATTGTAGTGACCAATGACCGTAGAGGAAGCAAACTCGTACATGAAGCCTTGCAGTTCTGCCCACTCCTTCTGTGCGTCTTCCGGCGTTGCCGCAGCACGGATATCGACCAGCGCTTGCTTCACGGTCTCATTATCCAGTCCGGCCCAATCCGGGTTAACCGCGAGCAGTTGCGGCGGGGTAATCTGATAGCCCGTGCTCGCTACAAAAATATCCCACTTGCTACGATCGTTCTTCGTTTCCAGGAAGGTCGGGAAGTCGAAGTTCTCCACCTTCACGTTCATGCCAATCTGGCGTAACTGCTCTTGGATGACCAGAGTTGCTGTATACATCTCGTTATAATCCTTCGTTGTAAGCAGCGTAATTTCCTCTCCGTTGTATCCGGCTTCTGCCAGGAGTTCCTTCGCTTTATCAGGATTGGCTTGGTTGTAATATTCGGCGCCGGCTTCTGTAGACCACTGCACCTGATTCGTATTCAGGTAGCCTGGAGCCAGCGAGTACAGATCCGGCTTGGCGAAGCTCGCCAGCATGATCTCGTCATTATTGAAGGCTGCCAGAATCGCCTGGCGGATCTTCTGATCGGCAAGCAATCCCTCACTCGTATTGAAGAATGCCGTTAATGCTCCGCCCGGGAACGATTCAAGGTTCACGTTCGAATCGGCTGCAAGCTCATCATAGCTCTCGATCGGGATGCTGTCGGCCACATCATACTGGCCCGTCTTCACGCCGGCGATGCGCGTGGAATGATCAGTTACGAAGTGGAAATACAGATTCTCGGTCGGAGCTTCCTTACGTCCGTCAAAACCGCTCGGTTCCGAATCCAGCGATTGATAATCCTCGTTTCTCACCAGATGAATGTACTGGTCCTGCTTCCACTCCTGGAATTTATACGGGCCAGTACCGATGTATTCTTGAATGCCGTCTGCCGGAGCGGAATCAATGATCTCCTTCGGCATAATGGACGGGAATTGTGCCTGCGAAGCATCAAGATCAACACGTCCGAGGTAGGTGCTTCCACCGTCAGCTTCACCGTGTACGGATCTACTTCCTCAAAGTTCGCACCCGTCAGCAGCACCTTGGCACGTGATGATGTCACCAGCCAGCGGTTCATCGAAGCAACCACGTCGTCGGCCGTCATCTCCTCGCCGTTATGGAACTTTACACCTTGGCGCAGCTTGAACGTATATGTTAACCCGTCTTCGCTGCGTTCTACCGATTCCGCAAGCTGCGGAACGGGCTCGTACTCCGCATTGAGCGTGTACAATTGTTCGAATATATTACCTGCCGTATCCAGCGCCACCGCCGATACCGTCAAGGCTGTATCTAATGTTGGCGGCTGTGCCGTCAGAGCAACGTTCAGTTCATCCTTGTATTCGGCTGCTTGCGTTCCCTCGCCAGTGCCCGCCTCGTTTCCTGCAGACCCTTCGCTATCACTTCCTCCACCTCCGCATGCCGCGACCAACAGCATCAACAGTATGGATGTCAAAAGCAACCCCAGCTTCCCCTTTTTCATCGTCATTCCCCCCGTTGTCTCCTCTATTCCCCAAACCTTAGTTAAATGGTAGGTTTAATAAGTTATGAAAATACTATATGATGTATATCAGGTTGTCAATGTCAGAATTCCCCTTAATAGAAGTTATTCCCTGCCCGTCTAAATGAAGCGAATTCATTATTCAATAATTCGCCACAATTATATAAAAAGAGGGACCAGCCGCTAGACTGGTCCCTCGATCGCCTCGTTATTCTACTTCGTTACAACCCCAACTTCTGTCCTCGTTCCAGACGCTGGATTTGCTGCTCGCCGGTCTCCGCCAGTTCGCTGAACGCATGAATTGTCTCACGCATTCTAGGAAGCGCTTCTTGCTTATAGGTACTGATGGAATCGAGCGCGGATAACACATCCGTGAACGCCTGCTTCAAGGTATCTACAGAGATGCTCGTTTCTAACGACTGCTTATGAATCGCCGCCCCCTGATCCTTCAGCATCTTAGATGTTGCGCTGATCAGATTATTCGTCGTCTCGTTCAGCAGCTCGATCTTCTTCAGTACGATTTTCTGATTATAAAGGGCGCTAGCGACCGTGACGGAGATTTTAAGTGCAGACACGGTTACGTTCCGTGCGCGATCCACGCCCCGAATGAGCTCCTTGTTGTTACGAATGACCACCTCGATCGCCATAATGCCTTGCTGGTTCACCACCAGCATCTGCTGCAGGTCCATTACGCGTTGACGCAGTGGGAACAGCACTTCCTCCGTAATAAACCGGATTTTGTCTTCCGATTCCTGACGGAGTTTCGCCGCCTCAATCTGGGATTCAATCTCCGTATCCATCAGCATCCCGAGCTGGATTTCTTTCTGCAACTTCTTGGTTAGGTCGCGCAGCACCTGCTGCTCGATCTCCAGCGTCGTGTTGTCGTTCTTCAGCACAGACTTCCCTTTATCTAAGGAGAGAATGATGTCGGATATGACCGCATCCGCCTTCTGGAACTTGGCAAAATAACTGCGCAGCGGATTAAACAGCTTCCCCAGAATGCCAACCTTCGCGAAATCAATAACGCTCGGGTCCAGATCCTTCAACTGGATCTGAAGATCGGTCAGCCCCTTCGCCACCTGGCCTCCCTCATCCCCGGTTCTGGACAATTTACCCACTGAAACTTGCAGCAGTGCGTTCTTCTCAGAGGATGATCTCATAGAGCTCATCCCGAAAGTATCGATAGACTGCAGCACTTGCCTGCGCTTCTCCAGCGATTCCACGTCCAGCTCCATGATCGCCTGCACATTCGTTACGGCAAGCTCTCGGAGCTGTACCACTTCTTCCGGCTCCGGCTTGACCTCTTCCTCAATCGCCGTTTTGATCAGATCCGGTTGGATCACTTCCATCGAGAATGTTGACAATACGAACCCCTCCCACAATCTATATTGGTTAAACATTTATTCAAGCGAATTCCCCAAGTTCCCCAATCCCGTTACATCTGAACGTTCAGCAACTGACCGATCTTATATACCACGTCGTCGGTATCCGCATTGATGCTGGCCGCTTCATTGATGCTGGATATATTTTGAAGCGCCTGAATATTTGCGTTATAGCCAATGGTGTATATCGGAATTTTGTAAGCTTGAATCAGGCTTCGAATATCTTCGAGAGAATGCCCCACATTCGTCTCTCCGTCACTAAGCACAAAGATCAGCGGCTTAATATCGGGGTTAACAGCCATCTCCTCTTCCAGCATCTTCATCGCCACGGCAATCCCGTCGAAAGTTGCCGTATTGCCGCTGGCCTCGAGACTGTTGATCGCCCCGACGAACATCGATTGCTGGTTGGCATCGTATTTGCCGATGGGCAGGTTAATGGCGACATCGGATGAATAGGACACGAAACCGATACTGTTCTCCCGGCCGAGGTACTTCTGCCCGTTCAGAAGCGATTCCTTCAGTCTATGCAGAGGCTCGCCTTCCATGCTGCCGGACACATCCGCTACGAACACGGCCGCGACCGGTTTGTTGCCGTCCTTCTTCTCTTTCCAGAGCTTCTGCGCGGAAGGCAGGATATTGCTATCCATCTGCCCCAGTTCCGATTGATAGTCGTCCAAGCCGTTAAATCCGCGGTCCGTAGCCAGCTTCTGATACTTATCTTGCGTCACGAACTCGCCAAACTTCTTAATGATTTCCTGCTTCTCCGAAGAGAGGTTACCCAGCGCATAGAGTGGGCTGTCGTGTCTTACGCCGAATGGCGTGAATACGAACCCGCCCTTCATATCGGCTGCGTTCACATACGTCTGATATTCCAGGACGAAGGCATCCAGCATCCCCGATTTGGCAGCGTCACGCATCTGAATTGTGGTGGATGCGATGAACGGAACGTTCGCCTGGAACTTCTCGAAGCCTTCAACAGCCTTCGCGCCGAGCAGATCGCCGCTATCGAACGAATTCAGCGCCGTGACAAGGAAGTTCAGACCGGTTGAACTGGCAAAAGGGTCCGTGTAACCCATGGCCAGCTCATTGTTCGAGATCGCATCCGTCAGAGTCTTGACGTTTAAGGAGCCGTACTTTTCTACCAATTCATCGTATTTGGCCTTCCGGGTCACCACGCCGCAACGTTGCCGGTCAGACGCTGCGATACCAGTTCTGCCTTCACTCCGTGTACCTTCACCATCTCGCCCCATAACTCATTGGAAGGCGTGAAGGCATCCGGAACATATTTGCCTGACGTTATGTAATCGGTTGCTGTCCCGGAAGCGATGTTGCGGATCATGACCGAAACCGGCTTACCGCCTACCTTGATATTCGCCTTATTAAAATCATTCGCGACTTCGTTCAACCAGCCATCTATCCCCGTGCCCGATTTCTCCGTGGATGAGAAGATCTCGACATAACTCGGCGTCGTATTCTCTACCGACACCTGAAATTTCGATATATCCGGCAACGAGTCGGCTACAACGACCGGGTCCAGATTAATCTGTCCTTTAATTGGATCCTCGACCGTTACCTTGATGTTCTTGTACACTTTATCCAATTTCTTCGCAGCGTCATTGGCACTGACTTCCGATGCGCTTTGCCCTAGATTCGAGGTAAAGTAAATGCCGGCATACACCAGCACAAACACCACTACCGCAATGGATAGCAGCACCACGAACGCGTTACCCTTTCTCTTCATGTCCATCTCCCCTTTATTCCTTACTGTTTATACAATTTAGTCTGCTTGATTAAAGCATCAATCTCTTGCATGCACGGCATCTCATCCACATCCCGGTAATCGGTGCTGCCCAGCAGCGAAATCTCGAGCAGCAACTTATCAAGCTTGAGCAGAATCTCCTCGTTCACCCCGAGATATCCGGTAACGAAGGATAGATATTCGGTATACAAATCGCTTCTCTCCTGCACCAATCTGTTCGAGAACGGCTGCGACCCGTGCGGTGCGCCCATCCTGGAGAAATCCGAGGCGTCAAATACACTGAGTTTATTCAGAATCCCGCGAATGTTCAGATAGAACAGCTTCTCCACTTCCATAATGACCCCGTGGAATTTCTTATAGCTAAGCTCGTTCTCCTCGAACCGCTGACTGAGCACCCCGAACAGCGTGTGCTTCTTCTTCTCGATCCGGTCCAATTGATCCAAAGCTAGAGCGATATCCTTCTTCAACGCTTTATGATGGCGATAATCATGAAGGGCTTCTATGTAATCTTCACGCGTTGTTATCTTACGCACCGGCTTCGTAACCGGAGCTTTAAATAGTAGAACATAACTGCCATACAGCAGAACCAGGCCACTGACGACAAGCACCGTTACGCCAAAAGCTGTCTGAAGCGCATCACCGCCCTGGATATCAAGTCCAAGCAAGCCCGGCGAGAATAAAGTTATATTTATCGCGGCAATGACAGCGATCAGCAGCACCAGCTTCACAGACCTCCACCCATTCAATCACGAACACCTCCCCCTATAGAACAAGACCATCTCTGATTTCTGTCGCGAACGTTCTTCGGCAACTGAACCGCCTATCTTCGTTAATTCAACAGGTAATTTCAGGGTATAACTCATAATACGTGCATTTCCAAAGATAGATGCATTTTCCTCAAAAAGCAGGCTCAAGACCATGCTGTCAATTCTATCAATCCGATGTTAGGCGAAGAAGGATGGAAAGAAGCGAAATCATGATTCAGGTAGGCCAAATATATCAAAATTACATAAATAATCCAATGGCTCTATGACAAAAGAAGCAAAAAAAAGTCTCTCAGACGAATCTGAAGAGACTTTTATCATGATAGATTGAATTTCATCCGTCGCATCATTAGCCAAAGCGGCCGCTGATATAATCCTGCGTACGCGAATCGGCTGGGTGCGCGAACAGTTTTTGGGTCGGCGCATATTCGACCACTTCACCGTTCAGGAAGAACACCGTCTGCTGCGATACGCGTGCCGCCTGCTGCATATTATGCGTAACCATCACGATGGTGTAACGATCCTTCAGCTCATGCGTCAGCTCCTCGATCTTGAAGGTGGAGACTGGGTCCAGCGCCGAGGTGGCCTCATCCATCAGCAAGATGTCAGGCTCAACCGCGAGCGCGCGAGCGATGCAGAGCCGCTGCTGCTGTCCTCCCGACAGACTAAGCGCCGGACGCTTCAAGTCGTCCTTGACTTCATCCCACAGCACGGCATCGCGAAGGCTCCGTTCCACCAGTTCATCCAGCTTCTTCTTACCCCGAACCCCATGCTGCCGCGGCCCGAAAGCGACGTTATCATAGATCGATTTGGGGAACGGATTTGGCTGCTGGAACACCATCCCGATCTTCTGACGCAGCGATTCCACATGTACGTCGCCAGCGTAGATATCGATTCCGCCAATCGCGACCTTCCCTTCGATTCGTGTTCCTGGTATTCGATCATTCATTCGATTCAGCGTGCGCAACAGGGTAGATTTGCCACAGCCGGACGGACCGATAAACGCCGTGATCGCCCGTTGTGGGATCTGTATGGATACATTCTTCAGGGCTTGAAATCCGCCGTAATATAAATCCAGTTCATTGATTTCGATGAATGGCTGCATGCCATAATCCTCCCGGTGATGAAATGATGACGCTTGTGACTGAATTAAGCCTTCGTCTTGCGCGAGTTCAGCCACAGCGGTACCCGAAAGACGATATTAATGAGCAGCGCAACGAAGATCAGCACGGCGGTCGTCTTCTGCGCGATCTCCTGGGCATCCGGCACAATCGCTTCCGATTGGACGTACCATAGATGCACGGCCAAGGTTCCACCCGGCGATAAAAGATTGAAATCCCACATCTCGCCCGAGGTGGATACACCCGCCGTCAGAATAATGACCGCGCTTTCCCCAAACGCCCGTCCAGCCGTCAGACAGATGCCGGTGATGATACCGTTCATCGCCACCGGCAGCAGCACGCGACGAATCGTCTGTAGATGGGTTGCCCCGAGCGCAAAGGAACCGTTCCGAAGCTGGGCCGGTACAGCCCTGATCGATTCCTCCGTCACTCGGGTCAGCACGGGCAGGTTGAGGAAGGCCAAGCTGATGCCGGCGCCCAGAATTGTAAGTCCGATTTCAAAAAACTCCACAAACAAAGCGATTCCAAACAATCCGAAGATGATGGACGGCACGGACGACAAGCCTTCTACGCATATGCGGACTACCTCGATCAGCTTGTTGTTCGGGGCGAACTCCGCCAAGTAGATGCCGGCGGCCATGCCAATCGGAATCGCGATAAGCAGCGAGATCAACAGTACATAGAAGGAATTGAAGAGTGCCGGTCCAATCCCGCCGCCTTCCTCGATCTCGCTCGGGAGCCCGTACAGGAAGCTCCAGCTTAACTGCGGCAATCCTTTCTCGAGCAGCAGGAACAACAGGCCGACGATGAATACAATAACAGCGACGCCTACACCCCATACCAACCCTGTAAAGACACGATCCAGCCAAACGGAAGCGCCTCTGCGTTTGCCAAATGAAAAAACGGGAAGCGTATCTACTTTCTTCTTCGCACTCATGAGTAGCGCCCCCCTCTCTTCTGGAGCGTTCTTACAGCTACAATCATCAGCAGCGAGATCGCCAGCAAAATAAAGCCCATCATATATAGGCCATAATTCCAGGTCGACTCGAATTCCACGCTTGAAATCTGCATGACGATGTTACTTGTCAGCACCGCCGTCGGTGTAAACAGGCTGTTCGGCAGCTGCGCGGTGTTGCCGATGACCATCACAACGGCCATCGTCTCGCCAATCGCGCGGGCCATGCCCAGAATCACAGCATATGTGATGCCGCTGCGCGCTGCTGGCAGCACAACGCGGATCACCGTCTGGAACCGATTCGTGCCGAGCGCATACGCAGCATCGCGATATTGGTTCGGCACAGCGGAGATGGCGTCATCGCTGATCCGGCTGATCGTCGGCAGCACCATGATCGTCAGGACGATCGATGCCGCGAGCAGACCGTCGGCCAGATCATGCCCGCTTATGTCTCGCAGCCAAGGGATAAGCAGGGTTAACCCCAGATAGCCATACACCACCGAAGGAATCCCAACCAGCAGGTCAAGCACGGGCCGCAGCAGATTTCGTAGCCATTTCGGCGTCATTTCCGCCAGGAATACGGCAATCGCGACGGAGATTGGAATCGAGATCAGCATCGTAAGGCTGGTTAGCGCGAGCGTACCGAGAATAAAGGTAAGCGCACCGTAGTGATCATTCTCCGGGTCCCAATTCGTGGAGAAGAAGAATTCGGTTAACGAAACGTTGGAGAAAGTCAGAATGCCCGTCTGGAGCATCAGGACCAAGATGCATAACAATACGAGGCACACGAATAAGGCGCTGCCGATGCAGACCCAGCGGAACAGCTGATTGGACCAGCGAAGACGCGCTTTGCGGTCGAACTTGGCTCCGGATACCTGGACGAAGCTTTGACCCGTGTCTGCCACTGCTTTATGGTCCTTGGATGGATTCATATCGATCATAGGGTTCTTCCTTTCACATGGAGAAGCCAGCTTTAGCGTCGCTGCGCTGTAGCTGGCTAACCCTTTCATGTTGAGACGAGCGGATACCGAATGCCCTGTTTATTTCACAGCAGAAAGCGGAATGAATTTCAGCTTCTTCAGGGAACCATTCTGGAATTTGCTGCTCTGGATATACTCGATGAACGCCTTGGTCGCACCGGTTGGCTGACCCTTGGTCATGTAGTAGCCGATGCCCCATACCTTATAGCTGCCGTTCAAGACGTTCTTCTCGGTTGGCGCCACACCGTTGATTGACAAAGCTTTCATCTTGCTGGTAACGTACGGAAGGTCAATATAACCAATGGCATTCGGCGTCGTCTCGATGCTTGTTTTCATATCGCCGCTGGAGCCGACCTCCTTGTAATTATCGCCTTTGTTCATGAACTCCTTGCCGTCCAGCGCTTTCTGTTGGAAGTTAACCCGTGTACCGGAACCGAACTTGCGGTTCACGACGACGATTTTGGCATCCGAGCCGCCAACTTCCTTCCAGTTCGTCACTTTGCCGGAGAAAATGTCCTGCAACTGCTTGGTTGTCAAGCTGCTTACTCCCACGTTCGGATTCACTACAGCGGCGAAGACCGTTACAGCCACCGGGTTGGCTACCAAACCATCGAATTTGTTGAAGCCCGGTACGTTCTTCGAAGCGTCCCAATCCACGGCCCCGATATCGGCGATGCCTTTGCGAACCGACTGCGGCCCGGTAATCGAACCGGCGGCGGAAGCGGAAATTTTAACCTTCGGATTCTCTTTCTTAAACTCGCTTGCAGCCTGAAGGGTCAACGGGAGCAAGGCCGAGGAACCGTTAATGACGATATTGCCTTTGAGATTACTCTTTGCTTCGGCTGAAGGCGCAGCAGTACTGATCAGGGAGACAGCCATCATGATCGCCGTCAGGGATTTCATCCATTTTTTCATCGTTTATATTCTCCTCTCAAATTAGGAAAGCTTCATCATATATAAATCAGTTAAGGAAAAGGTTCTTACTTCGTAACCGCTCTCCAGCTGTTGCCTGCATGGACCAAGACCCGGCCGTTCTCCACGATCGCGATTTGTGAGTCTGCAACGGCGATCGCCGAAACGTCAGCCGATACGGTGTACAGCTTCGTCTGTTTGCCCGTCAGGGTATCGATCGAATAAATCACGCTGTTGCTGTCGTCTTGGGCGGCCAGCACATACAGAATTCCGCCAGCCAGAAGCACTTGTTCCACATCGTAATCGGCGAAGACTCTCGAAGGCTTTTGCGATGCGTCGACGGACAAGAGCGTCGCTTGATCATCTGTGGACGGAATACTTACGTAGTACGCCTTCAGTCCATCTCTGGACCATACAAACACTTTGTCGTCTGAGGATGTCGTCAACTTTACGGCCTCCAGTTTCGATCCACCGATGTTAAACGAATAGATCTGTTGTTGATTGGAGGAAAAATCAATCGATACGTTATCCTCGTCGACATTCGTCGCATCCGAGGTGACGGTCCCGAGTGTCGTTACGGTATAGACGAACTTCTTCCCGTCTGCCGAGACGCTAAGGTTCTCCTTATAATCGACCTTGTCTTCCACAACCTTGGTAATCGTGCCCTCCGTTACGTCCAGCTTGGCGATAACCGATCCTTTATCCCCTTGCAAGAAATAAATGGCGCGGCTGTCCGCGGACCAGACCAGCTCCGGCTTAATGCTCGTATCCTTTGTAATCAGGCGGGATGCCTTACTCCTGAGATCCAGTACATACACTGCACCTTCCGCATCCGTGTAGGCTGCCTGTTCGCCGCTTCGTGACACGACCAGATCCGATCCGCCGCTTGTTGTCAGCAGCAGTTCAGACTTACCGCTCGTGGTATCGACCAGATAATCGGTTCTCCCCTGCTCGTCGCTACGGGACACAATCAGCTTGCCCGTACCTGCAAATCGAGGATTCTCAGCGTCTGCCAACAAGGGTATCGTGCTAATCTCCAGCACACCCGCACGCTTGCCAATCGTACCGCCAAGCAGAGATACGAACGGGCGCAATGCTATGTAACTCGTTCCGGTTATGACCGTGACTGGCTGAGCTAGAGTCGTTGTAACACCATCTGCCTTAATCTGCGAAGAGTTGTTCTTTAAGACGAGGGTATGACCGTTCAGTTTGACAGTAGTCACGCCTTTGGCTACTTCAGCCTGAGCACCGACCGCTTTGATCATATCGCGCACCGAAACGAGAGTCTCCCCTTGTTGGATGATCGAACGAATCGCTGCCTCGCTTCCGTTAATGCGGTACTTGGTTTGTTGTACTTGGACTGCAACTGATTTGGTTCCTGATGCAGAAACTGCCGGTGCGGCAGATACTGAACCGACGACCGAGGTAGTTAATACGGCTGCGACCGCTGTAACCATGAATGTTTTTTTCATCGACATGGAATTTGTCACCCTTCTCTTCGCTAATGGTAAAATATCTCATCTGATTGTTATTATAGGAGCGAATTGTAAACGGGAAATACTGGAATTGTAAATGCAGTGTCAATATTTTCATATCATTGCCTCCCCCAGCACATTGATCTGCAATTCGTGCAAATAAAAAAAGAGCCATCGGCATCTCTCCCGACAGCTCTTTTCACGCGTATATGTCATTTCACATCATAGCTAAGGTTATTTGAGTTGACCAAGTAAATTCAGTACAGCCTGTGCACTCTCCGCACGAGTCGTTGCTGCTCCAGGCGCAAATGTACCGTTCGTACGCCCCTTCATCAATCCGTGGGACAACGCGGCCTCCACTTCGCGAGCAGCCCATGCCGAAATCTGCTGCTTATCCTTCAGGCTCGGTATTGGTCCTGAAGCAGAAGCGTTCCCCTTCTGTTCATAAGCGCGGTTAAGCATGACGGCCAGCTCCTCCCGCGTAACTACAGCATGAGGCGCGAACGTATCCTCGCTTCTGCCTTTCACTAATCCGTGTTGATGAGCAGCGGCAACGGCGCTAGCGTACCAAGCCTCACTATCCACATCCTTGAACATGTGGCGATCACTAGTACCTTCCAGTTGCAGCGCACGTACAAGCATCGCAGCGAGCTGGGCACGGGTCAGCTTCAGATCCGGGCTGAATGCCTTATCGCTCGTCCCCTTCACGATGCCCTTGGCAGCAAGTTCCCTCACCGCTTGTTCTGCCCAATGGCCCGCAAGATCGGTAAATGGCGATGGATCCGGTTCCAGAGACGAATCGAGCTTAATCACGACACCCGTCAGAGGATCGAGCTTAATAGCGTTGGTAGTCAGCGTAAAGCCAGATGGCTCTTGCACCCCTGTCGTGCCGGCAACTTGATTATCTACCAATACCGTGCCACCTGTCAGGTCTACGTTCAGCGACAACGTTCTGGCTTGCTTATCGGCGTTAACCAAAACGTAGTAACTGCCGGTTCCGTCCGTGGATCGATTCTTATAGGCAATGACGAGATCCTGTTCTTTCACTTCCGGAATGGACAGAAGGGTCACGTTCGAATTCACGAGAGACTTGTCGCCCAAACGGAATGCATCGGATGACTTTCTTAACTCGATCAATCCGGTTGTATATTCGCGGGTCTTATTATTCTCAGGGAATTTCGTTTGGTTGGTCGCCTTCTCCCAATCGAACATATTGATCGCATCGGAGGAATCATAAGAGTCATGAACAAAATATCCAAAGGTCTTACCCGCAGCATCCTTTAATTCATGATACTTCTGCTCCGGCACGCCCGCGGCTTTCCATTGCTTTGTCCGGCCATACTCCTGACCCGCATGGAGGAACGCAGTTCCTTGCGAAGTTAAGGTAATCAGATTACCTAAACGAATCCGCTTATGAATCTCCAAGTCGTTGGCGGCAATCGATGGGTCCTTCTTAATCGACTGCGCGATGATATCGTACAGCGGCAGGTTGTCATGCGCTTCAATATACTGCACCATGTCGCCCGGATCATCTTCTTTGGTATTGCTTGGCTGTGCCTTAATATTGTTGAAAATGGTGTTGATATCGCGTGCTCCGCCTGTAATGAACCGCGGCTCGCCTTCGTGGCCGAAGCCGGACTTCAATTCGTTACGGAATTCGTCCGAGAATACCCCGACGTCATTTGTCTTATCCATCCAGTTCTGATCCGCCCCTTTACCCTCCAAGGAAGGATCGGACAGATGCCCGCCGAAGGTTACCCAGCCTTCGCCGATAAACAAGGCTTGCGGATTGATAGCCGCCGCCGCATCATATGCGTTCTGAACCGACTCATAGGTTGCATCGCCCATCATATCCCAGCGCATGCCGTCGATTTTGTATTCCTCGAACCAATATTTGACGGAATCCACCATCAGCTTCTCCGCCATCTTCCGGTTCGTGGCCAGATTGTTCCCAAAGCCGCCGATGAATTTGCCATTGGCATCCTGGAAGGCATAGTAGTTCGGTACGATGTCATTCAGCAAATCAGCCTTCGCCATATGGGTGTATACCACATCAAGGACAACGCCCATCTCCGCTTCATGAATCGCATGAATCATCGCCTTCAATTCCTGTATGCGCAGCTCCGGGTTTTTCGGATCTTCGGAATAGGCACCGTCAGGGGAGAAGTAATTGTGCGGGTCATAACCCCAGTTATATTCGTTATCCTTCGCCGAGTACTCCAGTTCCCGGTTCTTCATTGCTGCTTCATCACCGTAGTACCAAGCCATGACGGGCAGCAACTGGACATGGGTTACACCCAGTGATTTAATGTACTCCAACTTCTTCTCGAAAGCGGCGTACGAACCCCAGGTAGCGTTGTGCAGATCATCCTCGATCGAAGGATCGGAGGTGAAGTCGCGTACGTGAATCTCCCAGATGATCGCATCCTCCCGCTTTTCATAACCTGGGATGTCCGCGTAACCGAATCCGGAAGGATTCGTCTGGCTCAGATCAACGATCGCGGCCTTGCCGACCGTATCCCCGTCCGGACCTGGCTCTCCCTTCGTATTCACTCGGAATTCCGCCATTGATTTGGCGTACGGGTCCAGCACTTTTTTGGTAACACCGTCGTTGGTCACTTCGTATTGATAGAAGATTCCTCGAAAGTCGGAGATCCCCTGAGCGCCTGGTTTCAACTGAACCGACCAGACCCCCTTATCCCCTTGCTGCAAAGTAATTTTACCGATCCATTTCGTTGCATCATCCTTACTGTACAGATTCGCCGTTACGGCCGTAGCCGTAGGCGCCCACAACTTGAACTGCACGCCGCCGGCTTGATAGGTCGCGCCAAGATCATCACCATCGTAAGCATACAGTTCATCGATCATTCTCCAGCCCGAGGCGGCAGATACCGTCTTCCCGGCATAGGTAACCTCAAGCGGTAATTGCGATTGTGTGAATTTGGCTGACACTTCCACAGCTGTGTTTCCGTTTACTTTTACTCGATTTACGTTCACCTTATTGCCATCCTTATCCTTAATATGTAACTCGTTCTTTAATGCATCCGGCTCTAAACCGTCCGTCATCGTTAACCCTAACTGAAGCTTGCCAGGAGCCAATACTTCAGCGGACACCATGCCAGTCGCCACTTCGCCGAACGGGGATACATAAACCGTGTCGTCCCCTTGTTTGATAAAGAGATGTTGGTAGCGGTCCACCAAAGCGAACCCTTTGTCTCCTGCATCTTTGCCTTCGTCGCCTTTAGCCGGATCCAGTACGAGAAAGTTCAGCTTCTGCGCTCCCGCCTTTAACGGAATATCAACATAGGCGCCATAACGGCCAGCCTGCTTCGATTGAAACATCGTCGCACCCTGCGGCCAGTCCTGAGAAGGCGCTACGACGTCATCTCCCCATATCCACAGTCCGTATGAATCATATTGCTGATCCTGTCGCTCATAATAAATGCGTATCGTATCTGCCGGGAGCTTCGCCGGTTCGAAATGAAATACCCGGTCTGAGCCTTCCTGAAGCCATACTTCCTGCAACTCTGGAGAGATGAATGTTACATGCTTGTCGCCCCCGTCTTTCTCACCGCTAACACGGTCAACGACCACGATTCCCACTTTTGCGGCAGCGGCCTGCAGCGGAATGTCGACAAATGCTCCGTAGCTGTCCAGTTGTCCCTGCGGAAAGGATACGGCCCCTGCCGGCCAGTTCACGGACGGTGCCGCAACATCATCAAACATCCACAGTCCCATCGGGCTATAATTCGCATCCGAACGGTTGTAATGAACACGCAAATGATCTGCGGGAATCGGAGTATCCGCATTCGCCGTCGCTTGTGAATTCGCGGCGTTGGCATGTACCTCAACCGGGGGAATGCCGATCATAGATAAAATCAATGAAACCATGATCACGATGGACCACGTGCGTTTTGCAGCCAAGCTCATTGTGTAAGCCTCCTTTTTCTTTTGAAAATGGTGTAACTTTCTCGATGAGCAAACGATTGCGCAAATTGCCGCATGCTTAAGGTTTATCAAGCTAAGTCACGCATAATTCCAGGTGCGGAGTAGCTAAATATCTTATTTCAAGACATGGAGCAGCATGCCAAACATTTGAAAACGTTTGCATTCTTATTGTAGTATCGCTCATGATGAACGTCAATCCATAATAACTGATTTCCATCGAACTGAAAGCGTTTTATATCCTTGGTATTAGTCCATATTTCTCATATCAGCGGCAAAATGAACCCTGTGTACCATACAAGATTACTATCGATAATTGGTGTGTTGAAACGATAAAATGCGCAAACGTTTACGCAAGAGTAGTTTTCATATAAACAAGACGTTATTAATGCATAGGAGAATTATCCAAACATAAATAAAATAGAACTTATGGATGCCAATGCAGTAGTAAAAAGACCTGGATTTTTATTAAGAATTACTATAAAATGGAACTATAATTTGAAACTTAGTTTCATTAAATGAAACTAAAAGGAGGGGATTTTATATGACTTACAATTTCTATGGTCTTGACCACGTTCAACTGGCAGCCCCAGAAGGTTGCGAAACAGAGGCTCGGAATTTTTTCGATAACTTATTGGGTTGGACGGAGATTCCAAAACCTGAAATTCTAAAAAAACGTGGTGGCGTTTGGTTCCAATGCGGTAATCATCAAGTACACATCGGAGTACAAAAAGATTTTGTTCCCGCTACAAAGGCTCACCCGGCATTTCACGTACAGAACTTAGAAGAGTTGCGTGAATATCTGCATCACAGTAATGTTCATGTAATTGATGATGAAGCAAGAGCTGATGAAGGAGTAAGACGCTTCTATATAAACGACCCCTTTGGAAATCGACTTGAGTTTTTAGAATGGCTTTCATCATAAGCAAACAAGCTTATTTTCTTGTTTGAAAGTTCTTATCGTTGTAAAGTTTGGCTTTTTGCATGATTCCAGAAGCATGGCCTTTATTCAAGATTTCATTCGTATAAGGTATGAACATTAAAGCTCACCCTGGCATATGAAACACCGTCGATACCTAATGCTTGAATATCCAGATGGTTGTGGAGCATCTGCCCCTCAATATTCCACTCCAAGGACCATCCGTCCTCACCATCAACGTCATATCCCACAAGTTCACGCTCTTTGCCTACCTCCGTGCCTGTAGGAGAAGTCCAGAATAGCACCATATCCGCATGCTCAGCTTCCACTTGGATATGAATGGAACGAGTTTCTTTGGTAACTACCCACCATCCGGCTTCCTCTTTAGCATCTGTGGATACGTTATGGATTACAACAGGGAATTTGCTTATCTGTGGTGGGGATTCTGGTTATAGATTCATTTTCTTCGCTATGCCTGGCCCAAACTTTATGATTGCTTTCCCTACCACAATCCAATAACATTAAACATTATAATGATATAATGTTTATACCAAAATATCATGGATGCAGGGGGAGTTTCGGATGAAATTTCGTTTCGAGGGCGATGTAACGGATTTGATGCCCGGTATTCAAGCATTACTAACAGAGCTGGGCGTGGAATTAGCCGGGGATGGCATTCTCGTCCATGTCGGTCCATCGGAAGGCCCGCTTGTGGTAAGTCGAGAAGGCAATGCGGCAACCATTCGCTACGGAAGCAAGCACCAGTTCTTCCGGGGGTTAGGCCTACTTGTTCAGCATAGCCGCGAGCAAGATACTTTCCAGCTTGAAGAACAGCAGCAATTCGATCAGATCGGTCCGATGTTCGATCTGTCCCGCAATGCGGTCCTTACGGTAGACAGTTTCAAATCGATGCTTCGCAAGCTGGCCCTGATGGGGATGAATAGCGTGATGTTATATATGGAGGACACCTATGAGATCGAAGGTGAGCCATACTTCGGCTACATGCGTGGACGCTATACACAGGCTGAACTGATAGAGATCGATGATTACGCCGACCAATTCGGCATCGAGGCTTTTCCCAGCATTCAGACGCTGGCTCATTTAGAAGAATTCCTCAAGTGGGAACCCATTAAGCATTATCGCGATACCAAAGGCGCGCTGCTGGTCGGCAGCAAACGGACCGACTCGCTGATCGAGCACATGATCGAGGCAGCCAGCGCTCCGTTCCGCAGCAAAAAGATTCATATCGGCATGGACGAGGCCGAGGAGCTTGGACGCGGTAAATATCTCGACTCGAACGGATACCATAGCCGGTTTGATATCATGATCTCGCACCTGGATAAGGTGCTGGCTGCCGTCCGCAAACGAGGCCTGAAGCCGATGATGTGGAGCGATATGTTCCTCAAGCTCGCCGCTGGCGGAGGTGGGGATGCGGCTTATTACGATAAGGAAACCTCAATTCCAGAAGAGATGGCTCGCCGAATTCCGAAGGACGTCGACATGGTGTACTGGGATTACACGCACATGGAGCCGGGAGATTACGAGAAGCTCATTGCCAATCATCGTCCACTAGGCTGCAATCTGGTATTTGCAGGTGCCGTATGGATTTTCAATACGTTCGGCGTCAACTACGGCCTATCACTGAACGCTTCGAATGTCGCCCTGCAAGTATGCAAGCAGGAAGGGATTCGAGAGGTTTACGCCACGATGTGGGGCGACGACGGGAACGAAGGCAATCCATTCGCGGCGCTGCTCGGTCTGCAGCTGTATGCTGAGCATGCTTACTCGCAGCAACCGCCAACACAAGCGCAGCTGGCAGAGCGCGTGAAATTCTGCACCGGCATCGAGCTGGAGGCGTTCCTGCAATTGAAGGACTTGGATGAAATTCCGGGACAAGAGCCGAACAACGCCAAACAGAGCAATCCATCCAAGTTCCTGCTCTATCAGGATGTATTACTCGGAATGTTTGACAAACAGATTGAAGGGCTCGACCTGGCCAACCACTATGCGGAGCTGGAACAGCGGATACGTGATCATCGTAACCCAGACGCCGAACTGGACTATCTGTTTGAGATGCCGGAGAAGCTAAGCGCCGTGCTGAAGCGCAAGAGTGAGATCGGCATCGCCTTAAAAAGCGCTTATGATGCCCATGATCTCGATACGTTGAGACATATGGCCAAGAGCGTCCTGCCGGCCATCTCTCAAGCGGTCCAAGAGCTGCGGATCGCCCACCGCACGCAGTGGCACAAGATGTTTAAGCCCTTCGGCTGGGAAGTAATCGACATCCGCTTCGGCGGCGTCATTACCCGCCTGGATACGGCGTCGTTTCGCATTTTGGAGTTCGCAGAAGGACGGTTGGCCCGCATTGAAGAGTTAGAACAAGAACGACTCGTCTTTAGCACAACCAACCGCGACAACCACAAAGGCGTCGGCTGGTGCAGCCATTATTACCGCATGGCCTCGCCGAACGTATTCTATCATGTGCTGAATCCATTTTAAGCATCACGCAGAGCTGAAGTATAAAAGCGCAGCCCTCTATTCCCCAGCATCAATCAAGAATGTATAACTGGACCGCTATGTTGCTGGCATCATCTGATCATCCCAAAAAAGAGACCTGTCACAGGTCTCTTTTTACAATACAAATTCAGCTACTCCATCCGCTCCCACAGCGCATCAAAGGCTTCTTTATCCAATTGGAGAAACACCTCAGCGTTGCCGTACCGCACATACGGGCCGCTCTTAAACAGCCGCAGCTGTACTTGGGTCTCATCCTCCAGTTTCAGATGCAGGAATTTCTGTTCCTCCGCCCCTGTTTCATATATACCGGCTTCATATAACGCCTCGGCCGCAACCGGCTTCGCTTCATAGAGTGCTTGAACGAAAGCTTGCAGCGCTTCGTCCACCGCCAGTTCGTTCAACTGAACTTCCCCCATATTCCAGCTGTCAAAATCCTGCCAGTTCGCCGAGATCATTCGATCCAACAGCTTCAGCTTGCCGACAACGTCCTCGCCTGTATGCACCGTAATGCCATTCAGATGCTCATACAGTTCCGCGAAGATCTGGCCGTCGTGCTCCGCATACGACATAATCCGGAACTCCGTATCGTATCCCTGAACCGAATAGATATCCATCTCTCCGATCGTTGAGGCTAGCTCCGTATAATCGGAAGACGTGCTCCATTCCGTAATGCCGGACTTCGACCGTCCTAACTTCTCTCCTCTTAGCGCTTTGGCCGTCTCTGGTGATATCCCCGTCCCACTCTGGGTATAAATGTTGCCTTGATATACCACTAGTCCGATCATGCTCATGGAGACCCCGCTGTCGTCAGGGAGTTCAATCTTGGGTATCGTCACCGACTCGTGGTTGCCGGAGGTTGGTGGCGTTCCGTCCTCCCCGGAGACTTGGGGCTCGCCAATCGCCATTTGATCTTGGCCTGCTTGCTGGCTCCATACGAGCGAAATGACCAGTACCACACCGAGAACCACCGCCATGCTGACGGACGCCATCCCGATCCGGTCCCATCTTGAACGTGCTTGCTTGGTTACCTTTCGATTCATATCCTTCATCAGTCGTTCCTCCATTCCTTCATCAGGTTCTATGCGATTCATCAATTTCTTGTAATCGTTACGGTTCATGCCCATTCTTCCCCTTCCAAGTCCATCCGCAGCAGTTTCCGGCCGCGTTGAAGACGCATTTTCACAGCAGATTCACTGATCTGCAAGATGCCGGCGATCTCTCGCACGGAATAATCCTCGTAATAGAACAAGTGGATAACGGATTTATATTTGAACGGCAGGCTCATCACATGATCCATCAGCAAGCGTTCCGAAGCCTCTTCGAAATAGTCATCCATTTGCTCCAGCTTCGTTACCCGTCTGCGCCACAGACTGCCCTGCATGTTCTTGCAATGATTCGTGATCACGCGGATGAGCCAAGCCTTCTGATGCTCCTGATCACGGAAATCCGGCGATTTATGCATCCATTTGATGAATGTCTCTTGGAGAGCCTCTTCCACGTCCTGCTTGTTGCCAAGATAGACCATCGCTATTTTAAAAAGCATGCTGCCATATAATTCATATACTTCCCTCATATCTCCGCCCGGCCGGAGCGAATCAATTGACATCGCGGTTAGACCTCCTTTTACCCTTAACACCATTATGGACGTCGTTTGGTCACATTTGGGTACAAAAAAAGAGCTAACCCTGATGGGTTAGCCCGAATCCTGTTATAGTCTTACTTCACATACGTCAAAATCTCAATCGTACGGTTCAGCACCGCCGCGCTTTCGCCGCGGGTCGCATTCCCTTTTGGTACAAAGCGCTGCTGACCATCTCCGTTCACAATACCAAGTCCGCGCAGCGTATGCACCGCTTCCTTCGCCCATGAAGCGATGCGCTCTTCATCGGCAAAGCGTTCGGATGCCGAACTCCGATTGTCATAGCCCGCAAATTGCATGGCTTTGTATAACATGGACGCCATTTCTTCGCGGGTAATCGTCTGGCCCGGTCTAAACGTACCGTCCGCATATCCATTGACGATACCTGCTTGAACCGCTGCCTGAATCGTTCCTGCGTGCCAGTCGGTCGAGGCTACATCCTGGAAGGAAGCTGCTCCCGTAGTGGAAGACAGGCCCAGAGCACGCACTATAAGTGCCGTGAACTCTGCCCGAGTGACCGGAGCGTTCGGAACATATGCATGTTCCGAACGGCCGCTGACAATCATTTTGGCCGCAAGGGATTCCACGTCCTGCTTCGACCAATGCGATGCGATATCCTCGAATGTAACCGCATGTTGCAGCACCAGATACGTGCTGTTAGAGCGGCTATAAATATCTACTCCTTGTCCGTTCACCTTGAATGGAACCGGAGTATAGACATTTCCCGTTGGGCCATCCAGTCGTACCACTGCGAGACTAGATGTTCGTTCTGTAGGTTGAAGGCTGATCGTACGCTTCACGTAGGAGTTGAACGTATCCAGCGTCAGCGTCTTGCCATTGTCGGACTTCACAGTGACGGTATAGTTCACTGCCTGCAATGCACGATGGCCTTTGGACGCCGCTAGTTTAAGTGCCTCAGCATCCAGATGAATCTGAATCACAAGCTGAAGGCTGCTTGCATCTGCACCCGCCTGAGCTGCCAGCGCTTGCAGATTGACCGCATTCTGCGGAAGCTCATAGCTGCCGTATGGCGTTACTACCGCCAACACCCGCGCTTGATTCTGAGCAATCCATGCTCGGAGCGCTTCGTTGTCCAGCGTAATTGTTGAAGATTCGAATGGCTGCGTGCTGGTTACCTCTATTGTGACTCTTCCATTGGCAGGCTGCTTCAGAGCTTCCTTCATCGCTGCTCCGGTAACATCGCCTGTTGCTGCTCCATTCTCTACCTTTGCCTGTACCTTCACCTTACCCGGTTCAACAGGAATGGGGGTTCCTGGACCAGGATTGGAAGGAGTTGACGGATTGGTTGGCGGCGTGGACGGTCCTGGGCTACCTGGATTTTCCGGGTTGCCTGGGTTGCCTGGATTACCAGGGGTGCCCGGTTCCTCTGGAAGCGCTGCGCCCTTCAAATCGACGATTCGTCCTTCGACCGCTGAGGTTTCGCCTGTGATCGTTCCTACCTTTTTCACATAGTTCGAGAATACTTCATAGTCAGGGATATAGAGCAGATTCACACGCCCTTCACTATAGGCCTTCTCCAGCGGCGCATAGAAGTCTCCACCCTTTGCTGTGAAGGCATTGGTTGCAACCTCATACGACTTCGTAAGATCAAGAAGCTCATAACCGTTCTTGCCTTTCACCTGGATACGAAGCACACGCGAACCTTCCGGCTTCGTAGAATCATAGAAGAACTTCATGCCGGCGATGTGTGGGAAACGCCCGTCCTGGGCCGGTGTCTTGGAAACGCCGTTCTCCATTGCATCCTTGATTTCCTGTCCAGTCAACGTAATGGTGACTAGATCATTGTTAAACGGAAGCACGGTCATCACGTCACCCATGGTAATTGTACCAGCTTCAATCGGTTCACGGATTCCTCCCCCATTCTGAAGGGCGATGACCGCATTCGTTCCTGCTGCTTGCGCAGCATCCAGCATGCCGTCCGCAATCAGATTACCGAGATTGGTTTCTTTTGTCCGTACGTCGGCACGATCGCCGTTCAATCTCACTTCTGTCACGCCAACTTCGGTTTGCTTCAACTGCTCCACACCCGGCTTATACTTGGTGTTCAAAATATTCAGCGCTTCTGGATCCGGCTGGACCACATATTGATCATTGACCTTCTCATCGATAGAGATCAGATTACTGTCCCAGCTCTGAAGAACGCCTTCATCGTCAAATAGTACCTCGAGTCGGCCTAAAAACTGCCCCTTCTCACCTGTCTGCACAATTAATTTTGGCTCATTGTCAGTACGGTCTACAACAGCCTGATCCAGCTTGGTATGACTATGTCCGCCAACGATGATATCGATACCTTCTACTTGCTTGGCAAGTTTAACATCCTCATCATAACCGAGATGTGAGAGTACGATGATTTTGTTGATTCCTTCTAGCTGCAACATCGCTACCGTCTCTCTAGCTTTTTGCACCGCATGATCAAAGGTAACTAATCCTGGAGAAGCAATGTTAGCTGTGTCTTCCGTAGTGAGACCGATGAGACCGACCTGCTCACCATCTACTTCCATAATGATCGCAGGATATACGTTGCCCTTCAGTGGATCACGGGTAACCTCATCTTTAAATTTCCCGCGCAGTAATGGGTCAGCCGAGAAATTCACATTCGATGACACGAATGGAAATTCAGCTTGCTCAATAAAATCATTCAACACCTCGGAGCCCTTATCAAACTCATGATTACCGAAGGTCATCGCGTCATACTGAACCAGATTCATGAACTCCAGATCAGCTAGTCCTAAATATTGATTGAAATACAGCGTACCAGAGAATACGTCTCCAGCATCCACGAGCAGTGGATTGATTGCTGCGGCTTTAGCCTCCTTGATGGCAGTCACACGTCTGGCGATGTTATTCGGTGAGTTAACCGTGTCCAGATTGGCATGCGTATCATTGGTATGCAGAATCGTTAGCGGAAAGCCTTCTGCCGCCGACGGCTTCAGATCAATCTGAGCCAACACCGGATCGTGATCGGACACGCGTCCCTTGGAAACCGGGAAATCGGCATTCAAGTGCACCACGTCGATCTCAGATGCGGCGGTCAGATTTTTGCTGACCAGAATATGATCCAATACCTGCGAATTGCCGTCATACGTATAGGTGTATTGTTCTTCCAGCGGAAGCTCGTCAATCAGATTGTCCAGCTCGTTCCCTTTCAGGATCGAAGCCGTTTCGGTAAATTGAAAATCATTGAAATCGCCTAGCACGACCACGTTCGCATTCGGATTAGAAGTCACAACTTCTTTCACAAATCCGTTGACGACACCTGCGATCTGATGTCGCTGGAACTCACTCGATAACGCCGGTGGCTGTGCGATTCCGAACGGTGCTTGATCACCGGACTTGGAATTAAAATGATTCGCAATGACGATCACTTTCTCGCCATTAAACTCGAACTGTGCCGCCAGTGGTTTACGCGAAGCATTAAACGCTGGATGGGTCGGATCAATTCTGCCTGGATTGTAGGTTAATTGATCCTTGCTCGCGTCGTAAGCTACCGCTTCCGTAGCCGATCCCTTCTTGCCGTTCACGCTGTCCGATAATTGAACTCGGTCTGCGTTGTAGAGGTACCCGACGCGAATGTTGGCTCCCGGTGCACCGCCATCGTTATTATGAATAGGGGCAATGTCCGTGTAGCTGTAAGTTGGACCACCCTTAGCTTTAATGGCTTGAATTAGCGCCTGATAGCTTTCATCGGCAGCCGTTATTCCATCATTCTTCTCCCCGTTATTATCCTGCACTTCCACCAGCCGATAATATCCGGCGACTTGATATGATGGACCATCGACTCGGCTAGCTTATTGATTTTGGCTGCGCCTACTCCAGGGTAGAAGTTCTCAATATTGTAAGTAGCCACAAGCAGGCGCTCTTGATCTACTTCAATCGTAGATACTTCCTGTTGGAACGAACTGCTGTTGATGGCAGGCAGTCCGTCTTTAGGTGGAATTACTTTGAAGTTGCCGCTGTTGTAACCAATCACGCCGACTACATCATCTGCGAACACATCCCCGGTACTTACTTCTTGTCCCGGATTTCCATAAGCAATCAGCAGGCGCTGCGGATTATAATTGCGGTCTTCCTTCAATACCAACCCACCGGCTGGCGTAATCACATCGGGAACATGATTCTCCACACGTGTCGGAATATTGTACGTACCTGCGCTTGTCCAGTATGGGCTGATGATGGTCGGCTGCTCCAGTCTGACCAACATGCCCTCTAGTGATTCATAGAAATCGATCGCGTCTTCCTCCGGATCAAACAGCCCGAATTGGTCGTTGTCAATAATAGCCGAAGGAATTGGACGTCCGCCCTTGCCCAAAGTCACGGGCTCTGGCAGTTCCTCTGTCCCGAGCTTCTGGAAGGACTGAAGATTGATCTGGGTCGAAGTCAGGTTGCTTGCGCTTCCCTCGTTATATTCATCCACCGTACCGTTTACGGTGACCAGATCACCGATTTGAGGACGGTTGGGACTCGTAGTGTATACAAAGATTGCATCCGATGTGTTCGGGTTGTCATCAGGCTGCGGATCTTGGATATAGAATCCTTTGATGTTCCCGTTCGAGAAGGTATAACCGTATTGCGTAACGACGCCCTCGATGTTTTGAACGGTCTGCCCCTTGAACGGAGAAGTGTGCGTCTCGCCTTGAATGTCGGCAATTCGCGGTTGGTCCGTGATCGTATACTTGAATTCGTATACCTTGCTTACCTCTGCTCCCGATACCACGATCGCTTTGATCGTTACATCTTGATCAACGGAAATCGGAGTTGCATAAAGGGGACTGGAGTTTGTCGGATCGGATCCATCCAGCGTGTAATGGATATCTGCCCCTTGAGTCGGACTAGACAACTCTACCTTGCCGCCAGATATAATCGGGCCGCTCCCAGGGCTGGCAACGACGGAGAACATGTCCTCCACAATCGCTTCATTATTGAGCGGAATCAGCTGGTATACATTGCCGAACTGCTTAATGACCCCTGTAATCCGGCTGAAAGTGTTGCCGACCACAAGCTTCGGCAAGCTGGAATAAATGCTGAATTCCTGCCCGTTCTGTACCGCGGTATACTCACCAGGCTTGTTCATGGATTTGATTGTTACATCCTCCAGATAAACCAGCCTTGCTTCATACTCTTCTCCGTTAGCACTGCTCAAGTCGGCTCCTTCAATGCGGAGCGGCTGTGGCACACCTGCATTCTCCTGCACAACTTGACTCGGTAGCAACGGATGAGGTTTGATCTCTTCCAAATTGTTGTAAATTTCCATTATACCAGCTACGCTGACCTTGTCGCCGACCTTGGCGCTCAGCGGATAGTCATACAGTACGATACCGGCGTTATCATCTTGAATATAGATTTCTCTGCCTTCGATATGCGTAATGATACCTTCCGTCCACACATGTTCGCCTTTAAGCTTGAGACGAGCATCTGCAACAGGAACCGGGGCTAGCAGATCATAGTTAAACGAGGCCACCGGGCCATCGTCTACTCCATCTTGGGCCGCGTAAGCGTCAATGCGCGTTGGCTCCTGCAATACGATCGGGCCTGTTACAAGCTCATAACCCGTGTTTCCCCCGGATGTATACACATCCGCATAGACGGAAGCGCCCACACTAGCGTTACTAAGGTTAATCTCTGTGCCTGCCGGCCACGCATTCGGCTCAGGATTTGCCGTCACTCGTGCCAGGCCGTTAACTGGATTTACGGGTGTTGCTGGACTTGCACTGTTACGCGGATCCGGCTTCGTAACGATAAAATCGAGCGCATTATGATCCGTATCAAGACCACGGTCTGATTGACCAGTGGTCAATTCTTTGCGAATCGCTGCCGTGC
Organism: Paenibacillus sp. JCM 10914; assembly: GCF_001315105.1. Lineage (GTDB taxonomy): Bacteria > Bacillota > Bacilli > Paenibacillales > Paenibacillaceae > Paenibacillus_AQ. The sequence continues at coordinate 45,194 of NZ_BAZR01000005.1, read as the reverse complement.
CGTTGGACAAAGCCGCCGTCGGACTATTTTCATACTCTGATGCAGTGCCGTAGCCAATGAGATCGACACGCTGACCGGTGGAGCTGATCAGATCTACTTTTCCATTCGTAGCGCTAAGATTAATCGAATTCTTCAGATCATTCGTTGGCAGCGAAGCTCCATTGGTCCCTCCGGCTTGCTCAATCAAAAAATAAGAATAAGGCTGTATGATTCCTGTTAACTGCGTTTCGTTCTCTGGGTTAAATGTACCTGCTGCACTGGCATAACGCACCTTCCAGCCAGTCAGGTTAACCGGGTGGTTCGTAGGATTGAAGAGTTCGATAAAATCATTCTTGTATTCGGCTCCGCTATTCCCCCCACCTCCGTACACCTGGCTAATAACAACCTGGTCAGTTGAAGGGGAAGCCTCTGCTAATCTTGCAGGACCGAGTGGTACAATGATGCCTACAAGTATAACGATTGCCAGAAACAAACTTAGCAGCGGTTTGCCTCGATGTAATCGACTGCGCATTCCGATTTTCACTCCTCTATTCTATTGAATTAATGGACCTATTAACTATATATACCAGAAATGTTTGCGCAGTAGTAAACATATGTATCGATTATGTAAAAAAGCCTCCCAAAGACCCAACCGCATTCCGGCAGGTCCTTCGGAGGTCTTATCGCTTTCGCTCCATATTCCTTACTTGTCTTTCATTTTGTTGAATTCAGTCTTGATCCGTTCCTTCATTTCCTCGGCCTTTTGCCTCATATCCTCCTGCCGCTCCTCCTTGCGCTTCTGCTGCTGCTCTTCTTGCAGCTCTCGCTCCGCCTCCCGCGCTTTGGTCATCTCCTCTTCCATCTGCGATACTTCCTTCCGGTAAATAAATTCCGGATCGAACCCGTTGAGAAAATGATTAAACGCAATCTCATTCGATTCTTCCACGTTCGCTACATAGGCCACTTCGCCGTTATAGAGTTCCTCCACCGTACGTTCAATCAGGCTGATACCTTCCCGCTGCCGGCTGACCACCCGCGAGGCCCCGATCATCGTCCCGATGCTGCCACCCAGCAGAATACCGAGCGGTCCGCCCAAAATGCCAATAACGGAACCGAGCAGCCCTCCCTTTAGCGGCGTTCGATCCGTTGCGGTACGAGGACTATATCCATCCTTGAACTCAATGCCGCCATATCCTTTCTTAATAACTGCGGCTTCGTGTATCTTGAACTGTTCATGCTGCAGGTGCTTGGATTCCGATAATGCCTGATATGCCTTACTATCCTCATGGAATACAGCGACCACGATATTGTTCTCCTTCAAATTCATCCACATCCTTTTGTCCGAAAAATCTAGCGCTTACTGTAAATTAACGCAAACGATCATGATTTATTCAGATTCGACAAAAAATCCCCTCCAGCCGTTCCACCGTAAAGGTAAAAACGACACGAAGGGGATTACGCATTAATGATTTGCCGCTATCATTTAGCGCTTGCCCGAATCAAACGGTTCCCCGACGGCCTTCGGCGCGTTGGAGGATTTCGAGAAGATGACAAGCGCGATCAACGTTACCACGTAAGGGAAAATCTTCAGCCATACCGGCGGAATGACCGCCAGCTGCGGAATCACCTGCGATACGTTGGCGACCGTTGTCGCAAAACCGAAGAACAAGGTCGCTAGCAATATTCCGAGCGGCTTCCATTGTCCGAAGATGAGGGAAGCGAGCGCCAGGAAACCTAGGCCTGCCACATTTCCGGTGAATTCGCCGGAATACGTTACCAGAATGACAGCTCCGCCAAGACCCGAGAAGGCACCGGAGATCATCACGCCCACATAGCGCATCGACTGCACGCGAATCCCTGCCGCTTCCGCCGCATGCGGATGCTCGCCACAGGAGCGCAGCCGCAGACCGAATGGCGTCTTGTATAACAACAATGCGCTCACGATCAGCAGCACCAGCACAAACCACGTGGTATAGTACGTCTTCGTGAACAACAGCGGGCCGAGAATCGGAATGTCAGAAAGAATCGGAATCGTCTGTGATGAAAAGCCATTGATCGTGATCTTACCGCTACCTGTCATGTTACGCGCCAGGAAAATCGTCAGCGCACCGGCGATCATATTAATCGCCGTACCACTTATAATCTGATTCGCGCTAAGCGTAATGCTGGCAAAAGCATGCAACAGCGAGAATAACGCACTAGCTACCATGGCAGCCAGAAGCCCAACCCAGATTACCCAAGGCGAGCCGGGGAACTGTGCCTGTATCGTGTAAATCACGAAAGCCCCAATGAAAGAACCTACGATCATCAACCCGTCCAGACCGATGTTGACAACGCCGCTTCGCTCACTGAATAGTGCGCCCAGCGCGGTGATCAGAAGCGGAATGGTGTAAGCGATCGCGTACGGAAAAATCTGTTCAATCGTCGTCCACATGTCGTTACTCCTCCTGCTTCTTATTCGCCGAACGGCGTTGCTTGAATTTACGGTAGAGACGTTCTATCAGAATGCTTGTCGCTGCAAAATAAATGATGATAGCAATAATCGAATCCGCGATCTCTGGCGGGATATCCGTCATCGCATTCATGAAGCCTTTACCGGCGTATAAGACGCCGAAGAATAGTGCCGACAACAGAACGCCGATTGGCGCATTAAGTCCTAGCAGGGCAACGGCAATGCCATCAAAGCCCTGGCTTGGCATGACGCCAATCTGCAAGCTTGAAGCATTTCCCGTATACTGGGCGACCCCGGCAAGTCCGGCAAGCCCGCCGGAGATGAACATCGACAAGACGATGCCGCGGTTTACGGCAATCCCCGCATATTCGGAAGCGTGCCGATTGAAGCCAACGGCCTTGAGCTCATAACCGAGCGTCGTTTTATTAATGATAAAAGCGATCACGATCACGCCAATGACCGCGATAAACAGACCAAGGTTAACATAGGAACCTTGAAACATATCGCTCAGCCACTGTTGATGCAGCCTCGCTTCCGGTGGAAGCTGGCGCGATTCCGTCTCCAAGCTCGTGCCCTTGAAATAGGCCGGAACCACGTAATACACGGTCCAGTACGCGATCCAGTTCATCATGATCGTGGATACGACTTCATGTACGTTATAGCGTGCTTTCAGGAATCCGGGAACGACAGCCCATAGCGCACCGCCGATGAATCCGACGAGGGTCATCACGAGCAATAAAGCCGGGCGCGGAAGATCAAAAGACAGGCCGACGGCAGTTGCGCAGAACCCGCCGAACAGCATTTGGCCCGCTGCTCCGATATTGAACAAGCCCGTACGGAACGCGAAGGCGACCGACAGCCCCGTCAGGATCAACGGCGTTGCCGTGGCTAACGTGTTCCCGATCCGCTCCGGGTTCTTAAGTCCTCCCTGAAGCAGGAATTTGTAACCTTCTATCGGATTGTGTCCGGTCAACGCCATCAATATCGCACCGGCAATCAATCCTAGCAGAACGGCAATCAATGATTTGACAGCGTTATTCATGCCGAACCCTCCTCTTGGTGAACCCCGGCCATCATAAGACCAAGTTCTCTCTCGTTCGTCTCGGAGGACTTCACGATACCTACCAGTTCGCCATTGTTAATAACAGCAATCTGATCGGATAGATTGAGCACCTCGTCCAATTCCAGGGAGACCAGCAGAACCGCCTTTCCCTTGTCCCGCTGTTCAATGAGACGCCGGTGGATGTACTCGATCGAACCTACGTCCAGACCACGCGTTGGCTGTACGGCGATCAACAGGTCCGGATCGCGCTCTACCTCACGACCAATGATCGCCTTCTGCTGGTTGCCCCCGGACATCGAACGCACAACGGAGCGAGCACCGCTGCCTGAACGGACATCGAAGCTCTGAATAATATGATCCGCATTCTCGCGAATCGCGGACGGCTGCAGAAGTCCTCGTTTAGCGAATGGCGGCTTGTTATACACTTGAAGAATCAGGTTCTCCTCCACGGTATAATCCAGCACGAGTCCACGCTTCTGGCGGTCCTCCGGAATATGGCCAATGCCGCTCTCGTTGCGCTTGCGCACGGAGAGTCCTGAAATATCCTTGCCATTTAATTTCACCGATCCACCCGCCGCTTGCCTTAGACCTGTAATGGCTTCGATCAACTCGGTCTGACCGTTGCCATCGACACCGGCGAGACCTACGATCTCCCCTGCACGCAGCGTGAGGCTGAACGATTTGAGGGCGTCGGTTTTCTTGCTGTTTTGCACCGTGAGCGACTGCACTTCCAGTACAATGTCCCCAGGCTTACTCTCTTGCTTGTCCACCTTGAAGGACACGCTGCGACCCACCATCATCTCAGCCATCACCTCACGGCTGGTATCGGCGACATCCACCGTACCAATCGTTTTGCCCCGGCGGATAACCGTACAGCGGTCGGCAACAGCCTTAATCTCTTTCAATTTATGCGTGATCAAGATGATGGATTTGCCTTCGTTCACGAGATTCTTCATGATTTTCTGAAGCTCATCAATCTCTTGCGGCGTCAGTACGGCCGTTGGTTCATCGAAGATTAATACCTCCGCATTGCGGTACAGCATCTTGAGGATTTCTACCCGCTGCTGCATGCCAACGGAGATGTCTTCGATTTTGGCATGTGGATCTACATTCAAGCCGTATTGCTTCGAGAGGGCTTCCACGCGTTTGGCCGCGGTCTGGGTATCCAGTCCGAAGAACCATTTACGCGTCTCACTGCCCAGTATAATGTTCTCGGTAACCGTGAACGCTTCCACCAATTTGAAGTGCTGATGCACCATCCCGATCCCCAGTTTATTGGCTACGTTCGGGTTACCGATCCGTACCTCGCTCCCCCGTACTTTGATGGTTCCGCGATCGGGTTGGTACATGCCGAAGAGAATGCTCATCAGGGTCGATTTTCCCGCCCCGTTCTCGCCTAATAGCGCGTGAATTTCCCCCTTTTTCAATTGGATCGTAATATCGTCATTGGCTACGATACCCGGAAACTCCTTGCGGATGCCTACCATCTCGACAACATAGTCCATGGTTTTGCGTCCTCGCTTTCTGTATTGTGCTGGCTTATAACCTTAAAAAAAGACGGAGGTTATCCGTCTTTTTAAACCTTACATTGTCAACTTTGGAAATTTACTTAATCAAGTCGCCTTGCTCTCCAGCTACCTTGATCTCGCCGGCTTTGATTTTGCCGTACACTTCATCCACTTGCTTCAGAACATCCTCGCTCAAGTTCGGATTGTTCTCAGGAAGACCTACACCATCGTTAGATGCATCGAATATCAACGTTTGACCACCAGGGAATTTACCTTCAGTTTCAGCCTTGATCATGTCATATGCCGATTGATCGATTTTCTTCACAGCGGAAGTCAGAATTACGGATTTCTCGTCTTGATAGATACCGTCTGCATATTGGTCAACGTCAACGCCGACAACCCATACGTCATCTCCCTTTTGCACGCGATCCTTCGCTTCGCCGATTGCGCCAACGCCTACGCCGCCTGCTGCCGCGAAGATTACGTTAACACCGCGATCGTACATTTGCGCAGCGATCTGACCGCCTGCCGCTACATCATCGAATGTTCCTTGGTAGATGACGTTTTCCTGGTTAATGACCAGTTTCGTGCCCAGGTTCTCGTTCGCATAAGTTACGCCCTGCTGGAAGCCCCAGTTGAATTTCTGCACCGGAGGAATTTCCATGCCGCCGATAAAACCGGCTTGTCCATCTTTCACATGGAGTGCGGTAGCAACACCAGCCACGAAACCAGCTTCATGCTCTGCATAATAAATGGCAACTGTATTTTCTTTAAGTTCAGCCTCAGCATCCGGATCAGGACGAGGTGATCCATCAATCAGCACGAACTTCGCATCTGTATATTTTTCTTGTGCTTTGAAGATCGCCGTCTCGAACTTAAAGCCTGGTGTTACGATGAATTTGTAACCGGCATCGTAGAGATTCGCGATTTCCTTAGTATAATCAGCCTCTGTGGTTCCAGCCGGTTTCAAGTATTTATAATCCATGTTGAAGTCTTTGTTCGCCATCTCGATACCTTCGTATGTTCCTTGGTTAAAAGACTTGTCATCAATGGTGCCTGCGTCCGTAACCATCCCTACTGAGAAGTTTGGCTTCGGCTTGTCCTCTCCGGCACCGCCTGATCCACTCTTGGAATTGTCGCCGCAGCCCGCTAACATCGTAACAGACAACGCCAAACTGATTAATGATATGACCCCTTTTTTCATTAAGGATAACCCTCCTAGGTATATATGCCCGAATTTTCATTCGCGCTATTTACAATATAGTAATAAAACCGCCCATTTTCAACAACATTTTGGATGTTACTGTCAAATTGCATCTGTACCGCGGTGAATGGTTTAAGTCCTTTTCAGCAACCGTTTGCACAATAATTCCAAATCGATTTCAAACAAAAGCTGATCCATCAATCTTTATAGATAACACCAGGATCACAAGCCGTGTGATACGCCAAAACAGAAACGGATAGTTATGGAAATTAACCGTAAAGAAAGTTTCCCACTTTATATCAGAAATCATACAAAAAATATCAAAACAAAAGAAAAGCACCCCAACAATTGGGTGCTTTAGACATAGATCATCTTTGTTTATTTACGGCGCATCTTCGTCATTCGGAAATACATCACAAAAGCAGCAATGATCATGGCCAAGAAACCCAAATTGTCTGCTGCTTCCGGCGCCATACCGAACAACATCCCCAAATTCGTTACCAAGCTCTTCGTCAGCAGCGCGATCGCAAGCAAAAAGATCGGCCGCCAGACGTTATATCTCTTCATCTTCTGCAACACCCCCGAAGCCGGTATTCCACCAATGAGTCCCAATTCCTCGGATCATAGACGATTAGAATCTATTATATCATGGATGGGAGTGTCACATATACCCAATTATCCAACGATAGCAAGGGTTTAACCCAGCTTCTGACCGCAATTCGGACAGAAATTAGCGCCTTCATTCTTCGCACCGCAGTTCGGACAAAAGTTCGGCTTCTTGCCACCTTCGGAGCTTGAAGAGTCCTTCTCTCCTTGAGGTTGCTGGTTGCTCTGATTGTTCTGACTTTGTTGGGTTTGACTCTGCTGGTTCTGATTTTGGTTCTGTTGCCCTTGATTCTGGTTGATGTTCTTCATCATCTCGCCCGCCATATTCATTCCCATCATCATGCCGGCCATATCGGACGCAGCGCCGCCGCCCTGCACCTTGCCTGAAGCAATGCCGTCGGTCATGCTGACCTGCTGATACTTCGCCAGATTGCCAATCATTTCGTGGGAAGCCGTCTTCGTGATCATATCCTGGATTTCCTTCGGATAGTTGAAGCTCATGACCTGGAAGCCCGTAATCGTAATGCCGTTATCCATCACTTCCATGTCCAGGTCCTCACGGATGCCCTTGGCAATATCCGAAGCGTTCGCTTGCAGATTGAACATGTCTTTCCCTTCGCGGCTGATCCACTTCATCAGCAGTTGATCCAGTACGGACGTGATGCGAATCTTGACATCTTCCACCAGATAGCTGTCTCGCATCCCGGCAATCTTATCGATCAACGTAACATAGTCCGTCACTTTGAAATTAAACGTTCCGTTGGCCCGAATCGGCATGCCGCCCGGGAGCTGCGGCGTTGGAATCATGACCGGATTCTGGGTCCCCCAGCGTACGGTGAACTCCTTCGTGTTGACGAACAAAACCTCTACCCGCATCCCGCTGTTGAAGCCGAATTTGAAGCCTTTTAACGTGGACAGGAATGGAATGATCTCCGAGTCGACGTTATATACGCCATCGTCCTCGAATATCCCTTCAATCTTGCCGTTGTTGACGAAGATCGCATCCTGCCCGGAGCGAATAATCAGCTTGCTCCCCTTCTTAATCTCCCGGTTATTCCATTTCCAGAAGATCATATCATCGCGGAACTCTTCCCATTCCACCACATTCGAGAACTGATTTCTAAAAAAACCCATCTATCGATCCCTTCCCTTCCATTAAAATTTACCGCGGCTGCCACTATGCGAATGACCGCCTCTGGAGATGCCGCCACCGCCACTTCCGCCGCCACCGGACCCGCCAGTGTTCTTCGGAATTTTGCGCTTGGTTGTCGTCGTTCGTATATAACGGTCCTCGCGTTCCAATACCGCCGATGTTGCCGCATCCTCATACGTCCGTCGATTGACGGTGACGCGCCCGCCTGAACGGTAGGCCATGATACCAACAACGATAGCGCCTAACGCTGCTGCTGCTCCAAGCTGAAACCAGAGGTTAAACAGAATATTGTCTGGATTCCTGCCAGGCTCAAAGCCCATGTATCGATGGGCGGTTTTGATATAAGTTTCAAAAGCTTGCTTGTAATTGCCGCTCGACAGGTCGGGGGTGATACGGTTACGTATTTTATCCATCCTTGCATTGTCCAGGTATTCTTCGGCTTTGTAAAAACCCGCTAAATATAATTCCCGATTCTCTATATCCAGCGGTCTATCCAGCGTTAAAATAGCCGCATTGACACGTGTTCGGCCAGGACCTTGCTCGTACTCATCATAAAAATTCTGCGTAAGGCGTATGACGTCGATATTCTCTTCATTATTCGTCGTAAAGATGATGAAATCCGTGTCCCGCTCGGCCCCGTATTCGTTAGCCATCGCGTTCAGCTCATTACGCTCCTCCATGGTGAGCAACCCGGCGTCATCATAGATCAGATTTTTCATTTCCGGCGCGGCTGAGATCACACCTGCGGGAACCGCCATAACTATAGCAATACAAAGTAAAATTGACACAATAAGTCCATGTCTCCGGTTCATAGGAATCCGCCTCCCATCATCCAGGAGATCAGTTTCAGCGATAATAGGGACACGCCGAACACACCAGCGAACCATCCGGCCACCTTGCCTTTGCTGATCGGAGGTTTACCAACGACTTTACCCGTCTGTCCGTTCATCGCAAAGGTGTATTCTTTCTGATTATAATCGTAATGAACCATCCATACCGGAAGCAGCACGTAATCCGCCCGCTTCGGGTTTGTATCGATCTGCTTGTTGGTGTAGCTCATCGTAGTATAGCCGGAGACCGAGGACGATATATAAGATTCGATGTAGGATTTAATCTTGTCTTTCGCGCGTGGAAAGAGCTGCTTGTCATCATAGCTGTATTTCTCCGCGATATATCCGGCCAGATATGGCGTCTTGAAATCCTTCAGCTGCTGATACGGGAAAGGCTCCAGCTTATCCATCAGCTCGTCATTCATCTTCTCGGCCGCGTCGATCGGCACTTTCACGTAATTCAGACGAATCTTCCGGTACACTTCAAAGTGCCGCGTCTCCGTGATTTGATAGTCACCTCGCGTATAGGTTCTTACCTTCGTGCCTCTTCCCTGGACCTCGATTCGGTTATGTAGATCATAGACCAGAAAGGCACGTACATTCCAGTAATCCCCTTGATCCGATCCGCCGTCATGAAGCCGCCCGGCGTGAGCAAGCCGTTCCTGCACCACTTGCGGAAAGCCTTCATCGCCTCCTCCTTCGTAATGGAAAAAGGAATGACCATCATCGGTGCAAGCTCTCCGGTCAGACGGTCGCTAAGCACGACGGCGGAACCGCAGAAGCTGCACGTCGTCGCACTCGTCTGCGCTTCCGTAATGAGATCAGCACCGCAGCTGTTGCAGTGGTACTCCTTCACTTCACCTTCTGCGAACACCTGCTGCTTAACCGGATCCGGAATTTCTTCGATATTGTCCTGGCGTCCACAGCTGGGGCACGACAGCTTGCCCGTGTTGCCGTCAAACAGCATGCCGCTGCCGCAATTGGGACATTTATATTCTAATACCGGCATCTACTCACCTCGCTTACAAGGAACCTGCTATTCCTTCTTTTTCATTTTGTCTTTCAATGCAGCTAATTCATCTTCTGCGCTCGGTGGAGCGGTATCGTCTTCCGCATCGACGGTTGATTTCCCTTTCTCCCACTCAGCAAATAATTCATCGAAATCGTCTTTCTGTTCGCCACCGCGAAGCTCAGCCAGTGCCTCCGCCTCATATATGGCCAGATCCGCCTTCTCTTCCATCTTCTTAAAGGCTGTGCCGCCCGAAGAGGTACCGTTGCCATTCATCTGCTCCTGAGCCTTCGCCTTAGCCATTCTCGCCTTAAGCTCCGTATGCCGCGCAGACAACTTATCCATATCCGACACGAGTTTGTCCTGCATCTGTTTCATATTGACTGCATTCGCTGCTGCTTGATCATATGCGGACTTCAGCTCTTTATGCTTCTCCGTCTGAGCCGCTTTCCGCTCCAGAAACTTCAGCGCATCTGCTTCATTGCCCGCTTCCACGGACTTCTCCGCATATCGCTGGAACTTGCTAATATCCGCGCTGGACTCATCCAGTGCCCGCTTCGCTCTTCGTTCATTCGCCAGTACGGATGCCGTCTCTGCCTTTACCTTCCCCAGATCGCTATGCAAACTCCGCATATATTGATCAATCGTCTGCTCCGGATCTTCCGACCGATCGAGCAAGGCGTTCACATTCACCTTCATGACATCTCTAAACCTCGACAAGATTCCCATGCACATGCTCCTCCCTCGAAAAGTTTACATTTATCCTATAATACATGATAACCCGCGGAAAGGTTTCAACTGACGAAATTGATTGGAAATTATTCCAAAAGTTTACTGGTCGATTTAAGTAAAATATTGAGTGCTGATGATTAATTATCTTGCATAATCAAAATTGAATTTTAAAATAATCTAATGTTATATATATCACCAGCTCTTTTCACGTCCAAAACTTTTATTTTATTTAAATAACTTCTTTACTTCTAGAAGTTCCGGAATTAAAATAGATTTATAAAATTAGATGAGGGAGTTGTTTACTGATGAGTATCAACCCAGCAAAAATATCGGTTTCTCAAGAAGAAGGAAATCAAGTGCTACAGGCTCAACTAAATATAGGTGAACAAAAGGAATATCGGGACTTAGTGCAAATTCTCGAGACTGCTTTCCCTAATATTAACTCAAATCAATGTAGTGGAATTATAAACCGTGCACACACCAAAGATAACGGTGTTCTGGTCAAGAATGGAAAACTTTATTCGTTACGAACGAAGCAATCTCCGCAAAACAACGGAATCTACAAAGTTAAAGAAAAGATTAACGCATTAATTAAAGAAATCGATCAAATCCCCGTGAGTGAGTTCCAGACAGCTTCAGACTTTGAAGATTTTAAAACCATCAGAAACAGCCTCCATGCACTGCTTAAGTAACGCGGCACGGCAAAAAACCCGACCTTCACAGGTCGGGCTAAATCCTTCAACGAAGGCAGATTCTTATTTGGGATGGACGATCTGGTCGATCTCGCTCTTCAGCAACAAATAGCGGTGCACGCTTCTTGCAATGGAAACCTTGGTCAGCTTGTTCCGATCGACGTAGTCTTTCATCTGATCCTTGGACAAACCGAGCCGCTGCCCTGCCTCGGAAACCGTTAACACTTCTTCGTTGCTGGTCGCGTTAAACGTCTTTTTCACCTTCAAATTATAATCCTCAAATACTTGCATTAGATCCGCAACCTTTCGCAGCTAATGAATACAAAGTACCAGCGGAAGACGTACGTATCGAACCTTACGATTTCGTATCTTTGCGCTGATTTTTGCGATAAAGCTTAATCTGTTGATCGGACGATATGAGTATCGGTAAGATTTTATTGCTGCTGATCATGGACGACTTGCACTGTGAACAGATGGGCACTTCCTTGAATGAGAAATTATCCCGCATCCATCCGTTACATCCTTCCTTCGTACAGGACCAGATGGCGGTCATTTCTTCCGGCAAATTTTCCAGTGGCCTATTCCATGAATATGACAATGAAACCTTCCTCCTCATGTTACAATTTATAAAGCCCACGCATGTTGCATTTATAAAAAAATCCCCAAACGATAGGTTCGTTCGGGGATCTCTTTAGCTAACTAGATTTTTACAACGTTCTCAGCTTGTTGTCCGCGGTTACCTTGGACAACATTAAATTCCACGCGTTGACCTTCGTCCAAAGACTTGAAGCCATCGCCCGTGATTGCGCTGAAATGTACGAATACATCCTCGCCGCCTTCAACCTCGATGAAACCAAAGCCTTTATCTGCGTTAAACCATTTTACTGTTCCTGTTTGCATAGAAACACCTCCAAAATTTATATGATTTTCTCATTTTTGGTTAAAAACAAAAAATTCACATATTACACAAGGTTAATAATCAAAATAATAACCCTCTGCAATATGTGAATCTAAGGTCAAAATCCCAATAAACTTATTATAGCGCAAGTTAGAGGAAATAGCAAGGTGGATTGTATTGCTATATCGAGCAGAAGAAGTCAGCTGTTGGTTACGATGACTCCTGCGCCTCCAGCGGCAAATAAATATCGATTACCGATGCCTCTTCGTCAACCGAATGAACATCGGTCCAATATTCAAAATCAAATGGCCTTGCACTCGCGATATCCTGACTTTGAATAAAGTCATACGTTTCTCCGATTTGCGATTCAGGCCCTGTATGAATCACCTTGGCATAGACTCCAGCCGGTAACGTATGCTGGGTAAACCCAGTCGGAAGCTTTCCCATAGCATGAACTTCAACGGCAACTATGCTTTGAAACGGTACGTCCGGAGTCCATTCGCCATCCGGATAAATCTGTACCAAATAAATTCCGTCTCCCACACGGTTGGGTATCCTATGCAAGCTTTCCACTAAGCCTTCACGCAATTGTACGATAACGCCGTTCTCCAGATCCTCATTGAGCGAGACGGTTACGGAGAGACCCACCAACATCGTGGTCTCTCGTTCCAGAGATTGCACTCGTGTATTGACCATCATTACAACTCCTTCAACAAGCTTTAGAACCATATTGTATCATCTCATTCGCCTGGATTACGAAAAGATTCATAAAGTCCAGTTATGGACAGGTCACTTCTCAGAATATGACTTGTGCTCCCATAGGGTTGCGTGTACTATGAGAGTTAATTACAAAATATCGGGCAGAGAATATGAGAAGCCCTTTGCATCATTTAAACCTTTTTTCTGAAGGTCTAGGTGCAGAGGCTTCTCTTTTCGTTTGCCGGGTTCTGCATACTATTTCTCGTGAGGAGTGAACCCATTTGAACGTAATAACGATCAACGAAGCTTTATTCCACGGTGCAATTAGCGTAGAGATGAATAATGACGGCTTCCGTCCGTGGCGCATCCCCTATCGTGAACTTGCATTATTTCCGCCGAACGGCATTGGCGGCGAGGCTATTGTCCCCGCCGGGGTGCGCATGGCATTTCAGAGCGATTCCACCTCCGTACAAGTCTGCTTCGTTCAAAGTGAACAAGAAGTCAGCTTCGACTGCTTGATTGACGGCCGACTGCACGCTGCGCTCACGGCTATTCCGGGAGAAACCAGCGTAACCTGGAACTCACTACCGGCAATCGAAAAGCTGATCGAAATCTATCTGTCACCGAAACAAAGCGTCTGCATTCAACAAGTAGCCATTGAGACGAAGGCCAGCTTCTCCTATTTCGCAGACACTAGGCCGCGCTGGGTTACGTACGGCAGTTCGATTACACAATGCAAGGCAGCCGCCAGCCCTTCGCAGACATGGCCTGCGCTGGTTGCACAGAACCTGGATTTGCACCTGACCTGTCTCGGCTATTCGGCTAATTGTCATCTTGAACCGATGGTTGCACGAATGATTCGCGATCTTCCGGCCAACTTCATCTCTTTATGTCTTGGCATCAATATCATGGGGCAGGCCAGCCTGGGGCCGCGCACGTTTAAATCCAGCGTCATCGGATTCATTCAGACGATCCGCGAGAAGCATCTGAATATTCCGATCCTGCTGATGTCGCCGATATTCGCGCCAGAACGTGAAGCGGAGGAGAACCAAGTCAGTCTGAACCTGGTGAAGATCCGCGAAGAGCTGCGCGAGGTATATGAAATACTGCGGAATCATGGAGATCATCAATTGTTCTATGTTGACGGGCTCGATATTTTCGGTGCGGCCGATCAGGCTTTGCTGTCCGACAAGCTACATCCTGATGCCGAAGGCTACAAGTTAATGGCGCAGCGCATGCAGCCATATTTGCAAGATGACTTCAAGATTACCAGCCGACTCGGCAACGAAGGGACTGCTTAATATGATGAAAATGATAAAGCTGCGCAGCGGGACCAAGGGACTCCTCACGCTTGCTCTTCTAATGGTATTGATTCTGGCGGGATGCTCTAATCCTCCAGAGAATGCCGGCGCTTCTGGCACTACCTCTCCAGCCAGCAACTCAATCGATGCATCGAATGAGAGCCCTGTAACCGGTTCTGGACCGACAATCCAAATCGCCGATGTATTCGATACCGAATCACATAAGGATAAGCTATCCATTCGTTACTTCTTCCTGGACTCCGAAGAGAAATCCGGGGATGCCATTCTCCTACAAACGCCGGATGGCTTCAACATCATGATCGATTCCGGCATTCCGGCGACGCGCGATCAATTGGAAGCATACATGGACAAGCTTGGCGTTACCCGGATCGATTACGCCATCAATACGCACCCGCATTACGATCACATGGGCGGCTATACGTCCTTGCTGAAGACGATGAAGATCGGCGGCTTCTATATGCCGAACCTTGCGCATACGACCGAGACCTACCGTACCGTCATGAATCTGATTGAGCAGCAGCAAATTCCGCTCCATTACATAGAGGATGGGGATGAGCTTCACATCGGAGAACATGTTCGCATAGAGCTGCTGAACCCGGAGAAAGGCACGTCACCGGACAAATACGAAGCGTGGTCCACAGAGAATCTCAACAATCATTCCTTGGTATTGAAAGTATACTATGGCGAGAAAATCTTCTTGTTCGCGGGCGATCTGTATAAATCCGGGGAATACGATCTGGTTGAGCGTCATGAAGCTGTGCTGGACGCCGATCTGGTCCATGCGCCTCATCACGGGGACAAGACTTCTTCATCTCCTGCGTTCGTCAAAGCGACCTCACCGGAGATCGCGGTGCTCAGCGCCAATATTTTTCAAAATCTGGACGTCAAGCAGCGCTATGAGAAGAACGGGGCCACCACCGTCTCGACCGCTCTGAACGGCAACATTCTGCTTCTGTCCGACGGCAAGACGATCGAGGTCATCGTGGAGAAGGAAGTCAAAAAGTAAGTAGCAGAACCGTGCGAATAACCTCACCCGGACGGATACATAATAAGTGCCATCACTTATTACCATCAACAAGGAGGAACGATCCAATGAGTACGAATCATCCTGACAAAAACCTGGTCAATACGGTTAAGGATCTGGAACATACGCCGGTAAACAGCCTGGAAGCGCAGCAAGAGCAGCAGGCACGAAATGACCGCCGCAAACAATCGCAACACGATGGCGATGGCAAATACAACGAACGGGAAACGGATAGTTATAAGTAGGATGTTGAGGTAATACGGGTGTACCTAATGACGAAGGTGATCCGTTATAGCAAATAACCAAGGTTCTCCAGGTTAAGCTGGAGAACCTTGGTTATTTTACTTACTTCTCAACCACCGACCAGAAGCAGGGCTTGGGCTCGTGCGCGTCGTTAAACAGCATCGGCCAAGTCTTCCGCTCTTTCCCCGGGAAGTGATCAAGCCACGTATAATCATCCGCCGCCCCCCAGAACGTCACCCCGCTGATGACGTCCTTGTATGAACGGAACAGGTCGAAAATTTGGGCATATCGCAGCCGCTGCTGTTCAATCATCCCTTCCGTAGGCCGCTTAACGTCTCTGCGCTTGTCGTCGCTGCCGAACATCGGGAGATCCAGCTCCGTGAATTGCAGCTTCAGGCCAAGGGAAGCGTATCTCTCGATAGCTGCGCGAATATCCTCCAGCGATGGCTCGTACATGTTCCAGTGCGCCTGCAAGCCGATTCCATGAATCGGCGTACCGCGATCCAGCAAACTTTTGACAAGTGTATAAATCTTCTCCCGTTTCGCTGGAACCGTCTCATGGTAGTCGTTATAGAACAGCAACGCGTCAGGATCCGCTTCGTGCGCAAACTCGAAGGCTTTCTGAATATAATCTTCGCCGACCAGTTCAAGCCATCGGCTTCGACGCAGAAGCTCCACTCCTTTATCGTGGATCGCTTCATTCACGACATCCCAACCATAAACCGTACCGCGATATCGCGCAACGACAGTGTCTATATGCGCCTTCATCCGGGATAGTAACTGCTCTCGCGCAGCAGGCTGACCATCCGGTCCTGCGAATACCCAGTCCGGGGTCTGGTGATGCCATACCAGGGTATGGCCTCGCAGGCGCATGCCGTGCACTCTTGCGAAATTAGCGATAAGATCGGCCTTCTCGAACGTGTAGACGCCTTCCTCCGGTTGAAGCTCGATCGGCTTCATATGATTCTCGGCGGTCAAGCTGTTATAATGGCGAGCGATGAGCGGACCCGCTGATTCCAATACCTCCGGACTCACTGCCGCTCCCACAGGGAAGCAATCTGCAAATGCCTCGTGCAGAGATGGAATGATGTTGTCGCCCGTATCCGGTGCATCCACTTGTTCATAACCTTCAAGCATCTATGTGTACCTCCCAACACTGATCAGGTAATTAACGCTTCAGCCTTTCACACTACCCATAACGAGACCTTTCATGAAGTATTTCTGCAAAAACGGATACACCACCAGCACAGGCAATGCCGCCAAGAATACCTGGGCTGCCTTGAAGGTGCGGTCAGACACCTCGCTCATATCCACCAGTTCGTTGCCCGACACGGCGTTCAGGTCCGGCGTAATAATGACCGTCTGCAGATAGCTCTGCAGTGGATAGTTTGTTGGTGAGTTCATGAAGATCAGCCCGTCGAACCAGGAATTCCAATGATTCACAAGTGTAAACAATGTGATGGTAGCCAGTGCCGGTAAGGACAGCGGACAGAATATCCGCCATAAAATCCGCCAATGCCCGGCCCCGTCAATCAAGGCAGCCTCCTCAATTTCCTTTGGCAGGTTGCGGAAGAAATTCATCAACAGAATGACGTTAAACACGGGAACCGCGCCTGGCAGCACAAGGGCCCAGATCGAATCGAGCAGTCCCGTTTCCTTAATCGTCATATAGGTGGGAATCAGGCCGCCGCTGAATAACATCGTCACGATGAAGAACCAGGCGTAAATATGGCGAAAGCGAAACGCCGACCGTTCCTTTGCGAGCGGATAAGCCGTCAGGATCGTCAGCAGCATATTCACGATAAATCCGAGACCCACGCGTTTAAGTGAGACGAGGAAACCGTCCAAGAATTCGGGCTTTGACAGCGCGTACTTATAAGAAGCTAACGTGAATTCGACCGGCCACAGCTTGACGTAGCCGGCAGCTGCCGCCGCTTTGGAACTGAATGACACGGCCAGCACATTAATCAACGGCAGGATACATAACAAAGCGGCAACGACTAACAAAGTATAATTAACGATGAGGAATACTCGGCGCCCCATTGAAAGTTTGTGCATGCTGATTCCTCCTTAGAACACCCGGTACCCGGCATATTCGCTCGCGAGCTTATTCGACAATACGATCAAACCAAAGGATATCACCGACTTAAACAGGCCAACGGCCGTTGCCAGACCATACTGCGCATCGAGCAGCCCAATCCGGTAGACAAAGGTATCAATGATATCGCCTGTACTATAGACCATCGGGCTGTACAAGTTGAACACTTGCTCGAAGCCCGCATTCAGCACGTTCCCGAGACTAAGCACGGTCATCAGCGTAATGATTGGCATCATACCGGGAAGCGTAACATAGAGCGTCTGCTTCCAACGGTTCGCTCCGTCGACCACCGCAGCCTCATACAAGGACTGGTCAATTGCCGTTAGCGCAGCCAGATAGACGATCGTTCCATAACCAAAATGCTTCCAAGTATCCGTAATGACGAGCGTGAACGGAAACCAGTTCTCGTCCCCAAGGAAGAAGATCGGCTTGATCCCGAAGAGACCGAGGAATTGGTTAACGATGCCGCTGGAAGGCGACAAGATGTCGATCACAATGCCGCCGAGAATGACCCACGATAGAAAATGCGGGAAATAGATGACGGTTTGCACCGTACGCTTGAAATAAGCCTTCGCCACTTCGTTTAGCATAAGCGCGGCGGTAATCGGTACGATTAGGCCGGCGATGATTTTCAATACGGCGATAAATACGGTGTTCCATAACACGCTCGTAAAATTTGGCAGATTCAACATATATTCAAAGTTCTCCCACCCGATCCAGTCCGAGCGGAACACGCCTTTGGCTGGCTGGAATTTCTGGAAGGCAATCACGATGCCGGCCATCGGCACATAACTGAATATTAATGTCAGAATAACGCCTGGTATTAACATGATGTGCAAGGGCATTTCTTGCAGGATCTTCTTCCAAGACATGATGTTACCTCCCGCTTCATTTCCGGAATAAAGATGGGGAAAGCCGCTTGAATGCTTTCCCCATCGCACTTATGCCACAATCGATGCAGCGAGATTACAACTTGGAAGCCCACTCATTGACTTCATTCGTAATTTGCTCCCCGCCAAGTTTCATCCAATCCTCCGTGAATTTATCAAAGGAATCGATCGATTGACCCATAATAATGTTGGTGAACACTTCTTCCTCCAGCTTCTGAAGCGAAGCGAACTTCTCGACCATCGTCGGCGTTGAACCGCCGTAGAAGCCATCGAGCTGATAATTGTCTTCGTCGACATACTGTTCAATGACATCGAAGCTGCTCGGCGTTCCGAAGATGCGATCCTGTCCCCAGTTCTCCCGATTGCCGGCACGATGATCGACAATCTTGTCGTAGTAGGTCTTCTCTTCCGACGACAACGAAGATGGATCATTCGACTCCAGTGCTGTGAGCACGTTACGATGGGCATTCAGATTCTTCATCGCCGGCTCCGGTCCGATAAAGTTATACAAGTATACCGGGAGGCCGCTTGGGCTAAAGCCAAAGCCGGTGTCCGCCGGTGCATCCGGGGCGAAGCCCTCCATGCTGAAATTGAGCAGCTTCATGATCGCTTCCGGATGTTTGCTCTTCTTGCTCACGGCGTAATACAGCTGGACCGGCACTTTGCCCATCGGCATCGCCTTCACTTCATCGGCAGATACAAGTGCGAACGCCTTCCACTCCGCATTCGGATCATTCGTCGCGTTATCCTGGATGACGGCACCCGGCGAAGACATACCACCGTAGAACATGCCCAGCTTGCCGCTGGCGACCGATTCCGTTACCTTGGCGCGGTCCTTAACGCCGAATTCCATGTCCAGCAGCCCTTCCTTATACATATCCTGCAGCCATTGCAAGCCTTCCTTCACGCCCGGTTGAATGCTGCCGTACACCAACTTGCCGGAATCATCTGTCGTCCACTTCTGCGGATATGCATGGAAGCCGGCAAAGAAGCCCGCCGTACCGAAATGGTTATCCGTGAGGAACGTCTTCGTCAACCCGAGACCGATGGTGTCGGCTTGATTGTTGCCATCCGGATCTTGCGTCACGAATGCCTTGGCAATATCTACGAGATCCTGCATCGTCTTTGGCTCTGGCAGACTCAGCTTCTCCAGCCAATCCGTACGTACGTGCAGGATCGGCAGACCGTCTACCGCAGAAGCGGTCTTCGGAATGGCCATCAGGCGGCCGTTGATTTTGGCCGTGTCGAACGCCTTCTGATCCTGCTGCAGAATCTCCTTGGCGAGCGGTGTTGCATACTGCTCGTATAAGTCGGTCAAATCATAGAGCATATCATTGTCGGCCAAATCCGTAAGCTGCTTGTTCGTCAGCCACATGATGTCCGGCAAATCGCCGGAAGCGATGGATACGTTCATCTTCTGCTCGAACTGTTCGATTGGAACCGTCCATTTGTAGTTTAAATGAATGCCGAGCTCTTCTTGGTAAGCTTTCGTGTAAATGTTGCTGCCGATCGAGTCGCCATTCTCGTACTTGTACGTGGACTCCGTGTAGCGCCATGCCGAGACTTCGATAGGTGGTTCGTACTTTCCAGACAGATCGACTGGCTGCTCGGTGCTGCTCGGTGGACTTTCCGGAGCCGCCGTACTGCCGTTATTGCTTGATCCCCCGCCGCAAGCCGACAACGCGAGCATACCCGCCATTGTTAAAGCGATAACCATATTGGTTCTGCGTTTCATGTTCAATGATCCTCCCCCCAGAGTGTAACGCATAGATCTTACGCTTTTTATGATAGCGCTTACGCCCGTAATTCAACAATATTCCTTGCTTGACATTCCGATCAGCAATTTACTTGTTCATGATCGATGTCCGATATTCTTGTGGCGTCATATTCGTTGCCTTGCGGAACGAGCGCGTGAAATTCGTCGCCGTACCGTATCCAAGCCGATCCGAGACCTCCTGTATCTTCAGGCTAGGCTCTTCCAATAGTCGCTTGGCTCTCGTCATGCGAGCGGCCGCGATATATTCGGACACATTGATGCCGGTCACCTGCTTGAACAACCTCGACAGATAGGAAGGGTTAAAAAAGGCCAGCTCGGCCAGCCGAACGAGTGAAATCTCATGGGGATCGTGGAGATGGTTCTGAATATGCTGCTGGATGATCGAGACGATTCTGATAGCCCTTCGCTCTTCTTCCTGATTCTGCAGCCGAAACAATGCATCGGCAACCTTGCCCAAATAAGCGATCGCAGCCGGCCACGACTCATGCTCGGTCGGATTCATTAATTTGTGCAGCCCTACGATCTGGGTCAGCGCTTCCGATAACTGCCAGCGATTGATATGAGCGAAGAGAATCAAGGCAATTGCGTAATACATTTCCTGAGCATGCACATGGTGCATGCTATTCAGTTCGCGCAGTTCCGCCGCAGCCTCCTCCAGTATCCTGTCAAACTCGTCCTTCCTGCCGAGTGCCAGCCGTTCGGCAAGAGCATCCAATACAGCCGAGGCTATGCGCAGCTTGTTCCCCTTCTGAAATTCCGTCCCTTGGCTATGACTTGCCGCCTGCTTGCCGAGAATCAGCCCATGTGACCGCCCGATGCGATAATTCATCAGCATATGAAGCTGGGCGAATCGTTCGCAAGCGGCCGGCCATGCGGCCGGCTCATCATCCAGGACAAGCGATAGCTCACAGCCCGTTGATTCCTTACAGGCTGCCTGTACCATCTCCAGACTGCCTTTCAGAAATGCCGACAGCCTTGACCATGCCTCACTGAGTTCCGCATCCACTAGGTCCGCACTGCCCCTTAGCGGCTGCAGCAGCCAGACGAGATCATCTTGCTCATGGGCGAAATCAACGAACACCGCATGCGAGGATAAGTAGGATCGGGCAACGGTTCTAATATGGTACAGCTGTTTGATTTTTCCCGAATACGTCATGCTGCCCGATGTCCGATTGACCCGGCCGAGCAAGAGCATGACGGGATTCTGTGCACACAGCGGAACGTCCAATTCTGCGAATTGGCGCGAGGTCACCTCGCTTGTGTCAATCCGTTCTTTTAACACCCCGTATAAAAAATCCTTGCGTAACAACTCCTTTGCCTTGTCTGACTGTTCCCGAGCTTCTATCAGCAGCGTCTCCGCACTCCACTCCGCCTCCATATCGGATACGGCCTGCGTAACGGTCTGGATCACTTTATCGTAGCCCTCCGTCTTCAGTAGATAATTCACGCCCTCATGCTGAATCGCCGTATATACGTACGAGAATTCATCATATCCGGTCAGGAAGATCACGCGGCATTTGGGCCACCTATAGCGGATCTCTTCCAACAACTGCAGACCGTCCATCTCCGGCATGCGGATATCCGTCAACACGATATCAAAGCGCGTCCGGTCAAACAGCTTGAGCGCCTCCGTCCCGGAGTACGCCTTATACACGTCCAGTTCCAAATCCGTTATTCCTTGCAAAATTTCGCTTAATCCGTCTGCGATGATCGCCTCGTCATCCACTACGAGCAGTCGATACATTGCTCCAACCCCCTCTGTCTATCATTGAATTGTAATGGTCGCCTTCACGCCGCCCCATTCGTTACGCGATAACGTCAACCCGCTGTCCGGACCGAATTTCAACCGTATCCGCTGATGAATATTAATCAGCCCCGTCGTCTCGGCTTCACCCGGCATCTCCAATTTCTGCTGGATTGACTTAAGCCCTTCATCATCGAGCTGTTGACCGTTATCCTCGACAATCAATCGGATGACATGATCCGTTTTCTCAAACCGCACGTCCAGCCTGCCCCCGGTCGCTTTCTGCTCCAGGCCATGCCCGAATGCGTTCTCGATAAGGGGCTGCAGAATCAGCCGCGGCACCATTACATGACCTGAATTCTCCGGCAATTCTCCGAAAGCGACGGTGACGCGGTTCGCAAATCGCATCCCCTGTATTTCGGCATATACCCTCGCATGCTGCACTTCTCTGCCGAGCGGCACTTCGTCCGAATGGTTGCGCGTCACGAACTGGAAATACTCGCCGAGTTGGTTCGCGAACCGTTCTACCTGCTCATAGTCGCCAAGGCGGGTCATCGTATTCAAGATAAAGAAGCTGTTGTACAAAAAGTGAGGATTAATCTGGGATTGCAGCTGTTTAAGCTCGGCCTTCTGCGTCATTATCCGCTGCTTGTACACCTGATCGATCAGAGATTTCAGGTTATCGAGCATGGCGTTAAATCGGGTGTAGATATATTGGAATTCATCTCGGCTCTCATGACGAATCGGTTCGCTAAAGTCACCGATCTCTATTTTGCGAAACGCTTTGACCAACAAGGCCAGCGGCTTATGAATATACTGGTAGACATACAACGAATAAATGACGATAATCGCCAAGGAGACGGCCGCGAACAACAAAAACCAGTTCCTGAACTTCTCCAGCGGTTGAAATACGGCGCTTTCCGGCACATATTTGATCAGCAGCGCACCGAAAAAGCTCGATGCCGTGCTCACGCTCAAATATCGCTGACCGTCATAGCGGACAACCTGAGCAACGTCGTCTACCTGGCCTTGACCGATCTGCTGCACCATCGTCTCGTTCAAATCCGTCTCGTGGCTGGTCGCAAGCATGAACTGCGGGCTGCTGAAGATCAGTCCCTCCTCGGGTACGCTGCGCATCGTATGCAGCGCATCTTGCAGGTTGTCCAGCGACAGCTCAATGGCGACGATGAAGATCGGTTCGCGCTCACTCATCGGCAATACATAAGGGTAGGCGGCCACCATGTACATGCTCCCCTGCATGTTCACGACCTGCACCTCATCCAAACCCGACATTTTCATATGCTCGACGTAGCTCTTGCGATTGAAATCCGACACGCTTAATGCCGAGATATCCTTCTGTATCGACGGAATGTAGGCGTGCACTTCCTTGATGTAGGCGCTGCTGTTGCGGATCGCGTTCAGCCGCTGCTGCAAGGCTAATATCTTCTGCACCTTTTCGATGGCGTTCATCGATTCCGGGATGCTTGCAAGCGCATTCAAATTGTTGTCCGTCAAAACATCGAGCTGCAGATCGAGGATGCGGCTGAACTCGTTCTCAAGTCCCGCGAAGTATTGCGACACCTGCGAGGTCATCGAGCTGGATATCTCCGTCTTCAGCGTCTGAATCCCCCAGTTATAAATGACAATAGCCAGTGAATACAGCGGCAGCAAAATGCAGATAAAGGATAAAATCAACCGATTCAACACGATTTTCTTCCACGGACTTCGGATTAATTTCACAATAAGCGCCCCCAGTGACCATCATTTCTGTCTATCTTCATGTTTAACTTATCGGCTAACGGTAACGCCGTCAATCGCGAATGATATATAAAAAACAAAGTATAATCTTTAATTTGCAAAAAGACTCGCCTATGACAGGATGGTACAATTCGGGAGGAAAGGAGGTAACATTCAAATTCATGAAAGCGCTTAAATTACGGCGAATATAGTCAAGGGGAGGACAATAAATGAAAAACAGGATCCATCAAGTCATCTCGGCCATGCTCGCGGCGGCTTTACTCATTCCATCGGGTCTAGGAGCCTGGAACGTTAGCGCAGATGCGCAAGGAGAGGATCATACCGAAACGATATACCACGAGACCTTTGCAGATGGGCAGGGCAAAGCCGTGCAGGCCGGGAGCCCGACTTTGACGCTCGTATCGAACAAAATATTTGACGGCAATGAAGATGGACACGCCCTGTATATCAGCGACAGGACGAACGATTGGGACGGGATTGACTTTAAATTCGTCGACACCGGTTTGGTTAATGGCGATACCTATACGGTAACTGCATCCGTCTATGTGGACGCCAATGTAGATGTGCCGAGTGGAGCTCAGGCACAGCTTCAGACGGTGGAAGGCTACGATTGGGAGATTAAAGGGGACTTCAAGGCAGGAAGCGCAACCTTGCTTAGTAAAGAATTGACCGTGGATAGAAGCAAAAATATAGCGATACGGGTGAAATCCGAGAGCAAGGGAAAGACGGTGCCCTTCTACGTCGGAGACATGCGCATCACCAAGAAAACATCGTCCGGTGGCAGTGAGGAAGAGCAACCAAGAGACCCCGCCTTACCTTTTGCCACCATTGATTTTGAAGACCAGTCAACTGGCGGTTTTGAAGGCAGAGCCGGTACGGAAACGTTAACGGTCACCAATGAAGCCAACCGTACACCGGGTGGTTCGCATGCCTTGAAAGTCGAAGGCCGCACCACCTCGTGGCATGGTCCGTCCTTGCGAGTAGAGAAATACGTGGACAAAGGCAGCGAATACAAAGTATCGGCATGGGTCAAATTGATTGAGCCCACCAGCTCGCAGCTGCAGTTATCCACCCAAGTCGGCAGCGGAAGCAGCGCGAACTACGTGGCCCTTGCGCCCAAAACAATCAGCACCAGCGACGGCTGGGTGCAGTTCGAAGGAACCTACCGATATAACAGCGTCGGTGATGAATACTTGACCATCTATATCGAAAGTTCAAATAATGCAACGGCCTCCTTTTATATCGACGATATTAGCTTTGAAAAAACCAGTGCAGGGCCCATTGAAATCGAGAAAGACCTGATTCCGATCAAGCAAGCGTATCAAGACGATTTTCTGATCGGCAACGCGATTACGGCGGAGGACTTGGAAGGTGTAAGACTAGAGTTGTTATCCATGCATCACAACGTCGCCACGGCCGGCAATGCGATGAAGCCGGATGCAATGCAGCCAACGAAAGGCAACTTCACGTTCGCCGCGGCGGACGCCATGGTCGATAAAGTGCTGGACGAAGGAATGCAGATGCACGGTCACGTGCTCGTCTGGCATCAGCAGTCTCCGGTGTGGATGAATACAACGCAGGATGGGCAAGGAAACACCGTGCCATTAAGTCGTGACGAAGCGCTGGCAAACCTACGGACGCATATCCGCACGGTTATGGAGCACTTCGGGCGACAAGGTGATCTCCTGGGACGTGGTCAATGAAGCGATGAGCGATAATCCGCCGAATCCGGCCAACTGGCAAGGATCGCTCCGGCAATCGCCTTGGTATCAACCATAGGTCCGGATTATGTAGAGCAAGCGTTCCTGGCCGCAAGAGAAGTACTGGACGATCATCGAATGGGACATTAAACTCCACTACAACGATTACAACGAAGACAACCAGAACAAAGCCGAGGCTATCTATCAGATGGTGAAGGCGATGAACGACAAGTATGCGGTCGACCATCCTGGCAAGAAGCTGGTCGACGGCGTGGGCATGCAGGGACACTACAATGTCAATACCAATCCGGAGAATGTGAAACGCTCGCTGGAGAAATTTATTTCCCTGGGCGTGGAAGTCACGATTAGCGAGCTGGACATTCAAGCCGGCAGTAACTACCAGCTCTCGGAGCAGCTTGCCAATGCGCAAGGGTATCTGTACGCCCAGTTAATGAATATTTTCCGTGATCATGCGGATCACATCAGCCGCGTCACCTTCTGGGGCATGGATGACAACACGAGCTGGCGTGCCGCATCCAACCCGCTGCTATTCGATAAGAATTTGCAAGCCAAACCGGCTTATTACGGCGTCATCGATCCTGATACCTTCATCAAAGAACATAAGCCCGATTCCAGAGATGCCCATCATTCTACGGCCGTGTATGGCACGCCAACCATAGACGGAGTCGTTGATTCGATTTGGAGCCAAGCGCCCGCCATGGCAGTCAACCAGTATCAGATGGCTTGGCAGGGAGCGACCGGCGTCGCGAAAGCGCTCTGGGACGATGAGAATCTGTATGTATTGATCCAGGTCAGCGACACTCAGCTCGATAAATCCAGCGCGAACGTCTGGGAGCAGGATTCGGTTGAAATCTTCATCGATGAGAACAACGCCAAAACAACCTTCTATCAAGATGATGACGGACAATACCGCGTCAATTTTGACAATGAGACGTCATTCAATCCTGTCGGCATCGCAGCAGGTTTCATCTCAGCCGCGAATGTGTCAGGCACGAACTATACAATTGAAGCCAGAATTCCATTCAAATCGATCACGCCAGCCAACGAGGTTAAGATCGGCTTCGACGTTCAGGTTAACGACGCCAAGGACGGCGCTCGCCAAAGTGTGGCCGCGTGGAATGATACGACCGGCAACGGCTATCAGGATCCGTCCGTGTTCGGCGTGCTTACCCTGACCGGTAAACCTGGAAATCCAGGCGGGAATAACCCAGGCGGCGGGAACGACGGTAACGGGACTAACAACAATAGCAGCAGTAACAGCAATAGCGGCAGCAATGGTGCAGGCAGCCCATCGGAGATCACCGTCAGCGCAGATGGCGTGGCAACGATCAAGCCGGGAGTGAAGGTAGTCAACGGCCACGCCTTAGGTACCATTTCGAGCGATACTCTGAACCAAGCGCTCAAGCAAGCGACTTCCGTTGTTAGTGGCAAGAAGCAAATCGTGATCGAAATGACATCAACACCAACGGGTGTTCACTCGTATGAAGTACAACTGCCAAGTCACAGCCTAAGAGGTCAAGAAGCGTTTGCGCTTGTACTAAAGACGAAAAGCGGAATTCTTCATATTCCAAGCAACATGTTATCCAATGTAACAGTCAACACAGAACAGGTATCCATCCATATCGAGACCGATACGGTAGTGGAATTAAATTCAGTGGACCGTGAACGAATCGGCAGCCGTCCGGTGATCCATCTGAAGCTGACTGCAGGCGACCGCGTGATTGCATGGAGTAATCCCAAAGCACCCGTAACGGTAGAAATTCCTTACACATCGACCGCTGGCGAGCTTGCCCATCAGATCGTTGCTTGGTACATCGACAGCGATGGCAGAATCTCTCCTATACCTAACAGCCAGTATAACGCATCCTCCGGGGCAGTGGTCTTCCAAACCACTCACTTCGGTACTTATGCGGTAGCCTATGTATCCCACAGTTTCGGGGATTTGGCGAGTGTCCCTTGGGCTGCGCAGGCCATTCAGCACATGGCAGCACGCGATGTCGTCGAGGGTGTGGCGAGAACCGTTTCTCTCCTGAGACGTCCATCACCAGAGCCGACTTCGTTACGCTTCTGGTAAGAGCGCTTGAATTGAGGAGTTCCGAGAACCCAACAGCAACTTTTAGCGATGTAGAAACTAACGCTAATTATAGAGGTGCGCTGGACGTGGCCCACTCCCTTGGCATCGTGAACGGTTTTGCTGATGGTACCTTCAAACCGAATAACCCCATCTCTCGCCAAGATATGATGACGCTAGCAGCACGGGCATTATCCGCTGCCGGCAAGTCAGCCGCGGGCAGTGGAAGTTTGACCGCATACCGCGATGCGGCAAGCGTCTCGGGTTATGCAGCGGACAGCGTTGCGATCTTGGTAAAGTCAGGAATCGTAAACGGCAAGAACGGCCTTCTGGCACCGCAAGATCTGCTTACCCGCGCCGAAGCGACGGTCATTCTGTACCGTATCTGGGATTTATAGGGCAGCGACGGGACCCTCTAACAGCTAAACAACAAGCAGACGCCAGCTATAAGCCGGCGTCTGCTATTTTTATTAAAAGGCCCCTATCGCTAACATTATATTCCTAATTCCCTCATCTTCACGGTTACTTTCTCGACCCTGTCTTCCATATTTGTGCCATTAAACTTTGGAAGTCGTAAATCGCTTACGATGGTTCCATCACGCATAAACATAATACGCTCCGTCCGCGCCGCAACCTTAGCATCATGCGTAACCAGCATAATCGCAGTACCCTCGCTATTGATTTCGGAAAATAAGTCCATCATTTCCTGTGCAGATGTTGTGTTGAGCGCGCCCGTAGCTCGTCGCCGAAGATGATGCTCGGATTGTTCATCAGCGCACGACATATTCCCGCCCGCTGCAGCTGACCTCCCGAAACCTGGGTAATGTCGCGCTTTTCAAGTTCCGCAATACCTACTCTTTGCATAAGCGCTCTCGCTTTTTTAGTTATTGTTGCGACGTTTTTCCTGTTGTCCCTCATGGCAGGAAGAATGATGTTGTCGAGGACATTCAGATTTTTTAGCATCGTTGGCTGTTGAAACACAAATCCCATGGTTGTTCTGCGTAGATCTGAAAGCTCATTCTCCCCCATCTCCGATAAATCCCTGCCGTCCACAACGATTTTTCCATCGTTAACGCCATCCGTCCCGCTCAGCGCAAACATCAGCGTTGATTTGCCTGAACCCGAAGGACCCATTACCGCAACGAACTCGCCCTCGTTAATTTCAACCGACACTCCGTTGAGCACATTGCGCTTTTCATCGCCCTCGCCGAAAGATTTCACGATATGATCACCGATAACCAACGTCCTCATAAATCTACTCCTTTATATTCTCGGAAATTTTGATTTGTTCCGCGCCCAATGTGCCGATCACGGTCGCGATAAGCACCGAGCCTACCATCATCATCGGACTCATCAGATACGCAGAAAGCGGATTGACGGTAAACTGGAACGCCGACGCTCCAAAGGAAGAAATCACCGCGCCCGCAACCATCTCCCCGAGCGTGTTAGCCAATAACGTGCCGAGAATCATGCCGACAATCAGAACGATTGCCGATCGCGAAACATACTGCACCTTAATATCTGAATTTGTAAAACCGAACGCTTTCATGACGGCAATGGAATGCCTGTCTTTTGCGACAAGCATTGTCATGAACAACCATGTAACCAATACCGTTATCATTAGCGCGACGACAATTGCGGTATTGGAAGCCTTACCGACGGAGCTTATGGTGGAGCCGTATGTCTGTGCAATATATTCATCAATGTCCGAAACCTTTGCATAATCAAATCTGTCCGCATATTCCGCAACCTTACGATCGATAGGAGTTTGTTGCGTGAACTCCGCATAAATCACGTACCACATAATGTCTGTCGAATGGTCGCTGAAAACAGCCTTGGCGGTCTTACCTCCGTTGGTAATATCCGAATAAACGCCGCTTACCGTGAGTCTTTGTTCCTTCCCTTCAATCACCAACGTAATGGTATCGCCAACCTGTTTGCTCAGTTCATTGGCATTCATAGTGGAAAGAGCAATTTCGTCTTCTGCGACAGGTGCTCTACCTTCAGCATATGCTACGGGAAAGATGGAATGGTCGCCGAGTTCGATCTTCAACCTTTCCTCCGAACCGTCCGCCGCCTTGGTCTTAAAAGTTTTGGTTGCAAGCTTCGAATACGTTGAAATATCATTGTCGTTGTTCATGGTGTCTATAATTTCAGCGGCTCTTCCCGAAAGATTGTCCGTCTGCTGAATGTCTATGCGCATGTCGCTGTGACCTATCCCCATATATTTTATGAAGCTTTTTGAGGAAATCGTGTTGTGGAGGTTCTGCGGAACAATCATGATGAATGTAGAGATTATCAGTACGGCCAGCATCGTGGCGTAGATTTTTTTCCTTGCGAGGACATCTTTGACACCAAGAAAAATATTCGCACTTAACAGCCTGTTCCCGCTCAAGGTCAGACGTTGTGCGCCCGTGGTTTTTTCTTGTGAAGTGCCAAACCGGATCGCTTCGGCGGCCGATATTCTCCGAAAGCGTCTCAGCACCCTGTTTACATAGGAGATGATGGCAAGAAATACAAGCAGTACGCTGATGATTCCGAGCAAGATGGCAAGAGAACGATTGTCGCTTCCCCCCATATGAAGACGGATATTGTCAAGAAGCATACCTCTGAACATAAAAGAAAGTGCAAGACCAAGAATGCAGCCTGCCATTGCAATCGCGGCGTACTTCGCAAGATAAATCTTCTTCATATCGTTGATACGCAGCCCTATTGCCTTCAAGACGCCAATTTCGCGGTAATCGTCTTCGATGTTCGCCAGGAGCGTAAGGCGAATACACATCAAGGCAATTACAACAACCAGGATGCTTACAAGAAGAACAATCCCTATCATCATGCCATCGGAAAGTGCGTTCATCATTTTGAAAAGCGAATAGGTAACCGTGGGTCCATTCGCTTCAAGTCCCGCCGCGGCATAAGCCGTTTCGAATTCGCCGAGTTTGGACAGATCCTTTAATCTAAACTCGATTAGATACTCTATGCTGCCAGCATTCTTCAATTCTGCGAAGTCATTTGGACTGATCAAGAATCTTTTCGAAGAGGCTAGCGGGGAATTCATCTGCGAATCTCGCAGGAATCCCGCGACCGTAAATTCCTTCCCGCTCACGGTAGCTTTGTCGCCAACCTGGATGTAGCTGTCCTTGATGTAGCTGATTGGAACATAAAGCTCTCCATCCGATGCATCTATGACACGACCGTCAAGATCCAGGAGATAATCGAACCTTTCGCTCTGGATACTGAACCCATTATCCTGCACGCTATTCGCAAGCGAACGATCGCCAAATCGTATTTGCGAGCCGTCTATGTTAAGAAATGCAAGCACCTGAAATTCCTCGACATTGGTATCTTCCTCTGCAAAAGCCTGAAGTTGTTTGGGATCGATCTCACCGGAGTGCATCTGCATAAAATGCGGCGTTTTCGCCATAGTCATGAATTCATTTAACGCTCCCGAAAGATTGACAAAGAGGATGGCCGCAAGCGAAACAAGCATAGCTGCAGCAGCAATAAATATCATGGTTGTCAAGGTGATCCCTTTGCTGTTTGAAATATCATTGCGGATGATTCTGTAATACATAAGTCCTCCATGGATTCAGGCTTTTCAACCGATTTGGGGTTGTACAGAATGACCAACTTAGATACTGCCAGGCATCTTCATAACGTCCATTAAGCTACCGCTTTCTGCACCAAGTAATCTTTCTACATTGTAGATAAAAGCCATCATTCGTGAAGAGCGTTCCTCGTTCGTGAGTGTAATCATATCATCATCGTCAAAAAGGGTATTCGCATAGATCACCACCATTTCCATGCATTCATACGGAAACGGTGTGCTGAACATTCCCTGCTGAATACCTTCCCGAATGATTTCCGTCAGGATCGGCGGCACACCATTGACGATGACCTTTTGTATTTTTTGATGCATCAGCGCATTCTGCGGCTTATGGATATGCTCCATCATTTCTTTGCTGCCTCCACCACTTATGTTCAGTGCCATGACAACACGGGTAAGCCGCTCGACTACGGGTATGCTCTTGTCTATGGCAATTTCCTGTGCTGCACTTAGAAGACGGTCACTATATCGCTCGATCAGCGCGTCCATAATATCCTCTTTCGACTTGAAGTGATGATACAATGTCCCCCGCGCAATTCCGACCTTCTCGAGAATATTGTTTGTACTTGTGCCGTCAAATCCCTTTAGACCAAAAAGTTCGTCCGCCGCATCAAGGATTTCATTCCTGCGTTCCTCCGCTTGTTTTACAACTCGCATGTATATATCTCCTTTGCTTGATACCGACCGACTGACTGTCGGTTATATAGTAACATATACCATATTAAAAATAAAACTTCAAACCCTAGTCCATCCGCCGTGCGACAGACAAGGGCTTGAAGCAATGCTTCCACTTGCAAATTCTTCAACGAAATGGTATTTGCGTCCTAGCTTCCATATTCGCGTACATAATCTGAGCTTTCTTTTAAATGAACAATATCATGGCCTGTTGGATTCTGGAAAGCTCGAAGCCCGAATGTCGAGGCAACGGCAAAGATATGATCGAAGATATCCGCCTGTATCGATTCATATATGCCCCAGTTCGTATCATTCGTGAACGCATAGATTTCCAGTGGCATTCCATTATCGCCGGGCGCTAACTGTCTGACGATGAGCGTCATGTCCTTATGGATTCTCGGATGATTTTTCAAATACTCCTGAATATAAATTCGGAACACGCCGATATTAGTCAATTGTCTTCCATTAACGTTGCTATCCCTATTGATCTGATGCTCCAGGTTATACTCCTCAATCTCTTCTAATCGGCTCGCAACATAGTCGGACAGGTAGTGGATCTTCCGAAATTCCTCGATCATATCCTGGGTACAAAAGCAGATGCTGCTCGTGTCGATATAAATGCTCCGCTTGATTCTTCGGCCGCCGGATACCTGCATCCCCCGCCAGTTCTTAAATGAATCCGAAATGAGTGCATAGCTGGGAATCATGGTGATCGTCTTATCGAAGTTCATGACCTTCACCGTGTTCAAGGTAATGTCGATGACATCGCCGTCAGCATCATATTTGGGCATCTCGATCCAGTCGCCAACCCGCACCATATCATTGGACGATAACTGCACCCCGGCCACGAGACCAAGGATGGAATCCTTGAATACGAGCATCAGAACCGCCGACAAGGCGCCAAGCCCACTGAGAATGATCAGCGGATTCTGGCCGATGAGGTTCGAGATGACAATGATGCCGCCAATAATGAACAGCACGATTTTGGCCACCTGGATGTAGCTCTTGATCGGTCTGACCTTGGACACTTCAAACGAGCGATAAATCTCGTCAAACGCATTCAGCAGCGCATTGAACACCATGATCGTAACAATGATCATATACGTCATTGCTGCTTTTTCAATTAGGGTCTGGTACGCCGGAAAGATCGACGCCGAGAAATAAATAATGATCGCCGGCACGAGATGCGACAGCTTGTGGAACACTTTTTTCTCCACGATGATATTGTCCCACGTATACCGATTGTTGTTGACGATATGAATAATCGTCTTCAGCACGATCTTCTTCGCGATGTAATTAGCCAGAATCGAGACCAGCGCAATGAAAAGGACCATGATCATGTTGGATAGATAAATCACCGTTTGCTCGCTCATGCCGTATCCGTCTAGTTGGTTTCTGATAAAATCCATTGGTTCCTCCTACCGCTGTTTATGTTAGCCTATTATTATAAAATAGATTCTAGTACTACGCAAAAGAACAAAAAATCCCATTGGAAGCCCGATCTGTAGTGATCCTTATAGCCGATAGGCATTCGTCATAGGACATGCTGCTTATACTCGCGAGGTGCGATTCCGATATAAG
Source organism: Paenibacillus sp. JCM 10914 (assembly GCF_001315105.1). Classification (GTDB taxonomy): domain Bacteria; phylum Bacillota; class Bacilli; order Paenibacillales; family Paenibacillaceae; genus Paenibacillus_AQ. The sequence continues at coordinate 11,858 of NZ_BAZR01000005.1, read as the reverse complement.
TTGGCTATAATAAAAAGTAAACATCTTGATTCCGTGAATACGGGTATACGACTGGATGATTATAGTAAAGGCAGGGTAAGTTATGCGTACACGCGTCCATATGATTGCTCCATATGAAGCAATGATTCCCGTAATACAAGAGTGCATTCCCCATTTTCCCGAGCTGGACATTCAGTATGCGGTCGGCGACTTGATGAAAGGAGCCGAATTAGCAGCGCATGCCGAGAAAGACGGGGCCGAAGTAATTATTAGTCGCGGCGGTACGGCGCAACGGATCAAAGACGCGGTGACCATCCCGGTCATTGACGTCCACCTCTCGGGATACGACATGATCCGTTCATTGACACTAGCGAGCCAGTTTAACGAGAAAACCGCCATCGTCGGCTTTTCCAATATAACCTCAGGCGCACAATCGATTATAGATCTGATGGACTTGCCTTTAAAAGTTTACACGATACATAGCTCTGAAGACGTTGCAAGGTTACTACTAGAGCTGAAGGCCGACGGTTACCGTCAGATTGTTGGTGACGTGGTCACCGTGAATACAGCCAAGGCATACGGTTTGAACGGTTTGTTAATACATTCCGGCAAGGAATCAATCGTAAGAGCCCTTGAGGATGCCCAGCTTATCTATCGCTACCTTAGCAAAAACAATGTCGTCTCGTTGATATTGAACGATCTGGTTATGAAGGAACATCCGAATCTCGTCATATTTAACGATCAGAATGAGATCATATTCGAGCAATTGACCGATTTCGACCATAGCCCGTTGACGGATCATCATATTTTCCTAACCAATACCAACTTGGATTTCCACAAATCCATCATTCAGAACGTCTTTATGGTCGACGACTTCCAGCTTGCGGTCACGGCGTATGAAACGACATTGAATCATACAACGTATAAAGTTTACACTCTGGAAAAGGAACAACCTTATGAATTAACGCAGCCAGGGATAAAAGTAATCACTGATGCTTTAACTGAGCCGATCGTAGCTGAATCCTCCGCTATGCGTTCAACATTGGAGAACATCGAAGCCCTTTATAAACACCTTGAACCTATTCATCTGCTCGGGGAGAAAGATACGGGGAAGTCATTCATCGTTCAATACATTTCTCAATTGTACTCGGAAGGCGGCTTGCTGCTACAGGTCGATGCAGCTCAAGTTCCCCCGGGTCAGTTAGAGAAGATTCCGCTGTCCAACGTTCGCAATGTCGAATTGCTTCATATTGAACAAGGTATTCATGATCCTCGGTTCACAGCATTCATTGAGGCCTGCCAACACAGGCGAATTGGCATATTCATGCTTAGCGAGCAGGCGCTTGACCGACCTGGAGCCGAGATGGCGAAGCTGAATACGATCATCATGCCGTCGCTGTCTGACCGCTTGGACGATCTGCCTTCGCTCATTCAGCATTTTTTAAGCCGATACCATCAGAAATACGGGACTACTGCGGTGAAGATTAAGGATGACGCATTACAGCTGCTGCGACAAGCTGCTTCGCGTATGACAATCGGGCAGCTTAAACAGATCATCAAACAAGCCGCCTTGAACGAAGCGGATTACGTAATCTCAGCCGAAACATTATCGCGTCTACTGGATGGGAATTCCGCCTCAAGCCCCATCCAACTGGAAGGGACGCTAAAAGAGATCGAGAAAGAAATTATTCAACACGTACTTCATGAGGAAAATAATAACCAATCGAGAGCGGCAGAACGATTAGGGATTAATCGAGCCACACTTTGGCGTAAACTTAAAGAGTAACTTTAAGTTTACGCTCTTTTTCATCATATATGTTGCAATTTTAAACATTTTTACGGAATTATAATATTTACAAAAATTATATGTTGCTAAAATAAACAATTTGGACTACTATAATTACTGCAAACGCTTCAATAAAACGATTACACAAGGAGCTAATATTATGAAAATCAAAGCAACATTAGATCGTATCCCTGGCGGTATGATGGTTGTTCCTCTCCTCATCGGAGCATGTATCAATACATTTGCACCAAACGCTTTGCGGATCGGCGGTTTCACGGAGGCCTTATTCGTGAATAGCTCAAGTACGCTCATCGCCCTCTTCTTATTGATTGCCGGAACGCAAATCACGTTTAAGACAGCGGGATCTTCCGTCGGAAAAGGCGTCACATTGCTGGTGTTTAAATGGGTGATCGGTGCGGCACTAGGTTTGATCGCCATTCTGTTTGCGGATTCCAATGGATTATTCCTTGGTCTTGCCCCGCTCGCCATTATCGCCGCGATGACGAATTCCAACGGCGGACTGTATATTGCGTTAGCAGGACAATACGGGAAAGAAGATGACAAAGCTGCCTACCCTTTCCTTGCACTGAGCGACGGGCCGTTCTTGACGATGGTCGCGCTCTCGATCTTCGGCGCCATGGGCTTTGCTAATGGCATGTTCTCGCCGATGTCTTTCGTTGCGGTACTACTTCCCCTGCTCGTCGGTGTCGTGATCGGAAACCTGGACCGGGATATGGCCGATTGGCTGCATAAAGGCAGCGACAAGCTGGTTCCTTTCTTTGCCTTCTCTCTGGGTATGGGCATCAACTTTTCGTCCATCATCCAAGGCGGACTCAGCGGTATCTTGCTTGGCGTGCTGACCGTATTGCTTACCGGCGGAATTGGCTTCCTGTTATTCAGAGCCATTGGCTGGAACCCGATCGTCGGGGCTTCGGAAGGCTCCACAGCAGGTAATGCAGTAGGTACTCCAGCTGCGATTGTGGCTGCGAACGCATCATTTGCTCCCATCGCCGAACTGGCAACCGTACAAATTGCCGCAAGCGTAGTGACAACCGCGATTCTTCTGCCCATCTTCATTGGTTTCCTGTCCAAACGACTTGAGAAATCAGGCGGCGTGGAGAAATACAACCAAAGACCCACATCATAGAGGTATGGATTAACCCCTCTATCCCATCAGCTATTTAGGAGGAGGCAACTGCATGAAACTAGCTATTATCGCCGATGACTTGACCGGTGCCAATGACAGCGGGGTCCAACTCGCTCGTCATGGCCTAAAAACAAGCGTGTTATTCGACATGGACGAAGACAACATCCATCATTATGATGCGGTCGTCTTCGATACCGATAGCCGTTCCATCGTCCCGGAAGAAGCTTATCAGCGAGTAAGCCGGGCCGCTCAATTTTTAACGCAAGCCGGATTTGATACGATTTTTAAGAAAATGGACTCCACCATGCGCGGCAATATCGGGCTCGAAATCGATGCCGTGTATGACGTAGTGAAGCCCGACTTTATGATGATCGTCCCGGGTTATCCCAAGAACAATCGCACCATTCTCAACGCGACCCATTACTTGAATGGTATACCGCTGGCGGAAACCGAGATCGCTAACGATCCCAAGACACCGGTCACCCATTCCTATCTTCCTGACTTGCTCCGACAGCAAACGAAGTATGCCGTCGGCATGATTTCAGTCAGCGATCTGGATGCTGGAGCAGACCACGTTGAGATCAAGTTGAACGAAATGAAAAAACAGCGTATTCCGTATGTGGTGGTTGACTCCACGGAAGAAGCACATTTAGAGCAAATCCTGCACATCACCAGACAACTTGACTTTCGTTTCGCATGGGCTGGTTCTGCAGGCATTGCCAACTATCTGCCGGCTCATTACGGCATTTCCAGCCATTCGGTCGAGCTTGCCATCGCGCGCAATCCAGGGCCGATCCTTACTGTCGTAGGCAGCGTGAACAAGAACTCGCGCGCACAGCTTAAACAGCTGCTTGAACAAACCGATGTTTACCCGGTACCATTCAGTTCCTACAAAGCTGTATCCGAGCAAGCCGAGCGCGATGCGGAAATCAGCCGGGTATATGAAGAAGTAAAGACCGTCGCTCTCGAAGGTAAAGATATCGTCTTCTACTCGACCGCTGAACAGCGTGATATCGAACAAGCACGTGCCGTTGGCGAGGCTAGAGGCTCGATCATACCGAAGTCAGTAATGAGATTGTACGTGCCATTGGTGAAATCTGTGCCAAGTTGCTCGGGAACGGGTATTTCACAGGCGTATCCATGACTGGCGGAGATACCGCTAAACAGATCTGCATGAAATGGAATATTAGCGGTTTTGAATTGCTGGACGAGCTTGAAATCGGCGTGCCGATTTCGAAATTCCTAGGCAACGATGAGCTATATGTCATCACCAAGGCTGGCGGATTCGGCCAACCCGACGTATTTATCCATGCGATTCAAAAGTTAAAAGGAGGCCATTCAGCATGAAACCGACTGTTGGAATCACGATGGGCGATGCGGCAGGCATCGGACCGGAGATTATTATGAAGGCATTGTCCCATCAGGAAATGTACGATAACTGCAACCCACTCGTGATCGGAGATGCAAAAATTTTAGAGCGGGTGCTGCCCATTATCGCTTCAGACCTGAAGGTACATGCGATTCAAGATGCGACCGAGGCCAAATACGAATTCGGCACGGTAGATGTCATCGATCTGGATCTGGTTCCCGCTGACCTCCCATTCGGAGAAGTGTCCGCGGTTGCGGGAGATGCGGCTTTTCAATTCCTGGCTAGAGCGATCGATCTGGCGAAGCAGCGGAAGATCCACTCCATCTGCACGGCTCCGCTGAACAAGGAAGCCTTGCACCAAGGCGGACATTTGTATCCGGGACACACGGAAATTTTGGCTGATCTCACGGACACGAAAGACTTCTCGATGATGCTGACGACTCCGAATCTGCGTGTCATTCACCTCACAACGCATATGGGATTGATCGAAGCCATTCAGAGCATCAACCCGGAAAGAACGTACACCGTCGTCAAGCTGGCCCATGATACCTTGGAGAAAGCCGGTCTCGACAATCCAAGAGTTGCTGTCTGCGGAATTAACCCGCATGCGGGCGAGAACGGCTTGTTCGGCAACGGCGAAGAAGAGGAGAAACTGCAGCCGGGCATCGAACGTGCCCAGCAGGAAGGCATTAACGTCGTGGGCCCCCTGCCGGCGGACACGTTATTCTTCAGAGCCGGCAGAGGCGATTTCGATATCGTTGTTGCCTGCTATCATGATCAGGGACATGCACCAGTCAAGGTCATGGGCATCGAAGAGGGCGTGAACATCACGGTCGGACTGAAAGGCGGCATCATCCGCACCTCCGTCGACCATGGTACCGCCTTCGATATTGCAGGGAAGAACATCGCCGACGACAAGAGCATGCTCGCCGCGATCCGTTCTGCCATTGAGCTGGCACCGAAGGATCAGATCTAAGCGTGTAAGGATTGCATAGTTAAAAGACCCAGCATTTGCTGGGTCTTTTTGTTATGGTCAATGTCAACCCTTCTCCAACCTACTTTTTCCTAACGATGAATGTCCATCTTCAAGAATGTGATAACTGCTCGCCACACACCCGCATAAACCGCATGAAAGACACCATTAAAACAATCGACACCACGAACATAACAATAACCGTCACCATAAACAAGGGTGGGATGAGGATCAGAACGAATAGAAATAGGCTGGCTATTTGAAAGACAAGAAAAAAGCTCCATTTCTTCTCGCTTCCTTCATAATATCTGAACGATTCCGACTGGACGCCATGTCCTTGATTCCCATTAGCAAACGATAGACGACTACAAGAAGCAGCACAAGCGTTACCACCCCCATAATGATGCCAATCGGATTGATCTGAGTCTCTTCCCCTTGATTAGGCTGCTGATATATGGTGAATACAGACAGGAACACTAGAACCAAATTGAAGATTTTCCCCTTGGCAAAATGTTCGCTATACCCGGCAAGCGCTTGAAATCCCATCGCGAACAAGATATACCCGATAATGTCCGGTAATATATCTACACCCTGGATTCTGAAATTAAATAAGATAAACAAAAATCCCCAGAAAAACTTGTTACATCCCTCTTGTATCATAAATCCTCCTGTAGTTCACCAATAGTGAAATCATAATGAAGTATTCGCTAATATTCATTAGTATGAGTACCAGTCATTAGTATACCAGGGAATGGAAAACGAGAGCTAAAAACAATGCCGAGCGAAGGACTGGTTGTCTTAATGGAAACTACATCGAGAGTTGTTTCACCATGAGCGCTTCAAAAAAACTAAAGCGCTATGCGGAAGAAAGGACAGAAAATATAGTCCCTTCTCATTAAAACTATGCAAAAAGCCCGCTCACTGAGCGGGCTTTTTGCATAGATATGGAGGCAAACCGTGGCTGTATAAAACCATAGTTCGCCGCTACCCCTATTCCTTCCAATTCTCGATTCCAGTCTCGAAGTGCTCAAATGAATGCGGAATCGAAGCTTCCATAATGTCTGAATAATTCATGTGATCTTCCGGAACATCGGTCCATTTGGGTCCGACCTTGATTTCCCAAGGTTTGCGATCCAGCAACTGATTCAGAATCCGAACGACCTCTAATCTCGTAATGGATTGACCCGGATTGAAAGTGTCCTCCGTGAAATCGAACAGCAGCCCTTGCTTCTGGGCGGTTGCAATGGCTTTTTCAGCCCAATGCCCCGCTACATCAGTATACGTGCTTGTCTGGGCGACGTCCCATTGGTATACATTCATGAGGATCTGTGCGAATTCCGCTCTGGTGATCTGTTTCTTCGGCTGGAACGTGTTGTCGCCGAAACCGACCATCCATTTATTGTTGGTGGCTATCGTGATTGCATTCACAGCCCAATGTTTTGCATTGACATCTAAATACGATACTTGATTAGAGCCCGCTGCAGATGCATACAAACGGGACAGGATTGCTGCCATCTCTGACCGGACAATCCCGCGATCTGCCTGGAACGTGCCGTCAGGATATCCAACCATATACGCACTATGAGCGCCTGAGTCCTTCACTTTCGGTTGTGCAGAGAAGCTAAATTTGACGATCGTCTCGCCGACGTGGATGATGCCGTCTTTAATGTAGCTGTCATTCCCAAAACGCTCTTCTCGCTTATCATTCCGGCTGTCAAAAATCGTATAGCCGTTCTTCTCGCCCAGGAAATAGTAATCTCCTTCTGCGTAAACCATCCAGCCGTACTCACCGCTGTCCGAGCTCATCTGTGGGTTATGGTTTTTGTTCGGCGCAAAATCCGGAAGTTCCGGCAATTGAACAAGCGTACCCGGCACTCTGCCTTTGGATCGGTTCAGTTCGGTGTCGGCCCAATACAATTGCATGTTTACTCCTGCAACAGGCTGGCCTGTCACCTTATCGAGAATCGTGCCATACGGATCGACTAGATCTACGGATAACTTTGCCTTTCCATCGCCATCAACGCTTAGCTTGCCCGCAGGACCAGCCAATTTTTCGCCGTTAGGGGCGATCACATTCAGTGACAAGGTATACTCGCCAGGCGCGACTTTCGGAAGCGTGAAACTGCCATCCTGGTTCATGACGATATTCGGCAGATGAAGCTCTTGGCCGGTCGCCGATTTGATTTTCCCCGATACTTTTAAATTCTCTCCGACGAGCTTCGTAATCTTCTCCTGAACGGCTTTGCCCCCATTGGCTTGATCAGAAACAATGACTTCCGGCTTCATTGTAGCTGGCGGCTGCACAACTTCCGTGTTCCCTGCCGGCGGATTTGCCGGAGGTTCTGAAGGCTCAATTGTTCGGATCGTGACCACATTGGATAAGCCTGCATGTGGACCTGACTCGACCTTCAAACGGAAATGGTAGGTTTCACGACTCGATAGATTGATGATGGTTGCTCTCGTCGAACCAGCGTCCAACGTCTCCACCGGGCTAACCGGTATATAGGTGATGCCGTCCGTGGATAGTTCAACAACAATATTCGACGCCCCTGTTAATGCGGGGAAATTCAGTGTCACTTGCTGATGGCCTGCCACAACCGATAAGGTCGTTATCGGTTCCGAAGGCATGGATTCGACCACATTGGACAAGCCTGCATGTGGACCCGATTCGACTTTTAAACGGAAATAATAGGTCTCACCGTTCGTTAATCCGGTTACGGTTGCACTCGTCGAAGTCGCATCCAAGGTCTCTACCGGGCTAACCGGAGCAAAGGTGGTTCCGTCCGTAGATTGCTCCACAACGATGTTCGTTGCTCCTGTTAAAGCAGGGAAATGCAATGTCACTTGTTGATTGCCAGCATCCGCTGCCAATGTGGTTAACGATTCTGAAGGTAAAGCTTCGACGACATTGGATTGACCATCGTAGAGTCCCGATTCAACTTTTAGCCGGAAATAGTAGGTCTCTCCGTTCGTTAATCCGGTCACGGTTGCGCTCGTTGAAGCGGCATCCAGCGTCTCTACCGGGCTAACCGGAGCAAAGGTAGTTCCGTCCGTAGATTGTTCCACAACGATGTTCGTTGCTCCTGTTAGCGCAGGGAAGTTCAATGTCACTTGTTGATTGCCGGCAACTGCTGCCAACGTGCTTAAAGGAGCAGGATCTGCGGCAATAACATAAACGGTAAACGTCTTCTCGCTTGTAAGCCCGTCTTTGGTGATGGTAGCTTTCAAGTTCACGTAAGTACCCGATTGAGAAATAACAGGCCTGGTCACGGTTCCGTCTGGTGCAATGATCGACGGCTGGTCAGAGGACCAGACTGTGGTTACACCACTGTCTTCATTCAAGGTCAGATTGTTTTTTACAGAGTTCTTGTTGTCACCAGGTTGATATTGGATGTCAGTACTGTTCTCGGCCGCTTCAATAGCCAGAATAGCCTCTCTATAATCCGAAATCAGTTGAGTTGCTATACGATCAGCAATCTCTTGAATGATATCGGTGTCGGATTTGTCGGAATCGACACGTAGTCCGCCATGTAGGATTCCGTCAATAAACGCTTGGTCGATGTCCTTATACGTTGCGTCCGTCACGCCTACATATTGGGCGCCGCTGTTGTTGAACGAATCCGTCAAATTGGATTGATTCGATCCACCGTCCAGTTCACCGCGAGGGTCATCGTTAATGTTCACGACATAACGCAAAGGTGCTGTCCCCCACTGGATATTATCTACGGCGACATCTAATGTCTTGCTCGAAGTGGAAAACAATCTCATATTTTCAAACTCAAAAATCGAGATGACCCCACAGCTATGGCCTACATGACTCACGATCGGGCCAAATTCGTTGCCGTAAACATTCGAGAGCGCTAAATTTCGAATAAGTTGGTCGCCATTATCCCACATATTCAACGTCGTATCCGTTGCAACAATTTTGATGCTGTGGTGGGTGGAGGCCCCTTTCGCATAACTTCCGATTTCGCTAACGCCTGGCATGCTGCTAAGAGATCTTGAATTTTCATTGTGCAGGGCGGCTGCGTCTACCTCATGGATCTTATATACTTTGACAGCGCCTTGGATATATAAAATCGCGTAGCCGCTCAGCTTCCCGTTGCTGTCGATCTGTGTGTTAAATAGAAAACCTCCGCCCTCCATGCTGTGGTAATCTACTTTGGATTCGTCCATGTCAAAGGTGATGATCTTTTTGCCTGAAGGGCTCCCTCTCGTCAGCATGAAGTCCTTGTAAGCAGGTGAAGTATAACCATAGAAGGTCAACGTATTGCCGTTGTTGGAAATTTGGACGTGGTTGTAATCAGCGGTTTCGACCGCCGGTGGGATCACATAACCACGATCTATATACCAACTATCATAACCGGAATGCACATGAGTCGTATCCGTTACCGCTGCCGGATCCGCGCTTGCGTCCATGATCGACACATATTTAGGATTTACTCCCTCTGCTATCAGTCTGGCTTTGACAGCATCGTTTAATTGGCTTTCAAATTCGCTTGGATCATAGGTACTGGTTCCGACATTATAATAAACCTCCGCCACTGGCGATAGTGCATACGCCATGGGCATATTCGTAACAACGAACAATACGGCCACGATCATTGAAATCATTTTTTTCTTCAATTGTTTCACCCATCCTGTAAATTAGTAACCTTGGTAACATCCTACGACTTCTTGTGCCCCTTACCCCTATTCATGGATTAACTATGCGGATAACACCCTCCAACGAAGCAGATTGTAAAAATGGTTAGTTCCAATGTATCAGGGACATCTCTCAAAAAACTCTCAAATCCGACCCGGCGATGGGTAGCTTTTTGAGAGATGTTTAACATATGATAGTACCCATAGAGATGCGACCACATGGTGAGAGTAATAGGTACTTTGGACTGGATCATGCTCCACGGCCTATTGGAAAAAAGGACCATTCCTGGATGCATTCAATGAAGGAGAGACGAGATGATGTGGAAGGTAATTATCGTAGAGGATGAGAAACCGATTCTGGGGATGAATGCCAGATTACTGGAAACCTATGGCCCCTTTCAAATTGTGGGCTGCTTCCAATCGCCACTCGATGCACTGCGGGAAATACCGAAACTGGATGCAGACGCCCTCTTGTTCGACATCGAAATGCCGAGAATGACGGGAATTCAATTGGCTCAGAACTTGGTGGAGGACGGTATTGACGTGCCCGTGATCTTCACAACCGCCCACCAGCAATATGCCATACAAGCCTTTCGCGTCCAGGCTCTGGACTATCTCCTGAAGCCAATGACACCCAATATGGTAGAACAGCTGGATGAGCGTCTGCAGAAGTATTATGGTCAAAGGCAGAAATTGAACCATAAGAAGCTATACGTCCAGCTATATGGAGAAGTATCCGTTATGAAAGGAGAGCAGCCTGTTAAATGGCCGACTCGCATAACGGAGGAGTTATTCTATTATTTCTTGCTTCACGACAATAAATTGTGCTATAAGTGGAGAATTATCGATGATCTCTGGACGAATGTAGAGGAGAAAAGGGCTCTTTCCAATTTGTATAATACGATTTATCGGATGCGGCAGCTATTCATGGAGTTGGATATTCCCATCGTCATTGAACGAATGAACGATGGTTACATGATGAATACCAACAATAGTATCGTCATAGCCAAAGAAAGTCCGAATGCCCTTCTTCTAGAATCAAAAGGCTATCTTTGGGCGTATCGTTGGGAATCGGTTATCTAATGCCGCTAAAGGCGAGAACACGCCCAAAGACCACATCCTCATGCGGATGTGGTCTTACATTTTTCAGATGTCATCCCTTCGAACTCGATATTAGCCTATCTTATTCTTACAGATTGGGGACTTGCCAATCGATTTCTGGAAGCCCCATATCTCGCAGAAATTCGTTCGCACGAGAAAACGGCCGGCTGCCAAAGAAACCGCGATGCGCAGACAATGGGCTCGGATGCGGCGAACGAATCAGCCGATGCCGCGGGTTCATAATGAGTTCCGCCTTCTTCTGTGCATGGCTTCCCCACAGCAGGAACACGACCGGTTCGTCTTTCCGATTAATCGTCTCAATGACTTGATCTGTAAATCTTTCCCATCCTCGGTTTTTATGTGAGTTCGCCTCATGCGCCCTGACCGTGAGCACCGTATTCAGAAGCAGCACCCCTTGCTGGGCCCATGTCAACAAATGGCCGTTATTGGGGATGTAACAGCCTAAATCATCCTTCAGTTCCTTAAACATATTTTGCAAGGATGGAGGCGTGCGGACCCCCTCCTTCACAGAGAAGCTTAAGCCGTGAGCCTGCCCCGGTCCATGGTAAGGATCCTGACCTAAAATCACAACCTTCGTATTAGCCAGTGATGTATAGTGCAGGGCATTAAAAATATCGTATTGGTCCGGATAAATCGTCCTCTCTTGATACTCATCGATCAGGAATTTCCGCAAATTTAAGTAGTATGCTTCTCAAACTCCTGTTCTAATTCGGACGCCCAGTCATTCTTCAATATCGCCATTTCTAGTATGATCCTCCTGCAATAGATTCAAGATTTGACTCGATTATATCATATGGGTCCGGTCGGTATTTTCATAGCAAAAAACAAGCCGCTGTTA
>NZ_BAZR01000004.1 GCF_001315105.1 Paenibacillus sp. JCM 10914 | reverse complement strand
CGACGACCCAAATACCGTATATAATAGAAGGAACGCCTGCAAGCGTACTGATATTGAGCTGGATCAACCGCACCCAACGGCTTTTCCCTGCATATTCCTCCAGGAAAATAGCGGCACCTACGCCCAGAACAAAAGACAACGGCGCCATCAGCAGCAGCAAGTAAATCGTGCCGACGATCGGCGATTTCAGTCCCGCGCGGTCCGCAATACGCGACGGATAGTTAGTGAATAATTCCGGTGAAAGGCGGTGCACGCCATCCATTACAATCGTGACGAGCAACGCCATCAGCGCCAATATACCAATACTGGTACACGCCAAGAAGATGATATGCAGCGTATGGTCACTCCGTCGTCTCCGGTTGATCCCCTTGCTGTCGCCCAGATTCAATTGTGACATCTAGTATTCCTCCCTGAAGCGGCGAGCGACCCACTGCGCCAATATATTAAGCAAGAACGTGATGACGAACAACGTCAAACCGACGGCAAAAATCGTTCCGTATTCGATCGTTCCGCGCGGAACGTCGCCCATGCTCACCTGAACGATATAAGACGTCATCGTCTGGATGCTGTCCAGCGGATTCAGCGTCAGCTGCGGCGTTGCACCGGCCGCAACCGTCACGATCATCGTCTCCCCGATCGCGCGCGAGAACGCCAGTACGAAGGAAGCGATAACGCCGGACAACGCGGCAGGCAGCACGATTTTCAGTGCCACTTCAAACCGGGTCGCCCCGAGTGCATACGCACCATGACGCAAGCTTTTTGGTACCGCCCGCATCGCATCCTCACTCAGTGAGGAGATCATCGGAAGAACCATGATACCTACTACGATACCGGCACTAAGCGCATTGAATATACATATTCGGGAAAATCTTTTGAAGGAATGGGGTTACTGTTTCAAGTGCAAAATATCCATATACAATCGTAGGAACTCCCGCCAAGACTTCAAGCACCGGTTTGACAATCCCCCGAACCCGGGCCGGCGCGTATTCATTCAAATAAATAGCGCATGCCAAGCCGATAGGCACTGCGAATATAATCGCAATGCCTGTAATCAGCAGAGTGCCGCCCAGTAAGGGCAGCACGCCGAATTCTTTTGGAGGGAGAATCGGGCTCCATGTCGTTCCTGTCAAGAAGGACCAGACTGGTACTTCTCTGAAGAAGATGATGGATTCCTGTAGAAGTGTATATACAATGCCGATGGTGGTAATCACCGAGAGTAGTGCGCACATGCCGAGCAGAACCGGGATGATCTTATCAGAGATCCGTGTTTTGCTGCGACGGAACGTCATTTTCGCTGGTGCACCCGCCACGGTTGATGTTTTATTCATTCTCCTCTTCCCTTTCTATGCTTAACCTGGACTGATTTCTTATTGAGCCAACTTGGCTTTCTCTTCCTCATATTGCTCATCTTGCAGAGGAACGAAGCCAACTTCGCCCGCTAAGCTTCCTGCATTGTCAAGGTAGAAGTCAAGGAATGCTGATACTTCGGGACGTTCCATTTCTTTTTTGCTCACATAGATGAACAGTGGGCGTGACAATGGAGAGTAGCTGTTATCTTTAATTGTCTCGGTGCTTGGTGATACCGTAGCCGTCCCGTTGTCGATTGGGACAAGTTTCAGTTTATCTTGGTTCTCTTCGTAGAAGGAGAAGCCGAAGTAACCGATCGAAGCTTTGTCACCTGCAACACCTTGAACAACAGCATTCGTGTCTGCACTGAATGTAATCTGGCTATCATTTCTGCTCACTTGTGCTTCACCGTTGATCGCTTCTGTGAAGTAGTCGAACGTTCCGTGATCTGTACCTGGGGAATAGATTTTAATCTCTTCTGCAGGCCATCCTTCACGAACGTCAGCCCATGTTTTCACCGTGCTGTTCGGCTCGTAAATCTTCTTGAGTTCATCTACCGTCAGCTTGTCAACGAAATCATTCGCTGGGTTAACAACGACGGACAATCCGTCATAGGCAACCAACACTTCTAAGAATTCCACGCCGTTAGCCTTAGCATCTTCAGCTTCGCTGTCTTTAATCGGACGGGAAGCGTTCGTAATCACAGTCTCTCCCGTAGCAAAACGTTTGAAACCTGCGCCTGTACCACCAGTTCCGATTGGAACGCGCACATCTTTATGAACAGCACCGAACTCTTCTGCAATCGCTTCTGTCATTGGATGAACCGTACTTGATCCGTCAATCTCAATCGTTCCTGACAATTCCGTATTTCCCGTTGTATTGCCTTCGCTTTGTTGACCTGAGCCGTTATTTGTATTTTCTCCTGTTGCACTGCCGGAAGTTCCTCCGCCACATGCCGCCAGAAGCGTGCTCAGTATCAGTACCAGCACGAGCAGTCCCGCTGGTTTACGACCCCTTACTTTAAACAAAGTAATCCACTCCTTCAAAATGGTTGTTGTTTCTTCTACTTCTTCGTCTCACAATATTGATATTAGACTCGTAATGTAATAACAGTTTCGTAGAAATGTTAACGCAATGTAAAATCTGAACGATCATCTCATGCCGGCCAGTTCGTATTTGATGAGCTGGACGCGGTGAACCGTGTGCTCTGCCAACTGAAGCACTTGATCACCTGAGAGTTCCACCTCGTGAACGGCATTCTCCATCTCATAAAACATGTGACTGCCTTCGCGAACATGCCGCTCGCTTAGTTGAATTTCATGCAGCGAAGCAGCAGATGAAGCCGTTGTGTCTTGACCAAGTTGTTGTATGTATTCGAGCAATTGAGCAATGTCTGCCGATAATGCACGCGTCTGTTGTGCTAAAGACTGCACTTCGCCGGCTACCACTTGAAAGCCTCTTCCATGTTCTCCGGCATGAGCAGCTTCAATCGAAGCATTCATGGCCAGCAGATTGCTGCGATTCGCCAGCTCCGTGATCATGCCGCTGATGGAGGATATACGATTCGTATGCTCTAACAGCGTGGTCGCTTGGTCCTGATGCTTTCTCAAATCCGTAACTACGGATTGGTACGAAGATTCTACGAGCTTTAACTGTCCCTTTCCGAGCTGCGCCGACTCTTTCATCTTTTTACATTCCTCTTGCGTTCTGGCGGCCGCGGTTCGCACTTCATTCAGGGAAGACTCAATGTTGCTCGTGAGTCGATCACTTTCAAATAAAATGAGCTCCCGCTTCCCATCCGCGTTCATCTGGAGTGAACGTGACAGACCGAGTAAGTCCCTGACCGTAAGGACGCCCGACAGCGCTCCCCCGGCGGTCACTACAACTGCATCGTAGAAATGGGGGTCTGGGCGATCCAGCGCCATCTGCAGCAGACGTACAATCTGTTCGGACACTTCAATGATCATAGGAGCGCGATCTGCATAACGATAGGCTGGCCTGCTATAAAATAAATCGACAGCGAATCTACCATCATCTGTGTATAAAAACGATCTCTCATAATCAATCCGTGGGGCATATTCTTATCATCACACAAGATCACGCAAGGTATGCGCGAGTCTCTTAAAAAGAGGTTCAACACATCGTGACAAGACTCCGTCTTCCCGATGACGGGAACTTTACGGACAAAGTCCCCCATCATCGAACCCTCGTCTACATTCTGCTCCCGAGCGAGCTGCTGTTCCAATTGAAGCTGTTGCATGTGTCTTCCCTCCTACGAATCTAGTTCTCAAGACGCATCTTATCGAACCAATATTAGAGGAGTACACTTGAAGTGTTAACGGAGCGTAAACGCAAATAAAGACCCCTCATCATCGTCTAGGAATGATGGGAGCCTTTATTAGGATTAACGACTAACTTATAACCAACACCGCGTATGGAATCGATGTGCACGGATTCCGGATCGAGCTCAAGCTTTTTGCGGAGGGAACTGACATGGACATCCACCGTTCGTTGTCCACCGATATAATCAAATCCCCAGACTACGTTCATCAGATCGTCCCGAGTTAACACGACTCCTGGTTTCTTAGCCAAATATAACAGCACTTCGAATTCCTTAGGCCTCAGGTTTATGTTCTGCGCGCCAAGACGCACCTCGTATTTCTCCGGAAAAATCTCAAGCGCACCCAGCGAGATGACATTTCCGCGATCTTCCGGGCCCTTCACTTCCTCTCCATGACCAGAAACCCGCCGCATGACCGCCGATACACGGGCCAGCAGTTCAGAGACTCCGAATGGTTTGGTGATATAATCATCCGCCCCCATCTTGAGGCCCTGTACGACCTCTTCCTCTGCATTCTTGGCGGTCAGAATGATAATAGGGGTGGTTAAGCCCTTGGTTCTTAGTTTCTCCAAAATCTGAAACCCGTTCATCCCTGGCAACATGACATCCAGCAGAATCAGATCATATTCCTCATGGGATGCCTTCTCATAACCTGCTGTTCCATGTTCCTCCACATCAACCTGGAAGCCCTCTTGGGTCAAATTGTAAGACAGAAGCCGTGAAAGTGTCGGCTCATCTTCAATAACAAGCAAACGTTGAGTCAATGCTACCCCCGCCTTATATCAAATTAGATTGTCCTCACCAAGTATATCAACGAAATGTTATCCCTGTGTTAAATCTTATGTTCCCGGATCCTCTGACTCCTGCAGGATCGGAAGCTCAATCGTGAAGGAACTGCCGATGCCAAGCTCACTTTGGACTTTGATGCTGCCATGGTGCAGATCCACGAGGTGCTTGACGATGGAAAGGCCAAGACCAGTACCGCCTGACCCGCGCGAACGTGCTTTGTCCACCCGATAGAAGCGTTCGAATATCCGCGGCAGATCCTTCTTCGGAATGCCAATTCCGGAATCGTTGATCACAAACTCAACCAGCTCTTCACCTTGAACGTCATGTTTTTCCCGTACCGTTAATTTGACGCGTCCGCCTTCCTGCGTATAGTTGATGGCGTTGGAAATCAAATTCATAAAGATCTGACGCAGCTTGTCCTCGTCACCTTCCATGAACAACTCCTCGGGAACAACCAGTTCCAGGCTGATACGCTTCTTCTCAGCAACGGTGCGCATCATTTCGGATATGGTCTCGAAGAAAGTCGTCAAATGAATCGGCGAATAATCCATTTGAATTCGTTTGGATTCAATCTTGGACAATTCCAGGATGTCGCCGATCAAGCGGTTAAGGCGCTCGGATTCATCATATATGATCTGCAAGAACGAGCGGGAGGTCTTCTCATCCGTCACCCCTCCGCCCAGCAGCGTCTCAGCGAACCCCTTCACAGCGGCCAGTGGCGTCTTCAGTTCATGCGATACGTTCGCTACGAATTCACTGCGCATGCGCTCCAATCTGCGGATGTCGCTCACATCCTGCAAGAGGAATAACATCCCCCGATAAGCGTCATCCTCCTGCACCATGGCCACGCCGTCCAATTGAACGACCGACTCCACCGGATAGTAGATATTCCGCTCCTCATGGAAGCCTTCCTTGTTCGCAAGTCCTTCTTCCATAAGTTTCATGATCTCATAATGCTGCTTCAACTCGCGAAACGATTTGCCAATCACCACTTCGGCGTCAATTCCGAGCATCTTCTCGGCTGCACGGTTCACCAGAATAATATGCCCCGAATGGTGCACCATGACAATGCCGCCTGTCATATTATTCAATACGCTCTGCAGCAGGTTCTCATTGTCGCGTATCGTTCTTAACTGGGTCTGCAGGCTGTCGGCCATGCCGTTGATGGCCTCGGCCAACTGTCCGATTTCATCTTTCCTGTGGATGTTCACCCTGGCATCATATTCAAGACGCGAAATGCGCCTCGCCACCCGGGTTATTTTCTCCAGAGGCGAGGTCAGTCCCTTCGCCACGCGATAGCTGACAACGGCCGCAATCAGAAAGAGAACGAGCAGCCCGATTCCCATCACGGTCCAACCTTGCCTGACCCCTTCATCCACCTCTTTCAGACTAACGGATAGGCGCACATACCCATCAAATTCATTCCCGGACTGAACGGGTAGTGCAACATACAGCATGTCCTGTGACAGGGTATCGCTTCGACGAATGGTACTTCCGGAACCTTCGGTCCTTGCTTCCACCATCTCCTCGCGATAGGCATGGTTGTCCATCGTCAGTGGATCCCCTTCCGAATCTCCGATAACGGCTCCATCTTTTAATATAAAAGTGACTCTAGCATCGGATAGCTGCTCTAGCTGAATGGCTCTGTCAGTATAATACGACACCGCGTCTTCACCCTGGGTGTCTGGAAAATCCATCAACGTTTGCAAGAGCCGGATTTCCCGGACCATGTTATCCTCCAACAGTTTTATATGGGATTGCTTAAATACCGTTACCATCGCCACACCGGCAGCCAACATGGACAGCCCGATCAAGGTCAGCATAATCATCGTCAAACGATTGCGATACTGCTTCATGGTCCACTCCTCTTTCTAGAATGATTATTCCGTATGCATGAGCGCCTGGGTTCGTCTACGGTGAAACAGCGCATGGATGATCGTTGCGGCCGGCTGCTGAAACATAATGCCCAGCACGACCGGGATCGAGGCCTGAGGAGAAAAATAGGAAGTGGCCAGAACCATACCAAGTGATATATTCC
The DNA here is from genome assembly GCF_001315105.1 of Paenibacillus sp. JCM 10914. GTDB lineage: Bacteria > Bacillota > Bacilli > Paenibacillales > Paenibacillaceae > Paenibacillus_AQ. The sequence continues at coordinate 278,889 of NZ_BAZR01000004.1, read as the reverse complement.
TCATCCCTGACGCATAGGTCAAGGTGATTTGTAATTCCTTTGTCGGCTTTAGCATAGCATACGAACCGAAATAACCAAGAACATAACAGATCACGATCAAGGTAATAACGACCGGAACTACGACCAGCATCTCACGTCCTACACCCGCTGCATGCGGCGCGATGGCCGCGGCATTCAGCATGACGACCAGCATGAAGAACAGCTTGGATATGGGCTGCGTAACCGGAGCCGACCATGTCTTTACCCGTCCCTTGGATATCTCATACAGCATCACCCCGATCAAGGTAGGCAATACGACCATGGTCAGCAAATCGAGAATCAATTCGCCTGAATTCCAGGTAACCGATGCATCACCGATGAACATTCCCATAAGAGCAGGCACAACAATCGGACTCAGGATCGTATCCAGCACAACGACGGCCAGAATAAATGGAATGCTGCCTCCGGAACTTCCCACCCACATCACCGAAGAGATGCCAAGGGGGATGATCGCGAACAACAGCAACCCGATCGTATAATCGGATCCCGGACCAAACACAGTCACACCGAGCCCATAGGCAAGTAAAGGTGCTGCCGCATGTGCCAGCAACAAGGTGAGGATGACAACATAAGGGCGCTTAAGAACACCGAACAGGTGCCGTACACCGCAGCCAAGCGCCATAATCAGCGTAATATAGCCGAACAGGTACGGAATCCACTCCACATAATCCAGAAGATAATCGGATAACAGCCAACCGAGTACAAGCGAACCGGGAATCAGTAGAAACGTATATTTTTCAAACCACGATGCAAATGCCAATCCGAAACTTCGCACTTCGTTCCTCCTGTGATCGCTGCGACGTATATGAATCCCATCATAAACCCTTCAAGCGGCGATCCGCAACGAGAAATCTTCTTGAAGCGCAAAAAGCATCGATTGGCGTTGCGCCAATCGATGCTTAAGTATTTCTTGTTTATTTGAATACCGGCTCTCTGAACATCGCCAGCTTTGCAGCCGAGTCCTTGCTTACGTCCGCGTGAAGACTGTTTCCGTGGGAATCCATGGTCACGATCGCGGCAAAGCCGTCTACTTCCAGATGCCACATAGCCTCCGGGATACCAAACTCCATGAAATCCACGCCGTTTACATTCTTGATGCATTCCGCATAATACTGCGCCGCCCCGCCGATGGCATTCAGATACACGCCGCCATGTTCCTGTAGAGCTGCCAGCGTTTTGGGTCCCATACCGCCTTTGCCAATCACCGCGCGAATGCCGAATTTCTTCAGAATATCGCCTTGGTATGGCTCCTCGCGAATACTGGTGGTCGGCCCGGCCGCTTTGACGTGCCAGCCCGCTTCATCTTTCAGCATCACCGGCCCGCAATGATAGATAACGGCACCATCCAGATCAATCGGCGCATCGTGATCCATCAGATATTTATGCAACGCATCGCGTCCGGTATGCATCTCTCCACGAATCACGACAACGTCTCCAACGCGAAGGCTGCGAATCTGCTCTTCGCTAATCGGAGTCTGCAGCACAATCTCCCGTCCCGCCGGGGCCGACTCGGACGATGCGGCTGCCGAAGCTGCCGTCTCGGCACTCATCTGCACCTCGCTTCCGGATTCGTAGAGCCAATCCTTAATCTCGCCGGAAGACGGCTCGATCAGAACTCCTTGACGACGGAAGGCCCAGCAATTATAGGCAACCGACACAAAGAAGCTGGCCGGCAGACGGTTCATCACGCCGATCTTGCAGCCGAGCAGCGTCACTTCACCGCCGAAGCCCATCGTGCCGATGCCTAGCTTGTTGGCATTCTCCAACACATAATCCTCAAGCTTCGCCAGATCCTCTACCGGATTCACATCTTCGACGTGGCGGAACAGTTGATGCTTCGCAAGCTCATAACCACTCGTCCGGTCCCCGCCGATGCCAACGCCAATAAATCCTGCGCTGCAGCCTTGACCCTGAGCCTGATATACCGCATGCATGATACATTTGCGGATGCCGTCCAGATCACGTCCTGCTTTGCCTACACCCTCGAGCTCCGCCGGGAGACTGTATTGAATGTTCTTGTTCTCACAACCGCCGCCCTTGAGAATAAGACGTACGTCGACCTGCTCCTGCTCCCACTGCTCAAAATGAACCACAGGCGTCCCCGGACCCAAGTTATCGCCGCTGTTGGCACCGGTTAAGGAGTCGACAGAGTTGGGGCGAAGTTTGCCCTCTTTCGTTGCACGGACGACCGCCGCGTATATCGCTTTTTTCATCTCAATATGATTGGCGCCTACAGGCGTATGTACGATAAAGGTCGGCATGCCGGTATCCTGACAGATCGGCGAAACCTCTTGTTCAGCCATTTCAATATTCTGCGCAATCGTTGCTAGAGCAAGCCCTGCGCGTGTTGCCGCATCCTCGGACGCACGGCCGCGGTTAACCGCCCTGCGCACGTCTCCAGGCAGATTAGTGGAGGTTTCCACGATCAATCGATACATACTCTCTTCAAATAACTTCATAACGGTTGATAAACTCCTCTCTCACATAAGCCACGCATGATAGTAAACAAGAATCATTATAAACTGACCATTATTCCTATCATATCACAACATGAAGGACATGAAAGGGGTTACTTAAAAACGGGTTGTAAATTGTGTGCTTGATTCAGGTCATACCATCCATTCCATCTCTATGAGTCTCGCATATTTTAATAGAGAAAGGAGAGGATAAGATGTTAAAAGCACAGATCTCGCCTTGTTCCGAGACGAGCACTACAGAGGTCGCCGCTTCGGAATCCATCATAAGCTCCAATCGGCGCCTAACGCTCACAGAAATTAGACGTATCCGGAATACAGGTATTCTGCGTTCGGGATTTAGAAGTATCTAAGTGTAACAAATGAGAACAAAACAGCGGATATCCCGGTGCTTGCCCGGAATATCCGCTGTTTACGCTGTTTACGCTGTTTACGCTGTTTACACTAGTCATCCTACTTATCCGTTGATAACCTCACCGCCATTAATATGGATCACCTGACCGCTTACATAAGAGGAGTCCGTCGAGGCCAAATAGACGTAAGCCGGTGCTAATTCCTCTGGTTGACCCGGACGTTTCATAGGCTGGCTCGCCCCGAAATTTGCCACATGATCTTCGGAGAACGTGGAAGGAATAAGCGGCGTCCAGATCGGCCCCGGTGCCACGGCATTCACGCGAATTCCTTGCCCTACGACATTCATGGAGAGCGAGCGAGTAAAAGCAACAATCGCTCCCTTCGTGGACGAGTAATCCAGCAGCTCCGGACTGCCTCTGTAAGCCGTGATCGAAGTGGTGTTAATGATCGAGCTGCCCTTGGATAGGTGCGGCATCGCAGCCTGAGTCAGATAGAACATGCCGAATATATTCGTTCTGAACGTTCGTTCCAATTGCTCCTTCGAGATGTCTTCAATCTTCTTCTGCGTATGCTGTTCAGCCGCATTGTTGACGAGGATGTCCAGCTTGCCCAGCTTCTCCACGGTTTCCGTCACTGCATCACGGCAGAAAGCGTCGTTGCCGATATCCCCGGCAATGAGCAGACACTTATGTCCCTCCTGCTCCACCTGCCGCTTCGTTTCCTCCGCGTCCTGATGCTCGCTCAAGTAGACAATGGAGACGTCCGCACCTTCCTTCGCATAATGAACGGCTACAGCACGGCCAATACCGCTGTCTCCTCCAGTTATGAGGGCGACTTTGCCTTGAAGTTTACCGGCGGCTTTATACTCATTGCTCTCAAATTCCGGCTTTGGATGCATCTCCGATTCCGTCCCTGGCCGATGATCCTGATGCTGAGGCGGCAACGTCTGCTTCTCTTGGTTTGATGTCATATGAATAGTCTCCTTTCAGGACAATATCTGCGATCGCTAGTCATTCTTAGGATGTGTCCAATTGGGCAACTTATACAACAGAACAGTACTTTGTAACCTTATTTACCCGTATGAAACGTGATCAAACTTCCGCATAACTCTTACATAAAGAAAGGAGCCATCCCTTAGAAGAGATGACTCCTTTCTTTATGTAGCTATTCTTAGATGATATCGTTGAACACCATGAAGAAAATCATGATCAACAGCAGCAGCGACAGCACCGCGCTCAATGTTCCCAGCTTGCTCGTTTCTTCCTTTACTTCGCGCTTCTCTCGGATACCTGCAAGCGCTGTCTTCAGCGGCTTGCCCATGATGCCGCCAATGGCAAACATAGCGAGCAACAGGACCATCACAATTGCCATCCATACGTGACTATAGTCACCCAGGGTCATCATGTATCCACCTGTCAGCAATTGGACCACAAGCCCATACTGTGCAAACCGGTTTGCCACCCGGATCGTATTGACTGCTCCTTCTTGAGCACCAAGAGACAGCTTCTGAATACCGCCAACAATGAACGGAAGGATTAAATAAAATCCTAGTGCCGCCGTGCCGACCATATGCAGAAAAAATGTCACGTTCCACATCATCAATTCCTCCAAAATCGTTAGTTAATTATGGTTTGCCTATACGCCATCGCTCTTTATTATACTGGACAGATCATCCAAAGAAAAGCAATCCCGCCCCGAATGGTCGGGACGGGACTGAATTTTGAGACGATTTTGTGAATCCTGATTCAAGTTACAGCTTAACTACCGACATCACATTCCGTACGGATTCCGCCGATTTGTCCAGAGCCGCTTTCTCTTCCGCTGTCAAATCAAGCTGGAATATCTTCTCGATGCCATCGCCGCCAAGAATGGCTGGTACACCCATGAACAGGTTGTCGTAACCATACTCACCTTCCAGAAGAGCGATCACCGGAATAATCCGTTTCTTGTCCTTCAGGATCGCTTCCGTCATTTGCACGAGGGAAGCAGCCGGTGCATAGTATGCACTGCCGTTACCCAGCAGGTTCACGATTTCACCGCCGCCAACGCGTGTGCGTTGCACGATGGCTTCAATCCGCTCAGCTGGTATCAGCGTGTCGATCGGAATACCGCCGACGCTGGAGTAGCGAACGAGTGGAACCATGTCATCGCCATGTCCGCCAAGTACGAACCCGCGCACATCTTCAACGGATACGTTTAGCTCCTGTGCGATGAAAGTACAATAACGTGCTGTATCCAGTACGCCGGACTGACCGATGACACGGTTCTTAGGGAACCCGAGCGAATGATATGCCACGTACGTCATCGCATCCACCGGATTACTCAAGATAATGACCGTAGAATTAGGTGCGTGAGTCTTTACATTCTCACACACGGATTTCACAATGCCTGCATTGGTATTTACGAGATCATCGCGGCTCATACCCGGTTTACGAGCTACACCAGCTGTAATGATCACGATATCGGAGTTCGCTGCATCCTCATAGTTGGATGTACCGACAATGTTGCTGTCAAATCCTTGAACCGGACTTGCTTCCAGCATGTCCAGTGCTTTTCCTTTGGTGGGGTTCTCAAGCTGTGGAATATCCAGCAACACGACATCACCAAGTTCTTTTTGAGCAAGCATCAACGCGGTTGTCGCACCAGTGAAGCCAGCACCGACTACCGTAATCTTATTGCGAGTAATAGCCACGATGTCATCTCCCTTACAGGTTTTTAATGATTTCGTCTGCGAACTCAGAGCACTTGACTTCTGTAGCGCCTTCCATCAGGCGAGCGAAGTCATACGTAACCGTCTTATTGTTAATAGATGCTTCCATACCCTTGTAGATCAGGTCAGCAGCTTCCTGCCATCCCAGATGCTCAAGCAGCATAACGCCGGACAAGATAACGGAACCAGGGTTTACTACGTCTTTATCTGCATACTTCGGAGCTGTACCATGAGTCGCTTCGAAGATCGCATGTCCAGTAACATAGTTAATATTAGCTCCTGGTGCGATACCGATACCCCCGACTTGTGCAGCCAGTGCGTCGGACAGGTAGTCCCCGTTCAGGTTCAAGGTTGCGATAACGTCAAAGTCCGTTGGACGCGTCAATACTTGTTGCAGCGCGATATCGGCAATCGCATCTTTCACGATGATTTTGCCAGCGTCTTCAGCTGCTTTTTGAGCCGCATTCGCTGCATCTACACCTTCTTGCTCCTTGATGATATCGTATTGAGCCCAAGTGAACACTTTATCGCCGAATTCAGCTTCAGCCACTTCGTAGCCCCAGTTCTTAAATGCACCTTCGGTGAACTTCATGATGTTGCCTTTGTGAACGAGTGTTACGGATTTGCGGTTGTGCTTGATTGCATATTCCACGGCGGCACGAACCAGACGCTTGGATCCTTCGGAGGATACTGGCTTGATACCGATACCGGAAGTTTCAGGGAAACGGATCTTGTTCGCTCCCATTTCGTCTTGCAGGAACTTGATCATCTTCTTAACTTCTTCGGAACCTTCTTTGTACTCGATACCTGCATAGATATCTTCTGTATTCTCGCGGAAGATAACCATGTCCACCAATTCAGGACGCTTAACAGGCGATGGTACGCCGTCGAAATAACGAACCGGACGCAAGCAAGTGTACAGGTCGAGCTCTTGGCGAAGCGCTACGTTCAGGGAGCGGATACCGCCACCGATCGGTGTGGTCAATGGTCCTTTAATCGCTACGATGTACTCGCGAATCGCTTCGAGCGTATCGTTCGGGAGCCACTCACCGTATGTATTGTATGCCTTCTCGCCAGCAAACACTTCGTACCAAGCAATCTTCTTGGAACCGTCGTAAGCTTTCTCTACAGCTGCATCGAGTACGCGCTTGGAAGCTTTCCAGATGTCGCGGCCTGTTCCGTCACCTTCAATAAAAGGGATAACCGGATTATTTGGCACCTGCAGTGCGCCGTTATCGATCGTGATTTTCTCGCCTTCGGTTGGTAGTGCGAATTTTTCCAATTTCATGTGTATGAGTTCCTCCTTCGAATATGGTTACTGATTGATCTAGTTATGGTCAACACAACATAGAATAGGCACAGAGAAGCCCGCCACACCTGTGATAAACCACAATCGTGCGGTTCTCTTGCCTATTGTACATCATAGTGAGTCACTTAGCGAAGTTCTAGCGGCACATATTTCTGATCAGTCAAGCCTGTATATTCCGCACGAGGGCGAATAATCCGATTGCCATCGTATTGCTCAAGGATATGTGCGGTCCATCCGGATACGCGACTGATCGCGAAAATCGGCGTGAACAGCTCTTGTTCGATGCCAAGCTGTGTATACACAGAAGCCGAATAGAAATCAACGTTAGGCTTCAAGCCTTTTTGGTTCGTTACCGTCTCGTCGATCAGAACGGACATGTCGTACAATGTCGTGTCGCCCTTCATCTCGCCTAGTTCGCGGGACATTTTCTGCAAGTGCTTCGCACGAGGATCACCATTCTTGTAAACGCGATGTCCGAAGCCCATGATTTTCTCGCGATTGTCAAGCTTCTCTTGAATATAGCTCTTCGCGCGGTCGATCGATCCGACTTCGTTCAGCATCTTCATAACGGCTTCGTTAGCACCACCGTGAAGTGGACCTTTCAGAGCACCGATCGCGGAAGTTACACCAGAATATATATCAGACAATGTTGCTACCGTCACACGAGCGGCAAAGGTCGAAGCGTTAAGCTCATGGTCAGCGTGCAGTACCAGTGCTTGGTCCAGCGCTTTGATCGAAGTCTGGTCAGGGTCTTCTCCTCTGAGCATGTACAGGAAATTCTCGGAGATCGATACGCCTGATTTCGGAGCAACAGGCTCTTTGCCTTGACGAACACGTGCAATTGCAGCAATGATTGTCGGAAGCTGGGCCTGAAGCTTCACGGCCTTCTTCTCGTTCGCCTCACGACTCATATCGTCACCAGCCTCATCGTACAGGGCGAGTGCCGATACAGCGGAACGGAGCGCGGCCATGGAATTGCCGTCCTTCGGATACAGCTTGATCTGCTCGATCAACTCGGCAGGAATTGCTGCATAGTCGCTCAGATCTTGCTCAAGCGCCTTCAATTCCTCTGCATTCGGAAGCTTGCCGAACCAGAGCAAATAAGCAACTTCTTCAAAGCTCGCATGCTCTGCAAGATCATCAATATCATATCCACGATATGTCAGAACGCCATCGACGATCGAACTAATCGAGGAGGTGGTAGCTACAATGCCTTCCAAACCCTTGGTAGCTGTCATGCTTCATCTCTCCTTTATGTTTGGGATGTTACTTCAGTATTTTGACGTTCATGAAAACATTTTCATGAAGTCAGATAAAAAAGAAACGCGCAAAAAATAGGCATGGTCCTTGGTCACAAAACCTTCTCATATCATACTGGATTTTGTCTGATATGTGAACATGAGCGGCGACATTCGTCGCATCAAAATGTTTTATCGACACCATAAACATAATCTTTTGAAATCACTTTCAATCCCATTATACCTATGATATTTATCATTGTCGAATCACGGGACCTTATCAAAATACGGGATTACTATCCTGTTCTCGGCTCTTTCTGCATAGGAATAGATAAGCTGCTGCAACTCGTCCCGAAGAAGCTGAGAGGAGCGTGATGTCTTGGAACGTTTATTGCTCAAACGTATAGGTCGGGGAGTATGGGTCATAGCCTCCATATTCATCATGGCCTACCTCGTCTATGTACTGCTCCCTTTATTCTACCCCTTCCTGCTGGCCTGGTTGATCGCTTACGCCATGAATCCGTGTGTAATTCTGTTGCAGCGCACCATTCGCCTGCCGCGCTGGGTTGCCGTTACCTTGTCACTCCTGTTGTATTTCGGGGCAGCGATCCTAATCCTAACCGCTGCTGTCACCCGAATGGTCAAAGAACTGATCAACTTGTCCCAATCTTTCAACCTGCACATGGATGCATGGGTAGCGTGGCTGTCCACTTGGATGAAAAACGACAGCTTCCAGAACATCATCAACGAGATTAGCCGATTCTATCAGAACAATCCAGATTATCACGACACCATCAATCAAAATATTACACGTACGACGCAAACCATCGGTTCAGCCGTGACGGATCTGGTTACCGGTATTTTTAACGGAATTCTGCAAATTATTTATTCCCTTCCGAATTTAGGTACGATACTAATCGTTGTCCTGCTGGCGACCTTCTTCCTCAGCAACAGTTGGGAGCGCCATAATCGTGCACTCATCCGCATTATACCGAGCTTCATCCGCAAGCCCATGGCATACGTTACCCAGGATCTCAAAAAAGCCCTGTTCGGCTTTGCCAGGGCTCAACTCATATTAATCTCGATAACTGCCTTGATCGTGACAATCACCCTGTATGCGCTTGGGGTGAAGTCGGCCTTATCTATCGGCCTGCTGATTGGTCTGGTCGATCTGCTGCCTTATCTGGGTGTAGGCATCGTCTTGATTCCATGGTCTTTGTATGCGTTCATGACACAAGACCTCACGCTTGGGATCGGGTTAGCCGTTCTTTACACCCTCATTCTGATCGTACGACAAGTGATGGAGCCTAAAGTGCTAGCCAGTAGCGTCGGTCTGGACCCGCTTCTCGCTCTGCTAGGCATGTTTGTCGGCTTGAAGCTCTTTGGTATCCTGGGGCTCATCATTGGCCCGGTATCCCTCGTCATTCTGGACGCCATCCACCGAGCCAACGTGTTCAAGGACCTTCGGAACTATATTATCGGCGGAAGAAGGTGATTTTGCCATTCTTCATGTTCTTCCGCATCCATTTCAGCAGTAGAAAACGGTACAGCGGACGAGTCAGTGGAAATACTAACGTAAATCCGATAATATCCGTTACAAATCCAGGCAGAATAAGCAGTATCCCGCCTATAAATATGCACAAACCATCGGCCATGGAAAGACCTGGCACCATTCCTGCATTCATATTTCGCTTCGCATCTTCCATCGCTTTGCGTCCTTCAAACCTCATCATAGCCACACCAACGGCGGAGGTCAGCAACGTCAGAAGAAATGTATTCATGCCACCGACATGGTTCGCAACAAATTGAAAGCCAAATACTTCAATAGCAGGGACAAATATAATCGCTGCCAACAACCATTTGAACATGAAGTTACTCCTTCCTCCTAAAAAAGGGTGTCCTTCAAAGCATCATACAGGTTTGGAGCACATTTATCCAGTCTGGCCGGCTTCCAGTCCTGATTCAACCACACATGACGCGTTACGCCTGTGGTTAAGACGATGCCCGGGAGCTCCCATTCCACGGATTGATTATTTGCTGCCAGGGTATCCTGTTCCTCGGGCGACAGGATCCTTATCTCATATTCATATTGTATTCGAAGAGGTGAGAATGCAGTCATCCTTGTAAATACGGTAACCGAATCATCATACTTCGCGGGCTGGCGATACTTGATATCAAGATCAACGACAGGCAGCAACAAGCCTTGCTCCTCCATGCCCCGGTAAGTAAAGCCAATTTCCCGGATCATTTCGGTTCGACCGATCTCGAACCAGTTTAGATAATTGGCATGATAGACAACGCCCATCCGGTCGGTCTCCTGGTAGCGTACACGAAAGGTCGTATGAAACCAGCGGCTCAGCTTAGGTGTCGATGAATTGGACATACGCGACTTCACTCCCATTTCATGCAAAAAGCAATGGACGATTAATGGATCGTCCATTGCTTGTGAGCATTTATGATTAGAATCCGTACGGATTCCCTGGTTATATTCTTAGTCTTGTGCTGGGATTTGATCCACTTTCAACAGGTTCGTCGAACCGGATCGTCCAAGCGGTACGCCGGCTGTAATGACAACCAGATCGCCTTCCTTAACCAGCCCGGATTTCACGCCGCCTTGCAGAGCATAATCAAACATCTCGTCCGTAGAGGAAGCCTGTTCGCCTCTAACCGGCGTTACACCCCAAGTAAGGGCCAGGCGTCTAAGCGTTCTATCCTGCGTCGTTACAGCGACGATAGGAGCCTCTGGACGGTATTTGGATACCATGCGTGCCGTTTGGCCCGACTCCGTGGACGAGATAATCGCTTTGGCATTCAGATCCAATGCCGAAATCGCTACCGACTGGCTGATCGCTTCTGTAACGCTGGTCTCTTGCGCAATGCGTTGTTTCAGGAACATTTCACGATGGTTCAAAGCGGATTCCGCTTTTTCGGCAATACGGGACATCGTCAATACCGACTCAACCGGATATTTACCAGCCGCTGTCTCGCCGGACAACATGATCGCATCCGTGCCGTCAAAGATCGCGTTCGCTACGTCACTTGCTTCCGCGCGAGTAGGACGCGGGTTGCGCTGCATGGAATCCAGCATTTGCGTTGCAGTAATGACCGGCTTTCCAGCTACATTACATTTTTCAATCATGCGTTTTTGAACCAAAGGCACTTCTTCAGCTGGAATTTCCACACCGAGGTCACCGCGGGCAACCATCAATCCGTCCGAAACTTCAAGAATTTCATCAAGATTGTCGACACCTTGTTGGTTCTCGATCTTGGAAATAATTTGAATGTGCTCCCCATTGTGACTCTTGAGCAGTTCGCGAATTTCGAGCACATCACTTGCTTTACGAACGAAGGAAGCGGCAATAAAATCGATGCCCTGTTCGATCCCGAAAATAATATCGCCAGCGTCTTTCTCTGTAATACCCGGGAGAGAGATCGCTACTCCTGGAACGTTAACACCTTTTTTGCTCTTGATGGTTCCGCCATTCACGATGCGGCATCTGATTTCGGTGCCCTGAATCTCCACAACCGTCAGACCGATCAAACCGTCATCAATCAAGATCGTCGATCCAACTTGAACATCCTGCGGCAAATCCTTGTAAGTGATGGAGAGTCGATTCTTATCACCGAGAATTTCCTCAGTCGTAAGTGTGATGTACTCATCTTGTACAAGCTCAATCGGCTCCACTTCAAGTTTACCGGTACGGATCTCTGGTCCTTTGGTATCAAGCAGGATCGCTACCGTTTTGTTCAGCTCTTCGCAGCCTTGACGAATATTTTTGATGCGGTTGCCATGCTCTTCAAAGTCGCCATGGGAGAAGTTCAGACGAGCCACGTTCATGCCGGCCATAATGAGCTTCTTGGTGTTTTCCAACGATTCACTGGAAGGACCGATGGTACATACAATTTTTGTTTTGCGCATTTTGGGTTTCCTCCGTTTATTCAAGGGTTCTCTATCTCTTTATCCAACAACTAAATTTACTACAAAAAGATTCATTTGTATAGGAACTTCGTCATATCGACATACTTCTGGCCCGGCTTGATCCTCTGATCAGAGGGTAACATCTTCCTGGACAGATGGCTGAGCTGCCTGCGGAGCTTGTTCGGCAGGTGCTGACGTCTCTTCTTGCACCGGCTCCGGCGGCTCCGGTTGAGCAAAGTCAAACTCACCGATCTTGCGGAATTTACGATAACGGTCTTCTTTCAACTCACATGAGTCCATCACCGACAATTCGGTCAAGTGACGAACCAACGCAGCCTGGATATTTGCTGCCGTCTCCTCGTAACTGCGATGCGCCCCGCCCTTAGGCTCGGGAATGATCTCCTCGATGACTTCCATCGCCAGCAAGTCCTTGGACGTAATCTTCATGGCTTCGGCTGCCTGGTCCGCTTTGGAAGCATCCTTCCAAAGGATAGACGCTGCCCCGTTAGGCGATATAACCGAATAGATCGCGTGTTCCAGCATCAGCACACGGTTGCCGACAGCCATCGCAAGAGCACCGCCGCTACCGCCTTCGCCGATGATTACACATACTACAGGCACTCCAAGCACGGACATCTCCCGCAAATTGCGGGCAATCGCCTCGGACTGACCTCGCTCTTCAGCTGTATTTCCCGGATACGCCCCCTTCGTATCAATGAAGGTGATGATTGGGCGTTTGAATTTGTTCGCTTGCTGCATCAAGCGAAGTGCTTTACGGAAGCCTTCCGGATGCGGGCTCCCGAAGAACCGGGCGATGTTATCCTTCGTATCCTTGCCCCGCTGCTGTCCGATAACCGTAACAGGAACACCGTTTAACTTCGCTAATCCACCCACAACCGCTAAATCATCACCATACAATCGATCACCGTGGAGCTCAATGAAATCGGTAAAGATCAGTTGAATGAGATCAAGCGATGTCGGTCTCTGCTGATGACGGGCAAGATGCATCTTCTGGGAAGGAGAAATCTGTGAGTACACTTCCTCTTCCAATCGGGTATAACGCTCTTCCAGGCGGGCGATTTCATCTGTGAAATCAATCCCTTTCTCCTGTCCGAATTGCTTCAGTTCATCTATCTTCTTCCGCATTTCTACCAGCGGTATTTCAAAAGGTAATTCGCCTGACATCAGAATCCTCCTTTCACGGAATGCATTTCCAGCAGTTTGCCGAGCATGGAACGCATATCTTTCCGATGAATAACCATGTCAAGCTGACCATGTGCCAAGTTAAATTCCGCCGTCTGGAAATCATCCGGCAGCTTCTGGCGAATGGTCTGTTCTATGACGATACGGCCTGCAAAGCCGAACACGGCTCCCGGCTCGGCCATATTGATATCACCGAGCGTAGCAAAGCTGGCGGATACTCCGCCTGTCGTTGGGTCCGTAATGACCGAAATATACAATCCACCGAGCTCGTTGAACCGTGCAAGCGCTGCGCTTGTCTTTGCCATCTGCATCAAGCTGAGAATACTTTCCTGCATCCGGGCACCGCCGGACGTGGAGAAGATAATCAGCGGCAGACGCTTGTCCGTTGCAATCTCGATCGCGCGGGTAATCTTCTCACCTACAACGGATCCCATACTGCCCGTGAAGAAATCAAAACTCATCACACAAACAACGACGGGCTGTCCAAGAATGGAGCCTTGTCCGGTGATCACGGCGTCGTGCAGTCCGGACTTCATCTTCTGTTGTTCCAATTTGGCTGCATAACCAGGAAACGTCAACGGATCCACAGAGATCATATCGGCGTCAAATTCTTCGAAATCGGACTCATCAAGCGTCATATGAATCCGCTCTATCGCGGTTAAACGCATATGATGGCCGCATTCATGACAAACCTTGAGATTCTTCTCAAGCTCTTTACTGTATTGAATCGTGCCGCACTTGGCACACTTATTCATTAGACCTTCGGGAATCTCCCGTTTCGGGCGCTCACCTTCCTGAGGTTGCCCTGCCGTCCCTATTCGTTCCGATGGGATCGTTGCGTATTTCCTTTTCTTCTGAAACAAGTCTTTAAACACAACTACACCTCTTCAGCCGTAAATTTGAATGGCCGCCGCAATAGCTCTTCGCCGATCGTACAATAGCTTCGCTATGTAACCCGTATAAATGAAAACTAGGGGTGCAATATCGAATTTAACACTTCCTGTACTTCCTCTAGCTCTCCGGAGGGTACCAAAATCTCAAATTGCTGCTTGGAAAGATTCACGGGACGGCTTTTAACCAAAAAACCTTCTTCCGTTAGCCTGGTCTTGATCATTTCCGCCACCTTCGCGGTTGGCGCAATATAAATTACCGTCCACATGCCTTTCAGATCCCCCTAATCTCGTCCCACAGGCACATCCTGAGCCGATATAATGGATAATGATAACATACTTCAGTTTTTACCTCAACAAAGAGAGCAGGGGGCTCTGCGGCAAAATACTTGGTTGTGCATCTATTCGACGAAGTTCATGCTTTTCCTTCAGAATCCGCAGCATAGTGGGCCGCATCAGGATTCCGATGCGCAATCCGCGATGAGGCTGCCGCCGCAATGCCTGCAACAAGATCGTCCAAAAACACATGTATGCCATCCTTCTGTTCGTTCAACGTATCAATAATACCTATTTTTTCTTTATCAAGATAGCCAAAGCTGGTTAACCCGATCATACCGTAGATACTTGTCACGCCAAGCGCCATCGTCTCGTCCACCCCATAGAGCGGTTCATCCTGTTCCATGATCGACTGAAGCGGCTGCGGCAGCAGCTTTTTCTCCGCTAATTCGTCCAGCGCAATGCCGGTGAACAAGGTATACTGCACTTCTCGTTTGCCAAGCACGGCTCGAACGCTTTCTTCGCACTGGTCCATCGTCAGCTTCGGATGATATCGCTGCTGAAGCCGAAACACAATGTCCGCGATGGAGCTTACGCTAACCCCCCTGCGGCTGAGCATGTTCTCTGCCAAATCTGATGACATAACAAATCCCCCCCGCGTCTTAGACCAAAATCTTCACAACATGGACCGCGTAAAGATTTCCGAATTGGCGAATACTCGGCCACAGTTTCCTGTGGTGTCCTAATTGTATGCGGGAAGGGAAGGAAACGTTCATACATTTTGTATTCACTTCACTCTGACGGTATCTTGGCCCAGCATGTCCTCCATCTCGGCAAAAAGCTCGCGGGACGGCTTGATACGGTATGCGTCGCTGAGCGCGAGCACCTTCTGGCCTTGCTCATAGAACAGCACGGTCGCGAGCGGACCTGGATGCTGCTGCAGCAGAGCCTTCAGCTTCGCCAGCAGCGCAGGCTGCTCGGACTCGGCACGAATCTTGACAAACACTCGCTGCTCGGATTTGGCATCGCCGCCCGGGCTTCGACGGTTGCTTGGCCTGTCAAGTTGTCTAGACGAAGATCGCTCCGCTCGTACAGGCTTCATCGGCGAGGAATGCGAAGTATTCGGTTCAATCGGCTGGTTATCGAATAGCTCGCTCGGCTCCAGAGCAGTTGCCGCGTCCGGATCATCCGCTTGCCGCCGATATTGGAACAGCCAAAGTCTCAGTCATGCCCGCATTCCTGCCTCCTGCTTGACTTCCCGTAGCTGGAGCTTTACCCTTGCCAACGCCACCCCGTACCTTACTGCGCTGAACCAACTGACGAAGCGTCTGGGCTTCAAGCGGAGCGACCTCCTCAGCCAGGAGTTTGAAACCTTCATCTTGCAGTTGAACCTTCGCCCGGACCGCAAGCAGTGCCCCTTTCTCGATCAAGTGCGAACTGCGCCGCCACACTTCTGGAAACAGAACGACCTCACAGCGTTCAATCTGGTCCTCATATTCCATAAATGCCATCGCTTTGCCTTGCTTAGTCGTAATCGTCTTCAGTGACACAACCATCCCGCTACCGTAGCCAGCGACTCATCTTCTGCTTCCTGCAGTTCCATGAGACGATCTGCGCCTGTCTGAACAAGCACGTCTTCAAACCCGTCCAACGGGTGTCCGGATAAATACATCCCGAGTAAGTCCCGCTCAAATTCCAGCTTCTGCCCGGTCGAATACGGGGGGATATCAGGATATTCAATGTCCCAGTTCACCGTTTCCACGAAATCAAACAGCTGAATCTGCAGATCATCTCGTTCCTTTCTCCACTTCACGGCGGCATCCACCGTTTCATCGAGCATTGCCACCAACTGTGAGCGATGCCCTGGCAAGGAATCGAAGGCCCCGGCCTGGATCAATGATTCAATGACACGTTTATTACATACCCGCAAGTCCACGCGCCGGCAGAAATCCAGCAGACTCTCGAAAGGTTGTCCTTGGCGAATGGCAACGATGTTCTCAACCGCCTGTGTACCGACGTTCTTAATGGCGCCAAGCCCAAAACGTATCCCGCCCGTGGCATGCTTGCCCTCTTCGAGTTCCTCTGCATCAAGAGCATTCGTTGACATGACCGGCGTGAAATATGTCCCGCTTTCATTAACATCCGGCGGCATCACATCGATTCCGATGCGCCGTGCTTCCAATACGTATTCCGCCACCTTCCGGTGACTTCCCATTACCGCTGTCAACATGGAGGCGATAAATTCCACTGGATGATGCGCTTTAAGATAGGCCGTCTGAAATGCCAGCACGCCGTATGCCGCCGCGTGTGCACGAGGAAATCCATAGTTCGCAAACCGGACGATCATGTCATACACCCGATTGGCCTCATCCTCGGTATAACCGAGCTTCAGACTGCCGGAAACAAAATGACTCCGTTCGCGGTCCAATACTTCACGCTTCTTCTTCGATACCGCTCTGCGCAGCAAGTCCGCTTCCCCCAGTGAGAAGCCGGCCATCGTCGCAGCGATCTGCATGATCTGCTCCTGATAGACGATGATGCCGTACGTGTCACCAAGGATCGGAATCAAATCCGGGTGCGGGTATTCGGGATCAACCAGGCCTCGCTTGACTTGAATGAACTTCGGAATAAAATCCATTGGACCCGGACGGTACAGGGCATTCACAGATATGATATCCTCGAACACCGTAGGTTTCAGATCTTTAAGCACACGTCGTATTCCCGCAGACTCCAGTTGAAACACCCCTGTCGTCTCACCGCGGCTAAGCATTTCATAGGTTATTGGATCATTGTCGGGCACATGTTCGAAATCAAGTTCTCTCCCGGTCAATTCCTGAATCCATCTTCGGGTGCGCTCAATGATCGACAGCGTCCGCAGACCAAGAAAGTCCATCTTCAGCAGGCCGACACTCTCCAGATTCTCCATGGAGTATTGCGTTAGCGCCGTCTTCTCGCTCCCTTCCTGCAAAGGGACCGCATCGGTCAGGGGATCACGTGAAATGACAACGCCGGCCGCATGGGTAGAGGCGTGTCGCGGCATGCCCTCCACCTTCATCGCCATGTCCATCAATTCGCGAACTTTCTGCTTGCTCTCATATAGCTCCTTAAGCTGCGGACTCTGCTCCATCGCCTTGGCAATGCTGACTCCCAGATAATTAGGTATCAGTTTAGCTGCCTTGTCCACATCCCCGAACGGCACGTTCAATGCACGGCCAACGTCGCGAACGGCGGCACGGGCGGCCATCGTCCCGAAGGTAATAATCTGCGCGACATGCTCTTTACCGTATTTTTCGACGACATAATCAATCACTTCATCCCGGCGCTCGTCGCTAAAATCGATATCGATATCCGGCATCGATATTCGCTCAGGATTCAAAAACCGCTCGAACAACAGCTTATATTTCATCGGATCGACGTTCGTAATATGAAGGGTGTAGGCCACAAGACTTCCCGCAGACGAACCCCGGCCTGGACCAACTGCAATGCCTTGCCGATGCGCGTAGGCGATAAAGTCCCACACGATCAGAAAATAATCGCTAAAGCCCATACTCTCGATAACGCCGAGCTCATAATTCAGCCGCTGCTCCAGTTCATGCCTGCGCGTCTTGTCATTCCAGCGTTCGCTTTCCCCATACCTCTCCTGCAAGCCTGCTACGCATAAATCGCGTAAATAAGCTGCGGCACCCATGCCCTCGGGCAAAGTACGATATGCCGGCAGAATCGATTTGCCAAATTCCAACTCCAGATTGCATTGCTTTGCAATTATCGCGGTGTTGGCAATTGCCTCAGGCACGTGCGGATACAAACGCTCCATCTCCGCACCGCTCTTAAGATAGAGCTGCGTGGTCGGGATCTGGAGCCGATCCTCGTCCTCGATGGTCTTGCCCGTCCCGATACAGATCAACACATCCTGTACCTCTGCATCATCTTCCGATAGATAATGCACGTCGTTGGTGGCTACTAAGGGTATCCCTGTTTCCTCGCTAAGCGCTATGAGCAGCGGATTAACCCGCTTCTGCTCCGTCATGCCGTGATCTTGAAGCTCGAGATAAAAGTCACTGCCAAATATATGCTGGTAACGGAGCGCAGCTGCTTTCGCTTCCGCCACTCGTCCATGAAGCAAATGCTGTGGTACTTCGCCGCCAAGGCATGCACTAAGACAGATGATTCCTTCATGATGAGCAGCGAGCACCTCCATATCGATACGAGGCCTGTAGTGGTAGCCTTCAAGGTGCCCAATCGAGCATAGTCTCATCAGGTTACGATATCCGGTCTCATTCTTTGCCAATAAAATCAAATGATAGATCGGTTGATCCTTACGGCTGCCGCGTTCTTTACGGGAACCAGCCGTTATATAGGCCTCGCATCCTATGATCGGTTTAATGCCATGAGCTTGGCATGCTTTATAGAACGGAACGGCCCCGTACATAACGCCATGATCCGTCAGCGCCAGCGATTTCATTCCATGCGCTGCCGCTTCCCGCACCAAGTCGCTGATACGTGCCGCTCCATCGAGCAAACTGTATTCACTGTGAACGTGCAGATGCACGAAAGAGCTCATCATAACGCCATCCTTTCTTTGTATCGTATGATCTATCGTTAATCGCTTTCTTTTGAAATATATCGAAACATCTTTATATCATTTTATCATAATCCCGCCAGGGCCGCCCATAGAATGAAAGCAGGAGGCATGTGGACAGGCGCTTGCCGCGACATTTATAAACACAGAGAGGAGCAGAGATATAATGAGTATTTTTCTTTCCAGAGCGATTCTGGATTTCTTTATCGCGTTCGGCATCGTTCTGGGCGGTGCCATGGTTGGAGGTGTTGGTGCCGTGCTATCCCTTCAGCCCCCAACTACAACCATGCTTGAAGTTGCCGATCGAATCAAAATATGGGCTCTGGCTGCAGCCATCGGCGGCACAATCGATCCGATGCGCGTCATTGAGAGCAACATGATAGGCGGCAACCTCTCTCCGGCAATCAAACAAATCTTGTATCTAGGCTTCGCATTTCTCGGAGCGCATATGGGCAGCGAACTCGTCAAATGGGTCTGCTCCAGCAGGAGCTAGCCGATGCGTGTACCCCCAACTGACCGCTTTCGTCCCTTCTATCAGATCGCTTCCATCTTCGTGCTGGGAATGGTTGTTGGCAGTATCGTCTATAACGCCGTCTATCATGAGAGCTACAATAAACTGTGGGAGACGAATCAAGGCCAACAGCTGCAGATCGTACAATATAAAGAAGACATCAATACGTTGAAGAAATACAACAACCAGCAGACGGTGATCAAAGAAATCAAGATTCGACATGAGCAGGGGGCAAAAGATACTTTAGATCCGTTGATCGTCAAGGAACTCATTAGGCTCATGAGCGATGATCTGGCAGCCCTTCGCGGCCGAGACGTCTTTGATATCGATACCGACAGTAAATTGACCCGTTCTTTGCTTAGCGATAAGATTTACACAGCTCGCGATAAAGATTACAAAATCCAGATCAGAACGATGCTCGTCATGGAAGGTGTTCTGCAAATCTGGATGAGCGCTAACCCCGTGGATGCAAAGTCAAGCGGTTCATGATACAATACCGTTATTGTGTACGATCGATAACATTCGTTACTAACGGATCTGAAGGAGCTATTCCATGATAACTGTCATTCACTACATTCTGTACATTATCCTTGTCCTATCTGTCGTTGCCGCCGCTCTATATAGCATTAAAGCCCGGCGAGTATCCGACCCGGCCAAGCGCGGAAGTCTGATGGCGATGATGAATATATGCATGGGATGCATGCTGGTGTCGCTGTCCCTTGTCTGTATGTTCTTGTTCAGAGGCTCTACACCCGCCATCATTGTGGAAGCGGCATTTATGGTTCTCGGTTTATTCAATATATTCGCTGGCATTCGAAGCCGCGTGTATTACAGCAAGTTGAACCAGGCTAATAGCGAAGGCTGAAGCCTCATATATAGAAATGAAGAAGGGATATCCCTGTTGGTTCGGTTCTTCCGCAACCTGTAGGACATCCCTTTTTTTGTGCATTATTCATCCGTGATCGATGGCTTGCATCGTCATGATCGCCTTGGCGATCAGGTTCGACTGGTGCTGAATCTCGACCTCCATCTTACATGTTCGCCGGCTAAGTTCAAGCAGCGTCGGTATAATGACGATCGAATCTTCGATCTGTACAGGCCGGATAAAATAAGTGGTTAGTTGATCTAGTACATGATCCCAACCGCTGATATCTTTGGCAGCCTTAACAGCCGCCTGACTCATCACTGTCGTTAGTACCCCTTGTGAGATGGTACCGATATCCGATGCCATCTGCGGCGTAATAAATCCATGAAAGAACAGGCTCCCATGCTCATTACGCTCCTCGGCAATGCCGTTCCAGATCAACTGATCAAACGTCTCACCTAGCTGCGGCTGATTACGCGCATCCCGAAGCGCTCCGAGCACTTCCTTGCGAGTCACCGTAGCAATCAGCTTTCGATTGCGGTCCACGATCGGGAGAAAATCGATGCCTTCCCACATCATAATCTGCGCCGCCGACGCCAGCGACGTCTTTAGGCTTGCCGTAACCGGATTGCGGGTCATCGCCTTCTCGATCGGCTGCGAATCCGCCATACCGTCCACGTCGCGAACCCCGACAATGCCGATAACCCGATTCCATTCATCCGTGACCGGATAACGCACCTCCCCGGTCTCCTGCGTAATTCTTTTAAATTCTTGCACCGTCACCGAGTTCTTCAGTTGATGATTCCTCGGTTTATCGTGCGCAATATCTTCAACCAGCATAATCTTCTTCTTGATTAAACGGTCAAAAATCGCGCGGTTAATCATGGATGCCACGGTAAACGTATCATGCCGAGACGAGATGATAGGCAAATGCAGTTGATCCGCCTGCTGCTTTACCTCTCGGCTCGTACCAAATCCTCCTGTTATGAGTACGCCCGCCCCTTGTTCCAGCGCCAGGGAGTGCGCGTCTTCACGGTTACCGACAATCAGCAGGCTGCCCGCATCGATGTAGCGCATCATCGCTTCTACCTTCATCGCACCGATCACATACTTATGCAGGTTCTTATTCAGCCCTTCCGAGCCGCCGAGCACGTGGCCCTCGACGATACCTACCACATCGGCAAACGTAAGCTGCTCCGAGATATTCCGCGGCTTACGTTCGACGCGAACGGTCCCGATCCGCTCTTTGGTAATTACGATCCCGAGGCTCTCCGCTTCCTTCACGGCACGGTAAGCCGTCCCTTCACTGACACCCATTTCCTTCGCCAGTCGACGAACCGAGATTTTGCTCCCGACCTTCAGACTTTCAATATGTTGAACCAATTGCTCATGTTTGGTAATCGTATCATCCCGCACATCCATCTGTTACACCCCGACTCTTTATCTGTACTATGCTGTATCTATTATAACACGCGCAGGAGCAAAAATAACCTGCTGTGAATGACGCAATGAACACAAATAAACCCTCCCGAGTTCGTCAAACACGAATGCAGCAACATCGTATTCGATATAGGAGGGTAATATCTTGACATTAGTTAGCTTCTTGGCTCTTCTTCTCCTCAGGCCATTTCAATTCCCACTGGGCGATTTTCTCTTTACGAATTTCATCCAGCGCTTTCTGTTTCGCTTCATCTACCCCAATCAAATAATAGAGATGGGAGGCGATAATCAGCAGGGCGAACCCTGCCCATACGGCGCCAAACAATGATACCCATGAAAATCCGCCGCTGAAGGAAATGCTAGGCAGTGCGTACACCAGCATACCGAGCGCGATTAATAGATAAGCGGTGTGTTTCCATTTGTTTTTTTTCTTCTTCATTATAAATGCAGCTCCTCACTCTCTGAAATCTATATTCCTACTCTATGAGGAGTGCACACATAATATGAGACAAGTTTCAAAAAAATTAACAAAGGCCGCCGAGCTTTACGATGGATCAGCACCACCGTACAAATGCTGCAGGCTATCAGAGATGATTTTATTCACATCCTCGATAATGACACTCAAGCGACGCTCGGCATCAAACAATCGGCGAATATTCAGGTTGAGGCTCAACACTTCAAACTGCTTCTCCATCTTCTCCATCTCGTCTTGCGGCGGCATATCGCCGGACATCATCCGCTGCTGAATCTCCATTTGACGTTGGCGGAAATCTTCCAACATGCGCTTGCTTTCGGGGTCTGCATCGACGAGCTTCATCGCTGCCGTAATCTCCTGGACTTCTTGACTTTCCTTCATCGCTTTTGCCAAATCGTGCGCCTTATCATAAATATTCATATGTTATGTCCTCCCATAAGCGGCGCTGCGCCGCATTCTTATTCGTTTCGTTCATGTCGGCATGCCCGCAATCATCTTATCGCATAAACATCGTCAATAAAGATTGGAACAAACCGATCATGCCTCCTAGCAGAACGCCAAGCCACGTGATGGCCCGGAACTCACGGCCAGACACACTCAGGATTACCTGTTCCAGCCGCTCTACTGGAAATTTACTTACCTGTTCCTGAACAAGCTCGGGTAGATTAACCGCTTGAAGCGTGGCCGGGATGGTCCGCTCCAGAAGACGCAAGCCCTGATCCAGATATCGCGGCAGTGCCGCCTCGATGGCGGGCATTCTCGGTGCCAGGATCTCGGACAGCCGCAGGTCGGTTAATTGATGAAGCCATTGGGACCATGGGATGCGCTCTTCCAGGATCCGCTGAACCCAATCCAGACCCGGCTCGCGGCTCATACTCTCGATGAGGTCATGCAGTGGCATATCTCCGTACTCCTCAAGCTTGCCAGCGATCACCTTTGTCACGGTCGCACGGATCTTATCCCCTTCAAGCTGCTGAATGAGCATCGGCGTCATCTTCTGCACCATCTTATCCTCATCCACGAAGATCGCTGCCATCGTCCCGAAGAATCCACCCGCCTTATCCATCATCGATGAAGCCATCTTCGTCAGCATGCGCTGCCCCTCAGCCGACATCAACCCATCGGCGAGCTCCTTCAGTACAATGTCAGTTGCCTTGGAACTCCAGTTCAGAACCTTTTCCTCGGACCAGCCGGGAATGAATTCCTTGACGGGTTTATGGTCCAGACCATACTGATTCCAGATCATCGAAGCTGTTTGCGATGTCAGTCGCCGAGCAGAGTGCTCGATCTTGACCTTCACGCCCTTCCAGTCATCCTCACTCCACACGCGCAGCGCTAGTTCCTCAATTGTACGTTCTGACCGGCTCCAGTCCTCCAGCTTGTCCCGCAACCCAGCTTCCATCTTCTGCCGAAATTTCGGCTTTCGGATAAGCTCCTGCAAGCCATCACTCGTCACCAGATAATCTGAAACCACATGTCCCAGGGAATCGGCAATCTCTTCTTTACGCTTCGGAATCAAACCGGGTGTAAAAGGAACCTTGCGCCCAAATATTCTTTTTTCTTCCCGAGGATGAAACAACATTTTTATCGCAAAGTGATTGGTAATACCGCCAACAAATCCAGCTACACAAATATTTACCAAAATAAACAGCCAGTTCTGCAATTTATGCACTCCTTTTTCCCGAGCGGTACAATCACCAAGGGATATATGTCCTCATATGATGCATTACATGCAATGATCAGATGAAATCTTGGTCTGTTCACTTTACCATCCAGTTGTTGTCGGAAGGAGATCCATCATGCCCAATGCCAAGATCAGAACCAGGACCAAACCCAAATCCAAACCCAAACCTAGAATAACGGTTCAATTAATCCCTTCCTCAGGGCTAACAGATCATGATATCAAGCTTGGTGACCGGCTGATAAGACAGCTCCGTATCCCCACGGATACGCCGATACAGCTTGCCTTTGGCTCCTTCAAGCAAGAAATTAGCGTTGCCTCAGGAGGAAAATCAAACGCGTTGCTTCTCCATTCATCCCTATGCAGCAAAACAGGACTTATTGCTCGAACGCACATGAATATCAAGTATTCTCCATCGGAGAGAACACTGAGGCTTGGTCCGCTAATTGGTGTTATGGTCAGCCGGTACCATCCGGATGAACCCGACAAACCGTTTGGATCCATCTCGGCTTTTTGTCTGGAAATGATCAACGCGTCCAGGAAACAAGGTGCCTATGTATACTTCTTTACCCCTGATATGATCGATTCGAACCCGTCAAGACTTGACGCAATTGCCTATGACGGGGGATGGAAGAAGATCAACCTGCCTGCACCAGACGTCATCAACAATCGGCTGTCCACCCGCAAATTAGAGAATAGTCCTAGCGTACAGCATTTTATGAAAGAAGTAAAATCACGGTTCGGTACCCATATCTTCAATGAGAAATTTCTCGATAAATCCGATGTATTTGAAGCTCTTGGGCCGGATGTGAAGCTGCAAAAGTACTTGCCGGAATCCTACTTGCTCAGCGGTTATCCTACACTCAAAAAAATGTGCGCTGCTTACTCAACCGTGTTCCTCAAACCGGTAAGGGGAAGCTTAGGCAAAGGTATAATTCGAATTTCTCACCAAGAAAACGGAACATATCAAACCATGACAACATCTCTTGAAGGGATCAGGAAAAATACCTACTCTTCACTTCCCAAGCTGTTTAGCAGCTTATCCAGCAAAATCAAAAAGACGCGCTACCAAATCCAGCAGGGCTTGAATTTGATTCGAATCAATCGGCGGAACGTCGACTTCCGTGCGCTTGTGCATAAAGACAAGAATGGAAGTTGGGCCGTTACTTCAGTTGTTGCCCGAATTGCAGGCGGTAATCATTACGTCTCCAACCTTGCCAGAGGCGGCACTCTTTCGCCGGTTAAGGACGCGCTGGCGATGAGCGGTATCCCGACATCCGCCAAGCAGGCACTTCCGGCAAAGATGAATAAGGCCGCGCTCGAGATCGCCCATGGATTGGAAACAGCAATCCCTTATCATTTCGGCGAGCTCGGCATCGATCTGGCGATTGATACGAATGGACGAATCTGGCTGCTTGAAGTGAATTCCAAGCCATCCAAGAGTGAGAACGCACCGCTGAATGCTGCCTCCAAAATAAGACCGTCTGCCGTACGCCTTATCCAATACTGTCAATACTTGACCGGCTTATAGAAGGAGATTGTTATGTCTACAAACAGAATAGGTACGATGGGTGTCATGGTCTGCCGGGCGCTAGGCACACCACCGATTGCCGAGAAAGAGTTTCTTGGCAAGCTGAGTACAACTGCGCGAAAACTTGGTATACACGTATTTGTCTTTAGCCCTGAGAATTCTGCTGATGAAAGCAATAACGGAAGTTCCTCTACCACCGTTCAAGGTTATCATTACACCAAAGCAAACGGCTGGATCGCTGGGGAATACGCTGTGCCTGACATGGTCTACGACCGCTGTTTGCATCTGAACAGCAAAGCATCGGCGAATGCAGCCAATCTTCTTCATCGGTGGAAGCAGCATGGCACGATACTGTGGGCACGAGGACTGCCCGGCAAACAGAGGGTTCACCACGTCCTCAAACGTTCACCGATCATGCGGGCCTATCTTCCAGCTACTCTGCATTACTCAGGGGACGAATCACTGCGCAAGGCACTGCTTGCATTTCGTGGCAGCATCTTTATGAAGCCGAGCGGCGGCTCGCATGGTCGTCATACACTTCAGATCCAATCCCTTGATCATCATACGGTTTCACTGCAAGGAAGAGATCGGAGCAATCAGATGTTTCAGCTTACCCTTCCGGCCACAGAGATCTATGGCTGGGTCCAAACCTTCACGAACAAGCGCTCTTTCATTATTCAGCCCTTTCTGAAGCTCGTAAGTCAAGATGGAAGTCCCTTTGACATTCGGTCTTTGGTCCAAAAAGACGAACGGGGCACATGGTCAATCACCGGGCTTGCAGTTCGTCAAGGTTCGAATCAAGCTTGACTTCCAATCTTCATGGTGGCGGAACGGCATATCCCGCTCAGCCATATTTGTCTGCCCAATACGGTGAAGAAACGGCCATGAAGATCATAAAGACCGTTTATGATGTGTCTGCCCTGCTGCCATCCCTATTGGAAGAAAGCTTCGGCCGCTTGGGTGAGCTCGGAATCGATTTCGGTGTAGATCCCACCGGAAGGGTATGGCTATTGGAGGTTAATTCCAAGCCGGGACGACAGGCATTCGCGTTGGCTGGCGATACACGCGCAGCCCGCCTGGCCATCGAGCATCCGATACGATACGCCCGTTATTTATTGCTTCGACAACTTAGGAGGGTAAATACATGAGTTTGAATTTCGGAAACATTCATTTCTCGCAGCAGCCCGAAAAAGTCGTCTTTTTGTCCGGAACGCTTATGAAAAGCCTTGGGATTTCAAGCAGGAAATCCGTACTGCTTCGCATGGGCACGGATAAAGTATCGGCTGCTGTAAAATCTATCGATCGAGCGGGCAAACATATTTACCTCAGCGCAGGGGTTCGCAACAACATTAATGTTCCAAGGCAAGGCCCGCTCTACATTCATTCGCCGCGCGAAGGCGAGATTGAGCTTGGGCCTGTGGTAGGCGTTCTGTCCGATGGACCGCATAACCCCTCCAGTCCCTTCGGATCCAGAACCTCTTATATCAAGCAGTTGCTGCGCGAAGGTAACAAGAAGATGTTTGTGTACGCCTTTACACCAAAAGATATTAACTGGCAGAGAAATACCGTGCAGGCCTACATCCTCGGTTCAGGTGGGGGATTTGTTCGAAAAACCGTACCGCTACCCGATGTCGTATATAATCGTCTGCCCAGCAGAAAAACCGACTTTTCTCCCTTTACGAACCAATTGCGCGACCGTTTCGGCAAACGAAACATCAAGTTTTTCAACTGGGCCTTCTTTAATAAATCGGATGTATATACTCAACTGGACGGTGATCTCCAGGCTGGAAGGTATCTACCCGAGACCTATAACAATCCGAATCCGGAACGAATCAAGGATATGATGGAGCGTCACAGCTTCGTGTATTACAAACCTTCTGCGGGGAGTTTAGGACTGGGGATCTACCGCTTAACGTATCTGCCCAAAAAAGGATATTTCGCACGCTATCATGCAATGGCGGCAATACGCTATTGAAATTCCCGAATTTTAATAGTCTGATGCGAATGCTCCAAGCCAAGCACGGTGCCAAACTGAAGAATTATGTCGTACAGCAAGGCATTCGCCTTATCGAGATAGATGGATGCCCGATTGATTTCCGGTTTCATATGCATAAGAACAGCAAAAACCGCTGGTCGGTTGTCGGCATCGGTGCCAAGAAGGCCGGGCGGGGCAGCGTAACGACGCATATTAAGAATGGCGGATCGTTGATGACGCCGGAGCAGGCGCTCTCCCGTGCATTCGGCTCCAAATCCCGCGAGGTACTTGAACGAGCGAAGGAAGCTTCCATTGCAATGTCTGAAGCGATTGAGAACCATCATCCTCATCTGCTGGGAGAAATCGGCTTCGATATCGGCATTGATGATAATGAACGAATCTGGATGTTCGAGGCGAACTCCAAACCGGGCAGATCGATCTTTAGCCATCCATCACTGCGGGTGGAGGGCCGAAGTTCCGTTGAGCATATATTTGACCACAGCATGTATTTGAGCGGCTTCCACAGGGGGAATGACTCGTGATTAGCCGAGTGGAGCATGATGGCAGACCGATCGTAGCCATTCTGACGATGCATGATACTGAGCATACGTTCAGAGGCAACCGCCAGAATTTCCAGGAAATTATCAAGGCAGGCAAAGATATGGGCTTTATGGTTTATGTTGTTACCGTGCGAGATTTGAAACTGAACAGCCCTACCGTGAAAGGCTACTTTTTGAATCAAGATCAATCCTGGGAGCAGCGGACTTGTCCATTGCCCCAGGTTATTTATAACCGGATTCCTTATCGAGAAGACGAAGCGCTGCCCTGGGTTCGCCGAAAGATCAAAGAGGTTCAGCGACATCCCCGGATCGATATCTATAATCCGCATTTTTTTAATAAACGACAGCTGTTCGCATGGCTGAGCCAATCGAAGCTTACCAAGAAGTGGGCACCGCTCACGAAGCGTATGAAAGGTTTCTCCACCTTGGCGGTCATGATTAGACAGAAACCATATTTATACTTGAAGCCCGAGGAAGGAAAAGCCGGTCAAGGCATTATGAGGGTAAGGTATCAGAAGCACAAATCACTGCCATACCGGATTCAAATCCAGAACGACAAGAACAGCACCACCTACAAGGCAGCCTCATTGGAACGGTTATGGAATCGGGTGCATCAGGAGACGAAGGGAAGCTCTTACCTCATTCAACAGGGGATTGAATTAGCCCAGGTTCACGGGAGATCCTTTGATCTTCGTATCCTTGTACAGAAGAACGAATCTGCCAATGGGCCGTAACCGGTGTCGGTGCACGAATGGCCGGTGTCAAGAGCATTACGACGCACGTACCGCGAGGCGGCAGCATCGAAGACCCGGAGAAACTGCTTCCCGTCGTTTTCGGTCAGGAACGGACGGATGCCATCTTGAGCGAGGTTCGGAAGGCAGCTGTTCATATCGCACGTCAAATTGAGAAGAGCTCTGGTCAAGTTCATGGAGAGATGTCCATGGATCTGGGCATTGATAGTGAAGGCGTATTGTGGTTCTTCGAGGCCAACTCCCGGCCGATGAAATTCGATGAACCGTTGATTCGCAAAAAATCACTGGAACGAATTTTCCATTATTCCGACTATCTGATTAAACAACAGCGTTAGGTCGGGTCAGCCAAACAACTACCGCATACTCGGTTAGAGGAGGGGATCATGTGGAAATCTCAAGACTTACTCTCTCAGATCAGGAGCAATGGCCTTACATTCAGCGGCAATGCGTGGATTTCTTCAGGCGCTACAGTCATAGACACCTAGCGCGCGAAGGATACCAGCGCCTGTTGTCACTCACTGCTGCGGAACTGAAAGAGCCAGGAAACTCCATCATTACAGCAACGGTAAGAGCCGATGTGGGGAGCGTGCCTGTCGGCATCTGTTTTGTGGCGGAATATGGAGCAGGAGCCTGCATGATCGCAGTGCATCCTCTGTACCGTAAACGTCAGATCGGATCCTCCCTTATCGCTGCGCAGCTATCCGCTGTGGGGCGACTAAAGTGCAAAGTGGCCATCCATCATCTTGCAAGCCTGCAAACATGCTTTCGTGCAGGCTTGCAGGCCATCGCCCTGGAGAACGATCCTGCCGGTAAACCCTCGCTGATTATGAGTGGGGAGCTGCCCTTATTCCCTAGTCCCTCAGCACCTAACGCTGATACTATTCAAGAAGGTGAACTTCTGTGTCAAAACCCGTCTTAGGCATCATGACGCTTTACTTGGATGATCGCAAAAAACTGGAAGAGCGGCATATTTACGAGCATATGATCAAGGAAGGTAAATCGATCGGGCTGGATGTCTTTGTATTTACGCCTGCAGATGTCAGCGAAGCCAAAGGTCTTATAAACGCGATGGAATACGATGATAGCGAACGAAAATGGAGCAGACGGTGGCGGTCCTTCCCGAACATGATCTTCGACCGATGCCGTATTCAAAAAAGCGCCCGATTCCAACAACTGCTGCGGTTTCGCTCGCGATACCGTCATATGCTGTTCCTGAACCGGCCCTTGCGTAACAAGTGGACGATCCACCAGGTGCTATCCACCAAAAAACGCTTCAGGTCGCATCTTCCGGATACACGAATTGTGAACAGCACCAAAGATATAAATCAAATGCTGCAAACCCATTCTACGGTCTACTTCAAGCCGATTAATGGCACCGGCGGACGCGGAATCCTCCGAATATCGAAGGTTCAAGGCGTAGCTGGCACGCTCGAATTACGAGGGCGCAATGCCAATCGCAGCATAATTAAGCCCAAGCGAATTCCCTCCGGTTATCTGGGCCAGTATCTCTCCGGCTGGGGGAGTAAAGACCGCTATTTGGTGCAGGAAGGCATTGAACTTGAGCTGCCGGATGGCAGAGTTCACGACTACCGTATGTTAGTGCAGAAGAACGGCGCAGGCCTCTGGAGAGTGACCGGCTGCGTGGGACGCGTAGGCGCACAAAACAGCGTGACCTCCAACCTCCATGGGGGTGGGCGCGCCACGATGATGGAGGAATTGCTCAGCAAATGGATACCCGATCAAGCCAAAAGGGCCCAGATTCGCGAGGAAGCCGATTCGCTCGGCGTGGACGTCGCCCAGTTTCTCGACGGTCAATATGGCGGTTTATGCGAACTCGCGCTTGACATTGCCGTCGATAAATCGGGTCGGGTGCTCCTGCTTGAGGTTAATCCGAAACCTTCGCGCGAGGTGTTCTCGCAGGTCGGCGACATGGCGGCCTACCGCGAGTCGATGGTTCGCCCGCTTGAATATGCGATGTGGGTATACAGTCAGCGCAAAGCCGTAAAGAATGCATAACACGATTAAGGCTGTTCCCGGGATGCACGTCTTCCGGGAACAGCCTTTATTATGTTGCTATTCGGGTGTCGTCATGAAGTTTCAACAGCTGCTCAAAAGACGTGATGATCTGATCTGCACCCGTCAGTTCCTGATCCAGACCGAATCCGGCATAACTACAGCCTACCACGGTCTGACCGTTCTCTTTACCTGCCTCGACATCAGATGAGCGATCCCCGACCATCCAAGCATGTTTAAGGTTATGGCGCTTTAGCAGCAGCCGTACGAGATCAACCTTGGAGGCGGTCTCGTACTCGCCCGCGCTGTACACTCCCTCGAAATACTGCATGATCCCCCTGGCCTCGGCAATACCCTTGACATACTGCTCTAATCCGTTGCTGGCCACGAACAGTCGGACTCCCCGTTGATGAAGATCTGCCAGTGTTTCCCTCACTTGCGGATATAACACAGCAGATTCATCTCTCAGCCCCTCAAGCTCCAGCTGTAACAGCAGTTCGTCTGCACGTTGGCGGGCTTGGGGGGTGGCATCAGGAATAACCTTCAACCAAATATCCTCCAGCAGCATCCCCAGGCAGGACAGAATAATCCCTTCATCTGGCGTATCTCCATGATAATGACCTTCTTCCCGCAGAACATCAAATAACCGATGATAAGCGGGTAACAATAAAGTCTCCGTTTGGAACAGCGTCCCGTCCATATCAAATATCATAGCGTCAGGCTTCGTCAAAGTTGCTGCGTTCTCCAAGTTGCTTTTCCATCCCTTCACTATCTATCTTCTTAATTCATGCCTAGTCTTTCCCCATCTTATCGGAACCATGTTCATACTTCAACTTTCCTTAATGGAGGCGACAAGCACGCACGGGGAAGGAACTACCTTTACGATTCGATTACCCTATGATTGAACGAAGAAGAGGTCAAGATCCGCACTTCGGATCTTAACCTCTTCTTTCATGTGCCATCAGAATATTTTCTTCGTGCCGCGATCGTCCTTGATGATCTCTACCGCTTCCCGGAATCGGATCGCATGGATGATTTCGCGTTCCCTCAGAAATTTCAAACTGTCCTGCAGATCGACATCATCCGTCATGTCGATCAACCACTGGTATGTAGCGCGGGCTTTCTCTTCCGCAGCGATATCCTCATACAAATCCGCAATCGGATCACCCTTGGCTTGAATGTAAGCAGCCGTAAACGGCACGCCGCCTGCATTCTCGTAATACAGCGCATGATCATGATTGACATAGTGGGCACCGAGCCCTGCGGCCTCCAATTGATCAACGGTGGCGTCTTTGGTCAATTTGTATACCATCGTCGCAATCATCTCTAAGTGTGCGAATTCTTCTGTCCCAATATCATTCAGCAACCCAATGACCTTGTCAGGAATGGTATACCGCTGATTTAAATAGCGGAGCGCCGCGGCGAGTTCACCGTCAGCACCGCCGTATTGTTCAACCAGAAATTTGGCCATTCTGGGATCGCATTTGCTTACGCGAACCGGATATTGAAGCTTTTTCTCATATACCCACATGTCACCTTTTCGCCTCCTCAATCATTTTGATCTTCGCGCAAACCGGCTGCGCCTGCAACAAGGTGCCAACCGGCACAGCCCGAGCCCATGCATATCTCTATACCTGCCAAGGCCACGGTCCTTGAGACCATTCAAACGGATATTTTGAGTACGCCCGCCCGAAATTTTGCAGCGGTCCGAACAGCTCCTGGAATTGCTTCGCCAGTACCGTCCGCTCCTGCGTCAGTTTGTTAAACTGCTCAATGCTCTTCAGATCATCCGGATGTGTATCCAAATACAGATTCAACTCCACCAGCACGAAATCCAACGCCTGCAGCTGTTCTAGCAGTTCATAGTACTTCAGATCTCCGGCCTGCGGTCTCGTTTCATTCACAGGCGATCACTCTCCTTTAAATTTGCGTGAGGTATAGGGGCTGTATAAAGACGGCCATAATGTTCCATATCTCAACGCTTCTTGCGGACTGAATTGCGGTAATCCGGTCGGCTGAAACACAATATACTGGTTGATCGGCACAACATACGACCGGAAAGGTTTCGGCGGGCAAGGATCGAACGGGGAATGGAACACTTCATATACGCGCACCTCTGGATTATCTTTCAACGGTATTCCTCCTTATACACGTTCCGTTTAATCACGGTTTCCTTGTAATTAACATATGTCACCAGCCCAGAAAATGAACATAAAAATGACAAAAAAACCCTCATCCTCGTAAATCATCCCGAGGACCAGGGTTGTGACGATTTGTCCTTAAAACTTGATCTTGATCTGAAACAAACCGGCTTTACGCATCGCCGAGTAGATAATGACCACAAACGGACCAATGAAGAAACCGATCACGCCAACCAGTTTAAATCCGACATACATGCTGACCAGAGCCGGTAGAGCGCCAATTCCGACCGCGTCTCCAATGACCTTCGGTTCCAGCACCCGCCGAATCACGGTGATAAGGATAAACAGGAAGATTAAACCGAGTCCCGTAAAGATATCACCCACGGCCAACAGATAAATGGACCACGGCACGAGCACCGAGCCGACCCCCAAGATAGGTAGAATATCAACAAGGGTAACGAGAAGCGCGATCGCAATCGGGTAATTCACGCCGAGCACAAGCATGCCAAGCAGCGTAATCACATATGTAAACAGGCTGAGGATCAGTTGCGCTCTTAAAAATCCGAATATCGAATTCTTCAAGCTCAGCAGCACCTCGCTCACCTGTCCGTGCGACGATTCGTCAAACCAAGCGAGGGCTTTATCACGCATCGTATCCAGACTGAACGCAAACAGATAGACGGCCACAAAGAACACAATCGAGGTGACAAACAGATTCGGCAAAGTTTTGGCAAACGATAGAAATGTGGAGGAAACTGTATTGACGAGTGACTGTACATAAGACGATATATTCGACATGAACTGGGTCAGACTATCCGCGAGTCCCGGGGATATGCCGTTCAGCACGTCCTGTGTCTGCAGAATGGTATGCTGCAAGAATTCGTTGGCCCCTTCGAAATATTGCGGCGCCCGACTCCAATACTCCACCAGTTGATTAAAGGCTTGCAGCCCGATCAAATAAACCAGCAGCAGCAAGAGTAGCAAGAAAAAGGTGCTTGTGATCGTAGCCGCAGCAATCCGGTTCAGCCGCAACCTTCTGATCAGGACCTGATTCAACGGCTCCAGTGCAATCGCGATGACAATAGCGAGTAAAAAAGGGGCTCCGACTGTAAACATTCCGTACAGTAACAAGAGCCCCAAGCCGATAAAGATCAACTGCTTAATCGACATAATACACTTCCTATCCGATTAGAATCCAGGCTTTTCTAGATGGAGCCGCTATCGAGCGATAGGTGGATAATGACACGTGTTACGCGAAACGTTGTTGCCTCTTCTACTTCAAAGACGACGCCACCATAGTCTTTACGCTGCCCCGCAGCAGGGCTGCCTTCAAGTTCCTTGAACAGCCAGCCTCCGATGGAATCCACATCATGCTCCTCGATTTGCAGACCCGTTAAATCATTCACCTCTTCGATCAACATTCGACCATCTACCGATACGTATTGATCGAACACTTCCAACTCTGGACGCTCGTCCTCAAATTCGTCATACAGATCGCCCACGATCTCTTCCAAGATCTTCTCGGCCGTCAACATGCCGGCAGTCCCACCGTACTCATCCACGACCAGCGCCAGTTGCTCGTGCCGATCCTGCATGAGTCGCAGCACCTGACTAATCTCCATCGACTCCGACACGTCCAGAATCGGTCTTACGAGGGATTTCAAATCATGCTGTTGCTCCGGCTCTGCCAGCAGCAGATCGGTAATATGAATAAAGCCGATGATACGGTCCTTGTTATCCGTCGCTACCGGATAGCGGGAGTGCTTGGTGTCATTAACGACACGCAGATTGTCTTCCAGTGTAGCATCCGTGAACAGCACATTCATATCGGTTCTTGGCAGCATAACCTCTCTAGCTCTAAGATCGGAAAAGTCAAACAGGTTGTCCATCAGCTTCATCTCGTTCTCATCGATAACTCCGCTTTTTGCGCTTTCGGTCATGAGAATTCGAATTTCTTCCTCCGAATGTGCCGCTTCCGCCTCGCTGGCAGGCTCAATGCCAACCCACTTTAGAATTCGATTGGCGGATGCGTTCAACACCCAGATTACAGGCAGAAACAGTCGATAGAACCATAGCAAAGGGGCTGACAGAATTAAAGCCGTCCCTTCGGTTCGCTGAATTGCGATTGACTTGGGTGCGAGCTCCCCTAATACAATATGCAGAAAGGTAATGATACAGAAGCCCACCGCAACCGAAATCGTGCTGATCAAGCGTTCATCCGTAAACCCGATACTATGCATAACCGGCGCGACCAGCAGTTCGGATATGGCTGGCTCCCCGATCCATCCAAGGCCCAATGACGTTAAGGTAATCCCAAGCTGGGTTGCCGATAGGTAAGCATCCAGCCTTTGATTGACCTTTAGTGCGGAACCCGCCAGTCGATTCCCTTCGCTGACCAGTTGGGTCAGCCGGGAGTGACGCATTTTGACGAGCGAGAACTCTGCGGCAACGAATACCCCATTAAGCAATACAAGCAGTAACACCAAGAGTAAATTCAAAATCAGTCTCCCGACCTCAAATTCCTCCATGAGGACACGCCTTCTTTCTATAATTCTAGAATGTTTTGGCTTTTCTTGACTTGAAGTCTACACCAGGATAATACATATCTGCCACTAACAGATTAGGTCCGCAACAATTGGCAGCATCGCAGAAACAGTTTACCGTCTGATTCAAAGGATGCCCTGTCGACCAGCTTTCAAATATATCATCCAGCTTCTGTTCCTTAATATTACCAAAAGCCGGAATATCAGCAAAATCCGTTACGTAAACATCGCCAGTAAATAAATTGACGTTGACCCGATTGCGTCCATCGGGATCGTTGCGCACCGTCACATTCGGTTCCTGACGGAGACGACGTATGATTTCCAGGTCATGTTCGTTGTCGCTGCACGCATAGAAAGGCAGGGTTCCAAACAGCATCCACATATCCGGATCACGAGCGTCCAGCAGCAGCTCAATCGCCTTCTTGGTTTCAGCTAATGACAGAACGGGCAGCCCCTCGGCAAAATTGGAAGCATACATCGGATGCACTTCATGCCGCTTGCAGCCCATCTCCTTAATCAATCTGTGAATGCCGTCCAACTTCTGATGCGTACGATAATTGATCATCGATTCCGCCGATATATACATGCCTGCGTCACTCAGCTTCTTCGCATTCTCAAGCATCGTATCGTACATTTTATGAGCCGTTTCTCTGGAGACCGGGCGCGCGCTGTTAGCGAATCCCACCTCATAGAAATCATCTCCGTTCAAATAATTGAAGGAGATGTGCATAACATCGAGATAAGGCAGCATCTTCTCGTATCGGCTGATGTCCAGCGTCAGATTCGAATTGATCTGCGTCCGAATCCCGCGTTCCTTCGCATATTGCAGCAGCGGCACGATCACATGATCCACTGTTTTGCCAAGAAAAGCCGGTTCCCCGCCTGTCAGGCTGATCGTCTGGAGATGTTCAACTTCATCGAGTCGTTTCAGCATCATATCCAGCGGAAGCATAGGGGCTTCCTTCATCACCAGCATATCGCCGACAGCACAATGCTCACAGCGCATATTGCATAAATGTGTCACCGTCATTTCCACGCTCGTAAGCTTATGCATGCCATGCTCTCGCAGCGATGTTATGGGATCCCACGGATCATAACTTGGAGAAATGGGCCTTAGGGCAGATGAAAATGGCTGTGCTGTATTACTCATGGTTCACTCACCTTATTTCTTTTATTTACCGATGGAAAGACTGGGTTACTCCTTGGATCTATTCTACGGTTTTGAATTTGATGTCATGTATAAATGTCATTCTAATATTATATCACACCAGATGGACGACCTCCGTGTGAATGAAGCAGCTTCCAATCTATTCCCGATCCGAGTCTCTTCCACGACTCCTGTTCTTCACTGAACGTTTATGTCCAGCGAACATCCAAGCTGGCGTCCACCAATTCGCCTTACCTAATAATTTCATAAAGGCTGGTACGAGCAGTATGCGAATGACCGTTGCGTCAAGCAATATGGCTGTGGTCAAGCCTAGTCCGATCGCTTTCATTACTTCGTTGTCCGTAAAGATGAACGCCCCTACAACGACCGCGAGGATCAGAGCAGCACTTGTGATCAGCCCACCGGTACTCTCAAGTCCTTCGGCAGTACTGGCTTCGTTATCCCCTGTTCGTTCGTAATTTTCCATGACGCGCGAAAGTAACATCACCTCATAATCCATCGATATGCCGAACACGACGCAAAAAATCAAGATCGGCAACAGTGCAAAGACCGAACCCGTCGAAGAGACTCCAATCCAATCCGCGCCATACCCTTCCTGGAATACCCAGACCACAATACCTAACCCCGCACCAAGACTGAGCAGATTCATGAAGCTCGCTTTGAGCGGAAGCACAATCGAACGAAAGGCCACCAGCAGGATGACATATGTTACAGCAAACACAAACACGAGCACAAAGGGTAGATTTTCATGAATGATCTCGATGATGTCGAGCTTATAAGCCGGACTGCCTGTTACATAAGTCGTCAGATCGCCGGTATCCATCGTTCTCAGTTCTCTTACGAGTTGTGTTGTCATAGAATGAGATTCATGAAACTCTGGGATGACCGCCACAGCCGCCATGTTGTCTTTCACAAAACGATGCTGCTCCAATTGCTGCCGAATATCCTCACGAGACAGCTGCCTTGATACCTCCTCTACAGAGCTCCGTCCGATGCTGAGATAACTCTCCACACGTCGTACCCCCGGCATTAATCGGATTTCATCGGTGTACTCTTTCATCTGCTCAATGGAGTGTCGATCTTCATAGGAGGCCGGCAGCTCAACTGCAATAACGATCGCGTTCAGCTCACGTTCATCGTAAGCCTGCAAGAGCAGATCGTTGCCATAACGGGATTCATATGCAGGAGGCAGCACTTCCGCGGCCGGTATGGCTATATTCATGTTCCGAACCGGTAGAAGGGCCATGAGCAGCAGCCCGATAACAATGATTGATATCGTAACGGGACGGGCCATGACGAATCTGGAAATCTTCCGCCAGAAACCCGAAGACGTTCGGGTACGGAGCATCCGATATTTAGCCGGCAACACGGGCAGTGCATGAATTCGTGGTCCAAGCAGCGCCAGTAGCGCCGGCAGCAGCGTATTCCCCGCCAGTACAGACAACAGAACCACCGTGATCCCGCCCAGGCTGAAGGAATGAAGGATGGGCAGATCGATAAATCTCATGGCAACGAATCCGATCAGCACCGCCGCACCGGAAAACATCACGGCCTTGCCCGCCGTAGCACAGGTTACCGCCAGCGCCTTCTCAACGTCTCCTTGATGCGCGTGCAGTTCTTCTTTATAGCGGCTTACGATCATCAAGGCATAGTCAATACCCAAAGCCAGCCCGAGCATCGTAACGACATTGGGCAGAAAATTGCTGATCGAACCGTCGATCAGGGCTACAAAATAAAGAGCTCCCATGGTCACGATTACGCTAACGATTCCCGAGATCAGCGGAAGTATGGCCGCTGTCAGTGTGCCGAACACCGCAAGCAGGATGAGCAATGCGGCAGGAATGCCAATCAGCTCGGCGCGAATAATATCGCTTTTTACAGCTTGGTTCATATCGGCGAAGACAGCCGTATTTCCCGTGATGTATGTATCTAAGCCCGCCATGTCCGGCACGGTTTCCCGTATCTGGTCGAACTGCTTCAGTGCATCCGATGCATCTAGCTCCAGCAGCGCGGTCACGGACACGATATGATCCATTCCTGCTCGATGTGTCGACATGTTCATGTAAATATCTCTAATGTAAGGGCTTGATCGCAAAGGCTCCAGTTCGGTTAAAATCCGTCTTTGAGCTGTGCCCGTCGTCAGGTTCTCCCCCTCTTGACTCACAACTACAATTTCCAGTGAGGTAGCAGACAATCCCAATCCCTCTTCAAGCTTGTCGATACCGACTTGAGCAGGACTATACTGAGGCGTAAACCCGTTGTGCTGCAGCATACCAGGGAGCTTGAAGGCAAATGGCAGCAAGGTACAGAACAAAATAAGCCAAACAACAACGATGGCTTTACGGTAGCGGAAAATTTGCCGCCCCCATGCTCGCAGCGATGTTGAATGGCCTTGATGTTTCACGGGTCAACCTCCTTAGGAATTACATGTCAAGCTACGTATTTTGTGCGATGGCTGCAATCATGATCGTTAAGGATTCGGACAAATCCAGCTCGTACGGTGTTGTCAGCTCAGTACCCTCTGCGTCCATTAACACTCGAATAACCGGACGATGAGGAACATGGGCATGAATCCTCGACACCACACCACTCTCGCCTGTATGCAATTTCACCGATATGCCGGGCGGGTAGATAGCAACCCGATCCCGAAATAAAGCAAGATATCTCTGCTCATATAACGTGCCCGATCCGGTATACATAACTTCTACGGCTTCATGTGGCAGCAAGGCAGGCTTGTATACCCGCTGTGTGGTCATTGCGTCATACGAGTCCGTAATCGCGATCCACTTGGCGTACTCAGGTATTTCCGGCCCTTTAAGCCTCTTGGATACCCGCTTCCATCCAGACGCTCATGGTGTGATAGTGCGCAATGGGCGGATAATAACGGGATATTGGGCTCGTCCTTCAAGATCTGGAATCCATATTCCGCATGCTTCTGAATCTCTCGAAACTCTTCATCCGTCAACCGTCCAGGATAATGCAGCAGCTTCTGCGATATTCGAGTCTTGCCAATATCATGCAGCAAGGCTCCAAGCCCTAAATGTCGCAATTCCTCCCGATTATAACCGTAGGACACGCCAAGCACGATGGAGTACAAGCAAACGTTCAGAGAATGCCGATATAAATTATAATCGTTGGTGTTCATATCTGTTAACAGAACCATCGTCTGTTCGTGATCCGAGATTTCATCGATGATAGACTCCATCATCCCGGAAAAGGTTTTGCCTAGATGATGGAAGCTTCCCCTGAGTTCCGGCTTGCTCTCCAGATTCTTGAAGCTGGTTCGAATCGAACGAATCGCGCCCAGCCTTGTCTCTTCGGACAACAATTCAGGGACGTTGATATCATCCGTCAATGCATCTTCGATATATACATAACCGAGCTCAAGTCCCCCGAGGCGACGAATTAGGGCATCCGTTAATTTCACGCCATCAGCAAGCAGGATCAAACCGTCACTGTTGTATATTTTTTTACCCAGAACCATTCCCGGCTTCAACGCTTTAGTAGGTATAAGACGCAATCCGTCACTTCCTCTGCTATTCATCATACATGTTGTGTGGGATGTTTAAAGCGCCCCTTATTCATAGAGGCTATACGAAGAAGCCCGGTTCGTTGTTTTAAGGCGTTACCTGCACTCTCTAGTGCATGATAAACAGCCAAAATATAGCGGCAAGAACAAACCGGTAAATGGCAAAATGAGTAAGTCGTATCTTCTGTATGAGCTTCATGAAGGCCAGGACGACAAAATAAGCAACGACAAACGAAACGATAAATCCGGCCAAAAATACGCCAATCGTATCTGAAGTAAAATTTCGGTATGAATCAAGCAACTCATAGCCGGAAGCAGCGCACATGATAGGAATCGCGATTAAAAAGGAAAAATCAGCCGATGCCTTATAACTAACGCCGCTGAGCATCCCTCCAGAAATCGTAGACCCTGAACGGGAAAAGCCCGGCCATAGTACGGAGATAATCTGATAGACGCCGATCAATAACGCCTGTCTATATGTCAAATCATCCAAATCATGTGAAGTTACCTTCACCTTATGCTTATTGTACCATTCCGCAAATATCATAAAAATCCCGCCCGCTACAAGGGCATATAGAACCGTATGGGCATTAAACAGACCTTTGATAAAATCCCTTGCAAAAAAAGCGACGATCAGCGCCGGCGCAATCCCCAAAAACACGTGCAGCAAGTTTAAGCGTCTGCGAGCAGGTTCCCGGGACAGCGGTTCGCTGCGGCTCCAGCCAAGCAGCGTTAATATGCGATTCCAATAAACGATAGCAATGGCAAGAATAGCTCCCAACTGAATCACAATCTCGAAAGTTTTCATAATGGGTGACTGATCCTCATATCCGAGCACTTTCGCTGTCAGAATCATATGCCCGGTAGAAGATACGGGAATGAACTCCGTGAGCCCCTCTACGATTCCTAAAATAATGGATGTTATAAAGTCCATCTTGCATCCCCTTCCTTAACCTTTGTCCTCCTCATATGTATGCTCGGACAAAGGAAGATAGTAGGGGGTATCAAGATATCCAGCGTGGGATCATTGTCTCCTCAAGCGACCCTGGACGTGATAATTCATTGCGAAGCAAATCCCTTATGAAATCGGGCAGCATATATACCGTATCCTTGCCTTGTGCCAGCGTTTCATAGCCAATCTTGAATGTGAACATGTCGAGTGTTCCTACGACATATTCTTGCTGCCGATCCATCGGCTTTCCCTGAATATCGATTCGGGAAATTTTATGATAGGAAGTTCCTTCCGGATTGTAGTGAACATGAATGCCAGACACAGCGAGCGCGCCTAATATATATCCCCGGAAACCAAACCCTAGAATCTTCTTATTATTAA
Source organism: Paenibacillus sp. JCM 10914 (assembly GCF_001315105.1). Taxonomy (GTDB): domain Bacteria; phylum Bacillota; class Bacilli; order Paenibacillales; family Paenibacillaceae; genus Paenibacillus_AQ. The sequence continues at coordinate 237,381 of NZ_BAZR01000004.1, read as the reverse complement.
ACTCCTGCAGCAGGCTCTCTTCGAGTGCATGATATATATGTTCCCCGCTTAACCTTACGTGGCAGGGATTGATAGGGGAGGGACAAAGCGCATGCAGCATCCCCGTGCTAATCTCGCCTGCCGGCAATGGACCAAGCAGTTGGCCGGAGTTGACGATAGCAAGCTCAGCACCCGTATGGTGCAGCACCGCTTGCGCGAGCAGATTGGCAAATGGCGACTCCTGTTCATAGTGAATCGGCAGATCGCGATCAATAATTGCAACCGCTTCTGTTAATCTTTCCGTTGCCAGTTCATGGTGCTTCATGATTGCTTGCTCAACAATTGGCTCCATTTGGCTCGTATCAACAGCGAGCAGTCTCCCGTCGATACAGGTGAAGGGTTCTTCTGAATCAGGACGCTCCATAACGAGCCGCCCGACATATTGACCGAACTTACCTGCACCACATACAGTTGTATCGCCGATTGTCAAAGGCTGCTCTAGTACATGATGGGTATGACCGCCCAGAATAATATCGATTCCGTTGATCTGCTCCGCCATTAATTTATCCGTCTTTAAACCTAAATGAGACAAGACGATGATGAGATCACAACGGCTGTCCTGAAGACTTAGCACCTGCTCCTGGATTGCCGATAAGGGCTCTTCAGCTTCCCAGCCTAACAAATGATAGAACCCCGAGAACGCAGCGGTAGCACCCGTAAGCCCGATCCGCAACCCGCTCTTCTCCAAAATAACACGTTCCTTCATCCATGAGGGCGGGCGAGCCGATTCGGTTTCCTTAATGTTGCAGCAAACCACCGGACATTGAAGCCCGGCATACACAGTCTCAAGAATATCATAGGGAAGGGTCAAACCTTCGTTATTGCCAATCGTGATGGCGTCGTATCCTGTCAGATTGATGACATCCACGTTGGCCTGTCCCATGGAACCTTCAGTTGCAACGGCCGCTCGATCCATATGATCACCTATGTCCAATACGAGGACTTCACCTTCAGCTGCCTTCTTTTCCCGGGAAATAAGTGCCGCCACACTGCTCATCCTATCGAAATGGCTGTGAATATCATTCGTATACAAGATGGTAAGCTTCTTATTGCTGCTATTAATCTGCATCTGGCGGCTCCCTCCCAAGGATTACCTAGATATTTTACCGGTCTTTCAAGCATAACATTTTAGCGAAGAATATGGTATATTGTAGCCCAGAAGAATTACGAGGTGATGTTCATGTCGACAACTGTTTCTATACTACTGTTTGCCGGGCTTGCCGATCGTATCGGCACCTCTTTCCTTACATTTAACGTTCCCACGCTGCCTCTAGCAGCTGGCGATTTGAAGTTGCTTCTATCAGAAGCTTATCCTGATGCGCAATCCCAATTTGAAATGGCTTTTGTGGCAGTCAATCAAGAATATGCCTTGGCTGACCAGCTTATTCAACCCGGTGATGAAGTTGCACTCATACCGCCGGTTTCCGGAGGAGATGGATTAGGTGAGGAACAGAGACAGGCCTTATCGGAAGATGGTCAATGTCTAATTACGCATGATGTGTTATCGGTTGAGCAGACGATGGCCAAGGTTCATCATGCAAACCATGGCGCAACGCTTGCTTTTGTCGGAACGACCCGGGAAATGACGGGCGCGCAGCGTACGATAACCTTGGACTATGAAGCATATATCCCGATGGCTTTGAAAGAAATGAATCAAATCTGCACCGAGATTACTGCTCGCTGGAATGGAGCCTTGTGTGCCATCTCTCACCGCCTCGGCACCGTTGGTATTGGTGATACGAGTGTCGTCATTGCTGTCTCCTCACCGCATCGCGATGACTGTTATCATGCCAGCCGGTATGCAATCGAGCAGTTGAAGCGCACCGTTCCCATCTGGAAAAAAGAGATATGGGACGATGGTTCGGAATGGAAAGGTCATCAGACCGGACCTTGGGACCCTGTGACTAGGCAATAAGTCTGTATTCCGTCATTGTCAATCCAGTATTTTCTTGCTAAGATAGTTTTAAACTTTTAATTATGGGCAAGAGGTGCAATGATTTTGAGAGTACATGTCACAGACCTGATACCCGGCGATCAAATGCAGCAAGATGCTTACAACCAGAGCGGCCTTCATGTCCTCAAGAAGGGGACGAGCATTCGAAGCGAAGATATATCGAAGTTGAAACAACACGGTATCGATTATATCGAAATCGTGCAGCGCGAGGTTGCAATTACAACGGATCCACAATCGGACCTATCTGATGCTTATCACAATTTACTGCCCCATTTCCAGTTGGCGTTTGACGGCTGTTCGACCTTATTCTCTGAAGCAGCCGAAACCGGCCGGTTCAATTCCTCTGTGGTCGATGATTCCTTTCAGCCGTTGATCAACTCCTTGAATGAGCATTCCGACGTCGTATCCCTGCTGCTTCTGTTTAACGGTAAAGACGACTATACATATCGGCATTCTATTCAAGTTGGCATGCTGTGCTACTACATCGCGAATTGGATGGGCTATGCATCAGACGAAGCTTACCACATTGGAACTGCCGGTTATCTGCATGATATCGGAAAATGTAAAATTCCAAGCGATATCCTGAATAAACCCGGCAAACTCTTGCCGGAAGAATTCGAGGCGGTAAAGCTTCATACGATTTATGGCTATGAAATCATCTCCGAATCGATGGATGACAAGATCTCGGCCACCGTCGCCCTGCAGCACCATGAACGGGACGACGGCAGCGGATATCCGAGAGCACTGCGCGAAGAGCAGATTCACCCCTATGCTCACATCTGTGCCGTTGCCGACGTATATAGCGCCATGACCACAAATCGGGTGTACCAATCGAAGCAGCAGTTGCTCACCGTACTGCGTGAGTTATACGGCCTTAGCTTCGGGAAGTTGAACGGCAAACCAACGCATGCCTTCATTCAACAAATGCTGCCGAACTTTATTGGCAAGAAGGTAGAATTAACGAATGGGGAATCCGGGATCATCGTCATGAACCACCCCTCCGACTATTTCCGTCCTCTCGTTCAGGTTGGTCCGCGTTTCGTCGACCTTTCCAAAGAAGTCGATGTCGCGATTGCCGAAATTTTATTGTAGATAAAGAAAAGAGGTTCCCCAGAATGATGCGTTAACATCATTTCGTGGGAACCTCTTTTGGCTAAAGTTTAAGAGTTAACCGATGGAACCTTCCATCTCGAACTTGATTATTTAGTGCTTTTTAGGCATGTATAATAGAAGGAAAATTTCGAAATACCGTGGGTTTGTCCGTTTTACGTATATTCATTCTTCGTATTATTTTTTGTTAAAACGGACAACAGTGAAGACATCAAAACTTCGGGACATCTACTCTGAATTATGACTAGTTTTTCATATTAACAAATTGGATGACATGTCTCGAAGATTATGCGAAATATAAGGCACAACTCGAAAATTCATTTAGAAGTAACGGAATAATAATTTCCGATCTAAAAAGCCTGCCAGGGGATCAACTCCGGTGGGCTTTTGTGTTCAGTTAGCTGTAATAATGTCATTGATCTTGATGTCTGCGCCAGTGGACAGTTTGATCTCGCGTCAATAGGTGTGTACGACTACGACTGTCCCGGTCAGTTCCTGATCCTCGTACTCATCAAACAGACGTAGTTTAATTTTGCGATGCTCATAAAAAGACTCGTCCAATGCCTGTTCGATCAATTCAATTTCCTGCTGTCAAGGACCGGCTTATCTTTGCGCCCCTCCTATAGTTATCTAGATATCCCTTTTTACCCCCGTATATCTACTAGGTGGCAGGCGTGCTACAAAAAAACAGAAAAATAAATATCAAACTATTATTGATCCTAGGTGTTTATATAAATAGTACCTCTGAGGCTCTATCTCCTCACGGTTTAGTCACTTCAATTGTGTCTTCACCTGTGATTTCCGGTGAACTAAAGAAAAAATATATCTTCCCATCTACTTCAGCAGCCAGATTTGGTGAGTGAACTTTATTCTTTGAACGTATGCTAAACGAATTTTCATCACCTATATTAACGAGACCGCCCCAAACAGGAATATGAGTAGGACTGTTATCTTTATATGATCCATAGAAAGTTTTAACAAGTTCTACATCAGGAGACTCTTCTTGTAGATAAAATCCAGTCCCATGATAGTATAACGACCAGAATGAACCTTTTTTCTGAAGTGTAATAACACCTTTTAGTTCATTATTTTTTTCATATAAATAATGATGAAATTGGCTATTCTCTTTTGATACTAACATCACGTCACTGCTTGATATTCCATTGTTCCACAATATCCCTGATGGTATGTAGCTTTTATAGAATTGAACAGATAAATATAAAATTACCATCCCAATAAGGACTACAACAATTATTAACTTTGATCTTTTCTTACTCATGATTGCAAATGCACCTCCAGTAATTTTAGCCAGATAAATCAGTTTATCTATATGATATAATATTTAGATATTTTTTTCAAATATATAATATTATTCTTGTAATACCAATATATTACTGATATATTAATGTTATCAAACATAAAGAGGTGTTATTTTGAATAAAAAGAAATTAATTCCAATTCTTCTCGCGTTAACAACTGCCTTCTCTTGTTTTTCAGGCATTGCCTCTGCTGAAGCAATACCTACCAGCGTTAATCAAGAAGCCCCTGAATTCAACAAAGAACATCAATTAATAGTAGAATCACTAATTGATGAACTTGTTGCCGTAAGACTAGAAAAAGAAATCCTGACGCGCAATAATTCAGTACATAGTTCATCCTCTTCATCTACGGAGGAACTTAGCCAGAAAGAGAAAGATTTAGAAAATCAACTAATAGAGGAAGGTGTTCGTCCGATAACAGAAGAAGAACGCACTAAAATGAATGAATCTTCTTATACAGAAGATCTAGAGGGAGGTATTACCCCATTGGCTGGACCACCAACTTGGGGTCCATATCCTAATGTCGATATGCTTACTTATGGAGAGAAGACTATTACTGTAAACGGTAGAAGTTATACAATATGGATTAATTACGCAGTTCCAAGAGAAGGTGGAGGAGGTCCATTAGTAAAACATCACAACTCAGTAAAGCTAATTAAAGCACCTTTTGAGTTCTCTAAGGCAAGAACTAAGGTTTTTGACTTCTTGCTTCAAAGAGCAGTTGGCAGAGTGAAGTATGCGAATTGGACCTTTTATGATTACTTCTGGCCAAGTATACAAGGGTATACTAGTTTTCAGACCTACGACTTACTACTATCAACAGCATCAAAGATGAAATATGTTTGGGTTAAAAACGGAACAGTCTGGCAGTTAAAGGCTCATTCGAACAATGTCCAATCTGATGAAACTCACGTAACAAGAGGTTACAAAAACAACAGCCTTCAAACCGAGATTGTTTATAAGAAGAATTATGCCTGGGGCGACTTATACGATCAAATTGAGACTCTAGCAGTTTCTGAAGGCAATACGGTTCTTAGAGACCCAGTCAGAGCACTTGTTTATACAGACGAGGATGGTAGAGATGCATTAACAACCTTCCCGTATTATGCAAGTGGTCCACTTGAGCTGTTCCCTTAATATTTTTTTGATGAACAAGAGGAGATCCTATTTTCGGACCTCCTCTTGTTGTTTCATTAATAAACACAAATAACCACCTCTCAACTGATTATACTTTTTGGTATAGTTAGTGATGGGTGGTAAGTATTGTTAACGAGACTTACTTTATATTTACAGTTTCCTCCAAAATTTCGGTGTGCCCATCATATTCAACAGTTTCAATTTCAAGAAAATGAATCATGGCCATGTCCTGTTCTTGGCTCCTAAAACCATGTTTATCCAAATTCAGTATATCAAATACAAATTCAGCAAATTCATTTATCAGCCAGCCCCTTGAAAAACTTATTATAGGCGTCGCATGCATCTTTAACTGCTTGTTTTGTTACATTATTGGAGAGAAATCCTCAAAATAATCAGGGTAAAATATTTCGTATAAATACAAAATCTTCCATCCGTTATCTCTCCTTTACATTCGCTGGAACTTATAATTCATAATTGCGTATTTATCAGTAAGGGGTTGATCTTATGTTTTTGATGATAATAGGTGGAATTGGTTTAATGACGCTTGCCTTCTTTATTTATAAAAATCCTGATAATGATTGGATACGATGGGCCAACAGAATACCTTCAAACAAAGAGCAGAGCGACTATGATTTATCTAAAATCCGATTTCGGGCTATTATAGGCGGAATTCTTGCCTTTATATTGGTCTTGATGGGCTTAACCGTTTTCTTCTAAACGGTTTATAGGACCTACCACCGTGACGCTGAGGACGTGTTGCGTTGTATGCCATCTTTTCTGTGATTGCTTGCTCAAGTCAATGCCGCATCGTTCGCATGCATCAAAGACACGGATTACGATGTCAGCCAACTCTGACGGGATGCCGCATGGTTTGCAATTTGGGGTAAGAGGATAATGCAGTCTTGTTTTCAATTCTTTATTTTCATACCAGACCTCGGTAATAGCCCGACCATTCCGATAATCCTCTAGCGCCTCCGATGCTTCCGAGTGGAGCAGAGCGATGATTTCCCCGAAGCTCCGATCCTCGTCCCACCAACCTTTAGCCACTGCGTTCTAATAATGTGCTTCATGTGTCAATACGTTAATAGTTTTCATGTATATTCACCTCCATAATTTGCATTCACCAGAACACCAGTTTGATTTATAGGGTGTGACGGGGTACGGAATAATCACTTGTTTTCCCCTATGCTTTCTTTTTCTTCTTTTCTACAGGTGCTTTAATAGCTTCTATGACGTCTTTCTGGTATTCAGTCACAGAGTTTTGCCCCGGTATGTACCGAACGCGCCACCTGAGCCAGTACAAACGCATCTCACACGTTGTTAGATTCATGTTCAAACTTCCAATGTCTCATAATCGGTAGAATCATGTTTTCTTTCTTGGTTGTCCCCTTGCCGGTTGCAAACTTTTTGACCTGAGTTGGCGAGACTCAATCCACTTCATACCTGCGCGGTATAGTTCAAGCCGAATTGCGTGGCCTAGCCCGAATCGACGAAGCTCTGGCCCTCACATGGGAAGATTTGAATTTAGATGAAGCGAAGTTGTTTGTCAGTAAGACGTTGGTATACCCATTGAATTCCACCCCTATATTTCAACTCCTAAATCTAAGACTAGTGGACGCGTCATAAAAATGGATGAAGTTACCGTGAAATTACTCAAAAGGCACCGAACAAACCAAAAAGAAGTTGTACTTATGTACTCCAATTACAAAACTACAAAGGATAACATCGTCTTTCATCAGCATGATGACAGATGGTTAAGAACAAATGTGGTCCGCGAATATTTAAAGAAGTCTGTAAACGGTCCAAGTTGCCGATACTCTCTCCCCATGCTTTAAGGCATTCTCATGCCGTTCATTTACTGGAAGCTGGGGCAAATAAAAAATACGTGTCCGAGCGACTAGGGCACGCAAGCGTGAAAGTCACAGCGGACACGTATTTACATGTTACTGATAAAATTTAAGATCACGCACTAGCTCTGTATGAGCAATACGTAAACTAACCGGACAAAAAACGGGCAAACCCACAAATCATAGTCTCGAACCCTTGATAAATAAGGGTTAACCGATACTACCTTCCATCTCGAACTTGATCAGACGGTTCATCTCAACGGCATATTCCATTGGGAGTTCCTTCGTGAACGGTTCGATGAAGCCCATAACGATCATTTGCGTCGCTTCTGCTTCGCTGAGGCCACGGCTCATGAGGTAGAACAATTGATCCTCGGAAACCTTGGATACGGTAGCTTCATGCTCCAGCACGATGTTATCGTTCTTGATCTCATTGTAAGGAATCGTATCGGATGTGGACTCGTTATCCAGGATAAGCGTGTCACACTTAATGTTGGATTTCGCGCCTTCAGCATTTTTACCGAAGGAAGCAAGACCACGATACGTTACCTTACCGCCATGCTTACTGATCGATTTGGATACGATCGTTGATGTAGTATCTGGCGCCAAGTGAATCATTTTGGCTCCGGCATCCTGATGCTGGCCTTTGCCTGCAACGGCGATGGACAAGACCATCCCTCTTGCTCCGCGACCTTTGAGGATAACGGCTGGATATTTCATGGTCAGCTTGGAACCGATGTTGCCATCGACCCATTCCATGGTTGCGTTCTCTTCAGCCACCGCACGCTTGGTTACCAGGTTGTAGATGTTCGGCGCCCAGTTCTGAATCGTTGTATAACGCACACGGGCGTTCTTCTTACAGATGATCTCAACCACGGCACTATGAAGCGAGTTGGTGCTGTAGATTGGAGCCGTACAACCTTCTACGTAATGCACAAAGCTGTCTTCGTCCGCAATGATCAACGTACGCTCGAATTGACCCATGTTCTCGGAGTTGATCCGGAAGTACGCTTGCAGTGGAACTTCGCATTTCACGCCTTTCGGAACATAGATAAAGCTTCCGCCTGACCATACCGCACTGTTCAGTGCTGCAAATTTATTGTCCGTAGGAGGAACAACGGTAGCAAAGTATTCCTTCAGAATTTCCGGATGCTCTCGAAGCGCCGTATCGGTATCCATGAAGATAACGCCTTGATCTTCCAGTTCCTTCTGCATATTGTGATATACGACCTCGGATTCATACTGCGCGGATACGCCCGCAAGGAACTTCTGTTCCGCTTCCGGAATACCGAGTTTATCGAAAGTTTCCTTGATTTCAGTCGGTACTTCTTCCCACGTCTTCCCTTGTCTTTCCGAAGGTCTTACGTAATACTGAATATCGTTGAAATCCAGCTCATCGAGATCGCCGCCCCAACGTGGCATTGGCATTTTCTCGAACTGCTCAAGTGATTTCAGACGGAATTCGAGCATCCATTCAGGTTCATTCTTAATCTTGGAGATTTCGGTCACCACTTCACGTGTCAGACCCTTACCGGTTTGGAAAATGGACTTATGTTCGTCGCGGAAACCATATTTATACTCTTCCATTTCTGGTGCTTTTTTAGCCATTTCAATTACCTCCCTATCGAAATTATCATTCGCTTACTTCGCGTCTATTCCTTTTCGGAGTGCGTTCCACGCAAGTGTTGCACACTTGATGCGGGCAGGAAACTTGTTGACACCGGATAGGGCTTCAATATCCTCGTACTCTTCAAATTCTACGTCCTCGCCTTTCATGAGGGAAGAGAACCGGTCGGCGAGGCTTATCGCTTCATTCAGCGACCTGCCCTTCACGGCATCGGTCATCATCGAAGCGGACGACATACTGATCGAGCAGCCTTCACCTGTATATTTAGCGTCGGTTACGACGTCGTTCTCTACTTTCAGTTGCAAGGAAATGCGGTCTCCGCAAGTTGGATTGTTCAAGTCGATGGTTACACTATCGTCTTCGAACTTTCCGCGGTTGCGAGGATTCTTATAATGATCCATGATGACACGTCTATACAAATCGTCAAGTTGCATCGCCAAAATACTCCTTTGTCTGGATTAAGGCGCTAACTAACCGATCAACGTCCTCTTCTGTATTATACAGATAAAAGCTTGCACGTGCCGTGGACGAAACTTTTAACCAACGCATCAGCGGTTGACAACAATGATGGCCTGCACGAATCGCGATCCCTTGTGCATCGAGTACGGTCGCTACATCATGCGGGTGAACATCGCCCAGATTAAAGGTTACCAGACCCACCTTACGCTCGCGCGGGCCATAGATGGTCATGCCGTCAATCTCGGACATGCGGTTCATGGCGTAGGCTGCAAGCTGCGACTCATGCTGCTCAATCGCATCCATACCAATATCCTGCAAGAAATCGATCGCTGCACCAAGTCCAACAGCTCCCGCGATGATCGGTGTGCCACCCTCAAACTTCCAAGGCAGCTCTTTCCAATTCGATTCGTACAATCCAACGTCGTTAATCATCTCACCGCCGAACTCGATCGGCTCCATTGATTCCAGCAGCGCCTTCTTGCCGTATAATGCGCCGATGCCTGTTGGAGCACACATCTTGTGACCGGACAACGCGTAGAAATCGCAATCCAGATCCTGAACATCCACTTTCATGTGCGGCGTGCTTTGCGCACCGTCAACCACAATGACGGCACCGTGACGATGAGCAATCTCCGCGATCTGTTTCACGGGATGCACAACGCCCATAACGTTGGAAACGTAAGCGATAGCCACAACCCTCGTTCGTTCCGTAACGATGTTCTCTACGTCCTGGACGCTGATCGAACCGTCGGGTTGCAGCGGTATATATTTGAGCGTGGCACCTACAGCCAGTGCTACCTGCTGCCACGGAATGAGATTGCTGTGATGTTCCATCTCCGTCAAGACGATCTCGTCGCCAGGACCACAGACAGAACGCGCGTAGGACGAAGCCACCAAATTCAGAGCCGTCGTCGTACCGCGGGTGAAAATAATTTGCTCAGAACTCTCGGCATTAATGAAACGGGCGACCTTCTCCCGGGCTCCCTCATAGGCATCCGTCGCGCGGCTTCCCAGCGTATGCACTCCACGATGCACATTGGAGTTCTCCCATTCGTAATAGTGCTTGACAGCATCTATGACCGCCTGGGGTTTCTGGGACGTCGCGGCATTGTCGAGATATACAAGCGGATGTCCGTTGATCTCCTGATGAAGGATCGGAAATTGCTCACGGACGGAAGCAATCATTGTCCCAGCTTCCTTTCAACGAGTCCCTGAAGCTGATCACGCAGACCCTCCAGCGGGATTTCGCTGACAACCGGTGCCAGGAAACCGTAAATGATCAACGATTCGGCAACGGTACGCGAGATACCACGGGACATCAGATAGTAGATTTGCTCCTGATTCACTTGACCCACGGATGCTGCGTGACCTGCCGTTACATCATCCTCATCGATCAACAGAATCGGATTCGCGTCGCCGCGAGCTTTCGGGCTTAACATCAGAACGCGCTCGGTTTGTTGACCGTCTGCCTTCGTTGCGCCCTTCTCGATCTTGGTGATCCCGTTGATGATTGCCTGAGCTTCTTCACGCATTACAGCACGCGTGATCATCTGGGATGCGGAGCTCTTGCCGAAATGCTTCGCCTGCGTTGTATAGTTAATCTTCTGCGATCCTGATCCAACTGCGATAATCTTGGCATCCGAGGTTGAGCCGCTGCCTTTCAGAATCGTCATCGTGTCGCTCGCCGTATCCCCGTCGTTCATCTCGCCCACGATCCATTCGATCGTAGCATCGTTCTCAAGTACAGCGCGGCGATATGTGACATCCGTTACTTCTCCTGTCAACTGATGCACAGAAGCATAACGTACTTTCGCACCGTTCTTCGCGAATACCTCGATCGCACCGTTATGAGTCACTGGCGCTGACAGCGAGCCTGTCACATAGTTATCGACATAAGTGACCGCACTATTCGCTTCAGCAACCACGAGGATGTGCGGAGCAAACGTAGCTTCAGCATCGTCAACCAGCAGCACCGATTGCATGGGAATATCCACTTCTACGTTTTTAGGTACATAGAGGAATACGCCGCCGTTCCATACAGCCGCATGCAGAGCAGCCATCGAATGTTCATCCGGCTTAATCGCTTGATGCAGATAAGGCTTAACCAAATCCGCATGCTCCCTAGCAGCTGTTTCGAGATCGGTGAAGATCACGCCTTTGGCAGCCAGTTCAGGAGCGAGGCTTACATATACATTACCCGAATTCTGCTGGATTACGAGCCCGCCTTCTCTCGAACCCTCAACAAGCTTCGCTACCTCTTCGGGCAATTCATCAAGTCCTGCCAGCTTCTTGCTCTCTTTATATTCACCGTAACTCTGAATGTTCCAGCGCTCGATGCGTTGCTTCTCCAGCTTTGGCAGCTCCAGCTTGCCAGCCAACTCGAGTGAAGAAAGGCGGCTGTCTGTCAGCCATGCCGGTTCTTGTTTACTTACGGACAAAGCCTTCAAAGCCTCAGCGTTGACCGGAAGAATGGTTTGTGTAGTCATATCGTTTCCTCCTCCCGTCTATTTACGCGTCTTGACCTACAGTTTCATCCGTAATGCCCAGCTCTTCCTTAATCCAATCGTAACCTTCTGCTTCCAGACGCTCAGCCAGTTCAGGACCGCCGGATTTCACGATGCGTCCTTGCATCATAACGTGCACATAGTCAGGGGTAATATAGTTAAGCAAACGTTGATAATGGGTAATGATCAAGAAACCGCGATCTTCCGATTTCATGGCATTTACGCCGTTCGCCACAATTCTCAAAGCATCGATGTCAAGACCGGAGTCGATTTCATCCAGTACGACAATCTTCGGATCCAGCATCAACATCTGCAAAATCTCATTACGCTTCTTCTCACCACCGGAGAAGCCTTCGTTCAGATAACGGTGAGCGAACTCAGGGTTCATCTCAAGCTCTTTCATCTTGCTCTCCATCTGGCGAATGAACTTGATCAACGAAATTTCATTGCCTTCGCCGCGGCGTGCATTGATTGCACTACGCAAGAAGTCGGAGTTCGATACACCGGCGATTTCGCTCGGATATTGCATTGCGAGGAACAGGCCTGCAAGCGCACGCTCATCCACTTCCATCTCCAGCACATCTTCACCGTTCAACCAAACCTTGCCGTCCGTTACTTCATATTTAGGATGTCCCATCAGAGCAGACGCCAGCGTACTCTTACCAGTACCGTTCGGTCCCATGATGCATGAATTTCTCCGCCGTTCATTTCAAGGTTGATTCCTTTCAGAATCTCCTTGCCTTCGATTGTTGCTTTCAATCCCTCAATGACAAACTTTGTTGACATATTAGATTCCCTCCGTTGAATAGGTAGTGTGATGATTAGGCTATATGATAACAGGATTGCTCGCCCTGATTTCATAAGAAGAAGCTTTAAAACAAAGTAATTCTTTATTTATAATCATTCTAAACTGATTATCAATGATTCTCAAGCCATTTTATAATAAAAGATGTCGTTTTTCAACCGGACAGGCTTTCAGTAGACAACATTGTGACAAGGATCGCAACGAAAAAAAACAAGCCTGACCGCGAATACGGCCAAGCCTGTAATGGTTAGCACTGTTCGTGAATTTCAGCCGATGGTCTGAGTTGTCAGTCACGGCATCTTCGCAACGGCGGCATTCCACGCATTGCCAGACGGTGTTCGTTCAACATCGGATGATCACGGATACAGTCATGATGGTACATTTACATTATGAATTATCCAAGATACGCGCGGAGCATCCACATATGTTTTTCAAGGTCTGCTTTGAAACCTGTGAACATATCGGCTGTTGGCGCATCTCCTGCTTCCTCTGCCATCTCGATGCCTTCCGCCAGTTCTTCAGATACCGTGGCAAAGTCCTCGATCAGAGCTTGTACCATGCTGCGCGTATCTTCGTTGCCGGAAGCTTCCTGTACAGTCGCCAGTTCCAGATATTCCTTCATGGTTGCTGCAGGCTTACCTTTAATGGACAGCAAACGCTCCGCAACCTCATCCATTTTCAGAGTAACCTCATCGTAGAGTTCCTCGAATTTAACATGCAAGGAGTAGAACTGCTCTCCCGTTACATACCAATGATAATTATGCAATTTAACGTAAAGAACGTTGAAGTTCGCAACCTGTTGGTTCAACAACTGCTCGAGACTGGAGTTTTTGGTTTTGCCTGCTGCTTTACCTGATGTAGTTTTTGCCATGGTTAATCCCTTCCTTTTCTATGTGAAATGCACCCTGCACTGCGTCTAATCATAACGCTGCAGATCGGGTTTCCATACTACAGGGAATATCAGCTTATGCTGTTCCTTCATTATAATATGGAGCATACCTGCGTTTTGGGCGTCTATTTGTAGTTTACCCTGTAAGCCTAGGAGCGAATCAAATTAAGCAACATCTGCGCCTGTCAAAAAATTATACAAATCCCGCGAAAAAACGTTATACTAAGTAATACCAAGCAAATACGTTGGCTTTTGTTTTTCTTCTATTATATTTGGGGGTGACCATCCATGTCTGCATATCATCCGTTAACCGCGGAAGAAGCGATACAATTAGCAAAAAGCCTGCCTGGCCGTTTCCCGGACCATGCTGAATTACAATGCCGTGAAATCGGTGACGGCAATCTGAATTTAGTATTTCATGTTACCGCCACGAATACGGCTGATAGTATCATTATCAAGCAGGCCGTTCCTTATGCAAAAGTCGTCGGGGAATCGTGGCCATTGTCGCTGGACCGCGCCCGCATTGAGCGTGTCGCCCTGGAAACGCAGCATTCCCTCTGCCCGAATCTGGTACCGAAGGTATACAGCTATTCCGACGAGCTCGCCTATACCGTGATGGAAGATCTGAGTGAGTACACCATTATGCGCAAAGGTCTAATCGAAGGAAATGCCTACCCTGAATTTGCTGCACATATCGGTGAGTTTATGGCGAGAACATTATTTTATACATCGGATCTGGGCATGAACCAACAGGAGAAAAAAGTCCTCGCCGGACGATTTGTAAACCCGGACCTATGCAAAATCACGGAGGATCTGATCTTCGAGGATCCGTACCGTCAATCGGCGAACAACAATTACCCGGATAACATCGAAGATGAAGCAGAGGCGCTTCGTTCCGATGCTGCGCTTCACTTTGAAGTCGCGTTGCTTCGTCATCAATTTTTAACCCACGGACAAGCATTGCTGCACGGTGATCTTCATACAGGCAGTATTTTCGTTACACCGGAGTCGACCAAGGTCATTGATCCCGAGTTCGCCTTTTTCGGTCCGATGGGCTTCGATGTTGGTGCAGTCATCGGAAACCTGCTGCTGAACTATGCCGCCCAGCCCGGATGGAGCAAGGACGCGCAGACTTTGGCCGAAAGAGAGTCCCGCCTGCTGCAAATGGCTGCCGATGTATGGACTCACTTCGAACGCAATTTCCGAATGTTCTGGAATGATGACCTGCTCGATGAAATGGCTCGCACCCCTGGCTATCAGGACCATTACGTAGCCCAAATTCTGAAGGACGCCGCCGGATTCGCGGGATGCAAAATGATCCGCCGAATCGTCGGCTTGTCCCATGTGGCCGATATCGACACGATCGATAGTGACAGCGCCAGAGAAAACGCACAGCGCAGGGCGCTCGCCATCGGTAAAAATTTGGTTCGTCATCACCGTCATATTCAATCCTTCGAAGAGATCTTGTCACTAGTTAAAGAATCATCCATAAGAAATGAGGTATCACAATGAGCGGTACAACAAACACAGCTGGCAGTCTTGACATCCATGAACCGCTAAGCTCGGTATTTTGGGGAGGGGACCATCTCGTCTTACTCGACCAGCGTCTCCTTCCGGAAGAGATCGTATTCCTCAAGCTGTTCACGCCCGAGGAAGTGTGGGACGCATTCATGCCATGAAAGTTCGCGGCGCACCTGCGATTGGCATTGCAGCCGCCTTCGGTGCGGTGCTGGGCGGAATGCAAGATGAAGGAACATCCCGTGAAGAATGGCTGGAGAAAGTAATCGGCACCTGTTCATATCTTGCCACTTCGAGGCCTACGGCGGTGAATCTGTTCTGGGCACTGGATCGAATGAAGCTGGTCGCAGAGAAGTTGTTCGCGGACGGGCTGGATACGGCAGGTCTGAACGCTGCGCTGCTGGCAGAAGCCGAAGCCATTCGTGCAGAAGATGAGGAGGTATGCCGCCGGATCGGCGAGAACGCCCTTCCATTTTTCCAAGACGGGATGGGGGTCTTGACTCACTGCAACGCTGGCGGATTGGCAACGGCCAAGTACGGAACGGCACTGGCGCCCATGTATCTGGCGCATGAGCAAGGCATGAAGATCAAGGTGTTCGCCGATGAGACAAGACCTGTATTACAAGGCGCACGTTTAACGGCGTTCGAGCTGCAGCAAGCCGGGATCGATGTAACACTGCTAGCGGATAATATGGCAGCCATGGTAATGTCCAAAGGCTGGATTCAAGCGGTTATCGTTGGCACGGACCGTGTAGCAGCCAACGGCGATGTTGCCAACAAGATCGGTACGTACGGCGTTGCCGTCCTTGCCAAGGCGCACGGCATTCCGTTCTATGTTGCATGTCCATTATCCACGATCGATCTGAACACGCCGACAGGCGCCGATATTCCGATCGAGGAACGGGCCGCCGAAGAGATTACCGAGAGCTTCGGCAAGCGCACCGCACCGAAAGGCGTGAAGGTGTACAACCCTGCTTTTGATATTACGCCGAGCGAATACGTCACAGCCATCATTACCGAGAAGGGTGTCGTACAAGCTCCATATAACGAAAATCTGAAAGCTTTGTTCCAATAGATTTTCATCAGTAGACAAAAGATGACTCTCTGCGTGATTATATGATTACGTCTTGAGAGTCATCTTTTTTTGTGAGGCCTCCTCGATTAATTCAACTCGCGAATCTCTTCCATTTTCATCGCCAACTGCAGCAGCAGCTTCGTCTCCGGATCATCCAGCCGCAGTCCAAGTTCACTGCGGATACGTTCCAAACGATAATTGACGGTATTATAGTGTACGAACATCTTCTCAGCGGTCTCTTTCGCATTGCAATTGCACTGGAAATAAGTACGCAGCGTGCTTAACAATGATCCATTCTGGCGGGTATCGAGCTCAAGCAGGGGCTTGAGATACATCCGTTTATACACGTTCAACTCATCCGTGCCTTGCAGACGATACAGCAGCAGGTAGATGCCCAGATCGCCGAAACGAACGATATCCTTCCGCATATGGCATACCTTCCTCACATCGACAGCCCGCTTCGCATCCCGGTAACTGCTAGGTACCGCACTCGTTCCTACGGCTTCTCTCCCTAAACATAGCGCTTGAAGATCGTACGTGCCCATCGTCGCCTGCAGCAGTTCCCAAGACTGCTGAATCTGGTCATCCGATATGACTGCCTCCTCTCCCTCAGGCATTGACATCAACAGCACAACCAGTTCACCCTCCAGCACCGTCCATTTGGTAGCTTGCTTAAATGAAGCACTCTCCCAGTTCAGACGCTTGGCATAGGCTTGCAACTGCTTCATGCTCAAGCCCTCGCTTTTGAAGGACACGATGCCCGTGACATAAGCTGCTCCCCTGGGCAAGGGCCATCCACAGGCTTCCGCCCGCAGCTAACATCGACAGATGATACGACGCGCCCGCTGATCCAATCCTGCAAGAACTGATCGAAGTATTTCGCCTCGATCGTTCTCCGGGCTTGCATATTGCTTATTTCAAAACCAAGCAGGCGGCCAGCCCAAGTCACAGTCAACGCATCGGCAGGTCCATAATCATGTGTACCCTCCAGTATGAGCAATAAAAAGGAACGGGCATGATCGTCAGAAACCGTCGACACATGGATCCGGACGTTCCGCTCGTTCGCTTGAAGGAACTGCGTCTCTGCCATAGGCTCGATTCTTAACTGATTCCACTGGCGGGGTTCAATCTGAGCACACCACTCTTCTGCTGCCGGAGAGGCAATCCATTGATTATCGGGATCAAGCAAGACGACAGGATGTTGAATCATCAATTGCAGATGATTCAAAAAAGCAGGAAGCCCGTCCCCATGCAGCAGCACATGGGACAGGCGTTGAACGCGACCTTGCAATATGGATAAATCTTTGGACTCGGATACAAGTACCCGCTCCATCACTTCCCGGACTACATCGGAGAAGGTCGTAACCGGTGGCAATTCGATCAACGGAACGCCATAATGGTCCGCAGCACGAATCGCCGCCTCGGGAACCTCATCCAGAAAACGCTTTGTTTTGATCCCCAGAGCCACGACGCCTTTCTGAGCGAGCTGAGCAATCAATGTCGTTAACCGGCCGGGGTCCTCCTTGAACGGATAACCCGTAGTCATCAGAAATTCGCCAGGCCTCACCCAGTCCACCACGTCGGGAACTTCCATCACATTGACGCGGCTGATCGTTCCCTCCAGACCGCTGGCGCCGCCAAGCAGCACGGCGTCTCCAAAATGCGGTACATCAAATAAATCCTTGACGATAAATGCATCGCGTACGTTGTTATCCAGCATGCTTGCTCACCTCTTTCGCGTCCAAAAGACGAAGTCTCTTTACCCTGCGTTATTCTTCAAACTATCAGCTATCGAGGATAGTAATGATTCGGATGGAACCGTCCAACCGAATATGCCCCCCTGCTGTCTTACCATATGAAGAGCAGCCTCATGATCGCGCTCATCAAATGCGGCCGTTGCATCTTCCACGACGAGACAGCGGTAGCCGCGATCATTCGCTTCTCGTAATGTGGTGTGCACGCATACATGCGTAGTTACGCCACACAAGATCAGGCTCTCGATACCATTTAACTGCAAGATGGCTTCCAATTCCGTAGCATAAAAGGCGCCTTTGCCGGGTTTATCAATGACCACTTCCCCTTCTGCCGGATATAGTTCCGGAACGATGTCTTGTCCAGGCTCCCCACGTATCAAGAGGCGTCCCATCGGACCCGGATCACCAATTCCCGCCCCCTGCTTCTTGCTTCGTTCCAGTTTGGCAGGCGGGCAATCCGAGAGATCGGGCAGATGCCCTTCTCTTGTATGCAGTACCAACATGCCCGAATCCCGTGCTGCACCCAATATGCTCGACACAGCGGGAATAATCGCACGGGCGGGTTCAATATCGTTGCCGAGCAGCTCACCAAAGCCGCCCGGAGAGCAGAAATCATTCTGCATATCGATAATGATCAATGCCGTATGGTGAAGCTCGAACGAAAAAGAGTAAGGCCTGGCCTCTCCTACGTTCACATGCACGACCTCTGACATCCGGTGCTCACCCTCTCTCCATGGTGACCAGCGTCGTTTCGAAGAACCTGTTCGTCGGAACCTGCTTCTCCACTGGAACGAAGATACTGATCTGCTCTGTCGGCTGAACGTCATCATTCGCCACGGAATGCACAACACCTGCCGGCACATGGAACGTATCGCCTGCTTGATAGGACTTCCATTCCCCATTACACAAGAGACGAACCTTGCCTACGGTAATATGAATAATCTCTGCGACATTGTGATTGTGAGGAAGAACGGCGCCACCGACACCGATCTTCTCCCATAGAATCGAGTTCATGCGAATGCCCAATCCATCCGCCTCTTGAGCTGACAGAATCTCTCGGTGGTAGAGAGATACATGACTGGGCATGAGCGACCATGCCATCTCTTCCGCTGTTCGAACCTTCGTATGTGCTTCTATACTCATAACCTGTCCCCTCTCCTCATTTCGGAATGCTACCAACCACGCCTTCAACGAGATAGTCCGTTGCTTCGAGCGTGTCTGCATCCGGTGTTGTACCTTCTTCAATCTGGATCGTTCCGCTCTGGTCCTTAATCGGGCCGGCAAAGGGATGCAGGGTTCCATCCATCATCGCTTGTTTCTGTTCCAAGACATATTGCTGCACCTCGTCCGGTACATTCGCTCCAAAATCGGTCAGCTGTACGACGTTATCCTTCAGCATACCGCGGTACTTGCCATCGTACATGCTGCCTTTGAAGTTACCCTCGATCGCTGTCTTCGCCATATCGACGAACAGGTCCGACCAGTTCCACATGGAGCCAGTCAACCAGCCTTGTGGTGCGAGCGACGATGCATCTGTGTGATATCCAACGGACATCATGCCGCGGCGCTCCGCGGTCTCGATCACGGTCTTGGTGCAATCCTGATGTTGTCCAAGAACGTCGACGCCGCTGTCGATCAGAGAGTTCGCTGCATTGGCCTGTTGTCCCGGGTCACACCAGCTGCCAGTGAATACAACAGAGGTCGTAGCTTCCGGGTTCACGGATCTTGCGCCGAGTTGGAACGCATTCACATTCAGCAATACCTGCGGAATCGGTACGGATACGATGAAGCCGAGTTTGCCGCTCTCCGACATTTTGCCGGCCGTAACGCCAGCCAGATAGTTCGGCTCCCAGATGGTTCCGAAATAAGTACCGAGATTCTCAGCTGTCTTGAGACCACCCTGATGGAAAAAAGCCACATCCGGGTGACGCTTGGCCACATTCAGACTTGGTTCCAAATGACCATAGGAAGTCGGGAAGATAATCTTGGCACCGTCCTTAATCATCTGTTCCATCACCCGTTCGGCTTCAGCCGTTTCAGGTACGTTCTCGGCGCGCAGCACCTTCATATCCGGGTATGCTTCCGCAACCGCCTCGCTACCGATATAAGCCGCCTGATTATAGCCATGATCGTCCTTGGTTCCGACAAATATAAATCCGATTGCAGATCCATCCTTGCCCGGAACGACGACCTCTGTTCCATTAGCTGCTGCCGCGCCGCCCGAAGACGCAGGCGCTGCTCCCGGCTGACTGCAGGCACTAAGGAGCATGGATATGGTCAAGAAGCATAATAGAATTCCTTTGGACAATGCTTTTCTGTTGTTATTCATCTTCTGGTCCCCCTTCTAATCGAAACGCATGTTATAGAATACCAATACTCGGTGAAGCACGAGCAATATGACGGCAATGATGACTGTCTATCGAGCCCCATCTCCGGCAAACACCTTACCAAGCGATTCCGGCATCAGACTGTGCTTCCTTCGCTCTACGATTAGCAGTGCCGCCAGTGTAAGCAGGTAAGGAACCATGAACAGGAAGAACGGAGATATCGGCAGTCCCTGCTGCTGTACCGTTAATTGCAGCGCCTGAGCCGCGCCGAACAGATAAGCACCAAGCATCGCTCTTGCAGGCTTCCATGCGGCGAAGATGACAAGGGCGACGGCAACAACGCCACGGCCTTGCGTCATATTCTCGATCCAGCTGTGCGTAAACGCCACCGACAACTGTACGCCGCCGACGCCAGCGAGAAAGCCTCCGGCCATGACCGCCAGGTAACGTACGACCTTCGGATTGATGCCGCTCGCGAACAGCACTTCCTGACGTTCACCGGTCGCTCTTAGAATAATGCCAAGCCGTGTGCGGAACAGGACATACCACAGACACGGCACGAGCAGAATGGATAAGTACGTTAACGGGTCGTGGTTGAACAGAATCCCGCCAATAAACGGAATGTCCGATAGCACCGGAATCGGTACCGGGTTGAAGCCTACAATCTGTTCACTGACAAATCCGCGCCCGAGGAAGGACGTCACCCCCATCCCGAAGAACATGATTGTCAGGCCGGTTGCCAATTGATTCGCTCCGCACGTCAGAACCAGAAAGGCATGAATCGCAGAGATGAGCATGCCGGCGACGCCGCCGGCCAGTACGCCGATCCACGGATTGCCTGTCCACACCGTAAAGGCGAATCCGCCAAGCGCACCGCATAACATCGATCCTTCGGTTCCGAGATTGATGACGCCGGCCCGTTCCGAGATTAACTCTCCCTGTGAAGCCAGCATGACGGAAGTTCCTGATCGAATCGCTCCTGTTAGAATATCTGCAATCATCGCTTCAGCCTCCTTCCGCTACCCAGTATGAAGAATAAGACGAGTCCCATTAAGATATGCACCGATGAAGCCGGCAAGCCGGAGCTAATCTCCAGCGTGTTCCCAGCCACGCTGATCATTCCAAGCACAAACCCGGTCAGTACGATGCGCAGCGGGTGATTCCAGGCCATCATTGCCGCCAGAAATCCAAGGTACCCGTAATTGACACCTGTCGATGCCCGAAGGCGACCCTCGATTCCCGCGATCTCGATCATGCCCGCAATGCCGGCCAGCATACCGCCAGCGATCAAAACCCAGAAATACGTCTTGTTGATGCTGAATCCGGCTCGCTCTGCAGCAAACCGATTGCTGCCAATGACACGAATCCGGAAGCCGAGTCTCGTCTTGGCAAGGACAAACCAGGTAATCGCAGCCAGAACAAGCGCGATAACGATACCTACATGCAATCGAGTACCGTTGACGATCGGCAGTCGCAAGGCGGCGGAGATCTCTGGAGAGAACGGCCAATTGAAGGACTCCGGGTCTTTCAACAGCCCATGAACAAAGAAACCAACGGTAAATGCAGCTACGTAATTAAGCAGCAAACTCGTAATTGTCTCGTTTAGACCACCCTTCACCTTCAGTACCGCGGTTAGAGCAGCCCATACAGCGCCGCCCAGTGCCCCGGCGAGCAGCATCAACGGAATGCCGAGCCAAGCCGGCATCGTGTTAAGATAGAATACGGCGAACCAGGTGGAGAACAGCGCGCCAACGGCCAGCTGTCCCTCACCGCCAACGTTCACCAGCCCTGCCTTCGCTGGCAATGCAGCAGCGAGTCCTGTCAGGATGAACGGAGTTGCCTTTAGCAATACTTCACCGAAGCCGTAAGGATCACCGAACGTGGATTTGATCATGGAGCCATATAATGCAAGAGGATTAACCTCATGGAATAATAGAAAAAGTCCGAATAGTACGAATGGAGCCAACAGGATGGCAATGCCTAGCCCGATGGGCTTCAACCGACTGCGTCCCGTCATATCGCCTGCTGCCATGCTGAGCGTTCCGGCTTGTGGTTTCATGCAGACTCTCCTTTCAGCATGCGATGCCCAATCTGGGTTGCATCCGTGTCATGCGGCGAATACGGCCCTAGCAGCTTGTTCCCGCTTAACACAACCAATCGGTCCGAAAGCTTGAACAGCTCGTCCAGATCCTCAGAGAACAACAGAACGCGGTGCCTTGCTTGGCTAGCTCAATCAGCTGCTGTTGGATCGTCCGGGTCGTACCGATATCAAGCCCACGGCTGGGATAACTGATAATCAGTATTTCAGGCCTACGTATAAGCGCTCTGGAGAGCACCATCCGCTGAACATTGCCTCCGGACAATTGATCCACTCTGCGGTTGCCGTCCGCAAGCGACAACGCCTTGGCTTCCTCGCTTCCCTCCAGCATGTCCTTCGTCTTGCCCCAGTCGATATCCATCCCCTTCTCGGGAGCGGTGAACCCGTCCAGCACCATATGTTCCAGAATGCTGAATCCCGGAATAACCGATTCCTTAATCGGGTCCTCCGATACAAAAGTAACTCCGGCTCTCATGAAATCCTTAACCTTCATATCGTTCAGGGATACACCTGCTATGCGTAGCTGTCCCTCGGCCAGCTTACGTAGACCGAACAACACCTCAGCCAACTCATGCTGTCCACTGCCGGAAATACCGGCGACTCCGGTAATTTCACCCTTCGTAAGCGTAAGTTGCAGGTTCTCAAGAATAGGCTCTCCGTGATCGCCAAGCACCCTCCCTGACTCTACCGACAGGACAACCTCTTGGTTTCCGCTCCGAGCTAGATCGGATTTAATAACCGGCTGTAGCTGCTTATCGCCCATCATGGCCGTAATCAACTTGCCTCCGTCGTCTGAGCTGACCTGATTGTCGCTGTGGACGATTCGGCCTGCCCGCAGGACCGAGACCTGGTTCGCGCATGCCAGCACTTCGTTGATCTTATGCGTGATCAGCAGAATGCCGTATTGATCTTGGCGGAGCATATCCAGCATCTTAAGGAACGCCTCGACCTCCTGTGGAACGAGTACGCTTGTCGGTTCATCGAATATGATGATCCGTGTGCTAGGTGCGAGGAGCACCTTCACGATCTCGAGCCGCTGCCGCTGCCCGAGGTCGAGCTGCCATACATAAGTATCCGGATCGACGGACAATCCGTATTTTTCTGATACTTCTAAAATTCGTTTGCGCAGTTGTTTACGCCGAAGACGAAACCCCGATTCGACAGCAAGCGCTATGTTATCAAGCACCGTCATTGCCGGTATTAATCGAAAATCCTGAAACACCATCCCGATCCCTCTGGCTCGCGCTTTACTCGGCGGGTGAAGGATGACGGGCTCTCCGTCCATCATCACCTGCCTTCATCCGGCTCATACACACCATACAGCATCTTCATCAATGTGCTCTTGCCTGCTCCGTTCTCCCCGAGAATGGCATGAATCTGTCCTGGCCTAACCTCAAGGTTGATGCCTTCATTCGCTGTCAGCGATCCAAACCGCTTCGTTAAACCGCTCGCTCGCAGGAGATAGGGTGGATGTTCTTCCTGTGTTGTGTTCATTACGACCCGCCTCCTTTTTGTATAATGTGAATCAATGTAAGATAATCTTACACATTAGATCATTTATATTTACTTTCTAAGTATAATACATGAATTGGACTATTTCTTTAGCAAATATTTATATAAATCAGACTATTTTTTTGTATTTCCAACACATGAATTACACATGCATTACACCATAACGTTATGTATCAGTATGTAAAAAAGAAAAGCATTCCCACACACGATCCTTCAGATCATGATTCAGGAATGCTTATCCTTCTTAATCGATCCTTAATTCATCGGAACCTGCTGCTATCAATTCATGTCAAGAGTCTATGACAGAATAGGTAACGCACGCCATCCGCCTAATGCTGTAATATCCTCATTCGCTTCATCCGCACGAACATACGCTTCACAGATAAAGCCGGTGACCAGCGATCCGTCCTGCAATTCTACTTTCCCAATGGCAAGCGGTGCTGGGACTAGAGAGACAAATTGGCCAAATAGCTTGCTTGGCATCTCCCATACTTCAAGTTCTAATGAAGTCCCCCCATGTTCAACGCGAATGAGGCCGGGTTTTGCTGGTTCTGTAGCTAATTTCAACAATTGATACTGGGCCGCCGTACGGTCCTCTCTCACGAATGTTGCATCGTGCTCATGCATCTGCCGTTCCAGCGGATAACCTCTCATGTGAAGGCCGCATACAGCAACTTGCACCATTTCTTCCCTTCCGGCAGGCGCAGGGCTGATCAGGCTCTGCCGCAGGAAGTCTGCCGTTGCAAGCTCTATCCCCTCATACTCGGCCAGAGCAAACAAGGAAATGCCGAACGGGAGCCCTGCTTCTGCTTCCACCGCCGGGACAGCCACTGCACTCATATCCAGTAGGTTGCAATGATTCGTGTATTGGCCAAGGTCGCTATTACGTGCAATCGGACTCTGCCTAATTTCGTCTCGACTCCACGTCCCGCCTGTTGTCGGAAGAATTAACACCGAATCTCCGAGCAGTTTTCGCGCCTCCCTCTTCAAGGACTGGAGGGTATGCATCGCCCGAAACACGGAAGCGCCATTATAATTGGCGGCGGAGCCAGAACGGAGAACCGATTCCGTTACCGGATGCAGTCGCCCCGGATTCGACTCGATGAACGCCCCCAGCCCTGCCCAGCGCTCCTCGACAAACGGACCATCGTATAGCAGCGATGCAGCCTGCATGAACAAGTTGGTATCCACATATCGTACATTGAGGCCTGAGCTTTCGATCCTCCGCACCGTCTCCTGCCAGGCAAGCTCGTAAGACGCTTGGTACGGTCCGAAGAAGCTTGGCGGCTCCGAAGGAAGACATACGCTTCCTGGCGATATGCAATCATCAGGGATGGTCGGAATGGACCAGGGATCCAGGTCATCATACCCTCGCACGATCCGATCAACGATCCTCGCTTCTAGCAGTTCATGGGTAAATACCGTCACGCAATCCAGGCTTGCACATGCAGGCACAACCCCGACAGTGGACCATGCTCCAACACGCGGCTTATAACCCACGATACCGTTCAGCGCAGCAGGTACTCGGCCCGATCCTGCGGTATCGGTACCTAATGCGAATACGGCTTGTCCCATAGCCACTGCCACCGCAGAGCCGGAACTGGACCCTCCGCTGATCAGATCGCTGTTCAAGGCGTTATGCGTCTCCCCATACGGACTGCGCGTTCCTACCAAGCCGGTGGCGAACTGATCCAAATTCGTTTTCCCTACCGGAATCGCACCGGCTTCCAGCAGCTTCGCCACTACGGCGGCATGCTCCTTCGGTACGTATTGATAATCCGGACAGCCTGCCGTTGTAGGGACTCCAGCCAGATCGATATTGTCTTTAATGGCGAACGGGACACCCCACAATTCGCACGTATCAGGATTCATATGAGCTAGGCGTTCCAGATAGGGGCGAATTCTCTCCATTCTAGGCGGGGTAATCCAGATGTTCATCTCTGCCGAGTGATCGGCGCGATCAATGATCGTACGAATGATATCTTCCGGCGTAACCTCACCGCTCAGATATGCCTTTCTGATCCATGGCACCGTAAGCTTCTCGGGTATTCTACTGCCCATCCTTGCATCCTCCTCGCGACTTGCCGCTGCCTATGCAACAAGATTGATATTATTATGCGTCAGCTGCCATCGAACGCAGAGCAGCAATGACATGGTTGGAATCCGATACGCTTCCGAACACGCCGCCCTGCATCTTCACCATATTCAATGCGGCCAAGTGATTGCCATGATCCGTTGCTCCGGTACAATCCTCCAAGATCAAGCATTCGTATCCGCGGTCGTTCGCCTCACGCATCGTGGTATGCACGCATACGTCCGTCGTGATCCCTGTCAAAATAATGTTGCGGATGCCCCGGTTGCGCAGAATCAAGTCAAGGTCGGTTGCATAAAAGCTCCCTTTCCCTGGCTTATCGACGATGATCTCTCCCGGCTGCGGCGCCAGCTCTTCAATTATGTTCCAGCCCGCTTCACCGCGAACGAGGATCTTGCCGTTAGGACCCTCCGAGCCAATCTCAGCGCCGATCTGTTTGCTGCGCCAACGTTTGTTATCCGGAAGATCCGACAGATCAGGCTTATGACCTTCGCGAGTGTGAATGATCGTAAAGCCATTCAAGGCACGAACCGTATCAAGCAGCCGTTTAATCGGCTCAATCGTCCTACGGGTTAAGGACAGATCATATCCCATGCGGTCAACATAACCGCCGCTCCCACAAAAATCAGTCTGCATGTCAATGATCATCAAGCTGTATTATCAACGCGCAAATCACCGTCATATGGGAATGCATATGGACTGGCTTGTATCAACATCATCTCCCACTCCTCTTATGTCAGCTATATGTTACCATTTCGAATTACTTTGTAACATTATATAACATCGATAGAAAGGAAGTCATTGTGTTACCCTCACAAAAAAACCAGTTCCGGATTGTGCCACGAACATAACCACTGGGTATACACGTTCTATATGTAAAAAAGACAATCCGGGTGGATTGCCTTTGACTTGATCGTCATTATAACATCCGTATGATTGCGTCCTTGCCTGCAAGACCGGGATGAATGCCCCATTTCTCGGCCTCGAGTGTAACGGATTCCAGCGGGGCCTCCAGAAGTTGCTCCCATGTACGCACACCGACGGCTCTGCCTGCGATGATCTTTCGATCTGCAAGCTGCTCATTCAATAATCCAACATCCAGCGCGCCGCACATGATATATCCTCTTGAGGTATATACGGCCAACAGCGTAGTTTTCGGAAGTTTAACCTCAACCCCCATAACGGTGTGACCCCCGATTTCGATAGGCAGTAAATTAACCAATCGTACACAACCTCCTCTTCTGTTCTTTAAGATTATATGTATTCCCTGAGCGCTAACATGGTGCGAATGTCGCTGATTCAACAAGACCACGCTGGGATGATTATGGGGCCAACGTCGTGAGAATCCTCGCGGATTCATGAAATATACATGACATTAGGACTATGAAAATCTGAAAAATATGGTATATTTGAGTCTATAGAAACAAATGTGAAAGCTGGTGAAAGATAAAAGCTATGAACACAATTCCCGTCACCAACGATAACGGCTTTTTATTCAACGTTGATATTCTGGTTAAGAGTTCCTCCAACGCACTGGCTTTGCAATACCTGCTGGAAATGTTGAACGACAAGGCCGAAGTGATCGATTTTCGGGTGAAATCCGGAATGGAACTTGGGGAGATCATTAACACTTTGATTCAAGCCAAGAAGAAATCTGTTATTAACAAAGCTTCTCAAAAGATGTCAGCCTCCCTGAAGGAGAAGGCAGCACCATTACCTGCCGTCCTTCAAACAGAAGAGAAGAAGCACGTTAATAACACCATTACTGCCGGGAACGACCCCTTTGAATGGATTAAACTATACAGCCAAGATAACCGTCTTGTGCGCCTTACCACCAACCGTCATGGCAAGCAGACCAGCTTGCCATGCCGTATCCTGAACTACGACGAGAATAACTTTCTCGTTAATGTTTACCATGTAGACGAGAAACAAGTGTATACCTTTAGACTCAACGAGATCGACGAATTCAGCGTCAGCTGATTTCAGGATCAACTACAAAAACAGCTCCGCCTCCCTTGCGCTACAGGGATCAGCGGAGCCGTTTCTCTTTTAAACAGTCTTCTTAGATAAGGCCGTGGACAACAGCATCAGCCAACCCACGATAAAAGCGACACCGCCGATCGGAGTGATAGCACCTAGCCACTTGATTCCGGACACGCTTAGGATGTAAAGACTTCCCGAGAAGATAAGCGTTCCTGCGATGAATAAGGTTCCCGCCCAAAACAGCTTGCGAGAGTCACCGTATACCTTGGCGAGAATGCCGGCAACCAACACCGCGATCCCGTGAATCATATGGTATTGGACTCCTGTCTCATAAATCGTTAACTCGTGTGCCGTGATTTTGCCTTCGAGCATATGAGCCCCGAAAGCACCAATCGCTACAGACAGTGCCATTAAAATAGAACCCCATGCTATAAACGTACGACTCAAAGCCCTCAACCCCTTTATCAATGGACACAACGGTCCGCATGCCTTCCTACATGTTAGTGTACCGGAACGGACGCTGCTTTTCCACTCGCAGGAAACCGCTACAGACTTGATTTTTGCGACGGTTTTGTGAAGAATAAATAGAGACGAATCCAAGTTAGGAGCGATTAATGTACATGGATCAACAATCAACTTCATCCTCTTCCGAGGATCAACCTGCAGTACCGAAGAGTAAACCTGCGACTACCTTCATCCCGCCCGAAGATCGCAAGCATTCCCGATTAGGCATCGCTTCCTTCATTCTATCGCTAGTCACATTGATTGGCTACATTCTGCTTGGCGCCATGGGTACCACGATGATCGAGCCGTATATGACAGAGGACGGTCCCATCTTCAATCCGGATCAGCAGACCCTCGAAGCGATGACAACGCTCGCGGCCGTATTTTTCCTCGTAATGATCATTAATGTTACCGGACTGATTCTGGGTATCGCCGGATGCTTCTCCAAGCTGCGTAAACGCGCGATGTCTGTCATCGCGACGATTGCCAATGGGATCGTGCTCGTCATGATCGGTGCGATGTTCCTCTTCGTATTGACGGGGTGATCTTCGTATGAAACGACGCTTTGCCTGCGACACTCGCGGGTGAGGCGTCTTTTTCATTCCATAGATGAATTCGCACTCACATATCACACTTTCTCCCGAATATAATGATATACTACAGCCGAAAAAAGACGGCATCCGTGTCAAGGCTGCACTTGGGAGGTGACTGTCCATGCAAAATCAAGATAACCTGTCGTTTGTCGTATCCCGTGAAGACTGGTCGCTGCACCGTAAAGGCTATCAGGATCAGGTACGTCATCAGCATAAAATCCGTGAAGTGATCAAGCGCAACCTGCCCGACCTCATTACCGAGGAGAATATCATTCTATCCGATGGCAAGCAGATCATCAAAGTCCCGATCCGAAGTTTAGACGAATATCGATTCATCTACAACTATCAGAAACAGAAGCATGTCGGCCAAGGAGACGGCGACAGCCAGGTTGGCGACGTTCTCGGACGCGATCCCGCTTCAGCCAAACCAGGTAAGGGAGAGTCCGCAGGCGATCAGGCCGGCCAAGATATCGTGGAGACCGAAGTCAGCATGGATGAATTGGAGAATATGCTGTTCGAGGAACTTGAGCTTCCGCTGCTGCAGCCCAAGGATAAGGAACAGATCGAAACGCAGTCCATCGTATTCAACGACATCCGCAAGAAAGGGATCATGTCCAATATCGACAAGAAGCGGACGATCCTTGAAAATCTGCGGCGCAATGCCAGGGACGGGAATCCCGGTATACATGGTATCAGCCGGATGATCTGCGCTACAAGACCTGGGATGAGACGGTTATTCCTGAATCCAATGCCGTTATTATTGCGATGATGGATACTTCGGGGAGTATGGGTTCATTTGAAAAATATTGCGCACGCAGTTTTTTCTTCTGGATGACGCGCTTTCTGCGCAGACAATACGAGAAGGTTGACATCGTGTTCATAGCCCATCATACCGAGGCCAAGGAAGTGACCGAAGAGGAGTTCTTCACGCGTGGCGAAAGCGGCGGCACGATCTGCTCGTCCGCATATCAGAAGGCGCTGGACATTATCAACCACCGTTACCCTCCTGCCAAATATAATATCTACCCGTTCCACTTCTCGGACGGTGATAATCTGACCTCAGACAACGACCGCTGCGTCAAGCTAATCGGAGAATTGCTCAAAGTGAGCAATATGTTCGGCTATGGCGAAGTGAACCAATACAATCGCAGCAGCACCTTAATGTCCGCTTACAAGAACATCAAGCTCGATCATTTCATGTACCATATCATCAAGGACAAGGGCGAGGTATACGAAGCACTCAAAACCTTTTTCCGTAAACGCGAGGGTGCGCCTGCCTAAATGCCGTCTAACGTAACGCCAAGATCACAGAGGAGGCCTTGCCCTCCTCTTTGTTGCGATTTCAAGTGAAAAATCTGTCTTTTTATTGACATCACAATGTAGCCTCGGGTTCATTTTTTTGTCACCTTCTGATTTTCTCGCGATGCTAGTATTTAGCTATGACATCTTGATGCAGAAACTTGCAGGAATCGACACTCATATGCACGGTTTCTCTCGATAGGGAAAGGGAAGGTAACCACATGTTCCAAATGACGCATCGTACATACGACACCCAGACGTTTGAGAATATGCACTACACGTCGTGGCATCGATTATCACAAGGAGATATTCCAAGCGCTCATCCGAGAGGGGGAATAACCGATGCCTGTATCGGATAAACCTCAATCTCGTTACATGCCCGGCCTTGACGGGTTGCGTGCACTGGCTTTAATCGGTGTGATGGGATACCACTGGAATTTCGGTTTTGCCGGCGGCGGGTTTCTCGGGGTCAGCTTGTTTTTCGTATTATCGGGTTATCTGATAACCGATATTCTGGCTGCACAATGGCAGCACGAGCGCCGAATCGATCTAAAAGATTTCTGGATACGAAGGTTTCGGCGATTGCTCCCGGCGATGCTGGTCATGCTGCTCCTTGTTGTCGTCTGGGTTACGTTGTTTGATCGTTCACGGCTTGTTTCCCTTCGGGGCGAGGTACTGGGGGCTATTACTTACATAAGCAATTGGCAGTTTATTTATGAGCAGAAGTCGTATTTCGAGGCTTTCGGTCCCCCTTCTCCACTCGGGCACTTCTGGTCTCTCGCAGTAGAAGAACAATTCTACCTGTTGTGGCCGCTGATCATGATGATCGGTCTCAAGCTATTTCCGCGCCGTGGCTCGCTGTTCATCGTCATCATGCTAGGAGCGCTTGCATCTGCGCTCGCCATGGGCTTGTTGTACCAGCCTGGAGGAGATCCAAGCCGAGTCTATTACGGTACGGATACCCGGGCATTCGGCTTACTTATCGGCGCCGCGCTTGCCATCGTCTGGCCCAGCCGCAAGCTTTCTGTGAATGTATCGCCCGCGGCAAAGCGCGGCTTGTCCATAGCCGGGATCACCGCACTAGCCATCATTCTCTTCATGATGTGGCAGACCGATCGTTATGATCCGTTTCTGTATCAAGGCGGCATGCTGCTCTTCTCCATTGTCGCCGCAGTCTTGGTCGCCGTTCTGGCTCACCCGGCCGCGCCGATCAATCGGCTGTTAAGCTGGAAGCCGTTATTATGGCTCGGCGTTCGTTCCTATGGAATTTATCTGTGGCATTATCCGGTCATGATTCTAACCGCGTCTTCTTCACCTACCGCGCAGACAGGTTGGCTGCTCGTCGTTTGGCAAATTGGACTTAGCCTGCTGCTCGCATCACTGTCCTGGACCTTCGTCGAGGAACCGATCAGACATGGGGGATTAAACAAACTGCGGGCCAAACTTCATCGCGGACGACACCAGCCAGCCACGATCTCGATCAGAGGATGGTTAATATCCCTAAGCTCGCTTATGATGATCGGCATCTTCTGTACGGGGATGATGAGCAGCGTGTCCGATGCTAAGACAGTCGGAAGCTTGGCGGCCATATTGAATATTGATGAGCCTGTGACGCTTGAGGATCTTGGGGAGAACTCAGTTGTCTCCGAGGTGAAACCTCCAGATCTGAATGAACATGACCATGCGACATCGCCAAGTGAGGCGAATCGGAATGGGGACGCGGCCGCTAATGTAACCGTTGATGTCCCGCCCATCAACGCCAAGGATCCAGCTGTAGATAAGCCTAACCCGGATGATGAATCGATACCAACGAATGACACCGGCATTGAAACGGTAGAAGGTAATCCTTCACCTTCTCAGGAAACGTCCGCTGACAACACCTCATCCCATCCGATCGAGGATACAGAGCCCATCGCGTCAGAGGTAGAGAAAGACGACCTGCCACCCGTTGATGGGGCTAGCTCCGAGTTACACAAGCCTGAGAGCGATCGGCCAGCACAGACGGAACATCCCCCGTCTTCCGATTCCAAGCATCCACCAGCGGCGGATACTCATAGCGGCTCAAATATAACTGCAATTGGTGACTCAGTGATGCTCGGCGTCACGCCGTTTCTGGAGACAGCACTGCCCGGTATTCATATCGATGCGGTGATTGGCCGCCAAATGCGGCAAGCCGCAGAACTTATGCCTGCATTGAAGCAGCAGAACCGAATCGACGGTGGAGTGGTTATCATTGCCTTAGGCACAAATGGAACTTTCTTGTCCAAAGACCTGGACTCCCTCCTGAATACATTGGAAGGCGCGGATCAGATCTTGTTAGTGAACAGCCGCGTTCCCCGCGACTGGGAGCAGAGCGTAAACGAATTGCTGGCGAAGGCAGCCAGCGCCCATCCCAAGGTCACGCTCGTGGACTGGTACTCTGCCAGTAAAGGGCATCCGGAATTTTTCAGGGCGGATCGAGTTCATCTGGAGCCAGAGGGTGCAAAAGCCTATACGTCATTGCTAATCCAAGCCATGAAAAAATAGATTGCATGTACTCATAAGACTTCATTCCCATGCCGTCCTCTCTCCATTATGAGAGGGACGGCTCTTTACTTATATACGTAATCAAGCATAGCAATATGATATAATTCGAGTATTCAAATACAGACCTTACACTAATCATAAAAGGCGGTGTCCTCTTTATATGAAACATATCGTTAGTATGAAATGGCTGCTCGCGAGACTCTACGAGCCGGATCTTATCATCGTGGATTGCCGTTTCATCCTCGGGCAGCCTGACAGCGGCAGAGCCGCTTACGAGGAAGCTCATATTCCTCGTGCGGTCTATCTTGATCTGGAACAGGATCTCTCCTCTACTGTCACCACCCATGGCGGCAGACATCCGCTACCTGACATGAAGCAACTTGTCCAGCGTCTCGGCCGCTCTGGTATTGCCAATGACTCGCGCGTGGTCGTCTATGATGATCAAGGCGGCGCCATGGCCAGCAGATTGTGGTGGCTGCTGAAATACGCGGGTCATGAACAGGTGTACGTGATGGACGAAGGCTTTACGGCTTGGGAGAACGCTTCTTATCCCGTTACGAATGAACAGCCTGTCGTTATTCCGGTATCCTATGAATTGCAGCTTAAATCCGATATGGTGGTCCATATGGAGGATGTGCAAAAAGCTTCGGCGGAGGGTTCCTCCGTACTCATCGATTCACGTGAACCACGGCGTTACGCCGGCATCGAGGAGCCGCTTGACAAGAAGGCCGGGCATGTTCCAGGCGCCGTCAACTACTTCTGGAAAGGCGTTCACGATGCGTCAGGTCACTGGAAGCAAGCGGATGCCCTGCTCGCGCATTTCACCGCTATTCCGCACGATGCCGACATCGTTGTGTATTGCGGCTCCGGGGTCTCCGCCTGTCCCAATGTACTAGCGCTGGGAGAAGCCGGTTATCGCCATGTGAGACTGTATGCGGGCAGTTGGAGCGATTGGATCTCGTACAGCGAGAATCCGATTGCAATAGGGGAAGAGTAAAAACCGAGAGCCCGCGTCCAGCGCGGGTTCTTATTGTTGGGGCTATGTCGGTGTACCCTACATCAGAACCTCTCGAAGGGCCGAAAACTCAACACTCGCCTAACACTCGGAGCACGAAAATATTTTCACTGGCGGTCTTCTGGCGAGATGCTGGGAGGAAAGCAGTTGTAGAAACCCTGGAGCCAACCACATGCGGACAATCGGGACAGGGGGTGCTGAATGGCATCGGCATCCCCGGCTTGCCGTGAATCAAGTATCAAGTAGTCCTAAGATAAGCATGCCATAAAAACGATTGAAGGGAGGATAGGCCCCCTTCAATCGTTTTCACAGCTGTCACTATCGGCGGGAACAAATTCCAGAATGTCTCCCGGCTGACAGTCCAGAATTTCGCAGATCGCTTCCAAGGTGGAGAACCGGATCGCCTTTACTTTCCCCGTCTTCAGATTGGACAGATTGACGTTCGAGATCCCTACCTTGTCGGCCAGGTCATTCAATTTCATTTTTTTGTCGGCCAGAACCCGGTCCAGACGTATAATAATCGGCACTATCATCAGTCTCCATTCTCATAAAGTCGAATCATGCTCTTCCTGCAGAAGAGCGCCGTACTTGAAAATCTCGGAGACGAACAGAACTAGTATGCCGATGATAATTCCGATTAAAGAGATACCGCCCAAATTGATTGAGAAGATGCGAGTAACGAACAGGCAGATCAGAATATTGAGAATGAGCTTCGCCAGTAAAGAATACAGGATAACGACGATTCCCAGCCTTCTCAGACGGGCGGCATTCGCCAGGCTAAACGGACTGTTTCCACTAAGTATGCTTCCTATTATATAGCGAATCTGGCCGATCGAGTAGATGTAGGCACAGAAGGCAAGCACGGTGTTGGTCAAGCTGACGACCAGATACGCGTTCTTGGCATCGAACATGTCGGGATTGATCGGCTGAAAATAAGTGAAAGGAACCATGACGCTCTTTGTCACCGTATCCGATAACGGTACCGAAAAGGACCAGTGCGCGATTCCCTTCACTGCAGAGAACAACTCCTGGGGCTTCATTCCGATCCATAAATTGAAGCAGATGAGAGCAACAAGCAACCCGATTCCTCCCCAGTATCCGATCAGAAGCGCAGTGTGCATTCTGTTGAAGCCAGGTTTGGCTTTGAATTCGATTCCGTTCATGCGCGATCTCCTTTTCTTGAGAACTTATAACTATATATTAAGTAATTAATTCACGAAAAGCAATAATTATTTAATGATAAACATTAAATAATAACCATTAGTGATAGATCTGTCAAAATGAGTTGCTTTTAGGATGGGAAGGTGTACACGGATCGCATGGCACCGGAGCTGTCGCTCGTTAATCCGTCATCGCTAACTGTGAAGTTAGACGAGGACATGCGAAGCCACTGGATCACGTACGCAGCAATTTGATCAAAGACGGGAAAAGGTAGGGCAGCGTTGGAACGTGGGTTCTTGTTGTTGGGACTATGGCGGCGTTGAGCTATAAATGCAATGCATAAATTAAGAATACCTTATTATAAAAGCGCTTACATGCAGCTAGACTAAAAACGAATACTACTATTCCTATTTTTCCCATTCTAACTTCAGGAGGTGAGTCAAGTTCTCGGACAGACAGGCTCAAGCGAAACGCAATCCATTCGCTAGATTTATAATTTTGAGGAGGTACGTTAATGAAAAAAAAGTGGTTAGGAATGGCCTTGTCAGGCCTGTTGCTGTTGTCCATCGGAAGCATCCCCCTTCTCAGGCTTCGGCCGACGTCACCATGTCGGGCAATCCGATCTTCACCAGTATCTTCACCGCCGATCCTTCGGCGCACGTGTGGGAGGACGGACGCATCTACGTCTATGCCTCGCACGATATCTTTCCTTCCAGAGGCAGCGATTTAATGGATAAATATCACGTCTTCTCTTCGGACAACATGGTGGACTGGGTGGACGAAGGCGAGATCTTGCGTGCGGATGACGTGCCGTGGGGCCGGGCGGAAGGCGGCTTCATGTGGGCGCCGGACGCGGCTTACAAGGACGGCACTTATTACTTCTATTTCCCTCATCCTAGCGGATCGAACTGGAACGAGACTTGGAAGATCGGGGTAGCCACCAGCGATCAGCCTGCAGCGGATTTCACGGTCCAAGGTTATATTGAAGGGTTGCCCGGCAACAGCTTTATCGATCCGGCCGTCTTTCGCGATGACGACGGATCCTACTACCTCTACGGAGGCGGCGGTGGAAGAAGCTACGGCGCCAAACTGGCTACCGACATGATGTCGCTTGGCGGGCCGCTCCAGCAATTTAACGAGCTGGAGGATTTCCACGAAGCCTCATGGGTCTTCAAGCGCAACGGTCTTTACTACCTCATGTATTCCGACAACCATCCCGGTGCGAACCGGATGCGGTACGCGACCAGCACCAATCCGCTGGGACCTTGGGTCAACCGCGGCATCATTCTGGATCCCGTCAAGGACAGCGAGACGACGCACGGCTCCATCGTGGAATTCAAGGGGAACTGGTACATGTTCTACCACAATGCCGAAATGTCAGGCAACGGCACGCTGCGCTCGGTCAACGTGGATCGCTTGTATTTCAATGCAGACGGCAGCATCCAGAAGGTCACGCAGACCGTCGATGGTGTACCGGCGGTGGGTCCCCGCTCGCACGCTACGGAAATCAAGTACTATGATTTGATTAACGAAAACTACGACGAATACACGCAGCAGACGGAATATGCCATGGACGGTAACAACGTCACCATCGGCGGCGGAGCCACCCGCTCGGGCGGCGTGATCGAGAACATGCATCATTCCGGTTCGTTCATCGAGTTGAGCGGCATCAACGGCGGCAGTGGCGGTAAAGCGCTCGTCACGGTGCTTTATGGATCAGGCGACAGCGGCGCGGCGTTTAAGGTAGACGCCAGCGGCGATACCGCCGGCGACGGTTATTTCCTCTCACTCCCTGGGACGGGCGGCTGGGGGAACCAAACCGGCCGGACCAGCCGTCTAATCGACTTGAATCCAGGCAGCCAGAACACGATCCGCCTCTCCGGCGGCATGGGTGGCGCCAATGTGTCGCGCGTCATCGTTTCTTTGAAACCGTAGGCCTCTCTCAGCCTACAAGACTCGTAAGCCAAACCGCTTCAAACCTTGGCAGCACCGGGTTTGAAACGGTTTTTTTCGGTTTCCCGCACACTCTTGCCTAGCATTGCAAACAAAACTAGTTTACACTTAGTGTAATGTATATATACTTATACCTTATAGCAACCGCACTACATATTTGATTGCCGACAGCATGGTCTGGCAGAAGGAGGATTACAATGAACACATCCATCAAAGTAGGAATCGTAGGTTACGGCAACCTGGGCAAGGGTGTCCAGAAAGCCATTGCACAAAATCCCGACACGGAGCTCGTAGCGATCTTTACGCGCCGCGATCCGCAGCAAATGCCGAGCTCCGACACGAAGTTCGAGCATATATCCGCAGCTGAGCAATATATCGGCAAGATCGACGTCATGATCCTGTGCGGCGGCTCGGCGACGGATCTGCCGGAGCAAACCCCGCAGATCGCTAGCCTGTTCAATACGGTGGACAGCTTTGACACTCACGCCAAAATCCCTGAGTTTTTCCAAACCGTGAACAAAGCGGCGACGGGCAGCGGACACGTCAGCGTGATTTCGACCGGCTGGGATCCAGGTCTGTTCTCGATGAACCGGCTGCTCGCCGAAGCGATTCTGCCTGAGGGCCGCGACTACACGTTCTGGGGCAAAGGCGTCAGCCAGGGCCATTCCGACGCTATACGCCGCGTACCTGGCGTGAAGGCGGGCGTGCAGTACACCGTTCCCGTCGATGAGGTCATCAACCGCATTCGTTCCGGCGAGACGCCGGAGCTCGCCACACGCGAGAAGCATCGCAGGGATTGCTTCGTTGTCGCCGAAGAAAGCGCGGACCGGGAGCAAATCCGGAAGACGATCGTCGAAATGCCGAACTACTTCGCTGATTACGACACCACGGTCACTTTCATTACGCAGGAAGAGCTCGAGAGCGGACATGCCGGCATGCCGCACGGCGGTTTCGTTATCCGCAGCGGAAAGACCGGAAGCGGAAATCAGCAAATCGTCGAATTCGGCCTGAAGCTCGACAGCAATCCCGAATTCACAGCCAGCGTTCTCGTTGCCTACGCCAGAGCCGCACACCGACTCAGCAGCGAAGGGCATCAAGGCGCAAAGACCGTGTTCGATATTCCACTGGGGTACCTTTCGCCCAAATCGGCGGAAGAACTTCGGCGGGAGCTGCTGTAAAGCTTCCCTCTCCTCATCCAATATGCTCTAAACGCCAGAGGCTGTCCGTTATCGGACAGCCTCTTCGTTATGCTTATTAAACGATGCCTTGGGCGATCATCGCGTCGGCAACTTTCAGGAACCCCGCAATATTGGCTCCGGCGACCAGATTGCCACTGACACCGTACTCATCCGCAGCTTGAACGCTCCTTGTATAGATGTTCTTCATGATTTCCTGCAGTTTCGCATCCACCTCTTCGAACGTCCAGGACAAACGCATGCTGTTCTGGCTCATCTCGAGCGCCGAGACAGCTACCCCACCGGCATTAGCGGCTTTGGCAGGACCGAATGAGACGCCGCGTTCGACGAAGAATTCCATTGCCTCCAACGTGCATGGCATGTTGGCGCCTTCCCCGATCGCCTGAACGCCGTTACGCAGCAACGTTTGCGCAGCTTCCAGATCCAGTTCGTTCTGCGTGGCGCAAGGGAGCGCAATGTCGCACGGCAGTTGCCAAATCCCCGAGCAGCCTTCCTGGTAGATCGCGCCTGGACGAAACTTCACGTACTCGCTGATGCGCAGACGATCCCGTTCCTTCAACTGCTTGACGATTTCAACCGATATGCCGTCCGGATCGTAAATGTATCCGTTGGAATCGCTGCAGGCAATAACATGGGCGCCTAGCTGCTGAGCTTTCTCCATCGCATAAACGGACACGTTCCCGGAACCCGATACGATTACCCGCTTCCCGTCGAATGACGATCCTTTAGCCGCCAACATCTCCTGCACGAAGTATACGCAGCCATAACCGGTCGCTTCCGTCCGTCCCAGACTACCGCCGTACAGTACGCCTTTGCCGGTCAGGATGCCGGCCTCGTGGCCGCCCCGGATTCGCTTATATTGACCGAACATGTAGCCGATCTCCCTGGCGCCAACGCCAATGTCTCCGGCAGGGACATCAGCATCGGGTCCGATATGCCGGTACAACTCCGTCATGAAGCTCTGCGTAAAGCGCATCACTTCTTGTTCGGACCGACCCTTGGGATCAAAGTCGGATCCTCCCTTGCCGCCGCCGATCGGCAAGCCTGTCAAAGAATTTTTGAAAATTTGCTCAAAACCCAGAAATTTGACGATACCGCCGTACACTGACGGATGGAATCGAATGCCGCCCTTATAAGGACCGAGCGTACTGTTGAACTGGACGCGGAAGCCGCGATTGACCTGCACTTGTCCTCGATCGTCCACCCAAGGTACCCGGAAGGAAACCATGCGTTCCGGCTCAACCAGTCTCTCCAGGATGCCATGCTCCTGATACTTGGGATGTTCCGTCAATACCGGAACGAGGGAATGTAGAAATTCTTGGACCGCTTGATGGAATTCCGGTTCATTCGGATTTCTTGACACCACTTGCCCATAGATGGATTCTACGTAATTTTGTGCGGCCAACGCGGCTGATGATTCTGAAATGGGAACACTCACTTTCTCGATGCACTCCTTCAAATCGTTAAAGTCTTATGATGTGCGAATGGATAAATTCACATAAAACATAGACTCAACTTCATATTTGATTTGCATAAATCTGATAAAAATTTGTACGCTTGAATGATTTAAAAAGTATTTTATAAAGGATTGCCTCCGATTGCCAATAAAAAGTTTTTTGCGTTCCCATTAAATAATTTGATATATCTCTCAAGACGTGTAAGATTCCCCGTTATTGCTGCCCTTTCGGCGTGGATGCAGGAGGAAATTCACTCCTCCCCTTATGGCGGTTATTCCCAATCATTTTAAATCATTTACAGAATCGGTTACGGTCATTTATAATAGGGATATTAAAAGAGCTGAGCA
This sequence comes from Paenibacillus sp. JCM 10914, assembly GCF_001315105.1. Lineage (GTDB taxonomy): Bacteria > Bacillota > Bacilli > Paenibacillales > Paenibacillaceae > Paenibacillus_AQ. Next base: position 197,281 of record NZ_BAZR01000004.1, on the reverse strand, counting down.
ACCCACGTTTGCATATAGCGATTAAAGGATGCATTTTTCCTTTAATCGCTTTTTTTGTGAGCTTGCACGCGCGTTTTGGAGGAATATGCATGAGAAAAAGACTATACGACATGATGATGCTGTTGATCGGTGCCTTTCTGTTCGCACTCGCGGTCAATCTGTTTGTCATCCCAAATGACTTCGGGGAGGGCGGCGTTACCGGTATCTCTATCATTCTTTTTTATTTATTCAAGTGGTCACCCGCATTAGTCAGTGTCATTATCAATGGGATATTACTTATTATTGGCTACAGACTGCTGGATAGAAAAACGACGGTCTATACGATCATCGCCGTCGCGTTCAACGCGCTCTTCCTCCACTTGACCGAGAACTGGGAGATCACCTCCAGTGAGCCGGTAATTAATGCGATCTTTGCCGGGCTCTTGGCCGGCGGCGGCATCGGTTTGATTGTCAGAGTTGGCGGTACGACTGCGGGCACGACCATCCTCGCGAAACTGGCCCATAAATTCTGGGACTGGAATATCAGTTATGCTCTGCTATTCTTCGACCTCATCGTGGCCGGATTCTCGATCTTTGTCATCGGAATTGAGAATCTGATGTTCACCATCGTCATTCTGTACATCGGAACGAAAGCGATGGAATTTATTATCGAAGGCCTCAATCCCAAGAAGGCGGTCACGATTATCTCCACCCATCATGACCGAATCGCCATCCGCGTGACGGAGATTATGGACCGTGGGGTAACCGTGCTTCGCGGTTACGGCTACTACACGGGTCAGACCAAGGATGTGCTATACATCGTCATTAGCAAGCAGGAAGTATCGATGCTGAAGAAGATCGTTCGTGCCGAGGACAAGCATGCCTTTGTCACCATTCATGATGTGCGTGACGTGTTTGGGGAAGGATTCATTGATATATCCAAGTAAGTGCAGCAAAAAAAGATCGAGATCCGCGACACTCGCCTGATCTCGATCTTTTTGTTTTACCCATGTATTACTGGCGTAGCGGAAGAGACAACACGTACTGATAGGTGTACGGAGCTGGATTTCGAATCTGGATCTCATATCCGAGGATGCCGGCTGTAGCCACTAATGGAATCATCGTCTTTCCACCCGCAATATAAGGGTGATGTGCAAGCGTCATTTCGGACTTGGCGATGCCATGTATCCGGTCTTCTTTGCTCTTTGACACCATGATACGCTTGGAATCGACGACCATCTCCACAACTGGCCCCTTGCCAGACAGAATGAGCTTCCCCCGATCTACAGCGGTTGTGATCCCCGTTAGAGAAGCGAATTCTTTAACAGGAACCATCAGTTCTTCCTTATCCGGTAATGTTACGCTGCTGAAGACTTGAGGATTCCCGCCCTCACCGAGCAATACCTCCACGCTTCGTGCTTCATCCCCTGCAATCATCACCGTGTTCACTTGCTTCGCCAAGCGCTCAGTCAGCGCCGCAACGTTATCGACCGTTACCTTGTAACGTTCATCTTCTTCACCGATAGCGCGGGCAATTCTCGAATTGATGTCCTGCGAATGATGCGACAGATCCTTGAACTGCGTAAAGTCATATGTCCAATCAGACTCCGCTTGAAAATCATACACCTGCGTATTCTCATACCGGTTAAACTGCTCGAACATCCAAGTCTTCATCTCCAACTGATTATGATAACGAGCTGGATTCGTATCAAGCCACAACTTCTGGCGCAGGATGCTGTACGGCGGGTAATAGACTATGAACTCAACGTCAGGGTAACGCTCGACTAATGACAAGACATACGTATTGAAATGATCCTGTACCCGCTCCATCGGCTCCTCGTTCACCCCGAAGTAATACTCCGTATTTCGAGCACGATCATAGGCCTGGAGCACTTCCTTACTCCCATACTTGGTTCCATAATGCCAGCTATACAAATGCTCGATATCTTGCCCTGGCTGTCCACTGAGCTGCTTCAGCATGCCCTTGGCAAAATTCTCATAAGCCGAGTAACTGAACCAATACGGATAGTCATTCCACCATTTATCGTCATACAAATATGCAGGAAAAAAAGCATCTGCTCCCTCATCAGGGTCCTTCAACGCAAAATAATCCAGTCCCCACAATACCTTCTTCACCTTGCCGGTTTCCAAGGCCAATGAAGCAATCTTGTATTGTTCATCCGCGGTCGAGCCCCGCATCGACAGCTTGATCGCTTGTCCGCCAAGCGCCTCGCCTACGACTGACGGCAGAAAATTCTCGGTCATGGAGGTTCCCAAAATAATCGTATCATACGAGTAATTACGAACCAGACCCGGATTCTGATACCGCTGCTCGCTCGTAAACACGGGAGAGTACCAGGTAGACTTACGGTAATATTGAAGCGGATCAAGCACATAAGTCAGTCCGCCAACCAACACGGCAAATACTACAGACAGAATGAAAAATTGCAGAATCATTCTACGTCCGGAACGTCGTTTGTTACGGGCCGGACTTGAGGATACCCCAAGAGAGTTGGCCGTGGGTGTCGACTTGGTGGAAGGTGAGGTCATAGACATGGCATGATGCCGCCTTTCCTAAAAATTGAAATAGAGAAACTCACTAATTCGCGTGATATACATGAGCGAGACCACGAACAGGACTGCGCATAGGGCGGCTTGTCTCATATTCGGACGGAAGGATACGGTAAGCTCCGAGGAATTGCGGGAGAACAGCACGATCGGCATCAACAGTAGAATCCAGGCTATCGACTCTACCATGGCCCCATTCAGGTGCAGTTGCAGGCCCGACATCCCGGCCATTCCCTTCAACAGACGCATGGCCTGCGCCCAATTCTCCGCCCGGAAGAATACCCAGGTGACCGTGATGAAGACAAAGGTAATGAACCAGGCCAGCGCACGCGGCATCCGTACGCCAAGCCTGCCCCATAAACGATGTATCACTTGCCCCACTCCGTGCAGCAGTCCCCAGAACAAGAAGGTCCATCCCGCCCCATGCCATAATCCACCAATCAGAAACGTCAGCATCAGATTGCGCAGCATGATCATTTCGCCACGGCGGTTGCCGCCAAGCGGAATATAGATATAATCACGTAAGAAACGGCTCAGCGTCATATGCCACCGTCGCCAGAAATCCTGGATATTGAGTGCCTTATAGGGTGAGTTGAAATTTTGCGGCAGTCGAATATTGAATAGCAGCGCAGCCCCGATCGCCATATCCGTGTACCCGCTGAAATCGAAATAGAGCTGGAACGTGTAGGATAATGCGGCAATCCATGAATCCACAAACCCGCTGGCTGTATCAAATCCGGCGTTGGCATAAATGGCAACCGAATCGGCGATCACCACTTTTTTGAATAATCCGATGCAGAAAATAAAGACGCCACTGGCTGCATTCCCCCAATCCCATAGCTTGGAGCGTATTCGGTCGAACTGCGGCATCATCTCCCCATGATGCAGTATCGGGCCGGCGATGAGGTGCGGATAAAAGGTAACGAACAGCACGTAATTGATGATGTTGTATTCACGCGCTTTTCCCTTATAAGCATCAACTAAATACGCGATCTGGGTAAACGTAAAAAAGCTGATCCCCAGCGGCAGCACCAGATTAAGCAGCGTCACTTCGAAGCCGACAGCCTCGCCGATATTTACGAGGAGGAAGTCGGCGTATTTATAATAAATGAGCAGCAGCACATTCCCGGATATCCCTAGCATCAAGATGCTCTTGGCACCTTGTCTACCTTGGTTAGCCTCCTGTCCTGGCGGGTTCCGACGTGCTTGGAGCAATCTTCCGATCGAATAGTTAAAGGCGATGGAACCTAAGAGAAGTGGAAGGTAGCTGATGTTCCACCAGCTATAGAAGAAGAGCGAGGACAATGCAAGCCAACATTTCGCCGCCAGCCCATAACGGAATTTATTCAGTGCGAAGTAAACGATGATTGTAATCGGTAGAAATACAAAAATAAAAGGATAGGAATTAAACAACATGCCTAAGTAGGCACCCCCGACTTTCTATACTGTCGCTATGCTTCGGTATATGTCACTTTTTGCAGTGGCGATTTCTAGATAATACCATACAACACACCGCTGATTTATGCTTTTTTTAGCTTGATCTTAAGCTTGTTCTGAAGTCGGATGGTACCTGGGCATTTATCGTATCGCCTGATATAAATCGAACTGATTCCCATCTAAATCCTCAAATCCAACACCTTTGCCGCCTGGAACCGACTTCGGTTCTCCGTGAAATACGACCCCTCTTGCTTTTAGCTCCCGATAATCGTTGTCGATATCATTCGACGCAAACATAATAAGCACTTGATCGGCAGCTTGCTTGCCAATTAAGGCTTCCGTATTAGGTGTATCCGCTTGAACTAACTCAAGTACCGTCTCGTTATTCCGGTGCGGTGCAACGGTTAGATAACGCCAGCCTGGTGCGAACTCCTCCTCTGCAACAACATCAAACCCCAATTTCTCCGTATAGTAGGTTTTGGAGGCTTCCATGTCTTTAACGAATAGCGTAACTTGAATGGCTGATGTAATCATCGTGTGATCCTCCTTTTAGTATCTTTATGATTCAGTATAACTTATGCCGACGAGTTATCTTTCTTCTGAATTGCTACGTTCTAAAAGAAAAGAGACCGCTATCCATGCGGTCCCCCCTTTCAAATGTCGTAAGCCGAACCTTAGTGTGCCGTCCAGCCGCCATCCACAAGCAGCAATGTACCCGTTACGAGGTCCGCGGCTGGCGATGCCAGATAAATGACGGCCCCTGCCACATCTCCAATGCTTCCAATTCGTCCGGCCGGAATTCGGGCTAATACCCCATCCCTGAAATCGGGTGAATCCAATCGCTCGGCCGTCCCTGGCGTATGAATGAAGGTAGGTCCGACGGCATTAATGTTCACGCCACGACTGGACCATTCTAGCGCCAGTACCTTCGTTAACTGATTCACGCCGCCTTTGGAGGCACAATATGCTGCACCTTCGGTGATTCCCACTACACTCACCTGGGAGCTGACGTTTACAATTTTCCCATAACCTTGTTCAAGCATGATCCTTCCCGCCGCCTGACAACAGAAGAACACACCCTTCAAGTTTACATCCATCATCTCGTCCCAATAATCTTCCGTAATGTCTTCGGCCAGCATTCCTTCGCCTAAACCGGCGTTGTTGACCACGATATCCAATCGGCCAAAATCCGCGGCTACCTGGCGAAAGACCGCTCCGATTTGCTCGACATTGCGAACATCCAGTTCGTACGCTTTGGCTTCTCCCCCAGCCTCGGATATTTCAGCGACGAGTTGATTCAACGCATCCTTGCTCCGGGCCATGACAGCCACCTTTGCCCCTGCCGCTGCCAACGCTTGAGCCAATCCATAACCGATGCCTTTACTTGCTCCGGTTACGATTGCGATTTTACCCTGAATGCTGAAATTAGGCTGCTGCATGTGTATGATCTCCATCCCTTCATGTTCTTCATGTAGTTCCATTAAATCATGACACCCTGTCAGCAGCAATCAAAGATTCACCATTCAACTTTTTATGGAAACTTGCGTCTACCCGTTATTTTTTTCTACCGAAATAGAACAAGCCCAGGGCTAACCAGCCTACTGTCAACAACGATGTCCCGATCAGCACCGCATACGGACCGAATTGAAAGATCAACGGCACCGAGAGGGCCGTAAACAGACCGCCTCCAAGTATCGGCTCGAACAGCAATTGCTTATAACCGAAGCTCTCAACAGAACCGGTTCGGTTGTCACCATCCACGATTCTCAGCATGAGCAAGCCCGTGGCTGTCATCCCGAGCGATTGCCCGAGATCAGCCATTCCTCGCTCGAACCAATGTTTGGGAATCATGCGCGGGGCAAGTACCATGAAAGTGAACACACTCCAAGCGAGTCCCACTGCCGCAATCATTAGAAACGGGATGAGATTGTCCCCGATTACGGACAGCGAGAGTGTACCGAGTGCGCTAATGATCAGAAAATCCAAGGCGAGGCCTTGAATGCGAAGGATAAGGCCGCGGTTGATGAGCGAGCTTTTGCCAAGACGGGCAAGCACGACCTGAACAAGCACGCTGCCCAGCATGGCAAACGTAAACAGAGGCACGAATGACATGAATTCCATCTCGGAGACTTGTCCCCATGTAGCCTGCTCCAGCCATACGAAGCCTTCCAGCACCAAATAGCCGATCAGAATCGAGAGTGCAACGAAGCCGATATGAAGCGATAACGTCTCGATTGATTCCGGTCTGGTCGTCAGCTTGCCCGCTGATTCCTGTTCTTTCGCAGGCACAATGCCCGTTAATTCTTCCGACGACATGTCATCCGGCATCTGAATCTGCTCTGCACGCTTGTTCCTTGCTCCCCAATTGATCAGAAAGATGCAGATCAAGACACCGCTTAGCATGCTTACGGTCGCCAAGCCGAGCGCCAGGTCAGTCCCCTCTTCAAATCCCACTTGCTCGAATGTTCCCGATAACCCTGCTGCGGTCCCATGCCCGCCTTCGAAAGCGATTTCAATCAAGGCGCCCACTTCGGGCGGCATATCGAACAGCGGCACCAGCACCAGCACAGCGAGCAAAATGCCCAGAACGTATTGTCCCCAGGCCATCATCTGGCCGAAGGTCAGCTGCGGCCCAGCAATCTCCCATATTTTCTTGACACCAGGAATTTCTTTACCAAGAAAGAGACTTGCAAAGATCACGGTAATCAACAGCCCGGGTAAGGTCCCCCATACCTCCAGCATAAATTCAGGAAATAAGCCATTAGCGAGCAACGCTTCCTCTGAGCCAACGTTACGGACAATGGCACCCAGCACTTCCTCGCCAAGCAGCAACAATAACAGACCGGTAATGATCGACGTTGGAATAAACCATTTCTGAAAAGGCTTGACCCATGTTCGAATCCATTTACCAACCAGCAGCGCAAAACCAATGATCAATATACTCATGCCAATCTGTTCAGGGGACATCCAAGCCATTCCTCCTCATCTCGTTGTCAATTTGTCACTGAAACTGTGGTTCCACTTTTATTACTGATTAACGCTCTGGGCTAAGAGGTAAACAATTTTCTATGCTTGTGTAGCCAGAGCAGCAAATAAACCTAAGAAAGCCGTAACCCTTACGACAAGGGCTACGGCTTCTATATACAATAATTCGGTATGATTCTACCTTTGTTGAACAGGAATCATGATAATGAACTCCGGGTGATCCGAATAAGGATCCTGACTCATCGGATACTTCTCGAAATGGGTTAAATGATCCGGGCTATATGCCGAATAGCCTTGGTCATTGATCCAAGCATAGATATTATTGTAAGACTGATCAATGCTTTGCTCCTTACGATGACTACAGACGGCATAACGCAAAGTAGGGACGGATAACGTTACCATACCCGTAGGAACATCATCGATCCGCTCCACTTCGACGACGGCATAATGGGTAAAGCCATCTCCGCCTGGAAAGGCATGATACGACAGCCCCAGCAGCGTATCGGTATGTATGGCATGCGGAATCTCGGTAAGACGCTCCTGCAACGCTCGGTGAACCGCGCGTATTCCTCCGGCGCCTGCCTCGGCGTAAGTCCCTTCCCACTTCAAGCCGACCGCTTGAAAAGCTGCCTTGCTCGTAACCGTTCCTTCATTTCGCTGCTCAATCGTCATCGATATCTACTCCTTTTCCAACTAATTAATTTCATTATATACTTGAACTATGTCAGAAATTGTCACAGTATAAATAAAATAATTGAAGGAGCAGGTTCATGCCAAAAACCGAACGAATCCTCAAGGTAATGCAGCGAGTATACGAAAGGCAGCACTTCACGGTTGGCCAGTTAGCCGACGAATTCTCGGTCTCGTATCGTACGATGCTGCGCTATCTCCATGAACTCTCGCATCTTGGCGTACCTCTGTATGCCACCGAAGGCAAGCACGGTGGTTATTCCATTCTGACTACTCGACAGCAGCAAGAACGCTCAGCGCAAACCAAGGAGTCGATACAGCGGATTATTAAACCTCAGACCTTCATTGTCGGTCTGGAGATGAAGATTCCTTTCACGGCCTATTATATGTCCCACACCCTAAAACCCAGGCTATGGCAGGAACTTGAAGCACGCATGGCTGAAATTCCGAATATCCGCAGAACTTCGCAGACGGGACATCCGTATATTGCCGCGGTGTTGAACCGCCAAGAAATCTATCACTACGTGGCCGGAGTTGAAGTCACTACGGTTCGGAATACACCTGAGCGTATGATAAGCCTAACTCTACCAACACAGGAATATGCCGCGTATACCCATGTAGGGCATTCCGATCGGGAGGATACCGACCAATCCTATACGTTTGTACTTCAGCAATTGAAGCAGCGCGGGCTCGCGCCGAATCCGACCCTTCACAGCCTGGAATTAAGAAGTTCTATCCATGCCCCGTTAGTGCAAATCTATATTCCCTTATCCAACAACGCCAACTAAAAAAGCGAGCTCCGCTCATTGCTCGGGGCTCGCTTTGTCTAAGTTATATTGCCTTCGGATTGTCTACGATGGGATTCACGTCCGCATCATAATCCACGCCGTCCGTTTCGAAGCCGAACAGTTGGAAGAATTCACGACGATAACCTGCAAGATCTGTCAGCTCTTCGATATTATCGCTGGTCACCTTGCTCCACAGTTCTGCAACCTCGGCCTGCACGTCCTCGCGAAGCTCCCAGTCGTCTATGCGGATGCGTCCTTGCTCGTCCACCGGCACCTGTGCACCGTAATAGAGCCTGTCTGCAAACAGTCGATAAATCTGCTCGATGCAGCCCTCATGCAGCCCCTTCTCCTTCATCACCTTGTACAGTGCCGATACGTACAGCGGAACGACTGGAATCGCCGAACTGGATTGGGTCACTAACGCTTTGCTGACCGTTACGAAAGCACGTCCCCCTCCGGCAGCAAACTTCCCGTTCAATTTCAGGGCCGTAGCCTCCAGGTGATCCTTCGCTTGTCCAATCGAACCATCCCGATAGATTGCTTTGGTTATCTCGGAACCAATATATGAGAAGGCGATTGTCGTGACGTTCTCCGTCAATACGCCGCCCACTGCCAGCTCATTCATCCACAGTTCCCAATCATCACCGCCCATGACCTCAACGGTGTTCTTCACTTCCGCTTCGGTTGCAGGCTCAATCGTAACCTCCGTTACTTCACCGGTATGGAAGTTCACGGTCTTGTTCGTGTAAGCCGGTCCGATCGGCTTCAATACCGAGTTAACCGTCTCACCGGTGTCTGGCAGCGTACGACGTGCGGAAGCTACGCTGTACACAACGAGATCGACCTGTCCCAACTCTTGGCGAATCAGTTCAACGGTTTTGGCTTTCGTCTCTTGCGTGAAGGCATCGCCGGTCACGCTGAACGATTTCAAACCCGCAGCATCGGCTGCCTTCTCGAAGGCAACGGAATTATACCAGCCCGCCGATGCCGTACGCTTCTCCGTGGCCTGGCTCGGACGGTATACGCCAACGGTATTGGCTTTAGCGCCAAACGCAGCCGCTATTCTTGCCGACAAGCCGTAGCCCGTTGAAGCGCCTATTACTAGCACATTCCGCGGGCCTTCAATTCCTGGCTGCTGCAATACATAATCAATCTGCTCCTGCACCTGGGCTTCACAGCCCACCGGATGGGATGTCGTACAAATAAATCCACGCGTTCTTGGTTTAATGATCATATTTATATACCTCTCTTCCAGTATTCATCGTCTGACACCATATGTATGGTCTTATGAATTTCTTTTCTATTTTAACTGTTTTTCGCGTAGAGAGGAAATGTTTCAATAAGCAGCTCCCGGGAAATAACAAAAAAGATGCGAACACCCGCATCTTTTTTGATGTCATGCAGCCGGCCATCGCTGTTAAGCCAGGTGATCGCTCAGCGTTAGACTTACCGGACAATGGTCGCTTCCCATCACATGGCAATCGATCTCGGCATCGTTTAACTTCTCAGCCAATCGTTTCGACGCGAGGAAGTAATCGATGCGCCAGCCGATATTCCGCTCCCTGACCTTGGCCATATATGACCACCAGCTATACACGTCTGTCCGGTCCGGGTAAAAGAAGCGGAAAGAATCGATAAAGCCCGCTGCCAGCAGGTCCGTCATTTTGCCGCGCTCTTCAAGCGTAAATCCCGAGTTGCCATGGTTGGACTTAGCATTCTTCAAGTCAATTTCTTGATGAGCCACGTTCAAATCGCCGCAGACGATGACCGGTTTGCGTGCATCAAGCTGAAGCAGATATTCTCGGAAACGCTCCTCCCACTCCAGTCGATAAGGCAGGCGGCTCAGGTCTCGCTTGGCATTCGGCGTATACACATTCACGAGATAGAAGTCTTCAAACTCCAGCGTGATCACTCTGCCCTCCGGCTCGCTGTCCTCCTCCAGCCCATAGCGAACGGACAGCGGGGCCTTTTTCGTAAATACTGCCGTTCCTGAGTATCCCTTCTTCTCTGCGTAGTTCCAATATTGCTGATATTCAGGTCCCAGATCGAGCTCAATTTGCCCGGCTTGCAGCTTCGTTTCCTGTACGCAAAATATATCGGCATCCGCCTGTTGAAAATAATCGATAAAACCTTTCGTAACGCAGGCTCGTAATCCATTAACATTCCAAGATACTAGCTTCATCTATTGTAACCCCCATCATATCCATTTCTATAAATCTTCTAAATTCTATAATGGTATCATGTGTCGGCGGGAACGAACAAGGCCGCTCCGGGGATCTCTTCCTTGTTTCATCATAACTTCATCATGAAAATGGAAGCTGCGTGCATAATCCACCAGCCTATCTGGAACAACATAAAGGTATTTAGACGTGCGTGTCCTCACGCATCGATGAATTTACTCATATCAGGAGGTGTAGCACATGACAGGCAGAAACAGCAAACCCAAAAACGACGGCCCCTCCAGCAATCCTGAACGTCTGGATCAATACGGTGACAAGCTGGCCGACGAGAATGAAGAAGAATTCACTTCGGCAGCCGAGGAGCATTGCCGAGATCAGGAGTCGTAAGATAGACAGGTCACACCCCAAACACCCATTCAATATGTGATGGGTGTTTGGGGTGTGACCGTTATTATCGATATGTCCATCCATATAACTATAAAACAGCCGTCTTCCCGTTTATCGCCGAGAAGACGGCTGCACATCCAGCAAAATAATAATTACTTCACCAAACTCTCCAATACATCATCAATGATCTGGCTGTTGGCAATCGTACCGGTATACAACCAGCTTGTCTCTTTCCCATACTCATAGATGTTTCCATTCTTAACCGCAGGAATATTCGCCCAGAGCGGATCTTGAAGCACCTCAGCCCCATCCCCGTCACTGTTAATAAAGAACAAATGATCAGCGTCGAGTTCAGCTAATTTCTCCAGGGAAATGGAAGACCAGTTGCCGGTAGCCGATGCCGAAATTTCCTTCACCACACTCGGTACTGTGAGACCCAAATCACCATACATCACGGCGCCGCTGGACAACGTTTCGCTAACAACAAACAATTTGCCGCCCACCAGCCAGATCGCAGCAGCGGATTCACCGCCAATAGCAGCTTGGATCTGCTCGTTAGCATCTGTGGCCTTCAGCTCATACTGATCCAGCGCAGCTTGCGCTTGCTCTTCCATACCGAAGATTTCGCCTATTTGCTTCAGTTCCTCACGCCAATCGTTGTTCACTTCATTACCGATGACATAAGTAGGAGCGATCTTGTCGTATTGACTGTATTTATTACCTTCAACCATAGAAGCGGAATCCATAATCAACAGATCCGGCTGGAAACTGGCTACTGCCTCAAAAGGAAGATCATGTTCAACGATCGGCACATCTTTTAATGCTTCTTGCAGATAGTCCTGAACGTTTCCGCCTTTGACCGACCACTGGGCTACTGGTGTAATGCCCAAGGCAACCAAGTTATCCTCCAGGTAAGAAGCAATGACCCGCTTCGGTTCTGCCGGAATCTTTACTTCATGACCCATAGCATCTGTTAGCGTACGTTCTGTTTTGGCTTCTGTATTTCCTTCCTCTGGCTGAGCATCGGTACCGCTGTTCTGCTCACTTGGCGTTTGTGCTTCCGGTTCAGCAGCATCTTTGTTATTTCCGCAAGCTACCAGAAGAGTAAAGGCAATCAACAACCCTGCGATAATCCATATTTTATTCTTGAAACGATTCATGATGTTCCATTTCCCCCTACTATATTCTTTTGATATAATCACTAGCGTATTCTACGAATCAAGTGATATAATAATATTACCATGATAATGAAATTCATTCTCATTTACAATACGTTATTTTAATTTTTTTATCAATATGAAGGTTTAGGTGAACATGCAAGCAAATCATGCCAACTCCAAACAACACGTAAAATCGATTTATCGACCCAAAACAGCTGCGATTGTCATCATTGCGGGACTATGTCTTTTAGCTGCTGCGATTGCATCCTCCATCATCTACGGAGCCGCGAACATTAAACTGGCTACGGTATGGGAAGCACTCGTCCGCTTCGATGCCAATTCGACCGCCCACCAGATCATCCAGCGCCTGCGAATGCCCAGAGCCTTGGCGGCTGCATTAATTGGAGGAGCTCTAGCTGTCTCTGGTGCCATTATGCAAGGGATGACCCGGAATGCGCTTGCCTCTCCATCCATTATGGGGGTCACGGCCGGCGCTACTTTTATGATGTCGATCGGGTTTGCCTTTATGAATTCTCCATCCAATATAACGCTGATGTTACTCTCGTTCGCAGGTGCGGGACTGGGTGCGGGACTGGTGCTACTGATCGGCTCGTTATCGAGACGAGGGCTCACGCCGGTCAAGCTGGCACTGGCCGGTTCTGCCGTTACCGCGCTGTTAAGTTCCATATCCTCGGCCATTGCGATTCACTTTAACGTAGCCAAGGACATCAGCTTCTGGTATGCCGGTGGTGTATCGGGCGTGCAGTGGGTGAACGTACAGCTGCTGGTTCCCGTGTCCATCATCGGATTGCTGCTCGCGATAGCGCTCAGCAGATCGATTACCGTAATGAGTCTGGGCGAAGAAGTAGCAACCGGACTTGGTCAACGAACAGGCATCGTCAAGTTTCTCGGAACGCTAGTGGTACTGCTCTTGACGGGGGCTGCGGTAGCTGTTGGCGGCACGATCGGTTTTGTTGGACTCGTCATCCCTCATATCGTTCGTTTCATCGTTGGTCCTGATTATCGGCTGATAATCCCCTGCTCTGCTGTTGTGGGGGCACTATTGCTGGTGTTCGCTGACGTAGCCGCACGAATGATCAACCACCGTTCGAGACGCCTGTTGGTGCCATAACGGCGATCATCGGCGTTCCCTTCTTCCTCTATCTCGCACGGCGTGAAGGGAGGGGGCTGTGATCATGAATACGACTCGAAAAGTTATGTCCATATCAATGATCCTGCTGTTGGCAATTGCAGCCGTGTTCATCGTCAGCTTAAATATGGGAACCATGAAGATCCCGCTCGCGGAGGTCATCAAAGCATTCAACGGCACGGGATCAGAGCAAAACTATACCGTGCTCGTGCACTTTCGGTTACCACGGATGGTCATCGCCATTCTGATCGGTGCCGGAATCGCCGTATCAGGAGCCATTCTGCAGAGCATTTCACGAAACGGGCTGGCAGACCCGGGCATACTCGGCATTAATTCCGGTGCAGGATTGGCTGTTGTACTCTATATCTTCTACTTCCAGGGCAGCTCGTTCAGTGCCGGGATCTGGTCCGTCTACATCATGCCTTTTGCCGCATTGCTCGGCGCCTTTGTCGCCGCATTTCTCATCTACACGCTGGCCTGGAAGCAGGGCGTGACACCGATCCGGCTCGTGCTGGTGGGGATCGGGATCAATGCCGCCTTCGCGGCGCTGATCATCGTATTCCAGCTCATGATGGACCCTAATAACTTCATGCAGGCGACGATCTGGCTGTCCGGCAGCATCTGGGGAGCAAGTTGGGAGTATGTCTATGCGATCCTGCCTTGGATTGTGCTCCTTGTCCCGTATGCGCTGTATCAATCACAGAGTCTAAACGTGCTGAACTTAGGTGATCACACCGCAACAGGGCTAGGGCTCAAGGTCGAGCGCAAGCGCAGAACGCTGTTGCTCATCTCGGTTGCCTTAGCCGGCGCTTGTGTTGCCGTTGGCGGCGGAATTGCGTTTCTCGGACTTGTGGCGCCGCATCTAGCGCGCAAGCTGGTCGGCCCGCGTCACCAGAGCATGCTGCCCGTCTCCGCGCTGCTTGGCTCACTTGTACTGCTCGTATCCGACATGATCGGCAAGAATCTGATGGCACCATCGGAAATTCCCGTGGGTCTGGTCGTCTCTTGCCTCGGCGCACCATATTTTATCTACTTATTGATTAGGGATTAGTTCACTTGGCAAAGGAAAAACGGCGATTTCTTCCAAGCATTCGGAAGAAATCGCCGTTTCATTAGCCAAAAAATTGCGGGACATACTTCCGGTTTCGCTCCAGCATCTCGCTCAGCATCGATTCGGCGGAGGTAACAGAGTCCGTAAGCGGATGGGCACTGAGTGCCAGAAGCGCCTTTTCCCTGCTTCCCGTAACCGCTGCTTCAATGGCAAGAGATTCATAGGTTTTGACGGCTTGGATCAAGCCAATCGTACCATCCGGTACTCGCTCGATCGGTATAGGTACCGCACCGTTCTTCGTCACAACACAGTTCACCTCGATGCACGCATCGGACGGCAGAAATGCCAGCGTATCTCCGTTCATGACGTTCAACGTCTGAACTTCAAAGCTGTCCGTATGAATGGCCTTCATCAGATGAACGGCGGCCTCGGAATAATACGCGCCACCGCGCAGTTCCAGCTGCTTCGGCTTCTCGGCGAGTTCAGGCTGCTTATAAATATCAAACAGCTCATCTTCAAGCCGTTTCACTGTCTCCGCTCTCGTCTCGCCCTTAACCGCTGCCGATTGCTGCTCCTCCAGCATCTCACGGTGAAGATAATAATATTTCAGGTAATACGACGGAATGGCTCCCAATGAGCGAATCAATGTATCGTTCCACGCGAGTTGAGGAACATTGCTCGCCGAATAACTGCCTCCCACTGCCAGGAGTTCCTCCAGTTTCGATGTTCCATCGATCTCGATGCGACTAATCCAGTGCAAGTGATTCAGACCGACAAACTCGCAATAGATGCGCGTTGTTGGCACCTGATAGAGTCCTGACAGCCATTTGTAAGCAGCAATCGGTGAATTACATAGACCGATCGAGCGGATGCGGGTATGCTTCATGATTGCTTCCGTTACCATCCCCGCCGGATTCGTGAAGTTCAGCAACCAGGCGTCGGGGCATAACGCCTCCATGTCTCGGCATATATCGAGCAGGACCGGAATCGTACGCAGCGCCTTCATCATCCCCCCTGCTCCCGTCGTCTCCTGTCCGAGCATGCCGTATCTGAGCGGAATCGATTCGTCCCACCCCCTGGCCTCCAGCAGCCCCACACGCATCTGAGTTGAGACAAAATGCGCCCCACTAAGCGCTTCCTTGCGATCCAGGGTCAGCGTAATGGATATCGGCAGTGTACTCCGCTGCACCATACGCTGGGCCAGGGCTCCAACAATCTCCAGTTTATGTCGTCCTTCCGGAATATCGACCAGCACGATGTCCGTTACCGGAAAGGCATCGTAATGGGTAATGAAACCTTCAATCAATTCCGGAGTATACGATGATCCGCCTCCAATCACGACGACTTTCAATCGATCCCCCATGCTATATCCCTCTCCTTCACTGCAAGTTCTCGTTGTAACTGTTCGTACACTTCGGGTCCGGGCATCTCGCCGGCATCATCCATAGCCAGCAGAATCGCTCCCGCGACCGGCTCCATCTCTAATCGCTGCAATCGGCATGCTGGTGCGGCCCGCTTGACCTCCTCATGAACTCGGCGGATCAATTCTGCTCCAGCACCGCGTGTCAAGACACTACCTGCCAGAACGACATCGAACGTATCCCGTTCCATTCCAAGCCTGCGGATGACCGCGCTGGCCGCCTTGCCGAGCTCCAAACCCTGCCGCTCCAATATCGTTCTGGCAACAGCATCCTCAGGACCCGCCTGGAACAACAACTTCGCGAGCGTATGGGGGACTCGCTTCCCTTCATCCAGATAGCGGTGGAACATCTCCTCCACACTGCCGCAACCCAGAGCTGCAAGTGTTAATTCCGTCAATGCGGTCGGCTCCTCCCGTCCTTCCCAGGCCCTGATGACCGAACGGAACACTTCGATGGCAAGCTCGCTTCCGCCGCCAAAGTCGCCGAAGGCATAACCGAAGCCGCCGATCTGAAGCTCGCGGCCTGCCGTGTTGACGCCATAACAATTCGTTCCACTGCCGCAGATGAGGACAACCCCATCCCGCTGTCTTGTTCCCGCGCGCATCGCAATCACGGTGTCGCACACGATGTGATATCTGCTGAGTCCAAGCGCGCTCACCAATGGTCTTAGGATGGCAAAATCGGGCTCACGGTCAGCGCCTGCGAGGCCGAATGAGGCATGCGCGATATCGGTATGCATCAAGCCCGCTTGAGCAAGTGCATCGCTGACAGCCTGCTGAATGCTCTGCTCGGCCAGCTCGGCTCCAAGCTGATGATTCCCGCAGCCCCCTGTGCCTCTGCCTCTAATTCTCCCCGTACTATCCGCTACGACGGCGAGTGTCTTGCTGCCCCCACCGTCGACTCCTAAATAATAATTCAAGTATGATCTCTCCTATGCTGCCAAAGACATAAAGCCGACCTCCGTCATGCCGCACGTGTTATCGCGCCAGGCTATAACCAAGGCCGCTTCCCGCCATGACGATTATTTCGATGCTTGCAGCTTCTCGATGTTCTCTTGCCATTTCGCTGTCTTGTACTTCAACAGCTTGTCATAACCCGCTTGTTGTGCGTCAGCCTCGGCTTTATCCAGTATCGCCAGCACCTCCTCGTCAGAGGTTGCCATGCTGATCGCTTTAGCTCTCGTCTGTTCATAAATCTCGAATACGCGCTGAGCGATAATGCCCTCTTCCGAGTCGCCAGCCGGGTCGAGGTTTACATACTCTGTCGTATTCATCTGCGTTTTCCAGGTTACTTCAGACTGCCAGTAGGTCTCCCAATTCCGCTTCTCAGCCGGGAGGGTTGATTCAAATTTCATCTTCGACTGGTCAACATATACGGTATTTCCGTTCCACTGAAAATTCACCGTAGCACCCATTAATTCATCGCGAGCCTTCGCTTCACTGGTGAATTTATCCGTGAACAGCGGTGCTTCATCCTCGTCCGTCCCGTCCCAGTACAGACCTTCTGGCCCCCACATGATCGTACGCTGGCCTTCAGGGCCGGTGAACCAGTCCAGGAAGGCGAAGATCGCTTCTGGATCCTTGGCCGACTTGGTAATGACGCTCACGTTCCAGCCAAGCTGTTTGTAATCACCTGGGAAGATTTGATTTGCATCCAAACCTTCTTTGTGCACAGGCCAGATCATGATGTATCCGGCATCCGGGTCCTCGGCTGACAGAATGTTGTTGCCCTTGGAGCCGAATTCCGTCGGACTTGACGCTGCGTATACTGCAACTTTGCCCGTAATAATCTTCTGCTCGACCTGCTCCAGCTTCTGCGTGAAGGCATCCTGCGTCATCAGCTTCTCCCGATACATTCGGCTAACATATTGCATCAACTCGCGATACACAGGGTCGGTGAACAGCGACACCAACTGATCGCCTTGCGGTACAGCCATCATGCTGTTGAAGGTATAGGGACGATTCTCCGCGAAGGCGGATACCATAATATCCACTCCGGCAGCCGCTTGTCCTACCTCCAGTGGAACGACATCAGGGTAGTTCTGCTTGACTTGCTTCAAGTAGGCATATAAATCTTCCGTCGTCTCCAGGCTCGGTGAGCCGAGCTCATTATAGATCTTCTTGTTCACAAGATAACCTGCATTTCCGTTAGGCTGCGTCGTATACCAATTGGGGAACTGGTACAGCTTGCCGTCAGGTGAGCGCAGCATATCCAGCGTCGATTCACCGGCCCATTTTTTCAGATTGGGATATTGATCAAGATAATCGTCGAATGGAACCAGCATTCCCTCGGAACGCAGCTTCTCCACCTCGGCACCGCGCTCCATCCAGATCACGTCTGGCAGTTCGCCGGATACGATCATCGTGCTCATCTTGTTCTTCGCGGCACCGCCCGAGCTGACCGGGACGACGTTGACGGACTTATTTTCTTTGATCCATTGGGTCGCCAGATCCGCCCCCCACTCCGGCATCGTGTACCAGTCATAGTGGCCGTAGAAGGAGAATTCAAGCGGCTGTTCTCCCAGTACGAACCCATCACTGGTCTTCTCTCCCTGATTCTGTGGCGTGGATGGCTCCTTGTTCTCTGCCTCCTTCGTGCTGTTCCCTGAATTCGTACATCCCATTAAAGCCATTACGATGACAAGTGTGACTGACAATGCGGACAGAAACCCCTGTTTCCCTCTCTTCATTGCACGAGCTCCCTTCTCTATGTTCATCTATGGTCAAAGCGAACGCTGTGAACCCTTGCCTTGCTATAAGCCGAGCCCGAAACTATTCTTTGAGCGAACCGATTAACACGCCTTTTACAAAATACTTCTGTACGAAAGGATACACGCACAAAATCGGAACGGTTGCCACCATCATCGTTGCCATCGACAAAGACTTGGTGGTAACGGCCTTCATCGCGCTCATCCTTCCCTGTGCTGCCGCGTCCATATTCTGCATCTGCTCCAGCATGATGTTAGCGTTCAGAATCTGCTGCAGCTTCGTCTGGATCGGCAACAACTCCGCATTCGAGATATAGATACTCGGTGCAAACCAATCATTCCAGTGATAGACGGCGGTGAATAGGGACAAGGTAGCAATTACGGGGCCCGACAACGGAAGTACGATGCGGAAGAATACCCCCCAATTCGATGAACCGTCGATATGCGCAGACTCTTCGAGTCCCGCCGGAATGCCCTTGAAGAAAGTTCGGAATATAATCATATTCCACACACTGATGATGCCTGGAATGACCATCACCCAGAACGAATTCATCAGCCCGAGTTCCCGTATCAACAAATACGTCGGAATCAATCCGCCGCTGAAGTACATCGTCACGATGCAGACCACCATATACAGATTGCGCCCCATCAACTCCCGCTTCGATATACCGTAGGCCAATATGGCCGTAGCAATGATCGATAAGATTGTGCCCACAATCGTACGCATCACGGAAATTACGAAGCCGTCGATCAATCGCTCATCCTTGAATACCACCCTATAATTTTCGAGTGTAAATTCACGCGGCCAGAACGTAATGCCGCCTAGCATCGTATCGCTTCCCGCATTGAAGGAGATCACGGCGGCATTCCAGAACGGATATAATGCTATGAACCCGAGTAAAGCGAGTAGCGCGTATATCGTGCTGACAAACCAGCGGTCTGCTTTAGACAGCTTCATGGCATAAGTTCCCCCTCTCGTTCCTTACCATAGGCTGTTCCCCGATTTACGGGCCAGGTAGTTGGCTCCGGTTAATAGAACGACACTAATGATTGATTTGAATAAACCGGCTGCCGTTGCATAAGAATACCTGCTATTCTGAATGCCGATTCGATAAACATAGGTATCGATCACGTCGCTGACATCCCGGAGAACCGGGTTGCCGGCCAGCAGCAAAATATCCTCGAAGCCCGCATTCAGGAAGTTGCCGATGGCGAGTATGAAGAATACGACCACTACAGGCATGATCGAGGGAACCGTGATGGTGAAGATCTGTTTCATTCGACTTGCACCGTCGATCGAAGCCGCCTCGTACAATTGCGGATTAATTCCGGCAATGGCCGCCAGATATACGATCGAGGAGAAGCCGATCTCCTTCCATACATTGGTCAGGGTGAGAATGCTCCAGAAATACTTGCTCTGACAGAAAATTGACGGGATCTTCAATCAGATTCAACTTCTGCAGCAAGATGTTCAGACTGCCGTTATCCGTGGACAGAATCGAAATGACGAAGCCCGATACGATAACCCAGGACAAGAAATGCGGCAGGTAGCTGATCGTCTGGATCAATCGCTTGAAAGAACGTCTGCCCACCTCATTGAGCATTAGCGCGAGCAGGATCGGTGCCGGGAATCCGATGCACAGTTTCAGCGCGCTGATTACGAGCGTGTTGCGAATGACCGTCCAGAATTCAGGTGCTTGGAAGAACATCTCGAAATGCTTTAGTCCGACCCAAGGACTATTCATGAACCCCTTAAACAAACTGTAATCCTGAAAAGCCATCAAAACCCCATACATCGGAACATAACTGAATACAAGGATGAACATCATGGCCGGTAGCACCATCAGCTGAATGTCCCACTGCTTCAGAAAGCGGCGAAGCGGCCCTCTCCTGCTCAGCGGCTCTGTCTTTCCTTCTAACTCCACTTGCGCCATCGGCATCCCCCTCTTTTTTGTCTTGCGTTAGATTTAATAACATGATCCCGAGGTTATTGCCCTTTCATTGTAGCGCTTGTCTCTGATCCATTTCTCTGCTAAAACGAGTAAAAACCAGCACTATTTCACTGGTTTTTACGTTTGCTGCTTCTGTGAGGCTTTCGGTGTCATGCCGATGTGCTTCTTGAAGAGCCTATTAAAATTGGTTAATGTGCGGAACCCGCATTCCAGCGCGACATCCATCACTTTCATCTGACCGCCGTCCAGCATCATGACCGCCTGTTCAAGTCGAATATGGATCAAATATAACAGCGGCGGCATGCCAACGGCACGCTTGAATATTTCGCTAAAGCGCGATGGGCTGAGATACACGAGCGAGGCCAGTTCTTCAAGCGTCCAGGGATGGGCATAATTCTGCTCCATGACCAGAATGACCTGGCGCATCTTCTCTAACTGTCGCTCGCCGATGCCCGGTTCATTACCCCGTCCTCCGGTAATCCGGCACTCCCGGTTAACCGTGGCCATCACTTGCAGCAGCAGTGCATACACCGTTGTTGCATGGGATCTGCGCCCCTGCTCATTCTCCTCCTGCAGCTCTAATACCAGCCTCCGCAGCTTGTCCATTGCCGGATGATCGCGGCAGATCAGATTGGTAAAGTGTGTGCCCATTTCTCTAAAAGGACTGAACAACTCCGCATCAAATCGAAGATTATGAATAAACCAAGTCGGATCAAACGTGATGACCGTCATGATCAGATCCTCGGTCTCATGCGCGCAATGCAGATCATTGGAATTGATAAGCAGCATATCCCCCTGCCGAAAGTCGTATCGCTGACCGTTAATCATGTAATAGCCGGTCCCCGCTTTGATATAGTTGATCTCAAGTACGTTATGCCAATGCAGCTTCTGATAGTGGCTCGTGACGCCGATCGTATCCGCCACGAAAACTGGATATTGCTTGGCTAATATTACTTTCTCCTTCGGAATTGCTTCTTCACGCATAATTGACGGCAATTGTAAGCACCTCCTCCATCGGAAATGATTGAAAGCGTTTAACACATACATCATTATGTCAAAGACTCTATCATCTATATTCCATCGTTGTAAATAAAAAAAGCTGTCCGTGCAGAATCCTTACGGACCTGAACTTGGACAGCTCTTCTCTACGTAGAAACAGACTACGGAGTTTGCCTTGTTCTTTATCAGCTTACAGTGGAAGCTGATTTAGTTAGCCGGGGTAAATTTGATCCAGTCGTAGTATGCCCGTACCGGTGCTCCAGGATAGTTGAAGGTTCCCGTCCACACTTGAGCCGGCCCTGAACCTGACCACAGGTTAACCATAATATGTCCTGGACTTGTGGGAAGTGCCCCGCGCGAACCGTTCTCGGTATGGACCAGCCTCCCATCGACATACCACTTTATGAATGTAGGCGACCATTCAAACGCATAATTGTGAAAGTCTAACGAAGCATCGAATCCAAGATTGATGATCGTACTATGCTGGCCAACGCCATTGGTAAAATAATTCGTCTCCATCTTCGTTGTGTCCTTGCCAAGGATTTCGATATCAATCTCATCATTAGAGGTTCCTGCCGCCTGACCGGAGTACGTAAACAGGCTGGTTACGAGTCCCGTCCCTTTGGCCGCCTTCATACGCGCCTCGACCCGGCCGTAGCCATACTTCAGCTGAGTAGCATATTCGGCAGAAGCATAGCTTTTGCCTGAGCAACCAGCGGGACATCCTGCATTATCGAGCCTGAGCGCCATTATTCCGTTGGAAAATTCCTGATTGGCCGCTTTCCAGCCAACACCGAAATCAGGACCGTTCGCCCAACCATCGGACGTGTAGAATAGACTTGAATTCACGCCGTTCAGCGGCTCGTTGAATGCAACGTCCGCGGCTGAAGCTGGATGGGCAGCAGAATGCTGCATAGCAGCGCGGTTCCGGCAAGAACAGCCGTCCACTTCCTTTTCATCAACTTCATTGTGTACATGAATAACACCTCTTCTTTCATACAGGATAGGATCGTTCCATTTCATCCTACATCCAGAAGAATGCCAAATCTCAGCCATTTCAATGATATACCTGCACTATTTGACGGTCTTTCCCTACAGTTCACGATCTGAAGCAGCATCTAAGGTGGATTCACACTTTGCATTTTATCTTCGGTAAGCGGTCGGAGATGTCCGGTGGTATTTGGCGAATGCCCTGGAGAACGTATGCAGATTGGAGTAACCAAGAGAATAAGCGGCCTCGGTTACGGAGACTTCAGTCTCTGTGAGCAAGGTGGCCGCGCGTTCCATTCGCAGCTTCATCAGATAATGGCTCGGGCTTATTCCGTAGACCCGAATGAACTCGCAATACAGGTGGGTCCGATGCACGCCAGCCTGTTCTACTACGTCGGTCACAGTTATTCCCTCCATATAGTGGGCATCCATATAATGCAGGCTTTGCTGCAGCCAATTTGCTCGATGTTTGGACTTGGAGGGGTCGGCAGCCAACAGCTCGAACATCTGATAGATCCATTTCTGGCGAATAAACTCGCTGCCCGGTTCATTCGAATTCATCGCCTCGTAGATGTGATGAAGCAAGCTGATAAGCGCCGGCTTCATCACGCGACGAACGAACGGCGTATCGCGATGGATGCCGACCTGATCTAATGCAGCCGTTGCGAGTTCGCCATCAAAGGTAATCCATGACATATGCAGCGATGCTCTCTCATGCTGATATGGATTCGTCTCATACAATCGATACCGGATATGAGGAAACAGGCAGAAGACATCCCCTTCGGAGAAGATGAGCTCCCTCTGATCGTAGGCAAGTACAACGCTTCCCTGCTCTACATAGTAAAGCGTGAAGTTCTCTGATATTCTCGGTCCCTCATGATAGCGGACGTTCATCCGATTATGGCCCGCTCGCAAAATCCATAAGCCGCTCTTTCGCTCTATATCTGAAGGGATATTATATTTCCCATTCCCCTGTACGCCGATGTCCTTCACATCATTGGCCTCCCATCACACATATATAAGTTCATCAACACTCCCAAATTCGCACAAAAAAAGGCACAGCTCTTGAGCAGTGCCTCCAGTCATCTGGTCGACCATCAGATACGTTCTTATTAGCCAGTAATACTCAGCTCGTTTCACTCGTTGCGATCGGGTTACCCTCATATGAGATCCAATCACTCCAGCTGCCAGCATACAATTTCACCTTATGAAATCCGGCTTCTTGCAAGGCCAGCACATTCGGGCAGGCGGAGAGCCCTGAACCACAATAGACAATGACTTCATCGTCCGGTGAAATGTAGCCAAACCGCTTCTGTTGCTCCAATGAATCCTTTAACCTTCCGTCTTCATGAAGGCCATCCTTCCAAAAAGCGTGCAGCGCGCCGGGAATATGACCTGCAACCGGGTCAAGCGGTGCCGTCTTCCCTGCGTATTGCTGCCAATCGCGGGAGTCAAGTAAGATCACACCGGCTTGGTTCAGCTTCTGTCCCACCTCGTTCACGTCCGCCAACCAATTGTGCTGGATATCCACTTCGAATTTCCGAGACGTTGCTTCGGTTATATCAGATGATTGCGGATATCCCGCTGCTTTCCACCCGGCATAACCACCGTCCAATATATAGACATGCTGATGTCCTAAATATCTCAGTATCCACCACAACCTTGCTGCTTCGGGCCTTAAGTCATCGTCATAGACGATGACCGGCACATCTCTGGTCATGCCGAGTTTACCGAAGCGTTCGGCCAATCGTTCTGGTGAAGGCAGAGGACTGCGTCCGCCATGCTTCCCGGGCGAATCAGCCAGATCATTTTTCAAGTCGATGAATACCGCGCCGGGAAGATGTCCACGCTTATAGGCCTCTATGCCTTGTTCCTCCGTCCCCGTTCGAAAGCGCACGTCCACAATCGAGATCTTACTGGCTTCGGACTGCATCTGTTCCAATAGCCATTCCTTACTCACGAGATTCGACACGAGATCACATCCTTTCCGATCAGATCGTAAACTCTAAATCCTCTTCCGTCTTCACATCGTATATCGCAGAATAGATGTCATTCTGAATCTTAAGCAGGCCTGCATCTTCACGCTTGCGCGGTCGTTCCTCCCTCACCTCGAATATATGATGAATCCGTCCCGGACGTGGTGAGAGCAAGACGATCCGATCCGCTAAGAACACGGCCTCCGATACATCGTGTGTCACAAACACAACCGTCTTCTGCTCTTCCTGCCATATGCGAAGCAGATCTTGCTGAAGCTGAAGTCTTGTAAGATGATCGACCGCCCCGAACGGCTCGTCCATGAGCAGAATCTTAGGGCTACCGACCAGCGCCCTTGCAATGCCGGCACGCTGGCGCATCCCGCCAGACAGATGGTGTGGATATTTGGAACCGAACCCCTCCAAACCGACCATATTCAAATATTTATGAACGAGTTCCTGCCGCTCTGCCTTATTCATCCCCCCGATCTCCAACCCAAGTCCGACATTCTGCGCAATGTTGCGCCAAGGATATAAGGAAGCATCTTGGAACACGACACCCGATTGTCGCGTTGGGCCTTTCACAGGTACATCATCAAGCAGAATCTCGCCTTCCGTCGGCGCTTGAAGACCTGCAAGCAGTTCAAGCAGTGTACTTTTGCCGCATCCGCTCGGACCAAGAATGCAGAGGAACTCGCCGTCACGGACCTGTAAATTGATGTTCTGGAGCGTGGTCGTGGGAAGGTCTCCATCATAGATCTTTGATACATTTTGCACCGTAAATCCTGACATACGGAACACCTCCTGTTCTTATCTATGGTTTAGGGATGAATCGCAAATCGATAATATCCTCCACCTCGTATATTTCATCTTGGAAGCCAAGCTCCTTCTGAATCTGCTGCGTATCGTTCAAAGCACTGATATCCACATCCGGATTGTTCTCCCACAGCACCTCTTCCCGCTCCAGCGCCAAATCCAGCACTTCCGGATCAATCTCAATCTTCTTCAAATAATAGGCCTTATATTCTTCAGGGTGGCTCTTCGCATATTCTTGCGACTTAAAGTACGCTCGCAGCAGTTTCTCTACCGCTTCCGGCTTATCTTCCAGAATACCTCGCGGGCCGCAAGCACTCCGGTATGGAACGTCGGCAAATAATCCCAACCTGTAGCAATAATGTTACCTTTGCCCTCTTTCTCGGCCAGTGAGGCGAACGGTTCATGGATAATGGTTGCATCCACTTGCCCCGTCTCCAAGCTGGCAAAAGCCGCTTGATGGGTACTGTTGGCAATGAACGTGACATCCTCCGGATTCAATCCATGCTCCTTTAGAATGACTCGCGTGTAGATTTCAAGTCCGCTGCCGAATACGGCGATCCCAACCTTCTTGCCTTTTAAATCCTCGACATTCTTAATGTCCGGGGAAGCTATGAGATAGAACGGCCCCTTCGTCCGGAACATAGAGGATACGATCTTGACCGGCGCCCCTTTACCTGCCGCAACGATAGCCGTTGTCGTAGCTACGTCCACAACATCAATATCTCTGCTGGTCAGGCCGGCGATCGGATCGGTCGTCGTAATAAACTCTACGTCAAGACCCTCCTCTTCGAAGAACCCCTTCTCGGCGCCGAATGAAACAGCCAGGCCGCTCACACCGCTAAGCGGAGCATATCTGATCTTCTCTAGTTTGCTGTTCGTATTCCCCTCCCCATTGCTGGCTGGCGAAGCTTTCTCCGTGCTGTCCGTACTCCCGCAACCCGCAATAATGGCGGTCAGCGTGACGGCAACTAAAACTGCTACGAATGGCTGAAATTTTCTTAATGTCATTTAGATCTCTCCCCGTTATGCACTGCTCTCTACGATTACTCCTAAGACGATTTCCATTTCAAGAACACGTTCCGCTCTAATATATCGATGAGTGAAATAATAAGTACCGAAACCACGGTGACCAACGCTACAATCGCAAAGGCTTGAGCCGTATTGTATAAAGATGTTGCCTTGACGAGAATATTGCCCAATCCATCCTTTGAGGCTAGCATTTCCCCGAACAGAGCACCGACGAGACCGGTTGCTGCGGTAATGCGCAAGGCGGCGAAGATCGTAGGCGCTGCCGACGGCAAAATAACCTTCATGATCGTCTGGGCGCGCGTAGCTTCAAATACTCTGGCAACCTTGAGATGGTTGTCCGCCGTCTGTTTGATCCCAGCCATTGTATTGACGGTTATGGTGAAGAAACAGAACAGGAACACAATCGATATTTTATGCGTCATGCCGATCCCAAGCCAGAGCGCAAGAAGCGGAACTACCGTCACCTTCGGGATCGCCATCAGTGCCGACAGATATGGACGAAAGAACTGTTCAGCCCATGGAATCAATACAAGGGCCATGCCGATCGCCAGACCTCCCACGGCCGATATGCCGTATCCCACGATAAACTCGGTTAATGTAACATATAAGTGCCGCCAGATCTCGCCTTCTACAAATAGTGCGAACAGCTCTTTGAATACTTGCGAAGGAGCCGGAAGATAAAGGCTGCTCACGGTATCCGTGCGTACCAGCACCTCACAAATACCGAGAATGACGAGCAGCAGAGCGATCTGCCACCCCCATATTCCCTTATATTTCTTGGTATGGTGCGTTCCCATCGGCTCTTCACCCTTTCGCTATCAACTCGTAACGGTTTCCGGGGCGGCGAAGTCCGAGGTGGTCACGGAACGTGCTACCTTCATACTCCTTCCGGAATAACCCCCGGCGCTGAAGCTCCGGTACAACCAATTCCAGGAAGAGATCCAGGCCGCCCGGCATATACGGAGGACATACGTTGAATCCGTCCGCGGCCTCTTCCACGAACCATTCTTCTATAATATCCGCGATCTGTTCTGCACTACCGACGACAAGCAGATGACCTCGCACTGTCACGGTGAAAAAATAGAATAGATCCAGAATCGTAATGTCATCACGCCCGTTAGCTCTTCTTGCCAGCTCTGCCCAGTGCAATGCGCTCTCAGAAGCGGACAGATCCGGCAAAGGATCATCCAGTGAATATCCCCTAAGATCAATGCCGATCTTCTCCGACAAAGGACCTAGATCGTAATCGGTCACAACCAAGGCATTCAGCTCGGCATATTTAGCTCGCGCTTCTTCCTCTGTGCGGCCAACGATGGGTACAAGACCAGGCAGTACCTTCAAATCCGATGCCTCTCTCCCGTATTCAGGCAAGCGGCCTTTTACTGCCTTATAAAAATCCACAGCGACTTCCTTGACATTCGTGCCGGTAAATACCATATCGGAATATGTAGCGGCCAATATCTGGCTGCGAAGCGAAGTTCCAGCCGTGATCAGCGGAAGCTGCCCTTGAATCGGGCGCAGGATGTTCAGTGGACCGGCAACGGAAAAGTTCTCCCCGACGTGATCCAAGTTATGCACCTTGCTACCGTCTGCAAACACGCCGCTTGCTTTATCCCGTGGCAGAGAATCATCTTCCCACGTATCCCAAAGTCCGCTGACGATTTCAATGAATTCCTCGGCGTAATCGTAGCGTTTGGCATTATCCCAATGCTTCTCTCGGCTGAAATTCAGTGCCGCCCGCGTATCGGAACCCGTGACAACGTTCCAAGATGCACGTCCTTGGCTTAAATGATCCAGTGAAGCTGTAAACCGAGCCACATTATAAGGCTCAGCATACGTCGTATTAATTGTACCGATCAAACCGATCCTATCCGTGACCGCTGCCAGATAGGATAGCATCGTGAACGGCTCCAGCCGCGTCATTTGGGAAGGGAACAAATACTGCATATCGGCACTCGTTGCCAATCGATCCCCGAGAAAAAAGAAATCGAACTTCGCTGCCTCCAGTTTCTTCGCAACCTCTCCGAGAAATTGGGGATCATATGCTCCATCACTCTTGCCTTCCGGCAGTCTCCAGCCTGCGGGATGATAGCCTGTCCCAAATAGAAATAATCCTAAATGCAATTGACGTTGTTCTACACTCATGGCCTCTGTCACCTTCCTGGTTGGTTAACTTTTCGTTGATGTTGTTGTTATTGTTGTAACTCTAGGGCAAGACGATCGATCTCTTGCAGTTCCACTTCCGTTAAACGTTCGCCGGCATATGCCAACGTCTCGGTTATATGCTCCGGCTTCGAAGCACCTAGTATGGCCGAAGTAATACCAGGTCGGCTAAGCACCCAATTCAGTGCAAATTGCGGAAGACTCCATCCCCGCGCCGCTGCCAATGGCCGGATACCTTCAACCATGCCTAGCGCATGTCGCTGGTTCAACAGCAATTGCAATCGCTGCTCCCCCGCGGCAAGTCGTGAATCGGACGGAGGTGCTTCACCTGGCCGATACTTCCCAGACAATATTCCGCGCCCCAGCGGGCTATAGACGATAACGCCCACCTGTTCGGACTGAGTATAAGGAATCAGTTCGCGCTCAATATCTCTCGTAATGAGGCTGTATTCCGGCTGCACGGTTTCGAATCTGCGCAGCCCGTGCAAGGCGCTAACACCATGCGCTTTGGCAAGCTGCCAAGCCGCGTAATTCGAACAGCCAATATATCGAATTTTGCCAGCCTTGACGAGATCGGTCAGAGTTTCAAGTGTCTCTTCAAGCGGTGTTGACTCATCAAAGCGATGCACCTGATATAGATCAATGTAATCGGTTCGAAGACGCTTCAAGCTATTCTCCAGCGCACGGTAGATATGATAACGGCTTTGACCCTGATCATTAATGCCCGCTCCCATTCGATTATGAAGCTTGGTGGCCAACAGAATATCATGTCGTCTCCCCTGGAGCAGGTTGCCGAGTATATTCTCGGACTCTCCCAATTGGGCAATCTCACCGTTGTCCATTCCGGTTCCATACACGTCTGCGGTATCTACCAGATTGATCCCGCGATCCAGCGCCTGTTCAAGAACCGCAGCCGATGCCCGCTCATCAATCCAATGGCCGAAAGCCATCGTGCCTAGCTTACCTCCGACACCTTGATTCCGGTTCTTCCGAGTGCTCTGTATTGCATGTTGTCGCCTCCCCTACGTAACTCGTGCCCATACACCGACCGGTCAACATCATGTACAACAAAACAACCGAAGACACACCTCGGGCATTACAATGTCCCAGGATGCATCTCCGGTTGTCCGGTAGATGAATATTAAATATAATATTTCCGATAAGTTAAGTAGGATTATAGCATCGTCTAATTTTGTCGTCAATTATCTTTTCGATATTTAGCGCATTAAATTAATGCTTCTCTTTACGGGACCGCCGCCTTGCTGTTCCACCAGCCGCTCAACAAATTGCTGTGCGTACTCTTCTTGTTGTACCCGAGTCTGCACCTCTGAATGCCATGTCTCTGGATGTTGTAAATCGATCAGATTATGTCCGCTTTGGTCGATAAACCATGCCGCTACATCCTTCCTCTGAATCGTAAATGACAGATCTTCAAATTCCAATACCAGCAATTCCAGATTATCGATCATGACAAAATTCGCCGTTGAATTATAGGCAAGGAACTGCTTCAGCTTCTGACGATCCTGCTCATATGCCACCGCCTGATAGCGAATCTCAGCCGTCAGCTCATCCGGATAGAGTTGGAAGGTACGACGAAGATCGTGCCACGGCAAAGAGATGTTCAGATTGCTTAAATTACCGGCGTTTCCCATATACTGGTTCGCATACTTCAGAGAACGCCTAATATCGTGCGTGGCTGGGTCATTCTGTTCCAACTCATACTGAAGAGTTTCTTCATGCGCCTTCGGTTTTAAGTAGCCCTCCACATAAAT
Source organism: Paenibacillus sp. JCM 10914 (assembly GCF_001315105.1). Classification (GTDB taxonomy): domain Bacteria; phylum Bacillota; class Bacilli; order Paenibacillales; family Paenibacillaceae; genus Paenibacillus_AQ. The sequence continues at coordinate 167,084 of NZ_BAZR01000004.1, read as the reverse complement.
CATGCCGACGATGCCAAGGATCAACAGTAATATAATCAATCCGTTTCTCTTCTTCATTCTTCACTCACCTCGTGCTTGAGCGTTAACTTGCCGGCTCTTCGCAACACCAGCGGAATGATGATGGACGTGAACGGCAAGGCCAACTGAAGAAACAGAACGTAGAAAGCATAAGGCCCATCAATGGATAATGCGCGCCCAAACCACACATCGCTACCGAAATGCATGACGAACGTATATGCAGTAATCACAGCGATAAATACGCCCCATAACAGCCACGACAGCCGATTCCAAGTGGATAGCAGGTTTGCATTCACGGTCGCTTTCCGCTTCTTGTAACGCTCCGTGTTCCTTGACGTCCCGAAATAGATGACCGCCAGTATCACAACTAGACATAGCAAAAGCGTATTGATCAGACTGCCGTTAAGGAAGAACCGGGCAGGCATACTTATTATCCAAGCCAGCAGCGCATAAATCAGCGCACTCTGCAGAAGATCGTGCCGGAAAGGATATATATACACCTCATGATGGTCATCAATGAACTCCTCAATGTTCTCGATGGTTTCGATCGCACGGCTGACCGCGGATTGATAATCCATCCCATTCTCCATATAGTCGCTGACCCGGGCTTCCAAGTTACCAAGCACCTCTTGCTTAAGCTCTCTGGCCTGCTTCGTATTACGCTGGTTGGCAAATAAGCGATCGACGAAGATTTCAAGATCCGTTTCTTTCGTCATGATTGCAGCGTCCCCCTTCCTCTCCGATCAGGATGTCGATAATTTCTTTGGCTGCCTTCCATTCCTCCAAGTTCAATTGGAGGCGTTCATGTCCAGTCGATGTCAGAGTATAATATTTTCTTCTACCTCCCTGGGTTTCTTCTCCCCAGTATGAACGTATATATCCTTGCTTCTCCAATCTCCTGAGGCTGGAATACAAGGTAGGTTCCTTCAGCTCGAACCGATGATGACTGCGAATGGAGATTTCTTTAATAATCTGATAGCCATAATTGTCCCGTTCCTTAAGGACCCGCAAAATAAAGGTATCGATGTTCCCCCTAATGAGATCACTATTATGTAATAAATCAGACAACCGATTCACCTCCCCCAAATGGGATACGTGTAACATAACACACACTACTATGTGTGTCAAAGTAATATGTTAAACATAAATTTAATATGACATGTCTTCAGACAGACGAAACGTTAATTTGTCGACTTTTTGTTTCTCCCCCGCCCAACTGGCAGCAATTAGCAATATTCATTGACGGTAAGGAACGACTACTATATAATTTTGAAAGTTCTTCCTAAGTATATATGTAATTTCATATCCTTATCATATAGATTCCGTTTAGAATAGACGAAACGAATCATCGCATCAGTACACGCAGGAGGAGAAAATGTTTGCTCCATAAATACATTCGAAAATTCAAATACTACTTGCTCAGAACCCTCCGCATGCAAAATAGCGATCATCGGATCGCCCTGGGCTTTGCCGTGGGCTTCTTTCCATGTTGGTTCCCCACCTTCGGCATCGATTTGCTGTTGGCACCACTACTGGCACGGCTTGTTAAAGGGAACATTCCATCCGCATTCCTAGCGGCTACCACCGGATCCGTGCTCTGGCCAGGATTATTCTATTGGAATTATAAAGTTGGAGTCATGGTGCATCTGCTTACCACATACCCCAGGTCATTTGAGATTGAGGACGCGATTACGGCCCCGATTCCTGAGACCGATTATATCATTGAGACCGATCATTTCGGCATATGGGGGATATGGGGATCAATTTCCTCGTGGGGGCCGTCATCAACAGCTTCCTCTCTACGCTCATTCTCTATGCCATCCTTCGCATTATATTGTCCAAGTACCGTAAACCTTGGCTTGACAGTATCAAGAAATCCATTAAACGCAGCGATTCCAAATTAACCAAGTTGTAGCGACAAGGCCATCGCCTCCTTCTCGATTCGTTTGCCGAAATCCGGCAAGACATTAGGGAAGGGGGTTATTTTATTTCATTCCCATTGTATGGCTCCTCCTCCATCACAGTCGTTTTTTCTGGAAAATTCGGTATAACTTGTTATAACTACGGCATTCTAAACAAGAAGAGATATCCAGGCTGTGACAAAGAGGAGGGATAACAACGTGAAATCCAAAACTCAGCATGTCTTGGTCGAACAGATTAAAGCACGACTTGCAAACTGTGAAGATATCGTATATCAATCCTTGCGAATGCACGGAGCCAAGTGCGAGTTAATCTACATCGAGTCGATCGTGGATCTTATCGTTCTGCACGAACATATTATCTCTCCATTAATTAAAGAAACCGCATTGGTCCAGCATCATCTCATTGATTTTGTTGACCGAATGGATCGTGGAGATCTGTTATCAATCCCGTTCAAACGCTCTTCGGATGCGGAGGCGATCGCGAATATGATCGTTGAAGGCCGCGCTGTATTCATAGTCCCTTCTGTTCCAGAAGCCTATCTCTTTGATATCGTTCTCTATCAGAAGAGAGCTGTCAGCGAATCACAGAATGAGCTCGTCGTTAACGGCCCGCAAGAGGCCTTTATCGAAGACATTAGTACCAACCTCTCCTTGCTTCGTCATAAGATTAAGCACACCGATTTCAAGACCGTTCGTTATCAGATTGGAAGTTACACCAAAACGGAAGTCTATCTGTTATACGTTGAAGGTCTATGCAAACCAGAGATTGTCGACCAACTGGATCAGCAATTGAAGAATATTGCCATTGACGGTACATTCGGAATCAGCACGTTGTCTGAACATATGAAAGAAGGCGTCAAATCTCCCTTTCCTCAGTTTCAATATACGGAGCGTCCCGATTCGGTTGCTGCCTCATTGCTTGAAGGACGAGTGGGTATCATACAAGACGGCACTCCCTCAGCACTCTTAGTTCCCGTAACGTTAATGTCGCTGCTCCAATCATCAGAGGACTATTACCATAGCTTCTTCTCCTCAAGCTGGATGCGCATGATCCGCTTCCTGTTTGCCGTGCTCTCGTTGTTAATGCCGTCCTTATATGTAGCCATAACCACATTTCAACCCTCCATCATCCCTACAGATCTTCTGATCACCATCGCGCTTCCCGCGAGAACATCCCCTTCTCTGCGTTAGCGGAGGCGATGATTATGGAGCTGACGTTTGAAGCACTGCGAGAAGCCGGAACGCGTATTCCAAAGCCCGTCGGACAGACCATTTCGATCATTGGCGCGATCGTCATCGGGCAGGCCGCCGTAGAGGCTGGCATCGTATCCAACCCGATGGTTATCGTTGTCTCCATAACGGGTATTGCCTCATACATCGTACCCCATTTCGAGCTCGGGCTTGCGTTTCGATTGCTCCGCTTTCCTATTCTAATACTAGGCGGGACATTGGGACTTATCGGCGTGTTTGCCGCATCCTTCCTCGTCTTTGGCCACATGGCGTCTTTAAGGTCTTTTGGCACGCCTTATTTGCAGCCGGTGGCACCGTTTGTTCTATCCGAATGGAAAGATACATTTCTTAGAGCACCATCCATGCTGATGAAGAAACGGCCAAAGTCGTACGCCGCACCTAATCATTTAAGGAGACAGAAACCGTAATGCTGTTATTCAGATGGTTACGCATCCTGCTGCCGTTCCTGCTCCTGACCGGCTGTGGATTTAACATGACCCGAATCGAGATCAATGAACAGACGTTTGTATTTACTCTGTATATCAATCAAGGACAAGAGCCCGATACCGTCGAAGTGACGATCAGCGCCCCGCTTCCTAACCGTCTAACAACAGGTAAACAAGCAGGTGGAGAAGGGGCGGGCAGCCCCTACGCCATGGTCACCAAGACATCTTCCACCGTCCAGGATGCACTTCATTTAATTCAGCGAGATCTGTCCCGGCGGTTTGACTTTAGCCATACGAAAGTTGTCGTTATCGGTAAAAGTTATGCCGAAGCCGGCATCGAAGATCTGATGGATTGGCTGCAGCGCGAACCAACCACCGATTTAAGTACATTCCTCATGGTTGCACCAGGGGACGCCAAAGATATCGCCTCAATGTCGCCTGTGTTCGAGCAGATGCCTTCCGAGGTTCTGATTCGTTTTGGTAGTCAGCACAATATGATCAGCACAACGCTGAAGGACTGTCTATACGCAGCATCGGCCAATCAAGGGTATGCCCTAACTTATTTAAGTGCCGGCGTTCAGAAGATGATCTCGGAAAAAAACAACTTGGAGCCATGGGCCGGTGTTCAAGGAACCGCGTTGTTCCAAAATCACAAGCTCCGGGCAACCCTGCCGATGAAGGAATCGCTCGCCGTTAGCTGGGCAGAGAATGAACTCAAGGGGCCGCTCTATACCATTTCATGGGGGAACAACGGCAAAGCTAGTGTATACATCATCAGCAACAAAGCCAAGAAGTCCGTCCGCATCAAGGGTGGTCATCCGGTGTATACCATTAAGCTGGAAGGTGTTGGTGATGTCATATACAAGAAGAATCGAGACCAATCCGACTCACTAGACACTAGAAACATCATTCAAACCAAACTCAATGAACAAATCCAGGGACATATGAAAAAAGCCTTGGCCGTTTCACAAAACAATGGAGCTGACATTCTCCAACTCGGGATGGTACTGGACTGGAACTATCCCGATCACTGGGAGAACGTTCAAGCGGATTGGCCCAGTTATTACAAAGACCATGTTGAGATTGACGTAGTCACGGATATTTCCATCCGCAATTTCGGCACTACGCTCAAGATGAAACCCGAGTAACGGAGGAGGCAACGCCCCCATGTTAGCGCTTGTCTTTTTAGTCTACACCCTTGTGGAATGGTTTATCGTCAAACGTAAGACACCGCGCGAGAAGTGGACGGTGCTCACGCTGATTATCGTGGTTAGCGTATGGAATATATGTGCAATGTACGGTCAGAATTGGCCCACGCCCAATCAAGTCATCCTGCTTCTGCTCGGCTGGCTGAATTAGAATACGAGGAAAGGACGGGACACATCCATTATGACTAGAACCCCGGGGCAACTGTTTCGTCTGGGATTTGTATATCTTAACGCCATACCGACCGGCTTTCTGATCAGTCCTTTGCTGTGGGGATCAGCTTATCTGGGATGGGCTGCGATCATGGGCGGATATGCATTAAGCCTGATCTTACTGTGGTTCACGGTCAAGGTGGGGATGTGGGATCCACATCGGCCATGGATCGATTTCGGCAGCAAGCTGGTCGGCCCCTGGATTCATATTCCAGTCGTGGTCCTAGTCTTGTTCTGGGCGATCAATTATCTCGGCATGGATATTGAAGGATTTGCCTTGTTCTTCGATACCAACTACATGCGTGAGACGCCGCAATGGTTCGTCATTCTCATCGTTGGCCTTGTCATAACCATTACCGCACGCTGGGGTCTGGAAACGATGATATACATATCCGATGGTTTGTTCATCATCATTGTGCTATCCATCATCTTCATGAATATGTTCTTCTTCAAGGAAGCTAATTTTGATATGGTCATCGCCATGACAAGGCATCATAATTACGGTTCTGTGGTCAAGGATGCTATATTCTGCCTATCTTTTTTTGCGGAGTGGCTCGTATTTCTGTTCGTTGCGCCCTATATCCAGTTAGATCGCAAATCGTTTCGCAGTCTGGCTGCTGCCGGATTACTAGTAACGATCGCCGTATTACTGCAATGGGCATCGGCACTGCTGAACTTCGGTATTTACTTCGGACGTGAACTTCAATACCCCCTGGTAGAGCTCATGCGCGCAGCCAGCGGGTTCCTCGGCAATTCAGACCCGCTGATGATCGGCTTATGGAGCAGCTCCATGTTCTTGCACAGCGCCTTTCTGGTCCATATCAGCGTACGATGCCTGGCCAAGCTGCTGCGCCTGAAGCAGATGGATGCTCCGCTAATCGCTCTGATCGGCGGTATCGGCGTTGTGTTAGCTTACCAATACTCGCGAAATCCTGTCTTGTTCATGAAAGAATACAACTCGTTCTCCATCGCCGTGTTCTTTATTCTGATTGAGTGCATACCGATTCTGTACTGGGTAGCTACGCTCTTTCGCCGCAAAAGGAAGAAGAAACAGAAGCATGCGTGACCATAACACCCGGGCACAACGACGACCACATATGCTTGCCCGAAATCGATTCCTATCCCGCAGCGATCAATCAAGAGCCAAAAAAAATGGCCGTGCAGGACAACCTGAGCACCGCCATTTTTTTATTTCACAATGTTTCCTTATGGATTAAGCCGCTCCAAATAAGAGTTATCGACATACTCTTTATACTCGATCGGCTTTTTCAGAAACCCGCTGGTCTGCAAGATTTCTGCGGACGCCTGCTGTGTTGCGATCACATCTTCTGTAATGGGCGTCAACTCTGCGTTCTGATTGCTCAGGACTTGCTTCAGAATCTCGACCGGAATTTTCTTATCAGCAGCAAACAATTGGGCAACTTCGTCCAGATGAGTGTTCTGCCATTGAATCGCTTCCTTGTAAACCTTGAGGAATTCCGTTACAAGTTCGGGGTGCTCTTTGGCAAAATCCGTACGGGCGATTAAGGCGACAGGTGCCAGAATCGTCTCATCTTTCCCAGCGACGATCCTTGCTTTACTCTCCTGTGTCAATTGGGTTGTAAAGGGGTCAATACTGACCCATGCATCTACTGACCCCGTGGAAAAAGCGGGTAGTGCATCGCTAAATTGCAAATTAACAATTTCCACGTCCTGCTCAGTTAATCCGTGATTCGCCAGTTTTTTTAACAGGTACACGTGCGAAGTGGTCCCCTTCGCCAGTGCAATTTTCTTCCCGCGAAGTTCCTCTACCTGCTGGATAGCAGAATCCGCTGGCACCAGGATAGAGTTCAGATTGGAACCACTGCTGATCAACCCAACATTGACAAAAGGAAGGCCCGCCGACTGTCCCTGTAACGCAGCCCCATCACCCAGAAGCGATAGATCTACCCGCTTGGCGGCAAGGGACTCTAATAATGGGGGACCGCTCTGGAATTCGCTCCATTCCACTATCGCGTGATGTTCCTTGAAACGTTCTGTCAGCCACCCCTTCTCTCGGATAATCGTAAACAGGTTCGTGCCTCCATTAATCGCGAGCCTGACCACTACCGGCTCTGTTCCCTCGTTACCGCTACTCGCAGAGGACGTATCGCTGCTGCATGCGGCAAGCAGGCATGCTGCTGAAACCAGGAGCGCAGCCATGAGCGGGACATGTTTCTTCTTCGATTGGGACATATGCGGCTCCTCTCCTTGAGCTTGCTATATGTTAAACTACTAAAATGATTTATCTACTCAAACATTCACGTTCGGGGTTTTCAGATAGGTCGTGCTTTGTCGTCCATCCACACTGACTGGAACTTCACCTGCCAGCGTGACTCTTCGCACGATCCGGTGCTGATCGCCGTAATCATTGACGGCAATATGTTGAGTGGAGCGATTATCCCAGATGGCTACATCTCCGGCTGCCCAATGCCAGCGGACCGTGTTCTCAAGGCTGGTCACATGCTGCTGGAACAGTTCATACAGCCGTGCCGACTCGGCTGCAGAGACGCCGAGCAGCCGTTTGACAAAGCTCCCTAACAACAGTGATTTCTCGCCGGTCTCCGGATGAACACGGACAAGCGGGTGCTCCGTCTCATACACCGTCGATGCAAATGTACGCTGATACTCTTTGACTCGCTCTTCGCTTGCCTCCGGTCGTCTGGCCGCATAATCGTATAAATTGGTGTGTACAGCCCACAGCTTCTCCGCAAGGTCCTTTAATTCTTGTGGCAGACTGTCATATGCCGCTGCCGTGTTAGACCAGACCGTGTCCCCGCCTGAAGCAGGCACAACGACCGAACGCAGCACGGAAATACTCGGGTAGGCATCGATGAACGTAATATCGGTATGCCAGGCATTGGCTCGACCGCCTTGATGGGAATCCAGCTCCAGAATATAGCGGCTGCCTTCTCTGATCTTAACCGTAGGGTGAGCAAAAGGTTCACCAAGCAAATCTGCGAAGTCTTCTTGCTTGGCATCATCCAGATGCTGTTGATCGCGAAAGAACAACACTTTGTGTTTCAGCAACGCTTCCCGAATAGACTGAATGACCTCTGCATCCAATTCACCGCCCAACTTGACCCCTTGCACCGTAGCTCCTACACGTCCTCCGATCGGCAATACCTCGATGATTCCTGTACCTTGCGTAACTTTTGTACTCACTAGACATCACTCCTTCTCATCGTTTGAGTTAATTATACTTATGCGAATAGTTGGTATTAGATCAACAAAAAAGATTCAGTGGGCTTAGCTACTGCTAAGTCCACTGAATCTCCGGTGACCCAGTCGATTCCTTCAACCAACTATTCGTTACCACGCTGCCGTCATGTTGTCTTGTTTATCGATGATAAGGGCGGAACCAATAAATGTCAACCATTATTTCCATATTAAGAACAACTTGTTATTTCAATGAAATAACCCATGATTATGAATATTTTGTGAAAGCGCTTCCTCTAAAAGGTTCTTTTATTGTAAGCAATTGGCATATTATATAGTACAGCAGACCAGTCCTCCAGGTATGCGGAGGTGATAAGCATGGGTGTGAATGAAGCATTGGCATTGATGATTTCGTTCGCTACGCTGGTCGTTTCAATCCTTGCTTTCCATAATAAGAAATAGACCCCTCTCCGAAGATGAATCTATTTCTTACGTTTGGTTGGAGCAAGCCATTAATCGCCTGTTGGCGATCTGCTGTGCACAGGGGCCGGCGGCAACCGGCTCCTAATTGATACACAGGAATATCCTATTCGATCAGCCTTCGAATTATGACTACTTAATCTAAGTCTTCAACAGCGCAGCGATATCCGTTATTACTTGATCCAGTTGCTGCGAGGTCGACTCATACATCTTCTTGGCTTTCTTGCTCTTCGTGCTCAGACTGAACAATTCCAGGTCCGCCTGACATTTCTTCAGGTTCGCGTACAGCAGCTTGCGTTCCTCGTTCTGCGGTACCTGAATCTGGTCATCTAACAGGTCGACGGTGAGCTCTCCGTATGTATCCACCTGAGCAAAATACACGTCTTCTACCTTCGCTCCCAATTTATCAAGCTCGGCGTAGAGCCAGTTCTGCGTAAAGCCCATGGTCCGTAACGGTTCGTCCAAAATATCGCCGTCCATGATCACCACCTGAGGAACTTTCTCAGGTGCAACTTGTATGCCAAGGTCCTTTGGGGTTAAGGGAAGATTCTCCCGTGACTGCAAGACATTGATCTCCCCGCTGGATTCCATAATAGCAAACTCGACATCCGCCAGTTTGAATACGTCTTTCATACGAAGCTGCTGCATCAACTCATCGGTCGAGAGTCGTTCTTTTTTCATATTATCTTCTAGTATCTTTCCGTCTTTGATGAGGACTGTCGCTTTGAAATCAATGAAATCTCGCGCCTTCTTACTTTTCAGTTGCAGAAATTCGATGATTAAGGAACAGATCACCCATACGGAGAGCGCGATGAGACCCAGGAACCAAGTCGCATCCAAATCGAGCGAAATGTAAGCAGCCAAGTTACCGATACTAATCCCCGTTAAGTATTCAAAGAAAGATAGCTGAGTGAGCTGACGCTTACCCAAAATTTTGGTCATAAGAAACAACACGACAACAGCGCATAGCGTTCTGAACACGATCTCCAGCCATTGCGGCACTAGAAAACCCCCTTATGTCTCACTAAATCTCACTCTATAAATTATGGTCAAAAACCTGGTTTGAAATTACACCATTATTTTCCTGATGATACAGAGCATGATCTCCTGTGAAATGCGTACATTAATTACGCGAAAGGAGTGATATAACCAATGACCGTAGCTTCTGATGTCAAAACCTGTCTCTCGTCATTAAAAAGCGCGCAGGCCAGCCTCGAGCAATTCGCTCTCTCCACGGAGAACCAGCAAGCCAAGGATATGTTCACATCTGCTGCACAACAAACCCAGCAGGTCGTCGACCAAGTTGCACAGAGAGTGCAGCAATTAGAGCAGGAAGAACCGCAGTATAAAGGGTTCTGATATAGCTTGTCCCTTTAGTCGGTTATTAATAGCACGAAATAAAGATAGCTTCTGGGTGATTAAATTGCCCAAAGGCTATCTTATTTCGTTATTGAGTTATACTCCCCGGCAAGGTAAAGTGTTAAATAACAGATTAAGAGGGGGCAGCTGCAATGAACAAACATGCTTTACCAATCGATGTCATTACATTCGGTGAATCGATGGGATTACTCTACCCTGAAGGGACAAAAGGCATCGGCCAGGGCGGAAGCATGGCACAATCTTTCGGCGGTGCAGAGAGCAATCTGGCCATCGGACTGGCACGGCTTGGCTGTAAGTCCGGATGGTTTGGCCGTCTCGGCAATGATCCGCTGGGAACCGGTATATTAAAAACTCTTCGCGGCGAAGGGGTCGATGTAAGTCACGCTGCTCAGACGGACGAGGCGCCCACCGGACTTATGCTTCGGCAGAACGTGCGCGGGCAATCCTCCGTTTATTATTACCGTAAAGGCTCTGCTGCAAGCCTGATGACGCCGGATCACCTCGATCCTGAGTACATTGCGAGCGCTCGCATTCTTCATTTCACAGGCATTACGGCTGCTCTGGGCAGCAACTGTCTGGAGACAATTCGCCGCGCCATATCACTGTGCAAGGAACACGGAGTCCTGATCAGCTTCGATCCGAATCTAAGACTTAAATTGTGGACAATCGAAGAAGCTCGCCCTGTCTTGCTTGAGCTAGCCGCAGCCAGCGATTATTTCCTTCCTGGATATGACGAGTGCAAACTGCTGTTCCAGACTGAAGATGAACAAGTTATTATGGATCAGTTGCGTCAGCTGCCTGGGATCAGTATTGTCAAAAGCATGGGCGAGAGCAACGTCATTGTCCAACAGGATAAGACCTACTCCCTGCCTTTTGAACGTGTAAATCACGTCGTGGATACGGTAGGGGCTGGAGATGGCTTTTGTGCAGGTTTCCTGGCCGGTATCGCAAAGGGCTGGTCGGTAGAAGATGCACTATCCCTTGGCGGGCTAACCGGGTCGATGGTGATTCAAGCTCTCGGTGATTGGGAAGCGCTTCCTACCTGGGATGAAGTGCAGCAGCACCGCGGGATTACCCAACATGTCGAACGTTAACATGGCGTAAATTAAATTAGCGATCTCATTTATTCTCATATTTTCATTTTAACCATGACAAGGAGTGTACATAGATATGAACAAACTCAAATTGATCGAACAGATCCATCAAGCAGGTGTAGTCGCCGTTCTGCGCGGAGATTCTCCCGAGGAGGTCGTTGAGATTGCGAAGCGTGCCATTGCAGGCGGAATTAAGGTCATCGAGATTACGATGACGGTGCCATTTGCGACGGAAGCGATGACGGCCCTGTCCAAAATGTACTCTTCCAAGGACCCGGCGGCAGATAATTATGCCATCATCGGTGCCGGTACCGTGCTTGATCCCGAGACAGCCCGAATTACGATTCTGGCTGGAGCTGAATTCGTGGTCTCTCCTGGATTCGACAAGGATACGATTATGTTGTGCAATCGCTATCGTGTACCGATTATGCCAGGTGCCGTAACCGTCCATGATATTGTGGCGTCCCTTGAACTCGGAGTCGATGTTGTCAAGCTGTTCCCGGGGAACCTGTACTCCCCTTCCGTCATTCCATCGCTGAAAGGTCCCCTGCCGCAAGCCAACATTATGCCAACAGGCGGCGTGAATCTGGACAACCTTCACGAATGGATCAAGGCTGGCGCCTTTGCGGTCGGGATCGGCTCCGACCTAACCAAGGAAGCACTGAAGACCGGAAATTTCGATCTAATCAGCGAGAAAGCCGCTGCTTATATTGAGGCGTACCAGCAGGCGAAGGTTTAAGAATTACCGCTGCACACTAAGGCTGTCACCCGACATTCGGGTGACAGCCTTTTTACAGTTTGATTATTATGTTTTGACAGATCGAGATCGATGCTTCATCGTACACAGCCCCGTAGTGACGCCGCCTGAGAGAATCGTGAATATGGAATGGACAAACGTATTGCCTGACAAAATGGCGCTGCCGATTCCGATAATGACCGCATCCATCAGCAGGATGATTACTCCTACATTAAGAGGGATATAACGGGTAATAAAATGCGCCAATAGATCCGTCCCCCCCGTGCTGGCATCATTTCGCAGCATCAGACCAAGTCCTGTCCCAATCAAAGCGCCGCCCATGATCGCGCTCGGGATCGGTTCCGGTGCATAGATGTGCAGAAATGCTGCTTGATAGGGAGACAATAGATCGATCGCAAAGGAAGAGATGATCATACCCGACAAGCTGTTATAGAATATTTCACGGTTCAGAATCCAAGCTGCGATGAACATCGGAATACTGCACAGAATGATGACAAACCCGATATGTAGGTCCAATACGTAATTGGCAATAAGCGCTATGCCGATAACACCGCCGTCCAGCACTTTCTGCGGGACAAGAAAAAAATTGGTCCCCATCGCAATCAGGAAACTGCCGATCACGATAATGACATGTTTTCGAAATGACAGCATGTACGACATCTCCATTTATAAAGGCATGTCTAATTCATATGCTTGTCATACCGAAAAATTGCGGTCTCTCTACCATTAATTTCAAAAAAATTCCACTCACCAACAATATGATGAGAAACGGTTAATCTTTCACGTAAATCAGCCGCTCCGTTCGGGCCATGACCTTGGTTCTCATGTACGGATAGTTCTCATAACAATAATCAATAAAATACCCCGGCTTCTCCCCGTTCCATGGGAAAATGTCATAGTGCATCGGGATCGTCAAATCGAAGCCAGCTGCCGCGGCAAGCTCGGCCGCCTCGCGAAATCCCATGTTACCAACGATGCCGTCCTTGCGGCGGAATGCATCTCCTCCATTGATCGGAACCATGCCAATATCAATGGCATAAGCCTGCAAACGCTCAACCAGTCCTGGGTACACTACCGTGTCCCCCGCATGATAGAGCAGGACGCCTTCAATTTCGATCAGATATCCAACATATCGATGTCCAAGCTCCTCATGCTCGTCCAGCACCTCATGCGCAGCTGGAATAGCCATCACCTTAACCCCGTCTAAATCCTGCCACTGATCGCATGATGCGGCTCTCAGTCGCTGAGCGGACACACCAGCCCCCAACATTGCCTCATGACAATGGGCCGGTGCGATAAACAGCGTCTGCGGATTCAGCTTGGCAATCGCGAGATCGTTCCGAGATCCATATGATCATCATGCTCATGTGTGATCAGTACGATGTCGGCATTATCGATATGCTCGGGATGAAGCGGTGCCGGAAATGCACGTTGAAAGCCGGCTTTGCGCTCCAATTCTCCTGACATGTAAGGATCAACGTAGAGCACGTGCTCCCCGCCTTTTATGACAACGCTCTCTTGTCCAAGAAACCAGACCGCACTCATCCCGTACGTTGTAGACGTTTTGTTGATCTCCTCCAGCAATCTTCGAGACTCTGATTCGGTGTCTCTACTCATTCCTACGGATTGATTCATCCCTTACCCTCTCCTTTATATTTAAGTTTGCTGCCCATAATATACTTACGAAACAAACGGCCCTACTCATACTTTACCCAATGTAGTCTATAATTTCAGCCCTTTCCAACATAACCCGGCATAAAGGTTTGTAACCAAGCACCTGTTCACTATATACTGGTAACTAGGAAACTCTCACAGTATAGAAGAGGTGACATGAATGGACCAAATGAAAGAAGCCTATGAGCGATTAGGATTGCCGGAAGATGCAACAAGAACGCAATTGGATGACCGGTACACCTTGCTCATGCGCCAGCACCGTTCCCATCAGAGACGGGAACCGGATCGAACGGAAGAACTTGAATTACAATTTAGCGAAATCACGCGAGCCTACAAATTCATTCTCGAAGAAGAAACCCGTCAATCCCTCGAAGAAATGAATCAGAAGCGTTATGGCAAGTACAAGAGATTTGCTGGCACAGCGGAGAAAACCGATCATTTCTTCCGTTATTATAAATTTCATGTACTGGGCGGAATCGCACTCATTGGCCTACTCATCTATATCGGCATCAGCATCGTGAACAACCAAGCGGAGAAGGAACGTCTGGCGAATCTGCCACCCGTTGATTTGGAGGTCATGTTCCTCGGAACTTATATGAATCAGGACAACGATCCTGACCTTACGCCCATAGAAGATGCCATCCTGGCGCAATTTCCGGAGTGGAATCGTGTAACCGTTAGCATTAACTATGTACCGCCACTGGATTCGAACAATCCACAGGACGCGGCCATGCTGCAAAAAGCCATGCTTGTCCTAGCCACGGAACGGCCGGACCTCTATATCATGGATCAGACCGCGTATGACTGGATAGGCAATCAAGGAATGGTGCGTTGCTGGATGCGGAGATAGAAGGTGAGTTCAAGGACCTCCTGACGCAAGACAAACTCATCAAGGGCATGACCGAGGAAGGTGCGGAGCATGTGTATGCCGTTGACATTATGGACAGCACGCTCAGCGAGGATATCACGTTGTATAAGAGGGAGATGTTCGCCGGGATACGCGAAGGCACCGAGCGCGATGACAAGGCGCTTCATTTCATTCGGCAGTACCTTCAGGCAGCGCAGTAATTAGAGATCCGAATCGATCATAAACCGCCCCTCATGGTAAATGGAGATGTAGTCTCATCCATTCCCGCAAGGGGCGGTTTATTGTCTTCATGATTATTTATTAACAATCGAGTTCAGGGAAGCATTCGTATGCGGTACAAACCCTTCTGTTGGCTCTCCCTGCGGGATGTTGATATGGAACACGTAGCCCTGGCCGTCAACCTCGTTCACGATGTACTTCTTCGTCAGGCCGTCACCTTGAGCCACCATGAAAAGTTCTGCACCTTCAAAGTCTTTCCGCTCATTCTCATCAGCCTCGCGGGCGTTTCCGGCTTCAGCAAGCTCCTGTTCTGCTTCCGTCTTCAAGTCCTCGAGATTATAATCTGATGGTAATTTCGTAATCTCAGCGTAGTAATCGCTATCTACATCCATCGTCAGCCTATTGTTCTCAGCATCAAAGGAATAGATATCGAACATGTAGAAGGCATAACCCTCTGCCTCAACAAGTTCCGCTGTCTTTGTCTCCGTCATGCCTTCCAGTTCCAGCTCAATCTCCTTGGTAGGAGGCAAATTTCCGGTCTCACCCGACCCACTGTTGCCGTCTTCCACCTTCAGATCAGTCAAGATCAGATGTACCAGGCCATCGGTACCTTCCAGCGGCTCTTCTGTGTAAGTAAACGTTACCGATTCATTGCCTTGCAGCTCCGCAACCACGGCGTCCATCCCTTCACCCAAACGGAATGCGGTTGGACCTTCTTCGGTTTCTATTTCTATCGAATTATTATCAATCTGACCCACATAGGTTCCTGTTCCTTGCATTGATTCATCACCGGGCTCTTCCACCGGATCAGTCGGTTCTGTAACCGGATCCTCTATCGGATTCGGATCGGTCGGGGGCGGAGACGTTTGTCCTTCGTCTCCACATGCTGTGATTGCCATCAGCAACGCTGCTGTGGCTGTAATGGCGATCAGTTTGTTCATCTGCTTACGCTTTGCCATAAAACCACCTCCATATCGTAATAAACGAGACTAACGCAATAAAGGTTGCAAATTTCCATAAATCCCAAGGCATGGGTTTCCATTCGCTTACACCCCCATAAGAGCATTCCCTTTTAGCATCAAACAGGTTATCCTAGTAGTACAGACTCAAATAGTTGATAAAGGGAGATGTTCATGGCTGGAAAAGTAAAAATATTTGCTGATAGCACTTGCGACCTACCATCATCATGGATTGAACAATACAACATCGGAATCATTCCGCTTTACGTCGTGTTCGGAGAGGAATCCCTTCGCGACGGCATAGATATTACGCCCGAGCAACTTTATGCTAAGGTGGATCAGATCGGCAGCCTGCCCAAAACAGCAGCGCCTTCTCCATCTGACTTCGTTGCCGCCTTTTCACCTTCTATAGAGCAAGGAGAGGACATCCTGTTCCTCAGCATATCCTCCGACTTGTCCTCCACCTATCAAAATGCACGTATCGCCGCCGATGAGCTGCCCGAAGGCCGAGTTACCGTATTTGACTCCCGCAACCTCTCCAGCGGCATCGGCTTGCTGGTGATGAAAGCTGTTCATGCCGCAGAAGAAGGTGCCTCGATACCACAAATCGTAGATTTGTTAAGCCGTACCGTAAACGAAGTAGAGTGCGAATTTGTGATTGATACGCTCGAATATCTACACAAAGGCGGTCGCTGCTCCGGCATGCAGAACATTATCGGCAGTCTGCTCAAGATTCGTCCGGTCATCAAAGTCGTTGACGGTGGCATGACCCCTGCTTATAAAGTGCGCGGGAAGAAAGAGAAAGCGCTTGACCAGATGGTTCAGAACGCAATCGCCCAGGTGGATAACATGGATAACGATCTGATCATCGTTGTACATACCATGGCTGAAGATGAAGCTCGCTATCTCCAGAAGGAATTGCAGGAGAAGACGAATGCACGGCAAGTCAGCATCTCAACTGCTGGCTGTGTCATTTGCAGTCATTGTGGCCCGCATACGGTCGGCCTGATGTACACCAAGACACCGTCAATCTAATCCTGCAGCAAATGAAAAGACAGTTCTGCTATTCGTTCTTCCTGCAGGACTGTCTTTTGTTGTCATGGCCTTGTTGTGACAGTATTAAACCGGATTCTCTCCTTTCAAACACGTCACTCACTCATCCTAGACTAAAGTCCAGGTTGCAACTTCCCCAGCGGACCGAGGACATCCTGATCCAGTACATGGTATTCTTGGATTAATCATTTTAAAATAGGAAGGAACGAGTATCGAATGACAAAGCGCGCTATTCTTGCACCGCTGCTTATACTACTCGGTGTATATCTTTTGTTGAATCAGGGAGGATCGGTCGGAGCAGGCTCTATCTTTGCCACGTTTTGGCCAACTATGTTCGTTATCCCTCTAGGGCTATTTTTCCACTGGATGTATTTCTCCCTCGTTGGAAGGAAGGGGATCGGCCTGCTGATTCCGGGCGGCATCCTTTTCGTTGCCGGTGTTGTCAGCCAAATCGCAACCTTATTCGATTCCTGGGATAAAATGTGGCCGGGCTTCATTCTTGCCGTTGCTGCAGGATTGTTCGAATTCTATTGGTTCGGTTCACGTAACAAGTGGTTGCTCATCCCGATTAACATTCTTACGGTATTGTCATTGCTCTTCTTCGTTGTTTTCTCGATCGGTCCTGTGCTCAATCATCTTTCCGTAGTCCAGCCTGTGATTGCGGTGCTGCTCGTCCTCGGAGGGGCATGGCTGATCCTTGGGCAGAAGAAACAATCCTAATACGGCGTGTTCACAACAAATGGCCCCTACAAGGTTGGTTGAACCTTGTAGGGGCCATTATCGTCTGATGAACGAACATTTATGAAGATGCCGCTGCCGCTAATGAATTGTTGCTATTTAAGATATGATGAACGCTGCGAATATACCGCACCGTCCTAGTACCTGAATACATCATGACCGAGTGTGTCTCCGCTCGCTGTCCCGGCATGTATTTAACGCCGCGGAGGAAATCGCCTGCGGTGACACCGGTAGCAACGAATAATACGCCTTCCTGGCCGACCATATCGTCCATAGTCAGCAGCTGCTCAGGATGCTGAAGTCCCATCCCCTGGCAGCGGGTGTAGTCTTCAGGTGTCTCGGGTATGAGACGGCCTTGAATCTCGCCTCCGAGACATTTCAGCGCCGCTGCAGCCAGTACGCCTTCCGGAGCACCACCGGAGCCGACATACAAATCCACTTCGCTATCGGTGCAGGTCTCGATCGCACCCATGACATCCCCGTGGCTCAAGAGCTTGATTCGCACGCCGGAGTCACGCAAGGCTCTGATCATCTCGCGGTGCCGCTCGCGATCCAGAATCGACACCGTCATATCTGACAATGGCTTTGCCAGTATAATCGAAGCCTTCTCCAGCGTGACTTCGATCGAATCATCCAGACTCAGACGCCCGGCAAGCTCGGGTCCAACCGCAAGCTTATGCATATAAATATCCGGGGCGTGCAGAAGGCTTCCATGGGGAGCCGCCGCGATCACGGACAATGCGTTGTTCAGCCCGTTGGCTACCGTCTCCGTCCCTTCCAACGGATCAACGGCCACATCCATCTTCGGTCCGCGGCGATTTCCTACACGTTCTCCGATGTAGAGCATCGGTGCTTCGTCCATCTCGCCTTCCCCGATGACAACGACCCCGTCCATCGCAGCAGAGTCAAAACTTTTGCGCATCGCTACCGTAGCGGCTTCATCAGCACTGTTCTTGTCTCCTCTTCCTGTCCACCGGGCGGATTGCAATGCCGCTTCCTCTGTTACTCTTACAAGCTCCAATGCTAATGAGCTCTCCATAACGACAACCTCCTTCTTCTTGCGCTAGTGTTTATTTAAGAAAATTCATGATCAATCCAGCGGATTCCTCAATTGCCTTATCCGTAACGTCAATGACCGGACAGCCCAATTCTTCATACAGGGACATGGCATGGTCAAGTTCTTCTCGAATTCGTTCAAGTGCCGCATATTGAACCTGATTGGGCAGTCCCATGACCTTCAGCCGTTCACTCCGGATCTTCAGTAAATGTTCCGGCTCGATCGTCAGGCCGATAATGGTTCCGTTCTTCGCATCCCGTAGCTGCGACGGCGGTGACAGCTCAGGAACGATCGGATAATTGACCGTTTTATAACCTTTATGGGCGAGAAACATCGAGAGGGGTGTCTTCGATATTCGGGATACGCCAAGCAGAATGATATCGGCCTTCATAATGGCGCTCACATCCTTGCCATCATCGTACTGCACCGCGAATTCCATCGCTTCCACACGGCGGAAATAGCTGTCATCCAGTCGATGCAGCAGGCCGGGCAGCCGTTTGGGGAAGTCGTTAAAAGTATCCGCGAATGCTTGCATCATCGGGCCCATGATATCTACGGCCCTGATGTTGAGGCGAACCGCTTCTTCCCGCATCACCTCTCTCAATTCCGGCTGTACCAGGGTATAAGCAACAAATCCCCCCCGCGCCGCAACCTCTTCCATCAATTCTGTCAATTCGTCTTCATCACGTACATTCATATACCGTTTAACCTCCGTGTTCGGTAAATCGAATTGACGTAATGTAGCTTGCACAACTGCTTCTGCTGTTTCCCCTATGGAGTCCGAACAGATCGCTATAAAATGAGTCGATGCCTGATTCATCCGATTCCTCCCATTATTCCTCGGCTACCATGTCAAGCAGCATTTTGATGATATTTGTCTTCGTGATACGTCCTACCACTTTCCAGTGCTCTCCGGGCGTGCCGGTGGTTGACGGAACAACAACCGGCAGGCTGTCGATTTGATACGTAATAATCTTGCGAGCGGCCTCAAGCACCGTATCTTCGGGCTGTATAATCGTCACATTGGCACGCCGTGTCATAATTAGACTCACGGGCATCGAAGAAGCCGAAGGATTTCCGAGCGTAACCTTCAATAAATCCTTGCGAGATACAATGCCAGCCAGATGTCCGTCAGCATCCGTCACGATCAGATTCCCGACATTCTCCAGGAACAAGGATACCACCGCTTCCTGAATCGTCGTCGTTTCTCTGATGATAACCGGAGCTCCATGCAGGTCACCCACCTTCATCTTGAGTAAGCGAAATTTCTCATCATGATGGGCCGTCCCCCGCTTGCCGAGGAAATACCCGACCTTCGGCTTAGCATCAATATAATCAAGCACGACCAGCTTGGATAGATCTGTGCGGAGTGTCGCTCTGCTGACATTCAACATTTCAGCGATCTGATCCCCTGTAATCGGGGCGTGCTTCTTCACGATATCGACGATCTCCTGTTGCCTTGTCGTCAGTTCGATAATGATCCCTCCTGCAACCAATTACTCTTCATGACGATATAATACGTCATATATAATATATATGCAACATATTATCGCCTAATCAGCATGAAATTAGGTATCAATAATTTCTTAAAGACCTATTAAGATTACTTATACAGACATCTAAGCACACAAAAAAGGACGTCCCACAAGATCTGTGATCTTACAAGACAGCCCTTTGCTTCATGCTTTGTGCGATTATTAGAGGCCGCCTATCGTGTATGAATCGTTCCTTTGTTCGTGGTGGCTGCCTGGTCGATCATCAGCGAAAGAAATTCCTGCAAATATGCAGGAATTAGTGGATCTAAGATGCGATATTTAGCAAAAACCTGCAAATGTGCAGGCTTTTAGCTCAAATTAGGGCTTAGTCGGACGAATGGTGATGAGAACCTGCATATTTGCATCTTTTTCTATTGAAGAGAGGAATTTCGACGAAAATACCTGCACAATTGCATCTTTTTACGTAACACGGACCGATGCAGCGTTGATATCGGACTACATGTGGGGGCACAGCAACACTTTCGGAGCGAGCTTTCCCTTGAAAAAGGATAGCCGAGTCGCTCACGCTCTCACCAAAGCCATTGTCCATACCTACTCACACTTGAAAAGCAGTCTCTTTGTATTTACAAATATAATCATCGCGAACATACCTTGAGCTATATCTGCATTTCTTGAGACTGCGTTTGCTCGCATTTACCGTTACCGCAATAACCGTGAATAATTTTCACACCGTTCGTCGGAATCGTATCCACGATGTGTTCACATTCGGAGCATATAATGAGCCCCATTTCCTGACTTGCTGCATGCTTTCCCGCCTCTGGACTTGTTAACGCTTTCATAACACTTCCTCCTTCTGCTCATTTCATGTGCTACAAGGCAGAGTGCGCAATGGCTCCAATGGGTAGCTTCATCATGTTCTTTTGTTTTGCCGCTATACTTCTAATGTATGGGCACGTAATCAAGTTATGAGTCATTCCTGCGATTGTCATGCAAATGATAAGTTTCATTCCTTCCATGTAAAAAACATACAATAATTCTCCGAGAATTTGGCATGATATGTTAATATATAGTTCAATTTTAATGAATATGAGACGAGTAGACGGAGGGTTCGGATTGAAGAACACATGGCAGCTTATCAAAAAAGGCAACACCTCATCCGCCATAGCGGCGCTGGGGAATACCGGTTTAGCAATCATTAAGGCGTTCGCAGCGTCCATCAGCGGCAGCGGCACCATGTTTGCCTCCGCCATGCATTCCGTGGCTGATGCTGTAAACCAAGGTTTTGTCTTTATCGGCAGCGTGCTTGCCGAACGAAAGCCGACCAGGAAATTCCCGACCGGCTTCGGCAGGGTCATCAATCTGGTCTGTATGGTTGCCGTTATCGTTGTCACCATCATGGCATACGAAACGATACTCAAAGGATTCAAGCTGCTGAAGCATCCGGAAGAATCCACCAATTTCTGGCTTAATTTTATCGTTCTCATGATTGCGGTCATCATTGATGGGTCTATTCTCATCAAAGCGATGAAAGAGATTATGAAAGAGACGCAATCGACAGCCAAAGGGCTGGGGCTCTTTCCTGCAGCATTCAAGAATGCAGGACGGGCAGCACCTCCTACTCGCCTTGTATTCTATGAGGACATCGTGGCTACGCTCGGCGCCCTTTTCGCTCTGATCGCGATTATTGTGGCCAACTTCTTCGGCTTCCTGGTGCTCGATGGAATCGCCACGATCCTGATCGGATGTCTGATGGTATTCGTAGCCTTCAAAGTTGGCTATGACAACATGGTTGGTTTGATTGGGGTCGCTGCACCGAAGGATGTCGAGGACAAGATTTCCGAGATGATCCTTCGTGATCCGGACGTACGTGATATCAATCGCCTTCGAATACTACAGGAAGGTCGCAACTATCATGTAGAAGCATACATCGAGCTCAAGAAAGGAATGTCCCTGGCCGATGCCGGCAGCACCAAACTGCGGATCAATACGCTGCTGCTTAACGATCCGAACATTTCCGATGTTACCTTGGGCATTCTGGAAGATGACGGCGTGAAGATCTGGAAGCCAACGGAAGAATTGATGAAATAAACGGAAGAGGCAGCCCCGGGTAAACGACCCGATCGGCTGCCTCTTTAGATATATACATTAATGATTGCGCTCAAGGAATTGAATCATGTGGGCATAGGCGATTTTTTCATTGGCCTTCTTCGTAATGCCATGTCCTTCATCATCGAACACCAAGTATTCCACGTCGCGCCCCCGCTCTCGCAATGCCTCGACGATCTGATCCGACTCCTCCTTTACGACACGTGGATCGTTAGCCCCTTGAATGATGAGCATCGGATTGACCATGTGATCCAGATACGTAATCGGTGAATCCTTGATGAATCTCTCCTTATCCCGCTCAGGATCACCAAGCCAACGCTCCATGATCGGCTTCCAGTGATCTGGCACAGAATGATAGAACGTGAAGAGATTGCTGACCCCGACAATATCAATTGCGGCCTTGAAATATTCCGGGTTGCGACCTGCCAGCAGGAGTGTCATATAACCGCCATAACTGCCTCCCATGACAAAGAGCTTCTTCGGACTCGATAGACCTTGTTCGAACAACCAGTCCATGCCTGCAAGACAATCCTTGCGCGGACCCTCGCCCCAATCCTGCTCCACCATTTTCAAGAACGCGCTTCCATACCCCGCGCTGCCGCGGAAATTCGGACAGAAGATATGATATCCCTTGGATAGAGCGTACTGGAACATCGAGCGGAACTGCTTGCGTTCAGCAGCTTGGGGACCGCCATGCGGCCAGAATATAGTATATCCGTTGGCAACATCCTCCTTCGCTCGATATAACAGCGATTCGATCTCCATCCCATCAAAGGAGGTATAAGTAATGGTTTCAGGATATACCAGATCCTCTTCGCTCAGGCCGGTCAACACATTCTTGGTCAGCGCGTTCCACGTTCCACTCGCATATCGATAAATGTTGAGTGGTTTGACGGCCCCGCGCCCTAGCAGATAGATATTACCGGACTTCGTCACATGAATCTGCTCGACAACATCGGTCGGCAAGGGAATGCGCACTAACTCGCCACGATCCAGTGAATAAGCATACAGCTGTTCTTCTACGCCTTTTTCCGTGACGATATAGAGCGTCCGCGAGTCCTTATGATATCGGAGATATTGCACACTCTCCCCCTCGATTTGACATAACGGCTCAAACTTGCGCGTGGGGATATCATAGCTGGCCACATACGTATAATCGGATTCATAATCGGTTGCAAACAGAACACGGTCGTTGTCCACGAACACCACTTCATCAGAGACATGGACCTTCTCTGGCGCTGGAGTCAAACAAATCGGCTCTTCGCCGATACGCATGACGTAGCTGACATAGTACGTATTCGCGTACATCTTGGTGAAGGCAATGGTCTGCTCATCCGGACTGACGGCCCCCATCTGGGTCGAGGTAACCGTACCTTCAAGAAGCAGTTTGTCTTCCTGCGTCTCCAGATTGTAAACCCTGGAATTCTGGAAAGACGGGTTATCCTTGGATGTCACATAATACAGACGCTGACCATCCTCGGACAAATGGACGAAATAGTGCTTATCCTCCGGATCCGACCCTTCGAATAGCGGTAATGGATCACCGCCATGCCATGGCAGTGCATGCAACTGATAGTTCTCGTTGCCATCACGATCAAATGCGGTTAGGATGTGGCGCCCTTCCGGATCCATTTTGACGAAGCTGCCGAATTGATCATTATATGTAAGCGGATAAGGATAAGACGTTTCTCCTTCCAACTCCATCGCCCACAAGTTGAATTTTCCGTTCATGGTGCTGCTGAAGATGAGCCTGGACTCATCTGCGTTTACCCCAAATGAACGAATGTAGTACGTTTGAAAGAATCGTTCCACATCGGGTTTAGGAAATTCAATCATATTTTCCCCTCCTAGATCTAGTGTTATCATCTTTTTCCATTATAAAAGATCATGCCTCCAAGAGCATCCTTTTACAGAAGGATTACATTCTCCTTCCAGGGACCGATGACATCCGGTTCATCCCGTTACATTCCTTGCCCAAAGCCCGCATATCTGCAGTAATATCCCATATAAATGATAAGAACCATTTCTTTTCTATTTGACGAAGGAGGGATCCTCGTGCACCAAGACGAGATCGCAGAACTGGAACGTTCCATTGCGGAAATTACTGAGATTGCTACCGGATTTGGCCTCGATTTTTACCCGATGCGATATGAAATCTGTCCGGCGGATATTATATACACCTTCGGTGCTTACGGTATGCCTACCCGCTTCAGTCATTGGAGCTTTGGCAAAACCTTCAACAAAATGAAGATGCAATACGATTTTGGACTCAGCAAAATATACGAGCTCGTCATCAACTCGAATCCTTGTTATGCCTTCCTCCTGGACGGGAACTCTTTGATCCAGAACAAACTTATCGTCGCCCACGTGCTCGCACACTGCGATTTCTTCAAGAATAACGCCAGGTTCTCCGTATCCAACCGGAATATGGTCGAGAGCATGTCCGCCACAGCCGAGCGGATATCACGCTATGAGATCGAGCATGGCACGGAAGCCGTTGAGCAGTTCATTGATGCTGTCCTGGCTATTCAAGAGCACGTCGATCCGCAAATCGTCAGACCGGATAAACTCGATAAACAGCGTTACAACGCGCGCCGGGTACTCGAACGTAAGGAGGAAGCGAAGAAGCAGAAGTTCGTCGGCAGATATGACGACTTATGGGATATGGATAAAGTGCCAGACGAATCGGAAGACCAAGCTGCAGCACTTCCTAAGCGATTCCCGCCCGAACCGGAAAAAGATATCATGTGGTTCATCCAGGAGCACTCCGATATACTGGAGGATTGGCAGCGGGATATTATGAGCATGCTGCGCGAGGAGATGCTGTACTTCTGGCCGCAGATGGAGACGAAGATCATGAACGAGGGCTGGGCTTCGTATTGGCATCAACGCATCTTACGGGAGATGGACCTGACGAGCGAGGAAACAGTCGAATTCGCGAAGCTCAATGCCTCGGTTGTCCAACCGTCACGGCATAGCCTCAATCCGTATTACCTCGGTCTCAAAATCTTTGAAGATATTGAGCGGCGCTGGGATCGAGAGAGAATGTTTGATGTGCGTGAATACGACTCCGATATTTCCTTCCTGCGCAATTATTTGACCAAGGAATTAGTGGAGGACCTGGACTTATACGTGTTTGAGAAGAAGGGACCGGAGTGGAAGATCACCGATAAGGCCTGGGAGAACATAAGAGATCAACTCGTCCTCACCCGTGTGAACGGCGGCTCGCCGTTTCTCGTAATAACGGATGGTGACCATCTGCGTTCAGGTGAATTGATGATCAAACATCTGTATGAAGGGGTAGAACTTGATCTTAAATATATGGAACGTACGATTCCATACGTCTACAGACTATGGGGCAAACCCGTGCATTTGCACAGCATGATTGAAGGCAAGCCGATCCTGTTCTCTTATGATGGTAAGAAGCTGCACCGGCGATTTATGTAGCGTCATCATATATAAAAAACAGCACCTGCAGGAATCTCTCCTGATTGCAGGTGCTGTTTGGCATTAGGACTAATACAGACCTAGACGGTCACCTTCTCCGATTTATCGCTGGTACATTGTGCTGACTCTGCTGCTGTATATCGTAATCATGCTGCAAGGATTCCAGGTCGTCGGCCAGCTTCTCCATCATCTTCACGAAGGCTGCCAACTCCTGCGAGCTAGCTGCCTGGTTGCGAGCGTTGATCGAGGTTTGCTCCGACTCCTGTTCAACGAGCCCAAGCTTGCGCGTAATGCCACTCACCTTGTCCTGAATTTCGTCCATTGCTTTCTTGGAATTGGTTGCGAGCTTCCGAACTTCGCCGGCCACCACCTCAAAGCCTCTTCCAAGTTCACCTGCATGCGCTGCTTCAATAGCGGCATTCAGGCCAAGTAGATGACTCTGATCCGAGATCTCCCTAATCAAGCTGCCCATCTGCTCGATATGCAGAATCTCCTCGCCGAGCTCACCCGTTAACGTATGAGCTTTCTCCTGTGCTTCTGCAGTCTTCATCGCATTGTCCGCCATGAGAGCCGCGCTTTGATCCAGTTCAACGATCATGGCCGTCAGTTCCTGTACAGCCGATGTAATGGCCTCGAGCATTCTTTGCTGGTCGGCAACGAGGTTATTGATCTTCTCTTTCTCCTTCATCTCATATGCCTCAAGCACAAGCTGCGAATCCAGGTTAAACATCTTGCTGAGAACATGCACGACCTGAGTCCACCGATCCGGCACGATTTGCTGCAGGAGGTCTGCTGCAATATCAAGATAAATCATATAACTACCGAGATAATAATCCGTTGTCAGTCCGATACGGGAATGAACTTGTCCAATCTTAATGCGATTCGCAATGTAGAGTTCATCCACTGTTCCATCCGCAAGGGACATCCAGTACACTCTTTGTGTTTCTTTCAAACGCTCCATGTTGGATACACGTCCAATAATCTGCATAAGATGTGGCTGCTCTCCAATGCGGGCATAAAAACGATCAACGACTTCATCCACCACTTTAGCAAACACATCACGATGACTGGCCAGCAGTGACAGCTCACTCTCATCGAGTCCGATATACTCCAATTGTCTTAGTCTTTCCGGGGAAACTTCGATCATTTTCGCCAATTTCACTCCTATCACGAGCACCTGCTCATACAGGCTCAAGTTCTTAGGGTCCATTATAGCCTATATTTACCACACCGGCATAATTCGAAAGTCCTAAATCGACAAGAGACTTCCCGACGAGTCCTTGAACAGACCGTGGCAGGAAGCCCCTTCTCATACAAAACATAACGCGTTTATCTGACCATATCTCGCCTTTCTTACCGGTTAAGCAAGCTCCCTACATATCGGAGTAATTCATTCGCGCATACCGGGCAATAGCCGTGCTCCTCGATCAAGCGGGAGCTAACCTCATTAATCCGTTTCAACTGCACCGCATCTGGTGTCTTTGTCGAGGTTGTGATTTTTACGATATCCTTCAGATCGGCGAACAGCTTCTTCTCAATCGCTTCGCGAAGACGCTCATGGTTATGGTACTCGAACTTCTTCCCTTTACGGGAATAAGCCGAAATACGAATCATAATCTCTTCTCGGAATGCCTTCTTGGCGTTCTCGGACACACCAATCTGTTCCTCGATCGAACGCATTAATCTCTCATCCGGATCCATCTCTTCGTCTGTTAACGGATCACGAATCTTGATCCAATTGCAGAACGCCTCGATATTGTCCAAGTAGTTCTCGAACAACGTCTTAGCTGACTCCTCGAAAGAATACACGAACGCTTTCTGCACTTCTTTCTTCGCCAGATCGTCATACTCCTTGCGAGCAGCGGCAATGAAGTTCAGGTAACGCTCTCGCTCTTCTTTGGTAATGGATGCGTGTTGATCCAGTCCATCCTTAATCGCCCGCAGCATATCCAGCGCGTTAATGCACTGCAGATCCTGCTTAATCAAAGCACTGGATATGCGGTTGATCACGTACCGTGGATCAACGCCGGACATCCCTTCTTCCAAATATTCGCTTTGCATCTCCTTCAGATCGGCTTCCTTGTATCCTTCGACTTCCTCGCCATCGTACATCCGCATCTTCTTGATCAGGTCCATGCCCTGCTTCTTCGTTTCTTTCAAACGGGTTAACACGGAGAAGATCGCCGCCGACTTCAGGGCATGCGGAGCTACGTGTATATGCTTCATATCGCTCTGGCCAATGAGTTTGGAGTAGATCTTCTCCTCATCCGTAACGCGCAGATTGTATGGGATTGGCATCACAATCATCCGAGATTGCAGTGCTTCATTCTTCTTATTGGCGATAAAGGCTTTGTACTCCGATTCATTGGTATGAGCAACGATCAATTCGTCCGCGCTGATCAGGCAAACCGTCCAGCCTTAAAATTCCCTTCTTGCGTCAGCGAGAGCAAGTTCCACAAAAATTTCTCATCGCATTTCAACATCTCCTGAAACTCCATCAAGCCGCGGTTGGCTTTGTTCAATTCACCGTCAAAGCGGTAGGCACGCGGGTCGGATTCCGATCCGTATTCCGTAATGGTCGAGAAATCGATGCTGCCGGTCAAATCAGCTATATCCTGTGATTTCGGATCCGAGGGACTGAACGTACCGATCCCTACCCGGCTATCCTCCGATATGAGTACGCGTTCTACTTCCATACGCTCAATATCGCCGTCATACTCGCTCTTTAATCTCTGCTGGCATGCAGGGCATAGGTTCCCCTCAATTCGTACGCCGAGCTCCCTCTCCACTTCAGGACGAAGCTCCAGCGGAATCAGATGCAAGGGCTCCTCTTGCATCGGGCAGCCAGCGATGGCATAGATGGCTCCGCGATCCGTCCGGGAGTGCTTCTCAAGACCTCGCTTTAACAGCGTCACGAGCGTCGATTTCCCTCCGCTGACCGGCCCCATGAGCAGCAAAATCCGCTTACGCACATCCAGCCGGCGGGCAGCCGAATGGAAATACTCCTCCACCAATTTTTCAACGGCCCGATCGAGCCCGAAAATCTCCTGTTCGAAAAATTTATATTTCTTCCGACCCCCGCTTTCTTCAACACCATAGGATTCAATCATGTCATAGACACGGGCGTGGGCTGTCATCGCTGGGTGGGTCCTTCTTCAACAATTCTATATAATCCCTGAATGTGCCGTTCCACGCCAAACCGTCATTCTCTGCCCTATACGATGCTATGCGTTCGAAAATATCCATACCGCGCTACCTCCTCTGAGTCTGTTTATGGGGATTGGCTTCCATTCCACAGCGTCATTAGAAACATTCCATTTTCGAAAAAGTGTATTACATACCTATGCGGCTTACTTGGAATAGTTGACCTTATTTTCGAAGTCAATGCCTTGCTTTTTTGTCTTGCTCGCCTCGCACCCAACAGCGGGATACGCCACAATTGCGATCCCCATGCTATACTGAAATTACATTAACTTAACATAACGCACGTTTTTCAATAAAGGAGAGTTACCATGGCGATTAAACATGAAGCCGAGCTGTACGCTCCGTTAAAAGCTTTTTTTGAAATCAATGGTTATGAGGTCAAGGGAGAGGTGCGTCATTGCGATCTGGTTGGACTGAAAGCTGGAGAGGATGAGCCCCTTATCGTAGAGATGAAGAAAACCTTCAATTTGGCGCTTCTGCTGCAAGGTATAGAGAGGTTGAAGCTGACTCCTTATGTCTACCTCGCGGTGGAGAAGAGCCGGGCGAAGAAAGGGGCCGTCAATCAGCGCTGGGGCGAATTGAGCGGTTTATGCAAACAACTCGGTCTGGGACTCATGACCGTGACCTTCTATAAGACCAAAGCACCCTTTGTCGAGGTGCTTTGTGAACCGGAGCAAGCCGTACAGCGTGGTCGTACCGCGGTTCGGCGCAAGGAACGGCTGCTCTATGAGTTTCGGGAACGCAGCGGTGACTACAACACCGGCGGGGTAACTCGGGCCAAGCTGGTTACGGCCTACCGCGAAAAAGCGCTGAAGGTGGCCGCTGTAATGAACGCAGCGGAGCTTGCTTATCAGGCGGCGCAAGTCCAGGCTGATCCGCCGGAGGGAATTGAACCCGGCCTCGTTCCGTGGGCTGGCATATCACCGGCGAAGATCAAGGATCAGAGTGGCATCGGCAGCACTGCGGCCATTCTCCAGCATAACTATTATGGCTGGTTTCGACGTATCAGCCGCGGCCGTTACAGTCTGACACCTGCCGGGGTCCAGGCTCTTACCGACTATGCTTCGGTGTTGACGTAACCTCTTACCAACACCCAAACAAAGGCTGCGAAGCAAGGCCTCTGACAAGGTCTAACTCCGCAGCCCTTCTCTAATCTAATTGCGTGCGGTAAATTCTAGTAAAGCCTCGCTGATGAGATTCATACCGAGCAGCAATTCATCGCGGCCAGGATGCGTAAAATTAAGCCGGATACATTCCCTGCTATCATTTCCATCCGAGCACATGGAACCCGGCAAGAACGCCGCTCCCTTCAATAACGAACCCCGTAACAGCGCATCACCGTCAAGCCCGGGTGGCAGCTTCACCCATACGAACATCCCTCCCGGAGGAACGACGTACTCGGCATCCTTCCATGCATTGCGCTTCAGTAGCTCCACCATCAGCTTGAGTCTGATCGTATATTCACGGTTTAGCATCGCAATATGCTCATCCAACTGAAAATGCTTGGATTCAAGCAGATTATGCAGAATGTGCTGATTCAGCATGCTGGACTGCCAATCGGCCATCTGCTTCACGGCCGTCATCATCTGGATAACCTGGCGGTTGCCTGCCGCCCACCCCGTCCTGAGAGCAGGAGCTACGATTTTACTGAAGGAACCGACATATAACACATGCCCGCCTTGCTTCTCTTCTAATGAGTACATAGAGGGAATTCGCTTCTGTCCATGCGTATCTCCAAAATACAAATCACCGTAGGAGTCGTCTTCAACGATCAGCGTGTGATGGTTCACGCATAATTCCAGCACCTGCTTGCGCCGCGCCAAGCTCCACATCACACCCGTCGGGTTCGTGAAGTTCGGAGCTGCCATGAGCAGCTTCGGTTTATGCTTGTCGATCAGTTCTTTCAGCTTCCCGGGAAGCATCCCTTCCTGATCCCCTTCCACAGGGATAATCACTGCCCCTTGAAGCCTTAGTACCTGAAGCAATCCCGGGGAGGTAGGGTTCTCCACCAATACCGGATCTCCAGGATCGACATAGACTCTGACCAGCAAATCAATAGCTTGCTGCGTACCAGTAGTCAACAAGATTTGTTCCGGCCCAACGGACAGCTCCTTCCGTCTAGCCAGATCCTGGCTCAGCCATGAGCGAAGTGGGCCATATCCCTGGGCCTCGCCATATTGAAGCGCTAGCGGATCTTCAGACAGAACCGTTGTTGCCGACTCAGCCAATGAATGTAACGGGAACAATTCCTCCGCTGGCAATTCTTCTGCCAGGGAAATAAAAGAATCCCGCTTCGCAAGTTCCCTAATATCGCGCAGCGGGGATGACAACAGGGTCTGTGCACGGGAAGCAAAGGAAAACTGCATGGAAGTCCCTCCTCTAACCGTTTATCAAAACCTCGGTTTTATTTGTATTCAGGCTATCGTAACAACATCTAAATGGTATTCACGATCATTATATATTATACCTTATGTACCAATTCACGCATATATTTGTCTGCCTTGACGCGTATATAGCGCGTACTTCTCAATGGCTTGCGCTCTGGTGGATACGCCCAGTTTGACATAAATCTTGCGCAGATAATTATCGATGGAACGGCGACTCACCTGAATCTCGACGGCAATCTTATCGTATGTAATCCCTTGTACAATCCGTTCCATTATAAATGCTTCCGTCTCGGAGAGCTGCAGTCCCCCTTCATTCATGCCGGAGGCTGTCAGCGGCCATATTCCTTGTCGTACCCAGTCCAGCGGCAAGGAGGCCACACCCTCGCGCAAGCCCGTGATCATATGTATGAGTTGAAAAGTGGATGCTTGTTTCGACAATATCCCACTTGCACCGCGGCTGATCAAGGATTGCAACAACGGGAGACCATCATTATCTGTCATGATAACGATATGGGTCTTGGGCGAGAGCTGCTTCATCTGCTCTAGCACCGTTTCCGAAGTATGATCCTGCAAGGAATAATCCAGTAACACCAAGTCGGGCAGCAACTCGCTGACCATTCGAAGGCCTTCCGTATCCGAGGAGGTCATGCCTTCAACATGCAGATCACGCTCCTCTTCCAAGATTAATTTTGTGCCGAGCATACTCGTAGGCTGACTGCCGACAATCACTACCCGCCAAACCTGTTTCATTATTCAATAGACCCCCTGTTTCTCGAAAACTCGAATCTCTATTAAAGTAAGCGCAGTCATAACTAAATCAACGCCATAGGTGCGTGCCTTCGTTGTTTGCCGCTATGGGCAAAACCGATTAATCCCAGGAAATGAAGAATCGAAAGCAAGCTTGTTAATCCAATAGGCGCAGATCCATGCTGCATGAAGTATGGCAAATGTCTTATATGTATCTTCTTCATGAATCAAATCTATACAGATTGTATCCTAACTCTATGTTTCTAGGCAATCTATTTTTGATAAAAACGGCCGTTTAGAGTTCGTCTTTGCGAAAGTATTTCTGGCATGTTAGAATGATAGCTGGAAAAAATGATAGATTCTGAGGGGTGTTGAGATGAAATTGTCAGACTCGGAGCAGGATATCCCCCATGAAAGCCGTGAGGAAGTGCATCGCAAGGGACCATCTGCCACATGGTTCTGGGTATTTTGGATTGTGTTGATCGGACTCGGTACTACCGCAGCCTACCTATATAGCAACCAATTGAAGGAACAGGTCATTGTACAGCTACAGGAGGATACACGTCATGAAATGGCTTCGTTCAAAGCCGAATACGACCAGAAGTTTAATGAGTTGGTCGAAGAGATGAACGAGATGCAGAGCAAGGTTCAATCCTTTAATGAACTGCTGACCTTTACCAAGGATCAAGCAAGCGGCACAACGGACGACAGCAACAAGTTGTACAGCCAGTTAAGTCAAGTGGAGAAGCAGCTTAAGGAGCTAGAACGTAAGATGGAGCTTTTGAAGTGAGCAAGCTAAGCCAAGTCAGACCGAAACAGGTCAATCGGCTGTTCATGCTTGTCATCGCTCCTTTTGTCGGTATTCTGTTATGTATGTGGTTATTAGCAGCCCCTCCGCGCATTGCACACGATGCCTCGGAGTACATACCTACGAACAGCATATCCGAGCAGTCCGCGCTCATTAAAGATGATCTTGATCAAGCTGCCGTATCCGCCAAGCAGACGATATCTTCCATTGAAAAAACAGCCAAGCTGTATCAACAAACCACCGCATCGGTGGGTGTCATTCTGCAATCGGCACAGTCGCAGGTTTCGCGTCCGGAGCAAATCTATAATCGACGCATTACAGCCAAGCTCGGGCGGCCCATTGAGACGGTAAACAGCGACCTCATCCGAATCGAACTGTATAAGATCAACCCAGGTACCTACCATGGTTACGCTATGAAAATCAAACTGAAAGACCCATCCGCTATGATGATGTCACTCGGTGCTGAGGGCGGCAGACCCGGTCCGTGGAAACCACCATGCGGGCCGTGAGCCGACATGGTGCGGTTGCCGGTATCAACGCCGGCGGTTACGCCGACGGAAATGGCGGCAGACATCCACTGAGCACAACCTTTATAGACGGCAAATACGTATCCGGCTTCCAACCCAGCTTCAAAGATTTGTCTTTCGTTGGCATGAATAAATCAGGCCAGCTGATCGGTGGCAGATTCCATAGCCAAAGTCAGCTTGACCGGCTGGATCCGCTCTTCGGGGCAACCTTCGTGCCCGTTCTGCTTAAGGGTGGTAATAAAGCCTATCTACCTGAGAAATGGCGAACTTCACCCAAGCGGGCTCCTCGTACCGTTATCGGCAACTACAAGGATGACCAGCTATTAATTTTGGTTACCGATGGGTATGATGAGAAAGGGACATCCGGAGCGACGTTACAGGAGCTCCAGAACAAACTTAACCAGCTCGGCGTCATAGACGCCTACAATCTGGATGGCGGCGGCTCATCCTCGCTCATATTGAATGGCCGCGTGGTTAACAAGCCATCCGACGGAAGTCTAAGGCCTGTACCTACGCATTTCCTGTTCTTCGAATGAGAGACATCATATTGTCATTTATTTTTTCGCCTAAGATGGTTATAATAAAGAATAGCTTAGCAGGAGGTGGCAATGATGTCTTTTTCATTAACCTTTTGGATCGTCATGATCGTACTGGCCCTTTATATGGTCGGTATTTGGACTTCGTCTTACAATGATGACAAAACCAAAGGCCTGTAAGGCATAACTCCCTCGATATTTCGAGGGGGTTTTTTATTATGTTACATTAATATGTACAAAAAAAGCACCGCTATCAGCGATGCTCATCAGGAAAGCTCATATTAGAGGCAACTAAGCATGTTTCGGGAGTTGTTGCATCTCGGACATGCATTGCGTACAGATATAACGTTCTTTGAACTCGCTTACACCATCCATAGAACCACAGAAGACACATTTCGGACGGTAGCGCTCCAATATAATATGGTCCCCCTGTACAAGTATTTCCACGGGATCCCCTTCGTTCATCTGATATCTCTTACGAAGAGATTTAGGAAGAACGATTCTTCCCAGCTGATCGACCTTACGAACAACGCCAGCAGGTTTCATAATGATTGTACACCTCTTTCATCTTCAACAAGTGATTTCTGATACCACTGTTCAGAACTGATAATAATGACCTAGTATAATAGTTCGATAAAAAGCTGTCGAATCCTGCTACACATTATGAATTTCTTAGTTTTTTTCATGACTTTATAGGTATACTGGATGAATTTTCCCTATTGAATCTTATTTCATATGAAACTTATTCCATACCGGGGAAGTCCAACTGACGTAACGCCTCAAAAACAACGATCGCTGCAGAATTGGAGAGATTAAGCGAGCGAACTTTGTCGGTCATGGGCATGCGGATACAAGTATCCAGGTTTGCCTGAAGCAGTTCCGGCGGCAGCCCCTTCGTCTCTTTTCCGAATACGAGAAAATCCTCATCTTGAAATTGTATATCCGCATAGCGTTTGTTCGCTTTGGTTGTCGCGAAGAAATATCGGCTATGCGGGTACAACGCTTGCAACTCCTCAAATGAATCGTGATATTCGATATGTACAGCATACCAGTAATCCAATCCTGCACGTTTTAACGTCTTGTCGTCTGTATTGAAGCCGAGCGGACGAACCAAATGCAAATGGGTGCCGGTAGCGGCGCAAGTTCTTGCGATATTCCCCGTATTGGCAGGGATTTCGGGTTCGACCAGTACGATGTGTAGAGCCATGGTTGTTCTTATCCACCTTTGCAACTTAATATTTCTTCTATTATAACCTATTCGTAGAAATAAACCTTGGAGGAAAATCCATGAAACAACCCCCCGCCTAAACAGGCAGAGGGTCGCTCATTCCTCTATGACTATTCGTGGCTGGCTTGGAAATTCTGCATAAACTCAACAAGCGCCTGGCAGTTCTCGTAGGGGATCGCGTTATACACGGACGCACGCAAGCCTCCCACGCTGCGATGGCCTTTCAAACCAACGAAGCCTGCCTGTTCAGAAGCCTTCACAAACTCCTTCTCCAGCTCCTCAGAGCCGAGCCTGAACGTAATGTTCATATCCGAGCGGAACTCTGGACTCACACAGCCGCGATAGAAGCCGCCGCTCTGATCGATGGCATCATAAATCAATGAGGCTTTCTTGCGATTCATAGCCTCTACACCTTGGAGGCCGCCTTTTTCCTCAATCCATTTCAAAACTTCATTAATCATATAGATACCAAAAGATGGCGGCGTATTATAGAGTGAATTGTTCTTCAAGTACGTGTTGTAACGCAGCATAGTCGGAAGATGCTTCGGAGATCGGTAATCAAATCCTCTCTGACAATGACGACCGCCACACCTGAAGGTCCAAGATTCTTCTGGGCACCCGCATACACCATCGCGAATTGATTCAGATCAAACGGACGGCTCAGGATGTCGCTCGACATATCCACAATGAGCGGCACGGATCCGGTATCAGGGAATGACTTGAACTGCGTGCCTTCAATCGTCTCATTGGACGTCAAATGAAGGTATGCAGCATTATCGGATGGTTGTATATCTTGCAGTGATGGCAAGCTCATGTACCCGCTGGCTTCGGAAGAAGCTACAACCTGAGTATTTCCGATCAACTTCGCTTCCTTAATCGCTTTGTCAGCCCAACTGCCTGTCATGACATAATCGGCAACCTGGCCTTCTCCAAGGAAATTCATCGGAATCATCGCGAACTGTGTACTGGCCCACCCTGAATGAATAACACCTTATATCCGGAGGGATTGCCGAGCAGAGACAATAAACGCTCCTGTGCCTCATTATGTACAGCCTCGTATACAGCCCCTCGATGGGACATCTCCATGATGGACATGCCGGTACCCCCGTAATCCACAAACTCAGCCTGCGCGCGTTCCAGCACCTCTAGCGGCAATGCAGCAGGACCGGCATTAAAATTGTAAGCTCTCTTGCTCATATGACTCTCCACCCTTTCTTTCGTTCCCTTTATCGCTTTATAGATTTAAAGCTAATCATAGCAACAATCTGATGCTCCATCAAGTGTATTTATTCTCGATTTGCAGCGGGGATCTACACCGAAAAAGACGCCTAAGGGCACGTGGCCCTCGGCGTCTTCCATCATATTAAAATTAGATATCGTAGTACAGGGAGTACTCATGCGGATGAACGCGGATGTTGATCGCTTTAGCTTCAGCACGTTTGAACTCAATGAAGTTATCCAGGAATTCTTGTGTAAATACGCCGCCCTCTGTCAAGAACTCGGAATCAGCTTGCAATGCATCAAGTGCCTCATCCAGGGAACCTGGCACGCTGCGGATTTCCTTTTTCTCAGCGTCGGACAATTCGTAGATGTTCTTGTCGTATGGTCCATATCCGAGAGCCGTTGGATCGATTTTGCGCTTGATTCCGTCCAGACCTGCCATCAGCATAGCTGAGAAAGCAAGGTAAGGGTTAGCCGTGGAGTCTGGCGTACGGAACTCGATACGACAGCCCTTAGGTGTTACAGCAGCAACAGGAATCCGCACAGCTGCAGAACGGTTACCTTTGGAGAATACGAGGTTGACTGGAGCTTCATAGCCTGGTACCAGACGTTTGAAGGAGTTCGTGCTCGGATTCGTCAAAGCGATCAATGCTGGTGCATGATACAAGATACCACCGATATAATGAAGTGCCATCTCACTCAAGTTCGCATATGCGCCTTTTTCGTAGAACTTAGGCGTATCGCCGTCGAAGATCGATTGGTGAACGTGCATGCCGCTACCGTTGTCACCGAACAATGGCTTCGGCATAAAGGTTGCTGTCTTGCCGTATTGGCGAGCCGTGTTATGCACAATATATTTATAGATCAACAGATTGTCGGCTGTTTTCTTCAATGTATCGAATCGGAAGTTGATTTCTGCTTGGCCAGCAGTAGCCACTTCATGATGATGACGCTCAACGCGAAGGCCGGCTTCCCCAAGCAAACGGCACATTTCGCTACGGATATCTTGCTGTGTATCCACTGGAGCTACTGGAACATAGCCACCTTTGACGCCAACTTTAAAGCCGAGGTTACCGCCTTCTTCCTTGCGGTTTGTGTTCCAAGCCGCTTCTTCGGAATCGACTTGGTAGCTGGAGCCGTTCATCGTAGTTTCATAGCGAACATCATCGAACAGGAAGAACTCGGACTCCGGCGCGAAGAACGCTGCAGTACCAACGCCTGTTTCCTGAAGATATTGTTCCGCACGAGCTGCGATACCGCGTGGGTCACGCTCATATGCCTCGCCTTCCGGTGTATAAATGTTACTCATAATATTAAGTGTGGAATGCGCTGTAAACGGATCGATATAGCAAGAACCTGGATCAGGCATCATAACCATATCGGATTCTTCAATGCCACGGAAACCTGGAATAGAAGACCCGTCAAAAGCTACCCCATTCACGAATGTTTCTTCATCTACTTCTGCAGCCGGCAAGGTAATGTGATGTACCCGGCCTGACAAATCTACAAAACGAAAATCGACCCACTCAATGTTGTTTTCTTGAATTGTTTGCAATACTTTCTCTACGGACATGTCTCTTCCTCCCAATTTCCGAACATTATGACACTAATGACTTAACAATGTTCATAATCTTTCGATTTTCTTTTCGTCATTATATGCCGGGAGATAACCTTACGTCAATAGTTATGTCAGGTATTTTTGAAATTGATGTTATATATATTGACATGAAAAACCAGTAATTGTAACTCCAGCAAAAAGACACCTGCGATGCCGATGCAAGTGTCTTTAGATAGACTATTATTTATCTAAATGTATGGCGATCACTACAATGAATTTCTGTCTCTCAAGTCTATACGCGCGCGAATTCCGAAGCCGGTGCTTTAGCTGTATTAAAGCTCTTGCCAACTAGTGGAGCCAGTTGTTCAAGATCCTTCAGGAGCGCAGCGAATTGATCCGGGAACAATGACTGTACGCCATCACCCGTCATGGAATTATCAGGGTCGGTGTGCATTTCGATGATAAGCCCATCTGCACCAGCGGCTACAGAAGCCTTCGACATCGGCTCAACCAGTTCTCTGCGTCCGGTACCATGACTCGGATCCGAGATCACGGGCAAGTGGCTAAGCTGCTGCAGCACCGGGATAGCAGATAAATCCAACGTGTTGCGAGTATACGACTCGAATGTTCGGATTCCACGCTCGCAGAGCATAACATCAGGGTTGCCGCCAGCCAGAATATATTCAGCTGCATTCAGCAGTTCATCATAAGTTGCGCTGAAACCTCGCTTCAGCAGGACGGGCTTGCCGCATGTTCCAAGCTTGCGCAATAGATCGAAGTTCTGCATGTTGCGTGTACCGACCTGCAGAATGTCTGCATACTCCGCA
This sequence comes from Paenibacillus sp. JCM 10914, assembly GCF_001315105.1. GTDB lineage: Bacteria > Bacillota > Bacilli > Paenibacillales > Paenibacillaceae > Paenibacillus_AQ. The sequence goes on along the minus strand of NZ_BAZR01000004.1, from coordinate 128,502 downwards.
CAAATATCCACATACTCCGGTGTCATCACTTCTGTGATCGTCAAGAGCCCGTGACGCTGTCCAGCCTCAGCCATCATGATCAAACCTTCAACGCCGACGCCCTGGAAGCTATAAGGGCCTGTGCGAGGTTTAAACGCCCCACCGCGAAGCACCTGCCCGCCGGCCGCTTTAACCAGCTTGGCGATGTCATCGATCTGCTGGGCCGATTCTACGGCGCAAGGACCGCCCATCACAACCAAGTTGCCTCCGCCGATCTTGGTTCCTTTAATATCGATGATTGTGTCATCCGGATGAAAGTCGCGACTGGCAAGCTTATAGGATTTGGAGATCTTGATAACGTTCTCCACGCCCTTCATCTGACGAAGATGTTCGGCCAGCTTAGGATTAACACTACCGATCAGCCCAATAACAGTACGATCGGCTCCACGGGATACATGAGCTTGCAGCCCTTCCTTTTCTATTTCACTCACTATCAGTTGTATCTGTTCCTCAACGATTTGATTGGAAGTAATTACGATCATATCACTAACCCTCTTTCTACCATAGATATTCCAACATAAATTAGCTATTCCATTATCGCTTTCGCGCTTGTTCGCTTTTATGCTTTTATGCTTTTATTGGATAAAGTAAATATACCGAAAAAATCTCCCTGCGTCAAGCCCAATCTACAAAGTTGACATAGACCAGCGCGGGGAGATTCCGAATGCTGCTTACATTCCTTTCTTCTTACGTATTTCAGACACATTCCGTTTCTCTAACGGAATAATGATGCGAACCGTCGTTCCGATTCCAGCCCGACTAAATAAAGTGACCCCGTATTCATTACCATAATGCAGTTTAATACGCTGATCGACATTACGGATACCATAGCCTGCGTTCATCAGATCTGATCCACCAGTGTGGTCAAGACTTCTTCCTGGAGGGAAACCAACCCCATTATCAATAATCTTAAATTCGAGCACATCCGCAAGCGCTCTGGCCGTAATTCGGATATCGATCGATTCCCCCGTCCAGGCATGTTCCAGTACATTTTCAATGAACGGCTGCAGTACAAGCTTCACCGTCTCATAACGAACGACTTCAGGAGCGTAATCATAGGTTACGCGCATACGATCGTCGTATTTGATCTTCTGAATATCAATGTACGCCTGCGCCTGCTCTAGTTCATTCTTCACGGAGATAATATTGCGACCATCGTTCAAGGACAAACGATAGAACTTGGCCAGATCCATTACCATCCGCTGAAGTTTATCCAGCATGCCAAACCGTGCGAGTCTGCTAATAGACGATAGCGTGTTATATAGGAAGTGCGGGTTAATCTGAGCGTGTAGAGACTCCAGCTCCGCTTCCTTCTTCTGAAGATCAGCCAAGTACACTTCGTTAATCAGCTGCCCGATATTACTGCCCATGTCATTCAAAGCCGAGGCGATATGGGAGAATTCATCATTTCCTTTAAAGTGCGCCCGCTTGTGAAATTCCCCTTCCTGGAACGAATCCAGCACCGATACAATCTTGGATACTCGCAGACTAAAATATCTTGAGATCACCATACTTGCAATCGAAAAAATCACGATACATATTAGACAGATTAACAACGTGATGTTCCGGATCTTCACCGTATCCTTCTCTACAAGCGCAGAAGGAATTACCGCATTTATGCTCCAGTCCAGCATCGGAATCGGTTTGCTGATGAGCAGATCGCCATTGTTCCGCAGCTCATTCTCCTTAAACACCGTTTCACCGTTGCCGCCGGAGGAAAGAACGATTCTTCCTTGGGCATCAGTTAAGTAGAGTGCAGTGCCATCGCCAATCTTATTGTAGTCCATGCTCTCAAACAAGTCATTCAGACTAACATTGATTCGCATGAACCCGATTTCATCTGGCTTGATCGAAGTAATGCTGATCAGTCTGCGAAGCAAGGAGATCCGCTGGTGACTGGCATCATCTTCGATTTGACTCCACTGGAGAGTAGATCCATAACTCTCGCTTTCAGGGTACAGCTTGTACCAAGTCTTATCCTCCAACCGATCGTACTTGTAAATATCAAACAAGCGTTTATTAGAATCAAGGGGATCAGAATAGGCATACGTATCGTAAATCTCGCCGATTTCTTCGTTTCGAAGATATAAAGACAGCCATATTCTTCGATTCGCCGTACTGACTGCGGTTTCCAGCTTCGGAATCAGCACTTTTACCGTCGTATCGTAAGACACCCATGGGCTGCCGGTGTAACTTATTCGATTGTTGAAGTTGGAATCGAAATAAAGCATGTCCGAGATGCGGGTAATATCCTCCATCTTGTAAGAAATATTATCACTCATCTGGTATAGTGTACCCTGAATATTATTGTAGGTCTGATCCCGAATCGATTTTACAAAGACTTGATTCGCGATATTGCCTACCAGCAGCACCGGTATAATAATGAACACGCAGTAAGACACCATTAATTTATAACCGAATGGTATTCTCACTCGTATCCGCTCAAATTTTCTTGCCATCCATCACAATCCCATCATCTTCCTAATATATTGCCAATTAAGAATGTTTACGACGATATTCCAGCGGTGTCATGCCATAAATATCTTTGAATTGCCTGCTGAAGTAAGGTAAATACTGATACCCGGTCTGTGAAGCGACTTCATAGATCTTCAGCTTTGTGCTGATTAACAAATCTCGGGCACGCTCCATTCGAAGCTTGATGACGTAGTCGCTAAAATTATACCCTGTTTCCTCTTTGAACAGAACACCGAGATAGTTGGGGGAGAAAGAGAATCGATTAGCCATGTCACGCAGCGTAATATTCTCGTGTACCCGCTCACGAATATTCTCGATGATCTCCTCTACCAGTCGTCCATTCTTGCTGGACTTGCGAAAATTCAGTTTTTCCGAAATCTCGAACACTTTCATTCGCAGCCAAGAGAATATATCATCCATCGTTTCAAACTGCAGCAATACATCCAGATTCTTCAATTCAATACCGAGCATCTGAAATAAATCCTCATGCATCGTATTCAGATGGGCATCCAATTTCAATATAATATAAACCCCAAGATTGCGGATTGTAAATTTCGAACGGATATTGGAAGCAAGCAGTTGGATCGCTTCCACTTCATCATGAATGCCAACGATATCATAGTTGGTCATAGCGGTGAATAACGCATCTAACCGAATGTCGAGACTTTTGGCGTCCTCCCGATCCTCTGTTGGAACTTCATTGTACAAGATCCACTTTCCTTTACCACGGAACATCTTCTGTTCCAGAGCACCTTCCGCCATAAGATAAGAAGCATGAAGTTCCTCCAGACGGTGTGCTGCTCCACCTTCTCCGACAGTTACAGTTAGAGAAAAAAACTCACTCAACCGTTCAAGTGCAGCTTGAATATCAGACTTACCTTTCATTACGTCCATTAATACCGCCATGCGCTGATCTGTTACTTTGCAAAAATGACGAAACCCACTCTGCTCTAGCAGCTTATGCAACTGCGTAAAATATTGATCATGTTGCACTTTCTGATCACCCGTATCTTGAGCATGCATACGCCATGTGCTTACGTCATCCAGTTCCAGCAATATCACCCGTACTGGCCATTCCATTTCATTTAAATGATATTCACGCTTAATGATGCCGAGCATCGCACCGTCATAGGGCTTCTGTAAGATCTGTAGCAAATACTGATTCTTTAGTATGGGAATCATCTCTTGATAAGCGCGCTCAGTCTCCTTTCGCTCTTGGAGCTTGTCCAGATCGAGCTTCGCCTTCATTAATGCTTCAATCAGTTCTTCATCCTCCATCGGTTTCAACACATAATTACAAGCATTCAGAGCAATCGCTTGCTTAACGTAACTGAAATCCTGGTAACCGCTTACGAAAATAACCTGTAGATCATCCTGTACCTTCAACGCCTTTTGTGCTAACTCAATTCCCGTCATATTAGGCATTCTGACATCGGTCACAAGGATATTGATTTCCTCTTGCTGTAATACCTCCCAAGCCGCAAAGCCGTTATTAACGGAATCCACCACCGTCATTCCGAGACTTTCCCATGGAATAAAGCTTTTCATACCCTCTAGATCCAATATTTCATCGTCCGCCAGAAGCACTTTATACACGGGTATCATTTCCCCCCTAAATTCCGATAAGGGTATGCTGCATACGCAGCATACCCTTTCGGACTTCATATTATTATTATTGACCTCTCATTTGAGCCAGGTTAGCTTGCCATTTCTCGGTTTTGTATGCGAGAAGTTTAGCATACCCAGCTGATTGAGCATCAGCTTCTGCCTTATCAAGCACGGCGATTACTTCAGCTTCGTCCTTCGCGAACAAAGCTTTCGCTCTAGCTTCTGTATAGATATCTTCTACACGCTGACGGATAATTCCTTCTTCGCTTTCTGGAGCTGGATCAAGATTAACATATTCGGTTGCATTGCTTTGTGTTTTCCAAGTAACTTCATACTGCCATCGAGTTGACCAGTTACGCTGATCTTCTGGCAATGTACTCTCGAACTTCGCTTTGGCTGTATCAATAAATACGGTGTTACCGTTCCATTGGATATTTGTTGTATCAGCTTGCAACTTACCAAGCCCAGCAGCATCGCTTACATACTTGTCTGTGAACTTCGGTGTAACTCCGTCATCTTCAAGTCCATCCCAGTATCCGCCCTCAGGTCCCCACATGAGCAGTGTTTGACCTTCAGGTCCAGTGTACCAGTCAAGGAATGCAAAGATCGCTTCTGGATCTTTAGCTGCTTTCGTGATTACGCTTACGTTCCAACCCAATTGGTTGTAAGTACCTGGGAAGATTTTATTCTTATCCAGACCTTCCTTGTGGATTGGCCAGATCATGAAATAGCCGGCATCTGGATCTTTAGCAATAAGCTCACCATGAGCGTTCATCGCATTCTCAGTCGGACTAGCCGCTGCATATACAGCCACGCGCCCTGTCATAACTTTTTCTTTAATTTGATCAGAAGTTTGAGTCAAAGCATCTTGCGAGATAAGTTTATCACGGAACAACTTCGCCGCATAGACCATCGATTCGCGATACGTTGGATCTGTGAAGATCGAAGTCAATTCATCACCGTTAGGTACACCACGGATGGTAACCCAACGTGTGCTTGCATCCTCTTTGAAAGCAGAATACAATACGTCAACGCCTTGTCCTTCAATACCTGGCTCGAACGGTACAACCTGGTTGCCATACTTCGCTTTAACAGCTTCCAGATATTTAGCCAAATCATCTGTAGTTTCGAGTTTAGGCTCGCCAAGCTCTGTGTAAATCTTCTTGTTCACTACATATCCGGCATTACCATTTGGCTGGCTCGTGTACCAGTTCGGGAATTGATACAGCTTGCCGTCAGAGGAACGAAGCATGTTAAGACCCGCATCGCCCATCCATTCCTTCAGGTTCGGATATTTATCAAGATAATCGTCAAACGGTACGAGCATATCGTTTTCTCTCAATTTCTCAACGTCTGCACCGCGCTCCAACCACAACACATCCGGCAGATCGTTCGAAGCGATCATCGTGTTATATTTCTGAGCAGCGTTGCCTTGAGAGTTAATAGCCGTTACGTTAACTTTTTTGTTCTCTTTAATCCATTCAGAAGCTGGGTCGGCACCCCAAGTTGGCATCGTATACCAGTCATAATGGCCATAGAAGCTAAAATCAAGCGGCTCTTCGCCCAGTACATACTTGTCGGATGCTGCTTCTGTTGGTGGATTGCTTGTACCTGAATCTCCCGTATTAGGAGCCGGATCTGCCTGGCCACCCCCACCGCCGCTACATGCCGATAGCATTAATGCCGCCGCTGTGAGAAGAGCTGTAACCGATGTGGTCAGAGATTTTTTTCTAAGCATCATTCTCTAATTTCCCCTTTCGTATTCCACTTGATATTTATGTCTAAAGCTTAGCTTCAAACAACATATTGGGTTAGCAGTCCGGGGGACTACTCTTTCAAAGAACCTACCAATACACCCTTAACAAAGTGCTTCTGAACGAATGGATATACCATAATGATAGGTACAGTTGCAACGATCATGGTTGCCATCGATAGCGATTTGGTAGTTACGCTTTGCATCTTAGACAGAACTGCTTGCGAAGCAGGATCAAGGTTCGCCATTTGTTCTGACATAATGTTCGAATTCAGAATCTGGCGCAATATCGTCTGAATCGGAAGAAGTTCCTCTTTGTTGATATAAATGCTTGGCAAGAACCACTCATTCCAGTGAGAAACCGCCGTGAACAAAGACAAGGTTGCAATAACTGGACCGGATAAAGGCAAAATAATCTTGAAGAAGATACCCCAGTTGCCTGCACCGTCAATTTTGGCTGACTCCTCCAGACCATTCGGCAATCCCTGGAAGAAAGTACGGAAGATAATCATATTCCACACGCTTACCAATCCTGGAATAATATATACCCAGAACGAGTCCATCAAGCCCAAGCCACGAATGAGCATAAAGCTTGGAATCAAACCGCCGGCGAAATACATCGTAATGATACACATAATCATATAATACTTACGGCCAATCAGTTCTCGCTTGGTCATACCATAAGCCAAGATCGATGTAACCAATACGGAGCCAATCGTACCTACGATTGTACGAGCAACCGATATACCAAAGCCCGTTAACAATCGTTGATCCTGAAAAACTATGCTGTAATTCTCTAGTGTGAAATCTCTAGGCCAGAATGTGACTCCCCCGAGCGATGTATCAGCTCCTGAGTTAAAGGATACGACCAGCGCGTTCCAAAACGGATAAAAGGTCACAAACGCCAGAAGTGCCAGAAAGATATATATTATGATCACCATAAGGCGATCACCAAATCCTAAACGTACCAAGTCTACCCGCTCCCTTCATCACAATGTGCTTTTACCATAGACTGTTACCTGATCTGCGTGCAATAAGATTGGCGATCGTCAGAAGCATCACACTTATTACCGCTTTGAACAAGCCGACAGCCGTTGCATAGGAGAACCGGGAGTTTTCAATACCTATCCGGTAAACGTAGGTATCAATGACATCTGATACTTCTCTTAATACGGGATTCTTCGCCAAGAGCAAGATATCTTCAAATCCTGCCGTCATCAAGTTACCGATATTGAGAATCATGAAGATAATGACAACCGGCATAATCGAAGGCAACGTAATGAAGAAGACTTGACGGAATTTACTTGCACCGTCCATATCTGCTGCTTCGTACATGTGCGGGTCAACCCCTGCTACAGCCGCCAGATAAACGATAGACGAGAACCCGATCTCTTTCCAGACATTGGTCGTTACGAGAATCGTCCAGAAATACTCCGGAATCGATAGGAAGTTAATCGGTTCATCAATCAGATTCAACTTCTCTAACAGGATGTTGATGCTTCCGTTATCGGTTGCGAGCAAAGATACTGCAAATCCCGAAACGATAACCCAAGATAGAAAGTGAGGCAAATAACTGACCGTCTGAACCAGTCTCTTGAAGAACATATGCCGGACTTCATTCAGCATGAGTGCCAGGATGACAGGTGCTGGGAAGCCGATTAAGAATTTCAGCAAACTGATCACAATCGTGTTGCGCATAACGTTCGCGAATTCCGGTGCTTCAAAGAACATCCGGAAGTGCTTCATTCCAACCCAAGGACTTTCTCCCATCCCTTTGAATATGTTGTAATCCTGAAAGGCCATCAGAATTCCGTACATTGGGACATAACTGAATACAAAGATAAGTGCGAGTGCAGGCAGAACCATTAACTGTATGTCCCACTGCTTGAAAAAGCGTATGAGCTTACTGTCTCTCTTCCGCTCAGGAACAGGTTCCTGTTCAACGGATATTTGTGCCATAACGAACCCCCCGTGTTGAAGTGTGCCATGAAGTTTCTCTAATGTTGTCATTGTAAAATATATTAGCGCGAATAAATATTTGCCTATTCAACGAAAAATGATAATATTCAATCGAATGTTTAAACGCTTACACATAGTGGTATATATATAAGTTGCACAAAAAACCCCTCATACTAGAGGTGTAGCACATCGTCTACGTTCTCTAATAAGGGAGTTTATTAGATAGGCCAAGCCCGTGACACTACGGGAAGCCTGGTCAACATTGAAGGGGGGGTGCAGGTTCGCTCTCTTTCATAAGCATGCAATTTAAGGGAAGCTTCATGATGAGATTCAATGTTGTGAAGCATGCATCTAAATCTGCAAGCTTCCCATAAACGTAGTTAAAGTAATTATCGTTGCATAGTATAATAAAGCACACAGTTCAGCGCTTCTATCGCTGGATATCTAACTCGGTCGATTCTGCTCCGGTATACGAATGACAGCGCTATCTTCATTAGATACTGTAACAGTCATCTTGTGTATGGTCAATGGATCATATAATCCAAGTTCAAACATTAATTATATTATTTTAAAATTTTTCGGATGTGTCTTGATGCAGTATGTACATGCCTCCTGTCCTTGTTATTCCTAAAAAAGACCCATCACGATGTATCATCGCAACAGGTCTTCATGAAAATGTTTTATGATTTGCTCTTAACCCTAACCGGCGGCAGCAGCTTGTTCTTGTTTAGCGTCCGCTTGATCTCCCACGTCTCAGGCTTATCCTTCTCATACTGTTCCAAATAAGCAATGACTTCTTTCGTGATCGGTGTAGGTGTCGATGCCCCAGAAGTAACGCCAACTTTCTCAACGCCCTCAAGCCATTCGCGCTTCAGTTCCGTAACGTCGCCGATCCGGTAAGCTCGAACGCCTGCAATCTCTTCGGATACTTGGGCGAGTCGATTGGAGTTATTGCTGCGCGGGTCTCCTACAACGATGACCAAATCCGCTTGACCGGCTTGCTCGGCCACCGCTTCCTGACGAACCTGGGTTGCCAGGCAGATCTCGTTATGAATCTCAGCCCCCGGAAACCTCTCCAGCAAGCTCTTCATAATATGCTTAATATCCCATTGGCTCATCGTCGTCTGATTCGTAATGATGATGCGCGATGAATCAAACTCCAATAGCTCAATCTCTTCTTCGCGCTCAATCAAGTGCACATGCTCAGGTGCGATCCCAATCGCACCTTCCGGTTCAGGGTGGCCTTTCTTCCCGATGTAGATAATTTGATAACCCTCAGCCGACTTTTCGCGAATCAAGTCATGGGTCTTGGTCACATCCGGACATGTAGCATCCAGTGTCGTTAAACCTTTATCCCTGGCAAGTTTGCGCACCTCCGGGGATACACCGTGTGCCGTGAATATAACGGTGCCACTCTCCACCTGATTCAGAATCTCTAACCGATTCGGACCGTCTAATGTAATGATGCCTTCGTCTTCAAATGATTCGGTGACATGACTGTTATGAACAATCATGCCGAGAATATATATAGGCCGGGGAAGATCCAGATTCTGCGCCGCCTGCCTTGCAAGCACCATGCGTCTACAACTCCGTAACAATAACCTCTCGGCGAAATTTTTAGGACTTCGATGATCGTCACCTGCTTTCAGAAGAATTCCTTCGTGATCTAGTCTATTATAACCCTATTCCAGTGGGGGAGCAAAGACGATGGGCAGCCAGACGATAAAGGTGCTGCCCTCTCCACTGCGAGTCACAACCTCGACAGACCCTTGATGTTCGTCAATAATCCACTTGGCAATGGACAATCCAAGCCCTGTGCCACTCGTAATGCCTCTGGATTGATCGGCGCGATAGAAGCGCTCGAAGATAAATGGAACCTCGCTCTTATCCATACCGATACCGGTATCGGCAATCCGAAGTCCGATCTGCCCCTTGAACAGCACGACATCGAGACTGACTTCACCTTCCGGTGTATACTTGAACGCATTCTCGATAAAGATGAACAGCATTTGCTGCAGATAATCCTTGTTGCCGTTGACGTAGATTCCGTTCAGGACGGACAGACTGCCCACATGCCACTCCGCCGATTTTTCCAGGAAATGAGCACGTCTGGCAACTTCCTCGACCAGCGGCTGCAGCGCAATGGGATCAAGCTCAAACGTCTGTCCTGTATCCGCCCGTGCCAAGGACAGCATGTCGTTGACAAGTCGGCTCATCCGCTTCGCTTCATCGGAGATATCCCCGACCGCATCAAAGGAGATATTCTTGATTGTCTCTTCATCCAGATCTTCTCTTTCGCCAGGCTCTACCTTCCACATCTTCTGCAACAGATCCACGTTTCCGCGAATCGTCGTTAGCGGCGTACGCAGTTCATGGGAGGCATCCGAGACGAAGCGCCGCTGCGCGGCATACGCATCTTCCAGCTCTTTATAAAAACCCTCGGTCCGCTCGAGCATCCCATTAAACGTACCGATTAACTGCCCAATCTCGTCCTGTGGGCCATCGTATTCAATGCGGACGCTAAGGTCGGTTCCCTTCTGGATCTGCTCCGCTGCTTGCGTGACTTTGCCGATCGGCTTCATCGATTTGCGAGCTAGGAACAAGCCGAGAGTGGAGGCTATGGCAAGCGTCGCGGCTGTACCCATGATGAGGATGGACTGGAGGCGATCGAGTGTTTGATCGATGGTGCGTGTGTTCACCCCTACTTGAAGCCATCCGAATAATTTACCCGAATTCGTTTCAACAACAGGGGACTGGTACACAAGGAAAGATGCCCCATTAAATGAGAACTGCTTATACTCTCCAGGTTTCGTCATATTTAATGCTTTCTCAATGGATGGTTTATCAAATTGCAAACCACTGAATTCCATATTACCGGATTTCCAAATAGATCCGTTATAGAATGTATACAGCTGTACATACAGATCCGCTGCCGCCAAATTTTTCTCTGAGGAACGATCAGGTAAAAGCGCTACCGACGAAGATGTGTATCCAATTTTATTGGCTTCCTGCTCCAGCCGCTGCTTTAACTCCTCGTACGTATACAAATGCACAAACCCATAAACCGCTGAGCTGAACATGACCAGCGTTACGAACAAGATCCCTGTATACCAAGCTGTCAATCTTAACCGAATGGACATGCTAATTGTCTCCTCTTAGAATATAACCAGCTCCGCGGATCGTCTGGATCAGCCGCTTCCCTCCATGTTCCTCGGTCTTCTGCCGGAGCATGGCGATATACACTTCCAGCACGTTGGATTCCCCGCTGTAGTCATAACCCCATATTTTATCCATGATCAGGTCGCGGGATAACACCCGCTTCGGATTCTGCATAAACAAATGCAATAGTTCGAATTCCTTGGCCGTCAGCTCTAGCCTCTGTCCGCCACGAATAACTTCTCTTGCGTCCGTATCCATCACGAGCTCCTCGAAGGTCAGCCTGTGGTTAGAAGAATCGTCGCCTGTTTTGCGGCGGAGCAAAGCACGAACGCGGGCAAGCAGTTCCTCCAGCGCAAACGGCTTCACCAAGTAATCATCGGCACCCGTATCGAGTCCCTTTACCCGGTTCTCGACTTCGTCTTTAGCGGTGAGCATCAGGACCGGGACTGTACTCCCGCCCTCCCGCAATCTTCGCAAAGCTTCAAATCCATCCACCTGCGGCATCATTACATCCAGAACGACCACATCCGGCTCCTCGCTTAATATAACTTTCAAACCTTCCGCTCCATTCGACGCGGTCAGTACGTCATAGCCCTCGAACGCAAGACCTCTGCGCAGCATCGAGATAATCTTCTCATCATCATCCACAATTAATATCCGGGATCGCATATAGCGGCATCTCCTCTATCTTCTAACGTTTCAACTAATATGACTGTAACAATCCCATTATATCGGTCAGTCCAAGCACAAGACAAGCGGAAGGGATCGGTCCCTTCCGCTTGTTGTCCTTGCTTATCTTCAGGGTTACGGCTGTTGTTGCTGCTGTTGCTGGGAAAGATCATACTCGTTCTTGTCGCCGATCGTCAGCGGCAGGTCAATTGTCTTCCCGTTACGCACGACATTGAGCGTAATTTGATCCCCGACATTCTTCGATTTAATAAAATCCACCAAATCCTGAGAAGTCGGTTGCTTCTCCCCATCTGCCCCCACAATGATATCGTATTGGCGCAGATCAGCTTCGTACGCTGGTGATCGGAATACAACACTGTCCACATAAGAACCTTCCGTAACATCGGTTCCAAGCGTCTCCGAGATCTGAGGCGTGACGGTTCCCAGATTAGCTCCGATGAACGGTACCGGTTCTTTCGGTACTTCCTCGTTATTCTTCAAGTATTCCAGCACTTCCTGAATCGTACTGGCTGGAATCGCAAATCCGATGCCCTGCGCCTCTGCGCTTACGGCCACGTTCATGCCGATTACTTCTCCTTGAAGGTTAAGCAGCGGTCCGCCGGAGTTACCCGGGTTAATGGAAGCATCGGTTTGCAGTAAGTGCTCATAGTTACGTGCTGCTTCTCCATTGGTACCTTGAATGTCGATTGCACGCTCTTTGGAGCTAAGTACGCCGGCAGTTACCGTATGATCGAAACCGTGCGGGTTACCGATCGCTACCAGCCATTCCCCGACCTTGAGCGAATCAGAATCGCCCAACTGGACGCTTGGGAAGTCATCCCCTTCAATCTTCAGTACCGCCAAGTCGAGCTCATAACTGGAGCCGAGCAGCTTCGCTTCATAAGGCTTCTTGTTGCCCTGCACCGTCACCTGAATGACATCCGCACCATGGATAACATGTTCGTTCGTCAGGATATAACCGGACTTGTCGAAGATGAAGCCGGACCCAATTCCGGACGGCTGCAATTGTTGCGAATCTTGGCCGCCGTCACCGCTATTGCCACCATTTCCATTATTACCACCGTTGCCACCCTGACTGCCACCGCCAAAGAAATACCAGAACGGGTCATTCAGGTTACCGCCAGAGTTCTGGCGATTCCCGCTCTTAACCAGCGTCTCAATCAAGACGACGGCAGGACTGGCCTGATCAACCACGGTTGCTACATCGCCCTGACCCGAAGGAATCAAAGCTGATGTCGTAGTAGCTCCGCCGTTATCATCCACGTTAGCCGAAGTTTCTTGAGCCGGCTCAGAGGAGTACGCCTCATCAGGAGTAAACAGATTCGTACGGTCTGCGGCAAACATCAGGCTTGAGATCACGATAACACCTGCCAGGAATGACAATAGCACCGTCTTCACGGAATTTTTAGGATTCTGGCTGTAGTTCCATTGTTTGCTCCTGCTCATCGAATCGAGCGGCCCGCCACCGCCACCTTGGCTGCCTCCAGCAGATTGCGATTGAGAGAAACTTGAGGACGGTATCGGTTTCACAGGTTGGGGGGTGGTGACCTTTACTTCCTGTGACTCCCTGGTCGGATTTGCTCTGTTGGACATGTCTTCCTCATCGCTCGATATGGACTGAAAGGGTCCGTATGAATAGTAGTATGAAGACTTGCCAGAATCTGAATCTAGTCGTTCAGGTTCTTCCTTATGATTCGCCTCATGATTCCCCTCATCATCCGGATAGCCGTAACGTTTTCTTTGATCGTCCATATATTTACCTCCTATTAAAATCACTTGGTTCAAGTGGTTTAATATATTAATTGTCTTTATTGTGTACTATAAACCTTAACCGTACCTTAAAAACAATTAAAAGGCAGATAAAAAGAACAATCTTTAGCGCTAAAGATCCTGATAAGCATAAAATCAGGTCGTTTTCACCCAACCCTTACGATGTGCAAAAATCGCGAGTTGCGTTCGGTCCTCCAGCTCACACTTCATCAGCAGATTGCTGACGTGTGTCTTCACCGTCTTGATGCTGATATGGAGCTCCTCCCCGATATCCTTGTTGCTCTTGCCTTCGGCAATAAGAAGCAGCACTTCCTTCTCCCGTTCGGTCAAACCGGACTCATCCTCATTGACCATATGACGGCGTATCCCGCGCGTCAACGCCTCCGATACGTCCTTCGTCATGACCGGCATGCCACGAAACGCCCCTTGCAGGGCATATATCAATTCATCTGCCGATACGGTTTTTAACACATAACTAACGGCTCCGGCTTCAATGCATTCCACTACAAGATCATCTTCCAGGAAGCTAGTGAGAATGACGATCTTCTGGTCGGGGAATTCGGAGATGACCGCACGTGTCGTTTCCGCTCCGTTCATAACGGGCATCATTAAATCCATCAGAATCAGATCGGGCCTTGACGCCTCATCCCCTTCCCGCAGATAATCTACCACCTCTTGCCCGTTAGCAGCTTCACCAATAACTTCAAATCCTGGGTCAAGCGATAAATACGTTTTTAAGCCCATCCGAACCATATCATGATCATCTGCCAGCAGTATCCGAATCGTCCCCATGTTTCCTTCGTCCCCTTCCTATTCCGCCGGTACAGCCGGCACTTCCTCTTCTGCCTGTTCCTCTTGTGCTTGACCCTTGTTGTCATCTTCGTCGAATAACGGTATATTCACGCGGACTGTCGTTCCAGCACCTTTCTTACTGATAATCTCGACTTGTCCGCCAAGTTTCTCTGCCCGCTCACGCATCGTGGATAACCCATATGAGCCCTGCTTGCCGGCAATCTCATCAAATCCGATGCCGTCATCACTAATGCTTAGTATAACGCGCTTCTGATCTTCATGCAGCGACATGCTGATCATGCTTGCACCTGCATGCTTGACCACGTTCGCAATCGCCTCCTGAATGATCAGGAACAATTGATGCTCAATGGCGTCAGAAATACCGCCATAGACCTCCACATCCTTCATGCCCTTCAGCCCATTCTGCCGGCAATAGTCCGGGAACCAACGTTCGAGCGCTTCTTCGAGTGTACGACCTTCCAGCTCCACGGGCCGCAACTGGGCAATCAGCGCCCGCATCTGCTTCTGCGCTACGTGAGACATCTCGATGAGCTGGCTCAACACCTTCTCACCGTGTTCAGGATTCCGCTGCAGCACCGCAGGCAGTGACGAAGCAGACATATGAATGGCGAAGAGCTGCTGACTAACCGTGTCGTGCAGGTCACGAGCCATGCGGCGGCGTTCCTCAAGCACGGCAGCCTCCGCCGCGATTTCTTTCTCAATGACATCCTGCTCGCCGAGCCGCTGCAGCAGCTTCATCTTTTTTTGCAGCGCCTCTGTCATGCCGTTGAACTCATCATATACTCTGGCAAAAGAGCCATCTTCCATCGCCGGCAGGCGTACATTCAGATTGCCCTTGGCAACTTGCAGCATATTCAAATGCAATAAATCCAGGGGACGCTGGATACGCTGCCCGGCAATATAGCCGGCGATCCCGGTAAACAGAAGTACACCGACTGCATAATAAAACCACAGCCGGTTATCCTCGATATGTATGTAGCCGGATTGGTCTGCTGTATACAGGAAGACAGCGACTCCGGCCCCAATCAACAGGAAGTAAAACATGATCACCCATTTTGTATTTTTCAAAAATACCATCATGAACTCTAACCTACCTTATTCACTTTGACATCACCGATGAATACGCTGACCGTAATTCGGATTTTCTTACCCGCTTCCCTGTAATACGGGCTCTCCAGTCCGGCATTGCTCATAAATCCGCTCCGGCTCTCCTCTAACACCTTCATATCCCCAATGAACGAGTTCGTGTTCACCTGGATTCCCACATCGGTATCATTCGGTACGAACACCTTCACGTCGCCGATAAAAGCGGATATGTTAATCTTCGTCTCCCCGTAAGGGATTTGAGCCTTCGTTAAATCCAGTACCGTGTCCCCAATGAATTGCGAAATATTGGTCGGCTTCAATTGGAAATAATCTTTGCCCATATGAACATCGCCGATAAATGAAGATTTATTTACGGTGTCATGACCATGCCAGGAGTAATTATCATGTTCATGGTATTCTTCATGGTTATGCTTGTGCCCATTATTATGATGATCGTCATCCAAGTCGATCTCGACTCGGAAGCGGCTGCGATCACGACCCTCCTGACGATGACGCTCCGTCCCTTGTTCCTGCCAGCGATAACCACGACTGCGGCCTGCTGTGTCATGCTCGGATGTCGGCTCTGAATCAATAGGGGTCTTGTCAGCCTTGCCAAATCTCCGTTCAAATTCTTCATCGAATGATGAATCGAGCGGACGCGCTTCCGGTGGCTCGGGGAATTTCATTTCTTCACGACGTTGCGGGCCGAAGTCGTCTGGACTTGGCGGTGACGGCGGAGGCGTATGGTCCTTAGGTCTAAGAATGACCTGCAGTCCAAAACCGATTAAAATAATAGGAATCGCATATTTAATCAAGTCACCGAAAGAGAAATGGACCACGCCCAGATTATTCGCCAAGAAATACGAGCCGATAACAATCGGGACAATGGAACCCCATAATGCTCCTCCTCGGGCATAAATTAAGCTCTGCAGCCCGAAATATATGAGAATTACCGGCCAAAAGGTCGAGAATATATAACCGATACTGATGTCAATGACACCAAGCTGGTTGAGAAGAAACAATGCCCCGATGCCGATAAGCAGCAGTCCTGTACTAAACTGACTCCATCCTTTTCTACTCATGTTCATCCCCTTGCCTTTCTATGTCTTTTATCTTAACTACAGTGTACAACATATATGATGGACGCAGTTAGCGGCGTCAGAATGAAAATGATCTCCGTCTCTAGACCGAGTCGGTGGATAAATATGGGGATAACCATCACCTTATGAAGACATAAAGGCCTTCGCGAGAACGCGAAGGCCGATGTACATGTGATGTGCCAATAAAAAGCCCTTCATTAGGCACGGTTGTTGATTCCGGTTGAAATCAAGCTCCGTGGCAACTATTGCTTACTGATTGGCATTATTATTTTGCTTCTTCGAAGATTTTTTAGCGCCAGCTACATTTTGTTCCTCTGCAAACTCAGCGTTAAACTTCTCGTTTGGTGTTTTGAAGTTCTCATTGACTTTATTCTTTTTAGCCACAGTATTCACCTCCCTATCCATCAGCCATACCATCATCCTCTTCAGAGACTTGGGTCTCCGAAAAATAGTATGCGATGAACAGGGGGGCATTATTCTGAGCTAGATCGATTCATCGAGCACAGACGGTGGCAGAAAATGATAGGTTTCGATGGCTTCTCCCAGCATCTGCAGCATCTCTTCTGTACATTTGCCGCTGCCGGTCTTAATGACTTGAACTTCCACATCCTTCTTGCCCCACTCCTTAAATACTTGCTTGGTGGTGGCAAAATACAAGTCGATCTTCTGACCTTTAATGGCCGAGCCGATATCCGCTACGATTCCGTAACCATAGTCTGGAATATAGAGAATACTCCCAAGTGGAAAAACCTTTGGATCTGCGGCAATCGTTGATAACGTATTGCGATCACGCTTAACCTTCACACCGGAGTAGGTGATGCCATATTGCGGATGGCCCGGTTTTTTTCCGGTTGATTCATAACCCGCGGTATAACCCGTTGCCGTTACTTTGACGGTATTCAGAACCTGATCATCTCGAGGTGCCAATACGGCCATGGATGAAGAAACTCTTCGCTTCCCCTGTTCCTCTGGATCAGGAACGTTCAGATAGCGGTGCATATCACTAAATCCTACGACCGAGAACGCATAATACTTCGACATTTCCACATAATCGGAGCCCGAGCGTTCAATTGTCTCCACATACTCGTTACGGCTGATATCCGTCGTCACATGGGATTCACTGAGTATGATATTGTAGGCGTCCGCTGTATAAACCATCGCTTGTGAGCTCACCGCTACAATAAAGAGGCAGCACAAAAACCTCTGCCATGTTTTCCATTGATTCATGAGAATACCTCCCCCTTACTAGCGAGGTTCCCACTTCTTCTATGGAATATACGTCATGGCAGAGGCCCTGATCATGCTACAGTATTGGCGATAGGCGCTTAAACTACATGGGTGTTAATCTCTTCGCGCAGCTGTGCAATGATGCCTTCAAGCGGCTGCGCTCCGATGTCGCCTTCTCCGCGCTTTCTCACCGAGACGGCCCCGGCATTCATTTCATTCTCTCCTACGATAAACATGTACGGGATTTTCTCAAGCTGTGCTTCGCGAATTTTGTAGCCGAGCTTCTCGTTGCGCAGATCCGGCTCGACCGATATGCCAGCGAATTGCAGCTTCTCTGCTACTTCCTTCGCGTAACCCTCGAAGGCGTTCGATACAGGGATGACTTTCACCTGTACAGGAGACAGCCACAGCGGCAGTGCACCTGCGAAATTCTCCAGCAAGAACGCCGTGAAGCGTTCCATCGTGCCGAGAATACCGCGGTGAATAACAACAGGACGGTGCTTCTGACCGTCATCTCCGATGTACTCTAACTCAAACCGCTCAGGCAGCAGGAAGTCGAGCTGAACGGTGGACAACGTCTCTTCCTTACCCAGTGCGGTACGGATCTGTACGTCAAGTTTCGGTCCATAGAAAGCCGCTTCGCCTTCCGCTTCATAGAATGGCATATCCAGGCTTTCCACAACCTCGCGCAGCATGCGCTGGGACATCTCCCACATCTCGTCGTTCTGGAAGTACTTCTCGGTATCCTGAGGATCACGATAGGACAGGCGGAAACGGTAATCATGAATACCAAAATCCTTATAGACCGTCATGATCAGTTGGATCACTCGTGCAAACTCTTCCTTAATCTGATCGGGACGGCAGAAAATATGCGAGTCGTTCAAGGTCATCGCACGCACGCGATGCAGTCCTGTCAAAGCGCCGGACATTTCGTACCGATGCTGCATGCCCAGTTCAGCAATCCGAATCGGCAAATCCCGATAGCTGTGCATGTCGCTCTTGTATACCATCATATGGTGCGGACAGTTCATCGGACGGAGCACCAATTCTTCATTGTCCATCTCCATCTTAGGGAACATGTCCTCTTGATAGTGCTCCCAGTGACCGGATGTCTTGTAAAGCTCGACATTTCCGAGTACCGGCGTGTATACGTGCTGGTAACCGAGACGCTCTTCCATATCTACAATATAACGCTCCAAGGTACGACGAAGCTTCGCACCGTTAGGCAACCAGATCGGCAAGCCTTGTCCAACAAGCTGGGAGAACGTGAACATCTGCAGCTCCTTGCCCAGCTTCCGATGATCCCGCTTCTTTGCTTCTTCGAGCAGGTGAAGATGCTCTTCAAGCTGTGCTTTTTTCACAAAAGCCGTACCGTATACACGCTGCAGCATCTTATTCTTGCTGTCACCGCGCCAGTAAGCGCCCGCCACATTCATTAACTTAAAGACTTTAATCTTAGAGGTTGAAGGCACATGAGGGCCACGACAAAGATCGAAGAATTCCCCTTGCTCATAAATCGTAATGACGCTATCTTCCGGAAGCGCGTTGATCAGCTCCAGCTTATACGGATCGCCCAACTCACCGAATATGCGCAGCGCTTCGGCACGGCTCACTTCCTTGCGAACGATCGGCAGGTTCTCGCCGATAATACGCTCCATCTCTTTTTCGATTTTTTGCAAATCCTCGGGATTCAGAGGCTCCTCAAGATCCATGTCATAATAGAACCCGTCCTCAATCACAGGACCAACGCCGAGTTTGACTTCCTTGGCACCATATAGGCGTTTAGTCGCTTGGGCAAGCAAATGGGCTGTGCTGTGACGCATCACTTCAAGGCCTTCCGGCGAATCCTGAGTCACAATCTCAATCGCTGCTCCATCCTCAAGCGGTGTTGCCAAGTCCACAACGACACCATTCAATTTGCCTGCCACTGCGTTCTTTCTCAATCCGCTGCTGATCGAAGCGGCAACATCCTCGATGCTGCTGCCCGCCTCATACTCGCGAAGTGATCCATCTGGTAATTTAATGCTGATTGCCACCCTGCATTCCTCCTGAAATACTAATTTCTTCACGTGTTCTAACTCCAACTTTGTTGCGGACGACTAAACAACGCAAAAAACACCCGTCCCGGAAAAGGGACGAGTGTTATACCCGTGGTTCCACCCTAATTCGATCTCACCAGCATGGGATGTCTATCGCATCCGGTAAGATCCTTCATCAGCATGAGATAACGGTCATGGACCGGTGTAGCCTACTTGATCCGTTCCGAAGGCGGGACGGGGTTCGACAACACAGCTATAAAGGGGTAAATCAATGGCGTTACCGAAGGAAATTGCAGCCGAAGTTTCCTCTCTCTGAACGGTCGTACCCGTTGATTCATGTCTTTGGTCAGTGCTTTTGCTTGAACGTGAATTTATCAGTAATTATAAGCCCGACTCCTTGGAAACGTCAAGTCGTCATCCGGCCGCTTCCGAGAAATGCACTGCATTCCGGACAACTGCAGCACACTTCGGCACGAGCGTCGAATATGTGGGTCAACGTCTCAATCACCGGTAATTTCGGCTGTCTCGTATGAATGATCATGCGGGCAGGGGAGACGGAAATCAGCGTGCTGACCACCATATCTTCGATCTCCATCTCTTGATCAAGTCGTTCCATCACCAATCCTTCTTCCTTCGGCCGATCCACCGGACGCAAATTGCCATCCAGCAACAGGAACTCCTCATCGCCTTTGTGAATGACGTGGACCAGAGGCATTTTGGGTTCTTGAAAATACACAAAATATTTCAGCAAACTTACAAACTCTTCATATTGCTGATCCAGCATGAATTCGTCCACCGCATATTCGGCCATCTCCCGCAGTTCCTGTTCGTAAGCCTGAAGCCGAAAGGTCAGGAAACCATCCAGATTCAGATCGGGAGCTTCCGTTAAGCACTGGTAAATCCCTTCGGTCAGCTTGCGTCTTCGACTCTGCCAGAAATCACCGGAGGTGCCTTCTTCCTTGCTTAGCAGGGTGAGGAACCATTGCAATATGCGCTGTGCTTCTTCCGCATCATCAAACTCGAATTCAGAGAACATTAACCGCGTAGCAATCTCCTGCTCTTTTTCTTCCGTAATATAAGCAGTGACCGCTTCGGAGACGAGTTGCCGCAGCGTTTCAGCGGTTATGGTCCAGCTCGACAGCGGCAATTTGCCGCTACATGTCCAATAGACACGATCTGCCGAAGCACTGAATGAAAATTTCAGCTGCTTGCATTGTTTATGTAGCACTCTTTGCTTGTCTGATAATATTCGGCGAAACGCCTTTTTCTCATCCTCGGTCCGCGTACTGACAGAAATGCTGAACAGTTCCATGGAATCACTCCTTTCGAGTTCCCCTTTCAGTATATGGGGAGCTGCTCGGGGATATACGAAACTGTGCAATGGAAAAACAAGCAAGTCCAACAATAACCAAAAAGGGACTGCTGGCCAGGCCTGAATCAGGCCGGACTTTGCATTCCCTCAAGGTTTGAATCGATAATTGAATTAGTTCTGCATGACAAAATCACGTTCAATGGTACTGTTGTCTTCGAACACGCGAAGAATATCATAACGGGTGTTGCGCTGGGCAGGAATATTGCCGCTCTCGCGAATCAATTGAATAATCGACTCGATATTCACCTTATACACAGCACCTGCTGAGGATACAACATTCTCTTCCATCATTGTGCTGCCAAAATCGTTACAGCCGTAGCTGAGCGAGAGCTTGCCTACTTCAGGCCCCATCGTCACCCAGGACGATTGAAGGTTTGGAACGTTATCAATCGCCAGCCGCCCGATAGCAACCGTCTTCAGGTACGCTTCAGGCGTCTCACGCTCCCGTTTCAGGTTCGTGTTGTCCGGCTGGAACGTGAACGGAATAAACGCGAGGAAGCCTTTGGAATCGTATCCGTTCTGGATACATTCATCCTGAGCATCCCGTACGCGATGCAGGTGCAGCGCGCGTTCCTCCATCGTCTCGCCAAGACCGATAACCATCGTAGCCGTCGTATTCATGCCAACTTTATGAGCGGTCTGCATTACATCCATCCACTGACGCCATGTGCCCTTGAGACGGCTGACTTTCGAACGAATCCGGTCGTCCAGAATTTCAGCGCCACCTCCTGGCAAGGAATCCAATCCCGCTGTATGCAACTCACGCATAACCTCTTCCAATGTAAGCCCGGAAATCTTCACCATTTTCATAATTTCGGCTGGAGAGAAGGAATGCATCGTGATGTTAGGGAAACGTTTCTTAATGTTACGCAGGAGGTCTGTGTAATACGTGAACGGCAGATCTGGATTTACCCCGCCCTGCATCAATATTTCGGTACCGTTCACATCTTCGGTTTCCTGAATTTTCTGGAAGATGGTCTCATCTGGCAGTACATAGCCCTCTGAAGATCCTGGTCTGCGATAGAACGCGCAGAAACGGCAGTAGACATCACATATATTCGTATAGTTAATATTCCGGCCAATAACAAATGTTGTGATCGGATCTGGATGCAAGCGCTTCGTCATGACGTTTGCCGCATGTCCAATCTTCTCGATCTCGTCACTCTCGAACAGCGTTACGGTATCTTCCAGGTTCAAGCGCTCGCCGCGCAAAGCTTTATCCAATATACGGTTTACCGCACTCATAATTGCAGTAGCCTCCCTTACTTCACACAAAATAAAAAATAATTAAACCTCGTCTTCCCCATCCTACCACATTCTTGCAACAAAAACGACATCCTGTCTATGACAAGATGCCGAATACAAAATTTGGAATTTTGCTGAATTTAAGCTCGTAAAGCCTGATCCAGATCAGCTATCAAATCGTCTATATCTTCGAGCCCCACCGAGAAACGCAGCAAGCCGTCGGTGATTCCGCGCTCATGCCGCACCGTCTCCCCCATCGCTGCATGCGACATCATCGCCGGGTACGAGAGAATGCTCTCCACGGCACCCAAACTTACTGCAACAAGCGGAAGCTGTACCTTGTTTAATACTTGTTTGGCCCGTTCGCCTGAGCCAACATCGAAGGAGACAACGGCGCCATAACCACTGGCTTGTTTCTCGTGCACCTCACGCCCGGGATGATTCAGCAGCCCTGGGTAGTACACGCGCTCGATGTCGCTACGTCCCTGCAGCCAGGCTGCGAGCTTGGCAGCGCTCTGCTCAGAATGCGCCATCCGAGCGCTCAGCGTCTTCATTCCACGCATCAGCAGCCAGGAATCCTGAACGCCAAGCACGGTACCTAAACCATTCTGCAGCGCCTTCAGCCGTTCGCCCAGCTCATGCGTTCTGGCCACTGCAAGGCCGGCAAGCACATCGCTGTGACCGCCCAGAAATTTCGTTGCACTGTGAATGACGATGTCCACGCCGAATTCAATCGGACGCTGATAATATGGCGTCATGAACGTATTGTCCAGCAGCGTGAGCAATTCGTGTTCTTTGGCCCATTCCGTCACTGCAGCAACATCGGTTATTTTCAGTGTGGGATTGGAAGGAGTCTCGATGTAAACCGCCTTCGTATTAGGCTTCCATGCCGCTTTTACTTCATTTAAGTCCGTCATATCCACGAACGTGGTTTCGATGCCCATCCGGTTTAGAATACTCGTTAATAATCGGTAGGTTCCACCGTACACATCCTCCGTGACAATCATGTGATCGCCTGCGGACAGCAACATGAATGAGCTTGAAATAGCCGCCATGCCGGAAGAGTAGGCAAACCCGCGTGCACCGCCCTCTAGTATCGCGATGTAGTCTTCCAGCGCTTGCCTTGTCGGATTACCGGAACGGCTATAGTCATGCAGTGGCGGATTGAAGACATCATCGTGATGAAACGTTGAAGCCTGATAAATCGGAACGCTTGATGCGCCCGTAGCCCGATCAATCTCACCGCCGAAATGAAGAAGCTTGGTCTCAAATCGCAACGGTTCTTGTTCCTTGTTAGACTGCTTCTGGGATCGGGTGCCGATGGTTGTTGGTTTCAAACTCACTGCTGTTTACCTCCCTCTACTTCAGCCATAGCTGCATTCAGTGCTGCATCCAGATCAGCTATCAAATCTCCTGCATGCTCGATGCCCACCGAGAACCGAAGGAGACGATCATCGACTCCGATTGCTTCCCGAATCTCCAAAGGAATATCAGCATGGGTTTGAACCGCCGGGTACGTCATCAACGATTCGACACCACCAAGACTCTCCGCGAATGCGATCAACTGGATATGCCTTAACACTGGTTCAACGTAACGCGCATCCTTGACTTTAAAGGAGAAGATGCCCGTATTGCCGCTGGATTGGCGATTCTGAATCTCATGGCCCGGATGATCGGGGAGTGCAGGATAATAAACCTGTTCGATCGCCGCATGCGTCGTCAAAAAGGTGGCTACCGCAGTGGCATTGCTCTCATGCCGTTCCATGCGTAGTGCCAGCGTCTTCATACCTCTCATAAGCTGATACGAATCGGACGGGCTTAACACGGCACCGATCGAGTTATGCAGGAATGCCATCTCTTCGGACAGCGCTTTGCCTTTCGTGACGATAATTCCTGCCAGCACATCGTTATGCCCACCTAGATATTTCGTGGCACTATGTATCACGATATCTGCTCCGAGCTCCAGCGGTCTTTGGAAGAACGGTGTCAGGAGTGTATTATCGACGATGCTGATCAAGCCGTGATGAGAAGCCCATGTACAGACAGCTTCAATATCGGTAATCATCATAAGCGGATTGGTCGGTGTTTCAATGAAAAGGGCTTTCGTGTTGGCTTGTCTGGATTGTTCCAGCGCATCAAGATCATTGGTGTCGACATAAGTTGCTGTAACACCAAACTTGGACATGATTCGCTCCAACAATCGGTAAGTCCCCCCGTAAAGGTCGAGGGATACGATGAGATGATCTCCTTGCCCGAACATCGCAAATATGGTTTGCAATGCGGCCATGCCGGAACTGCAGGCGAATCCGGCGTCACCGGATTCGAGCTGTGCGCACGCATCCTCCAGCACTTGCCGGGTTGGATTCTTCGTACGAATATAATCAAAGCCTGTACTCTGGCCAAGCTTGGGATGGCGATAGGCCGTCGCCTGATAAATCGGATACGTGACTGCACCCGTGACCGGTTCTTGCACCGATCCAATCTGAGCCAACCGGCTCTCTATTTTTAAAGGCTCCTTCTCCATGTACATATCCTCCAATCGGAAATTTGCTATATTTGTGGACCAATATCGTATGGCGTTTCTTGATATACATAGTAATTGAGCCAGTTTGTAAATAATAAGTTGGCATGAGCGCGCCATGTGGATGGAGGATTCCGGGTCGGATCATCATTCGGATAATAATGACGCGGCAGATCAATATCCATCCCTTTGGCAGCGTCCCGGTCATACTCCCACTTCAGGGAATCGGAGTCATACTCCGAATGTCCAGTTGCAAAAATCTGTTTGCCGTCCTTGGTTGCTACTAAGTAGATGCCTGCTTCTTCGGATTCCGAGAGAATAACTAGATCATCGATTCCCGTAATGTCTTCACGTCGAACTTCTGTATGGCGGGAATGGGGCACGAAGAACATCTCATCAAAACCGCGCAGCAGCTTGGTACAGGGTTCATTAATCGTATGGGAGAATACGCCAAAGCATTTTTGGTCCAAGGCATATTTAGGTACACCATAATGATAATAGAGCCCCGCCTGTGACGCCCAGCAAATATGCAGTGTTGATGTGACATGGCTCTTGGTCCATTCGAATATTTCCTTAAGCTCCTCCCAGTAATTCACATCCTCGAACTCGAACTGCTCCACGGGAGCTCCGGTGATAATCATACCGTCAAAGCGTCGATTCTTTACTTCTTCAAACGTTTTATAGAACGATTTAAGATGCTCTGCCGATGTATTCTTCGACACGTGAGAGCTTGGATGAAGCAGAACGACATCGACCTGGAGCGGCGAGTTCCCGATCAACCGCAACAATTGAGTCTCGGTTGTCTCCTTCGTCGGCATTAAGTTCAAGATCGCGATCCGCAGCGGACGAATATCTTGTTGGAACGCTTGCGTCTCATCCATAACAAAGATATTCTCCCCTGATAGAACCTCCTTGGCCGGCAAAGCGTCTGGAATTTTGATTGGCATTCGTGATTCACTCCTTCAATAAATTATGAAATGTACATCATTCAGCTGTGAGAAAGAGCGTTAGACTGTGCAAACGCAAAGAAGACCCTTCTCAGTAGAGAAAGGTCGACATATACGTATCACCATGCGCCTCTCTCATCTGTCAGACTATACGCGGCTCATGATAAGCGAGCGTATATCCTGCAAGAATTAGCACCGTGCGATGTTGCCGCCGGTTGCCGGGTTTCATAGGGCTAGTCCCTCCACCTGCTCTTGATAAGATTTCGCTGTATTTAATTGTCTTCTTGATTGATACTTACTTTAAATCATCCGGGATGCTTCGTCAAGATGCTTTTCTTGCTATCGTCACATTTTGCTCATCGTTACCATACCCTGTGCTATGGCAGAGTTGATGCCGGTTTTCAGCCTTGAAAGGTCCAATCCTCGGCGTTATACTAGACAAGTGCTACAACAACCTGAAAAAAAGAGGTGACATGGAAAATGGACGGTGACCCGAGCCAGTTAACAGATACCCAGGATGCTGGGCCGCATAGGATAAAGATCAGCTTACCGGCAAAGGGGAGCGTTATTTTTCATGCACTTTTATTAAACGTGTATCTTCCCTGAACTCATGCCCGTTTACCGGTTCGCTGATATCTTTATGCCTGCTCTTAAGTCAGGCTTGTTATACGAAAAAGGAGTGATATCAGATGAAAATCCGGTTGGTTGATTCGGGTATATTTACCCCTATTGATGACATTGAAATGACGCTGACAGCTCCAGCCAGCGGCTTCTACTGGCTGGATTGCGACGTGGACGATTTAGCTGAACTGCAGCCTTTATTCTCGCTTCACGATCTTGCTGTCGAGGACTGCCTCAGTGAAGAGGAGCAGCGTCCAAAAATCGAAATATATGAGAACCACTATTTTATTGTCGTGAACAGTATTCGCTTTGATGACGAAGAAATCTTCCTTCGTGCCCTTAACATATTTCTTGGTCGTCATTTCATTATTACGGTTACCAAACAGAAGATTCACGAACTGCGCTCGGTAAAACCGCTGTTGTGGGAAGATGAGGTCAGCACACCAGACCGCTTCCTCTATATTCTGATCGACTTGGTAACCGACAATTATTTTACGGTAGGGGACCGCATTGAAGCGAGAATCGAGAAGCTTGAAGAAGACATTCTCATTCATACCAAGAAGACGCACCTGAGCGAGATTATCGGTCTGCGTAGTGAAATACTATGGCTCAAGAAAGTGCTTGGACCACAGAAAGAAGTAATCAATACTTTGAACAAAAAAGACCTGCGGCTGATCGACGATCAGCTCCAGAAATACTTTAGTGACATCTATGAGAATGCGGTCAAGATCTCCGAGACTTTCGAGACGTACCGGGACTTGATGGGTAACCTTCGAGAAGCTTACCAGTCCAGCATCGCCAATCGCGCGAATGAAATCATGCGTGTGTTTACCGCCATTACGACGATCTTCATTCCGTTGACGCTCATTACCGGTATATATGGAATGAACTTTGATAACATGCCGGAGTTGCACTGGAAATACTCGTATTACTTCGTAATCGGCATTATGGTGTCCGCCGGTTTACTCATGTTCTACCTGTTCCGCAAAAAGGACTGGATTTGATGATTATGCAGACAAAGGCGTTACCAGGAATACAACTGGTGGCGCCTTTGTGCTATTTCCCCCAGTTAACGAGAACTTGTCAGCTGACGCTTGCCTTCATCGAGATATCCCTTCTGAACCGAATCCGAATCAGGCGTAGCCGCTCATATAAGGTCTCCGTTCCCGCAGCTTCTTCATTCTCGCGCTCTTGACCATACACTCGCTGCAGCACCGGCTTCAAGAACGTATCTCCAAGTTCCTCAAATGCCTTCCATATCTCTGCCTGCTCTTGATGGCTCATCTCGCTCAATTCGAACTGAATAAGACGCTCGGTATCATATCCGTCCTTCTCCAATTCTTCCAATTGCTCCACCAGATCGCGCCTCGATAGTGAAGTCCGCTGCTCTAGCTCGGATAATGAAGCTCCTTCAGCGATCGCCAGCAACATCGTTCTGCGGATCCGGAAACGGTCCAGCTCCTGCTTGTATCGCAGTTCCTTCTGCTTGTAGAGCCAGGAATGAAACGCATCCTCGGATAACTGCTCATAAACCCAATCCAAAGGAAATCCTTGCTTCCGCTCTGCCTTGGCCGTCATCTCCAGCCACTCCACGCCATATTCGGAAACTTTGGTTGTGCCAATTCCCGGAAGCTGCAGCAGCTCATTCTCGGTCAGCGGCATAAATGCGCTAATTAACCTAAGTACACGATTGCTTGCTATAAAATAAGGTGCCTTTCTGCCTGAAGCGGCCTTTCGACGTCGCCACGCACATAGTTCCGTATATAACTCCTCAGATCCGTACAACTCGCTGTAACAATACAGCTTCTGCGAGTTTATATTCCGCGCACCACCCTCATCAGGCTCGTTAAAGACTCCCTCGATCATCGGCCGGTAGCCTTCCCCGAGTTTTCTGGCCAGTTGATGACGGTATACATATAACAGCTCATTCCATGAATTTCCTTCATACCAATCATCATCCGACTCTTCGCCATCCGGCTCCAAATCACGCCAGCCCAGTTGCCATACTCCTTCCTCTTCACCGATCCACACCTGTGCCAAGCAGAGATGGCCCGCCTCATCCGTACGGCTCATCTGATTCATGAACACAATTTGCATCCCATTACCTCCTCATTCATTACAGCATAATTCTTTACAACGCCAAAAAAGCACCCTTTCCCGCCGCAGCGTAGAAAAGGTGCTTCCCGTTCCCGAAAATTATACTGTTATCTATATAATACCATAAATGGTCATGTAATCAAGAGCAGATTCGCGATGCGAATTCATCTTATGCCAGAACGGTGTCAGTTTCGTCCAAGGCAAGTTTAGCCAGCGCCAGCGCACCGCAGATTCCGGCATTGTCACCGAGCCCAGGCGGCACGATGTATTGACCGATCTCCTCATTCAGACTAGCATGCGGCACATACCCTGCCAGCAGTTCCTGGAGTTTCTGCTGGATGAGTCCGAACAGATGCTGCTGCTTCATGACACCCCCGCCCATAACGATTCGCTGCGGAGACAGCACCAAGACGTAGTTCATGAGAGCTTGCGCGAGATAATATGCCTCCATCTCCCATGCCGGATGGTCCGGTGTCAGCTCAATCCCTGGCACGCCCCAACGTTTACTTAACGAAGGTCCTGCAGCCAGCCCTTCCAGGCAATCTCCATGATATGGACATGTCCCTTCATACGAATCATCCGGATGGCGACGTACTATAATGTGTCCCATCTCCGGATGAGACAAGCCGTGGATCAGTTGTCCAGACACAACAGCGCCGGCGCCGACTCCTGTTCCGATCGTTATGTACAAGCAGCTATCCAGCCCCTGTGCCGCTCCCCACGTATATTCTCCAAGCGCAGCGCCGTTCACATCGGTGTCGAACCCGACAGGAACACCGAACCGCTCTTCCAACGCCTTTACGATATTATAATTGCTCCAGTGCGGCTTGGGCGTCGTAGTAATACAACCATATGTAGGACTGCCTTTCACAGGATCGATCGGACCAAACGAACCCACACCGATCGCTGTCAGCTCCTTACTCGCAAAAAATTCAAAGACCAGGGCCATCGTTTCCTCAGGCGTTGTCGTGGGAAAGCTAACACGCTCGACGACCGTGCCGTCCTCTGTTCCCACACCGCATACAAATTTGGTTCCACCAGCTTCAATTGCTCCAAGTAAAGCCATTCTGTTTTCATCCTCTCCACAATGCTGTTCTATAGATTCTTGCAATATATCATTTATTCTAACAGGCAATACAAGACCCCAGGCCTCTTTATTTCCGCTTCTGTTCGCTCTTCCTGCCTATGCCGGAAGCCGCTAGCAGCAGCCATGAGAACAGGATCATGAACCCGGTCCATGCCCATGCCAGGCGCGAATCTCCATTTCCGACGGCTATGTATATAGCAATGGGCAAAGTCTGGGTTACGCCGGGAATATTACCGGCCACCATCCATGTCGCCCCAAATTCGCCAAGCCCCCTCGCAAATGCCAAGATATACGCTGAAAGTGCGGCTCTGCGTACCAGTGGGAACGTAATCCAGCGAAACACCTGCCACTCGCCTGCCCCAGCCGAACGGGCTGAATCCTCAAGCTCCGCGTCAATGGATTCGAAGCCGACCCTCATGCTCTGGTATACCAGCGGAAAGGACACGACGATAGCCGCAATAACGGCAGCTCCCCAACTGAATATGACCGGTTTGTTAAACAACCATTCAACCGCTGCTCCGATCCAGCTGTTCCTGCCTAGAAGAACTAGCAGCAGGAAACCGACAACCGTCGGGGGAAGTACAAGCGGAAGCATCAATACAGTCTCTACGATCGATTTACCTGCAAACGAACGTCTGGACATCCACCTTCCGCGGCAGATCCGAGTATAAATGCCAGGATGCTGGCTAATAGTGAAGTTTTAAGAGAGAGCCAGACGGGCATCCAGAACATGTCCATCCCGTTCACTGTGACCCCGATTCCTCCACGATGATAAATCCAGCTTGGCTAAAGATTTGCTCCACTTCCGGCATATTCATGAACTCCAGAAATCGACTTGCTTCATCGGGATGACTGGCTTGATTCGGTACGGCAGCGGGATATTCGATAGGTCGATGCTTGTCAGGGTCAATCGTTATCACCTGTCTTACCTTGGTCGAATGCTGAATATCCGTGCTATAGACGAATCCTGCATCCGCATTGCCAGACTCCACATAAGCCAGCACTTGCGTCACATCCTTCCCGTATACCGCCTTTGTCTCCACTTCTTCCCATAGCCCTTCATTCTGAAGTGCTTCCTTCGCATATTCGCCTGCTGGTACCGTATCCACTTCACCAATCGCCACAATGCGCACGTTCGGTTTCAACAGATCCTGCAGTTGGCTTAAATCATTGCTAGCGGCTGACTCAATCAAGACCAAGGAATTACGCAGCATTAATTGAACCGCGTCCGCATCTACGATCCCTTTGTCGATCAGGCGATCCATCGGCGCATTCGCAGCAGAGATGAATAAATCTACGGGTGCCCCTTGCTCAAGCTGCTGTGCAAGCGCCCCTGATCCACCGTAATTATACCGCAGCGTAATGTGCGGATACTGTGTCTCGAAGAGCTCGCCTGCTTCATCTAATGCGCTTTTAAGGCTCGCTGCCGCTGAAATGGTCAATTGTATCGGTTGTGGATTGGACTCGGATTCAGTTGCGTTAGAATCTGCTGGCGATTCTGCAGCACCACAAGCAGACAAGATAAATACAATGACAACTAATACACCGGCTACAAATCCTCTTCCTCTAGTTGATGGACTAAACATGACTCAGGAATTCACCGCCAGCCCAAAGAGATGCCCGAGGCTCTTCATTTCAAGTTCCTCCAGCTTCGTTAACGCACGCTCGTGATCGACAGAGAGGACACATATATCCAATTCGCAATCCATCGGCACCTCACAATGGATAGCAGCTAGTGTGCGCGATAAATGCAGCATTTCCATATCGGCTTCGATCTTGGCTCGAACTCCCTTCGCAAGTGCATCAAGATTGCTCAGAATACCATCGATGGATTCATATTCCTGAATCAGCTTCATCGCAGTCTTCTCCCCGATCCCACGCACGCCAGGGTAGTTATCACTCGTGTCTCCCATAAGTCCCTTAACATCAATAACCTGATGAGGGAGCAGTCCTTTCTCTGCATACAAAGATTCAGGAGTATAGACCATATAGTTGCCATGGCCTTTTTTCATAATGATGACAGACGTTGTCGGACTAACCAATTGCAGTAGATCATGATCACCGGACAAAACCATGACGTTCATATTCTCACCGAACCGTCTGGCTAAAGTTCCAATGCAATCATCCGCTTCATATCCTACAACTCCCAGGTTCGGTATGCCAAGACACTCTGTTACATCACGTACAAGAGAAAATTGCGGGATGAGATCATCCGGTGCCTCCGGGCGGTTTCCCTTGTATGAAGCGAACTGTTCCGTGCGGAAGGTCTTGGAGCCCATATCCCAGCAGCAGGCTACATGCGTCGGCTGAAACTTGTCAATTGCATCCCACATGTAGCGCAGGAATCCGTAAATCGCATTCGTCGGCACGCCGGATTTCGTTCGGCGGATGTAGCCGCTGGAAGCTGTTGCATAATAAGCTCTAAATAATAAAGCCATCCCGTCTACAAGCAGCAAGGATGGTTGCTGATTCGGTATCACGTTATAAATCGCTCCTAACTGGTTAAAAACTTCGTACGCCATATAATATACTTCGTCATTATACCACAGCCGACGCGACGATTGGACAAGCGCTCATATCCTTATGGCATGGTGCATATTTGCAATCACGAATACACAGCATTAGCTGTTCGTTACTTTCCCCATGATGCCTGATATTGTTCGGCCTTAAATCCAACCGTAACTTGGCTGCCGTCCGTTACAATCGGACGTTTGATCAAGCGGCCATTCGAGGATAACAGCTCGATTTTTTCCTTATCCGTTAGACCAGCCAGCTTGTCCTTCAAATTCATTTCCTTGTAGACTTCTCCGCTCGTATTAAAGAACTTTTTCAGTTCCAGTCCACTTTTAGCGATCAGATCTTCTAACTCGTCCGTTGTCGGTGCTTGTTCAAAAATATTCTGGAGGCTCAGCTCATACCCCTCGTTCTGAAGCCACTTCACTGCATTACGGCAAGTACCGCATTTTGGATATTGATACACTTTCAGTTGGTGCATAGATGGATGTCTCCTTCGCTAGTTGTTATGAAATTAAGACAGGCCTTGATCTTCGAGTATAGCTTGAAGCGTCAAGAGATCCTGAGGGAGAGGAGCGGTAAACGTCATCCGCTTTCCTAGCATTGGGTGGTATAGGGAAAGACTTGCAGCATGCAACGCCTGCCTCCCTATGCGTTCGTTCAAGTTCCTATCAGCTTCAGACTGCTCATGCTCAGGGTGATGATACATCGGGTCGCCTATCAGCGGATAACCGATGCTCAGCATATGGACTCGAATCTGATGGGTTCTGCCGGTTTCCAGCTTCAGCTCTACCAGAGAAGCATGCGGGAACGTGCGGCAAACCTTGTAGCGTGTTAATGACGGATATCCGGCAGGAGTGACGATGCGGCGATGCGGTTCCAGCGGGTCCCTGTCAATAGGGCCCGTTATATCGCCCTCAGCGCAATCAAGCTGCCCATGCACAAAAGCGATATATTTTTTGTCCACGCTCCCTGCGATCATCTGCTCCGAAATATGCTGATGGATATAGGGATTCTTCGCCACAACCAGTACGCCTGACGTATCCTGGTCCAAGCGATGCACGGCTCTGAAGCGATAATTCCAGCCTTGCTCGTTCCAATAATGGACAACTCCGTTTGCCAGAGTGCCCGTATAGTGTCCATGTGTTGGATGCACGACGATTCCAGCCGGTTTGTTCAGCACAAGCAAAGCTTCATCTTCGTACAGGATCGAGAGCTCCATTGGCTGCGGCATGATGTCATCCGAGCGTTCCTGTTCCATATGGAGTTCGATCCGATCATCGGCATGTACCTTTACGCTAATGAATACACGGGTGCCGTTCAACATAATTCCCCGCTCCGTCAGTTTGAGACGGGACATTAGTTTGCGCGATACGCCCATTCTCCTCTGAAGCACGGTCTTTAATAGCATGCCTTCATCTTGTGTCGTTACATTATAAGTAATTGGCGGATAGTACAAACTCATGAATTAACGGAACACCTTCCCGCTCCGCTCATACTCTACGTCCGGTACGCCGGCGTGCACATTTGCTGCACGAGCTGCCACAAAGAAATAATCGGACAGGCGGTTTAAATAACGGCGCACCTCCGGATTAATCTCAATGCTCCGCTCCAAGGTAACCGTTAACCGTTCAGCTCGCCGACAGATCGTACGGCATACGTGCAGCGCTGATGATAGGGCACTGCCGCCAGGCAAAATAAATCGTTGCAGCTCAGGGTTATGCTCTTCCCATGCATCCAGCCATGCTTCGAGATTGTCTACCAGTTCTGCGTGAACCTTCAGCTTGTCGTCGCTTGGTCTTGCATACGCAAGATCAGACCCACAATCAAACAGCTCGTGTTGGATACGAATTAGCTGCAGCTGCATCGCTTCCCACTCTTGTTGTTCAGCCAGATATACCGCTTGCCCAACGAAGCTGTTTAGTTCGTCAATCGTACCGTAAGCCTCGATTCGCGGATCATCTTTCGAGACTCGTCCCCCGATAATGGACGTCTGACCCGCATCTCCCGTTCGCGTGTATACTTTCATCTTATCTCCTCCTCCATGCATGCTTCACGTCTTTATGAAGCGTATTACATCTCATTATGTTTCACTATATCATATTTCAGAAGTACGATCTCATAACAAGCAGGGCTACCCTTGAGTCGTTCTCAAAGGATAGCCCTGCCATGAATGTCTCATATATGAACTCAAAAAAAGATAACGTTAAATTACAGCTTCTTCTTCGGATTGGCCCTCATGTACTCGTTGATCTTCAGATCAAGCAGGCTGCTGATCTCAATGACGATCTCAGAAGTGAAAGATTGTTCTTCCAAGAAGATTTGTTCCATCTTGCGGCGAAGCATGTGAATTTCGTCTTCCAAGGTTAACTCTTGAGGGTTGGCTTTCGCTGATTCAATTGACCATTTACCGTGATTGTTGTCTTCAGCCGCATAGTCACCACGATAGTTTGACAATTCGTAATCACAAAACACTGGTGATCCCTCCTTGGAAAGTTAAAATCTGCTCCCAAAATAAAATTATAACATGTTTTTCACCGAATAAAAGTAAATTTTTTGTTAATTCAAGGAAAAGAAGCAGTCTTTATCCTTACATTAATTTTTCCACAAATCTGCCCATTCTTTCCAGCGCTTCGTTCAGCTGTGAGATGGACGTGGCATAAGAACAACGTATGAATCCTTCTCCCCCCTGCCCAAAAGCGGTCCCGGGTACGGCTGCGACCTTGGCTTCTGTCAATAAACGCTGTGCGAAATCATCCGACGACAGCCCTGTTCGTTTAATGCTTGGGAAGGCATAGAAGGCTCCTTGTGGTTCGTGGCAATCCAATCCGATGTCACGCAGTCCCTGAACAACGAGACGTCTGCGCTGGTTGTAGGATTCCACCATTCGGTCTTTCTCCCCCATACCGTTGCGCAGTGCCTCTAATGCGGCTACCTGGCCCATTGCCGGCGCACACATCACGGTGTATTGATGAATCTTGAGCATCGCGCTGATCAGATCGGAGTGAGCACATACATATCCCATGCGCCAGCCTGTCATCGCAAAAGCTTTGGAAAACCCGCTCACCAGAATCGTTCGATCCAGCATACCTGGCATCGCGGCAAAACTCACGTGCTGACCTTCATATGTAAGCTCCGCATAGATTTCGTCAGAGATCACGATCAGGTCATGCTTCTCCACAAGCTCCGCAATCGGCAGCCAATCCTCATAGGTCATCGTTGCACCTGTCGGATTGCTTGGGTAACACAAGATTAGAATTTTCGATTTCGGCGTAATCTGAGCTTCCAGCGCCTCTGCCGTTAACTTGAATTGATGTTCGGCTGTTGTCTCGATTCCGACAGGAACACCGCCGCCAATGGACGCGATCGGCGAGTATGAAATATAGCACGGTTCCGGTATCAGGATTTCATCACCCGGTACAATCAAGGCGCGCAAAGCCAGATCGATAGCTTCGCTTCCTCCGACTGTTACCAAGATCTCGCTAGCAGGATTGTATCGAACGTGAAAGCTGTGATCCAAATATTCTGCGATCGCTTCCCGGAGCTCTGGCATGCCTGCATTCGATGTATAGCCTGTGAACCCGCGTTCTAGCGAATAGACGCAGGCTTCACGTACATGCCATGGCGTAACAAAGTCCGGTTCTCCTACGCCAAGCGTAATGATATCTTTGTTACCACTAACAAGATCGAAAAATTTTCGGATACCGGATGGTTGAATGTCCCTGACTCTAGGCGCCAAATAGGAACTCATGGATTTTCTGTTTTTTTCTGCAAGCTGCTCTTCATTTACAATCATAGCACACGCTTCCTTTACGGCGAGATCAGGAGACGATTGTCTTCTTGACGCTCTTCAAAGATAATCCCGTCTTGTTTATATTTTTTTAAGGTAAAGTTTGTTTTGGTTGACAATACTGAATCAATCGGAGATAGCTTCTCCGATACAAAATTGGCTACTTCTCTGAGGTTGGCCCCTTCGACCTCAACCAGTAAGTCATATGCCCTGACATCAGATAGACCGATTTCACTTGGGGAAACAGATAGATTCTTTCGGCGATTCCTTCAAAACCCCGACCGCGTTCAGGCGTTATTTGGACTTCGATCAAAGCCGTTACCTTCTCGTCCTCCACCTTGCCCCAATTCACTACCGTGGCATACTTGACGATCACATGGTCGCGCTCCAGTTCTGCAATGGAGGTCTTCACTTCTTCCTCATCCACGCCCAGAAGCGTAGAGAGCAGAGCCGGCGATCTTCTCGCATCTTCTTTCAGCAGGTTAAGCACCTTCAGTTTTAATTCGCTTAGCTCTTCCATATACGCATCCTCCAGCATGTTTTTTGAGTCATCTCGGGATCGAGATTAATACTAATATTACAATAACTCACACGGGATGTGCAAAAGAAAAAAACCGAAACACGTCCAGAAGCGAGCCTGGAGTGACTTTCGGTTTTGAATGCTGAGTTGGATTGAAGCTGCGGGTTACATATAAGAAGTAGGTGTCACATTTGAAGCATGGGCGTTGATATTCCCGCGAGACATCGCACCAATCCCGCTGGTCTTCTGCTGGATCGTATCGTGTGCTTTCTGAATGGATTGCTGAGCCTGCTTGTGCTGTTTATCCACGTCATACTTCAGCGCAGTTGGCCCCATCGTGTACATATTATTCTGTTTCATCATCGTAAAAAATTCGCCCTGCAATTTGAGCGTATCGGCTGTCAGATCCGTGAACATCTTCCGGATATCGGGACAAGACGATTCGGTAGTAGCGGTCGTGTATTCACGCACGGAACGTTTCAGTTCACCCAGAATCGGATCAAGAAGATCCTCCTCCGGCAAGAAAGAACTACCTTGGTTGGTATTCATATCGAAGTCCTCCTTCATCATATTAGGCTTGGGTTAGTCGTGGTTACTGAGCTGCGTCGGAGCAACGCTGCTATGAGCTTGCAGGGAGTTAACCAGCATGTCCAGGTGTTGCTCATGACGGTTAACAAAACCGAGCAGCGCTTGCTGAATCGCCGGGTTCTGGGTAGCAGCCGCTGTTGCGGCACAATGCTTCGCCAGCATCGTCTCATTCGAGATGCAATCCATGATATAGTCCAATTCTTTAGAGGACAGAGGCTCCAGTTGGTGGTTAGGTGTCATGTCATTCGTTCCCCTTTCCATTTAAGTTGCACGATAGCTAGTATGTCTCAAGCGCGCCCTAACTATGTTTTAAAAAATCAAGATCATAAACAAATCTTGAACGCACACAATAAATCCATGACCCATAGCTCGATGAGGAGGAAAATAAGTCATGCTATTAACCGGCGGCATTACCCCCTGGAAATATCTGAATACGGAACCGGTCCGTTCATACCCCACTTTAACGGAATCGATCCGTTGTGATGTCGTTGTGATCGGTGGCGGCATTAGCGGCGCGTTAATGGCTTATGTGTTGAACAAATCAGGTGTTGATACTGTGCTGTTGGAAAAAAGGAACGTATGTGAAGGCAGCACCTCTGCCAATACTGGATTGCTGCAATTTAGTAATGACAACTCGTTAACCGAGCTGATCAAGCAGTTTGATGACCATAGAGGAACCACCTTCTATAAAATGTGCCGTACCGCTGTGAAAAGACTGGCCACTATCGCCGGAGAGCTCTCTACGGATCCCTCATTTTTTCCGAGAGCGAGCCTGTATTACGCCAGTTCTCCTGACGATGCCGGTATGATAAGACAGGAATACGATCTGCTGAAACGAAAAGGCTTTGAGGTCGAGTACTGGGATCGACAACGAATAAAATCTGCCTTTCCATTCTCTAAAGAGGCCGCCATCTACACCTATGGTGATGCAGATGTCGATCCTTACCGCTTCGGTCATGCATTGCTGCATGAAGCGAGCTTGAACGGATTGCGCATCTATGAGCACAGTGAGGTTGATCATATTCTTTACACGAAAGATGATGCTACCTTGTATACAAATAACAGCAGCTATGTCCTGGCTCAACAGGTCATTTGGGCAACCGGATACCTTACACAGGAGTGGAAGCCTGACAATCAGGCCATATTGAAGAATACGTATGCCATTCTGACTGAGCCTGTACCCGATCTGTCTTCATGGTATGAGAAATCCTTACTATGGGAAACGGCCAGACCCTATCTCTATTTTCGAACAACCCCGGACCAACGGATTATTGCCGGAGGACTCGATGAACCTCTTCCACCTTCCGGCAGACCTGAACAGTATGCCGCTGTCCGAGGGCAGCAATTGCTTGAAGAGATCAGACGATTGTTTCCAAACCTTAATGACCGCCTGAAGATCGCCTGCAGTTGGGCAGGCATGTTCGCATCCACCAAAGACGGCATTCCGCTGATTGGTCGGCATCCGGAATATCCGCACAGTTTTTTTATCGAAGTGTATGGCGGCAACGGAACCGTCTATAGCATGATCGCAGCCGACTTGCTGGCACAAACCATCACCGGGAAAGAACCGGAAGAGCTTAGCTGGTTCTCGTTGACACGCTCGGTCGAACTATAAATCCAATAAGAAGGCGCTTGCCGGGCAAACAGCACGCGCCCTCTTCTATTTATATGATGCATCTTTCCTCATGGACTTCCCGCTTGTCCGATGCTCTTCGTGAAACAGTCTGCGCATGAATATCCATGATCCAATCGGAGCCATACCGAGCAGGAGCAGCAATAGCGTGACCGTTAACGAATCCTGCCGAAATGATAAGACAAGAATGAAGATGAGCAAGCCCGATATACGGCCTATGGTCAAGCTCAGTTCACGAAGTACCACCAATTCCACACGCAGCTTAGCACTCTCCTCGTTGATCCCCATCAGATCGAAACTAAGGGAAGTTGCGGGCATCATATAGAGTGGTATGAACAACGCGGTTCCAATCCCAAGTATGAGTAGTGTAACGTAGTTTACGGATAACAACAGCGGCAGAATGACGACGAATACGAGCAGTGCACCGATGAACATCCCGCGCTTGCGGTAGCTCGGCTTGAACCATTTTCCGCATAGCCAGTAGCTGACAAGGGACACCGCCGAAGTAATCAGCGCGAACTGCCCGAGCTTCGATTCCTGACCGGTGGCCACGAATACAAGCACCGAGATCAAAAACGAGAATACGCCTTCTCTTAATCCCTGGAACACGAGTCCAAGTGAAGCATGTCTCCAGATACTGTCCTTTTTCATACGTTCTACGGCTTCCAACCAGCGATAATCCCGTTGCACCGGTCTTTTTTGAAGAAAGAAACTGAACACCACACTTACGCCAAATATGATTAAGGACACAGTGAAGATAAATCGGTATCCTTGATCTCCATGCATCCACGTAATTACCCAGCCTGCGACCCACGGACCGACGATGCCCGTAAAGGAGCCGAGTAGCCCCAGCCAGCCATTGAACCAATCCCGATTGGATGCGTTCGATATTTCGAAATATACGACGTTAAAGGCCAACCAGAACAAACCGAGCGATATCCCGAAGAGCACGCCTAGCGGCCAGATAAAATTAACCGCCTCTTTACCAGCCCAAAGCACGCATAAGTAGAATATGCCTGACATCGCTATGCCCAGACGCAGTGCGTTCATTTTATTGAACTCTTTGACCCATTTGCCAGCACCCCAGAACGTGAGTCCGAGTGCTAGCTGTTGTGCGATCGTAAACCAACCAAGCATCGTGTAATCCTGACGGCTTTTCCATAAATACACATTAAGAAATGTACCTGACAGCGCACTCGCCAGTAGAAATAAACCATGAACCGACAGCAGCAGCACGGCTTGGGGATCCTTCGTCCATCGCATTCCACGATTCCTCCCTCACCCTTTAGCTAGTAAGTCCACGGTATTCTGCCCTGTTCTCCCATTCTTATGAATGCATGCAAAAAAGAAGCTGTGCATCACAGCTTCTTCAGTTCAAAATTTTGTACTGGGCTTCCATACTCAAATTACTCTTGAGGTCGAATGAGGTTCTTGATTAGCGCCAAGCGATCATTCTCTGCCAGATTATATTGCACTTGGAAACATCCAGGGCATACATAGATGTTCACCTCGAAAGGCGGTTTCAGTACGGGTGTCTTTAACAATGACGGCGCAACCGGATGAAATCCTTGCTCCGTCACGGATTGACTTCCAGCGTGAAGCATGTACTCTCTGCAATGCAGACATTCCGGCACCTCGTCCTGTTCGTCGAGAATGGCTTCCACCGTCTGTTCAAACGCATACAGATCATGGCTCTCACCGTACTTATCCACCGTTCTCAATGCGGCCAGAGATTCGGTATCCGACCCCCACATGCTGTGAAGCTCTTGTTCTTCTTCCTCTGACGCCTCATAGGCTTCTTCATCCGAATGTTCTGTGTATTCCTCATCATCGTTCAGATCGATATTTAATGTCCGGTACCCCTTGAGTTCGTTGGCACAATGCGGGCAATGCTCTTCTGGACCAAGTTCCTCATCCCATACGATTTCGCTCTGGCACCATGGACAGACCGTTGGCTCCATATGTTATCCTTCCTTTCAAGCGTTCTTATTGCGACATCATGAATATAATGCCAGCTACGAAAAAAATCAAAGCGGCCGCAAACAAAATGCGCGGTAAATACTTCATTGTCTTATCCTCCCGCAGACGTCTAAGTAATGCTAGCTCCAATGATATAAGATAAAGATACGGTAATCAGCAATACGATTAATCCTACAGCCCGGTTATCCTTGCCAATCTCTTCGTCGACCGAGAACACCGGCGTTAGAAATTCAAGCAGCAAGTAGGCCGCTAACAGCAGAACGAATCCGAAAAATGACCATTTAAGCATGCCAAAAACCGAGGTATTGGCTGTTATACTATAGCGCATCACATTACATATTCCAAATATTTTACCGCCAGTTACCATGGCTGCCGCCACGTTTCCTTTGCGAATCTCATCCCAGCAGTTATATTTCGTAACCATTTCGAAGCAGTACAAATATACGATAAGCGCCAGAATCGCAACTGAGAAATAACCGGCCAATGAGCCCACCGGATGCGATAATAAGTCATCAATGGCTTCCGTCATGACTATAAGTTCCTCCCCGTCTGAAGAGGACACGCCACGATGGCGCATCCTCTTATTCAATTCCTATGCTGTTATTCTATACGAAAGACGGAAGGAACGGTTCCTGAAAATTCAATGGAACATGGTTTATTTCAATTCAGCAATCGTCACGCCGTTTCCACCTTCGCCATAATTACCTAACCGGTGGCTCTTTACATGCTTATGCTTCCGTAGATAGTCCTGGATTCCGGTTCGAAGAATGCCGGTTCCTTTGCCGTGAATGATATAAATCTGACCCAGGTTACCCAAGAAGGCTTCATCCAGAAAGCGATCAACCTCAATCAAGGCTTCTTCCAGATTAGCCCCTCTTAAATCGAGCTCATTCCGAACATTGGCATCACGAGTTCGTTTAAGGACGGTAGCATGCTGTTTAGGCGATGGTTTGGTCGACTCGGCTGGACTGGACACCAACTCCAGATCATTCAGCCCTACCTTCATCTTCATAATACCAAGCTGAACGACCGCTTCTTTACTTCCGGCCATCTCAACGACATGCCCTTTCTGGTTCAAGCTGTAGACGCGTACCTCATCGCCTGGCTCGATACTGCGCTGCTGCTTGATCGCCCGCTGAGCTGCCGTCTTCCTGCTCTGCTGGGGTTCAGCTTCATCCAGACGCTTCCGGGCTGCAATCAGTTTATGTTCTTTGACGGATGCGCCTTCCTCTTGTGCGAGCTTGCGAAGATCGGAGATGATCTCTTCGGCCTCGCCTCGCGCTTTGTCGACGATGATCTTCGCATCGCTCTTCGCTTTGTCGACCAACTTGTCTCGCTGCTCTTCGAGCTTCTGCAGCTCTTGCTGATGGCGCTCCCTAAGCTGCTCCATCTCCTTGCGGACCTGCTCAGCCTTCTCGCGTTCTACTTCAGCGGTGTGTCGATTCTCTTCCAGTGAAGCAATCATATGCTCAACTCGCTGATCTTCTTCCTTCACTTCGCCCCGTGCGAACTCCAGGATCGAGCCAGGCAAGCCCAAGCGTTCCGCAATGGCAAAGGCATTGCTTCGCCCCGGAACCCCGACAAGCAATCGATACGTAGGACTCAGTGTATTCACATCAAATTCCATGCTCGCATTAATGACACCCTTACGCTCATACGCATAAGCCTTCAATTCGGAGTAATGCGTCGTTGCAATCATTCGGCACCCCATGCGATGAATATGCTCCAAGATCGCTATAGCCAGTGCAGAGCCTTCCGCCGGGTCCGTTCCGGCTCCAACCTCATCGAGCAAGACGAGACTTTTCGGTGTCATCTGATTCAAGATCCGGATAATGTTCGTCATATGACTGGAGAAGGTACTCAAACTCTGTTCAATGCTCTGCTCATCGCCAATATCCGCATAAATCGCATCAAACACGCACATCTGGCTGCCTTCTTCGGCCGGCACGAATAATCCGGACATTGCCATCAGATTCAGTAAGCCAATCGTCTTCAGCGTTACCGTCTTACCGCCTGTATTAGGGCCCGTTACGATAATCGACGTGTAGGAATTGCCAAGCTCCACATCCAGTGGAACAACCTGTTCAGCAGGAATCAACGGATGTCGCCCTTTGCGCAGTTTGATATATCCTCTGTCATTCATGCGAGGCAGCGAGGCCTTCATCACATGAGCCAGACGCGCTTTGGCAAACATAAAGTCAAGCTGTCCAACCAAATCTACATCGATCGATAACAGATCGGCCTCCTCGCCAACCTTGGCCGTCAGCTTCTGCAGAATCACTTCAATCTCCCGCTCTTCGCGAATCCGCGTCTCCTTTAGCTTGTTGTTCATGGCTACGATGGATTCGGGCTCGATAAACAACGTGGCACCAGAGCCAGACTGATCATGCACAATCCCTCCGAAATACGAACGGTATTCCGCTTTGACGGGAATCACGAAACGGTCTCCTCTGATCGTAATCAATTGATCCTGAAGCATTTTGGCCACCGATTGCGATCTGATCATCGACTCCAGCTTCTCGCGAATTCGCACTTCTCCGCCCCGCAGCTCTCTTCTGATCTGGGCCAACTCCGCACTGGCCGAATCCAGCACCTCTGCCGCGTCATCGATACATATGCGGATCGCATCTTCAAGCGGCTTCTGCTCGGATATCAGATCGCTCAGATTGAAAAGTATATCGATCTTCTCTTCTTCATGGATGCCAGCGATGAATCGCTTAATTCGACGTGAACCGTTAATGGTGTTGGAGGTAGCGAGAAGTTCGTGCGGACTAAGCGTGCCGCCAATCCGTGCTCGCTTCAGCGCATCGTTAATATCCGTAACTCCCCGAAAGGACGGATTCCCCTTCAATCTGTCGACCGTATAAGCCTGATCGGTTGCAGCAAGCAGATCCTTGACAGGTTCCAAGTCCGTTTGCGGCTTCAGTTCTTCCGCTTGCTCTTTTCCCATCGAGGTTTGTGTATATTGTGCCAATGAATTTAATATTTTCCGGTATTCTAAAGTTTGTAAAATCTTGTCGTTCAAGAAGTTCACAACTCCTCTCAATCAATGCCTATATTATAACGAAACCCGATCCAAATCACCATGGAATCCAAAAACCTTCCACACATAACCTGATGTCATGAGGAAATAATAAATTCTGCGTAACATTCCAGTTATACACGAAGGAGGCAGGTTCCATGCAATTCCTCGGGCATGTTGTTCGATTCATCGTTGCAGCGCTTGTACTTATGGTTGTCGGTTGGATTGTTCCCCAATTCTCCGTCGGCGGATTCGGGAGCGCCTTGCTGCTCGCTCTGGTCATAGCACTGTTTGGCTGGGCTATAGAGGGGATATTCGGCAAAAAGGTTACTCCGTTCGGACGCGGTATCGTCGGCTTCCTTGTGAGTGCGCTTGTCATTTACCTGGCGCAATTCATCGTTGGCGGCGTTAGCGTATCCATTCTAGGGGCTCTGCTCGCTGCGCTGGTCATCGGAATTATCGATCTGTTTATTCCGATCTCCACACCGTTTGAAGCAGGAAAAAGTCGCCACAGAGATTAACCCCTCATTCAGACCCTCTGTTGTTAACAACAGAGGGTCTGTTCATGTTGGAAGATAGTACCCATGTTCACTAATTTTTCAAATGAGGCGTGTGCATATCCGCTTCAACTGAGCTATGATAGAAATGGAATATTTAACATTCACAACTAATTCATAGTCAGGAGAGATTATAGTGAGAAAAGGCATGGCGCTACTTATTTCTTGTATGCTCCTCTTCGTGCTTGCAGCTTGCGGCGGCGAAGAACCACAAGGAAATTCCGGCATTACCGATACAGGAGTCGCACCTGAAGCGGAGCTAGTCATTAAAGGGACCGACTTCGAATTCGACCAAGCGGAATATCACCTGAAGAAGGGTGTACCTGTTCAAATCACATATGAGAACGAGAAAGGCAATCACGGCATCATGATTCCTGCACTCGGACTGCAGTTGGACCGTAAGAACAACACCACCGTGGTTACCCCCGACAAGGCAGGGGAATTCGAAGTTTCTTGCTCCATCATGTGCGGAGCCGGACACAGTCAGATGATCTCGAAGATCATTATCGAAGAATAATACGTTAACTTAGCATGAAAACCTCCGGATACAGAGTTCCTCTGGATCCGGAGGTTTTTTCAGGTCGATTACGCCGGTAGAATTTAGCGCTGGTCC
Source organism: Paenibacillus sp. JCM 10914 (assembly GCF_001315105.1). GTDB lineage: Bacteria > Bacillota > Bacilli > Paenibacillales > Paenibacillaceae > Paenibacillus_AQ. The sequence goes on along the minus strand of NZ_BAZR01000004.1, from coordinate 83,677 downwards.
TGCTCAATCAGTTCAATCCACTCGTTATATTCCACCTGAAGCTTCGCATATTCATCCTTGAGCTTGCGGTGTTCCTCTTCAAGCTGGGCAGAACGCTCGGCCTTCAGCTCTTGCTCTGCCTGCAACAACTGATACTGGTGCATGACCAGTTCATACTGCTCGCCAAGCTCGTCGTACTTCTGTGATGCCTCTTGCTTCTCATCCTCCAATTGCTCGCGCGCCTCCTGAGCCGACGCGATCTGTTGCTGCCACGATTGCAACTCTTCTTCCAAAGTGCTTTGCTGCTGGATCCATTCATCGCGCTCAGTCTTCAATTTCTGGCTCTCCGCCGCGATCTGTTCCCGCTCGGCTATCCATTCACGGTATTGTTCCTTCCATTCAGCTGCGCGCTCTTCGGCATCCTGCAGCCGCTCCTCAAGTTCACGTGCATGTGCTTCACTGCTTGCCGCTGTCTTTCTTAGCTCGTCGAGCTGAGTCGAAACAGTATCATATTCTTCTTCCAACATCGCATACAACTTGCCGGTTTCCTCTTCGCGCAGGTTGGCCTCCTTGCCCGCACGGTCCAACTCGTCATAACGGAATTGTAGCTCCTTCAGTTCCTGTTGTGCAGATTTACGATCGGCAACTGCACGATCAGACTCATCCTTCAATGCATGGAACTCATCTTGCAGCGTCTTAAGTCCGTCTTCCAGACTCTCATTGGCCTCCATCAACTCAACAATTCTCATCTCAAGCTCACCCGTCTCCTCCTTACGCTGATCCGCAAGGTTTCGCCAGGATTGCATTTCCGTCCCGATGCGTTGAAGCTCTTCCTGCTGTTTACGTGCATTCTGATTCGCATCCACTACGAGCTTCTGCAGGCGGCGCCGTTCCTCTTCTGCTTTATCGGAATCCTGTTTGCGAGTCTGAAGCTCATTCGTAAGGCTCTCAGCTTGGGCACGCAGCGACTTCAATTCATTGCGCGCCGTCTCCCCGGCCTGCTTGGAGAGTTGTAACTCCTCCTTCAACTTCGCCGAGTCCGTGCGCGTGGTAGCCAACTCCTTCTCTGCTTGAGACAGCTTGGATTGCAGCTGTCCGCCCCGGCTTCGCTGATCCGAGAGCTGTTTCTCCAGTTCCTGAGCTGTCTCGACATGCTGCTGCTCTGTCAGTTGAATCTCTTTCTTATACGTTTCTTCCAATTGCTTGATGTGTGCAGTGGATTTCTCTTCTGCCTGCTTAATGGATAACTGATGCCCCTGGATCAGCTTCTCCAGCTCCTGCTTGTGGTTTCCTGTAAGCTGTCCGATCTGACCATCATGACGCCGCTTCGTTTCCTCAAGCGTCTGCTTGTGACCTCGTTCCAGTTGTTCGCGCTGCTCCTTCAATTGTAACTCCAGCTGCTGTTTGTCCTTCAACAGCTCTGCAACGCGATCAGACTCCTTCTGAAGCAGTTCCTTGGAACGCTCAGCTTCGGCTACGAGATTGTCTTGAGCGGTCCGATATTTCTCCGCAAGAGTCGTCTGCTCGGACAGCTTGCGCTCCAACTCTTCACTGTGCTGCCGGCTTCTCTCCTGTTGCTCAACTTGAGCTGCCTGAATTCGGGAAAGCTCCGTGTGCAGTTCATTACGCTCGAAAGATAATTGCTTGGCTTCACTCTGGTACTGCTGCATCTTCAAGCTTCCTCAGCCATATGTACTGCAGCCAGCACAGCGATGCGGGGGGTATCCAGTCGGGCATGAGCCTTGGATATACTTCGCATCCGATCATCCACATAGCTGGCTACCTGTCTCGTATAGTTGCTGCTGCTGCCTAATAGTTTATAAGAAGTTCCGTAGATATCTACGGTAACGCTTTGACGGTCCGGTGTAGTCACAGTCGTGCCCTCCTTCTATTATGTGTAGGTTCTATGATGTCTGATAGGGTTCCATCTCTCTTCATTATATATAAGAAAACCTTCTTATACGAATGGAACGAGAATGGACCGAAGATTGGTATATGATAACACAGTATAGTCACTATAATTATGGACTCTGCGGGTACCTTGATGCAAATCCTAGTTTCAATTAGAACAAAAAAGCCCGCGTTCGAATCTCTGATGTAATGGATTCGATGCGGGCTTTCACAATTCCTGCTATTTTCTTAATTCTGCGCCAAAAGTTTGCTCAAGGGCAGCCAGCGCTTTTTCCGTGACACCAGCTACTTCCTCGTCTGTCAAAGTTCGATCCTGATGACGGTAAGTAAGCGAGATGGCGACACTCTTCTTGCCTTCGCCCAGCTTGCTTCCAGTGAAAACATCAAATACCTGTACTTGTTGCAGCAGTTCGCCGGCATGTTCCTGGATTACCCGGATCAGAGAACCCGCCTCTACTTCTTCGTTCACTACGAGCGCAAGGTCACGCTCCATACCTGGGAACCTTGGCAAATCGCGATAAACCACCCGTTCATTGGTCAGGTCATAGAGCGGCTCCAGCAACACCTCGGCAGCGTAGGTATCTTCCAGATCCAGCTCTTGCTGTTGTTTCGGATGAATCTGCCCCATAACCCCGAGCAGCTTTTTGTCTTCCCCTTGCCCGGCATATATCGATGCTGATCGTCCCGGATGGAATCCTGCCGGACTGTTCGCCTCATACGTGATTTGATCTGCGTCTACACCCAGATAAGCCACAACCGTCTCCAAAGCGCCTTTGAGATCGAAGAAATCGACCTTCACCGGCTGGATGTTCCATTGTTTGATTCCTTTGCGGCCAGACAACAGCAACCCTAGCACGGGGCGCTCCTGCGGCTGCTTGGTCAAGGTCTCCTCCTGCGTGTGGAACAGATTGCCGATCTCGAACAACGCTAAATCCGACTGCTTGCGATTGTCGTTATAGACGGCGATATCAAGCAGCTGTGGCAGCAGACTTGTACGCAATACGCTACGATCTTCGCTCATCGGCATTGCAAGCTTAACGGCCTTGCCCTCAGCGAGCGACGTGAACATTTCCGTCTGCTTCGGATGGATGAACGAATACCCCAGCACTTCCTGGAAACCGCTGTGCGTAAGCAAGCGGCGAATGGAACGGCGAACCGCTTGCGGTTTTGTCAGTGACCCTGGCGTTGTCGGTCCCTCGATAGGTGTTGTGGGAATATTATCGTAACCGTACATGCGCGCAACTTCTTCAATTAAATCCACATCCAGCACAATGTCACCGCGGCGGGTCGGAACCTGGACGTCGATCAGACCTTGAGCCGCGTCTCCGCTCTGGAAGTGCAGTCTGGAGAAAATTGTCTTTACTTCGAGTAAAGACAGTTCAGTGCCGAGATAACGGTTAAGCTTCTCCAGCGATAATGTGATAACCGGGCCTTCGGTCTGCTCGCTGCCAGCTTCGACAACCCCTTGATGCACGGTGCCGCTGGCATACTTCGCTATCAGCGCAGCTGCACGGTTCAGTGCAGGAATTACCCGAGCGGGATCGACTTCCTTCTCGAAGCGAGAACTCGCTTCTGAACGAAGTCCCAACTGACGGGATGTTTTGCGAACGGTTCCGCCATCGAACTTGGCAGACTCGAGGAAAATATTCACCGTGCCCTCGGTTACTTCGGAATCCAATCCACCCATAACTCCCGCCAATGCTACAGGCTTCCCGCCTGACGTAATAACCAACATATGAGGCTCCAACTTGCGCTCCTGTCCGTCCAGCGTCACCATAATCTCTCCGGCTTCGGCCAAACGCACGTGAACAGATCCATCCTGCAACTGATCCGCATCAAATGCATGCAGCGGCTGGCCATATTCCAACATGACATAATTCGTAATGTCAACGATGTTATTAATCGGGCGCACACCCGCCGCTATCAAGCGATTCTGCATCCACAGCGGCGACGGCGCAATCTTCACGCCAGTAATATAACGTGCGGCATAGTGACTGCATTGCTCCAGAGCACCAATCGTTACTGACACATGGCCGGCGGCTGAATCCGCCGACTCCATCAATTCTTTCTCGGGATGGGGCAGTGTAAGTTCCCGTCCGAGAATGGCGCTCACTTCATAAGCTGCGCCCAACATGCTCAGACAATCTGCACGATTAGGCGTAAGGTCAAATTCCAATACCTCGTCGTTCAAGCCGAGCACATCCAGAATCGGCTGCCCGACTTCAATACCTTGCGGCAGCACGAGAATTCCCTCCTGCAGCTCTTTAGGCAGCAGCTTGTCATTAATGCCAAGCTCCTTAGCCGAGCAGATCATACCTTGCGAGAGGACGCCGCGCAGTTTGGCCTTTTTAATATCGAGTCCCCCTGGCAGCTTCGCGCCGACCATAGCCACCGGCACCTTCTGTCCTGCATCTACATTCTTGGCTCCGCAGACGATCTGAAGGTCTTCCTCTTGCCCGGCATCCACGATACATACATTCAGCTTATCCGCGTCCGGATGCTTCTCTTTACTCTTGACGTATCCAACAACGACTTTGCTGATCCCCTGATTCCGCTTCTCAATGACATCGATCTCGATTCCGGCCGAAGTAATCTTGCTTGCCAGCGTTTCCGAGTCTACGCCTTCCAGTGATATATAATCGGACAACCAATCCGTTGATACTTTCATTGTATGTTCACTTCCCTTTTTATCGTTAGAATTAGATCCGCGTAAACTGCTTCAAGAACGTCATGTCATTGTTGAAGAAGTGCCGGATATCGTCCACGCCATGCTTCAGCATCGCAATCCGTTCAACCCCCATGCCGAAGGCGAAGCCGCTGTATTGATCCGGATCGTAGCCCCCCATTTCAAGCACTTTCGGATGAACCATGCCGCAGCCTAAAATTTCGAGCCAGCCTGTCTGCTTGCACACACGGCATCCGCTGCCGCCACAACGTACACAAGATACGTCCACTTCAGCACTCGGCTCCGTAAAAGGGAAGAAACTCGGACGCAGACGAATCTGTGTATCCTCACCGAACATTTCCTTTACGAATTGCAACAGTGTCCCTTTTAGATCGCTCATACGGATGTTCTCGCCGATCACGAGTCCCTCGATCTGATGGAACTGGAAGGAATGGGTTGCATCGTCATCATCCCGGCGGAATACGCGGCCAGGACAGATAATCTTGACTGGAACTTTCCCTTGCCTGGACAGCATCGTGCGCGCTTGTACCGGCGAGGTCTGTGTACGCATTAACAGGTCTTCTGTCAGATAGAAGGAATCCTGCATATCACGTGCCGGATGGTTCTTCGGCAAGTTCAGCGCTTCGAAATTGAAGTAATCCGTCTCGACTTCAGGTCCTTCAGCCACCTGATAACCCATGCCAATGAAAATATCTTCGATATCCTGAATGACTTTGCTTAACGGATGGACGGCACCTTGTGTAAGCTTGCGGCCAGGCAGGGTCACATCCACTTTCTCGGCACGCAGACGTTCTTCGGTCTCCTGCTGCAAGAAAGCCTCCTGTTTACCGGCAATGACTTCCTCGATTGCACCGCGGACATCATTTGCCACCTGTCCAATGACAGGACGCTCTTCGGCGCTAAGCGCGCCCATCCCTCTTAGAATCTCGGTCAGGGCTCCTTTTTTACCAAGGTATTTCACCCGTAAGTCGTTTAACTGCTGCGGATCGTTCACTGCCTGCAGTTGCACCAAAGCTTCCTGCTTGAGTGCTTCCAATTTTTCTTTCATCGCTGTTCGCACACCCCTTTAGTAAACTACATCTTATCTTGAAGAAAACAAAAAAGGCCCCTTCTCCCATAAAGGGACGAAGAGACCGTGGTACCACCCTTGTTAGCATTTATAACCGACCTGTAGGCCATTACTATGCTCACTTTGACCGACGTAACGAATCGGACCCGTTATCCCCTACTGATCCGGCCGATGCCGTGTTCAGGGAACCGCTCCGGAGCGAACTTCACCAGCCTGTTTCTCAAGAGACACTCTCAATCCATGGTGTCTCATCCCTGTTAAGAGGTACTAGCTACTTTTCTCCATCTACGCATTTGGACATATACAAATATATAGGGTCTATTATATGCAACCTCACGGTATATGGCAAGGTTCATTTCCCCATTTTACCCGAATCGGCTCCGATTTAACCCTTGCCAGGGCTGCTTACTTGGACTGAAGCCGGGCTAATTCTTGCCGAAGTTCCCTAATCTCGGCCAGCCAGTTGGCTTCGGATGTCTCCTCATCTAGGCCAGCACCGGATAAACCCAGCAGTTCCTGGATACGGTACTCCAATTCCATCCGTCGATTGTCCTTTGCACTATCTCCCTTAATGACACCGACGCGAGACGCCTGTTCCTCCTCCTCATCAACACTCCCCTCAAACCAAATGGGGGCGCTTTGCGGACGTAACGTCAGCAGGCGATTCGCAATTTTGCGTACCAGGTACCGATCATGGGATACCAGTGCAATCGCCCCCGGGAAGCTGGCCAACACTTCTTCAATGACTTCTCGCGTATCAATATCCAGATAGTTGGAGGGCTCATCCAGCACGAGCAAATGAGCGCCGCTGAAATACAATTTCAAGAAAGCGGTTCGGCACTTCTCTCCCATACTGAGCTGCCCCATCTTCTTAAACACATCATCCCGCCGGAAGAGGAAGCAGCCCAGCAGTGTTCTTGCACGGCTCTCGGTCATGCCTGGAATGACTAACAAGCTATCGAGCAGGGTCGTTCCGGGATCCAGCCCTTCCAGCTCTTGTGAGAAGTAGCCGACCTTGACGGCCGGATTCCGTATAACTTCTCCTTCCTCCGGATGTAATTCACCCAGTAACAGCCTCAGGAGCGTAGTTTTACCGCTGCCGTTGGGGCCTCTGACCGCCAAGCGATCCCTGCGATTCAAGTAAAATGACATCTGTTGAAATAATATATGGCCGTCGAAGCCGAAGCTCATATCCCTCACATGGATCAGCGTCCGACCACCGAAGCTGTCGCCCTCAAGCTCCATATTCAGTCTGGGGCCGCTGCGCGGTTTATCCACACGCTCCGCCTCAAGCCGCTCCAGCGCTTTTTCTTTGGCATGATACCTCGAGATATTCTTATTTGCCTTGGCTTTGTAGAAACTCGCCGTAATCTTGACCTCATTTACGTCGCCAGCCGCGTTGTGGGCTTTATGAAACCACTCCTGGTATCTTCGAATAGATTCCTCCAGCGCTTTGCGGGCCAGTTCCTGCTTGCGGTAAAGGGCCTCTTGTTCGCGCAGCTCCCGCTCCTTCTCCTTCCGGTAATCGGAGTAACCACCGCGGTATCGCGTTAGCCCTCCATCCGACAGTTCGCACACGGTCGTTGCTACACGATCCATAAATTCCCGGTCATGTGACACGAACAGCACCGTGCCTTTATACGTTGATACTAGCCATTGCTCTAGCCAAACGAGACTCTCGCTGTCCAGATGATTCGTCGGTTCATCGAGCAGCAGAAACCTCGGCGAAGATACGAGCAGCGCAGCCAGCATCACCTTCGTCTTCTGGCCTCCGCTAAGCTCCCTGTAAGGGACCGACCACACTTCTTGGCCCAAGCCAAGCATCTTCATAGCCTTCTCTACTTCGGTTTCCCACGGGAAACCACCCTGAGCCTCATATTGCTCTAACAGATCGCCATAATGTTCTACGAGCTTCTCCGGTTCATTCACATCGGCAAGCCGATTCATCTGTCGTTCTGCCCCAGCAATCCGTGATTTCAACTCCCACAGCGCAGCATGACTGCGGCTGCGAACCGCATCGAGTGCACACATCAAGAATTCCTCCGGTTCATCCTGCTGTCTCAGCCAGCCCCAGCGATCTCTGGACAGGATGGCTTCAACCCTGCCCGTTTGCGGAACCCTCTCTCCCGCCAGAATCGATAATAAGGTTGACTTGCCGGCTCCGTTACGACCGTAGAGGGCAATGCGCTCGCCTTCGGCAACCTCAAGTTGTACCTGATCAAGCAGCGTTTTTCCATTCAATTCCATACTTATATTCGTAGCCTTTAGAATCATCGTCATACAGCCTCATCCTCTCTCTTTGAGAAAAATCAAAAAACCGCAGGCGGCGGCCTGCGGCAGATATGGAGATGATCACGGTATGGCTCTGAGGAAACAAAGGACAGATAGCGGGTAAAGCAAAAAAAAAGACCCACCATACAGAGTGCCTGCTATAACACAAAAAAGGCACCCAGTCACCCTATTCAGACACACCTAATCTCTCCTCTACTACCGTAGAGAAACGCCTGCAACTTCACATGCAGTTGTATCGAGAAAAGGGTGTCTTACTTCATTGGACGAGGTACCTCGCATTCTTTAGAATCAAATTACGGTTAGTATAGCAGATCATCATCGATTGTCAAATAGGCAATTAACTGTGACTACACGATTGTAACATGGCACAAATAAAAGCACGCGGACGATGGAAGCCATGTTAGTCTATAAATTTCTGTGAAAATCAATGATCGATATAGTAAATTTTACCCACCTTTGATATACTAACATTATTACTTTAGTCATGGGTGCGTGATCAATCATATGTGGGATAAAGAACTAAAGATAGCCATCAAGAAGAAGCAAAGCGTGATGATATACCTTATCGATGGCGCAGTATTACAAGGTATACCGGATGCTTGCACAGATCGCTTAAAGATGCGGAGTGTTTATGGTCCAGTCTGGGTGCCGTTAGAGGAAATAAAGCATGTGAGCAGATTAATACAACTCCAGAAGAAGAACCTGTTAGCACACAGCTAGTAGGTTCTCCTTTTTTGAGTCGAGTGGTGATAAGCCGCGAAGCTGGAGAGCGTTCGGAAATGCTTAATCCATAATTTCGGGAAGTTCGCCCCTTCAATAACCACTTGATCATGATGGAGTCCGTATTGTGCCAAAAAAGGACAAACAAAAAACCCTTGTGGGCCAAGGGTTTCAGGTCTTACTTAATCAAAAGCGGGTGATGGGAATCGAACCCACGCTACCAGCTTGGAAGGCTGGAGTTCTACCATTGAACTACACCCGCATATCAACCCACGAAAGTAAAATTACGCTTCGGGGTTTATGCCGAATACTTATACGGGGCTCTAATACTTAAGCGAATCGGGACGACACGATTTGAACATGCGACCCCCTGGTCCCAAACCAGGTGCTCTACCAAGCTGAGCTACGTCCCGTTATAATTGATGACGTCTTTTGAAGACAAAAATAAATATACCACGCTGAATATATAATTTCAACCATTATTTTCTGGAAATCGTAATACAGCCCGCTAAACTAAAACCAGCAGCATCCTCCTAACGGAAGACACTGCTGGTTATGTGCTTATCACGCTTATTTGTTATTATCGAACGTAACTTCCGGCGTTGTGAGTTTGTCGTAGAAATCTACGATTTTGTCCTTATCGTCGGATGCGCGCAGCGCCATTGCCGAACGTGGATGCTCATCCAGACTGCCAGTGATCATATAAGGCATGATGTATCCCCACTCTTCTTTTTCACGAAGCGGGATCATAAAGCGCTCAATAATATCCAGAACCGGACGAATCTCATATTTCGTGCCCTTCAGGTGCGTAACCAGCAACTCGGTTGGACAGTTACCGGCCGCTCGGCCCATTCCGTACACCGAAGCATCCAGCAATTCCACGCCAAGGTCAGCGGCGATCAGCGTATTCGAGAACGCTAGCTGCATATTGTTATGTGTATGAACGCCAAGACGCTTCTCCGGCAGATGTGTCTTGAATTTATTCACGAGGTACTCCATATCCTTATGATCCAGACTTCCGTATGAATCCACAATGTAGACCACATCCACAACACTGTCCTTGATCATCTCAAACGCTTCCTGCAGCTCATTCTCCATTACGTTCGAGAGTGCCATGATGTTCAACGTAGTCTCATATCCCCGATCATGGAAGGTCTGAACGAGAGCGAGCGCCTTATCGACATCTTTAATGTAGCAAGCCACACGGATCAAATCCAGCAAGCTTTCTTCACGCGGCAAAATATCGTCCACATCTACCCGTCCAATATCCACGAGCGCCGAGAGCTTCGTTTTGCCTTTGAGTGGAATGACTTCCTTCAAGAAATCATCATCCAAAAAGCGCCATGGTCCTGCTTGATCCGCGCCTTTCAACAATTTAGGTGAGTTCTTATAGCCGATTTCCATATAGTCCACGCCAGCCTCATTTAGGCCTGCATATAAATTTTGTACGAATTCCACGCTAAAATCCCAGTTGTTTACCAATCCGCCATCGCGAATGGTACAGTCCACTATCTTGGTCTGACTACTCTTAATCATTTCTAAGCTAAACTCCTCTCAGCTGGTTTTCTCTTCATCATACTTGATGGCAGTCTTAAAAGTAAAGCATATTTCCCGCTGGGAAGACTATGGATTAGCCCTTCAGGCATCCGCACAAAAAGAAAAAGCCATTCCGCAGGAACAGCTATTGTTCAGTTGCTGAAATATCGAATAGGAATTGTCTATTCATCGTTCGGCAGATCAAGCTTCGGGAAGGTAATGACAAATTCCGTGCCTGCCCCAACCTGACTGTCAACGGCGATCGAACCTCCATGGTTCCTGATTATACTGTAGCTCACGGAGAGACCGAGCCCTGTTCCACTCTCTTTGGTTGTGAAAAAGGGATTGAACAGATGGTTTAGCGTATTCTGATCCATTCCTTTTCCGTTATCGGCAATGCAAATGCTAATATGCTTACCGTTATCCTTGGCTGAAATATGAATCATACCGGTAATATCTTCATCATGTTGCTCGAATATAGCGTCTAATGCATTTTTGATAATATTCAGAATGACTTGCTTGATTTGTTTCACGTCCACCGATATGTAAGCGGGCAGTGTATCATCCGTATGAAGATCAATCTGACAGCCTTTCATGAGTGCTTCGCTCTCTGTTAGCAGAACTACCTCTTTAAGTAAAGATGAGACTGATACGATCTTCGTCTCTGGCGCCGATGGCTTAGACGAATTGAGAAACTCGTAGATGATGTCGTTCGCCCGGTCGATCTCCGTGAGAATGATTCGGGCATACTCGTCTTTACCCAGACTAACAAGGTGCGGCCGCAGCAATTGGATGAATCCACGGATCGATGTAAGCGGATTACGGATCTCATGGGCTATGGATGCCGAAATCTTGCCGAGCATGGCGAGTTTGTCATTCTGGTATGCACTCTGTTCTATACGTTTAAAATCGGATACATCCTTCACACTGATTAAAAAATCGCCTTCCATCTGATCACCATATGTCATCGTAATCAGCCAAGATCGTCCAAATTCATCCACGATTTCATGAAATCTTCGCTTATGAAACACGGTCTCGCGATAAATACGGACGATCTTCTTCTTTTTAAACCTGGAGAGCTGAGGATGACGAAGGAGTTGGGTCAGCGTGCAGCCGGTTAACGACTTGCGGGGGACGCCTAGCAATTTCGCCATCTGTACATTAACAAAGGCCAATACACCGTCACTATCAAAGAGGATAATCCCGCTGTCGAGATTCTCCAGTATATTCTCGTACTTGTTCCTAATAAGCTGGCTGGTGTGAAACGAACGAATAACCTGCAACTCAGATTCACGGATTTGACTCAACAAGATGGCTCCCCCTTTTCTTGAAAAGTTGAACTCACCAAACCGACACGATACACACAAGTGCTCCGAGCTTGTCCGCCTTGAATCAATAGCAGCCTCACGATCTGCTTCCTTCCATGATAGTCACCAAGGCAAACAAACGTCAATCAGAAATCCTGTCGAATAATGGAAACCTTACTAAAATGGTCATTTCCATTGCCGCCAAACACAATAGGTACACATCCTATTTACCCACTTATTCAATACTAAAAAGCCCCGGGTATGGTATCACACGAGGCTCTGACTGTATTTGATTACGGTTGTCTCTGAAGTCGGAGGCGGCGCTGGCTCATCACCGCAAGACGTCTTTTCAGTTCCAATTGCCACTTCTCATCTTGCATCCACTTCGCAACCACCAACAGATCAAGCGATAGATCAATCTGACTTTGGACGACGGTCATCGGGTCTTCCGATTCACGGTTGACCACATTCTCAAAGATGGCTTCCTCATCTTCCATCACATACTCTTGAAAATCCACATGAGAAGCACCATCACCATGCGCGTACTCGGCTAATATTTCATACTCGCTTTCAACCCGGTGATGCACTTCCACGCGATGGCATACTGGACATGTCAGCAGGGGAACATTATGTACCTGAGTCCGATAATGCTTCAACGTACCTTCGTGCCCATCATACTAGCCCCACAGCAAAAACTCATACCGTTCACCCTCCTCCACCATTCATCCATTGTTTGACTATTGTATTCGCTTTCATCCACTCTAATTCCTTCAAGGAAAAAAGAGTTTTACAAAAAATTGGTTCCTAATTCCTATATAAGGATGATTGCCTACACCTTACCTATATATCAACTAATGTTAGCTTCTCTAAACAATAGTCTTCCCATTTTATAACCAAATCAATCGGTTGAAAAAACCCTCATGATCTGCACTAAAGTGTCAGATCGTGAGGGTTGTCAAAGTTTACTGTGAGAAGCGGCTTACAGGTTGTTGTCGCCTGGCTTCCAGTTCATCGGGCACAATCCACCGGATTGAAGCGCTTGGAGGACGCGAAGTGTCTCTTCAACACTACGGCCTACATCGTTGTGGTTAACCACTTGATACTTCAATTCGCCTTCTGGATCGATGATGTAAAGACCGCGAAGCGCGATGCCTTCTTCTTCGATCAGAACGCCATAGTCGCTTGCCACTTGCTTCGTGATGTCGGAAGCGAGTGGGAAGTTCAATGCGCCCAGCCCGTTAGCTTCTTTCGAAGTGTTGATCCATGCTTTATGGCTGTGGATCGAGTCAACGCTAACACCCAGAATCTCAGTATCGAGTGCCTTGAACTGATCAGCAGCATCACTGAGCGCTGTGATTTCAGTTGGGCATACAAAAGTGAAATCGAGAGGATAAAAGAAGAATACGAGCCATTTGCCGCGGTAGTCGGACAGGCTGACTTTACCAAATTCTTTACCGTCTCCCGATACGGTTTCCATTGTGAAATCAGGAGCTGGTTTACCAACCAAACGTTCTGCCATGATTGAATTCCTCCTTAACATATGTAAAAAATATGAGTATTTTCTACAATTATATGTTCCTATGAACATTCACTAGAAATGTTATCATCGAGAGAATTCAAAGTCAAGATTATAGCGGTTATTTTATTATAATGATTATAAATAAGGATATTCTATGAACGGTTCTTAACGGATTGCCGCCGCAATCAGATCGCCCATTTGTGTTGTACTTAGCGCTTGGCTCTTGTCGACTGCAATATCCGCTGTACGATGTCCGGCATCCAGGACCTCTGCTACGGCACGCTCAATCGCATCCGCTGCATCGGCATAACCGAAAGTCAGGCGATACATCAAAGCGACAGAAAGAATCGTTGCGATCGGATTCGCCAGGCCTTGACCAGCAATGTCTGGTGCGGAACCGTGCACTGGCTCATACAGACCAAAATCCCCTTGCCCCATCGACGCCGATGCCAACATACCGATCGAACCTGTCAGCATAGCTGCTTCGTCGCTGAGGATATCGCCGAACATGTTCTCCGTAACGATTACGTCGAAGCTGGACGGACGGCGCAGAAGCTGCATCGCACAGTTGTCCACCAGCACATGCTCCAGCTCTACATCCGGATAATCCGGTGCAATCCGGTTCACCGTTTCACGCCACAGACGGGAAGTTTCCAGCACGTTGGCTTTATCCACCGAGGCCAATTTCTTCCGGCGCTTCTGAGCGATTTCGAACGCTTGGTGTACAATGCGCTCTACTTCCGCCGTGTTATACACGCATGTATCCACCGCTTCTTCGCCAAAGGCGCCTTCGCGTCTAAACTTCTCGCCAAAGTAAATACCGCCTGTCAGTTCACGGACAACCATCAAGTCTGTACCTTCCAGAACCTCCGGCTTCAGTGTGGATGCATCTTTCAAGCAGTCGAAGATAACAGCAGGACGGAGGTTGGAGAACAGGCCGAGCTCTTTACGAATGCCGAGCAGTCCTGTTTCGGGGCGAAGCTCTTTAGAGTTGTTATCCCATTTCGGTCCACCTACGGCACCAAGCAGTACAGCATCGGCACTCTTACATACGCTCAGTGTTTCCTCCGGAAGCGGTGTGCCCTTCTCATCGATTGCGATGCCGCCGAAGAGCGCGTGCTCCGTTGTAAAAGAATATCCGAACACCTCTTCGGTACGTTTAATGATCTTCTCCGCCTCAGCTACGACCTCTGGTCCGATACCGTCACCGGCGATTACGGCGATTTTCTTCGTTTCTGCCATCCTACGTCACTCCTTATTTATAAATGCACTAGTCATTTTATTGATCTAGTTACATTTGTAACATAGAATGCCTATGGTTGACCAAGATATAGAAACTATGAACTTGATTTGTTTTGCCTATAAGCGGCGGACGAGGTGCTTTTAATGAAGCTGCGCAAAGACCTGGTCGAAGCCTGTCTTCGAACGCAGGAAAGCCTCTTCCGACGATTGCGGAGCCCGATCGTCCTGTGGCATCAGAACTTCCTGCGCAACGATACCCGTATAGTCGATTTTTTGCAGACTGCGCATAAAGCCGCCCAAATCGATAACGCCCTCTCCTGGATACAAGCGGTCATGGTCCAATACTTCCTCAATCGGCATTTCCTTGGCATCGTTAAGATGAACATAGGCGATTTGATTGCTCGACAATCGTTCCAGATCCGCTGTGGTCAAACCGTTTGTATGCCAGTGATAAGAATCCAGCAATAAGCCGACGTTATTTCTATCAATCGCATCAATGAACGCCAACGTATCCTCCAACGTATGAATGAACGGGTAGCGGAAAGCCGACCGCCAATGATGCGGACCAACGAATTCAAGGGCCAACTTCAGACCATGCGCGCCAACGATATCAGCGCATTGCCGCAACCGGCCAACGGCTCGAACGGCCAGCACAGCAGGAGAATTGTCCGTTGACGGCAATATATACGTGCAGCAGACATCCCCGCCGAGCAAAGCTGCCGCCTTAGCACGACGCTCCAACGAAGCAAGCCCTTCCTGAAACTCTTCTTCGCCGTTTCTCCAATCCAAGCCCAGGTCGATAGCCCCCATCGTCATTTTGTGGGTACGCAGCAGTTCCTTGGCTGCTTCCAGTCCTTCAGCTTCGATCAAGCTTGCAGCATCAAGCTCCACGGCCTGGAAACCATTCTTCGAAGCCTGCTCCAGCAACTGCTTATCGTCGCCAACCATGTTTAGTCCGGCTCGTGTTAATCCTCTCAGCATCGTATTCGTCTCCTCCTTGCGTAATAAGTATGTTATTAGGACCAATCAAATAACACGCCGTAGTAATGCTCTTTGTCATTCCTTAATCCTTCGTAAGCGGCACCCGCTTCCTCCGGCTTCAAAACATGGCTGATCAGCGGTTCAACGAGCAACTTGTTCTCGGCCATCAATCTAAATACGATCTGCGAATTACGTACGAGCGAATGCTTTACAAATCCGTTCTTCTCGACCGGATAACGCCATTCATGCGCACCCTTAAAGGTAATGCTGCCATAATTCATCAAATGGACGTAATTGAGTATTTCGGTAACATTGGTCTGGTATTCACCACGCGGGCTGCCCAAAAAAATCAGTTCTCCGAACTTGGCGATTAGAGGCAGATTATCAACGGCCGCTTTCGGCACCCCCGTCGCTTCGATCAAGGTCGATACGCCTTCGCCGCCGGTCAGCTTCATAATCTCCTCCCGGACGTTGGCGTGTCCGGCATGCAAGGCCGCGCTAATCGCCGTCTTCTCTGCCATGATCAGCCGCTGCTCGGACAAATCGATTCCGAAGACATTGGCACCCTGAAGCTTAGCCAACTGCGAAGCCATATTGCCGATCAATCCCAGACCTGTAACAGCAACGTGATCGCCTAATTCGATTTGCGATATCCGTGTCGAAGTGAAGGCTACCGTTGCCATCCGCGTAAACGGAACCCAGGAAAGCGGAATATTCTGTGGCGCTTTCATAAACATGCCCTCGGTAGAAACGATTTGATAAGCCGAATGATCGCCGTAATGGAATACGATGTCGCCCGCGTTAAATTCAGTGACGCCGTTGCCAACTTCGATAATTTCACTCACCGCAGCATATCCGGGCACGCCCGGCATTCCGAACCATCCCTCATTGCCGGAAAGGCAGGCGAGTTCCGTTCCTGGGCTGATCAACGTATATATCTTTTTCACTAACGCGTCATGTTCACCGATGGTGGAAACGGACAAGCTTGTATTCTGAACCTCAACCTGCCATGGCGCCGTAAATACGATTTGTTTATTCTGCATGGAAATGATGATCCTCCTCTTTACCCTTCCTTGCGGATTGCCGAGTTGGCGGCGAAAAACTGGCTTGGCGTAATGCCAACCGTCGCTTTAAAAGAGCGGCTGAACAAATGGATGCTGGAAAAGCCAACTTCTTCCGCGACGACCGTCATCGTTTTATGTCCATCCATCATCTTCGCTTTGGCCTGCTCGATCCGCACATGGGTTACATATTTTTGAATGGTGATTTGCAATTGCTCCTTGAACAAGAACGATAAATGATTCGTCGAGACACCGGCATGCTGACTGATCGTGGTATTATCCAGGCCTGCATCAGCATAATGTGCATGGATATAGCTAATCGCTTTCTCCAACACACCCCATCCTTTGGTAAGTTTGCCTTCCTGCTCGTTGCGGTCTACCTGTCCCTTGTGGAAAAAATAAAGAAGTTCCGTTGCAATCGCCTTGGTCCGAAGATCGCGGTTTTGCATTTCGTCGAGAAACACTTTTTGCATAAGCAAAAATCTCTTCTTTACTTCCATCCGGTCTGAAGTACGTAAATGAGCAACAGGGAATACATCAGCCAGCGCTTGCTCCCTTTCCGGGATTTGTCTGGTCTGCTCATCTATTAGGCCTGTTTCCTTCCAGCCGCTTCGCATATCATCGTAGTAAAGATCAAAGTGTATAATATATTGAATCAATGGGACCTCTGAAGTCGTGCGAATGATATGGGGAAGCATAGGGGGCATCAAAAAAAGATCGCCCTCTCTCGCCGCATACCTTACCCCATTTAATATAAATTCAGCTTCTCCTTGCTCGATATAGGTAAATACGTGATCAAAATCAATCCACTCGCCGGATAGTGAAGGCGATTTCACGATTTTGACGAATCTCACATAGGGAGAAATGGTGTTCATCCATGCTTCCATCATTCGTTCCTCCAAGCCGTTAGATTATACTTTCACTATAATCCATTCTCGCATCGAGCCCAACAACTCTATTTCCTTACCTGAATTTGAAGCCTCTGCTCCACAAACTCCCGGCATATTTCCAAGCTTCGGTACGGGGTATGTGTCGACTGGTCGATCTCGACGGTTAACCAGCCCTCGTATCCCATATCGTTCAACGCTTCGATAATGGGATCGAATTCGATTTTCCCCAACCCCAGCTCGCAAAATACAGGGACCTCTTTACCCGCAAGCATCGGAAAATCTTCGGCGACGGCACCGTCCTTCGTCATATCCTTCAAATGCACATAGGCGACCCTATCCTTGTAACGTCTGATTATCTCGGCGGGGTTCATCCCTGCTCCAGTCAGTTGAGCCGTATCCGGTGCGAGAAAAACAGCATCGGAATTACATAGCTCCATAATGGCATCCAGCTCATTCTCATCCTGCACTTCTGTCCATAAATGCGGATGAAGGCAAGCTTTGACACCAAGTTCAAGCGTTCGCTGCGCCGTCTCGGCAATCGTAACGGCGGCCACCTTTAGCTCCTCCAGACTGGTCGGCTTATGACGAGGCCCTCCCGGGCCAAGCACCAGATGATTCGCTCCGCATTGCACAAGCAATCGGGCCAGCCGTTCATTGTAATCTACAATCTCCCGGCGCTTGGACGAATCGGCAAACCGGCTGTCTCCCACTACACCTCCATATAGTCCGGAAAGCTCTAAATGATGCTGCGCCAGCAGTTCCTTGAATTGTGTAACATTCTGTTCATATTGAAGTGCAAAGGAAGGCCAAGGCTCTATCGCTCGATAACCGAGTCTGGAAGCGTCTTCAAGTGCTTGCAGATGGTTGTCGCCCCATGTGATGGCATGTACCGCTACCTTTCCTCTGAATGCGTTCATTCAGTTCACCCCCACAAAAAATAAAAAATCCGGATATAACCCGATTATAGGGGTTGTATCCGGATGAAATCTTTAGCTTAAACCATGACTTTTTGTCTAAAACACCGTATTTAGACGAACTCACTTAGATCCGGGACTTCTATCGTGCGACTGTTCATGAAGTCGGTAAGCAGTTGATCTCGAAGCTCATCGTAGCTATTCATGCCCTTGAGGTTCCCATCCGAGCGGATTTGTTGCGATAGCTTGGTGATATAAAGCGACTGTTCATAGCTATTATAGACTTCCTCACTGTTCCAAAATTCTTCCTCGCTTAAGCCTGTCATGAGAAGCCGCTGCTCCATGATGTAAAGAATCGCCTGATGATTCGGATCTGTCACATCAACAGCGCGTAGCATTGTTCTCTGTTGATCAAGCGCTTCGTGCACTTCATCTGGAGTGACTTCGATTCCTGACTGCTTCGCATGACTGGCCAATAAACGATCAGCGATCATCTCCTGCAATTGCTCATCGTCAGAAGGCTTTTCTTCCAGCTCATTCAAAGCCCAAATAAGCGCTTTATTGTTCTTGGCCATCACATATTCCTCGAGTGAAATTTGTACTTCCTCAGTATGGATAAGCCAAGTAGATTCTGCATGGTTCCGGATTTGCTCTTGCATCTTCCTGGTGGACTCGAAGGTATTGTCAATTAATTGCCTAGTCTCTTCAGTTAAATGTATGGCCTTCGGTATTGCAATATCGCCATTCGTAGCGCTAGCGGATTCAAGTTTCGTATCTGAGCATGCATTTAGCATCATAACAAGAGCTGTCAGAGCCAACATCATCATGATTCTAAGACGATCGTTCCTCTTTTTCATGCAATCCTCCTTGATGTAAGAGTCTTATATATTATTGACGTTTCTCGCATTCGATTGGTTACATTTTTCTTCCAACTAAGCTACAATAGGGTTGAATTTATCCAGGCTTATACCTAACGACGAAGGAGTGATCATGGATTATGCAATACACCGCTCTCGGTAAATCCGGTATGAAAGTAAGTCGCTTATGCTTAGGGACAATGAACTTCGGTCCTGCCACCGATGAGAAAGAAGCTTTCCGCATTATGGATGCCGCGCTCGACGCTGGCGTTAATTTTTTTGATACGGCTAACATTTACGGTTGGGGCGAGAACTCGGGACTGACCGAGACGATCATCGGCCGGTGGTTCAAGCAAGGCGGGGGCCGGCGGGAAAAAGTCGTTCTGGCTACCAAGTTCTACGGTTCCATGAGCGATCCGCTGGATGGCCCCAACAATGAAGCAGGCTTGTCCAGTTATAAGCTCCGACGCCATCTTGAGGCATCGCTCGCTCGCTTACAGACGGATCATATCGAACTGTACCAGATGCATCATAGCGATCTCTCCGTTACGTGGGACGAGCTGTGGGGAGCATTCGAGGTAGCCGTGCATCAAGGGAAAATCGGATATGTCGGGTCCAGCAACTTCGCAGGCTGGCAGATCGCGGTCGCTCAAGCTGCTGCGCAGCAGCGCCATTTTCTCGGCCTGGTGTCCGAGCAGCACAAATACAGCTTAACCTGCCGCTTGCCCGAACTCGAAGTGCTGCCTGCCTCGCAGAAGCTTGGACTCGGCGTCATTCCGTGGAGTCCGCTTGACGGCGGATTGCTTGGACGCAATGCGTTGAAGCAGATCGAAGGCACACGCAGCGGCGGCAATGCCAAGCGCGTAGAGCAGTTGCGCCCTCAATTGGAGCAGTTTGCCGCGCTGTGTCAAGAGCTTGGCGAGCCTCAGGACAATGTAGCGCTGGCATGGGTACTCCAGAATCCGGCTGTGACCGGTCCGATTATCGGGCCGCGCACCTTGGAGCAGTTCGAAAGCTCCCTGCGCGCTCTGGAGGTAGAACTGGACGAGTCCGCCATGAAACGGCTGGACGAAATCTTTCCAGGTCCCGGCGGCGTCGCTCCGCAAGCTTACGCCTGGTAGAATATCCGGTCCACCTATTAATAACAAGCGAGGAGCCACTGATCACAGTGGCTCCTCGTTTGTTATTTACGTATTGTAATCAGGAAAACTACAGTGTCGCGCGCTCCCGGCGGCTGAACGTCTTGCGCTTCTCGATCAGCACATTGACGGCATCAACGTAAGCTCGCGCGCTCGCCTCCAGGATATCCGTGCTCAATCCGCGCCCTTGTGCAGCCACATCGTTCTGTGACAGCACGACGTGCACTTCGCCTTGAGCATCCTTGCCATGCGTTACCGATTTGATCGAATAATCGGCCAACGTCACGTCCTCGCCCGTCACCTTGTCAATCGCGTTATAGATCGCATCAACGGAGCCGTTCCCCTCGGCTTCTTCCTCAATCGTCTGTTCGGCAGTGGCAATCCGGACACGCGCCGTAGGCGTTGCTTCATTGCCGTAAGTAACAAAGATGGTCTCCAACTTAAATACTTCAGGCGTATCGATGAGTTTCTCCTCCAGAATTGCCTGAATGTCCTCATCGGAGACTTCCTTCTTCTTGTCTGCCAACACTTTGAACTTGGCGAACGCCTCATTTACCTGCTCTTCATTCAATTCATAACCAAGATCAAGCAGCTTCTCACGGAACGCATGACGACCGGAGTGCTTGCCGAGCACCAGCTTGCTCTCCTTGAGCCCAATGGACTCCGGCGTCATAATCTCGTAAGTCGTCTTCTCCTTCAGCATGCCATCCTGATGAATACCGGATTCATGGGCGAATGCGTTCGCTCCAACGATGGCCTTATTCCCAGGAACGACCATCCCGGTCAGTTTGCTCACAAGACGGCTGGTCCGGGCAATTTCTGTAAGGACGAGTCCGGTCTTCGCACCGAAGAATTCAGCACGCGTCTCCAGTGCCATCGCAATCTCTTCGATTGCGGTGTTGCCGGCACGTTCGCCGATCCCATTGATGGTTCCCTCGATCTGATCGGCACCGCCCAGAATCGCAGCCAACGTATTCGCCGTTGCCATCCCAAGGTCGTTGTGACAGTGAGCACTGAGCTGGACCTTCTCGATATCCGGAACGCTCTCTTTCAAATATTTGAAGATCGCCCCGTACTCAGACGGATTCAAATATCCGACCGTATCCGGAATATTAACCACGCTTGCGCCTTCCCGCACCGCCATCGCTACGACTTCGGCCATGAAATCCAATTCTGTCCGGCCCGCATCCTCCAGGGAGAATTCTACCTTCGAGAAATACTTCTTCGCATAGCGGATGGAAGCTTGTGCGGTTTCAAGCACCTGTTGCTTCTCCATTCGCAGCTTGAACTGACGGTGGATCGGAGAAGTAGCAAGAAATACGTGAATGCACGGATCCTGTGCTCCTTGAAGCGCTTCACGTACCGCATCAATATCATTCTCGCGCGAACGGGAGAGTCCGATAACCGTTACGTCCTTAACGGCACGCGCTACAGCATTTACAGCAGCAAGGTCACCCGGTGACGCGGCTGGAAACCCCGCTTCCATGCGGTCGATTTTCAGCTTTTCGAGCTGAAGGGCGATCTCCACCTTTTCCCGAGTGTTCAAGTTAACGCCAGGTGATTGTTCCCCGTCCCTAAGCGTTGTATCAAAGACATAAATCTTTCGCATGTCGGCACCTCCTTGAAGTTTATCGCTTGACGTAAACATCCGGCGGCAGGTTCATTGATTAACCCTGCCGCCGGCTGCTTATATCCTTATGAATTCTATATATTCCTATTTCTTGATCCAATGCATCATTTCACGAAGTTCTGCACCCACAACTTCGATCGGATGCTCGGACTCATTGCGGCGAGTAGCAGTCAGGAATGCACGGCCGGATTGGTTCTCCAGAATAAAGTCGCGTGCGAATTTACCTTGTTGAATATCTGTAAGAACAGCTTTCATTGCTTTCTTCGTGTCTTCTGTAACGATACGAGGTCCTGTTACATAGTCACCATATTCAGCAGTGTTACTGATCGAATCGCGCATGCTTGCAAGTCCGCCTTCATAGATCATGTCTACGATCAGCTTCAGTTCATGCAGACACTCGAAGTATGCCATTTCTGGCGCATATCCAGCTTCTGTCAACGTTTCAAATCCAGCTTTCACCAATTCGGAAACACCACCGCACAATACAGCCTGCTCACCGAACAAGTCAGTTTCGGTTTCTTCGCGGAAGGTTGTCTCGATAACGCCTGCACGCGTACAGCCGATACCTCTTGCATAAGCGAGACCGATTTGTTTAGCTTGTCCAGTCGCATCCTTCTCGATCGCAATCAATCCAGGTACGCCGAAGCCTTCCACATAAGTACGACGAACCATGTGTCCCGGGGATTTAGGTGCTACGAGGAGAACATCGTTCTCTTTAGGAGCCACGATCTGGCCAAAATGAACGTTGAATCCGTGGGAGAACATCAGGGCTGCGCCTTTTTTCAGGTTAGGCTCGATGTCGTTCTTGTATACGGACGCTTGCGTCTCATCCGGCATCAGAATTTGCACAACGTCAGCGCGGCTAACCGCTTCTGCCACAGGAAGCACTTCGAATCCATCATTCTTGGCTTTATCGAAGGATTTACCTTCACGAAGCCCGATTACGACTTGAAGGCCGCTGTCGCGCAAGTTTTGCGCTTGGGCATGCCCTTGGCTCCCGTAACCGATTACCGCGATTGTCTTTCCTTGCAACACGCTGAGCTCTGCATCTTGTTCATAATAAGTTGTAACTGCCATTTGTATAAGTCCTCCTTTAATTTTAAAGACCCTTCATGATGAGCGGGTATTTCAACCGACCCTTGACCTAAGCATAGGTGATCCGCTGAAACACCCGCTCATCTTTGCAGGCGTCTGATCTTATGATGTGAAGCTTCGATCTTCAGATAAATTGTATAATTATCGTAACGCTAATTTACGCATTCCCGCGAATCATCGCCGTGACTCCGGTACGGGACAGCTCTTGTATGCCGTAAGGCTTAAGCAGCTCGATCATCGCGTCGATCTTGACCGTATCGCCTACGGCCTGCACCATCATATTGTTAGTGCCGATATCGACTACCGAAGCACGGAAGGTATCAACAACCCCCATGATTTCCGGTCTTGCCGACGGTTCTGCTTTGACTTTGATCAGTGCAAGCTCCCTTGCAACCATCGGTTTGGAACTGAGATTGATAACCTTGATGACGTCAATCAGCTTATAGAGTTGCTTCTCAATCTGCTCCAGCGTTGTGTCATCTCCGGTCGTTACGATGACCATCCGGGACAACCCGAATTCTTCGGATTGACCCACCGTAATGCTCTCAATGTTGAACCCTCTACGTCCGAACAATCCGGATACGCGCTGCAGGACACCCGGCTGGTCATTCACTAGTACGGCAATGCTATGTCTTGTACTCATCTTATGCATCCCCCATCAGCATTTGATCGATTGTCGACCCCTGCGTCACCATCGGATACACGTTCTCGCCTTTCTCAACGACGAACTCAACGAGCACCGGACCAGGCGTTTCCATCGCTTCCGCCCATGCGCTCCGAGCCTCCTCTTTCGTTGTGGCCCGAAGGCCCTTAACGCCGTAGGCTTCGGCAAGCTTCACGAAATCCGGGCTGCCGGCAAGGTCGATGTGACTATAACGGTTATCATAGATCAGTTCCTGCCATTGACGAACCATGCCTAACACCTGGTTGTTGATTACGACGATCTTAACCGGGATGTTGTTGATCGCGCATATTGCAAGCTCCTGTGAACACATCTGCATCCCGCCGTCTCCGTTAACCGAAATAACGAGCCGATCCGGATGAGCCATCTGGGCACCGATCGCTGACGGGAATCCGAAGCCCATCGTACCGAGCCCCCCTGAAGTGATCCAAGAACGCGGTTGATTGAACTTATAGTACTGGGCTGCCCACATCTGATGCTGACCAACATCTGTAGTGACAATCGCTTCGCCCTTCGTCGTTTCATTCAAATGTTCGATAACCCATTGCGGCTTCAGCACCGTATCCGAATCCACGTAGCGGAATGGGTATTCTTCTTTCCAGCGACTGACCTGATCTCTCCACGCATCTGCTTTTGCTGCATAAGGCGCAATCGGATTCAGCATTTCAAACACGGTCTTCACGTCGCCCACAATCGGAATATCGGTTGGTACGTTCTTGCCAATCTCAGCCGGGTCGATATCGATATGCACAATTTTGGCGTGCGGGGCAAATCCGTTCAGCTTCCCGGTCACTCGATCATCGAATCTGGCTCCGATGTTAATCAGCAAATCGGATTGCTGGATGCCGTGGTTCGATGTGTACGTTCCGTGCATGCCAGGCATCCCGGTCCATAAGTCATGCCCGCTTGGGAAAGCGCCGAGACCAAGCAGAGTGGTCGTAATCGGAATTCCCGTCTTATTCACGAACTCAAGCAGTCCTTCATGTGCACCGGAGTAGATGACGCCGCCCCCTGCAAGAATCATCGGACGCTCTGCATCCTCGATCGCGCGGGCCAGCTTATCCAGTTGAAGTTTATTGGGCACCGTTCGCGGATTATAGCCGCGAAGCTGAATCCGATCCTCCGGTTGGAACAAGCAGGTGGCTGCCGATACATCCTTCGGAATATCGATCAATACCGGTCCTTTGCGTCCTGTTGATGCAATATGGAAAGCCTCGTGAATGATACGCGGCAGGTCCTTAACGTCTCTTACCAAGTAACTGTGTTTCGTGATTGGCATCGTGATGCCAGTGATGTCCGCTTCCTGGAAAGCATCCGTACCGATCAAGGTTGTCGCAACGTTACCGGTAATTACAACCATTGGCACCGAGTCCATATAAGCCGTCGCTATGCCCGTTACGAGGTTCGTCGCCCCAGGTCCTGAGGTCGCGATACATACGCCAACCTTACCGCTTGCACGGGCGTATCCGTCAGCAGCGTGGATGGCGCCTTGCTCATGTCGGGTAAGCACATGGTTAAAGTCCTCAAAACCATACATCGCATCGTAGATATACAGGACGCTCCGCCTGGATATCCGAAGACGCATTCGACACCTTCGAGCAGAAGACTCCGAAGTAAGATTTCCGATCCGGTAATCACTTCGGGCTTCATCCATTTCTCTCGTAATTGTTCTGTAGACCGCACTTCTGGTGTTTGCGCGCTCATCAGTCATCCTCCTCTCAAAAATTGCCATTCTGGTTCACCATTCATCCAAGCAACAAAAAAACCTTCCGTCGCCACACCCGGATTATCTCCGTGTGAGGGACGAAAGGTTTAGCTTCCGTGGTACCACCCATGTTTGCCATATGCCTCGCAGCATATAGCCTCAGCAGGTATGAAGAACGCTGCACATAACACACGTGCCTCAATATCTGCAGTCCGTAACGTGGACTTATACGATTTCCCCTAATAGACGCTGTTACGACTTAATGCGGTAAAGTCATAGACTAGCACTTTTCAGGGAAACAGCTCCGAGGTGAGCTCGTATAAAAGGGGTAATGGTGGTGGTTTCAGCTGATCCATCCACTCTCTGAGCAAAAGAGCCCTTTAAACTTCGTCCTCATCATTGCCGATTGGATATGTTCGTTAAAATGTTTAGGAACATTATATGATTCATTCATTCCAGAAGTCAACACATTTATTTTACTTCCGATGAAAGGTTTTCATTCACAATCACCATAATTCCCCCATCAGCATGCCTCAAAACACCCTCTTACTCCCTATCACATATGATGGAGTGAGCGATTTCCCATTTGCGGTGAAGGGAGGTATAACAACGGTGATCCGCTATCGAAAACCGGGGCAGGATGACCCGATGATCCAGCAGTTGATTGAATCTCAACTCGTCCCGCTTTCCCATATGACCAAGAAGGAAATCGATGCGATCCGCAAGGATATTCCGGCTCGCCTTCGGCGCGGCGTCACGCTGGTCGCTTCTACACAAGACGAGAGAATTCTCGCCTTTATCCACTTCATGATGCATGGCGAGTTATTATATATTGATATGCTTGCGGTTGCATCCACAGCACAGCGAAAACGATGGGGCGTTCGTTTGATGGAACATGCCGAACGTTTCGCTGTATCACGCGGATGTAGACGTGCTAAGGTAATGGTTGATATCGGTAACCAGACCGGACTTGCTTTTTATCAGAAACTTGGGTATACCATAACGCGCATCATTTCACCAAGTCAATGCTACGAATTAGAGAAGGCATGGAACCCTTAATCACCAGAAAAATCCGCCTCCGAAGCCCGGACCATAACCAGGTCCGAACCCACCATAACCATAGCCAGGTCCAGGCCCATAACCGCCAGGGTATCCGCTGGATAGCCCCCGTAACCGCCATAGCCGCCACCAAATGCGTTTGGTGCCGTACCTATAGCGAGCAGATCAAACAGGGCAAGCGGCAGAATCGCCTTAACCTGTACTTTCTTGTTAGTCTTCGGCTCCACATACAGTCGGTTGCCACTGACACGGATCAATTTGCCTGTTACGGAGCTTCCGTCTTTCTTATACGCCACAATCTCTTTGCCCACATATGATTTCACTTTCGCCTTGCTGACAGGCTTGTGCATAAGTTTCCCTCCTCAGGTAATGTACCGTTTAGTCTATTCCCGGGAGTATGGCCTTGCTTGTTTTATCGCCCGCAAGCATATAAAAAAAACCGCCGAGGTTATCGGCGGTTTCTTCGATTACGCGTATAATTAAGCGTTCACTTTTTCTTTAGCTACAGTTGCCAAAGAGTTGAACGCGTTCAGATCATTTACAGCCAGATCAGCCAGCATTTTACGGTTAATGTCCACGCCAGCAAGCTTCAGACCATGCATCAATTTGCTGTAGGAAAGACCGTTCAGACGAGCTGCCGCATTAATACGAACGATCCACAATTTGCGGAAATTACGTTTCGTAGTACGACGATCCCGGTATGCATAAACGAGGGATTTCATAACCTGCTCGTTAGCTGTTTTAAAAATGCGGTGTTTCGAACCAAAATAACCTTTCGCAAGCTTCAATACTTTTTTATGTCGACGACGAACGACAAATCCGCCTTTAACTCGTGCCATATCAAAAGACCTCCCAATAATTGTTGTTTACTATTTCAAGTTAGCCAAACCTTGCTTCAGACGCTTAACATCCCCAGGAGCCATAACAGGGCTGTTCGACAATACGCGCTTCGCACGCTTGGATTTGTGGGAAAGCAAATGGTTTTTGTATGCTTTGTAGCGTTTTACTTTACCAGTACCGGTGATTTTGAAGCGGCCTTTAAGGCTGCTGTGTGTTTTCATTTTAGGCATTGTAGTAACTTCCTCCTCTAATTTCTCTTAGGCTTTAGGAGCCAAAATCATAATCATGCTACGGCCTTCGAGCTTCGGTTGACGCTCGATGACGCAAAGATCCGCGACCTCTGTTTTCACACGCTCCAGGATCTTCTGGCCAATGTTCGCATGGGTGATTTCACGACCGCGGAAACGCACGGAGCATTTCACTTTATCGCCGTCTTTCAGAAACTTAACCACATTGCGAAGCTTGGTTTGATAGTCATGCTCCTCAATGTTCGCGCGGAACCAAACTTCCTTGATGTCCACGATCTTCTGGTTCTTACGTGCTTCCTTCTCTTTCTTCTGCTGCTCATAGCGGAATTTACCGTAGTCCATGATGCGACAGACCGGCGGCTTCGCCTGAGGGGCTACGTTCACCAGATCCAGATTGAGATCAATCGCCATCTGCAGTGCTTCACGAATCGGCTTAATCCCGATTTGTTCACCTTCAGCGCCAACCAAACGTACTTCCCTGGCCCGAATCTCGTCATTGATCATATGTTCCTTACTGATAGTCCTCCACCTCCAGATTACTTGTAATTCCTGTTTGCAAAAAAATAAAGGGACAACGGATCGTTCACCGTCATCCCTATTTGATACTCATCTCACAAATGAAATTGAATCCATTCATTGATTTCGTGATCAAACCAGCCAACGCATGTCGGTCAGGTGAGAAGCGGCGCTTCTACTTGCAATCAGATATTCTGTTTAACAGACTAGGACAGTATATCAAGTATACCGTCCCATGTCAACAGCTATTTACTTTTATTTGATTAGCCTTGTTTGCTCTGAACCTCTTCCAATCGGACAACCCGGGTATGTTCCGTATGACTCCACTGCTTATTGTTCTGCGTGAAGAAGGCGTATACCGTGATCGGGTACCACGACAGGAGATAGATTGGGAACAGCACAAGGTACAAGTATACTTTTTTGTATTTCACTTTCTCCAGTGCCATGGCGATCATAAACGTGAAGATGTTGGCGGCTATCGCGGTGAAGCTGAGCCACAACGGCAGGTAGCCATACAAATTCGCGATGTTCGGTCCATTGAAGAAGGAACTGTCGATCCACAGAACCGCGGTCAACAAGAATGTCAGCAGCACGATGTAGACGTTGACGCCATACAGTGCCAGATCCAGCTTCACGATGCTGCGTTCTTTAATGGCACGCCACAGCAATGGGAAGAAATATCGACGAGCAACGGTAAAGTGCCCTTGCATCCACCGCAGTCGTTGTCTGGCAGAAGCTTGAACGTCAGCGGTTTCTCATCGAATACCTTGGCGTTATAGTTGAATTTCGGATACACTCCGCGCATAACGCTGCGCATCGTGAACTCCAAGTCCTCGACGAGACTCGTAGCTCCCCACCCCATCTCTTTCAAGAGATTGGTCTCGAAGCACATTCCTGTTCCGCCAAGAAAGTTGGCCATGTTCAGGTTGTTGCGAGACAACTGCCATAGACGGTTAATGTACCAGTAGGATACGCCGTAAGAAGCAGTGATCCAGGAATCCTCCGGATTCTTGGTATCGATATATCCTTGGATAACCTTCGCTCCAGAGCAGAGATCGTTGTTCATCTCGACCAGGAAGTCCGGATCGGCGAGATTATCTGCGTCAAACATCACGATCGCATCGAACTGGCGCGGCAGCGCCCAAAGTTCCTTGAGCATCCATTCGATGGCGTAGCCCTTGCCTCGCAGATTCTGATTCGTACGCACGCAGCGTTCATCCCATGGGCACGGACGATCTCCGCTGTACGGTCTGTACAGTTGTCGCAGATGACAAATACTTCGTACAGATGCTTCGGATAATTCAGTTGCTTCAGGTTCTCCATTAAGGCTCCGACAACCTGTTCTTCGTTATGTGCAGCGACGAGCACTGCAAAAGATTTATTCGGTGCATGGTGTTCTTTCTTTTTTCTCTTAATCAGTCCAAACAAAGAGAATACGAACTGGTACACACCCACCGCGGCCAATAACACCTGGAGCGCGATAAAGATGGCGTCTGTCATGATTCTCCGTTACCCCCTTTTTAATAACCCGAGAATGTGTTGTGTGTTTATTTCTCTCTAATTTTTGATGTTGATGCATGACCCTGTAACTTGTGTAACGGTCTACAATAGCCTCGGTGCCGCGGGGCTGTTCGCACGTCATACACGATTTTCCACACTTTTGAATCTTTTGTCAAAACCGTGGAAAGCTCTAATTTACGGAAAAACTTCGTAAAAGAGCTCAGCTTCTGCTAAGTTTGCCAGCAAGCTTCGTTTCAAACGGCTATAGATCTTATTTTCATCTGTTTTCTTACTTTTTATTTCTTTGGCCGCCCATTTTTTTCTTCGACGATCCTCCGTCAAATGAATAAACGGTACAGGCATCCAAAAAGTTTTGGTTTAAACACTCTCTCTCTAAATAAACTTTTTGGCGACTGTTTGAATCATTGTAGCGACAACTTAAGGTCAAGTCAAAAGACTGCGGGCCCTGATTTTCTACATAATCCGCGCTGCTAACGAGCCCCTTAAGTAGTATTTCCCGTCCGTTTGCTTGCCGTTGTCGCGCATTGCTTCCAGGACCAAAGTCCCTTGTTTTTGATCCGCAAACCGTTGATTTCTTTTCCCGAAGCCGATATGTTAAAGTTAAAGAATAAAGCTGCAGAACGGGTGAACATTAGTGGCTAAAAAAAGAGTCCTGCTCTTATCGGAAGGCTTTGGTGCAGGCCATACACAGGCTGCTCACGCACTCTCCAGCAGTCTGCGTCAATTATCGCCTAACATACAGACCAAAGTGCTAGAGCTCGGGAGTTTCTTGAATCCCAAAATCGCTCCGATGATCATATCAGCCTATCGCAAAACCATTACAACCAGACCAAGGCTGGTCGGCTATATGTACCGACATCAGAAATCGTTCAACCGATTCACGGCACTGGCACTGCACCGCATGTTCTATACAAGCACGAAGAATGTGGTCCGCCAGCTTCGTCCCGATATTATCGTCTGTACCCATTTCATACCAAGCGCCGTCATCTCGCGATTAAAACGGCTAGGCACCAATGTGCCTCTGTGTACCGTTATTACCGATTACGATGCTCATGATACATGGATTAGCCCTGAGGTCGACCGTTATTTCGTATCCACCCCGGAAGTGAAGCGCAAACTGCTGAACCGCGGGGTATCCCAGGCTAAAATCCAAGTGACCGGTATTCCGATCCATCCCGACTTCTGGACACACCCGGGCAAGAACGAAATCAGGGAACGGTTCGGTTTGACCGAAATGCCGACCGTACTGGTCATGGGCGGTGGATGGGGCATCATGAATGACGAAGTCGTACATGACTACCTGACAAGATGGCGAAAGGATGTACAGATCATTTTCTGCCTGGGCCATAACGAGGAAGCGCGTGAAGCCATGGAACAAAACCCGCGTTTCCAGCACAAACATATTCATATTCTGGGGTTTACGCGCGAGATCGATAAGCTGATGGAGGTATCCGACCTACTGGTCACCAAGCCAGGCGGCATGACCTGTACGGAAGGGTTGGCCAAAGGAATCCCGATGTTATTCCATCAACGCTTCCGGGACAGGAAGAAGAGAATTGCCAATACTTCACAGCACAAGGACTTGGCGAGCTATCCATTCTTTGGAAGTTATCGGTAGCTGGATGAACAAGCTGCTCCATCGTTATGAGCAGATTCAGGAACAACGATTGCGGAATTTGGAGAATATTGAGAGATTTCATCCGATGCAAAGCGCACGGAGCATCATGGAAATGCTGGAAAACGAAAAGGTGTACTCCTCATGATGGAGTACACCTTTTTTGACGCGTTTCTTCTATTATAATAGTTGTAAACGCTATCATAGAGTAAGGACCCTGTTCATAGTCTTAATTGCCGTATTTCTCAAGCCGATCTTTGCTATATTCTTCTAGCGCCTGCTTACCAAGCATAACCTCACAGCGATGGATCTGCATGCCCTGACCGACGAACTTCGTCTCATATTCTGTCATGACATGCTCTTCATTGAGCCCATCCCGGTGCAAATCGAGCGAAATGTTCGTCATCTGCAAACCATAGTCTGCGAACGAATTCAGAGAGAATTCGAACAACGTCACCGAGTCGGTCTTCAGATGAATTTGGCCTCGCTCATTAAGAATCTGTGTATATTTGTTCAGAAAGCGAGGATGCGTGAGCCTGCGACGAGCATGCTTGGCTTTCGGCCATGGATCACTGAAATTCAGATAGATCCGCTCAATTTCGCCTGGAGCAAATACCTGCTCCGCATTCTCAATATTAAACAAGGCCAGCTTCAGGTTCGGCGGCGTCTCGACTTCTTCTTCCGACCAAGCCAGACGTCCCTTCTCGCTCGCACGGCGAATCAGTTCGTCATACATATCAACGCCGATAAAGTTGACCTGCTGGTGCTTATAACTCATCTGACTGATAAATTGACCTTTGCCCATACCGAATTCCACATGAATCGGAAGATCATTGCCGAACAGTTCGGCCCACTTCCCTCTATATTGACCGGGGTCCAAAACGACCAGGTCTTCCTGTTGCTCCAGATTTTCCCGTATACCTTTTCTCCCGCGTAAACGCATGACATACCTCCACAGCACTTTTCCAATAAATTTAGAATAATCTTAGGATACTGCATTATTGTGACGAAGTTCGACGTAAATGTAAAGAGCAGCCATAGAAAAAGGAACCTGATTCTCTGCTCCAGCGCAAAGAATGAGGTTCCCCTCTCTTATATTTGGAATTGGGGTTCCGCGATGGTTAAACTGAGAACATTCTACCTTTCGTCCGGCGTAAAATCAAACGTCTTCTCAAAGGCGGCCCGAATCTTGCGACGTGCCGAAGCCTTCACGTCCCGATTGGAGTTGAACTCCACGCCGGTCAGTGCTAATGCTTCGTTCGGGGTAAGCTCCACAGCGATTTTGTCTCTTCCTTCATTGTTAACTGTCGATGAATTCATTCGTCATCACCTCACGGTTTTATTGTATCCATGACGTCACACAAATATGAATTCTATCCGTTATTTACCCATACCAAAATTGGTTGAAACCAATCTTTATTTATCTACTTTAAATATACCAAATAACGTGTGCTCCGTTCAAGTAACAACGCTGTAAATAGGCAGTAAGACCCCCCTATGACGAAATAGGGTTGTTTTTGTTACAATAATGGTATCGGACGGCTTAAGCAAATTGCAGATAAAAACGGTATACTTTGAATTACGCAGCTAAACCGTTATAAAGGAGAACACATGAACACACCAATTATTCCGGTACCGCAGCTATGGGGCGATAAACGATTTCATACATGGAATTATGAAATGCGCGAACAGTTCCAGAACAAGGTGTTTAAGGTCATGCTGGACGCCGGGTTCACTTGTCCCAATCGCGACGGCACCATTGCCAAAGGCGGGTGTACATTCTGCAGCGCTCGCGGCTCAGGCGATTTTGCCGGACGCAGACGAGACGATCTCGTCACGCAGTTCAATACGATTCGTGACCGACAGCATCAAAAGTGGCCCAACGCCCAGTACATCGGGTATTTCCAGGCATATACCAACACCTATGCACCCGTTGAGGAGCTGCGGGAATATTACGAAGTCATCCTGCAGCAACCGGGCGTGGTCGGCCTATCGATTGCCACCCGTCCAGACTGCCTGCCCGATGATGTTGTGGAATATTTAGCCGAACTGAACGAGCGAACCTACCTCTGGGTCGAGATGGGGCTTCAGACCATACATGACTCGACCTCTGAACTGATCAACCGCGCCCATGACACCGAATGCTATCTTGAAGCGGTTGAGAAGCTGCGCAAGCATAACATTCGGGTCTGCACCCATGTCATTTACGGCCTGCCGCAAGAAGATCGTGACATGATGCTGGCGACGGGCAAAGCCGTTGCCCAAATGGATGTGCAGGGCGTCAAGATCCACCTGCTTCACCTGATGCGCAAAACGCCAATGGTGAAACAGTACGAAGCCGGACTGCTTCGCTTCCTGGAACAAGACGAATACATAAGGCTCATCGTGGATAGTCTGGAATTCCTCCCGCCTGACATGATCGTTCACCGGTTAACCGGAGATGCCCCGCGCGATCTCTTAATCGGTCCGATGTGGAGTCTGCGGAAATGGGAAGTGCTCAACGGCATCGATGCGAGTTAAAGCGGCGGGATACGTGGCAAGGTAAACTGTGGGGGGTGTCCTGATGGGTTTCCTTTCGGTACTTAGCTTTGCACATAAGCTAATTATGGACAGAGTACATCCCGGTGATATCGCGATTGACGCAACCGCCGGCACAGGGGCTGACACCTTGCTGCTTGCCCAGCGTGCCGGCCGATCGGGCCAAGTATATGCGCTGGATATTCAAGATGAGGCGCTGCGACTTACTCAAGAGCGCTTGGACCGAGCTTCATTAACGAATCTCGCCCAAGTGTCGCTGCTGCTCGGCAGCCACGCCGACATGAAGACGCTAATACCAGAGCATGAACACGGCCAGGTGAGCGCGGTTATGTTCAATCTCGGTTATCTGCCCGCAGATATCGCGGATAAGCGAGTCATTACCGAAACAGACAGCACGCTGATTGCACTCGAAACAGCCATTGGCTTGCTTCGTCCCGGGGGCGTTGTTACGATTGTTCTCTACCCGGGGCACGCAGGTGGCGAGCGCGAAGCGGCCGCTGTTGAATCATGGACTGCGAGTCTGCCATCATCCTCGGTTCAAACCGTGATGTACCGCGGACTCCAGCGTTCCGAAGCACCTTATCTAATCGCAATCGAACGAAAAAAAACGTAGTGAAAGGCAGTTGAACATGTAATGACACAACCATATCCTTTATTATTTCAACCTGAATTCAAAGAACGCGTATGGGGTGGCCGAGCGCTTACCCAATTCGGCTTGAACATTCCGGAAGGGCATATCGGCGAGGGCTGGATGATTGCGGATCATCCAAACGGCACATCCCGCGTGGCCAACGGCGAGTTAGCGGGCCAAGGACTGGACCAAATTCGTGAACAGTTCGGTCTGGAGTGGTTCGGCAGCAAAGGTTTCTCGGAAGTGAATGGCCGGTTCCCGCTTTTAATTAAGCTGCTGGATTGCAATGACGATCTCTCGGTTCAAGTTCATCCCACCGACGATTATGAAGGACTTCCTTCTGGCGAGCTGGGCAAGACCGAAATGTGGTATGTACTGGACGCTAAACCTGGTGCGAAGATTATCTATGGACTGCGCGAGGGGGTTACCCGCGAGACTCTGCAGGATGCTATGGAGAATGGCACGGTAATGGATCAACTGCAGGAACTGCCCGTTAAGGCCGGCGACAGCTTCTATATTCCTGCCGGTACAGTACACGCGCTCTGCGCAGGCGTAGTGGTTGCGGAAATCCAGCAAAACTCGGATACTACCTACCGGATCTACGATTATAATCGTCCGGGCCTGGACGGCCAGCCGCGCGAGCTGCATATCGAGCATTCTTTGAACGTAACCGCCTATGAAGGTTCTGGCGCAACAGCCATGAGTACGGACAACGCCGTGGCTGGACAATGGCTTGAACTTGCCAGATCCCCTTATTTTGTCGTAGAAAAAGGGCTCGTTCAAGGATCCTGGTCGCTATCCACAGCCAGCGACAGCTTTACCATCCTGGTGGTCTGCGACGGTGAGGGCACCTTAGCTTGGGACGGAGGATCCATCTCGTACAGCTCGGGTCAATGCTTCTTGCTGCCGGCCAATCTGGGCGCGTATACACTGGATGGAGAATCCACCGTTCTAAGATCTTATCTTCCTTAACTAAAATGGGTATTAATATGTAAACCATTTGTTTTTATGGAGGTGCTGAACCAACATATGAAAACCGATACGTTTACGATGCTCAACTCGCAGGGCATGCATGTGTTTGTGTATGAGTGGCTGCCCGATCCGAATACGAATGTCCGCGCGGTCCTGCAAATCGCCCACGGCATGTGCGAAGCCGGCTATCGTTACGAGGAGCTTGCTGCCCTGCTGACTGAACACGGCTACGCTGTATACTGCAATGATCATCGCGGTCATGGCAAAACCGTCGAAAAGATAGAGCTCCTGGGCGATGCCGGCGCTAACGGCTTTGAAGGCATGATTGAGGATCAGTTGGCCTTGGCCTCTGTGCTCCGCGAGCGTTACGCCGGGCTCCCACATTACTTGATGGGACATAGTATGGGCTCTTTTTTGACCCAAAAAATGATGTGTTCAGACGGTGATCAATTCGATGGCTTCATTCTGTCAGGCTCCAATGGACCGCAAGGCATGCTGCCCTTCGGTATCAACCTGGCTGCTGCCCAGATCCTATTGAAGGGCGATACTCACCGCAGCCTGATGCTGAATGCCATCGTGTTCGGACCATACAGCAAAGGCTTCGGCATCATCCGCACGCCCTTCGATTGGCTCTCGCGCGATGAAGCCGAAGTCGATAAGTACATCCATGATCCTTACTGCGGTCAAGTGTGCAGCGCCCGTTTTTTCCGTGACTTTTTCCAGCTCTTAACGCAAATTCATAAGCCTAAATTGATGAGATGCCTGCAGAAGGATAAGCCGGTCTACATCTTTTCCGGCGAGGACGACCCTGTCGGTCAACGCGGGAAAGGCGTTCGGCGCTTAATTGAGCTATACCGCAAATACGGCGTTCAGGATCTGGAATACCGCCTGTATCCTGGCGGCAGGCACGAAATGCTGCATGAGATTAACCGTGACGAGGTAGCAGCCCACCTGCTGGACTGGCTGGAACGTCATACGCAGAAGGCAGACGACACACCTCCTGAGAAAGCGCACGTATTATAGTTATTTAAGCAGGGTGTCTCAAAGATCCTAGATCTTGCAGAGATGCCCTACTTGTTGTTGCTGTGGGGGATTCAGGCGTTTTCTGCTATAGGACCAGCTTCGCTCATCAATAATCGGCCAAGTGATCGATACACAAAAATGACGGCGCAGGGAGGTATCCCTTAGCGCCGTCATTATTCGATTCGAGCTGTCTGCAAGAGCAATTGAACCTTACTTCTGGGACAGCCCTATGTTGTGTACCTGCAGCCACCCGCTAACCCGCTGGCATCGTGAAGTAGCGCGGCTGACCTGTGTCGTCCTGCTGATACATGACCAGCAGCGTGGTTGCCGTCGGAGTTTCTCCCTCTGTTCCATTCGTTTTGCCGCTGCCGCCTTGAATGACGTCGTCCAGATCAAATGGCAGCGATTCAATCATCGCATGCTTCTGAAGATCACGCTCAGTGACACCCATCTCAGCAAATCCTCCGGAGAGCACCGACGGTTCTTCTATAATTCTGCGCACACTCGCATTCCACTGGGCTTTGTCCTGGGTATGCTCCCACCAGATTTTGCGCGGCTTGTATTTGTGACCAAGGAAATAGTCGAATTTCATCAACCCGGAGATCACATCCATACGCGGCGTCTGCCGAAACTCCAGGAATGCGGTCAGACGGGTGAACAGATCCTCAAGCTGATGGCCGATCTTCTGCCAGCCCTGCCCTTCCCAATAGTCGCCAAATTCTTGGAAGAAGTCGAAGGGCGATGAGAACTCGTGCTTCATCAGATAGTGCAGCGTATGATCCATCCGATGCGCGTTCCAATATTTCTCGAGCACATCCTCAAGCCGCTTCAAGCGGACGATATCCGAGAAGGGAAGGACATCGCTACCTAATATTTCATATGGAGCATGGTCCATATACGTATATTTATATTTATCTGCGTCGATTCGCAGGCCTGTTCCCCGAAGCATCTTCAGGAATCCAAGCTGGAGCTCCTCCGGTCCAAGCGCAAACACATCGTTGAACGTTTTGCGGAAGGTATCATAATTCTCCTCCGGCAAACCGGCAATGAGGTCCAGATGCTGGTCAATCTTGCCGCTGTCCTTAATCATCGTCACCGTGCGGGATAATTTGGTGAAGTTCTGACGGCGCTTCACCAACTCATTGGTCGGATCGTTCGTAGATTGGACCCCGATCTCGAATCGGAATATTCCCGGAGGAGCATTTTGAGCAAGATAATCCAGCACTTCGGGGCGCATGATATCCGCCGTAATCTCGAACTGGAACACGCAGCCGCCGTGATTCTCGATCAAGAACTCGAACATTTCCAGGGCATAGTCGCGTTTGATATTAAACGTCCGGTCCACGAATTTAATTAATTTGGCCCCCTGGTCAATCAGGTAAAGAATGTCGGATTTCGTCCGCTCGATGTCGTAGTAACGCACCCCTACCTCAATGCTGGATAAACAGAACTGACAGCTGAAGGGACAACCGCGGCTTGTCTCGAAATAGACTACTCGTTTGCCCAGATGCGGTATATCCTCCGCGAAGCGATGCGGTGAAGGTAGCTCTGCCAGCACACTCTTCGGTCTGCCCGGGTTCACGATGACTTCATTCTGCTTGCGGTAGGCGACCCCATACACGAAATGAAACTTGCGATCTCCTTCAATCGTCTGGAGCAGATGATGAAATGTCTCTTCCCCCTCACCCATGACGATAAAGTCGACGTTCAGCAGCCGGTTCATCCAATAATCCGTGTCGTACGATACCTCCGGTCCACCGAGAATGATCGTAACCTCCGGCATAATCTTCTTCACGATATCGATCACTTTGATGGTCTCTTCGATGTTCCATATATAACAGGAGAAGCCGATGACATCCGGCTTGCGCTGGAACAGATCGGAGACGATGTTCATGACCGGATCCTTGATCGTATATTCCGTGAGTTCAATATCAAAGTCTTTCTCGCTGTATGCCTTCAAGCAGCGTATCGCCAATGATGTATGGATATATTTTGCGTTTAACGTTGATAATATGACCTTCATGATTTCGTCCACTTTCCTTCTAGAATTAATAGTTACGACCTTGTGTTAGCTCACTCAAAAGGATACAGATCATCCGCCTCGTCCGGTTCCCCTGCTCCCTTGAGGAAAAAATCAAGGAATGGGCGGCCGTATTTGCGGAACTTCACTTCCCCGACCCCTTTGACATTCAGCATCTCATCCTCGGTCTGCGGACAGACAACGCTCATCTCGCGCAGGGTAGCATCATTAAAAATGATGTAGGACGGCACATGTTCCTTGCTCGCCAACTCCCGCCGAATGAGACGAAGCTGTTCGAATACCGTCTCGTTAACCGCGGACGGCGAATAATCACGGCGACTGCCGCTCCGCTGCTGGCCAGCTGTTTTGGCAGGCCTTGGCACGCGCTGCATCACTTCCCGCTGCCCCTTCAATACATCGGCTGCCCCACTCTGCAAGCGAACAACCGGATATTGCCCTTCCGTCAGGGCAAGAAATCCCTCCGATATGAGCACATTGATCGTCTCGGATATCTCCTTCTCCGTCTTGCTGGACATGACGCCGTATGTAGGCAGTCGGTCAAACCCGTACTCGATTACTTTTTTGGCGCGGGATCCCTTCAGTACCGAAGCGACCATCGATACCCCGAACCGTTCACGCATCCGGTGGATGCAAGAGAATATCTTCTGAGCATCAACGGTGATGTCCACCAACTCGCGATCATCGGTACAGGAGCTGCACGTGCCGCATGGCTTGTCTTCATGCTCTTCGCCGAAATAATCCAACATGGCGCTTCGCAGACATCGGGTGGTATAACAGTAATCGATCATCTGCTGCAGCTTACGGTATTCGTTATGCTTCCGTTCGCTTTCCTGGGGATTTTGTTCGATCAGAAATTTCTGGGTCATGATATCTTGGGCACTGAATAACAGAATACATTGACTCGGCTCGCCGTCTCGCCCGGCACGACCTGCCTCCTGGATGTAAGACTCCATATTTTTCGGCATATTGTAGTGGATGACATAGCGGACGTTCGATTTGTCGATTCCCATACCAAAAGCATTCGTTGCCACAATCACCCGGATATCATCATAGAGAAATGCTTCCTGACTGTCGGCCCTTTCGGCATCGCTCATGCCGGCGTGGTAACGTCCGGCCAGCAGCCCCTTCGCCTGCAATCTCTGGCTCAGATCATCTACCTCTTTACGTGTTGCCGCATAGATGATACCTGGCTGGTGCGTATGGGAGGCCGCGTAATCGAGCACATATTCGCGCTTGTTCTCCCCGCGAAGGACCGACATTTCCAAATTGTCACGACCAAGCCCTGTTACGAATACCTGTGGTTGCTCCAGACGCAGCAGACGCTGCATATCCTCCATGACCTCAGGCGTCGCTGTAGCCGTAAAAGCGGCTACGACAGGACGGCTCGGCAAGCCATGGACGAATGGAGCCACAGAGAGATAGCTCGTTCGAAAATCATGCCCCCACTGCGATACGCAGTGCGCTTCATCCACCGCGATAATCGAAATATCCAACCCGGCCATTTCATCGCGAAACCAATCGAGCTCAAGCCGCTCCGGAGCCACGTATAACAGCTTCAAGTCCCCGCGTTTAGCCGAGCGTATCCGCTCGTTCACTTCTTTGCCGCTGAGCGTACTGTTGATAAAGGCTGCGGAGATCCCCGCTGTCGTTAGCGCATCGACCTGATCCTTCATCAAGGATATCAATGGCGATATCACGAGCGTCAAACCGGACCACATGAGGGCAGGGATTTGATAGCAGATCGACTTTCCGCCCCCGGTTGGCATAATGCCTAACGTATCCCGACCTACAAGCAAGCTCTCTACGATTTTCTTCTGACCATCCCGAAAATCAGGATAACCGTAATATTTCTGCAGATGAACACGCGCGGTGTCCATATTCATGGATTCTCTATCATTTGTTTCCACATTCATGGATAAAAACTCCTTATTTCACCTTGGTTTTCCATTAGAAAAACGTCATTCTTTAAGTTTAACGGCCTTTGTGAGAATGGGCAACCGAATCAAGCAGGAAATTGCGTTCGATATCAAGAACTTGATAATTGTGGATACAAGTTGCCTTTACGTTAATAACCAAATATAAAAACACCAAGTTGGTGATCCCTAATGAATGATGAACATAGAGGTACCGTACAGCAAACCATTGAATATATGAAGGGACATCTGGATGAGCCTATGACAACCCAGCAGCTTGCCGATCTCGCGGGGTATAGCCCCTTCCATTTCTCCAGAGTATTTAAGCGGGTAACCGGCATCTCGGTCAGGCAATACCTGTCTGCGCTGCGGGTGGAATCCGGTAAAAGCGAACTGCTTAAACGGCCCTCCCTGCTTGTCAAAATCGGAATGAATATCGGTTTATCCAGTCCGGGCACCTTCAATACCCGGTTTAAGCAGTTTGTCGGTCTCTCTCCCAAACGATTCCGATCCACATCCGAATCCCTGCATCAATATGTCAATCAATATGAGAACAAACCACTGCATTGGACAGAGGAAGAACAGAACGTCCTCCCCCGAATCCATTGCCAGATTGAAGCTCCCGAAACGTTCCGCGGCATGATCTATGTCGGGCTGTTCCCAAGGCCCGTTCCCGATCAGAAGCCTATAACCGGTACGGCTGTTAATCTTAGAAACCGGTCCTGCATACTGACCCGCATCCCAGCAGGCACGTATTATGTGCTGGCAGCCGGCATTCCCTGGAGCCTGAATCCCCGGGATTATTTTCTGCTGAACAAATCCTTGCGCGGCAAGCTCGATACCCCCGTTCATATTGAAGAGACCACCGAGCTTTCAGTGAAGATTACCTTACGGGAGCCTTTGCCCTTCGATCCCCCTATTGTTGTCAATCTGCCTCTGCTATTGTTCGAGAAGGATCGGAATGACAGCGCAAAGTAGAAGAATTTCCGGATAGCGCGTCCCTTTATAATGAGTCTGTGAAATCAATTAAACCAGAGGAGTGGCTGTATATGCCAAATTTATGCGTTCTATCGATTAATGTGAGTGATATGGATCAAGCCAAGCAGTTTTATTGCGACATCCTGGGATTTGAAATTTCTAAAATATATGATGAAGAGATCATCAGTTTGAAAAATGAGGGCCTC
Organism: Paenibacillus sp. JCM 10914; assembly: GCF_001315105.1. Classification (GTDB taxonomy): domain Bacteria; phylum Bacillota; class Bacilli; order Paenibacillales; family Paenibacillaceae; genus Paenibacillus_AQ. The sequence goes on along the minus strand of NZ_BAZR01000004.1, from coordinate 42,361 downwards.
TCCCTTATCCTGCAAAAATGCGGCCGCGTAACCAAAACCGAGTACCCGCATGAGGCGCAGGTTATTATCGGAATCGAAACCGCTGATGTAAGCGCTGCGATATCGAATTATAAATCGCAGGGCGTTGAGGTGATATTTGATACGCCGCAGCCTTGCCCTCCCGGTCTGTACAGCGCAATTCGGGACCCGTTCGGCAATGTGATTGAACTGCTTGAATTTACGGAGTAACCGTTGTTCTATACAATGTGATAATGCACCCATAGGATACGCTGCTTGTAGCAGGGTATCTTTTATTTTTTGCTGTGGACCTGTCCCCGTGCTTTCCTTGAAATTCTCTGTTACGGTTTAATCCGATACGGGTAAGAACATATTAATGTCAACCTCTGAACGCGTCAGATCGATAGATTAGGAATTACAGGTTTCGGAAATAATAGGTGCTCGAACTGATACACTAACTACACAAGGGGAAATTCATATGGATCTTACACCGGAACAGCGCATTACCCTGCACGGATTCAACAACCTGACCAAATCGCTTAGCTTTAATATGTACGATGTCTGTTATACCAAAACAAAAGAAGAACGAGAAGCATATCTCGAATATATCGACGAGCAATATAATGCGGATCGGCTCACCAAAATTCTCAGCCAGGTTGCCGACATCATTGGCGCCCATGTGCTCAATATCGCGAAGCAAGATTACATTCCGCAAGGTGCCAGCGTAACGGTGCTAGTCTCCGAAGGTCCTGTTGTTGAGGTGCCCGAAGAATCGTACGATGAATCGCCAGGCCCTCTGCCCGACAACGTCGTTCTTCAGCTCGATAAAAGCCATATTACGGTCCACACCTATCCAGAGTTTCATCCTGACGAAGGCATCAGCACCTTCCGGGCCGACATTGATGTATCCACTTGTGGAGAAATTTCACCGCTCAAAGCGCTAAATTATCTGATTCATTCGTTTGATACAGATATCATGACAATCGACTACAGAATCCGCGGATTCACGCGTGATATTCATGGACATAAGTTATTTATCGACCATGAAATCAGCTCCATCCAAAATTATATTCCGGACGAAGCCAAGGAACTGTTTGATATGATCGACGTCAACGTATACAAGGAAAACATATTTCACACCAAGTGCAAGCTGAAACAGTTTGATCTGGACAACTATCTGTTCGGTTACACAAAGGATAAGCTGACCGATGAAGAGCAGCAGGAAATAACCGAGCGCATCAAACTTGAGATGGATGAGATTTATTACGGTAAAAACATGGATCGAAGTTACTGACTGAAGGAGTAAAAAGGCTGTCTATTCGAACAATGGTGATGTTGGGGAGGTAATCCAATCCCTGGCACCACCATTTTGTGTTTCAAGAAATGTGGGGGCAACATCGGATAAACTCTGTTTTTTAAATCAAATGGCCTGATTTTTGTATGTTGCCATTCTTCAAGATCGCAGATCTGTAATGAAGGCGGCTTTAGCTTGCATCCGTATGTATTAAAATTGAACCGAAAACCCGTCAAACCGGTGAATTCCCGTCCCAAACCGAATCAGGTCCTTCTCCCGGAGTTCCTGCACGGCTGCTTGCACTACGACCAGCAGTTCTGGATCCAGTCCGATCGTATTATGGGCGCCGAAGATCCGCTTCACCCCATCAATATCCGCTATCCGCTCCAGTGAATTCACCAGATCCTTCGGGCTCGTTGTCGGATAAAATGCATAGACCGGCGTCTCATCGTACAGCAAATCCCCTGTGAACAAATATCCTCGGCTTGTGTCAAACAACGCGATATGGCCAGGAGAATGACCTGGCGTGTGGTAGACGACCAGACTTCGACCGCCAAGCTTGATGAGGTCTCCATCCCGAAGAAGACCGGTCGGCTGCCCTTGATAAGGAGTATACGTTGCCGGGTTGAAGGAGGCCGGAACGGGTCTTGTAATATCCCGTGATATATCCTTGCGGATCTGTTCTATAGAGAGCTTCTTGATGCCGCTGACAAGCCAATCCTCCTCCGCCTCATGCACATAAATATTCTCATATTGTCCATGACTGCCGATATGGTCCGCGTGAACATGCGTAGTCAGGACCATGATCGGCAAGTCCGTCAGTTGATCTGTCATCCGCTTCATGTTGTCGATGCCGAGTCCCGTATCGATCAACGCCGCTCGCTCATCGCCAATTAACAAAAATGAATGCACCTTCTCCCAGTGACCATATTCGCTGATCGCAAATGTAGTGTCGTCCAGCTTTGATACGGTAAACCAGGCATCCTCGATAACAACGTTCGGTTGATTATGCTCCATATGTATGTCCTCCCCATTATGAATTATCGAATGGTTATATCCTCATGATCATCTTGAAATGCAATTAAAGACATATAGTAGCTCTTTTCTTCAGCCGATAGAGGCATATTGCATCCTCCCGCTGGTTCCAACTGGAAGTGTTTGTCCAAGAGTTGCTTGAACTCCTCGATAAATGCATGGAAACTCTCCTGCGTTGCATGAAACCGATAAGTCGAGGCCAGATTTTTGCGATGATGCTCATTCGCGCTCTCCAAAGCAAACGAAGATGTCGGTGCATGCTCGATCTTTGCCCTGGTAACATCGAGCGTCTCCATAAATACCTGCCGCGAAGTCTCCACTAGATCCAGGCTTGGGAGTAAGTGATCCTCCGGAATGAAACGGCTCGCGACAGCGCGATAATATTTCTGAACGATTCCGTTCTTCTCTTCCTTGCGGACGATATGGATAACACCGTGCTTCTCAAGCTCCTTGAGATGAAAATAAATATTATTCCGTGTAATGGCCAGCATCTCAGCCAGTTGCTGTCCGGTGTAGGCATCCTTCACGAGATTCATCAGGATCTTCGTGCGAAGAGGGTCGGCTATCGCTTTAAGTTGTTCGTGGGTTGTAATCTTGAAAACACCCGTCATTTTAATTTTAACACCTCCATATTTTTTACCCGTAAATTTTATTTTACTGTAAACGTTGTTTATCCTAACATGTATTCGCATAGAGGGTCAATGGTCTAACTCATTATTTTCTGTATAAAAAATATGCTATAGTATCCTCAATGAAATCCATCTCACCATGAGCTAAAGGAAGTGCCAGATATGTTTGACCCAACGATATTCGAAAATTTGAAGGTGGGGATCGAGAACCACGTGTATGACCTCGACAACCTCGATGGAACGATCCTGGTCAACGGTCGGACGGATCTGCTGGATATGGCGGTCATGTCCAGAAGCTTTACTCTGTCGTTCGAGCTCACGCACTCCAACAAGGCAGCCGCAGAAATAAATCTCCACGCGGGTGTACGCGATCTCGCGGACGAAATTCTGGAGACGCCGGAGCAGCAGCCAGGTTGCGATTTAACGATTCGCTTCCACAAGGAAATAACCGATGCGGCCAGCGATTGTCCGCAGATCCAAGCGATCCTGGAGCGGGTTTGGGAGCCGCAACTGCCGCCGATGCAAACGGTCCGCTATATCTATGACCAGGTTCCTGCAAAATTTCATTGTACCGCTGAGCTTAAGTTTCCACGTAAAATCAATGAAGAACAGATGGAGGACCTGCCGAATCTGATAGACCATATCCTTCGCTCGCTGGAACAACTGAATCAGTGGTAGGTTTCTTACATCTTACCTTGGGATTGGTCGGGGTTTTATTTCTGTCGTATTCACTTATTTCCTCTTTCGTCAAAAAAAAAGCCTGACCTCAATGAATGAGATCAAGCTCTCCTGCTGCGATTTATGCTACAACCAATCGTACCCAAATATCCGATGGATCTTGTACAGCCCATACGCCATCGCGCTGTTCCAGCGCCAGGCCGGCTTCGCGGATCCGACCCGTTACGGATTCCAACTCCTCGTCATTCGGCAGTATGATGGAATATTCCTCCATTCCAGCTGCCGTTCGCGGCGTATTCGGCACTCCTAATCCGGCCCACACGTTCAATCCGATATGATGGTGATACCCTCCTGCTGAGATAAACAGTGCGGCTCCACCATAATGGGCCGTCAGCTCAAATCCGAGCACGTCGCAGTAAAATTTCCGGGCATCGTACAGATCCGATACATGGAAATGAACATGGCCGATGATCGTACCTTCCGGTAAACCCTCCCATTCCTTTTCCTTCGCTAAAGCAAGCAAACTTTCTATATCCACCGGATCTGTTGTCATGACATACTCACCCTTGGCGTCACGCTTCCAGGAATCACGGGGTCGATCCGCATAAATCTCGATGCCGTTTCCGTCAGGATCTTGAATATATAAAGCCTCACTGACCAGATGATCGCCTTGACCAACCGGCAGGTTATGCGCAATCAGGTTCTGAAGCGCAAGCCCAAGCGCCTCCCGATCGGGAACAAGGATGGCAAAATGGTACAGACCGGCTGTGCGAGACTGAGGTTTAGCCAGATCAGGCACTTCTTCCAATCGGAGCAGTGGTTGTCGGCCATCAGCTGACAGTTCGGCAACCCGCCCATGCTGCCTCAGCATCTTCAGCCCGACGACTTCCGTATAAAAACGGGCAGAACGCGCCAAATTACTGATACGTAACGAGACCGGGCCCAGTTTAATTGAAGGATGGATAATAGCTTTCATCTCTCTCACTCCTTATCGTTAGATGAATGGAATTCGTGAATAACTTATATTTGAGAAAATCCAACTTGTAATCATTGCAGTTACACCTTACTTGTAATCATTATAGTTACAGGACAATCAACTTGTCAAATCCAGTAATTCACAAATCACGAATTTAAGCTGTTGCAGCGTATTAAAAAACGCCAACCCTTCTTATGCGGATTGACGTTACGAGCAGCGATATATATAAACGCTAAGTTTGTTGCCGGGCCGAGGCGCAAATATCTTCTACGATATGTTGTAAAGTAACCTCTTGAAGCGTATTCTCCATTGCTTTTTGCGCTGCCGAGAAGACCGGAAAGATCGAGGCTTGAATATGCTTCCCGACCGTACATTGCGAATCCGGCTGCTCATGCATACCAAACAAGGCGTCTTCTTGCACGACTTGAACGGCTTGGTATATTTGAAGCAGCGTGATCTCGGCAGGAGGCTTGGAGAGTTTAGCGCCCGCTACGCCGGGCTTAACTTCAACCAGGCCTGACTTACTAAGCATACCGACAATTCTTCGAATGACCACCGGGTTCGTGCTGACGCTCTCCGCGATATGATCCGAGGTGCTTATCCCCTTCTTATTTAATTCCAGCATAGCAAGTATATGAATAGCCACAGCGAATCGGCTACTGATGTTCACGTAATCCCTCCTGACGGTCAAAATCCTCACGATAATGACTAGCATGTAACCATCATAGTTACATTAAATGCTAAAGTCAATTGTCTCGAACATATTCACCTCTTGTCTATTAATTATGTAATATAATGTAAATTATTGTTGATTTCTATAAATATTCGACTATAATTATCAGCATGTCTTGGTAGAATTAACTTATTATATGTTGGGGAGGGAATATATGGAGCAAACACCACGGCCAGACCTAGACTCATTATCGTCACTCAGACGTCCTCGTAAGCAAAAACATTCAGAGCCCACCTCCAAACTCAAGTGGCTGGGAATCTCCTTGGCCCTTGTTCTTCTGGTCGGCGGACTCGGGTATGTATTTCGAAAAGAACTGGCCTGGATGGCCTTTCAAATGTTTTTTGCCAAGGACGTTAAACATACACTCGATCAATCATACAAACCTGTAGGCAATCCTGATGCAGCTGATCCTGTAGCAAAAGCTACACGGCCATTCTCTCTCTTGTTACTGGGCGTTGACCAACGGAAGAATGAGATTACCCGCTCTGACACCATGATCTATTCGGTTATCCGTCCAGACCTCAATAAAATACTATTGGTCTCCATTCCCCGAGATACATACACCGAAATCATTGGACGAGACGTGACTTCCAGAATTAATTCAGCCTATGCCCACGGCGGAGCGAAGATGGCTATTGATACGGTTGAGCATTTGTTTCAACATGCTGTCGATTATTATGCAACCATCAATTTCTACGGTTTGATTGATATCGTTGATGCGCTGGACGGTGTCAAACTCCCGATCAATAAAGTCATTGAGAACAAGCAGTCCCATCATATTCCGCTGAGAATTGAGCCCAACAAGCCGATATATGATGGTACGGATGCGTTGAACTACGTCAGATATCGCGAGGACTCGGATTTCAATCGCACCGCGCGTCAACGTATTTTCCTCAGTTCTTTGATGGACCGAGTATTTGAACTGAAGAATATCACCAAAATTCCGGAACTGATTCAAATCGGCGGCAGTAACCTGACAATGGACCTAAACTCTGATTTCATTTTGAACTTGGTCGAAACTCTAATGTTTAACGACTCCCCGCCCTCTTTTGAGAATTATATGCTTAAGGGAAGCGATCTGATCATTCGAGGCGATTACTACTATGAACCCCATCAATCGGATATAAACTACATCCAGACGTTGATTGGCAACTGGTTGGACGAAGAAACTACGCTGCAGGAGCTTATGATTCCAACCGCACACTAAGTGTCTTGACAATGTAACCAAAAAACCCTCTCATTCATGCACGCATGAGTGAGAGGATTTTTATTGTTTAGAACATCGGGAATACGTACCGGATAAGGAAGTACAACAATCCAAAAAAGATAATCAGATATGCCACATACTTAATCAAAGTTGAGGCTACCAGACTGGAATCGTTCCGTTCCTCCACATTGCGTGTCTCGATCTCGACATCGTTATCATGCCGCTGTCTACTCATCATCTCCACCTCCATCTCATTTACGAATCTGCAAATGATGGTTCTCTCGGCGCTTACTACCTTTTACACTACCGACGGGAGATTGAACCACAACGGCGTATTACGCCATGAGGCTTATGACAGCATACCGATTAATACAGGAAGCACGAGGAATGAGGCCAACGTCGTCCACAAAATACACTTCGACACGAGCTTCGGAGCCGCATCGTACTCTTCGGCCAGAATTACGGCATTCACCGCCGCTGGCATCGCTGAGAGTACCAGGATAACCGCAAATAAGGTGCCTTCAATGGAGAGAAGTGTGAGCAGTAGCCAGGCTACGAGTGGCGCGATTAGCATCCGCATTGCCATCCCGGACCAGAAGCCGCGGCGGCTCACCGATAGAACGCCATCACCCTCCTTACGCTCACCATCTGAGCTCCGAGAATGACCAGCGCCAAAGGTGCATATGCCGCCGCTAACATCGACACCCCTGTCTCCAGTGCTTGCGGAAGATGGTAATCCAGCGAACGAAACAGCACAGCAAGAATCGCAGCGTATACCGAAGGAAGCATAAACACCGACTTAACAGCCTTTACGGCCGAAAAATGAGATCTGGCCGCCAGATACACGCCAAGCGTATTCATAATAATAATCTGAACGATAACATATACCGATGCTTTATCGAGGCCCAGCTGCCCGAACGCCAGCAGGATCAGCGGAAGACCGTAATTGACGCTGTTCGTGAATATCGTGGTTAATGCCAGGCCCGATTTCTCCGTCTGGGATAAACCCAGCATCCGGCCCGTCGCAGCGCTCAGCACCCATAACGCAACAACATTCAGCAAACAGAACACGATGGTAACCGTCACTTCATTCGAGGTAATCGAGGCGCTAGCCAGCGTCTCGAAAATAAGCGCAGGGCTCATGACATATAACGATAAGGCCGAGAGCGCCTTCGTCTCCATCCGTTTAAATAGTTTAAGCAGCGCTCCTCCGATTACAGGCAGTGATATAGGCAAAAAGACGCTGTAGATTGTAGCCAAGAAAGAAGAGATCATGAGGTCCACCCTTACGTGATAAATTCCATTGTCTCTATATCCTAACCCAAACCCAGGATCCGCGTCCAAGATAGAAATGCAATGGAGCTAATAGGAGTTGCCTATTCGCTGCTCTGCCATGAAACATTGAGCTCATAATCACGCGAACAGTAACTTGTTCTCCACCCGATGAATCGTCTGATCAGGGAACAATTCGGTAATGGATATTCCCGGCACCGTATAATAAGCAAAGAATCGATGACTCTCTGCCGCCTCATATAACCATGCAAAAAAATCGAATATGTAATCATCTATCCATTGTCCATTGCTTCGTATCAACGAACGCACATACGGAATCTGTATCTTGACGCCGTCCTTCCACATGAAAGTAAATGTGTTGATCTCCTCATTCTGCTGCAAAATAAATCGGAAGGCATCCTTCTTCAACAAGAATTTATCCTGATTGCACAGTAAGACAGGCCCTTCATCGGTTGCAACGATGCCGATACGTTTGCTTCCTACATTAATATAGAACCCCCGACAGCAGGGGATTTCGGTTCTTACATCAAGCTCGATTTCCTGCAGCGTGCTGAGCTCCAGAACCACCGGTTTATGCAATAAAGATTCTTTAAATCTCCGAATGAGTCTCATCTTGATCGCCATACCTCCCAATGAATGAAATCCATTGGACCAGTATAGCCTGGCGCCCTCTACAATTTCTGAACAACGCAATGCCAGCCAAAAAAAATGCGCATGGCTCTCGTTATCCGCCACACGCGTTATAATTGTTCCATTCACAACGATTGGCTCCTTGATGGCTGAGTGTCATTACTCCATTCATCGTACCAACTCGTTATATAAGAGCTGGGACTTTCGCCCATCTCATTCATTAATGCGTCAGCCAAGAGATGATAGTGCCGATGAACCTGAGAGCGGTTATCCATCCCACTATAAATAGTCATCAGCGCATAATAAGCTTTTTCTTCCAGGGGATGATTGCGCTGGATTGAGGAATAGCACAGAAGAGCCTCATCTAATCGTTTCTGCTGAACATACCATTCAGCGATCGCCAGCGAAGCCGCGAGCCAGAGTTCCTTATACCGCTGTCGTTCTCCTTCGGCCCACCAGTAATCATATTCTTGCAGATAGTCTCCGGTGTACAGTTTCATAACCTCATGATGTCGATCGATATTGGACGGCATTATCGTTGTGTTAGTGGTGAACCACCGCTCCCAGTCTTCAATATCCAGTACAACATTCTCAACATTGAGAATGTATCCCTCAGTTGTGTTAGTAATCTGAAATCTATGCCCATAGGGCTCTAATGTTTTGCGAATATGATAAATGGCCGTATACAACTGAGGAAATGCTTTATCCATATCGTAATCAGGCCACAACATGTCAATGAGTGCGTATTTGCGAACGAGATGTCCTCGATGCTGCAGCAGATAGATAAAAGTCTCTTGGGCTCGCGCGGTCCGCCAGTGTAGCAATGTATATTGGCCTCCCTCATGGAGCTGCACCATCACCTGACGGAACATGGTCATATGAATCTTGCGATGCCCTGCAGCTTGAGTTTCTGGCTTCACAGTGATGCGACCACGCAACCGCTCCATCGTCTTGGCCAGGCGATCAAGCTGAACCGGTTTCACGATATAATCCACCGCATTTAATTCAAAAGCCGTCACAGCATACTCCTGATGCCCCGTCACAAACACAATTCCGAGCTGAGGCTTCTGTTCAAGCAGTTGCTCCGCCAGCTCGATCCCGTTGAGCTCCGGCAAACTGATATCCAAAAAAACAATATCCACATCCTGGTGCAGGATGGCCTGTCTGCCCTCATAGGGACTCGAATAGGTGCCTATACAATCAATAGGTATGGTATCCAGTTTTAATAGTTGTTGTTCTAAGTATTTCAAAGCTAAAGGTTCGTCATCTACGAGAATTACCTTCATTTGATTAACTCCTTGGATTGGGAAAAAATACCGTCATTATTACTATATTGATTCTTGCGCATTGTTGCAAGAATCGATTGCGGATTATGACCAAATACTCATAGTTTTTTAGCTGTTCGTATAAAAACTGATACTCATGACTTACAAAGTCTTCGTTATATAACAAAAAGGATGGCATTTTCCGCCATCCTTCACTGCTGTTTATAATGATTGAAGTATCACTTGATCGAACGGCCGATGATGACCAGATCTCGCTTAATTCCATCCAGTTCAGCAACGCCTGGAAGCAGTCCCCACTGCTCGAAGCCAAACTTTTGCAAAAGCTTGAGGCTCGGCTCGTTATGACCGAATACGAACCCGACCAGATTGCTCACACCAAGACGAGGACATTCCTCCAACGCCTTCGTTATTAATTGACTGCCAGCCCCCACGCCTCGGAAATGCTCACTCACATAGATGCTGATTTCAGCTGTTCCGTTATAAGCCGGACGCCCGTAGAAAGACTGCAGGCTCATCCAGGCGGCAATCTGATCCCCTTTGCGCATGACCCACAGTGGACGAAAGTCGTTGCTGTGTTCTTCAAACCAGCGGATACGGCTCTCAACGGTTACAGGCTCCAGGTCGGCTGTTACTTTTCTGCTGGAGATCGTTGAGTTATAAATGTCTACAATTGCCGGTAAATCCTCGTTGACAGCATAATCAATACGATAGCCTTGCGCTTCCATGTCATACCTCCGAACAGATACATGATGATGATCCCAAGTAATGAATGACCATCCCTGGTTCATATTAGATTTATTCTACAAGAGGTGACGGAAAAACGCTTCTATTTTTCTGAAGAAACGCTAGTTCACGAAGGTGTTGCGGACGCGAAGGAAGTATGGAATCCAGATACAGCAGTACAGAATGGAGCGTACCATAGCGCGCGGCCATGTATCCCCTTCCTCGATCTCGGTCAACAATAAAGCAAAACTTTACATCTGGATTTGAAAACGATACCCTAACCTTATGGACCATGATGAGCGTTCATGATGGTAGAGAGGATGGAATAATAATGAATCAACGATTGAATCAGGTGCAGCAATCCATGGAACGTGAAGGATGGGACCATGTCTTGATTACCGATCCGAAACACGTATACTATCTAAGCGGATTCGCCAGCGACCCGCACGAACGATTCCTCGGTCTGCTGCTGTCCACCGTACATGAGCCAGCCCTGATCGTGCCGGCACTGGATGCGGATGCCGCTAGGTCAACTTCGACCGTGAAGAACATTCTGACCCATCAGGATACAGATAATCCATACTCGTTGCTGCAGCAACTTATCGAACGTTCAGCAGGTACGATAGCCGTTGAGAAGGAACAGCTTACCGTAACCCGTTTTGAACAATTGCAGGCACATCTTGATATGGCGCGATATGAGGACGTGGGCACCGTACTACGGGAATTAAGGGTGCGCAAATCCGAAGATGAAGTGAAGATCATGCGCCATGCGGTACGACTTGTGGAAGAGGTGCTGAAGCAGGGATTGACTCAGGTGAAAGTCGGTGTCACAGAGATTGAGCTTGTAGCGGAACTGGAATATCTGATGAAAAAGCTGGGTGCGGATGCCCCCTCCTTCTCAACGATGGTATTATCCGGCCCCAATACCGCGCTGCCGCACGGAAATCCAGGATCGCGCAAAATCGAAAGCGGAGATCTCCTGATGTTCGATCTTGGAGTTTACGCCGGCGGTTATGCTTCCGACATTACGCGCACCTTTGCCGTTGGCGATCTTAAGCCCGAGGCCGTCCGTATCTACGAGACCGTCCTTGCTGCCAATATGGCAGGCATAACGGCTGTTAAACCCGGCGTGACGTACGGTTCCATTGACCGGGCAGCAAGGCAAGTGATCGACGATGCAGGCTACGGTCATGCGTTCGTTCACCGGCTCGGCCACGGGCTTGGCATGGATGTACATGAATATCCTTCCGTGCACGGTCTGAACGAGGACCTGCTCTTGCCCGGCGCGGCCTTTACGATTGAGCCTGGCGTATATTTACAAGGTGTCGGCGGGGTGAGGATCGAGGATGATGTCGTTGTCACGGAGACAGGGGTTGAGGTGCTCACTTCTTTCCCGAAACAACTAACCGTGGTTGGATGATGATGAAGTGGCATGGGGCGTAATCCGCCTTAAGAAAGAGGGGCCGCGAGACGATGATTCTGAAGGACTTGATTACTGTTGGAGATTTGCCCTTCTATTCGGTAATAACGATCGCAATAGTCCTGGCAATTCTGATGGTGTTCGGCCACAAAGACGCCCATCAAGTGAAACTTACGACCAAAGTGCAATGTGCCATTTACGGCGTAAGCGTTATTCTGGCTACGGTATGCCTGATCAATGCCGCCGCAATTCTCATCCAGAACATACGATAACTTCTTCTGAGTATATAGAAGACCGTCCCTTGGCCGTAATCGTCGGTCCGGGACGGTCTTTATTACTCCTAATGCAGAATGTTTTAGCGCACATACTCATTTCGAGAACGAATTTATGCTGATCGGATTACCTCTACTATACTTATCCCGCCAATTTCAAGAGCAGAACCACAAAAATGAGAACAACCGTCTCAATAAGCTCATTAAGCGCCCCGTACGTATCGCCGGTTAATCCACCGAGCCTGGCAGTCATTCTGCCAGCCACGATAGTACCGACACCCCATGCGATGAATGGCGTCAGAATCAGCGCGGGCAGTCCGATCGTCCAAAGCTGCGAAGCAGGCATGGTTAAACCGAGCAGACTGACAATAAGCAGGGTCAAGAACGCAGCGACAGCGCCTGCCGCCCTTCTTCGCCTGGAGGACAGGCCATAGAATAAGGAGGCTAGCCCTTCATTGCCCCGGGCCATCGGCCAGGCAGTCATCGCGTGCACCATAAACCAGCGACTCCATATGGGAGCGAGTATAAACAGCCACACTTCCGGCTTCCAGGTCCCGCTGGACAGCTCCCATAGCGACACCATTAATGAGGCTTTCAGTAACAGCAACAGTACACAGGCGATGACACCCATCGCGCCGACCCGGCTGTCCTTCATGATCTCCAGCATCCGCTCCCGCGAACGGTGGCTCAGAAGCGCGTCCGCACTATCCATCCAGCCGTCCAGATGAAGTCCGCCAGTAAGCGCTACCCACACCGTAAGCAGAATCACCGCATTCGGAAAGGAAGGAAGTACAAACTGCAGACCATGACCTAGACCAACGACGATAAAACCGATCACAGCACCTACGATTGGATAAAAGATAACGCTTCGCTGCTGAACATCCGGCGTAAACGGGATTTCCCGTCTAACCGGTAATCTCGACAGAAATTGAAAAGCGGCCGCGGCCGCTTCGATCATCTTGCTCATAGGTCATACTCCCCGCTCTTAATTTCCAAGGGAATCCCTGCCGTGACCAAGAACACCTCACCGCAGATCTGAGCCAGCCGCTGATTCATAACTCCTGCCCAGTCACGGTAAATCCGGCCGAGCGGATACTCCGGGACGATCCCAGATCCAACTTCGTTGGTCACAAGCATCACCACTCCCGGATACGTCTCAACAGCCCGCGCCAATCGTCCAATAGCAAGGCTCAGCCGCTCCTCCATGATCTGAGTTCCCTCAGGTTCCACTTGAAGCAGAACGTTGGTCAGCCACAATGTGAGGCAATCCACGACAAGCGCAGGAGCCCCAGCAGGAGACTGCCCCAAGGTATCCAGCAGTTCCGGCAGAGCGAGCGGCTCTTCCACGGTCTTCCACCCGTATTCGGAGTCGTGGCGTCTATCCTGATGAATTCGAATGCGCTCCCTCATCTCGTCATCGTATGCCTGGGCCGTTGCGATATACACCGCTGAATCGGCACGCTTCATGCACAGTTTCTCGGCGAAGGTACTCTTGCCGCTCCTTGCTCCGCCCGTTATCAGTACACTTCCATCGTTCATACCTATTCCGTCCCTCCACTAATGCCGGCGCTCTCAAAGGTCGCCATCTCATTCATGATTCGGCATGCCGCTTCAACGAGATGGAGGCATAACACACCACCCGTACCCTCACCAAGTCGCATATCCATTTGCAGCATCGGCTGCAGACCAAGTTCTTGCAGCAGCAGCACGTGGGCTTGCTCATGAGATACGTGCGAGGCAATCATGTACGGCAGCGAGGCAGGGCATAAAGCGCCAGCTATCAACGCTGCAGCACTGGATATGAAACCGTCGATCACAACCGGGCATCCGTGTGCTGCTGCCCCAAGGATCAGACCAGCCAATCCCCCGATTTCATATCCGCCTACCTTAGCCAACACATCCAGAGGATCGTTTGCATCGGGTTGATTGATCTCTATCGCCTGTTCAACGACGGCAATCTTATGTAAGAGACGTTCATCCGTCACACCCGTTCCGCGACCTACAACTTCCGCGGGCCGTCGCCCGGACAGTACGGCGAAGATGGCCGCGCTAGACGTCGTGTTCCCGATCCCCATCTCTCCGGTGATGAATATCTGCGTGCCCTTGGCGACCAGTTCCGCTGCTACATCAGCGCCTGTACATATCGACAGAGCCGCCTGCTCCTTCGTCATGGCCGGTCCGTGGGCCATGTTGGCCGTTCCCCGCGCGATATTTCGCGCCCAGAGGTTATCATGCTTCAGCTCAGAGGCAACCCCAATATCCACGCAATGGACATCGGCCCCGGCCTGACGTGACAGCACGTTTACCGCAGCACCTCCGTTCAGGAAATTCATGACCATCTGTGGCGTCACCTCGGAGGGAAACCTACTTATGCCCTCCTCGCAAACACCGTGGTCGCCGGCCATAACAACGACAGATTTCCGGCTCAGCCGCGGCTGTACCAGCCCCGTAATTCCTGCCAGCTGTATCGCTAGCGATTCCAGCTTGCCCAAGCTTCCCGGCGGCTTCGTCAATGTATCCAAGTATGCCGCTGCCGCTGTTTGTGCTTCCTTATGAAGAGGCTGGATGCCTTCTGTTAATCCATGTATACGATCCATCCACCATTCCGTCATGCATGCTCACTCCAATCTCGACTCAGCTAAATTTTACCCTTAACTTCCGGTCAGAGACAAGCCAGAGTATAAATTCAGGACCAATGGCTGTTGGCTGTCAGCAGCACTTGCGGTGCACCGTTCTCGGGGTGTGCAACGATAGAAGGCTCCACTCGGAAAATACGGCGAATGTAACTCTCCGTCAGCACCTCCTCCGGTCTGCCCACACCTGCCAGTTCCCCTTGATGCAGAACGAGCAGCTTATCACAGAATTGAGCCGCGAGATTCAGATCGTGCAGCACACTGATGACCGTGATTCCGGATGTCTTCCTCCACTCGGCCACCATATCCATGAACTGAAGCTGATACCGAATATCCAGATACGTGGTCGGCTCATCCAACATAAGCAAAGACGGTTCCTGTACCATCACCTTGCCGAGCGCCACCCGCTGTCGCTGGCCCCCGCTAAGTTCATCGAGTCGCCGCGCCTGAAACTCCGCCAGTTCCAGCTTATTCATGATAGCGTCGATGAGCGGCGCCGAATCCTTGTCTTCACGCCCCAGCCAATTCAGGAACGGAAACCGTCCCATCTCCAGTACTTCCCTTACCGTAAAGTCGATAGGGTCCAGACCTTCCTGCTGCAATACCGCAACCATTCGGGCTAATGCCTTTCTGCTATAGCTGCGAAGATCGCGGCCTTGGAGCGATACCACACCACTTGTAGCGTTCTCAACGCCGGATAACAACTGCATGAGTGTCGATTTGCCGCTGCCGTTCGGACCGATGATGCCCCACCATTCACCTTGCGCAACCTGCAGATCAATGCCTGACAGCACGGACTGCTGTCCATATCGTTTGCTTAAGTCCTGGCTGTGATCACGTCAGACCCTCCCTGCGCCGTTTTTTGTTCCTGTACAGGAGATATGCGAAGAATGGTGCGCCGATGAAGGCGGTAACGACACCCAGCGGAATTTCGGTCGGGGCAAGCACGGAGCGTGCCGCGGTGTCGCACCAGACCATGAAGATCGCGCCGCCGATTGCGGATAACGGTACAATGACACGATAATCCGAGCCTGTTATCAACCGAATCATATGGGGAACGACAAGTCCTACGAATCCAATGACACCCGAAACCGATACGGCTGCCGCTGCCAGCAGTGTAGCCACAACCAGCACACTCGTCTTCAGACGATCGACGTTAAGCCCCATATGTGCAGCCTGCCTCTCCCCGAGAGACAGCAGATTCAAAGCACGGGAGCGACTCCATATATACAGAAATCCGATGACAAAATACGGGAAAAGGATGGCCGTATACGACCATCCACGCAAGCTCAAACTTCCCATCGTCCAATAGAGTATTTGATTCACCGTATCCTTAGACATGACCGTCAGGAACGACACGATAGCTCCAAGGAACGACTGCATCACGACCCCGGACAAGATCAGTCCGTGAATCGGTAATTTCCCTTGATCCTTCGCCAATAGCAGCACGAGCCACAGCGTAGCCGCTCCCGTCAGGAAAGCGACCAATGGCAAAGTGTATCCCCCGGCGAATGAATATTGCATCCCAAAAAAAATCAGGGATGCCGCCCCTAGCGCTGCGCCAGAGGATACACCTAGCGTGAACGGATCGGCGAGCGGATTCCGCAGCACGCCTTGGAAAGCTGCACCGGCTACAGCCAAGGAAGCGCCGACCAGCATGCCAAGCAAGATGCGCGGCAATCTGACTTTCATTATGATTTGTTCTGAAGAAATCTCCCAGTTCGGGAGAATGGAATCGCCGATCCAGGGCAACTGATGCAGCAGCATCGCCCCGATTTCGGGAACTGGCAGGTGGACGGAGCCGATTCCGAGACTGACAACCAAGGTTAACAGTAATAGGATAACGCCTGCCGTACCGAACCCTGCTAGCTTTTTACTCATGGATTCATCAACTGTGGATACACGGCTTTGGCTACTTCAATCAAGCCTTGCGTAATTCTCGGTCCTGGACGGCTAAGCAAATTGGCGTTCACCGCGATCACTTGATCATTCTTAATCGCATCGATCTGATCCCAGCCGCCACGTTCCTTGATCATCTCGCCCAGCGTCTTATTCGTTGCTTCATCTACAACATCATCAGTGTACAGAATGACATCCGGATTCACAGCAATGATGTTCTCCTCACTGATCTCAAACCAGCCTTCCTGATCACCGGCTGCATTCGTGCCGCCGGCCAATGCGATGACTTCATCCATGAACTCGCCCTTGCCTACGGTCCAGCCAGGCGAGAATTCGATGTACACGGTCTTTTTCTCTTCATCCTTCAACGACTGTACAGCCTCTGTTACACTAGCAAGTTCCTGCTTCATCTGTTCCACGACGGCTTTGGCTTCCTTTTGACGATCGGTGATCTGCCCGATAAGCTCGATATTGTCCATGACGTCCTGAATCGTTTTGGGATCATTGACGAACAAGGTAACCCCGAGTGCACTTAGCTCCTCTGCACTCTGGGCATTCATCGAAGCTGCAAAGACCACGTCCGCCGCCGCCGCGATGATCGCTTCCTCATTCACCTGATACCCGCCGAGCTTCGGCTTGTCCTTGGCCGCTTCTGGATAATCATCGTTATCCGACACCCCAACAATCTCCTCATCCAGTCCAAGCGCGAACAGCTTCTCGGTCTCGGATGGCGAGATGGAGGCTACCTTCGTTGGAGCTTGTTCGAATGTAATCTCCGTTCCCCTTGCATCGGTCACCGTAAGTGGGTATGTTGTCTTCAGTTCGTCATCTGAATCAGCTGGCGGTGTCTGGGTATTCTGTTCTTCCTCCTGCTGCGCAGGTGTGCCAGGGTTGACATCCTTCGGTGCAGCTTCATCACCACCACATCCGGCCAAGGTCAAGGCCATCATGATAGTAAATAACAGTACGGACCATGATTTCATCATTGCTTTCATCTCGTTTATCCCCCTATACATCTCTTGAGAGCCTGGCTCTGTATCTCGAATCGGTTCAACTCAGAAGTCAAAAAAACCCTGATTCCTTGTTCTGTAAGGATTCAGGGGTTTACGTTCATCTTAAGGATACCATGGGAATTCTTCGGGCAGTCTTGCAGATATAAAGAGCAAGCAACACAACTCCCGCACGGGTCCGGCAAACGTAATCCTCTCCTCGAAGGACCGACATTCATTCGCAAAGGGCAGGTCTCCTGACTTACAGGCCGTTGCATATTTCTCCGCCTTCCCAGACCAAAATAGCCCAGTGGCAATGAGGAGAAATTCCTGTTTCACAGTGGCGGGACCGTGCCGGACTTCCACCGGCTTCCCTATTAACCCGGCAGCAGGCGCTAACGCTCTGCTCACTCGGGACCCTCGCAAAATATATTCATAGATTCATATTAAGCCAAGCATAGTTTCTCTGCTCAAGATTATAGGGGATAACGTAACGCCTTACAACTGAAAGTTTTGAGACTTTGTACGAAGCAGGAACGATACGCCGATTCACTCTGATCTCACAAGTTCGGACAGCAAGCGTGTTCCGTCCCAAGACAGTCTCAGCCTGAGCCGTTCACCTGGCGGGACTGATAGTTCCCAAAATGCGGTATCAGGCAGCGTCAGCGCAGCGATTTGCCGAATGACCCCACCATGTGTAACGACCAACACCTTGGATACTTCAGCATCGATTCCTTGTACATTCGAGCACCTTTTCTGCCTCGCCCCCGTTTCATCGGCTACAGACTCAAGGAAACCCCGAATCCGGCTCTGGAAGGCATTCCAGCTCTCTCCGTTGGGTGGTGTCATCGCGGCAGGATCATCGATCCACTGACGATAAGCGGATACCTCCTTCAGCTCATCGTAAGTACGCCCTTCCCAGTCGCCGAAATCAAGCTCTCTGAGGTTGGAATCATAATGGACGCGATCCAGATGGTAACTGACGCGATTATCGTGCAGATCTTCCATGCTCATCCTCGTATCGGCCAGCAAATAATGCAGCGTTTGCTGCATCGCAGCAGATCACTGCAGTATATGGCAGCATATCGAACCGCCCGTACGTGCTCTCGAAGCGAAGCAAGCTCTGCCAGTCCTTCCGTCAATACGCCCTGCTCCTCATGACCGAGGTAACGTCGTTCTACGTTCCATTGCGTTTTTCCATGGCGAACAAGATCAAGGATGAGCTTCATCTTGCACCTCCCACGGTAACCACCAGCATGAGTATAGTCGTTCCAAGAAGTGTAAACAGGAGCGACGCGGATAGCAGCAAGCTTGCCGTTTTACGAATATCTCCTGTCTCAAGCCGACGAATGGGCTCCCCCATATAAGCACGGAAAGAGGTGATGCTTGGTAGGAGTTCTCGCCACCAAGACGAATACCGAGGGCGCCAGCGACAGCGGATTCAGGAAATCCGCTGTTAGGACTTGGATGCTTTCGCGCATCGCGGCGAACCATCTGGATCGCTTCTCGCCAGCGCAGCGAGAACAAGGCTGCCGATAGAACCAGCAGACCAGCCGTCAGACGCGCCGGGATCCAGTTGGCTGCATCGTCCAAGCGGGCAGATGCCCAGCCCAGATGCTCGTATTTCTCATTCTTATATCCGACCATCGAATCCAGCGTGTTCACGGCCCGATAAGCCATAGCGAGCGGGGCGCCACCAATCAAAGCATAGAATAATGGCGAGACAACGGCGTCCACGATGTTCTCGGCGACCGTCTCGACCGTCCCCCTCACGATCTCCGGTTCGTCCAAATGCTCGGTATCCCTGCCGACAATCATGCTAAGGGAGCGCCTCGCCTGTTCCTTGCTGCCATCTCGCAAATAACGGTACACCTCGAGTCCGGCATCACGCAGTCCTTTGATCGCGATCGTCGTAGCAATTAAAACGATCTCTACCGCGATGGCAAGCCAAGGATGGATCATCGCGCACCATATCAGCAGCAGCCATACCAGCGCAAATGAACCGCCGGCCACGATGAGCGGCAGCAAGATGCCCGCCCGCTTCAGTCCGAGGGGCGTCCGAACGCGTGCGGTAATCCTCTTCTCAATGGCCCGTATCGCTTTACCCATGCCAATGACAGGATGCGGCAGCCATCTCGGATCTCCAATCAGCAGATCCACAAGCACGGCTGCCCATATGACCCAGATCGCCGTCACAACGCCCGCTCCTCTCGTTGCGAACTAAGAATGCTCTCCTTCACGCTGCCGTACACGAGGCGTCCGATCATTCCGCCCAAATCGGTTGCCGTGCCGGCATAGTGATGATTAACCCCATAATGATCATGGCCGCTGACACCAAGCACGATCGCATCGGTCGTGGTCCCCGTCGCCATTGCCCCGGTTTCATGATCCTTCACATCAAGATCCGCGAGCGCGGCCGCTTTCGCTTCCGTTGCCGTCAAGATGGCATTCACCATGCAGCCAGCCGTCATCCGTCCATGGACCAGAAGCACGATGTTAATCGTGCCCGGCTCATAAGCCGCAAACGTCGTTCGTTGCTGACCCGCCCTTGCTGCATTCCCGACACCTGCCGTCGTGCAGCACACGATAGAAGCTTCACTGCTGCCCTCTTCCCATATGGAGGCGTATCGAAGCTTCACCGCAGTCATCAGCCTGCCGACGACTCCGGTCGATAACCATGACTCTCCATGAATCGATGCATATCGGTCAGAGGTTCACTGCAATCATAATGACGGTCAACATAGCGATTCACGATCCGGTCCAGGCGGGCGTAACCTCCGCCATGAATTGCGCTGCTGAGCGCTACCACTCGCTCCGGCAACGTCATGCTGATGTGAGGATATTCGCTCTTCGATTCCCAAGAAATGGCCAGCCCCGGCCACATCGTTGAAATATAAGCATCATGTTCATTATTCAAAAAAGGCAACGCCATGCTTCTCTCCCCCGCTCTTCCTATACTCCATCCATTACTTCATGTACCACCGCAAGCAGCGTCGCGTTCGCTTCCGCGTCCTTCACCGCAACCCGAATATGCTGCGGCCCTAGACCTGGGTACATGGCACAGCTTCGAATCAGAACGCCTCTGGTGCCCAGCTCTTGCTGGAACGCAGCTGCCGACCAAGGATACGGTACTTCGACCAGCAGATAATTCACCTCACTGGGCGCAACCACGAATCCCGCTGCTCGCAGGCCTTCCGCCAATTGCTCCCGCTGCGTTCGAATCAGTTCCTGCGTCCGTCGCTCATACGCTTCTCCGCTTCCTAAGCAGGCTTCACCCGCTAGCAAGGCGAGGCCATTGACGCTCCACGACACCTGCTTTGCCGCCATCGCCCGGATTACATCGGGATGGCCCACCGTATATCCCAGTCTCAATCCGGGAATAGCATAAAATTTCGTCATGGATCGAATAATGACGGTCTGACGATAGCGATGCAGTTCCGGCAGCAATGTGTGTCTGTGCTCCGGCGGAATGAAATCAATAAAAGCCTCATCCAGCACCAGCCATGTCTTCTTACGTTCAGCGGCTTCTGCAATGGCCCGGATATCGTCCAGGTCATACTGCACGCCGTTCGGGTTGTTCGGCTGGCCGAGAAAAAGAAGGTCGCACGCTTGTACCAGCTCAATCACTTGATCCCTGCCCGCACGCCAATCCTGGCCCGAATGGCCCGTGATCGAGCGTACATCCGCACCGAACTTAAACGACAGCTCACGATACTCCGAGAAGCAAGGGTCTACGACGCCAACCACCTTCGGCGACAGTCCTAGCAGCAGCAATGCCATGCACTCAGCCGCCCCGTTCCCCGCCATCAGCCGTTCCCGGGCAATCCCGATTCGTGTAGACAGCAGGTCCTTGAATCGGCGATGTCCCGGGTCCGGGTAGCGGATCACCGCCGGCAAACTCTCTTGCAATACCGTAATGACGTCCGCTGGTGGACCGAGTGGATTAATATTTGCACTGAAATCCAGAAAGGACGCCGCCCTCCTTCCGAAGGTTGCCTCCGCCGTCTCGATATCTCCTCCGTGTCCATACACCTCGATTCGAGATTCGTCCTTATATGTCACTGATCATTCCCCCGTTCTGTGCCGCTTACCCTTGTCCATCCGCTATTGGATACCTAATCAGTCTATTGCCATCATTATGTCGCTACCTTCCTTCAATCGTCAACACGCAATGCTTTGTCTTTTGGTTAGCATTTGGTTTACAATAGTCTTCGAAAGCACTATATTACGCACGCGACAACGGAGGATTAGTATGCTGTTTATCGATAATCAAGGGATTCACGATCCCTCCATTAATCTGGCCATTGAAGAATATGCCTTGAAACATTTGTCACCCGATGAGAGTTACCTGCTGTTCTACATTAACCAGCCCTCCATCATCATCGGTAAGCATCAGAATACGATCGAAGAGATTAATCAGGAATATGTACGGGACAACAACATACAGATCGTACGGCGGTTATCTGGCGGCGGTGCCGTGTACCACGATCTCGGCAATCTGAACTTCAGCTTCATCACCAAGGATGACGGACAATCGTTCCATAACTTTCTGAAGTTCACCCAGCCCGTCATTGATTTCCTGCAAAAGATGGGGGTGCCTGCCGAACTTAGCGGACGCAACGACCTGCAAGTCGGTGAGAAGAAGATCTCCGGGAACGCTCAATTCTCCACCAGAGGACGCATGTTCAGCCATGGGACGCTGATGTTTGATCTGAACCTGGAAGATGTACAAGCTTCGCTGAATGCCAATCCGGAGAAGTTCAAATCCAAGAGCACGAAGTCGGTTCGCAGCCGCGTGGCCAACATCAAGGAATTGCTCGGGACGGATATGACCATCGAACAGTTCCGCGCGGAGCTGCTGCGGTCCATCTTTGGCATGGAAGCAGACCAAGTGCCTCAGTATGTACTAGAGGAGAAAGATTGGGAGGTTATCCGTCAAATCTCGAAAGAGCGTTATCAGAACTGGGATTGGAACTATGGTTTATCTCCTGCGAGCAACGTCAAACATGCCAAGAAGTTTCCGGTGGGCATCATTGATATTCGCATGGATATTCAAGAAGGACTTATTAGTGAGATCAAAATTTATGGCGACTTCTTCGGCGTAGGCGATGTAGCTGATATTGAGAACCTGCTCCGCGGCAAACGTTACGAGGAGCATGCGGTCCGAACCGCCTTGTCCGAGATCAACGTGAAACATTACTTCGGGAATCTTGAATTCGACGATTTAATCAGCCTGATTTTCCTCGAAGAATAGCACCGGAACAGCATAAAGCCTCCTGCGGCTGTGAACGTCACAACCGCAGGAGGCTTTATGCGCGATACCCTTAACCTGCCATAAACACGTACCATACAAGAACGAGCGTCAGCAGTATGCATATATTCTCCACCATACGCCCCCACTTGCTGCCCGTACTCATCACTTTCAGTTTGATTCTCCACGGAAATGGAGGCAACGGTCGGATGCCGCGATTTGTCAGAGCATCAGCGAGCAAATGGATGGAGTAGGACACCCCTCCGGCAAACCACAGACTCTCGGCCGACGCCTTCCCTTGGGAGGCAAAGTAGAGCAGACCCGTCCATCCTGCCGCCGCATATATCGTGTGCGTAAAGCCGCGGTGCGTGACGAGCGACGCAACAATCAGCACGCTCCCGGCGATAATGTTCCACGGGCTGAACGCCTGACCGAATGAGATCAGCCCAAGCCCGATCAAGAACATTACGATGTGACGCAGCGTTCTGCTCGGCAAGTATGAGACAACCCCAATCAAACCTGCCAGAGCGAAGTTCCAGGGGGCATGCTCCTTGCCGAAGAAGACGACAAAGATGGCGGCACCGATCATCATCAGTTGCAACAACCGCAGGAAACCTGAAGGGATCACCTTGCGGACAAGCAGGGAGTTCGGTTCGTCGATGTCGGGCAGCAGCGAGCTGACCATAGCCACCGCTACAGCAGGCAAAGTGACCGGTATCCCGCTCATGCCCATCACGGACAAGGTAACCCCCGTACCAATAATCAAATGAGCTCTCCCCATCATGATGGCGATCTTCCTTTCTTGACGATAGAATCCCCGGTAGAACTTACGGAGTCTATGTCGGTATGTATTCGGAAAGCTCATACGAATGAGAATATACGTTCGGTTCATAAGTATAGCAAAATCATCCTCTTTTTGTCTAGCCTTTCCACTTTGCATTTGAAAAACGATTGTTCCTTGCCGATTTATGGGATACAGCTTGTTCACTTGCTTGCCTGCTTACGAAAGGAAGACGACTGCGTGAACCGCTCAAAAATTGCCGATCTCTGCCTGCTGCTGGTTGCCATGATGTGGGGCAGCACCTTTGAGATCGTGCAGCATGTGAGACGCATGCTTCCGCCCATGGCGTTTAATTCCGTCCGCTTTCTTGAAGTCTGCGCTACAGAAGGTACAATAGAGATAGAGACATAGATGCAAGAGACAAAAAGGAGAGAAGCCCCATGGCCACTTACAAATTGATGGCGATTGACATCGACGACACACTGATTAACGATGACAAGGAAGTGACGCCCGGCGTTCAGCAGGCGCTTGAACAAGCGGTAGCTCAAGATATTGTTGTCACCCTGGCAACAGGTCGTGCCTACGCCTCTGCCCAAGCGATCGCGCGTCAGACCGGACTCAATGTTCCGATCATTACCTATCAAGGCGCACTAATCAAAAATCTGCTGGACGAAAAGGTGCTGTACGAACGCTTCGTTCCCATTGATGCCGCAATTAAGCTCTATGAATATTGCGTGGAGCATAATCTTCATCTGCAGACCTACATCGAAGATAAATTGTACGCGCGTGAAGAGAATCAGAAGCTGATCGATTATTGTGCACTGAATCGCACGCCATACTACGTAGAGCCCGACTTCATGACACTCGTGCAGAAGCCGACGCCGAAGATGCTTATCATTGACGATCCCGATTATCTAGATGAATTGATTCCGATCTTCCGCGACCTGCTCGGCGAGGATGTCCATATTACAAAATCAAAACCGCAATTCCTGGAGTTTATGCATAAAGAAGGGACCAAAGGGCATGCGCTTACCTTCCTAGCGAATCATTTCAACTGTGATCTGAAAGAGACGATTGCTGTGGGCGACTCTTGGAATGATCATGAAATGCTGGAGGCGGCCGGTCTTGGCGTGGCGATGGGCAATGCCATCGAACCGCTTAAGGCCATCGCCGATTACGTTACGCTGAGCAACAACGAGGATGGTGTGAAGCACGTCATTGAGAAATTCGTGCTGAAGGCGGAGTAAACCCGCCTCAGTCCAGAATGTCCGCTTATCACAATCAAGGGACTGTTACGTAAAAGGATGCGAATGTGCAGGTATTGATTACCTTTTCGTCCGATCAGCCTTCATTTGAGTTAAAAGCCTGCACTTTTGCAGGCTTTTTGTATTTATCGCATACTTGACCCACTCATTCCTGTATATTTGCAGGAATTTCTTTCACTGGTAATCTAGGAGGCATCCACTAGCATTCACGATCCGGGTCGAACGTATGAATCGGCGCCAGCATAGATGCCGACTCGCTCTCGATTGCTCCTACCTCGATGCACAGCTCCATTAGTTTATGAACCCCGTTGTATTGCTGGCGATTTCGGTGATGAATGACGGACAATGCCTCCCTGACAACCTTCTTCGCCTGTGCGATGCTTTGGAACTGTAGGGCTTGCATGACCTCTTTGATTTTGTGCAAATAGAATACCGTCCTACGCAAGGAGCGAATCAATAATATTTGCCTTATATGATCAGGTGTATACAGACGGTAACCGTTCTCCGCATTGCGCTCCGGTGTAATGAGTCCTTCCTTCTCCCAGTGCCGGATGGCTGAAGTCTCCACATTCGTGATTTGAGCAACTTCACCAATCGTCATCCGAGGTTTCATTCGCTTGTCCTGCAATAACTCGAGCGCAGGGTTCTCGAGCAGCGCCAGCGTATCATCCGACACGCTCTTCTCCTGCTGAAGCTTGACCTGTTCTCCATTTACGAGCCAGAGTGCACGATCGAGCTCATGGTTCTGAACGTGACGAACCACCTCATAGGTTACGGCATAGCCAAACCCCGGAAACATAGCCCGCAAGCAACGAAAATAAGCCAGATGTACCGAGTGTATAACCGATATCCGTTCTTGTCACGCTCCGGTGCGGGGACTACACCCCAAGATTCATAATGCCGAAGCGCACTTGTACTGATATGCAGCTCCTTGGCGATTTCGATAGGCTTGTAATATTGCATATGTCCCCTCCTTCGAATCGGTCGAGAACCTACTTTAGCAGAAGCATGAGATACCCGTCAAACCTTAATTTCTAACCTTAAAGTGATGTTGTAAGGTTGTATTATGTATGTCTCAAAATAACAGCTTCCCTTAGACAGGAACCTTGTCACTTGCATGCATGTTGTATATTGGGTTTGTACAGGAATTGATTTGCCTAGAAATCATTCGAAGAAAGGCGAGGATAAAACATGAAGATAACGTTCGAACTTCCAACCATTCAGGAATATATCCATCTACAAGCCAAGGCTGGGCGGACTACAGTCGATGAATCGCTTGTTGAGCGCGCGCTTTCCCATACGCTCTTGTCGATTCTCGTTCGAAACGACCAGAACGAGTTGATCGCCATGGCAAGAGTCGTAGGCGACGGTGCTCTCTATTATCACATCGTGGATCATATCGTGACCTCTTCAGCGCGGGATATCTCCGACCAGATGCTGGAAAAGCTTTTATCAGCTCTATACGAGAACGCTTCGACTTCAACAACTAAAGCCGAGATTGCGGTCATGACCGATCTGAATGGCATCAAGATGTACCAAAACGCAGGATTCAAGCTTGTTTATCCGGATCGATACGGCATGATCCATGAAGGCGCTGCCGAGCGACCGGACTAAGGCTCTCAGAGCATCAACCAAATTCTCCTCTCACTTGGCGAGACTCACCTGAGCCCCGGTTATTGCCAGGCTTACGCCCTCTGGCAGTGCCAGATCAGCTCGAACATCCACGGCGTGAGACATGTGGGTGTAGACGGTCTGGCGCGGTTTCACCTCGGCCAGTAATTCCGCCGCCTCCTTCATATCGTATACCGAGCGAGATTCGAATCTGGCCGTTTCGTGAACGAAGCTTGTCCCGAGCACCAGCAGATCGAGTCCATACAGCGGCTGCTTCTCCTGCTCATTCAAGTTGATCGAGTCGGAATTATAGGCCCAGACGAAGGTTTCCTTCTCGAATCGGTAAGCATAGGAAAAACCATTCTTCCCATGATTCACCTTCCAGCAGGTAATGTCCCAACCCGCGAGGTTCAAACCATCATCCACGGCGATCATGTCCATCTGTCGGCCAAGCCACGGTACTGACGGACAATCTGCTCCAACACCTCGGCCGGAGCGTACAATCGCCCCTTCTCCCCCAACCAGCGGCATGCATCCGCCCATTCTGGCAAACCGCCGATATGATCGAAGTGGGCGTGTGTGACGAGCATATCGCTCAGCTTGCGTTGCCCTCGTCCTTCCATCATCGTACGCCAATCCGGCCCGCAATCAATCATGAAGGAATGGACCCCATGATCACCATCACGATGCAGGCTCTCCACGTATACAGCAGAACGAAATCTCCGATTCATCCCGGTGTTTCGTGCCTCTGTGCAGACCTCGCAATCGCAGTATACTCTTGGCACACCCATCGCATCTCCAGTTCCCAAGAAGGTTAATACGTCCCTACTCAAACCAATCCCTCCATCTCTCTCATGTTCCAAACTATACGAAAGACCGTCCGGGTCGCAATCCTACCGAACGGTCTCATATCATGCCATGCTATACGTACAGCAATATTCATATCACTAGGTTTATTAAGCGAATGAGGGCTTATTATCGTCAACAGCACCGCTGATGACTTTCACATATTTCTTGTCGACGCCTTCAACGGAAGGACCGATATATACGTTATTCTTGCTCTGACGTCGCACCGAACGCTTACGGGATTTAGGTGTATTCATCATCGGTATCGGCCCACGAACCACCCAGCTACCACTTTGGCTGGAACCTTGTGTATGTCCTGAAGTTCTCTTCTTATCATTCCTGTTCATGGCGAATCCCCTCCGACTAAATGCCTGATCGTACGAAGCAACTCCCGATTCTGTTCCACAATCTCCGCGAGGTCTTCATCCGTAAGAATCTTATGTCCCGTAAAATGCACCGACAGCACATGATTCACACCTAAAGGATAGCAGAACACATACACCTGCGCAACTTCCTCTTCGTGATAAAATGCCCATTTCCCGCTATGATAAACATCCATGACATAGATGGACTGGTTGCTAGGTGAAGCTTCGCCTTTCCCGTCAAACGAAAAAAATCTTCCTCTACCTACATTACCCCCAATCTGGGCAATGCCTTCATCTCCTCTTCGTTTCCAAAAAGCCGCCCCCGTCACGCGATAGTCGCCAGCGGCTGGCGGGAGAAGGGAGTTACGCACCGCTTCGCTGAGAGCATGATATTTCTCGGTCTCGTCAATCACGTTCACGTTGCGATTATATTCCCAGAAGAAATGAAGCACGCTCTGCTTCCGCCGCAGCTCTGCTTCCTTCTGCTCGATCACCGCCGCCGGATTGTGGTAATCGCCCTCGGCCTCAATGGCGTTCATGATATGACCGCAAGCAACGTCCACTGCAGATTTGTAATCATTGTCGCTGCGCAGCTCATATTCCAGTAGCGTAATGCCTTGCAGGTCAGACAATAGATGGTACTCCTTCACGATAACGTCCTGCAGGGAATGGCTGTCAGGCTCTACTTGATCCGGTATAATGCAGAATACCCTTCGTCGCCCGAGTTTGCCCCAGAACAGCCCCATCTCAAATAGCGTATTATCTCGCGTCACGAATACGTGCTTGCCTCGAATTAACGCCACATCGTCCGGGGAAAAGACGAACACACCAAAATCACTGGACGCCAGCTGCTTCTCCAGAGCCTCCATCGTATACAGGTTGGCCCCGAACGTTCCGCCATACCAAGGCGTGACTTGCGCTGTTCGTTTGATCTGCTCATGGACCGCCCGTGCATATTTGATCGCTTCTCTGGAGGAGCCTATGAATAAATTCGGCTTCGGTATGGACATAGGCACATCCTGTTCTCCTCTGTTATACATTTTTAGTCTTATTCGACCATTATAACAAAGTTGCCTATATTTGGGTGGAAATTATGCCAATAACGTGTTGATCTATTATATGCTAGGGATTCATCACCGACCCCATAAATAACCAGGTACCCGTGTCCCGATCTTCAATGGCGAAGAAAAATGGACGGTTGATCTGCATCTGAATCGGCTCTAAAGGCATCGACGTAGTATCAACGCCAACGGCTGTGACCGCAGCAGCCTCCGTCCCCTTCTCGCTCACGTCAACCACGGTTTTGTGCTTGATATAATTGACGTAGAATTCATCGCCGTCATTGGCCATGTCGCTGAAGTCGGCCTCTGTTTCGCTGAACGCCTTCACCATGCCCAGGCTTTTCAATGCGTCCGGAAGCTCGAAAGTTTGCTCCACCTTGAACTTGGGTAACTCGAGCTGGACCGTCTCATAGCCAAAGTCGTCCTTCCACAACGAAGTATCTTGCCAGAGCTGTTGATGCAGTTCATTCAGCGATGAGGACTCCTTCGGCAAAATGACCAGCATGTGCATACGGCCATCTCCATAAGGTATACGTACGGCTTGCCAGGATTCTCCCTCCTTGTAGTCATATTTCCGTTCCTGTTTCATCATGCGGACATTCTTCTTCCTGCCATCCATTAACGTAAAATCCTGATCCGTCGTATCGGCCGCATTGAATTCGTTGCTCCAGCCTCCGTTAAAATAAATCGCGTTGATCAACGCCGCAACGCCGCCTGGCGGCTTATCATAGATCATCGGGATCATGCCGCCCGTATTGTTCTCCACCCACTTGTTGATCGCGTCCTTGGCCTCTTCGCTTTCCATATCAGTCGCCTGGGCGGCGGCGGCATAATGATTCTTCATCACATCCAAATAGGCGGGTTTCATCTGAATCCCTCGGTTGTACCACACCGAATTGGCTGCATTCAATACGACACCGCTCCCGCGTTCAAGCAGTAGCTTCAATTGCTGATTGCCGTCATTCACACTCGCGATGTCTTGCTCCTCCCAGCCCAGCACCGCGGCCATTTCCGAGGCAGTATCCCCCGCTGCTCCATTATAGGCAAGCGCCAGCGCCTGCGTAATGCTATACGGAGATATGATTAGATTGTCTTCTTCAAGCTCTTGATGCAATGCTTCATGCAGTCGTAGCCCAAAGCTGTTCTGGGCTTGTACCATTCCGCTATTCACCTTGGACAGCACCTGCTGGCGTTCTTTGTCCGTCAATTCCTTCACAACCGACTTCGGCTTCGAGTTCCCCCGGTGTTCAATCCCTTTCGAATCCGCCGGCTGCACTTCTCCCTCTCCCTGACCGCAAGCCGTCAATCCCATCAATAGACATACACCAATGATCAATGACCATTTTTTCATAGCGAGACTCCCCTTTCGCCGCAAACATGGTTTATTGACTTCAGACGCCTCATATTCGCATAATGTTTCAATACCTGGATGAATGAGTCTGATTAAATTGGCAATCTGCAGGATGAGCGCTACAATTGAGAAACGCCGGGATCATGATTTCTACTTCGCTACCAGCGACAATGAAAGGACACCTTAACGTCATGCAGAACATTACACTTACAGGAAATAAAGTCACGCTGCGCTCAAGAACACCGGAGGATACACCGGTGCTGTACAACCTGGTTTATGAACAGGACAATCCCGAATGGAAACAATACGATGCACCATACTTTCCCCTGCAGTCTGTTACATACGAGGTATTCGCCATCCAATGGGACAGAGACTTTGAAACCGACAGCTTTCCAACCGATCTCCTGATTGAAGCCAACGGCAAGACAATCGGGATCGTCACGTTCTACTGGGAGCATGAACCCTCACGTTGGCTGGAAGCCGGCATTATCATTTATGACTCGGCGCACTGGAGCGGCGGATATGGTACGGAGGCGCTCACGTTGTGGATCACCTGCTTGTTCCGGCAACTCGACATTGCCCGGGTTGGCATCACGACCTGGTCTGGCAATCCAAGAATGATGCGTTGTGCAGAGAAAGTCGGACTGCAGCTCGAAGGCCGCATGCGCAAGTGCCGTTACTATGACGGTGTGTATTACGATTCTATCCGGATGGGCGTTCTCAGAGAAGAATGGGAGCATCTGCACGGCCATTCTTCAACCCAATAACAATGAGCCGATTCGAGAGGCACTTCCTCCTGAATCGCTCATATGAATCTAATGGCTTAAATTCCCGCCAGCACTTGGTACCAGACTCCGCGTCTGGAATACAACGTTTCCCTTACCTCGTCCCAGCCTCCAAGATACGTGATATCGAATAGACCCGGAGGAATGGTGAATTGCCCCTTGGTTTGTTCCTGCACCGTCTCTTCAACCGGACGAAATCCGTATTTCACGAACATCTCTTGAGCTTCCGGCGTTCGCAAGAACTCCACGAAGGCTGCTGACACGTCCTCCGTACCATGCTTCTGCGCATAACGCTTCACGACCGCCGCCGGATTCTCGATCAGCATCGTATGTTCGGGCACAACGATATCATACGCAACGCCTTGGGCAATCCGGGCAAGCAGTTCATTCTCATACGTCACAATCACGTCACCTACGCCGTATTCGAAGGCGGCCATCGAAGCGCGGCCGCTCTTATCCAGCGATTCGATGTTGCGGTGCACATCCTCAAGAAAAGACTTGGCAAATCCGGGATCGCGCTGCCCCCGCTCTTCCGACATTTTCAAACCTGCGCCATAGATCGCATTGATATCCCACTGCGCACCGCCGGATGTTTTCGGATTAGGGTAGAGCACCTTAACGTCAGTCTCGTAAGATCCTCAAAATCCCGGATGCCTTTGGGGTTGCCCTCACGCGTACCCAGAACGACGATCGAACGGGTAATCATGCCGCCATAAGGCTGAACGGTCCACTCCGCATCCACCAATCCTCCTCTGACCAGCTTATCGATATCCCCCTCCATCGCTAACAGCGTGACATCCGCTTCGAAACCACCGGCGATTGCCCGTGCTTGCGTGCCCGAAGCCTCATAGGATTCCTGGAAGTGAATCGTCTCGCCGGTCTGCTGCTTCCACTCCGCCTGGAACGCCGGGATGATCTCTTTCATTGCATCCTTCACCACACTATAAGCACCTAGGACCAGCGTCCGTTCCCCGGGCTGGGCGGATACATGTTGCGCCTCTTCTTCATCGGAACAGCCAGAGAGCACGAGCCCGAAGAGAAGCGCCATGCATATCAGCAGCAATGAAACTCGGTTTGGGCTATGAACAGGCATGAGCATCCTTCCCTTCTTCAATATACATTCAGATCATGATCGGCATCGGATCTACCTTGAGTGCATTCTCCTCAATCCAGCTATGCTCATCATTAAATAGATACGCCCGGTGAACCAGCACCCGAATTTCTTGACCAGGCTGAAGCGTCTCTTTCTCCAGCGAACGGTAAGTGATCAGCTTATGGCCTTTTACATCGACTTCAATCAACCATTCACTGCCCCGAAAATGCAGATGCCGTACAACACCCGTCTCCGTCGCGGACAGTACGCTGAATTCATGCTCCGCGCCGATCTCAATATATTCAGGACGAATCAATGCACGTGTATTCGCTTGGCTGGCAGCCGAGTCAAACCCCTTCAGATCCGCTGCGCTTGATATGACGGTCGATTCACCGATGAATGAAGCAACGAACGAGGTCTTGGGCTCCTTGTAAATATCCCACGGCGTTCCCTTCTGCTCGACGCTTCCCTGATTAATAATCATGATTTCATCCGCTACTTCAATCGCCTCATCCTGATCATGCGTTACAAAAATAGAAGTAATCCCCACCCGCTCGATCAGCTCGCGAAGCCAGGAGCGCAGCTCCTGCCGAATCTTTGCATCGATCGCAGCAAACGGCTCATCCAGCAAGAGCAGCTGCGGCTCGGGCGCTAGCGCCCTGGCAAACGCGACACGCTGCCGCTGACCGCCGGACAGTTGATGCGGATAACGGTTCTCGAAGCCTTTTAACCCGGTCAGCTCCACCAATTCCATCACACGATCCTTAATCTTGGATTTGGCAGCCTTCTTCACCTTCAAACCGAAGGCGATATTATCAAACACGGTCATATGTTTAAACAACGCATAGTTCTGGAATACGAATCCGATCCCCCGCTCTTGCGGCGGCAGATCATTCACCACCTGTCCATGAAAGGAAATCTGCCCGGAATCCGGATTCTCTAGTCCCGCCAGCATGCGAAGGATCGAAGTTTTGCCGCCGCCGCTCGGACCAAGCAGGCCGATCAAGTGCCCCTTCTCAATCTGAAAGCTGACATCCTTCACCGCATGGAAATTGCCAAAATGTTTGTTCAAATCACGCACTTCTATATGCATATCAATGCACTTCCTTTCTTTTTTTGGCCCATTCCATTATCAGCAACAGCCCCACGGAGAAAGCGGCCAGTACCAAAGCAACGCCGTTAGCTGCAGCCACATTAAAGTTCTCCACGTCCTGATATACAAGCGTTGTCGCCGTCTGCGTCTTGTTCATGATGTTGCCTGACACGACCAACACCGCCCCGAACTCGCCGAGAGAACGAGCCACGGTTAGCACCAATCCATAGACGACAGCCCAGCGGATCGAAGGCCAGGTTACTTTACGAAACGTAGTCCATCCATAAGCGCCGAGTGTCGCCGCCGCCTGCTCCTGGTCGTTGCCGATCTCCTGCAAGACAGGCATGATTTCTCGCACCATCAGTGGAAATGTAACGAACAAGGTTGCAATCACCATACCTGGAAACGCGTAGACCACCTTGAACCCGATGCCTTCAAAAAAACCGCCGATAATGCTATCTGGCCCTAGCAGAAGTACAATCATCAATCCGCCAATGACCGGAGACACAGCATAGGGCAAATCAACAATGCTATTGAGAACCCCTTTGATTTTGCGGCTGAGCCAGTTCGCCCGTACCAAATATAAAGCCATCATAATGCCAAAAAAAGTATTTAATGCCGTCACGCATACCACAATCAGTCCGGTCATCATGAGCGCATGCAGCGCTTCGGGCCTAAGCAGCCCCTCAAGAAAACCATCCAGTCCAAGCTCGAATGCCCCGATAGCGATCCGAGACAACGGGATGATCAGCAGCACGAGAAATACCGCAAAGGTTAACCCGATCCATAACCGTCTCATGCTCGTCTCCCCCTCTGCTGTACGGCATTAATCACCCACAGTATCAGGAACGAGAGCGTAAGCAATAGAATGGATACCGCTGCTGCTCCGGCCGGGTTGTCGCTCTCAACTTCACCGAAGATAAAGACCGAAGCAATCAGCGTTCTGCCCGGGATATTGCCAGCCACCAGTACTACGGCACCGAATTCGGCAAGTGCCCTGGAGAAGGCGAGCATACCGCCGCTGATAATACCAGGCAGCATCGAAGGAAGAATCACTTTGAAGAAGGTTCTGACCCGGGATGCTCCCATGGTATAGGCTGCTTCCTCCTCCAGAGGATCCAGTTCCTCCAGCAGCGGCTGCACGGCACGTATGACGAACGGAAACGTAACGAACAACATCGCAATTACAATCGCTGGTTGATGAAATACGATTTCGAATCCCAGCCGCTCTGCCAGTCCTCCAAGCATGCTTCCCGGTCCGAGAAGCAGCATAATCATCAGACCGCCCACGGCCGTGGGCAGTGCAAACGGCAGGTCGACGAGACTATTCAGCAGCGTTCTGCCAGGAAATCGGTACCGTACCAACACCCAGGCAATCATCGTACCAATCAGTACATTCATAACCGTCGAGATCAGACCCAACCTGATGGTCAGTAATACCGCCTTCCACGCAATCGGGTCCAGCACGCTCTCCGCGAAGTAAGACCAACCGGCCGAGAACGACTGTACGTAAACTCCGAAGATTGGAAGTACGATTAAGGCAAGAAAATAAAGCAATACCGTGCTCCGAAAACCCCATGTCCAACCTTTATGACGAATCAAAGCTGTCATCTTGATATCCCTCCCGCCTCCGGATGGTAATCCGGTCGACTCCTCCACAACAAACCATCTTTATATTTCCTATTTGTATACTTGGTTTTACTTAACTTATCACATACTTTACCAAATGCTGAATCTAGTCGTCAATCCATCTTTTGCAATTAATCGGGTAAAATAATAGAAATGGGAAAAAATTGAGGAGGAATCAAACATGCTGTACACCGGAGAATTAAAAACGCAAACCCGAGATGAGATGAGAGACATAACGAGAGAGATTGCCTCTTATGTTAAAGAGTGCGGCGTCCAGCAGGGAACCGTGCTGATCTACTGTCCGCATACAACGGCCGGCATCGCAATCAATGAGAACGCCGACCCGGATGTGAAACGGGACGTATTGATGTCGCTGGACGAAGCATACCCATGGGAGCACCCCAAATATCGGCATGCGAGGGAAACACGGCATCCCATCTGAAATCCATTACATGCGGTCCGTCACAAACCGTCATCATTCATAATGGACATCTCCTGCTCGGAAGATGGCAGGGGATCTACTTCTGTGAATTTGACGGTCCAAGACAGCGCCAATACCATGTGAAGATTATGGAGGGCTAGATACTTCGCTGTACATGGGATGGCCTTATCTGATAAGAGGCAACAAAAAACAGACCGTCACATGCTAGGGGCTTGTGACGGTCTGCCCATGTGTATAAGATGTATATTTTGACGTTTCAACGCTAGATCGTTGTAATGAAATGAAGCATGAATGGATAAATAAAAACGTCTATCGACGTCTGCTTTATGATCGCTCCAGTAACGATGAAGCCTTACGAATCATACTTTGCTGTACAGGCTCCGGCTCAACACTTTAATATGGGTAAGAGCGGCAGGTTTAATCTCATCAAATCCGATTCTATCTTGAATATAATAGGATATGAATCCATGTAACGACAAAAACAAGGTCAACGGAACAGTACGCCGTTCTTCTTCGCTGTAGTTCTCCTCCAGCAAATATTGACGCACCAGCATAGCAAACATTTCAAAACAGCGCCCCTGCTCAGAGCGACAGTAGGATAGCAGCTCTTCGTCCCGGATCATGAACATGATCTCGTACTGGTAAGGATTATCCATTCCGAATCGGACGAATTCCATCATTAGCTGCTCCAGCTTCGATACTCCGTCACAGGAGGGCTTCAACGAGACCTCCAACAGCAAATCATTCAGATCATTGAAATCCTTCATGACGATGGCGTAGAATAGCTCCGCCTTTTCCTTAAAATGATAGTACAAGGAGCCATGACTATAACCCAGATGCTGTCCGATGCTTCGCATCGAAATGGCCCGATAGCCTTTGGTTATAAACAAATGCCTGGCTGCTTCTAGTATCCGCTCCCTCGACAACTCGCGTTCAACTGCTCTTCTTGC
Organism: Paenibacillus sp. JCM 10914; assembly: GCF_001315105.1. Taxonomy (GTDB): domain Bacteria; phylum Bacillota; class Bacilli; order Paenibacillales; family Paenibacillaceae; genus Paenibacillus_AQ. Next base: position 6,144 of record NZ_BAZR01000004.1, on the reverse strand, counting down.
CATATTATTTTATTCCCCTTCAATAAAATAAAGCCGCTCTCCCTCCGTGATCAAGGACTGCCCCTGCGTCAAATCCACCATCCAAGACGTGAAGCTCTCCGCATCATGATCAAACGGCAAGCAAATCAAAGTTACGGTGTCGGCGAAGATGGTCTCTCCCATGCGTATGTTGCGATTTCTAAGCTCGTTCTCCACCTTGCCCAGCCATGTATAATCCAGTTCCACCAAGATCTGCCGGTGTAATACCTTGGTTATCGGTTCACCCGACTCAATAGCTGCAACTGCCCCGTCCGTATAAGCACGAATCAGTCCACCTGCTCCCAGCATGATACCGCCAAAATACCTTGTAACTACAATGGCGACGTTCTTACGCCCTTGATTGCGAATAACCTCCAGAATCGGCTTGCCAGCCGTTCCGCTCGGCTCACCGTCATCCGACTGCTTCTGAATCTCATCCCGCTCGCCGATCATATAAGCGGAACAATTGTGTGTCGCATTCCAATGTTTCTTCTTGATGTCTTCAATAAAAGCAACAGCTTCTTCCTCGGTCGTAACAGGCATGACATGGCCGATGAATCTCGATTTCTTAATTACGATTTCCTTCGAGCCCGCCTGTCTTACCGTTTGGTAACGATCCAACATGAAATGACAACCACCTAGCATAACTAATTATCAAGAAAGCAGTCCCCGGCGCATTGCCTGCCGGTGAACTGCTTCCTTCAGCGTCTTACGTCAAATCCTAATCAAAGCGTCGTTATTCGGAAAGTCTTGCTTCCAGCTTCGCCTTCTCTTCCTCGAATCCCGGTTTGCCGAGCAGAGCGAACATGTTCTTCTTGTACGCCTCTACGCCCGGTTGATCAAACGGGTTGACACCTAGCAGATAGCCGCTGATACCGCAGGCCTTTTCGAAAAAGTATACCAGATATCCGAACGAATAGGGAGTGAAATCTGGAATTGTCACAATCAAATTCGGTACTTGACCGTCGGTATGGGCCAGCATCGTGCCTTGGAAAGCCTTTTTGTTAACAAAATCCAATGTTTTCCCGGTCAGGAAGTTCAATCCGTCCAGGTCATCCGGATCGGATTCCACTGAAATATGGTCCGCCACATTCTCGACTTGAATGACCGTCTCGAAGATGTTGCGCGTACCTTCCTGAATGAATTGTCCCATCGAATGCAGATCGGTAGAGAAATCGACGGAAGCTGGATAGATTCCTTTGTAATCCTTGCCTTCGCTCTCGCCGTACAACTGCTTCCACCACTCCGATACGAAATGCAGGGAAGGCTCGTAGTTGACGAGAATCTCGATGCCCTTGCCCTTGCGATAAAGCGCGTTGCGAACAGCCGCATACTGATAGGCCTCGTTCTCCGCTACGTTCGGGTTGCTGTATTCCTTGGAAGCATCTGCCGCCCCTTGCATCATCTCTTCAATGTTAATGCCGGCTGTAGCGATCGGAAGTAAGCCTACCGCAGTCAACACGGAATAACGTCCGCCCACATCGTCAGGGATAATAAAGGACTCGTACCCTTCTTCCGTGGCCAGCTTCTTGAGTGCACCCTTCTCTTGGTCGGTCGTGGCATAGATCCGTTTGCGAGCCTCTTCCTTGCCGTATTTCTTCTCCAGTTCCGCACGAAAGATACGGAATGCGATTGCCGGCTCCGTCGTCGTACCAGATTTCGAGATAACATTAACCGAAAAATCTTTGCCTTCGATCAGATCGAGCAAATGGGTCACATACGTCGAACTGATATTGTTGCCTGCAAAATAGATTTCCGGCGTCTTGCGCTTGTCCTTCGGCAATTCGTTATAGAAGGAATGGGACAGCATCTCGATCGCGGCGCGTGCCCCGAGATAAGAACCACCGATGCCGATCACGATCAATACATCGGAATCGCTTTGAATTTTGGCGGCAGCTTTTTGAATACGGGAGAATTCTTCCCGGTCATATGCAGTAGGCAGATCAATCCATCCGAGATAATCGGAGCCTGCACCTGTTCCTTTATGTAACTGCTCGTGAGCCGTACGAATCGGCTCAGCAAAATAATCGATTTCATGTTGCTGGACAAAAGTCAGTGCTTTACTGTAATCAAACTTGATCTTGTTCGTCATCCGTGTAACCTCCTGAGAAATTTAGAATTAGAATACTTTAATTTCATAACGTCCGCAAGCTTATGGAACGATCTGTCATGCATTCTTCATACACTTCGCCCTTCATTTTCCAATCTCATCCTTATTACTAGATGCGTTTCATCAACCCATGCTAAGATAGAGTCGATCAGGAATCCACAGTGAAGGTGATATGATATGAAGAAGATCGGTTTTATCGGCCTGGGCACCATGGGTGCTCCGATGGCTTCCAACCTGCTCAAGCAGGATTATGACGTAACCGTGTACAACCGGACGCCTGAGAAATGCCGTCCGCTTGCTGAACAAGGTGCTTCCATCGCCGACAGTCCGCGTGAAGCAGCCGAAGGTGCAGACCTTGTCATTACGATGGTAAGCAATGACCAATCGATTCGCGATGTATTCTACGGAGAGAAGGGACTATTCGGCTCATTGACCAGCGGCATGACCGTGATCGACTGCAGCACCATCTCCGAAAGTCTCGTGAAAGAAATCGCTTCGGCCGTCAACGCTCTAGACGCTTCATTCCTCGATGCGCCGGTGACCGGCAGCAAACCTGCTGCCATCGACGGAACCTTGGTATTCATGGTAGGCGGAGATGCGGCCGTTATCGAGGCGCAAGCGGACGTATTCGATACACTCGGCAAAAAAGTGATCCACATGGGTCCTAACGGCAGCGGTGCCGTCGCCAAGCTTGCGCATAATACGATTGTCGGCATTAATAACCTGGCGCTGGCCGAGGGCTTTGCCATCGCGGCTAAATCCGGCATCCCGGCTGATAACTTTCTGGAACTCGTACAGCTTGGATCAGCCGGAAGTAAAGCTGCTGAATTGAAAGGTCGCAAAATGATCGACGGCGACTTCAGCAATCAGTTCTCACTCGCCCTCATGCTGAAAGATCTCAAGCTCGCCTCCTCGCTCACCGATGGAATCGGCATGCCGTCCCCGATGCTGAATCTGGCCAAAAGCCTGTTTCAGGCCGGAGCCAGTGAAGGTTATGGCGAAGAAGACCTCTCCGCTGTCGTGAAATGCTATGAAGCCTGGATCGGCCAAAAGATCGGCACCGGCAGCAATCAATCATAAGTTCCTCAAATCATCGCATGGATATGTGTAGATAGGCCCGAGGTGTATGCTTCGGGCTCTTTGGTCATGCCGCTCCCATTTTGTCCTCCCACAAAGCGTGAGTTTTTATGAAGTAGGATAAGAGCAGCAGTAGTCCGTAACGGTTCGTATTTCTAATTTGAAACTGGAGTTACCTGGTACATCAAAAGTTGCACTGCCCTGAATCTCCTGCCATTCCTGCTCGCCTGGCAACAGCACGCGCAGATCGCCGGACAGGATCTCCATAATCTCCGGACCATCGGTTCCAAATTCATAGCTGCCTGGCAGCATAATGCCAAGTGTTACCTTCTGGCCGTCTTCCAGCACAACCGTTCGGCTGGTGACCTTCCCTTCATAATAAACGTTAGCTGCTTTGGTGATCGTTGCATTCTTGAACTGCGACATCGTAGAACACTCCCCCTCTAAATATGTAGCTGGATATATAACGACACCCGCATCAAGCGGGTGCCGGACAATCTATATAGGGTTAATCTCTTAGAGCAGTGCTTTTACGCGGCTAACGACATTCTCAACCGTGAAGCCGTACTCGGCGATAACCCGGTCTCCCGGAGCGGAGGCACCAAACGTCGTAATGCCAAGAATATCGCCTTGGTCGCCGACATAACGCTCCCAGCCGAACGGATGAGCCATTTCAATCGCCAAACGTGCTTTGACGTCGGGAAGCAGGACAGAGTCCTTGTAGCCCTTCTCTTGAGCGTCAAACAGATCCCAACTAGGCATGCTGATCACGCGGACGGCAATTCCTTCTTCAGCCAGTGCTTTCTGAGCCTTCACGGCGAGCTGTACCTCGGAGCCTGTTGCAATGATCTGTGCCTGAACCTTGCCTTCTGCTGCGTCAGCCACGACATAAGCACCGCGCTTAATACCTTCGCGAGCAAGCTCGGCCGTACCCGCCAAGATCGGCAGGTTCTGACGTGTCAACACGAGCGCCACCGGGCGGTCCGTGTTCTCGATCGCATAGGCCCAAGCCGCGGACGCTTCATTCGCATCGGCCGGACGGATCACTGTCAGATCCGGAATAATGCGCAGGGAAGCCAGTTGTTCGATCGGCTCATGCGTAGGACCATCTTCCCCGACAGCGATGCTGTCATGGTCAGCACATAAGTAACCGGAAGCTTCATGATCGCCGCCAGACGGATCGCCGGACGCAGGTAGTCGGTAAATACGAAGAACGTACCTCCGAAGATCTTCAAGCCACCATGCAGCGCAATCCCGTTCATGGCACCAGCCATCGCGAATTCGCGCACGCCATAGTACACGTTACGGCCTTCGTAGCTATTCGCCGTGAAGTTCGGCAAACCGTTCAAGTGTGTCATCGTGGAGCTTTCCAGGTCAGCAGAGCCGCCCAGCAGTTGCGGCACGTTTGCCGTAAGACCGTTGAGCGCTTTACCGGACGCCACACGCGTGGAGACAGCCTTATCCTCTACGCTGTAAGTTGGAAGGTCTTGGTCCCATCCCTCTTGCAGCTCGCCGGATTCGCCGCGCTCGAATTGCGCAGCCAGCTCTGGGAAGGCTTCTTTATATTTAGCGAATTGATCGACCCAAGCCTCGTATGCGGACACGCCGCGCGCCTTCACTTGGCCGAAATGCTCGCGTACTTCCTCAGGCACATAGAAATCCTCTTCATATACCCACTTGTAGTAATCCTTCGTCAGCTTCGCTTCATCAGCTCCAAGCGGGGAACCGTGCGTACCGCCGTGGCCGCCCTTCCCTTGCTTGTTCGGGCTTCCGTAACCGATTACGGTCTTGACTTCGATCAGCGTCGGATGGTCGGCATCCGCTTGTGCTTCTTCAATCGCTTGCTGAATCGCAGGCAGATCATTGCCGTCTTCAACGCGCAACACTTGCCAGCCATACGCTTCAAAGCGCTTCGCTACGTTCTCGGAGAGCGCAAGATTCAATTCGCCATCAAGGGAGATGTCGTTGGAATCATAGAGCATGATCAGCTTGCCAAGCTTGAGGTGTCCGGCCAGAGAAGCCGCTTCGGAAGCCACGCCCTCCATCATGTCGCCGTCACCGCAGATTGCGTACGTATAGTGATCAATCACATTGAAATCATCTTTATTGTAGGTAGCACCCAGATGCGCTTCTGCCATCGCCATCCCCACGGCCATCGCTACACCTTGTCCCAGCGGACCTGTCGTTGCGTCAACGCCTGCTGTATGACCAAACTCCGGATGGCCCGGCGTTCTGCTGCCCCATTGACGGAATTGCTTCAGATCGTCAATCGTTACGTCATATCCGCTCAGGTGAAGCAAGCTGTAGAGCAACATCGAGCCGTGTCCTGCAGACAGGACAAAACGGTCGCGGTTAATCCACGCCGGCTGGTCAGGGTTATGGTTCATCGTCTTCGCGAACAGCTGATAGCCCATTGGCGCGGAGCCCATCGGCATACCCGGGTGACCGGAATTGGCTTTCTCGATGGCGTCGATCGCCAAGGTCCGGATGGTCGCGATAGACAAGTTGTCAATCGTTTGATTATGTTCGGTTGTCATGATTCGTCCTCCTCAAATCTTTCCAAATTAGCTTCGATAATGAAGGCATCTTGCGCCCTTTCTGCCCGAAGGCATAAGCATTTCTGGCAGTTAGGAATGTTGAGAATATCATTTTGACTCTTATTGTATCACCACACGTGTTACATTTCCATAACGTAATTTTAATCCACTGCCGAAAATTATTCTAAGGCTCTCCTACCTCCTGCATTATTTCCTGTATTAGTCGGGTTATAACCGTGATTCAACTCATCCAAACAATATGCGGCGACTTTTTGAACGGTAACTTTTGTGTGTGCGGTCCAAAGGTTGATAAAAGCCCCGATCCGTGGAGTATTTCCCGGACCGGGGCTAAGTTTTGGCGCAGGCCGATTTGCGAGCGGACTTGCGCGCTGCAAGTTCCTG
>NZ_BAZR01000003.1 GCF_001315105.1 Paenibacillus sp. JCM 10914 | reverse complement strand
TTTAGACATGACGGCTTTTTCGTTGCTGCAAGATGTGGTTGACTCTCTCCGTGGATAGCATCATGATAAACACGAATATAAGAATAACGACCGGGAACCAGCCGATGCTCGTCTGCGAAGCAAGAACGCCGAATAGCGGCGGCAGCAGTGTCGTTCCAGTATACGCCACGGCCATTTGGTAGCCCATTAGTTTGGCCGAATGCTCCTTCCCGAATCGATCGGGAGTCTCATGAAGCAGCGCTGGATAGATAGGTGCGAGGCCTAAACCGATCAGGATCAAACCTGACATCAACAACCCATTCGGAACGGGAAGGAACAAGATAAGTCCCCCCATGATCGCCAAGAGCTGTCCGATTCGAATGATTGTACGATTACTCATCTTGAACGTGACAAACCCTGCAACAAACCGCCCGAGTGTAATTCCGCCAAAGTAGAGCGAGATCCAGCCTGCGGCCATTTCGGGCGTGATGGCCCTGGCTCCGACGAGGAAGCTTGCTCCCCATAACCCTACGGTGGTTTCAACGCCGCAATAGAACAGGAAGGCTGCCAGTGAGAACTTAACCCCTCGCAGGCGGAGCAGCTTGGTTGGCTTCGCATCTGTAATTAAGTCAGCCACATTGGCCGGTTCCGTCTCTTCTGTGGAAGGATGCTCTTTGGCTACTCGTTTCCATAGTGGCAGCGTAAGCAATAAAACCACTACAAGACTGAACTGAATGATCGCAACGGTTGTATATCCACTTCTCCATGAATTGTGATTGGCGATGAAAAAAGACATAATGATTGGACTCATCGTCGCTCCTACGCCCCAGAAACAATGCAGCCAGCTCATATGATGTGCCTTATAATGATTGGCAACATAATGATTAAGCGCGGCATCCACGGCTCCTGCGCCGAGTCCCAGGGGAATAGCCATTACGATCAGCCAGGCGAGGGAGGGAGACAAGGAAAACCCAAGCAAAGCCCCGGCAGTCAAAAAGCAGCTGATCAGTGTAATGTTGCCTGTTCCGATCTTCTTGACCAAACTTCCGCTGGCCAGACTTGAAACAATCGTTCCTCCTGCAATCACCATGGCCACAAGACCCGCCGAACCGATGGAAGCCCCCACATCGAAGCGCATGACAGGCCACGCTGATCCCAGAAGTGCATCGGGGAGCCCCAGACTAATAAAAGCCAAGTAAATAATAATTAGGAACCATGTTGCCATTCTTGCACATTCCTTCCGTGTTAATCTAATTTCCGCTGTTAACATTAGGGAGCGGGTCCAGTTGCTTCAGCGTAAGCCACCTCATCCCCATCTCGAAATCGTCATCTAAAGTGTGCGATACATGAATATCCGGGAGAGTTGGCATGGGATGCTGGGATATGTAAGCTTTCCATGCTTGGTGCAACTGCTCCACCTTCAGATTCTCACGATAAATAACGATTTTATCCGGTGCGAGAATCGCGTTCAACGTCTGTAGGACGGGACAAACCGTAGCTATGAACCGTTTGGGATCAAGCGGCTGGCTCCAATCGATGTTGAGTGGTAAGAACTTAATCTCACCAGCCATTCCTCTCCTGCCGCGAAATACTTCGCCATTCAGGAAGATGCCCGTACCCGGCGGATACTTCTCCGGAAAATAAACACCCAGTACGCAAGTATTCTGCCCTTCTTCTGCACGATGACAATACCCGCTAATCGCAGCGTTCACATCATTCTCCACAATGACCGGCAATTCAAAACGAGATGCTATCTCCTCATCCAATCGCAGTCCGATTAGTTCGTGATGACTGCTGACTGTAATTTCACCATCAACAGATTGGCCTGGAATGCCCAAACCAATCACCTTGATGTTTGGAAATTGAGTTATGATGTCTTCAATTAATGGATAGAGATGATCCGGACTAAACCGATCTAGGGGATGCTCTTCCCTCCAGCGTATCTCATCGCGCAAATTGACGACCGTGAAGAAAAGAACATCCTGTCCCTTCTTCTCGTTCATATGAATGACCAAAGCAAGGCTGTAGTCATAATAATAGCGGTAAGCCAGCGCTGGCCGTCCTCCGTTAGATGGAATGACCTGATCCTCACTGATCTCTCCTGATTCCATCAGTTCCCTTATTAACGAGGTGATAGTGACTACACTCAGCCAGTTAGCCCTGCCAGCTGAGGTTTGGTAGCAACCCCCAATCTTTTCATAACCCGACGCACATGATTCAGATTGATTTCTTTCATCAGATGTCCGTCTGCTCTCGTGGTATCCAATTAGATCACCTCCAAGACATGTAATCAACACTTTATAAAGACACTTTACTAAGTAAACAATACGTATCGATTTCTGTCAATGCTTTGCAAATAACTTTATTTCTGTACCATGATCCCGATAAATGAACCTGACAGAAATGCACACGGAGGATATATGAAGGATTCGTCATTTTAAAATAAAAGACAGGCCAGCATGATTGCTAGCCTGTCTAATCTATGATCGATATTCTTGGTACACACGAGTGAGCCTATCTTCCAGTTGCCGGAGTTGTACGAACCGATCTTCTCTTACATATTCTTTCCCATTCACAAACAGCATCATGATCGGAACGGTAAAAACAAGAAATCTTGATGCTACCTCGGCAACGTCTTCCGCATCGATATGTCCAAGACGAATGTCGGGAAACTTCTCCAACAGCTCACGCAGCTTAGGTAACACTGCATGACATACACTGCAACTCTCCCTAGATACGTAGAGAAAGGCAAGCGCGTGGTCATTGATAAAAGCTTCGATCGCATCAAGGGAATGGAGTGAATGCAGCTCTTTCAACAAGTTCACCCGCCTTTCCTTCCATCATGAAATTCATGAACCTCGGCTCAGCTTAGTCCAATACGGCTGTAATATGCGCCTGAGTAACCGACCAGTGCGAGGTTGTCCAATACTTGGCCTTGTCTTTCACATAGATGATCTGAGGCGACTCGTGCTTCACGTTCAAATCCTCTGCAATCTGATTGGATACGGGGCGGGATTCAATGACTTTAACCAGCGTGTAATCGATATCTGCATTGGGCGATTTGTCTAAGTATTGATCGAACTCGCTCAGCGCATTCGCACTAACCGGACAGGTGGTGCTGTGCTTCAAAATAACTTGTCCTCGCTCCGCCGACTTCTCCAAAATCTCGTTCCACTCTTCGATTGTTGTAATCTCTCTCCATTGCATATCTATTCTCTCCTTCTGTGTTCATGTTGGTTTGATATAATTCAGGTACATTCCATTATAACAGATTATGGAGTCTAAGCTCATGACGATTATCCTTATGCGTCGGTTACTGCTTGAAGTGCACGTTAGTGAGCCTTTTCGATCACTTGAACAACCATATGGGAATATGTCGCCAAGAGTTCGGCATCTCAATCCGCTGCTCTCTGGCCGTCAGATTTCTCCGCCAACATTATCAAAAAGTGCGGGTTCTGCATTAAATAATCGTACCATTTGTCTCTCCATATCGAAGAGGATGCTGACTCCACTTGAGCTAAGTTGGGTTGGGGTTCAACAAGCTTACAGACCTTAAATTCGGCCGCAGTTACACTTACAATCTCCTGCATCGGTCTACGATAGAAACTGACCTCGACAGGCCCTGCCTCTTGTTTGTTCCATATCTCACTTAGTAACTCGCGCGCGAAATAATCCGGTCTGTCAAAATGCTTAAAATCCATAAAGGGGTGATGAACGGAAAATAACAACCGCCCGCCTGGCTTCAATACGCGGGAGAACTCCTTAAACGTAGCCGTCCAATTCTCGATATAATGCAGTGTTAGTGAACTCACAATATAATGAAATGATGCATCCTCAAACGGCAATTCGTCTGTTAGATCGCAGGCGAGCAATCTCGCACGCTCCCCTACTCGCCTCCTGCATGCTTCCACCATCTCCGGACTCAGATCGATCGCCGTCACTTGAGCATTTCGGCGGATCATCTGCTCGGTATACCACCCTGCCGCACAACCGGCATCGAGTACGGACAATCCCTCCATCTGATCTGGTAAGAGCCTCATCATGGCCGGTCGTTCGTAGTAAGCATTAAATCCGCTTTGAGTATCCACGTGAAGCTCATAATCCTTAGCCAGTTTATTGTAGGTCTCCGTCAGTTTCTCCTTCACGTTGAACCTCCCTTTCTGCGATATGCTGCTGGATCAATTCATCAATCAGGGTGTTGTCATAACCATTGATAATCCGAAAGGTTTTTTCATATTTTCTGGGCATGCCTGACCCGCCCCAAATTTGAATGATATCGGGTTTGGTATAAGCAATGCTGAAGTTAGGGCCGTATTGAACGCCAATGTATATTCTGTACCATTCCCCACTCCCTCTTGACGTCGTAGCCCATAATTGAATATCCGAGAAATTGTTGATAATCTGGTCAATCGTAGCTGGATCGGTTATAACCAGTTGATCCTCCAAAGGTATATAATGAGCCTCTTGATGATCTATGTATATCCGCTCAATTGGTCGATCCGGCATCTGATCCAACACCAGCTCTTTGAATGAAGATTTCGACTGAATCAGATTCGTAATAAATCCAATCGCTAAGATCAGACCAACAATCGCGCCGAATATGTACCATCTTCGTGTCGTCATAATCATATGATGATCTCGCATCTCCTCTCATCACAGATCTAGTTAACATAATATATATTTAGTCGATAAGATATTCCTTTACATGTGGATCGGCTAAACTCTCAATCATCGTCTTGTCGTAACCACTTGTAATCTGATACGTTTTTGAATACTTCTTATTTACGCCATGACTGTTATTCACTCTCATCATATTGGGCTCGTAAAGATGTACAATGAAAGTCGCACCGTATTGAACTTTGAATATAACTGAAGTCATGTTCTCAAAGCTCCCTTTATCGTTCGTGCTCTTTAGCTTGACGTCAGAGAATTGGTCCATAATGCTTGCAATCATGGCTGTATTCGTAATCATAATATGGGTCTCATCTGGCTGCATGTAATGGTGCTGGATCCGAATCATTTCAACTGGGCGATTGTCCGGCAGATGGTCCAGCACAAGTGCTCTAAATGACGTCCTGGATTGCGTATAGGCCGTAAATAAGCTGAATAGCAGAAACAATCCGATAATGCCACCAAATATGCACCACCTTCGCTTCGTCATGATCATTTTCAGCGAACCTCCTTCATGACATGGGAGCAGCGTGAACTTCGACCGCCATCTATTGTAGCATAATACCATCATGAATTGACCTATATTATGGAAAAGACATGATAACATCTCTCACTATTAACAGTCGGAAGTCGCCAGCTTATATTAAAAAAAATGGCAGACACCGAAGTGTCTGCCTCATAACAATTCCCCTTGAATTAATGGAAAATCAATCTAATTTATACTTGAACCGCATGCGCATCGCGAGCAATTCTAGTCGCTTGAACCATATTGCGAAGGGCTGCCACGGTCTCATCCATTCCACGCGTCTTCAATCCGCAATCCGGGTTGATCCAGAACAATTTCGGATCGAGGACTCGCAGTGCGCGTTCGATCATGCTAGTCATCTCTTCCACTCTCGGAACACGTGGACTATGGATATCGTACACACCCAGGCCAATGCCGAGCGGATACGTATGAACCTCGAAGCTGTGAATCAGTTCGCCGTGACTGCGGGAAGTCTCGATCGATATCACGTCGGCATCCATCGCTTGGATAGAAATGATCATATCATGGAACTCGCAATAACACATGTGGGTATGAATTTGAGTTGTATCTTTCACCGTGCATGTGGTCATTCGGAAAGCCTTCACCGCCCAGTCCAGATACTCCGCCTGCTCTTTAAGTTTCAGCGGCAAACCTTCCCGTACAGCCGGCTCATCCACCTGAATCATGCCAATGCCGGCGCCTTCAAGTGCTTCGACTTCTTGACGCAATGCATAAGCCAACTGATAGGCAATCTTCTCACGTGGAATATCCTCACGAACGAACGACCAGTTCATGATCGTAATCGGACCGGTCAGCATACCCTTGACTGGACGATTCGTTTTGGATTGGGCGTAACTCGTTTCTTTGACGGTCATAGCTTCTTCGAATTCTACATCGCCATAGATGACCGGCGGCTTTACGCATCTTGAGCCATACGACTGCACCCATCCAAATTTCGTAAAGGCAAAGCCTGCCAGTTTCTCTCCGAAGAACTCAACCATATCGGTTCTCTCAAATTCTCCGTGTACAAGCACATCCAGTCCGATCTCTTCCTGAAGCTGAATCCAGACATCAATTTGTTCCCGGATGAAAGCTTCATACTGAGCTTGGTTCCACTCGCCTTTGCGCCAGCGCTGACGGGCTTTACGAACGTCCACCGACTGAGGGAAGCTACCGATTGTTGTCGTTGGCAACAATGGTAATTGCCATCTCTGTTGTTGCAAAGGATGCCGTTCAACGAACGGGAGATTCCGCGATGGATTCTGCGCGCTGACAGCCGCTACCGCTTGCAGCGTTTCCAGTCGATTACGTGCATCCGAACGCTGAAGATTTTGCAGCGCCTGCTCGCAGCGATCCAGCTCTACTGCAATTGCGTTAGCTCCACCAGATGTAACAGCTTTCTTCAGTAGGGTTAATTCCTCCAGCTTCTCATCGGCAAATGCGAGTGCTGCTTGAAGCTCGGATGGCAATTTGTCCTCTTGTTGTACAGTCACAGGCACATGCAGCAAGCTGCAAGAGGTCTGGATGATCAGCTTGTCATCGGCAACAATCTGACTAAGCTGCTCAAGCAGCGATACCTTCGCCTGAAGAGATGATCTCCATATTCCTCTTCCATCGACAACTCCGGCACCGAGCACTTTATCCTGGGGAAATCCATAACTACGAATAGCCTCTATGTTCCCCGCATAGCCATGAACAAGATCAAGTCCAATACCAGCAACCGGTAGTTGAATAATCTCTTCATACCGCTCAACCGACTCAAAGTAGGTTTGCAGCATCAGTTTAAGGCCAGGAACTTGTTTGGCGAAGGTCGAATAAATCGTCTGCAGCCGCTGAATATCGGCTTCATCTAACGAAGTCACCAAAGCAGGTTCATCGACTTGGACCCACTTAACGCCCTCCTCCTCTAATTCACGAAGGATATGTACATATAAAGGAAGTAAACGTGCCAGCCAATGATCCACTTCGGAAGGCTCATATCCCTTGGATAGCTTCAGGAACGTTAGCGGACCAATGATGACCGGTCTGCCTTCAATTCCAAGCTCGGCTTTCGCCTCACGGTATGCCGCAAGCGGTTTATTCTCGGTAATGACAGGCTCTACGCCTTGAAGCTCAGGTACGATGTAATGGTAATTCGTGTTGAACCACTTGGTCATTTCACTTGCAGCCGCATCGGTTGTGCCGCGTGCAATTCCGTAATAGAGTGACAGTGGAACACGTCCACCTTCATATTGAAATCGCTTCGGTATGATACCGAACATCGTAGCTGTATCGAGCACCTGGTCATAGTAACTGAAATCATTGACCGGAATGACATCGATGCCCGCTTCCAGTTGTTTACGCCAATGCTGGACACGTATTTCCTTCAATTCTTGCTGGAGATCATGTTCTTCCAGCTTTCCCGCCCAGAAAGCCTCGAGCGCTTTTTTCCACTCTCGGTTTGCCCCAATTCTCGGATATCCCAGTACGCTGCTTTGAGCCATCTCTATCAACACTCCCATGCAAATTGTTATTCACAAGATAGCACGGAACGATAGGTATCGTATAACTGGATTAAACTATATCTAGTTATAGCTAAAAGCTATATCGAGGATTTCCGTTCCTACATCGTCTCTATCTCACTCCGCGCGCAAGGAATAACAGCCACCGACAACCGTGTGCCAGTAAATATATCCATGATCTGTAACATCATAGTTTAACGGCCTTTCATTCTCCTCATTATCTAGAGAATACAGAACCAAACGATCACGCTGATGCTTATCATCCATACGTATCCGAATCTCACCTTCACGGGTCGCCTGGATATCTGCCTGCAGCAGCTTTCCCTCCTGCCAATGCAGATCGACCACATATCCTCCTCGAGCACGCAATCCCGTCACCCTGCCTTCACACCATGTAGACGGCAGGGCGGGTAGAAGATGTACGCACCCTGCATGGCTCTGCAGCAGCATCTCGCTGATCCCGGCAGAACCACCGAAATTGCCGTCAATCTGAAACGGAGGATGATTATCCAGCAGATTTGGCAACGTGGAATGGGCTAACAGCGATACCACATTCGTCAAGGCCTGCTCTCCATCTTCCAGTCGTGCCCAGAAATTAATAATCCAAGCACGACTCCATCCGGTATGTCCACCCCCACTGGCTAACCGCCGTTCCAGCGTTATTCGTGCCGCTTGTGCCCATTCAGGCGTCTCTTGCACAGTAAAGCGCTTTCCAGGATGTAAGGCGAACAGATGGGAAATATGCCGATGACCCGGCTCTGCTTCTTCATAATCATGCAGCCACTCCTGAATGCCGCCATGACTTCCGATCTCCGGCTCTGGCAAGCGTTCCCTTAGACTACGCCATTTGACTTGTTCCTCATCGTCAACACCCAGCACGCATGCTGCCTGTATACATGCCCCGAACAGCTCGTACAGGATCTGACTATCCATGGACGGTCCCATGCATAACACCCCAGACTCACCGCTAGGCAGAATATAAGTGTTCTCTGGTGAAACAGACGGGTTGGTCACCAACTGCCCATCTCCAGTCTCCGTCAAAAAATCATTAAAGAAAGCTGCCGCTTCCTTCAAAGTCGGATAAGCTTGAGTCAGGAACCTACGGTCTTGACTATATTCGAAATGTTCCCATAGATGCAGACTTAGCCAAGCTGCACCCATTGGCCAATACGTTGCAGGAACATAATGGTCCTGTGGCGCTGTATCTGCCCATATGTCCGTATTATGATGGGCAACAAAGCCACTTGCCCCGTACATGCGAGCGGCAGTAATCCGTCCCGGTTCACGCATCCGTTCGAGCAGGTCGAATAACGGTTGATGGCATTCTGCCAGATTACCGCTTTCAGCTCCCCAATAGTTCATCTGTGTATTGATATTGATCGTATATTTGCTGTCCCAGGGCGGCAGCATATGTTCATTCCATATACCCTGCAGGTTTGCGGGTAAAGACCCCGGACGACTTGATGAGATAAGCAAATAACGTCCGTACTGATAATAGAGTGCAATGAGTCCCGTGTCAGAATTTCCATCTTGTACCTCTTTCAGACGTTCATCTGTCGGCAATGTCTCCTTTCCATCATTCGCATCGCCAAGCTGGAGCTGTACCCGATCTGCCAAGTTCCGAAAATCGGCGACATGCCTGGTGAGCAGATCACCGCCAGTCGTAGCCTTATCCAGCCTCTCTATAACATACATCCGAGGTTCGGCCTGTCGGAACGTGGTTCCTGCTGACAGCAATAAGGTTGCCGAATCGGCCCCCTCTACAACGAGAAATTCCCCGATTACCTTGCAAGACCCTCCGTGAATCACAGCACGAAGCCCAATCGCAAACGCTGATCCGCCTTCACCTCCACACTGTCCGAACGCCCCTAGTGTACAGTCATCAATCCGTTCGATCCGATCCAAGTAACGATTATCCCCACGTTTCAGCCTGGCCTTGAAACTGATGCTTCCCGGTTGATCAGCCGTTATCTCCGTAACCAGCACCTCGTCTGGATAGCTTGCATAACTGACCCTTTCATACCGGGTGCCATTCACATGGTAAGCTACGGAGGACGTACCCTCCATTAGATTAAGATCACGCCGATACGAGGTTACCTCCCCATTGCCCGGATCCGCATAACGATAATCGATCAACAAATCACCAAGCGGCACATAATGACGCTGCTTTCCGGTACGCCAGACATAGCCATCACGGCTAACGCCTGCGCTTCTTGCAATCTGCCCTCCCTAAGCAATTGTTGAAGCTTAGGCAGGTTCGGAAGCGCATCCAAATTGTTGCGATCCCTTGGACCACCATACCACATGCTGTCTTCATTAAGCGCGATCCGTTCGTGATGCGTCCCGCCAAACACCATTCCGCCCAGCTTCCCATTGCCAATGGGCAGCGCCTCCTCCCATACGGAAGCAGGGCTGCGATACCACAGCATAGGATCGGTTGAATTTCCTGCTGCAGGCTGCTTGCTTATCGTCTTAGCGTGCTTTTCTTCAAGGTTCTGTATCATCGTTCATTGCCCCCATCGTTTGATCAATTTTATGGTTCTTGTTCCAGCTTCTCTTTCAGAATCGGATGCCGAATCGTAATCCGGGTTCCCTTGCCTTCCTCTGTCTCAATCTGCAGTTTATACTCTGCACCAAAATAGATCTTAAGTCGCTCGTTCACGTTACGCAGCCCAACCCCGGAGCGACCATTCGGCGCTGAATCTGCAGACTCGTATTCAAGCCCCTGAATGACACTCTCGGGAATGCCTTTTCCGTTGTCCGTAATATCGATCACCAAATCCTGATCTTCCATCCGTCCCGACAGAATCACCTTCCCATGTTCAAAGTTCCCGCGAATGCTGTGCTGGATCGCATTCTCAACCAATGGCTGCAGAAGCAGGCGCATGAAGGTCATATCGAGCATATCATCATCAAAAAAATACATGACTCGCACCGGCATTCCAATTCGGGCTTGTTCGATCTGAACATAGGCTTTCACTTGATCGATTTCCCGGCCAACCGTCGTAATATCCTTGCCCTGATTCAAGCTGAGACGCAGCAAATTACCCAGCGCAGACACCATCTCGCCAATATCATTACGGCCATGATTCTCCGCTTTCCATCGAATCGATTCCAGCGTGTTGTACAGGAAATGTGGATTGATCTGATGACTAAGCACCTGAAACTCCAGCTCTTTCTTGCTTCGTTCCGCACGCGTAGATTGCGCAATCAGATCCTCAATTTTGCGAACAATGCTGCCGAATCCGCGGAACAGCCACCCAATCTCATCCTTTCGGCTTTGATGCGGAATATGCATATCGAACTCGCCTTCCTCCAGCTTACGCATTAAACGTACCAAATGAAATACGGGTTGGGTAAAATTGCGGGTAAGATAGATGACAACCCCGATGGATACCAGCAAATACACAATAATAATGTAGACCAGCAGCTGATTCATCTCCGTTACCGGTTCCATTAAGGCAGCCATCGGCGTTAAACTGATAATCGTCCATGGCAGACTATCCATCCGGATAAACGTAATCAGATGCTCCTGATCATAGATGGATAACTGCTCCACACCTTCGTTCTGCATATTTCGCTTGGTCAGCAGCTGTGGGGAGGGCAGCACTTCCCCCGTCCATTCATTGCCAGCCGAGTCAAACAAAATGCTTCCTTCTTCATTAACGATCAGGAATTTCTGACCTTGCAGCCGCTTCGTCGGCGTAAAGAAGCGGCTCAGATGATTGTCCGCTAAATCGGTGATCATGATACCGCGAGGGGTCCGGCTATGCAGACTTGTAAACGTCTTGATATAAGACAACAACGGTCCGCGATTCGGGCCATCGCTCACGGACAATGTCCAGTACGGCACCGTGCTCTCCGCTGCATGGATGAACCATTCTTCCTTGCTCACCGACACGGATTCTTCCATGGCCCTCATATAGGTAGGATAGGCGCTTGGAATCAATGGATACACGCGCAACTGCAGAGCGTCCATCTGTTTCTTCTTCTGATAGACGATGCTAAGCATATCGACCGATACAGCTTCTTCTTCCATCGTGGTAAGCGGAGGCCGTTCTAGCAAATATTGCAGTGATTTATTGCCAATCAGGCTATTCATGTCATCGTTAAGCTGAGCTAAATAAGCTTCCACATTGATCTTGGCCTGTTCGAGATAACTCATCGAGAACGTCATGTTCGCCTGCTCGATTCCTTCCACCGATTTGGTATGGGCATAAGCCGAGAAGAGAATGAACGGTACAATCGTAATCGATAAGAAGATCAGGATCATGCGATTGCGGAAGGAAGAAGCGAGTCGAAAAAATGCTTTAATCATCCATGATTCCCCGTAATCTTCGGAATTCCTTAGGCGTTACCCCAACCAGTTTCTTGAATAGCTTGGAGAAGTGCACCGGATCTTTATATCCAACTTCGTATGACACTTGATAGATTTTGTACTTCATGTCCCCCAGCATATCCTTGGCCCGCATCATCCGGACGCCTGTCAAATCTTCCAGAAACGTCCGTCCTTTCTCCTTTTTATACAATTTGCTGAGCCAGATAGGGGTCACATGTACCATGGAAGCTACATATTGAAGGGAAAGATTCTCGTTATAACGCGTACGAATCAGCTTTTCCGCCTCCTGTACAATCTGACTGGAAGAGGTTTGCATCGCGCGAAAATTACCCGCCAATACAAGCAGACTCTCCTGAACATGCCTTTGAAGTGATTGGAGTGTATCGTATTGCTCCAACCGCTCCCAGAGGCCGATGGGATCACGCTCCCATGAACGATCTGGCCATCCGGAAGCTGCCGCCGCCCGGTAGATCTCCATCAGCCATTTAAATATCTGCTGCTGAATATCTTTCAAGCTCAGCAGCTCCCAGGACTTTACCATATCCTCGAAGCCTTTCATCGATTCGATAATGTCCGTTTCCGTCCCATAGCGGACCAAGTCAAGAACAGCATCCGGCTCCCGGATCGACATCTGTTCGTATTCACAATCCTGTCCATCCACAGACTCCGTAAATACGCGATTACCTCCATATATAACCTTTTGCTCTAACGAATCACCACATTCTACATATAAAGTATGAAGATGCTTGAGCTCCTTCGGAACAGGGCTTACGGCAATGCTCGCCTTGACCTTCACGAATTGATTGATCCGCTGCAAACAGATCTCAGCAACGGATAAGCACATCTTCATAATTTCTTGATCCAGACATTGGATCACGGCAACCCAGCGCTCGGTCGAATCCCTGAACAAGGCTGAAGGTACGCTTAGCTCTTCCGAGAGCGTCTGGCTAACGACATTGCCAATTCCGAATAAGACAAGTTCTTTCTCAGCTGTCAGCACCTGGCGGTTGGCAAGAGCCTTCAAATCGTCCCCTTCTACGACCATTAAGAGTAACGAGGATTCCTTCAACCATTCCAGATTTAAAGACTTCAGCCGATGCGCAATGCGCGACTCTCGGTACGGATCGTACTCATTCTCAACCATCTCTTTCAACAGCTCTTCTCTGAGCTTGGGCACGGCGAATTGAACTTGATAGACGATATTGGCTTTATTTTGCTGCTCCAGGCGCTCTTGCCTGATCTGATCTGTCGCCTTCCTTACGATTCTGTGCATCTCATCCATATTGATGGGCTTCAAAATATAATCAATTGCACCAAGATGGATGGCCTGCTTCACAAGCGAGAAATCATCATAGCCACTTATTAGTATCGCTTTCCAACCATTCGGCTCCATCATTTGCAGTTCATGCAGCATCTCAAGACCAGACATCCGGTTCATCTTGATATCCGTGATGATGAGATCCGGCTTTAACTCTTGCGCCATCTGCAGCGCTTCATCCCCATCCGATGCGGAATACACCGTATCGATACCATATTCACCCCATGGAAAACGCTTCCGCAGACCTTCACGGATTTCATATTCATCATCTACAATTAACACCTTCATCATGAAGCAAGCCTCCCGGAAGTTATTCAGATTGGGTAGACGCCAAATATAGATTGACTTGCCGCTGTATTTCGCCAATGACGACATCAAGCCCACTATCCTGCTGCTTGATTCGATAGGCGGTTATTTCTTTTTCCACGTCTGACACGAGTCCGTACTCGATGGAGCGCCCCAGATTCTCATATAGCTGGGCACGCTTCTCGACTTCCTTGCTTATCGCATAATCACTTAGCAGCAAGCCTTCTAAAGGTGAATCGATATTCATGGGCAGCTCGGCAAATCGAGCCTCTTCTCCCCAGAAATCACCCGGATATGTCTCTGTCGAACGTATGAATCGCGGATTCCAGAGCGCCCATTGACCACCCCAATCCATATAATTACTTGTTGATAAACTTAAATTGTCAGGATAAATGACCTGCTCCCCGTCCTTTTCATAGGTCTTACCCTCGATCCCATAAATGACCAGATCATATAACTTGCGATCGGTCTCCATCATATCGAGAAATCGCAGTACCAGCTCTGGATGCTCCGAGTTGCGGTTGATGGCCAGAACGTTTGAGATGGGACTGCGGTTCATCTGTTTCTTATCCGGATACAGAAGAGACATCTGCTGACGATAATTCGGATCAACGAAACCGAGATCGGCGGCATACGCCCATTCATGGGAAGTCAGCGTGAACAACACCTTGCCATTTCGCCATTGTTCCGCACTGTCACCTCTGTCGATAAGAGAATCCGGACTTAATATCTTGTTCTCATACCATTTCTTGCTCATTTGCGCCGCCTCAATGTAGAATAGCTGCTGCTCTATCGCCTGTACTTTGAATTCAGGATCATTCATATCGATGCCAAGTCCGTGAAAGCCCAGATCAAGCCATTCCTCTCTTACAACATAGAAAGGCAGCGCAGTTATACGGGATACTTTACTGTCCGGATAAGCATCCTTCAGTTCTTGAAGGAGAACATCTACATCCTCAACCGTCTTCACCGAATCCGGTGCCCGGTAAATACCAGCCTTCTCCGCAAGATCTACGCGCCATCCGGCGTAAGGGCGTTGATTCATCTTTATCGACCAGGGCAGACCTACGATATCGCCATTCATGGTTGTCGAACGTAAGTTGCCGTCCATTTGATATTTTCGATAAAGGCTCGGTGCATATTCCGGCAGCAATTTATCCAGCGCCATGTAGGAACCTCTGGAGGCCATCTGCCGGAAAGACCCCTCTGAATCAAAATTCAAATCCCAGCGGTCTCCCGCCGCGGCCATCACGAGCAGTTTCTCGTAATACTCTGGCCAAGGAATGAACTGGATGGAGAACTTCACGTTAAGTCCCTTGCCTTTGACATATTCGCTGACAGCTGCCCACACCTCGTCGGTTGCCGCTTTCTTCTCCCCGCCAAAATAAAACTTCAGGGTTGCTTCAGGTTCGTCCGTGGGTGTGACGGAAGTGAAGGAATCATGGATATCTGCACTGCGGTTCCCCAAACATCCGGACAATCCCCAAGCCATAACAAGACATGAAAGCCCAAGTACGAACCACCTCTGGAAATGGAAAAAGGACATGTTCCTTTCAAACCCCTTCTGCTGAAAATATTAATATTACCAGTATCTCAAGACTTGTCCGTTCCAACTGTCCGATTTCATTATTTAAATATACCCCCTCTCCGAAGGTCGAACAATGGATGATATATAATAAACACGGGATATCTTATCCTCTTTATTACGCAAAGAGAAATAACCGTTAGTCCTATGACCAACGGTTATTTGATGCTTGAATCAAGCGAGTCGTATGAACTTCGAGTTACATGAAATCTTGTCGGTTCAATCCGTGCAAAGTCTTGGGACGACCTGACAAGAACTCCTCTCAATCATATTGCTCTTTATAATCAAGTTGTGCGAAAATTCGCCCTCCAGCACGCCAAGTTTGTGCATGAGCAGCCTGACCGACTGCGCCCCAAGTTCCGAAGGCTGCAGATCCATGCCGGTCAACGATGGTGTCATTTGATGCATAATCGATAAATCGCCGCAGATGACGAACAGCGAGATATCTTCCGGCACGCTTAAGCCAAGATCCTTAATGGCATTCAGAGCGCTTAATGCCGTACGGTCATCATCGGCAATAATCGCCGTAACCTGCCTTTTCATTGTGCCTATTACGCGGAAGATTTCGTCGTAACCGTACGTCATATACTTTTCCGATTGTAGCTCCGGTTTGTAATGGATCATATAAGGTTTAACATCAATACCGTTCTCTTCCAATATATGGACAAATGATTCGGTACGCTCAATGGATACCGTCATTCTCTTGCCGGCATTCAGAAATACCATGTGACGGTGGCCCAGTTCGATGAGATATTCGCAAATGTCTCGTATGATCTGCTTGTTATCGTTGTTGACGGTGAGTTCATTTGGTAATCCATCGCTCATGATCTTGCCAACGGTAACGAACGGCAGTTGGTTCTGGTGGAGCATCTGAATCCGTTTATCTTCCACCGTAGGACCGAGCACGATCGCTCCGTCGATTGGATAACTAGCCAGTGACGGCGTTTTCACTTCCTCTGCTGCGATCATGTCAAGCAGCACCCGGTAGCCGTAGATCGAGGCCTCCAGTACAACGCCGTTGATGAACTGGTTATGGAAGACGCTGAAGAAAAAGTGACCGTGTGGAATCGTCAACCCGATGGCCATGGTCTTTTTCGTGACTAAGCTTCTGGCTATATGATTAGGGACATAATTTAATTCCTTCGAAGCGTTCAGCACCCTCTCTGTTACCTTTTTGCTCGTAGGGCGCTTCTGGCTGAATACATTCGACACCGTTCCTTTCGAAACACCCGCTAGCCGGGCCACATCATCAATCTTTGCCATAATACGGTCAACCTCTCCTAAATAACCAAATCCGTGCAACAATGCTGTGCCTCGCGGCTGCTTATCATATATCCGGTGAAGAAGAACTGAACATAAGTTTCAGATCGTGTTACTGAACGGCTGCTCTTCGTTCTTGCACACCCCTCAGGGTCAATTCCTCAGCATGATGGCAGGCCGTAAAATGATTATACCCTACCTCACGAAGCTCGGGAACTTCCTGGATGCACTTCTCCGTACGGTACATGCAGCGCGGGTGGAAGTGACAACCACTCGGCGGATTCGCCGGGTTAGGCACCTCTCCCTCCAGAATGATCCTTTCTTTTTTGTGACTCGGATCCGGTTGCGGGACAGCGGACATAAGAGCTTCGGTATAGGGGTGCTTGGGATGGGCAAACATCGAATCACTGGATGCCAGCTCAACGATCCTGCCCAAATGCATCACCGCCACGCGATCAGAAATGTTCTGAACGATGGAGAGATCATGCGATATGAAAATGTATGTGATCTTGAACTGCTCCTGCAAATCTTTTAACAGATTAATGATCTGTGCTTGGATCGATACGTCCAGTGCCGAAACAGCTTCATCGCAAATGATCAGTCTGGGCTGGGTAATCAGCGCTCTAGCAATCGCGATGCGCTGTCTTTGTCCCCCGGAGAAAGCATGCGGATAGCGGTTCAGGTACCCGACATTCAACCCCGTTTTACCTGCGATCTCCACTACTTTGGCTTCAATCTCCGCTCGACTGAGCTTAAAGTTAGCGATCAAAGGTTCCGCAATGATGTCGAATACGCTCATTCGCGGGCTAAGCGAAGAGTATGGATCTTGGAAGATCATCTGGATATCCTTGCGATACGTCTTTGCCTCTTTCCTGTTCAGGTGAAGAAAATCGATATCCTTGCCGTCTTCCGCATGATAAATCACTTGTCCGGATGATGCATCCATGCCTCTAACAATGCAGCGACCAAGCGTAGTCTTGCCACATCCGGATTCGCCTACAATACTGAGGGTTTCCCCCTCCAACAGTTCGAAGGAAATGTCGTTTAATACATGTACAGGGTTCGGCTTCTTGAACAGCGTCTTCTTCGACTTCACCTGAAAGCTCTTGTTCATGTTCACGACTTCCAATATGGGCATGAGCTTACTCATTGCACTTCACCTCCGCTTTGCTCGGAATACAAGAAGCATCGCACCGAGTGGTCATCGCTGATTTGCGTGTTTGGCACGGATTTGCTATTACACACTCCCTCAATGCGCTCGCTGCAGCGCTCGTAGAACCCGCACATTGGCGGCATATTGATCGGCATGGGGACGGAGCCTTCGATCGAATCAAGACGCTGGGTCTTGCTGCCGCCAAGTCGAGGCATCGACTTCATCAGGCCCCGCGTATACGGATGCTTAGGATTATCGAATATTTCCTTAACGGGTGCCTGCTCGACAATCTTGCCCAAGTACATGACCGCCACTTCATCGCACATTTCCGCAATGATGCCCAGATCATGCGTGACGAGCAGAATCGCCATGCCGAATTCAGCCTGCAAACTCTTCATTAGCTCCAGCACCTGTGCCTGAATCGTCACGTCCAGCGCTGTCGTTGGTTCGTCGGCGATTAATATTTCCGGATTACAGGATAGTGCCATCGAGATCATCGCCCGCTGCCTCATCCCGCCTGAGAACTCATGCGGATATTGGTCGAAGCGTTTCTCTTGATCGGAGATGCCCACCTTCGCCAACATCTCGAGCGTTAATTTCTTCGCTGCCTTCTTGTTTCTCGTCTGATGGATGCGGATAGCCTCCATGATTTGGTTACCGATCGTATACATCGGCGAGAAAGCCGTCATTGGTTCTTGAAAAATCATCGATATTTTACGGCCCCGAATGGAGCGGATCTGCTTGCCTGTCGGTTTCAGCGCCAACAGATTGGTACCGTTCAGATCCTTATCGGACGGAGAGTGGTAGACGATGCTTCCTGTCGTCTCACACTCCTTCGGATTAATGCTGATAATGGAACGGCTCGTCAAGCTCTTCCCGCATCCTGATTCACCGACGAGTCCAAGCGTTTTTCCTTTATAAATATTAAAATCCACCCCGTCTACGGCATTCATGACGCCACTATCCATCTTGATCTCGATTTTGAGGTCACGAACGGACAGGATGGGCTGCTCCGTTTGAGCAGCTTGTATTGTTGCTTTTGCTTGCGCTGTCATGTTATCCCCTCGCTTGCTTCATTATTTCTTGTACGGATCCGCGGCGTCGCGCATGCCATCACCAAGGAAGTTGTAAGTCAGCACTGTCAATACGACCGCACCGAGCGGGATCAGCTTCCAAGGATACAATGCGACATTCTCGATTTTCTGCGCTTCCTGGAGCAGTACGCCCCAGCTCGTAGCTGGTGAACGAACACCGAGTCCAAGAAAGCTCATAGCCGTTTCACCTAAAATCATGCCTGGAACTGCCAGCGTGGTCGCAACAACGAGATAGCTGATAAATCCCGGAAGCAGATGCTTCATAATGATTTTGGCGTTGCCCACCCCTGCGATTTTCGCCGCAACCACATAATCCTCGTTCTTGAGCGAGATAAATTTGCCTCGAACCACCCGCGCAAGATCAGTCCATCCGATAAACGCAAATATAATGACGATATACAAGTACATCGTAACCACCGGAATTCGCGGCGGTATGGCGGCGGATAGAGCCATCCACAGCGGCAAGGTTGGGAATGAACGGATGATTTCGATAATACGTTGAATAAGCGAGTCCACCCATCCGCCGAAATAGCCGGATATTCCGCCAAGGATAAGGCCGATCACGAAGCTGATCGCTACGCCGACCAGCGGAATGCTGAGTGAAATCTGACTGCCGAGCACGATCCGGGAGAACATATCCCGTCCCATGCCGTCTGTTCCGAGTAAGAACAGACGCCCCGGCTCTTCCACACCGAACAGATGGATGTTAGATGGGATGAGGCCCAGGAATTTGTATTCTTCGCCTTTGACGAAAAATTGAAGCGCATACTTCTGCTCCGTGTCCGGAACGAACACTTTGCGCATCGTTTCCGGGTCGCGCTCGGATTTCAGTTCATACACGAAAGGCCGAATGTGGAACTTCCCTTGCTCATCAATGAAACGTAATCCCATCGGTGAAGCATTGACATATTTGCTGTCATAGCTTTGCAGACTGTAAGGCGCGATGAACTGGGCAAACAGGGCGACAAAATATAGGAAGCCCAATATATACATGCTGATCCGAGCCAGCTTATGTTTCTTGAACCTGCGGTAGATTAGCTTCCACTGCGAGCTGTAATCTGCATCTTTGTTAGGTGGGGCTGAGTCACTGTCGTCTTGGGTTGTTTTAGAAATGGTATTGTTCTCATAGATTACGATCCCCTGAACTCTGTGCGGATTTTTGGATCAAGCCATGCCAGCAAGATGTCGGATATGAGTGTGCCGAGCACGGTAAGCAAGGCCATGAACAGCAGCCATGAGCCTGCCAAGTACATGTCCTGCCCTAATAAGGCGTTGTGCATGACTGGCCCTTGAATCGGAAGATTCAAGACGATCGCCGTAATGGTCGCTCCGGTAAAAATGGACGACAGTGACCAGCCAAACGTACTGACGATCGGATTGAGCGCGGCGCGTGTCGGGTATTTGAACAAAATCCGCATTTCCGATAGCCCCTTAGCTCTTGCCGTCACGACATTGGGGCGGTTCAGCTCGTCTAACATTTGTCCACGCATAATGCGGATCAGATCGGCTGTGCCGGACAGCCCGATGACAATCACCGGGATGATCATGTGCTGCATTAAATCCTTTACGCGGTCCCAGGACCATGGGGCATTGACGTATTCCGGTGAGAACAGCCCCAGCAGCGGATTTCCGAACCACTTATAGGACAGAAACATCAGAATGATCGCCAACAGAAAGTTAGGTGTAGCCATTCCGATAAAACTCAAACCGGAGAAAAAATAGTCCCCCGCGGAATATTGCTTCACAGCCGTGTAAATGCCGACCGGGATAGCGATGACATAATGGAACAGCATGGTGACGATGGAGACGACAAGCGTTAATCCCATATACTGCTGCACAACATCCAGAACCGGCTTGTTATAGTTAAACGAA
Source organism: Paenibacillus sp. JCM 10914 (assembly GCF_001315105.1). Classification (GTDB taxonomy): domain Bacteria; phylum Bacillota; class Bacilli; order Paenibacillales; family Paenibacillaceae; genus Paenibacillus_AQ. The sequence goes on along the minus strand of NZ_BAZR01000003.1, from coordinate 370,091 downwards.
AAACCGAAATCCCCGTGAAGTAAAATCTTTTTCATCCATACGTAATATTGCTCGTACACAGGACGGTCAAGTCCGAGATTTGCCCGCATTTCGTCCATTTCCGCTTGCGTCATGATGTCGCCGGATGCCGACATCTTCGCTGAATAGGACGAAACATAATCGCCTGGCGGCAACTGGATGATGTAGAAGACGATAAAGGAGATTATGAAGACAACGGGTATGGCCAGGATAATGCGCTTGATAATGTATTGAAGCATCTATTTCCTCTCCTCTGCAAACCGCTTGAATCGTGAAAGGAGGCATTAGCGGGAACCTCGATTCCCGCTAATCGCCTCTCTTGAAACTGTCGCCTATTTCTTGATAAAGAATTGGGCCGGATGTGCATGACCGAGTGAACGGTATTCATCGGACCAGATGCGGTCGTTCGGAATATTGCGTATGCTGTTAGAGGCTGTGACGAGTACAGGTGTAGGACCCGCATACCCGATGACCCATTGGTTCTTCTGATGAATCTTCACGATTTCGTTGCCAAGTTCATTGATTTCGTCAAACGAATTACTAGCTTTGAGTCGGTTCCATATCTCCATGATTTTCGCGACATCGCCTTCAGGCTCCACGCCTTCTTTACCGCCGGATTGTGAATGCAGCCCATAATGGCCGAACCAAGGCGTTAAGACGCGGAGTGGCACGAGCGCATCCGGACGAAATGCCACGTTGACGACTGAAATGTTCTCCGTTGTCATCGGTATTTTATTGGCGTACTTCATGTCAAAGTGCGTGCCGCCGTCAACGATCTTTACGTTCGTTTTCAGACCTAAGTCCTCATAGTATTTCTTGAGCAATTCAAGGAATGGGCCCGTATCCGTCGTTGACTCGATAATGGTGAGTGTCAAGTCGGTGCCGTCCGCATTCATTCGGAAATTGTCTTTATCCCTCTTCGTGAGACCAAGCTCGTCCAGGAGCTGATTAGCGCGTTCCGGATTGAATTCGGCCCATTGCTCAGCCCAGCCTTCTTGAAAGCCCTGGACCCCTTCTGGCACCGCAGCCTGAATCGGTTCGGCCAATCCGTTGGAGACGATCTCGGAGACCTGCCCGCGATCCACCCCAATTGAAAGCGCTTCCCTGAAACGCGCGTCTTGGAACAGCTTGCGCAGATTCGGATCCTCCGTCGTCTGGTTCAACTGAACGCCGGCACTCGACCATGCAGGCTGCGTCCATGGAATGATGCGGTAATCGCCTTTTTTCTCATTTTCCTTTAGAACGACGAATTCTTTGGCGTCGAAGATAACAAGATTATAGTCGCCCGCTAGCGTACCGAGCGTCTTCTGGCTAGGGTCCTGGATTTTCGTAGCTACGATTCGATCCATATAAGGAAGCTGTTTGCCCTCGGCATCCGTTTTCCAGTAGTACGGATTGCGGGCCATGACGAATTGATCGCCGTTCGGGTCATTGGTCGGCATCCATGCGCGGAGCGTTGGAATTTGGTAATGTAACCAATCCGTATAGCCAGTCTCCATTAGGAATACTTTCGGGTCTTCGTAGCCCCATTCTTTCGTAATTTCAAGCGTTTTAGCATCTCCAACGAACTCGGGAAGTATTGTTTTATGAAAATGCGCCGGTGCAAAAAACCATTTGTTGTCAATCGCTACGCGTTCGAGAAACAGGACGCTAGGGTATTTATGGGTTACCGTAAAGGTATAGTCGTCCACTTTATTTACCTCGGCAAGTGCTCTGTCGCCCGTTACGGGATCGACCGAGTAGTATGCGTCGTAAATCTTCTTGCCGAACGTTTCCTTGGTCAGCATGTGTTCCCAATAGAACAGAACATCGTCAGCTGTGAACGGCATGCCGTCCGACCATTTCATCCCTTCACGAAGATGGATCGTGAATTCGGTTGAATCTGCATTGACCTCGTAGCTTTTCGCAACGTTCGGTTCCACCTTGTTCCCCTCTTTGTTGAAGCGGAACAGCGCTTCTTCTGTCGGCTGACCTATGCCCCATTTGTCGGGAACGCCCGTCCAGGGCATGGTCCAATCGCCGCCGAACTGACCGATCTCTTCGACGACAGGTTCAATCATGATATCCTCTTTCTTCGGCAGACGCTCCTCAAGCGGCGGAAGTGCACCTTCGCTTACCTGTTTGGCCAGCATCGGCGCTTCCTTCGCTCCATCGTCAACCACGGTTACGTCCGGTGTATCATTTGGATTGTCCTCGGGCTTGTCCTGTCCCGACTTGGTGCAGCCTGACACGATAACGGAGATGAGAAGAACTAGAATGAGCAATAGCTTGGATCCCTTCAAAATTAACCCCTCCAAAATTGTAATTACGTACTTCTGCAAATCTGGCTGCTTTGTCCTGCGACGTAACCATCACCTCCTCGGTTGTTAAACCGGTTTAATCACGGGTTACAATAATATTCTCAATTTGAACCCGTGTGTTGTTTCAATGAATTAAACCGATTTAACAAATTATCAGGTTAAGCGCTTAATGAAAACGCTTTATTTGATAATACATGGCTTATCTTCCTTCTGCAACAACTATTTCACAAACTTGAATAAAATATTATGTACTGCCCTGCTCTTACTTAAACCGGTTTAAAGAATGTGCCCATCGGTTTCTTAAATGTTCGACCTATCTTCATCATAGAATATCTGTGTTATGTACGTATTAAAAAAATGATGGTATTCCGTAAACTTTCATGCGCTCTCTTATTCAAGGACGTGCTGCACATTACTATTCGGTTGTCATGGATCAAATAAAAGACCCTCCGGCATTCTAGCCGAAAGGTCTGATCATGATGGAGAAGACAGTCGTTCCGTTATGAAGCGTCTATATAGGTAACGAAACGGGCTATACGAGTTCCAGCTCCGCATTTAACCGACCAACCAGCTCGACGAGCTGCATCGGTTCTGCAATGGTGTAAACCGGACTTTCGGATTCGTCTGCCGGTTTATGAGGATAACGTGTCGTCCAGCTTAGAAAGACGCTTGTTATACCCAATGCGTTCGCGCCTTTGATGTCCCTGCTTAAATTGTTGCCGACCATAACCGTTCTCGCGAAATCCGCATCGGACAAATCCAGAGCACCGATCGCCGCTTTAAACATCCGCGGACTTGGCTTAGTCGCTTTAATCTGTTCGGATATAATTAACGCATCGAAATAATCGTGCAAACCGTGTTGATTAAACACATTTTTGAAGGATTGTGCGTCCCCGTCCGCTACAAGCGCAAGCGTATAACCAAGCCTATGCAACGTACTTACCATTTCGGCGGCACCCGGGATGAGGTCCGCACTCACCACGATTCCATCTTCATCCCGGATCTCCGACGATTCGTCGACCAGTGTATCCCCGCTATCCAAAAAAACGATCAGTTTCTTCTCATCCATGGTTTTTCATCTCCCTATTCATTAGAAATTCCACTATTGGAGAGTGCCGGTCGATTCCCTAATAACCAGCTCCGGCTGCATGATGATCCGCTGCTTGATCTCACTGCTTTCCGGTGGGTTCATCAGCAGATTAAAGGCCAATTGAGCCATCTGATCCATCGGCTGGGAAATCGTCGTCAGCGAAGGATTCGTAACCGTAGACAAAATCGTATCGTCAAATCCGACTACCGACAGATCCTCCGGCACGCGAACACCAGCTTCCTTAGCGGCTTGAAGCGCGCCGATGGCAAGCAGATCGTTACAGCAAAAGATCGCCGTCGGACGATCCTTGGACCGAAGCAGCTCCACCGTTGCCCGTTTCCCATCTTTAATGCCTGATCCGCAAGTTTCGATGTGTTCCTCGCCGAGCGTAATCCCCGCCTCGAAAAGGCCGAATCGGAACCCACGCACCCGTTCCAGACTACTCGTCACTCTCATATCCTCCGCCAACACGGCCATCCGAGTGTGTCCATGGCCCAGCAAATGCTCCGCCGCAAGCGTCCCACCCCGAAAATCATTAGTAACGACACTGTGCACCGCAATAGACGAAGCTTCCCTTGCGATCATGACGATGGCGAGATCCTTTTCCGCCAATTGCGCCAATATCTCGCTATTCTCCATGCCGGTACCGATTAAGATACCGTCCACATTTTTCTGCTCCAACAGCCTGATGTACTTCTCCACGCGCTCATCGCGGTTATCCGTGCTGCAGACGATCACGCTATACCCTTCGGAGTGCGCCAAGTCTTCCACTGTTCTGGCAATTTCCGCAAAGAAGGGGTTGGATACATCAGGTATGAGCAGTCCGATGGTATACGTCTTCTTTCCCATTAATGCTGAAGCGATGACGCTAGGCTGATATTTCAGCCGCTCCATCACCTTGAAGATTTCATCTTTCCTCTTCTTACTGACTTTGCCTTTACCGTTTATGGCGTTGGATACGGTAGCGATGGATACGCCCGCTTCTTTAGCCACATCATATATTGTTGTTGATTTCATAGACAAACCCCATCAATTCCGGATAGTTAAGGGATTAACCTGGACTTCCCTTATGATGTAATTATCCGCTGATTCCGTTGACTTTGCAACACGGTATCCGCTGTGAAGGATGGACTTGTCTTAGACCGGCTTGACGATCCATGCATGGTCCGGGTCGTTACAGAACTTCCATGCGCGTCTCGGCCCGGCCATGACATTCAAATAATAGACATGGTAGCCCGGGGGTGCCGATACAGGATGATAGCCTTTGGGCACAAGCACCGCCTCGCCGTTCCTAACGGACAGCGTCTCGTCAATCTCCCGATCATCCGTATACACACGCTGCACAGCAAATCCCTGCTCGGGCTGTACGCGGTAATAATACGTTTCTTCCAGAAGCGATTCTTCAGGCAATTGGTCCCGATCATGCTTATGCGGCGGGTAGCTGGACCAATGCCCCTGCGGCGTGAAGACTTCGACAACGAGCAAGCTGTCGGCAGGTTGATCTTCCGGCAAAATATTATGAATCTGTCGCTGTGTGACCCCTGCTCCCCTCGTTTCGACGCCTACATCACCTGGGGCGATAAGCCGGGAAGCGTGGTTTCCGTCACCCGGTGCTTTGCAAACGGCCAATTCCAGATCCGTTAATGCATTCACCTCGTATTGGTTCTCGCTGGGCACATAGATGGAATACGGCGGCGTCTGCTCGAATACACTCATGCGCTGCCCGATCTCGCTCCAGCTTCCGTCAGCCGTCGTTACATCGGCTATGCCGCTTAGAAGAACTAGACACACCTCTTGGTCTTCGGTTAGCTGACTTAGTGACTCGCCAGCTTGCAGAAGATATACTTCGAAGCCGACGTAGGTCCAACCAGCAGACTCCGGCGTTACCGAGATGACAGGCACTCCGCAGTCTGCCGATTTAACTGGGCTTACAATAAGATTCTTCATGTGTTACCACCCTTTCTAGCCGCTGCCGATAGGAGGCAGCTTCACTGGCCGTCCCTCTTGCAATGATAGCTTAGCAGCACGGGCTATTCGCTCTGCCTGCCAGCCGTCCAGTCCGTTCACAGGTACAGGTTCTCCGTTCAGCAAGCAATGGATGAACCTCTGAGTTTCCTCCACATAAGCCGCTTGATACCGCTCCAGGAAAAAGTGCAGCGGCTTATCGCTGATCACGCCTTCCTCCGTGCATAGTGCGGCCGTACTCGGAAAGTCGTTGGCAGCTGATGCGGAGCCTTTGGAGCCGAACACTTCGACACGCTGATCGTAACCGTAAACCGCTTTGCGACTGCAATCGATCACACCGAGCGCCCCGTTCGCGAAGCGAAGCGTCACGACAGACGTATCCACATCGCCGTACGCGGCAAACACGGGATCGATTAACACGCTGCCCTGCGCATATACTTCTTCTACTTCACTGCCTGTTAGAAACCTTGCCATGTCGAAATCGTGGATCATCATATCCATGAAAATACCGCCGGACACCTCGATATACGACGCTGGCGGCGGTCCGGGATCGCGCGAAGTAATCTTGATCACGTGCGTATCGCCGATTGCGCCTGTCTGTACATGCTCCCGCACTCGCTTGAAGTTATGGTCGAAGCGACGATTGAATCCAACCTGCAGCTGTACACCCGCTCGGTTTACCGCTGCGATAGCCTCCTGCGTCTGTTCGATATCCATGCTGAGCGGCTTCTCGCAAAAAATATGCTTCCCCTGTCCGGCTGCTATCTTAATGAGTTCTACGTGTGAATCCGTCGATGAACAGATGTACACCGCGTCGATGTCGTTACGGCTGAGTATCTCACCGCTGTCCCTTGTTACGTTAAGAATACCTCGTTGGTGCGCCCAAGACTCCAGACTCGGGTTTGCAAATAAATCGCTGATGGCAACCACTTCTGCTTGAGGATGCCTGATTAAGTTGTCGGCATGAATTTTGCCGATTCGGCCGGCGCCGATAATGCCGACTCTCACTTTATTCATGGTCGTCCGCCTCTCTATATTCCGATGCTGCTCAAAAAGCCTTTCCATTCGCGCGGCAACTCTACCAGCGGGAAGTTACCATTTTTTTGCGCGTATAGAATTCCACCCCGTCTCCGCCGTTAGCATGCAGATCACCATAGAACGATTTCTTAAAGCCCGAAAACGGGAAGAAGGCCATTGGTGCAGGGACGCCGAGGTTAATGCCCAGCATGCCGGCATCAATCGTTTCACGGAATTGACGCGCGCTGCTGCCGCTGTTCGTGAACAGGCATGCACCGTTTGCGTATTCGGAACGGTTCGCGATGGCAATGGCCTCATCGAGCGTATCCGCGCGCATGACGGAGAGGACCGGGGCGAATATTTCGTCCTTCCAAATCTTCATCTCGCTGATGACCTGATCGAATATCGTCGGACCCAAGAAGTACCCGACCGAGTGGGTCGCATCATCTTTGCGTCCGTCTCGCACCAACAAGGCTCCCTCCGCCTCACCGGCTTCGATATAACCGATTGTCTTTTCCTTATGAGTGTCGCGTATGACTGGACCTAGAAACGTTCCTTCTACTAGCCCGTTCCCGATCTTTAAGCTATCGGCCGCGGCGGCTAAGCGGGAGATCAGTTCATCCCCGATGTCTCCGACCGCGATGACAACAGCGCAGGCCATGCAGCGCTCACCAGCCGAGCCGAAAGCGGCATTGACAATTTCTTTGACCGTGAGATCCAGATCGGCATCCTCCAGGACGATGGAATGGTTCTTGGCACCGGCAAGAGCTTGAACCCTCTTACCATGAGCCGTTCCCGTCGTATAGACATACTCCGCGACCGGCTGCGATCCAACAAAGGATATCGCTTGGATGTCAGGATGCGCAAGCAATCCATTCACCACCTCATGGGCACCGTGAACGATGTTCAGCACGCCAGCCGGCAAGCCTGCTTCATGGAACAGTTCTACCAGGCGATTAGCCAAGAGCGGCGTGCGCTCGGAGGGTTTCAGTATGAACGTATTGCCGCAAGCGATCGCAAGCGGAAACATCCAGCAGGGAACCATCATGGGAAAATTAAATGGCGTAATACCGCCGATCACGCCGACCGGATACCGATACATGCCAGACTCCAGTCGCGATGCGATATCGGGCAATTGCTTGCCCATCATGAGCGAAGGCGCCCCGGCAGCGTATTCCACACATTCAATGCCTCGCTGCACCTCTCCGTAAGCCTCGCCGTAACTTTTGCCGTTCTCAATCGTAATGAGTCTCGCCAACTCTTCCCAATGTTCGACCAGCAGCTGCTGGTATTTGAACATGATCCGAGCTCGCCGCGGCACCGGCGTGCTGCTCCAGGCCGTAAAAGCTTCACGGGCGGTACCGGCTGCCAAGTTGACATCATCTGCCGTGGAAAGCGGCACCTGGGCAATGATTTCTTCAGTTGCCGGATTATAGACCGGGGTGTATTCGGCCGCGGTAGATGATACCCATTGTCCACCGATCCAGTTTTTCAATGTTACCGTCATTTAGGTCTCCCTCATTTCTGCTTCTAAGATGCCGGCGCTTAGCCGGCCGTAATTTCGCCGCGATTGCAGCGCTCCATATAATCTTCCACCTGCTGCCTTGTCGGCATTGCATCGGAGCAGCTGTGGCTGGAGATGACAATGCTCGCAGCCCCGCTGCCGAATTCCATGCTTTTCTCGATGGTCAGACCTGACATGATGCCGCTGATGAACCCGGCGGCATAAGAATCCCCGCCCCGAACGTCTTCACCACTTTCGCAGGAAACGATTTTGCACGATGCTCCTCCCCGTCGGCAGTGTAGGCAATCGATCCATCCTTGCCATGCTTGATAATGACGATGCGTGCACCGTGGCTGAACCATTTCGATGCGGTAAACGCGTCGCTGTGCTCCGAATTGTTATCAAAGCGCTCCATATTGTCAAACTCTTCGCGGGTGCCGATAATGATATCGCTCTTCTCAGCGGCAAGGTTACAGTACACGGCAGTCTCCTCCGCGGACTTCCAAGTATACGGGCGGTAATCGATATCGAGAATCACACGTGTACCGTGTTTGCGGGCATATTCTAGAGCCAGCAGAACGGCTTCGCGCGACGGGCTTGCGGCAAGTGCGGTACCCGAGACAAGCAGCGCTTTACTGTCCGCAATCAGTTCCTCGCTTACTTCAAGCGGGCTGAGCAATAGATCAGCGACATGGTCACGATACATCAGAATACTGCAATCCGTCGGGCTCTTGATCTCGGTAAAGGCAAGACCGGTCACTGCTCCCGTGTAATCGGTTATCACATTACGCGTCTCAATGCCTTCCTTCACCAAGTAATCTCGAATAAAGCGGCCCATCTGGTCGTCGGCGATTTTGCCGATGAATGCCGTTTTTTTACCTAGCCTGCTCATACCAATCGCAATGTTCGCGGGTGACCCGCCTACGTATTTCGTAAAGGTCATCGTCTGCTCCATTGGACGATGAATCTCATTTGCATTCAGATCAATGCACAGGCGGCCGATCGCCGTCATATCGAACGTCCTATCAACGGGAAACAGTGTTTTGGTCATCCGATCTACGCTCCTTTCGTTCGATAATGTCGCTTAGATAGCGAACCGCTCTCTCCGCATATTCCCGAGCTGGGTGCTCCTCGGGATCCTGCTCGCCTTCAAGCAAGGCCCAACCGCTGTAATTCCGTTCAACCAGTTCGCCGATGATCGGTTCGAAATCGATGCATCCGTCCCCCGGAACGGTGAATACACCTTTCCGGATGCAGGTGACGAAGTCCGAGCCTACGACCCGTTCTTCCGCAAGCCGATCAGGACGGACGTCCTTTAAATGGACGTAAGCGATCCTGTCGTAATGCTTGCGCAGCAAGCTTAGCGGGTCGGCACCTCCATACAGCGCGTGGCCAGAATCGTACAGAAGGTGGACGGCGTCCGGATCGGTCAGTTCCATCAGTTTATCGATTTCTTCAGGCTTTCTATAACCGTCCCGCCATGATGATGATAGGTCAGTTTCATACCATATTCGTTGGCAATCCGTCCGGCCTCGTTCAGCCCAGTCACCAAGCTTGACCAGCCTTCGTTATCGAGCGGTATGACGTCCTGCTCGTTCGGGGTGCGCCTTGGATCGAAATGCAGTGATCCGCCAACCTCGCATGTGCTGATTACCTTGCTGCCCATTTGCTGTAAAAACTCCGCATGGTTGCGAAAGGCTTCCAATTCCTGCTCACGGTACGCCGGATCAGAGAATAGTACCGACTTCCACTGCGACACAAGCTGGATATTGCGTTTGGATAGCTCTTCCTTCAACACCTTGGTGTCGACAGGAAATTTCCGCCCCATCTCCGTGCCCGTCAAACCCAGCGACTGGATTTCGTCGAAAATTTGCTCGTACGTCGTATGTTCACCATGCTCCTTGACGTCTTCTCCTACCCAATTGATGGGATGGACGCCAAGCTGAAAAGGAAAGTTCGGCATCGTTTCAACCTCCTAATAGACTCTGGCTTGGGCTAGCTTATTACGCATCTCTTGATGCGCCGCGTTGACCTTGTTACTCACGGATATTTCAGGCACGCCCACGTTCCACCACGATTCATATCCGTCCGTATTCGTTCCTGCCAAGACTGATATCTCGATTAGCGTCGTACGGGTTTCGGTCTTTGCGGCGAGCAAAGCCTCTCGCAATTCCTCGGCATTGCCGGCTTTATAGGAAGCGGCGCCGAGGCTTCTTGCATGGGCAGCGAAGTCAATCGTCAGTGCCTCTCCGGTGTAACGTCCGGTCTGCTCTTCAAGATAACGAAACTCGTTGCCGAAGCCGTCACTGCCATTAGCACGTTGCAGGTTATGAATGCATTGGAATCCGTGGTTATCGAACAACAAGATCGTAAACTTCCGGCCTTCCTGCAGGCTCGTGACCAGCTCGGAATGCAGCATCAAATAACTCCCGTCGCCTACAACGGCATAAACATCGCGTTTCGGCTCAGCCAGAGCGACCCCGAAGGCGCCGCTGACTTCGTAACCCATGCACGAGAAACCATATTCCATGTGGTACGTATTCGTCCCACCAGCCCTCCAGAGGCGGTGAAGATCGCCCGGCAGGCTGCCCGCTGCGCATACGATAACGGCCTCCTCGCCTATCGTCTCGTTAATCACGCCAAGCGCGTGCGTCTGGGCGAAACCGTCTTCCCTGTCCAGCGCGTACAGCCGATCAACCTCGCGCTTCCACTCCGCAGTCAAGGAACGGATCTCGTCTTCTTTGTATGAGGCTGTATAGCTCCATCTTTCAGGATGTTCTCTAACATCCGAATCGCTTCTCTTGCATCGCCAGCCAACGGAACACCCTCCAGCTTGGCACAATCCATCCGATTTACGTTCAAATTCAAAAATTGCGCATCCGTGCCGAACGCCGATTTAGAAGATGTCGTGAAATCCGAATATCTTGTGCCGATGCCAATCACCAAGTCGGCAGATTTGGCGAGCTTGTTAGCGGCCAGAGATCCCGTAACGCCAACCCCCCCAACATTTAGCGGGTGATCCCAAGGGAGCGCACCTTTGCCCGCTTGCGTTTCCGCAACCGGAATACCGAATGTTTTCGCGAATCTCGCTAAATCGACGGCTGCCTCGGCGTATTTCACACCTCCGCCAGCGATAATCAGCGGCCTGTGTTTTGATCGAATGAGTTCAACCGCTCTATGTAGCGCATCAGCAGACGGCTGCTGACGCTCGATGTAATGGACCCGCTTCTCGAAGAAGGAAGCCGGGTAATCGTAAGCCTCTGCCTGCACATCTTGCGGCAGTGCCAGCGTAACCGTTCCCGTATTCGCCGGATCGGTTAGAATCTGCATCGCATGCAGCAAAGAGCTCAATAGTTGCTCGGGCCGTACGATGCGATCCCAGAACTTGCTCACCGGTTTGAAGCAGTCCGTGGCCGACACGGTATAATCATGGCCGACTTCCAGCTGCTGCAGAACCGGATCCGGCTGTCTCGACGCGAAGTTATCGCCCGGCAGCAGCAGCAGCGGAATCCGATTAACCGTCGCGGTACCCGCAGCGGTGACCATGTTGAGTGCCCCGGGTCCGATTGAAGTCGTACAGGCATAGATCTGCCTCCGGTTCAACTGTTTGGCATAAGCCGTTGCCGCATGCGTCATCCCTTGCTCGTTCTTTCCCTGCACGAACGTCAAGGAGCCGGGTGTGCGCTCAAGCGCTTCCCCGATTCCAGTCACGTTCCCGTGACCGAAAATCCCCATTACTCCCTTGACGAACTTTGTTTCAATGCCGTCATAGGAAACGTACTGCCGATCCAGGAATTTCAGTAAGGCCTGTGCCATCGTTAAACGAATGGTATCCATCGTAACCTCCCGACGATTAGAGTGAAGCGCTTCTAGTAATATCGCTTTCATATTTGATATAATCGTTTTATAATAATAGGTAAAGCGCTTAATCAAATACTACAACGAACATCTTCGTAAATCAATCATTATTTCGAGGAGGAATCATGGATGTCTGCATTGGACCCACAGCACAACCTTTGGAACACCGCCCTTCGCATTGCGCCAATCCTGTATATAGACCGGTTGGAGCCGTTTCTACCTGTACGCGTTGGCCTAACCATAATGGCAGAGCCCGGCCCTTCCCCTTCATTCGACCGAGTAATCGATTTCGAGCCGGAACAAGTTGCACTCGTCATTGAATACGCGATTTATTGGGACTACGATATCCAGCATATCTATGATCTGGAACATGTATGGATTTATTTGAACCATCGGGGAGAGATTGCGAATTGTGAAGCCAGCTTCCACGGCCAATATCATGACGGTCTTCTTCGTGACCGGAGTAATCTGACCGAAGACGGTCGCGTCAAGCTATTTGTCCAACCAGGCAAACACGCCATGTCTCCACTGGAGGAGAACTTACGTCTACTCCCCAACGCTGTGAGCTGCTGCCAGGAGGAAGCCGGCAAGGACGGCGTGCTGGAGAATGAAATGTTTCGAGGACAGTTCAAGTTCGGTGAACAGGTCGATCAACTTGCGGAAGCCCATCTCCGTACATTTTGTTTCCGTCCTAGCTTCGACTACGTCCCGTATACATGGGCTGATGATACGTTTGTTCCTTGGGAGGAACTGCGTTCAGAAATTCCTGCACGGTTGAAGGCTTTGCTTGCTGAGTTGTCATGAAGCACAAAGAAGAGGTATAGGTTGCTGTTTAGAGCATGCCTATACCTCTTTTGCTATTTTCATCTTAACTTTCTCGTAGTTCTTGTAATTCCGTGGTTATCCTATAGCGAGTTACTACGATCTGGACAACCAGTTTGGAGGAATGATATCCAAATCAGCTGGTTTCTGGTATCGCTCACCGATTTCTCTGAAGCGTTCCAATACATTATCATCTAACAATCCGTGTTGATTCGGTGCCCCGTTCAATAAGAAGGTGACGTTGTGATCATTAGATTCCCGTATTTTATCCAAAGCCCAGTCGGCCGTGCGCAGCTTCATCGTTGTATCGGAAGTTCTCCAGAACCAAGTATTGGTCAGGACATTGCAGCTTGCACCAGGTCCCTCGAAGGTTTCTTCCACTTCCTGGCCCGCAGCATTCTCGTAGAATACAATATCCGTATGATCCAGATTGGATTCACAGCTTATATTCATTAATAAACAGTGCGGCTGCAGTTGTTTCACCCATCCATCGACTTCTTCGAAAGGAAGATCTTCATAGCTGGGGCCGCCCCAATGAGCGTTCCATCCGTCTATGATCAGAAATGGCAGTTCACCGTAACCTGTGAGCAATTCCTCAAGCTGATTTTTGATAAATTGTTTATCTTCCGGCGTACATTTCTTCCGTCCGATCTGATGGTGCAAATCCAGCATGGAGAAATATAACCCTGCTTCGATACCTTCCTGACGGAACGCATCAAGGTATTCCCGGACGACGTCCCGCTGCGAAGTAGCATTCCGTACGCAATGCTCCGTGTATTTCGTTGGCCACAGGCTGAAGCCCTCGTGATGCTTTGCCGTTAGTGCTGCAAAGGTCATGCCTGCAGATTTCGCTGCTTGGACCCATTGCGAGCAGTTGAGCCGGTCTGGGTTCCAATCCTTCGGATCAAAGACGAATCTGCGAGGTTCATCATTATTCTCATGTCCGTATTCCCAATCCTCGATTTCCGAATCGGCAAACTGGAACGTCGCGCTATTAAAGTGTATGAACATCCCTAACCGTTGATTGACAAACCACTGCTGTCTCACGACCAACTCTTTGTGATCCATTTATAAAACCTCCCCATATTGCTGTAATCATATGATATCTACCACTCTACTCAATAATCTTCCTTGGCACAGCTGACAATCCCGACTTCATATAGTACAATTTCTACATCTTGAAGGATGGTGATGAGATGCTTGTACTAGAATTCACTGTACCTCCGTTTCCGCTGACAGCCACGATCGGCCACACTGTATGGCAGGCGGGTGTCGTGCACGCAAGGCGACAATTTGACGCTTTCGATATGATCATTTGCGTCAAAGGAACATTGTATATGGAGGAAGATGGCGTTACATACGATTTGAAGGAAGGCATGGTACTCGTGCTGGAACCCGGCAAACTACATCAAGGCTACCGTCCGACAGAGAACGAAACCGAGGTGTATTGGATACATTTTCAATATCCATACTCCTCGCCGTCGATGCTGGTAGAGAAACACAATTGGCAGCAGCCTCTGCTGAATCGCACGGATCAGGATACGGAACCGCATCCTGCCTCCATCGATATTCCGAAATTTGCTACCGTGGATCTACGGATGATACTGCCGTTACTAACAGAAATGTTGTTGCTGCACAACGTGCTGACCCCATACCGTTCGTTCGAATTGCATATTCTGTTCGGTGAACTTCTCCGACAACTGCAGCTTGGCATGAGAAAAAGCAGTCCGCAAGCTCGATCGTATTTCCTTGGGGAGCAAGTAGCTGCCTACTTGGCGGAACGACTCGAGTTGCCCTTCGATTCCAAACAATTGGAGAACGACCTACATTATCATTTTGATTATTTAGCGCGCTGTCTAAAGCAATATTCCGGTATGAGTCCGTTACAATACAGACATCATCTGCAGGTAGACCGTGCCAAACGGCTGCTGTCACATACGGAACTCCCTCTATCCAAGATTGGTGAACAATGCGGGTTCCACGATAACAACTATTTCATACGTCTGTTCAAACGCCTAACTTCATTTACGCCTGGCGAATATCGAAAGCGATATCAGGTGTTTCGGATGGACTAGCATAGCTATGTTCATATACACCAACCTATACTAATAGAGTACCTTAATCGTCTTGATCTCAAATGGCTTGAATACAAGCTCCATATCAGCATCCATGCTGTCGATTGTCTCTTCCAGCATATTCGTTAGCTCCACTTCATTGGCGGAAACATTTAACTTCCACGATGTAATGGTATACGCGCCTTCAGCTTCATACATGCGAATGACAAAGCCTTTTTCATTACTTTCTAACGGTTTGATCGTTTCAACGAGAATATTATCAGCTTCTATCGATAACAGCCCGCTCTCCTGAAACTCCCCTTCAAATATTAGCGGCTTGATATTGAATTGATAAGCGGGTTGTATAACATTCTTGGCATTAAAGCTGCCCTCATGAGGCAAGAAGGAATAACTGCATTCATGTAAGCCTTTATCGCCGCGAGGGTCCGGTCGATTACCACCTTTATGCAGCGAGAGTTGCATGCTGGAATTCTCCACGCTGATTCCATATTTGCAATCATTCAATAAGGCGGCCCCATACCGTGCTTCGGACAAATCGGTGTATTTATGATTCACAACTTCGAACTTTGCCTTTTCTATAGAATTGTTTCTTGTTGTTGGACGTTCAATATAACCGAACTGGATTTCCTGTTTGGCTGTATTCGTAAAAAGCGATGTGTCAAATGCCGTTTTCAAGAAACGGTGTTCATTCTGCCAATCTATAAGGGTATCGAATCTCACTTCAGGACTGTGATGGTAGAACACCATATCTTGAACGATGGTGGTCTGCTCCGTTATTTGATAATTGCTGCGGATACGCAGTTCAACAGGACCGTTCGCGATCGCTTCCCTGGAAATCAGTTTGGCGGTATCTGCGAATTTGTACTGGCTGTCTACGTCCAAATCCCAATTGTCCCATGCGGTCGGAACATCCTCGGCTATAAGGAACGTATTGAATGCGTAGCCTTCACCGCGCAGCTCCCGCTTGGCTTTCTTGTCAAAGAATGATTCGATGTAACCCTTCTCATTAAAGCTGACTTTGACTAAAGGCGTTTCCAATTGATTTTCCTTCAGAGTAAATTCTGATGCACCTGCAGGTGTGCCTTCTTCCAGTGTCAACACGATGCTGGAGAACGCGGGTACGGTGACATATACGGCTAGTTTCTTGTTGCCATGTATGTCGGTCGTTACTTGCTGGCGATAGTCGCCTTGAACCTTCATGCCGTCAACATCATCCAGATAAACCACTTCACTCCGGTCAAAGGATAAGGTGTTCATAATCGTTCGGGATTGCGATATCTTATCTGTATTGATCAATTCACGGATATATTGCGCCGATTGTTCGATAATCGCCGTTGTCTCGGCCAGAGACTCATCATGCACCCTGGCTATGCTCGTGCCCGGCAAAATATCATGGAATTGGTTAACCAGCATGTCTTCCATAAGCGGACGGATTTTCTCGTCACTGGCTATGGTATGGTTTCGAATAGCTTCACGTACCGTCACATATTCCAAGTTTCTTAAAGCGATTTCGGCCAGCCTGTTATTCCTTTTAATATTATGCTGATTGGTCAATGTGCCGCGATGCAATTCCAGATAGAGCTCACCACTGAATGTGGATGGATCCGCTGCTGATGCTTCGAGCTCTCTCATAAACTCACTCACCGTAGTATGCTTCGCTTTGGGAATCCCTTCTAAATCCCTGACGCGGCGTGCCATTTCAATCATTTCGAATTGCGGACCACCACCACCATCGCCAAAACCGTATGCTAATAGCCTTTTGTTGGTGACCGATTTCTCCTTGATTGCCCTATGGTCTCCACCGGCAACATAATCCACCAAGCTTGCAGCATCTGGCCAGATATGTGTTCGATTAAAATGAACGAAGACTTTGGAACCGTCTAATCCTTTCCAAATAAACGTGTCATACGGGAATACGTTCGTGTCATTCCAGTCCATTTTCGTTGTCAGGAAATACTTGATCCCGCATCCCTTCATGATCTGAGGCAAAGAAGCGCTATAGCCGAACGTATCCGGTAACCAAAAACAATCCGATCGGTAATTAAAATGCTCCTGTGTGTATCGTTGTCCCCAGATAAATTGGCGTATTAAGTATTCGCCATTAGGTAAATTGCAATCGCTCTCGATCCATACCCCGCCATTGGGTTCATAGCGTCCTTTTGCCACCTGCTCTTTAATCCCTTCGAACACTTCCGGGTAATGTCTCTGTACCAAGGCCGTATGGTAGGCGGAGCTTTGAACGAATTTATATTCATCGTACTGTTTCATGAGATTTAATTGATTGGCATAGGTGCGTGTACATTTCTTCAATGTCTCGTCTTTATGCCACAACCACGCCGTATCCATGTGAGAATGTCCAATGATTCCGGCACTTGGCGCGGAAACGGAGTTCTGGTTTTTTAGTAGATCTTTTAGAATGGGTTGTGCTGTTCGTATGGCATTCATGAAGGTATCGTGATCCACATTATCGTAATCGTAATACAGCACTTTATGGACTTCGACGAGCCTTGCAATCATATTGCTTCGCACAAAGCTGTTGGCGTCCAATTTATGAACCACTTGATTGAGCGTTTTTAAATCAAAATAGAATTCGCATATTTCATCGTTCTTCGTGCAAATATCAACGCCTTCATAGATGTAAGTAAAGTTGCCTTGACTCTCCGTTTCCAGAGGCGCTACACCCGGGAAATCATGATGAGCATAAACTTCCAAAGCAATCTCGATGTTCTCTTCACCAGTGACATCTTGTTTCAGCATGTCACAGTAATGGTTACCATGGCTGTTCACAATGATTTTGGAGCAGAAAATGCCAGAGGGTACACCATCGACCCACATCATCATTTCATATCCGCCGATGTGAGGATACAAATATAAATGTTGACCGGCCAGATGAGGAGCTACTTGATAGCTTCCTTTAAACCAGCAGTAGGTTTTTTCTCCTGCCCATACATCCCCCTTCTTGCAATCCGTAAATTGCGAATCTTCAGGAATCGAATACAGGGATTCGGTAGTATGGAATTTTCGCATGGACACTTCATCCACTTTACTGAACATCAGGGGTTCAATCGTCTTGGTAAAGCGAACTAACTTCCCTAGCATTCGCTCCAACTGTATATCTGGCATCATATGAGGGTTCCTCCTAAAAATATGATTGTATGCATGAATCGTACTCAATACCAACAAGAACAACCGTTGATCCCAGGACCAACGGTTGTTCTTCGAACTTCAGATTACTTCAGTGCCTCACGCATCTCGTTTGCATTCTTGTTCCACGCTTCGGTTTCCGGGATGATATCGTTAATATCTCGGTCTCCGAATACGATATCATTTATGATGTTGTTGTAGTTATAATCTCCCCATCCCACAACGGTCAGACCAGACTGAATTCTGGCGTTCTGTTGGGCAATTTTTACCGCATCAATGTTCTTGCCTTCCCAGATTGGAGCATCATCGTAATAGGAGAGAATTTCCGGATCCATCACGGACGCATTCGCTCCTTGGTCGATCTTCCATTTCTGGGCTTCCGGCGTGAATTGGAAGCTGAGCCACAGGAATGCAGCCTCTTTTTGCTGGGAGCCGGAGAGCATGGCGAGCGGTCCATAGATGGAATAGCCCGGCTGGCTTACTTTCCCTTTAGGGAACGGAAGCACATCCCATTCAAACGGCGCTTTTTCCTTCAATGTTGGAAGGACCCAGTCCCCGCCTATCGCAAAGCCTGTCTTGCCGTTGATGAAATCCTTGCTTACATTGCCATCTGCTTCTGCAGCCGCTTCGCTCTGCATCGATCCGTCCTTGGTGACCAGTTCCTGGAACCATCTCACTTCGTTCATAATCTCCGGCGTGCTTAGCAAACTATGTGTCATATCTTCATTCATGTATTGGTGGTTCGCGGCATAACCATCGGCGATGGCTTTACTGGAGAGCATCCGCATTTGAATTTCCGGTTGCGTGGTTATTCCGTACTCTCCCGCATTCGGATCTGTGATTTGCTTGGCAACATTCCGGAAATCATCATAAGTCCAATCATTGGATGGCATATCAACGCCATGCTTCGCCAGCAAATCTTTGTTCACCAAGACCCACATAGGCACATCGACCATAGGTATGGCTAATCTCTTCCCGTTGAACGACATGGTGTCCAAAAAGCCGTCAGGAAACTGCGCATTCTGGAAGATGTCGCTGCTATCGATGTAAGGCGTAAGATCCTCGATGAGACCGCCTTGCTCAAACACAACCAGATCACTATCGATTTCGGTCACATCAGCAGGGGTTCCGGCCGCTTCAAGCGATGCTATGATTTCCATAATCGGCTGTGAATTGACCGGAATTTGCTCAATGGTAATCCAAGGGTATTTTTGGTGGAACAACTCATATAATTCATCGTACGAGCCATCTTTCCAGGAAATGAATTTCAGTGTAACCGGATCCCGGTTCTCATCTGCACCTGGCTCCGTCACCGCCGTGTCCGAATTCCCTGCTGGCGGTGGATTATCCGTGTTACCGCTCGTCCCCGAATTTCCGCTGCAGCCCGCCAACATAAATGTCAGTGACAGAATGATTGCCATGATAGATGTCGCAAAACGCTTCTTTTTCAAGCTACTTCCTCCCCAATTTGAACTTATTTTTGATATACCACAAGAAATACAGACCACCCGGGCAGCCGCCTCCGGCCGACATTCCCCCTTTCCAGTAAAATCCATCGATCTTCTGTATCAAGTATGATTCCATCCCAGGGTCTACTCCACGATTCCTGTACGCTCAATTCCGGTAATGAACCAACGTTGCAGGAACATAAAGATGAGCATTGGCGGAAATATAATCAGAAATGCGGCTGCCATCTTCGTCCCTTCCGTTACCGGATTCTGAACCGATTCCCTGTTGCCAAGCAGCGATGGATTCAGCACGGATTCCAGATTGTCAAGACGGATCGATAACGGTGTAAACCCTTTGGCCAAGAACATGGACGGCTCATAGTACATGTTCCAATACCAGATGAATGAGAAGAGAAAGACAACCAGACAGGCGGATTGAGCCAGCGGCAGCATAATACGGAAATAAAGTCTGCCTGCGGACGCACCGTCCAGCTTCGCTGCCTCTTCCAGGCTCGGCGCTGCGATTTGAAGAATTGACGGAAGATGAGTATAAATAACGCACCCTTCAACCCTTGCCCGAAGATCGCTGGAATCAGGAATACGAATAGTGTATTCAGCAGTCCCAGCTTACTGAAAATGACGTACAACGGAATGATGATCACCTGAGGCGGTATGAGAAATGTCAACAATACCAGTGCCGTAATCAATCCTTTGAACGGTACAGCCAGCCGTGCAAGCGCGTATCCGGTCATGGAACAGACCATTACCTGAACAATGGAACATGTAAGCGCTATGACGGCCGTATTTCGCAGTGCTTCCGGGTATTGCAGTCCTTCATAAGCTTTGGTCAGGTTCTCCCAGGTAACGACGCGGGGAATCCATTTAACGGCAGGGTCAAGCAGATCGCTAACCGTCTTTAACATGGTGGACACCATATAGAGCAGCGGCTGCAGATATAGATAAGCGACGATGGACAGCAATAAATAAATTACCAGTTTAGCCAGCAGCCCATCCGACAGGTTCCTGCCGAGCAGGGCAACCTTAACTCGCTGAGACTGTCTGCGCCATATCAGTTCCCTTGCATAATCTTTGGCTCGGTCCAGCCATATCTCTACTTTCATGCTCTTCTCCTCCTCTGACGCATGCTGCGACTGAACATTCCGAGTACGATGGCAATCAGAACAAAGATGAACCCGAAGTAGATCCATGCCAATGCACTGGCATAACCATACCCGGTATCTACTTTGAACATGTTGTCACGAATATGCTGCAGCACCGGATTGAGCGGGAAGGTAAAGAGGTCGATGATGGTATACAGAACATTTAAGCTAATGAACGGCACGCTGGCCGGAAGCGTAATCTTCCAGAAGCTGTCCCATGGCGATGCTCCATCAATCCGTACAGCTTCGTATATGGACGGTGAAATCGTCTGGAATCCAGCGATAAAGATCAAGATCTGAACCCCGGAATACCAGAGAATCAGAACTACCCTGCCGAGCACCTCCATAACGGTCTTGGCCATTTCGCCTCCGACATACTGCCTGACGATCGGTTCCAGATTGTATTGATCCAGAAATGGAATGTCGCCAGCTCCCTGCGTAAACAACTCGGACAGCACTTGGCCGGTGGCAAAGATAACAGGCAGAAAGAATAAAGCACGATAAATAAATCTGCCGGGGAACTTCTGATTGAGCAGCAGCGATATCAGCAGGGCAAAAATGACGATGATCGGGACCATCAGCAGCATTTGCTGGAAATAGGTGATCATCTCAATCGGAAACACGTTGTCTTTCAGGAACGCATCCCGATAGTTCTTCATGCCGATCCAATCATACTTGAACCCGCCAGGTACCACGGCCACTTTATGTAGCGACATGAACATGGACCAACCGATGGGGATCGCTACGAACACGCAAAAGCCAATCATCCAGGGCAGCATGAACAGCATGCCGATGCCATAGCGCTTGATGTGGTACTGAATCGCCTTCTTCTTGTGTTCCTGCAACTGGCTCATTGCGCTGCTCCCTTCTCCACTTTGAAGCTTCTGGCCGCATAATCCACCATCACGCGAGTACCATCCTCATATGTGGTCACATAACGTTGGTCACTCAGACGTTCATGATTAACGATTCGAAGCGAGTACAGATCACTTAAACTGTCAAAGTATTTGTACTCTTCAATGATCCGACTTTCCCACTTGTCGAACCTGCTGCTATACAGGCCGCGAACAGGGGTGTTTTTGAGCTTTCGGGAATCATCGTGAGTAACGAAGAACGAGGGAAGAGCACCATACTCGATCGCTTTCAAGAACTCCATGTCTTCATCATCACGCAGATTGCCTTCGCCGAAGGTGTATGGGACATAACCGTGCAGGGCAATCGGATAAAAGGGCACGGTTTCATCGATCATGAAATCGTAACTGGATGTAGAAGGCATTCTGTCAATGAAATCAGAGTTGCCCAGCACATAAGCATTGCCTCGCTCGACGCTGGCTTTCCCCATCTCATTGCGCGTATAGTCTAACAATCCGTTGTATACGGTCTTCGTATATTCCCTTGTTCGGATGCCATTGATCTCGTAATCATGAACTAATATCTCACCGAGCCCGCTATAATGGATCCCTTCCACGCCTACGTCTTTCAGTTTGGCGATGGTATTAGCCGCACTTGCAGCAGTATGCTTCGGCTTGGCTAAATACCACCCCTCCTCGTAATATGCTGTTCCGTCTATCCCGCGAATCGCATCGGTCTTGCCGGAAAAAGCGGAATTGCTGTCCACCCAGAGGAAGTCTTCATGAAACATCACTCCGCTTCCGGATTCCTTCATCGCGCTGACAAATGATTTGGCGCCGCTCTCGCCCCCAAGAGACTTCTCGATCGGGAAGCGTTTCCCCATGTTGTAATCCCCTTGATCCTGCCAGCCATAGAATATCGTTTGAAGCGAAGCGATCCCCTGTTGTTGCAGTCGCTCAACGATTTCGGTCGCCTGATCAAACGTCGTTGTAGCAACGTATTGAACTCGGCCGAAGGCATTTTCGTAATTACCGCCCATCAATTTCAGATAGAGGGGGATATGCTCCACCGGTTGCAAAGCCTCACCCAATTGTCCGGTTTCATGGAGGTAATCCCGATAAGCATTTGCCATGCCCACGTAGGAAGCTTGCACTCCACTCAGGAAGCGATACTCTACCTCACGGTCCATGTCCAGTATTCGCTTCTGAACTGCCCTGCTCGGTGTAGCCAGCCTACTCATTCGATAAAGATACTCTTCACGGTAGATCTGACTTGAGTACACATTAAAAAAAGAGGATCGTTGGCCCGGAGCCAAGGCGACCACATTCGCGGAATCCTCGCCTTTACTCATAACCGCCACAAATGCTTGATCTCCACGCTTCAGCCCGAATACCGGATAGGCGATATTTTCCCTGTTCATACCAAGCAAGTTATAATTACCAGCGTTCGTTAGCTCCTTGCCGTACACCTGATGCGTATACCCTCTTGACAGATTAGCGTGCGTCGTGTCATACCGGATCAATCCGCCGGGACCATCGGGTACAAATAGATATCCGTCCTCACTCGCCTGTGCGGAGCCGAAATGCGGCAGGACATCCAAAGTGAACATCACATGCTCTCCTTCTTCGCGGATGCCTGCAGCCGGCACTTTGACCTTCAAGCCATCTGTCGTCAATTCATACTGAATCGCAAAGCCGAGCTGTTTATCAGAGAACCAGTAATCAATCTGCACTCCATTCTCTTGACGGATCAGCGTGGTCTCCATGCTGGGTGATTTACTGTTCAATGACTCCCTTACGGTCTGATCCGCCCCTTGCGTGCGGACATGAGTCAATACGAACGGCGATTGCAAGTTATCAAGCAGCTGTCCCTTGACGGTCTCGCCGGCAAGTTCTTCATCCGTCGGATTACTGTTCCAACGGTAGCCGCTACCCTTATCCTGTACGAAGATTTGGGTCGTGATCGGATCGACATACAATGCATAATGATCATTCTCAACAGCGATCGCATATCCGTCCTGCCCGGGTGACGGGGACCAGGGTGCACTTGCGTAAAGCGGATCTTTCTCCGGTAACGCATCGCTGATGCCCGTGGCGGCAAAAGTTTCGGCCGTACTCTGCTGCCACGGCTTTACCACAAGCATGATCAGCATCAAGACAAGTACAAGCACAACAACGACGACCCATCCGGCTCTGCTCCATTTTCGTTTGTGTGTGTTATTGATAGATGTTCACCTCTTTGTAAAGCTCATAGAAAAAGTCGTACAGATTATAGGACAAACCGAAAATAATGAAACCGAACATCCAAATGGTCAGAATCGCCAAGACGGATAAGGTCGAGTTTTTGATCGTTTCCACAAATTCGAAGTTGTGGATGACCTGTGTCATTACAAAGAACATGGAGAGCATCCATAGCATCATCACCATATTGATCGCATGAATCAGGACCGCTTCATCCAGTGAGACAATATTGGACAGAATCAGCAATGGAATCGAGAAGAATACGTAAGGTGAGAGCGCATACACGCTTCCTTGGACAACTTCCCGGAATTTACCCTCACCGTCCTTGACGCTGCAGACCAGGTAATTGGCAATAATCCAGGTGACCCAAGGCAGTGCGAACAATCCCAATTCCTTCAATAAATGAATTTCCGATAACTCCACGGGGTGGAAGAGAAATCCCGTCCAATAAACTCTGCATATCTTAATCACGATGACGAGCAGCAGCAGTGCGATCGTAATCCATGGCGCGATTCTGGCTTCCTTGATTCGGTAGAACCCTTCGTATGGATGGAACATCACATATTTGAAATTCTGCAAATCTGCTAAAGGCTGCTTCCAGCTATCCGGAAGCGTTCGCTTTCGCAGGAACGCTTGGATGGCCCGTTTACCGAAGTGGAGTAACAGTACAACTCCGATCAAACTGAACACCAAGACGATAAAATGATTCTGGAGCCACTCCAATCGGAGTTGCCAGAAGGCTTTCGAATAACCGTCTGTATCAATGGCAGCCTTCATGAAGATCAGTGCCTCATCGTTACGCCCTTCATGCAGGAACACCTTGCCCAGGCCTTGAAAAGTACCGTTATACATATCATTTCGTGCATACACGGCTTCCCAATAGGGCTTGCTCTGTTCGTATTTTCCTTCCGCATACAGCGCCAACGCTTTCAGTACGTCCTGCCCAAAATCAGTTCGGACATACTTATGCACGGTATTGGTACCACTGTCCGATATCCAAATCGCGTGATCACTGTCTACTCCGATGCCTGTTGGATACCCTAATATCCCATACTGCTGTGTATCCTTACTGACAAGTCCAAAGGCAAACATCGCCTCTCCATTACGGTCGTACATATTGATGCGCATGGAATCCAGATCAATATTGTAGATAAAAGCATCCGGGTCGACGGCAACATCGACGATGCCGTGACCATTCTCCAGCGTCATGTTCTTGAACCTGTCGACGCCGCCGGCATTCAGCTTACGAATGGCGCCTTTACCTTCGCCGCCCGCAGTCGACGTATAGATGAAGCCGTCTTGATCCAGTGACACGTTCGTAATCGGTTTAGGCAGCGCTGCCTTCTCTTTGGCTAATTGTTCTTTATTCAGAACCAGCTTCTTTAACCAGTTGAGCATCGATTGATCCGCTTTATTGGCACCGAAGTACCCCATGAATTCACCCTGCGGATTTAAACGAACAAGTCCCTGATAGGATGAATTCAATTGAATGTACATCACGCCACGACGATCAACGACCAGTTTGACCGGTACAAAGTGTTCAGAAGCCATTAATGCGGTATCCGGCTTCTTGAATTCACGCTGAAACACGCCATGTTGATCAAATACGGCGATTCGTTGATTGCCTGAATCAGCAACATATACTTCATGTTCTGATGTCACGAATACACCCTCCGGAGAGGATAACTGACCTGTACCTTCCTCTTCGCCGATGGTACGGAGCAGGGAGCCTTCTTTATTCAGTACCACGATCCGGTTCTGCTTCTTATCCGCTACGTAGATGCGGTCGTCTGAAGCGACATGTAGGTCAACCGGTTCGCCAAAATCCGCTGAATAAGCGCCTGCCGGGCTGTAAATTGGCTGAATCCAGAACCAGTCTGCCTGGTTGCTGTCATAATACGCCGTTCGGTACGGAAGACTCGCCGAAGCTGGCTGCGGTAGAACACTTAATGCGATCAAGCCTATGAGTGCTATGCATAACCATTTTTTCATCGCGCTTCTACTTCCTTTGCTGATGACTTTACTTGATTCCGGAATGGACCATCGTCTCCAACACTTTGCGCTGGAAGAGCAGGAAGATGATCAAATTCGGGATAAATATGAGCAATCCGGCTGCGGCGGCCATGTTCTGTCCTGCTACATTGTTCTGCAGTCCGCTAAGCAAACTGTTCACATAGAACGGTAACGTACGCATCGCTTCCTTCTGCATAAACAACGTTGAAGTTTCGACATCGCCCCATACCCCTTGAAAGGTCAGGATGGATATGGTCGCTATAGCCGGAACGGATAACGGCAGAATGATTCGCCTGAATATACCGAAATGACTGGCCCCATCGATTTTAGCCGCTTCCAACAGATCATTCGGGATCTGCGAGATAAATCCAACCAACATGAACACGGCTACCGGCGATGCGAGCGACGGCAGAATATGCCCGAAGTACGTATTATTCAATCCAAGGCCACTGATAACGAGATAGCGCGGAATTGAAACGGTCTCCGGTGCAAACATCAGGGAAAGTGTAATCAATCCCATGATGAGCTGTTTGAAATGGAATTGATATTTGGCCAGCACATACCCTGCCATCGTGCTGACCATGATGACACTGATCAACGTAAGCGATACAACGACCATACTGTTAAACAAATAGCGCGTGAACGGAACCATCGCATTGGAAGCGTGCAGAAACAGTGTCTCAAAGTTATGCAATGTCGGCTGCTGAACGAAAAATTGTGGTGGAAACAAGAACAGTTCATTCTGCGGTTTAAAGGCATGGTTGAAAATAAATACAATGGGCAGCGACATAAATACAGCCAGACATGTAAACAACGAGATCAGAATAACGTCAAAGGATGATACATTTCGGAGCTTGCGCAATTTGGTGACCATGATTACTGCTCCTCCTTTGAGTTAAACAATCGATAAGCAAACCGCATGACAAAGTAGCTGAACAACAACAGCATGACGGACACCGCTGAGGCATAACCCAGTTCAAAGCGGATAAAGGCATAATCATCAACATGATTAATTATCAGATGACCCGCATACTGCGGAGTCACCGGCATGCCTGTTAGCTGCGTCGAAATGCTGCCAGCTTTGAGTGTTCCTACGATTGTCATCACGGCACTAAACAACATCTGCGGCTTCATGGAAGGAATGGTGATATAGAACACTTCCTGCAAGCGGTTGGAAATGCCGTCGATGCGGCCGGCTTCGTAAAGCTCGCGATTGACGGTCTGAAGCCCGGCAAGCATGGCGAGAAACCCGACGCTGAAGCTCATCCATAACGAGACGAGAATCATAATGGGAAGTAGATATTTAGGATCCTGCAGCCACGTAATCTGGGAATCAATCCAGCCCATGCTCAATAAGAAGTTATTAAGATAACCGACGCGATCTCCGCTGAATGCTGCTATCCATACCACCGTTAGTGCTATGCCGCCAGCCATGGAGGGGGCATAGAACACCAGTGTGTAGTAGTCCCGGACTCGAAGCGGCAGTTGGTGAATGAGCCAAGCGAAGAAGAACGACAGAATGTAGCCGCCTGGACCAACAATTAATGCAAACAAAAAGGTATTCGGCAGGGCTTTCGTCAGAAAGACGATATCCTGCGTAAATAAGGCAATAAAGTTGTCAAACCCGATAAAGTTCAAACTGCCGAACCCATCATAAGATGTAAAGCTGAGCGTCGCTGCCATGACGACAGGTATGACAATGAACACGAGAAAGCAGAGCAGGAAAGGCGCCAGGAACAAGTAGCAGAAGCGTCCTTTCTTAGGTCTTTCAGAAACCGTGTCCATCTCGTCGCCACAGGTGATGTGTTCTTGGGTGGTTGTACTGCGGGAACAAGCTCTGTTTTCACGATTCTGTTTCCTCCCATACGTACGGTTCTGTTATCTGCGGAACGTTTAAACTCCGTCCATTGATGCCGAAATTCCGCTGTCTGCGATCCATCTCTCTTTGTAGGGACAGATGTGCTTCTTCCAATGATTCGTCCGCAGGGATACCGTCAAACACGGTGCGATTCCAGGCAAATTCCATCTCACGTGCCAGGAAGTAATAACCTGGCACGTTCGGCATGTTCACGGCCCAACTCGCTTGTTCCCGAATCGCTTTCAAATCTTCCGATGGCCAGCTCAGGCTTTTCATCGCCTCCACATTAGCCGTGTTCCAGCGGTATTCGATCCCGTAATAAGATTCCATGTCCTCGGCATATCTTGCTTGCACGTCCCCGGAGGTCCACCATTTCAGGAATTCCCATGCTTTGTCTTTCTGCTCACTCTTCTTCATGATCATGGCAGCCGATAGACCTTGCGGAGACCAGCGCACAACCTCTCCGTCGTCCTGTTCGATTCCTGGCAGAGGCGCAACCTTCCAATGGCCCGTAATCTCCGGCGCAGCAACCTGTAATTGAACGTAGGTATTGAAGTCTGATATCCCGATCGGAATATCGCCGTCCCGGAAATGCTGGAAGAACGCCGGGATGTCGATCGGCAAATTATGCTTAGTAAACATCTCGGTCCATAATGTAAACGCTTGTTGAGCTTCTTCGCTGAACAGATTGGATTGCAATCCGTCTTCCGTATAAGGATCGGCTCCGTGCTCCAGGAACAACGTAGAGAAATCAGCCTTCGGCACATTCATCGTCATGCCGTTCTCTTGAAGCGTAGGCAGAATATCAAATACATCCTCCCAGGTGTCAGGAACCTTAAGGTTCAAACTCTCCAGAATGTCCGACCGATAGAATAGCAGTTGGAAATTCTGCACTTCCGGCAAGCCGTACGTGCCGCCATCATAAATCATGGCTCTCGTCACCCCGGGGATGAATTGACCCATCACCTCATCAAAGTCTGGATACTCGGATAAATCTTCAACTGCATTCCGCATCGCGTAATCAGCAGGTATCGATTCTCCTACGCCAAGCGCAATATCAGGAACTTCCCCTGCGGCATTACCTAGAATAAGCATGTTCGGATTCGGCATCAGATTGATGTTGACTTCAATGCCGGTCTTCGGGGTGAAATCTTGACTCACTAACTCCCGCAGCAGATCAACATAGTCACGACCGCGTCCTACCCAGATCGTTAGCGCCCCTTCCTCTTCCGGACCTCCAAGATCATAATCCATGTAGAAGGAACGGGAGAAATCGGCTAAGGAGTACGGTATCCGTGAGAGTGCAGTCGGTTCCTTGAGCCCGGTCTTGGCATCTGGTGCACGCACGACGATATAATCCAGCAGCAGCGGCTGCTGGGTCAGCGTTGACATCCAGGTGCCGATATTGGCCTGAATCGTAGAGAACTCATTCACCTTGCTCGGAATTTCATTCACGTCGGCCAGCATATCCTCGAGAATAGTAACCGATGCCTTGATGGCCTGGGATAAATCCGATTCCCTTTCATTCACAGAATTGGTGTAATCCCGAATCATGTTCAAGCGCTCCGTTATCGCTTGGAGCTTGGTCTCAACTTCGGGATCATATTTCTTCATCTCCCATGTTCGAGTCGAATCGATATTGGCATCGGACGCTTTCTTGCTGTAGTTCCCTGTGATGAGTCTCATCTCACGGTCAAAGGCAGCAATCTGAGATAGCGTATCCTTCAGAGCAATCAGTATTGGCTGCATAGACGATGAGTCCGCCACCATTCGAACCGTGTGTTTGCCTTGCTCCAGAAAGAATTGATAAGGCTCGCCCGCTTCATCAGCAAGCGTCGTAATTTCAAATTCCTTATGATAATCGATGCCGTAACTCAGCATCTCTTGGAAAGGGACTACACCGTCAATGGATAACGTGCGGTATGCCTTAAATCCGGAACGATAATTCTGAAAATTCTTCAGGTCAATCTCATAAAAGCCGTCCGTCGGCACCTCGATCTCCCACTCGACCCATTCTCCCGGTGACTTCCAACGGTTGCCACCGAGTACATTGTAGGTAATCCGTCCCTTGGGATCTGGAGATATGTATGGCTCTGCCCAACGATCAGTCTGAATCGAGAGATGTGATTTGCGAGCAAATTCCTCCGCTTCCCGGAACTGCACCCCCTCCGATTTTCCTGGTACAGCTGCATATTCTGCTTGATAATCCTTATAGGATGGCAAGGCCTCTGGCATGCGGAAGGTGATTTGGTGCAGCGCAAGTCCACCACGCTCACCATGTAGCCTGAGCGTGTGTTCTCCCTGCTCCAACTTGTATAACAAAGGGCGTGAGGAGGCCGAATAATCCGTTACGGCTTTACTTGTCCACTCGTTCAATTCCACCTGTTGCGGGCGAACTTCCATGCCGAGCTCATTGCGATCATACGGATATTTCGCATCCTTCCACATGCGTTCGAGCTCAATTCGCTCCGATTCTTCAAACGGATATGCTCCATCGATCATGACACCTCGGATAACGGAACTATTGCTGCCGGGAAGCGGTCTATAATCAAGATGCAATTCATACAGTCCCGTCTGCTCGACTTCAAACGTCCAGTCCACATAACCAGATTCGTTGTGCCAGTTCAACACAGAACGTCCGTCTTCATTCGATTCGCTAAGCTTGGCATCTGTTGAGGTTCCCGTATATTGCAAAGCTGGAATGGATAGCTCACTACCTGCTTGACCGTAACGTTCATCATCACTCACTTCTTGCATCATTATTGAATACGGAATTTTGCCTCCGGCCGGTTGAAATTGGAGCAATTCCTCGGCTGTTACTTGTCCGTATACAACGGGCTCCTCGGATGCCATCCACCGGATCGCACCGAAGAGCAAACCAACAATGATCACTATTTGAAGAGGTATCCGAAGATAGCGGGGAAATCGACGCTTCTTCATGCACCATCTCTCCCAATTACAACTTCCGTCTGCTCGTCAAAAAAATGCACCTTGTTCATTTGAAGCTCAACGGATACGATCTCGTCCGTATCGTATCTCGACACGGGCTCGGTTCTGGCGATCAAGCGAAAGGACCCAAGTTGGACATAGACGTAAGAGTCCGCTCCGGTCTCCTCCGTCATCTGCACAATACCCGGAATGAGCGACGGAGCTTCATCGATACGACCCCGATGAAGTGTGACATGCTCCGGACGCACCCCAAGAATAACGTTCTTCGTGGATACGGTTGTGCTTTGAAAGCGGGCTGCGCAGTAATCCGGCAGCAGTAACCTCATTCGTTTATTGGAGAAATAATAACTTCCCTCGCTTACCTCAATCGTCCCTTTCATGAAATTCATCTGCGGTGATCCGATGAAACCTGCCACGAATACGTTCGCCGGTTCATCGTACAGCTTCCTGGGAGCAGCGACCTGTTGGATAACGCCATCCTTCATCACAACGATGCGTGATCCCATGGTCATCGCTTCAACCTGATCATGCGTAACATATACCGTTGTTCGCTTCAAATCCTGCTGCAGCTTGATCAGCTCGGCCCGTGTCTGAGCCCTCAACTTGGCATCCAAATTCGAGAGCGGCTCATCCATCAGGAATACTTGCGGTTCTCGGGCGATGGCTCTGCCGAGTGCTACCCGCTGCTTCTGGCCACCAGATAGCTGACTTGGCTTGCGTTCCAGCAAATGTGATATCTCTAATATCGTGGCGACTCGCTTCACACGAGAATCGATCTCGTGCTTCGCCGTTTTACGCAATTTGAGGCCGAGCGCAATATTCTCGAGCACGGACAAATTCGGATACAGCGCGTAGTTTTGAAACACCATCGCGATGTCCCGATCTTTAGGAGATACATAGTTCATGAATTTTCCGTCCAGATACAACTCCCCGCTGCTGATTTCCTCCAAGCCAGCCAGCATGCGCAGTGTCGTTGATTTACCACATCCTGACGGTCCGACCAGCACCAGAAACTCGCCTTCATCAATCGTTAGATGAAAGTCATTGACTGCAGGGCGGGATTCGCCTTTATACCGTTTAAATACATGATCAAAAGTAATGCTTCCCACCTAATCTCACCTCTCGCTTTACTCATCTGCCGTTCTCTTCATAATGGTAGCGCATTCAAGTAGCGTCCTAAATGAGGGGGAATTAACCTTTGTAGTTCATTATTAATCTCTATCCCGCTGGGAATGGACATATGAACCGACCAAATCAAAAGCCCGCGCGATTACCATGATTACACAGTAATTCGCACGGGCTATAGAATGATTTCTTAAGCTCAGTCCACCAAGTATTTAATTTGCAATTCCTCGATGGCCACTTCCCCGTATCCACCCGTTAAGGTGATGACGTTCTCATTGCCCGGCTTCAACGTTACGGTAATGCCGGTATATCCTTCTCTGTTGTGTGTGCCTCCGGTGTTCAATGCATTCACGAAGGAATAATCCACGCCATTCACGGCGAATCTAATCTTGGCCAGAGGCTCTGCCGTTCCGTAAATGATCCCCACCTCTGCTCGGCCGCCTGTACTCCTGCCGTTCACGCCCTCGAATACACAAGCCGAATCTTCTGCACCCATCCCGACGACGACGGTTGTCCCATCTTCCTGCCGCTTCAACTTCGCTCCACCTTTAACTTCACCTACCGCTGCTCGGTAGATTTCAGTGAGGAATGAAGGGGGATTTGAGCCTTGTACTGGCTTAACGCTTCAAGGGTTTGCTGCACCGTTTGTATCGTGCCATCTTCATTGAAATGAAGCTCGTCAATACATACGCTTCTCAGGTTGCCTTCACCTGATATCGCCTGGTTGTGATAGAACAAATACCACTGTCCCTTAAACTCTGCTACCGATCCATGGCTCGTCGAACAGCCAGTAGGTTCCAGGAAGACGCCTTGATAGGTCCAAGGACCAAACGGCTGCTGACTGGTTGCATAACACATCCGATTCAGCCCCTCCAGATTATCCGAATAAGTCAGGTAATACAACCCATTGCGTTTGAATACCCATGTAGCCTCATGAAAATCCTCAAGGCCAACCATCTCCTGGACCTCGCCCTTGACCGTGACCATATCCTCGCCAAGTTCAACGGCCGCGCATACGCCTCCGCCCCCATAGTACATATAGGCCCGGTTGTCATCATCAATGAATACCGCCGGATCAATCATAGCGAAACCGCCAAGCCCCTCGATATATCCCTGATCCTTAAATCCACTGGTTGGCTTATCACTGGACGCTACCCCAATCTTCCACGTATCGTTCCAGTTCGACCCGCTCGGGTGCGGATAGTAGAAATAATAGGTTCCGTTACGGTAGGCACAATCCGGAGCCCACATGAATCCACCCTCAGGTCTGCCCCAGCTAACATCATCCGAGCTCAAGATCTCGCCTTCGTCTTGCCAGTGCACCATGTCCTCTGACGAGAATACGTGATAACGGTCCATCAGATCACACCCTCTGGCCGGATCTACATCATGCGATGCGTATATGTAGATTTTGCCGTCATCCCATACATGTGCAGAAGGATCCGCTGTGTAGATGCTGGTTATGACTGGGTTCATGGATGTTTTCTTGTTTAGACGATTCATAATTTGCAGGTTGCTCTTTTGATTCATGTTAGGTAGTCTCCTTCTCATTTCATTATAAAAGCCTTCGGAAGTCGGCTGACTTGCACGAAGGCTTGGCATTCGCATTACTGATGGCTGGTTGGATGGTTCACCGTTAATGGAATCTGTCCTTTGAATAGCCGGTTAATATCTCCGGCCAGTCGCAGATAGAAATCCGATGAGACCGCAACGCCGTCCGCGTCAAGTGTCAGGAAGTAATGATTCGTCGGAATCATGGAGCTATTTTCGGCTGCTTTGGCAATCGCCGTGCCTTCGTCATACTCGTCGAACATTGCAATGTATCCTGTCTGGATTCCAAGGCTCTTAATGTTATATGCCTGTCTCCACATAAAGTCGCCATGAAGACGGGGAACCTCATTTTTGGGCCCGCCATGTAGATTGGACCATGCAAATCCCGGGAACATAACGGGTTGGTATGCGATACCGTTCTGCTGTGTGTAAGTCAAGTCCGGTTGTAACACATTATTCTTGAAATCATCCGCCCCTTGCAGTGTACCAAAGCGTGCGATCGTCCAAGGGGATATCATATCCAGCTCTTTGTATGCGTTCATGAAATTCGGTTTGGAATCGTTAATCCCCGTTCTCCAATAAGTCGGAACGCCACCGATCACATAGACGCCTTGGTTCTTGAACCATTGAATCAGTTCAATGGATTCCGATAAGGTTCCGGGACGATCCGTGAAACCGATCCCCCAGATACAAACGACGAGTTTGCCATTTTGCTTGGCGTAGGCGGAAGACGTCGTAAGATTCATCGTATTTTTCACATTTTGAGTCCAATCATACTTCACGGCGTTCACCCAGTTGCTTGGATTCATACCGGTAATGTCATACATCACATAGAATTTACGATTGTACGATTCAGCTGCATTCTTCACTTTCACTGCCACGCTATCGCGGTTGGTCTTCCAGCCATTAGGCGTGTTGTTATCTTCTGCCCCAAATCGCTGCAATGCGGCTCCGTCGATATTATAAGCCTGCATCCATTCAAAATGTTTGTTCACCGTTTCCTGGTCATACGAGGAGAACAGTTTGGCAGGCGTTCCGTTGCCCAAGTTTGCGAGATTGGTCTGATACAGCTTCGAATACTCGCGAAGATCAGGGTACATCTCGAAGTTGACATTTCCACTCGTGGACGGTGCACTGCTATTCTTGGACCAATGGATCCAGCCGCCGTTCGGCGATCCGTCTCCGGCTGCGTTAAACCATCCCTGGTAGCCCGCGTAGAGCTTTCCGATCACATCCCCGCCCCCAGATGAAGCAGCGTTAAATTTGAACCAGAGCAGATTAAATAAATTGCCTGCACCGCCTGTAAATTTCAGATATACGGTATGAACGCCCGTCACAGACTGAACCGGGGCTGATTTCGTCTGCCACGTCTGCCATCCGCCCGTCCCCGGAACGGCAACGGTGCCGATTAAGGTTCCGTTCTGGCTGCCGAGACGTACCTCGATATTTCCGCCGCTAGTGTTACTGGCTACTCTGACATCAATCGAAGCAGCACCACTTCCAAAGTCTACATTGTTAAACACAATATAGTCTCCGTTATCGATAAAGGCTACGTTCTGACCACCTTCGCTGGCATTCTCCAACTGAACACCGAATTGACTGCTGTAACTGGAAGCCGAAGTCTGAACAAAAGCTGATGCGGCAGAGACATCTGCAGGAAATAACGGAATCACGAGCAGAAACATCATAAGTACAGCCAGCGCTCTGGCGAGATTCTTTTTCCACTTTGAAATGTACATAATACCCTCCTTCATCATTCAGCCGTTCTTAAAATTGTGGCTGCCTTGCTTGTATTCGTTCACGATGAGGACAGTCATGTTGTCAATTTCATTGCTATGTTGTCTAGAATCTTGGCGGCCATTTCAGGGTTTCGGAAACGTCCTACCTCCTTTCAATATTTGCGCAGAGTTCTTCCTACTTATGTAGCATACCGTGACCCCCGATCGACCTGCCATGAGTCATTCTTAAATTATGCAGGGTAAATTGGCTGAAAATGTCGGCAGGTGCAACAATGTAGCCTGATAGACCTTCTATCCATAAGAAGACTTATTCTAGCTGGTAATCAAGGAGGTTACACATGGTGAAGCGTATGACAGTAGCGATGACAACAGCCCTGCTCGCAGCGAGCTTGATTCAACCCTATATCGGATTTGCTGAGCAAGCCGCAGATCCATCCCCGTTCGTCGTCGATGGTCAAATCGTTGAAGGGCGTACATTGATACCTGTTCGTCACGTCGCCACTGGACTGGGCGCCGATGTGAATTGGAACCAAGCATCGCAGACCGTGACGATCCATCATCAAGGAACGACCGTGCAGTTCAAGATCAACTCCAATAAAGTTCAAGTCGGTTCCAACGAGATTACGATCGATGTACCCGCCCGGGTTGAGCGCGGTGTCACCTACGTGCCTGTCCGTTTTGTAAGTCAGGCGCTCGGAGGGAATCTCGGCTGGAATTCCGAGAATAAGACAACCACGATCTCTCTGAATAATAAACAAGTAATTGTTACGACAGAGGCCAGTTTTAATTATTCACAAATTCCCCAACAGCGTGTAAACACAATCATTCAACAAGCAAATATAGCAACGAACGTCTCAGGGATATCTCAAATTCGCGCACATTTCAAACCTTATTTCACCGATAAATTGATTAATCAAATCATTCGCGATGGCGGATTCTCCTACCGACATCAATTCATGAATCAAGCCTATACGCACGCGAACCAAAATACAGGCACAATAACACAAATCAGCACAGAAGCTTCGTCGACCGTATATGCCGTAGAACGGATGTTGAAGTTAGTCAAAGTGCAAGGACAATGGCTCGTTGATGATATTCATTTTGTGAACTTATACCCTTAAGAAAAAAATGCTTCCTAATTGGGTACCAGTCAGACCTATGTTCGTGACCGACTCGCGTGGACATAGGGTGGAATCGTGGTGGATGATCAGTAGATCGTCAGCAGATCTCTGACAATAGACCAGCAGAACGCCAGAAGACTACCAGTAAATCTCCAGGAGAGCGTCGGCAAAATGAAGGCAGAAAAAAATTCCTGCATATCTGCAGGAATTTATGACCTTAAGCGGTTATATTCAACAAAAGCTTGCAATACTGCAGGCTTTTAACATAAATCAGGCTAAATCGGAAAAATTGAGGATAAAAAGATGCACTTACGCATCTTTTTCCGCTAAAGGGATGAATTTGAATGGGAAAGCGTGCACATATGCATCCTTTAAGTTTTGACAGTGTGTTCACATATCAAAGTAGCGATGCCCGCATGATCTTCCCGGCACCGCCACTCTTTGTATTCGTTAATCTATTGGTCCAGTTCATGAAATGTTGACGTTGCTGCTACAATCTCATCATGTTGCTTCCAGCCGCCAGGTAGTAATACGCCTCATACGCCTCCTCTTTAATTCGCTTTCTGCTTCGGCAAGTAGTTGCGCAGGAAAATACCTAAAAGATATCCAGCCATGCTCATGGCATAGGCTATGAACAAGCTTACATACGCAAAGTGATCATAGGCTAGTTCCGGCAGAAATATTCTGAGTCCATACAAGGGACCTAAGAATATCATCATGACTGGAATACCAAGCAGCAGCTCTTCGGACATGTACCCGATAAAAGTCAGTAACAACGCTGTCAACCAATACAGAGTGGAGAATCGTAGAAATGTTGGTTTGCCGCATCTTCGATAAGATTCATTTCCTGCCCAAATCAACCAGAGCAACAGGAAGAAGATCGTACACCCTACTTGAATAGGTGTAGGTGCGGTTCCCTTCAAATAACTACCGAAGTTAATAAACGAGATCGGTATATTCATTATCAACGCTATCAGCAGCCTCACTAACATCCCGAATCGCCACCCCTCATTTTTTCATGGATATTTCCCGTCCCAACACTGCAAGCATTTCTTCGACCGTCCTTACGCCTACATCACCTTCACCACGTTTGCGCACAGCCACTCGGTCCGCGTCTCTTTCCTGCTCTCCCAGGACGAATGTGTAAGGAATTCGGTTAAGTCCAGCCTCGCGTATCTTGTATCCAAGCTTCTCAGTCCGAATATCCATATCAACTCTCATTCCGGCCTGCGCCAGAAGCTGCTTCACCTTTAACGAGTAATCCAGATCTTGATCCGAGACCGGAATGATCATGACCTGGGTCGGAGCTAACCACAGCGGGAAGGAGCCGCCATAATGCTCTGTCAGAATGCCAATGAACCGTTCCATGGAACCGAATATGGCCCGATGGATCACGACCGGCCGATGTTTCTGGCCGTCTTCACCGATATAAGAAAGATCGAATTTCTCGGGAAATTGAAAGTCCAATTGAATCGTGCCGCACTGCCAACTGCGCTTCAACGAATCGCGAATGTGAAAATCGATTTTGGGACCGTAGAATGCCCCATCTCCTTCGTTCAATCGGTACGAAAGACTCATTTGCTCCAGAACCTGCTTGAGCGATGACTCGGCCTGCTCCCACAGCTCATCAGAGCCCATGGAATCCTCCGGCCTTGTCGACAGTTCAATCGAGTACTCAAAACCGAAGACCTTATACACCTCACCAATCAGTTCGATCACTTGCTGAATCTCTTCCAGAATCTGATCGGGCCGTACAAAGATATGCGCATCATCCTGACATAATGACCGGACCCGCATCATACCGTTCAATGCGCCGGAGAACTCATGACGATGCACTTGACCGAATTCGGAAATTCGAATCGGCAGCTCCCGGTAGGAGTGCAGTGCATTTTTATAGATTAACATATGTCCGGGACAGTTCATGGGTTTTAACGCATACGCTGTCTCATCCACTTGTGTAAAGTACATATTATCCTTGTAATGATCCCAATGGCCGGATATTTCCCATAATCGCTGATTCATCATCAGCGGCGTGCGCACCTCATCATATTCGCGCTGGAATTGCAATCCTCTTGTGAATTGCTCCAATTCTGTCCGGATGATCATTCCCTTAGGCAGAAAGAAAGGCATTCCCGGTGCATCATCGGAGAACATAAACAATTCCAGCTCTTTGCCGAGTTTGCGGTGATCCCGTTTCTTCGCTTCTTCTAGCAGATGGAGATGCTCATCCAGCTGGCTTTTCTTCGGAAAAGCAGTACCATAGATGCGTTGCAGCATCTTACGGTCCGAGTTCCCCCGCCAGTATGCTCCCGCTACGCTCATCAGCTTAAATACCTTTAACTTGCCAGTGGAAGGTACATGCGGACCCCGGCATAAATCAACGAACTCGCCTTGCTCATAGATCGAGATGACTTCGTCTTGAGGCAATTCCCGAATCAGCTCCAACTTATACGGATCCTCTCGAAAGATCCGCTCTGCTTCGGCTCGGCTAACTTCCTTCCGAACGATAGGCCAATCCTCTTGAACGATCTTCGTCATCTCCCGCTCAATTGCGCTTAAATCATCAATCGTAATGGATTGCCCCAAATCCATGTCGTAATAAAATCCAGCCTCGATCACGGGACCTACCCCGAGCGACACGTAATCGCTGCCGTAAATACGCTTGACCGCTTGCGCCAACAAATGGGCTGTGCTATGACGATAGATGTGCAATCCTTCCTCGGATTCACGCGTAATGATGCTGATCTCAGCGTCCGCACACAACTTCGAATTCAAATCAACCAGCCTTCCATCGACCTTTGCGGCAATTGCCTGTTTCCTCAGCCCTGAATGGATAGCGTCCGCGATTTGATACATCGTCGTCTGTGCGGGATACTCCTTCTTACTTCCGTCTGGTAATGTAACTACGATAGACATTGATTATCCCTCCATCAAATTTTGGATTGAACGCAAAAAAACACACTGTCCCTAAGGGACGAGTGCGTTCAGCTCGTGGTTCCACCCTAATTTGACCCAGACTTGCCGACACTATCATCAGCGCGCTCACCCGGATCCTCATTCAGACATCCTGTAACGGGGATGAATCGGTGCTCTCTAATACCTCCAATGTCCAGAGGATTCAAGACCACAGCTACAAAGGGGTAATCACGGAATCCACTACTGAAGAAGCTCACACCACTCACTTCTCTCTCTGACAGGCCGATTCGATGATCATGTCTTTGATCGTTGCTGATTGCTATGTATCTTAAGACAGTTTTTTCTAATTGTCAACACGATCTATCCTCGGGGTCGTCCATAGCAGAAAGATAGGTATCGTAAGCTTGCTCTAACAAATCCAGCAATTCCTTATCCATCGGGTACAT
This sequence comes from Paenibacillus sp. JCM 10914, assembly GCF_001315105.1. GTDB lineage: Bacteria > Bacillota > Bacilli > Paenibacillales > Paenibacillaceae > Paenibacillus_AQ. The sequence goes on along the minus strand of NZ_BAZR01000003.1, from coordinate 330,880 downwards.
GCTCATCTGCGCAGATTGTTCAGGCGACCGCCTGATATCCCACAGCTTGTTAACGAATGATGCCTCATCCCCGAATTGTTCTATTCGCTTCTCATCCATTCGCCGTACGATCCTCTGAATCACGGGAGAATCCGGACTCGAATCCTTGTGGCGATTCAATTGTCCGACCAATGCAATCCATTCCAGCGAATCGGGGTCATCACGATTCATATTGGGAAGCTGCTGCAGCAGTTCCATCTCCCGCTCTTCAAACATATGTTGCCGAAACCCTTGTTTTATGGCGTGATTCTTACCCGATAACTGGATCAACTTCTGCATCACTTCCATGCTCGTTTCGCCTTCCAACACCATGCTGTGAAGCACGCCGCGTAAGGTGGATTCCATCTGTCTTAGTTTCTCTTGCTCTTGCTTTACATAGGCTAATTGATTCTTCAAACTAAGCGTCCAATTCCAATCTGGATTCGAGAGCATTTCCGAAATTTCCTGAAGGCTAAAGCCTAGCCCTTTCAAAAATTGAATCTGCTGCAGCTTCATGAGCTGCTTTTCGCTGTAGAGCCGGTGATTCCCTTCGGTCTTGGCCGATGGGATGAGCAACCCAATCTGATCATAATATCGCAGCGTTCTTACGGTTATGCCAGTCTGTCTCGATAATTGTTGAATGGGGATCATTCAACCACCTCTTTTCTTGGATTATGATCATGAGCATTATGAGTTCCTTATGCTTATAGTTCTGTCTTCGGAAATTTTCGATTAGATGATCAAAGAACTCTGGACGATTGGTACACGTGATAATAGATACACCCTCTGGTGTTTTCTGACTGCGCACTTGATCTCCTCTTTTCTCCCCAGCGTTGTCCACTATTGTATGAAATTGATAGAGAAGAGGTGATGGCTATTAGCGGATAGACCAAAAACCCGACTTCTCATCCAGAAGTCGGGTTGCCGGTAATTAACACACCTTACAGGTTGAATTTCACGATATACTGTTTGCATATTCGATCATATCCAATTGCGGAATATAATCTAATCGCGCGCTCATTCTCCTCTAAGACATTGAGATAGACGTAGGGCGACTGCGCCAAACCTTGGCGAGTAAGTGCAGCACTCACTTCTTTTCCATACCCAAGCCCTCTCCAAGACACACCCGCTACAATGTTACCAAGCTCTACATAATCGTCGCTATACACGTGATACCCGCCGACAGCAACTAACTGCTGATCCTGTATAACGCCATAAAAAGGGTACTGCAATTCTTCTTTAGCAAAAGCCATCGTGTTCCACTCGATCATTCTCGACTCAATCTGTTCCTTGTACGATTCGTCTAATAATAAGGCATGTCCACCTGCCAGAGGCAGCATATGCCGGTGAACATGCTTCATCAGAAGTAAGGCCTGCGGACTCTCCACCATCGAAATTCCAGGTCCGATTCGAGCAAGTTCGTCCTCGCTCACAATGAAGCTTCCAACAGTACCATCAAGCGGCAACCGCAGCTCGTGTTTCAAGACAGCCAAGATCGAGGGGAGCTGGAAGTCCTCTTTTATGGGATAGACAGAGAAAGCATGGAACGGGAGACCGCTCATATAGGCCAGCACGCCTACAAGATCCCCGCGCTCCGAGAACTGTCCGAAATGCACCGTATTCTTCTGACGGCACGTGAGATAAGAATAATATAAAAAATGCTGTTCTCTTTGAATGTGACTGCGAATAGAATCCATCTCGGTGGATGTTAATCTGCGAATCATGTGCGTACTCCCATGGATGATGTGATATTCGTTCACAGTACCTTAGTCATGAACGTACTGTTCGGATCTTCTTTGTAGTCCGCGAATGGCTGGCATTCTTCAAATCCAAACCGAGCGTACAGACTTCGGGCAGCTTCAAAAGCAGCCATCGACCCCGTCTCCAGACTCAGGCGTAGATACCCGCGGTGCTTAGCCTCCTCCAGGATGTGCTCCATCAGCCTTCCGGCAACTCCTTTTCTCAGGTGAGGGGTTGCCGTGCGCATCGACTTTATCTCTGCATGGTCCGCATCCAGCTCCTTCAGAGCACCGCAGCCCAACAAGATATCGCCATCCCACACACTCCAGAACGTAATCTCAGGCTGTCGCAGCTTCTCCAGACCGAGAGCGTGTATACTCTCAGGCGGAGAATGCAGCGTCATGCCGTGAAGGTGCTCGTAGATGAGCTGTGTTATTTCTGGACCGGTCAAATCATCAATCTTAATCTGCATTTGACATTGCCTCCTCCCTATTAGAAAAAGTCCATCAGATGAGTCTGCCCATCTGGAACAGCAGACTCTAACTGATCTACTTTGGCAGTATCACCAAGAATACGCTGCATCCGATATAACGCCTTGGGTCTTTTGTATCCCATAAAGAGTGCGGAGAGTGTCTGAATATCCGTCGTCAGATCAGAAACACCCTCTTCAGAATCCGCCAGTTTCTCAATATTCGCACCACCCGCTTCGTTAATGGCAAGCAACCATTGACCGTTATTCCATGGCGCAGCAGAATCTTCCACCCGAATGGTTAACTCCATCTGGCGATTCACTTCGAACGTGTATTGCGATATGAAGGCCTTCAGATCAACGATGCGCGCCATGAAATAAGGGACTTTCTCCTGTGTAAATCGTGGATCTTTAAGCATAAACGGCAGTTCATCATCACTTGGCACCATGGTCAACACGACTCGTTCGATTCGAGAATCGTGGTTCGCAAAGAACGTCCATAGCGCGCCTCGTGCCTCCTCGTTCAGATAGACGAACTCCCGACACACAAGTTCGCTATCCTTCAACTCGTACAATACATATCCTTGCGGAACGCCGTCTGCCGAGTAATACACCGCATTGAATCCATTCTGGCGAAGCACTGACTGTGACCACCAGGATTCATCTCGAATCAACGTACCGTTATATTGACTAGCATAAGCTTCATACATCGTATCCAATATGGAAATATCCTTCACATCTCGAATCACCCTTCCCGGAGATTCTAGCTTCGCCGGGAATTTAGACACAGGAATTATGTATTTCTTATATTCGGCATATAGCTCCCATCCAAACTTACGATAGAACGGTATTGAAAATGGGTGCAAAAAAGAAACGCTTTGCCCGTAATCCTTCATCTCTTGCAGCGCATGCTTGAGAAGTATCGTTACATGGCCTTGTCTGCGATTCTCCGGCCAGGTAGCAACACCGGCGATCCCCCCATATCAAGCTTGCGGCCTTGCAAATAGATTCGCAGCGGAAGAATCGTCAGCTTCGCTTGCAATTCTTCCTCGTCAAAGATCCCCCAGTATTGTTCGGGTTTAAAATTCGCTCGGCTCGCCTCTTTTTGCTCAGGCGTCATTGTATACTGAAAGGCATACTCGGATAGCGCTGTGCTGGCATCGAACTCGTCATTTCTAAGTTGCCTGATGTCCATGTTTCCACCTCATTGTTCGTCAAATTTAGTAATCCATATTCAGCTATAGTATAGCATCCTCAATGGCTTTAAGGTACTTGCCGTAGCATGTTATACACGATAATTAATGTGGTGAAATAAATAATTTAACAAACTTTTTGTAAGCTACTTGACATAACACACCTACGAATATTATGATAAGCACAGACATTTTACATCAGTCAGAACATAAATGAAGTCCAGATAAATTGGGAGGGAATTACCATGTCAAACTTGAATATCGGAATTATCTTAGGAAGCACGCGTCAAGGACGCCTGAGTCCACAAGTCGGGGATTGGGTGAAGAGCGTTGCAGATCAACGTGGGGATGCCAACTACGAAATCGTCGATATTGCAGACTTTAAGCTTCCACTGTTAGGTGAAGCGGATGCAACCGAGCAGGCTACTGCTTGGAACGCCAAGCTTGCTGAATTGGACGGTTTCGTGTTTATCGTTCAAGAGTACAACCACAGTATTTCGGGAGCCTTGAAGAATGCTTTGGATTTCGCTCGTGACCCATGGGCGAACAAAGCTGCGGGTATCGTAAGTTATGGCTCTGTTGGCGGTGCTCGCGCAGCTGAGCATTTACGCGGCATTCTTGGAGAATTGTCTGTTGCGGACGTTCGCGTTCACGCAGCGCTCTCCTTGTTCACCGATTTCGAGAACGGTGCCGTATTCAAACCAGCTGATTTGCACCTGGTGAACGTGAACGGTATGCTGGATCAAGTACTTGCATGGAGTGGAGCACTCAAGACTCTCCGCGCCTAAACATTCCATAAGATTACAAAAAGAACTGTACTTCGCAGATCATCCAGGATCTGATCGAGTGCAGTTCTTTTTCTCATGGCGTGAATACCTTCAGATGCCTTGGCAGAACCCGGAGATATAACGGCAATGGATCCCCTTCATCGCCATCCACGTTCGTGGTCAACTTGCTATTGGACGTGATTTCAAGCGTCCTGGTACTAATATATTCCACACCCGAATCCTCAATATGTTCTCCTCGAAGTACAGCCGCTGATATTTTAGCCAAATGAATAAAGGAGACGTCCTTGATAATGATGCATTTCAATTGTCCATCATCGATCTCCGCATCCGGGGCAATCTTCTCGAAGCCTCCAACCGAATTGGTTAACGTTGATAGAATGAGAATGGCATCGCCCTGCCACTCGCCTTGATCGTGAAGGATCCGGGTCTCGAAAGGATTGTTCGAAGCTAACGTCTTAATCCCTTCCATCAGATAAGCCAACGGCCCCAGATAAGTCTTCGCTTTAGGGGAAACAGAGAACGTGGCTTCCGCAATCTTGCCGACAGCCGCAATATTCATGAAATAGGATTCGTTAATCTTACCGATATCCACATCCCGTACGTTCCCGCTCGCAAGCAACTGAATCGCTTCCTTCCCATCCAGCGGAATCTGTAGCGCTCGTGCAAAATCATTGACCGTGCCCATCGGGATAATGCCAAGCTTTGGTCGATGTTCTTGTTCGGCAAGACCGTTCACAATTTCGTTCAGTGTACCGTCACCACCCATGGAGATGACCGCATCATATTGCTGCTCACAAGTCGTCCTGGCGAACAACGCGGCATCCCACTCCTTCTCCGTGTTGCGTATATGAACTTCATACCCTTTTCGCTGCAACAGCTCTTCAACTTCGAGAGATTGATTCTGAGCCAATTCTTTACCTGAACTCGGATTGACAATAATCATCGCTTTCTTCATATTTGATGTCCGCCCCCATGTTATAAATGATGTCTATAACAGTTAATAAACCCTGGTGATCTTTAAGAATCAAATACCTTTCTAACCTGCTTACAATTTAGGATAACTGTTAACGTAGTTCAGGAAGCGTTTGGTAGCTGGAGACACTTCTCGCATTGAACTAACTGCAATCCCGAGAGAACGATTTGACGGTTCTTTCAATTGGGCCAGCCGTATATTACGCTGTTGCCCGCGCAGTACAAGCTCTGGCAAAATACTAATTCCCAGCCCCTTCTCAACCATAGCCATAATGGCATAATCATCGCCCACCGTATACTTAATATCTGGTTTGGCGGCTACTCTCTCGAGCACCCGGTTTACATCATCATCCGAGCCTTTGCTCGGCATGATAAACGGTTCATTCTCTAGCTGGGACAATGTGATGAAGTCCTGACTAGCTAACGGATGGTCCAGCGGCAGCAACACCAGCATCGGCTCCTGATGGAGCGGTATGACATCAAATGTATCCCAGGTTGGCAACGAGAGGAATCCGCAATCGATTCTCCCTTCTGATATCCAATCCTCAATTTCACGATAATCCCCCTCGACTAGCCGAATCTCGATATTCGGATAATCTCGCTGGAAGTCCTTAATAATTCCTGGCAACCAGTGTACGGCAACACTCGTGAAAGTGCCGATATGAATAATACCGAGTTCAATCCCGTGTATAGCGGCAATTTCTTGTTCGAGATGCGCATTCCACTTCAATATTTCACGGATCGTCTTCAGTAGCTCCTCTCCGTTCGTTGTCAATCGAACGCCTGAGCGACTGCGGATCAATAAAGTTAAATTAAATTCATCTTCTAGACTGTTGATGATATGGCTGACACCGGATTGCGTAAAACCCATCTCTTCCGCTGCTCGGGTTAGACTGCCGAGTTCAACCACCCTCAGAAATACCTTGAATTTGTTGATGCTCATGCCGATTCCTCCTGATATTATTTACATTAATTTTCCTCATGTTAATTATAAGAAACATTTGTTTTACTTGTGTTAACTCCCTCAGTATACTGGATTCTGGGTCATGAATTGAAGGAGGAAATTGAAATTGAAACCGCTGAAAGCCGATCTGCTTATTTTGTTTGTCACCTTGTGCTGGGGCTCGTCATATTTGTTTATGAAAATGGGACTCAGCTCTATTGGAGAGTTTAATCTCATCGCCCTCCGCTTCGGATTGGCCTTTCTCCTTGCCGCCGTTATCCTGTATCCAAAATTACGTCAAATCGATGCAACAACGATTCGCTACGCCATGGTCGTCGGCGTGATCCTTTTCATCATGTTCACGGCGCTCACGTTCGGCCTGAAGACGACATCGACATCGAACGCTGGATTCCTGGTAAGCCTAACCGTGGTGTTCGTCCCGCTGCTACATACCTTCCTGTTCAAGAAAAGAATGGAGAAGAAAACCATGTTCAGCATTAGCCTCGCGCTTATCGGTATCATGCTGTTAACCGTTAAGCTGCCGTTGACGTTCAATGCCGGTGATCTGCTCTGTATCATCGCGGCTTTATGTTATGCGCTCCACATCAATGTGGTTAGCGTCGCAGCCCGCAAAGTGGACGCGCTGAATCTGGGAATCATGCAACTAGGATTCGCGGGACTCTATGCCCTCATCTTCTCACTCATCTTCGAGAATCCGACGCTGCCATCCACAAGCGACGGTTGGATCGCGATCCTGTTCCTTAGCCTGATCTGCAGTGGACTAGGATTTATCCTGCAGACCATTGCTCAGAAATATACAACTCCTGCACGTACGGGTCTTGTATTCTCGCTTGAGCCTGTATTTGCTGCGATATGCGGATACTGGTTCATGCAAGAAGTCATGAATTCCAGGGAGTTCCTTGGCGCAGCCGTGGTTCTGCTGAGCGTTGTGATTTCTTCGATCAATATAGAATTCAAAAAGCCTGCACCCGCTAAACAGCCCGCAGGTCACACCTGACGAAGATGGTGCATATCCACGATTAAAAAAAGCTTGACTTCCTGATCAAAACTATATATCTTTATATCACGGCGTAACCGATGACGATATCGGTTATGAGGAAGTGATTAAAGGGGAGTAGCTTTTACAGCAAAGTCGTCATTTCGGGATTATGGATTGATCCCCGGCTTTGTTGGCAACCTTCGGTTGTTTGCGAGACCTTTACCACACACTGTGGTGAAGGTCTCTTTATTTTTAGGGAGACCTTCACCGGCCGGTGAAGGTCTTTTTTTGGTACGTTCATAACTCAACTAGGAGGATGTTACATGGAATTATTGCTAGAGTACGGATGGGTACTGCTCGTACTCATCGCACTGGAGGGCTTGCTTGCAGCAGATAACGCGCTGGTCCTCGCCATCATGGTTAAGCATTTGCCAGAAGAACAACGAAAAAAAGCGCTGTTCTACGGCTTGCTCGGTGCCTTTGTATTCCGGATCGGATCACTCTTTCTTATCTCATTCCTGGTGGACGTATGGCAAGTGCAGGCAATCGGTGCGTTATACCTCCTGTACATTTCGGTCAATCACACCCTAAAGCACTTCATCAAAGGCAGGAAACCTACGGAAGATGCTGTATCGAAACCTGCTAAACCGAAGAAGCAATCCGGATTCTGGATGACGGTATTCAAGGTCGAAGTGGCCGACATCGCATTTGCGGTTGACTCGATTCTGGCTGCTGTTGCGCTGGCAGTTGCCTTGCCTGCCAGCGGTTTGCCGAACATCGGGGGATTGGACGGCGGTCAGTTCATCGTCATTTTCCTCGGCGGATTCATCGGGCTTATCATCATGCGATTTGCAGCCTCCTACTTCGTGAAGCTGCTGCAACAACGCCCTGGACTTGAAGTTGCTGCCTTCTTGATCGTAGGATGGGTCGGAGTCAAACTGGCCGTGCTAACATTGGCACATCCGGACGTAGCGATTATCGACCACCACTTCCCAGAGAGTTCTGCCTGGAAAGCCAGCTTCTATATCGTGCTCGTACTCATCGCTCTAATCGGATGGTTCGGTTCAACTAAGCAAGAGATCCCTGAAGAGGATAACGCCATCAAAGAGGTGGAGGAGCAACAACCAGGTAGTACAAATTAAGCAGCTAAACGTACAGAAGGCGATCCGTTTACCAGTGGAAACACCGGTTAACAGATCGCCTTCTTAATTAAATCTCTGACTGTACGTTATAGAGTCTTGCGTAACTGCCGTTATGAGCCATCAACTGCTCGTGCGTCCCCTGCTCTTCAATCCCGTCATCCGACAGAACGATAATTCGCTGGGCGTTTCGAACCGTGGTAAGCCGATGTGCGATCACGATCGTCGTACGCTTCCGACTTAACCGCTCAAGCGATTCCTGTACAGCCTTCTCGCTCTCATTATCCAGTGAGCTTGTCGCTTCATCAAAAATAATAATGGGCGGATTCTTCAAGAACACGCGAGCTATGCTCAACCGTTGCTTCTGCCCGCCGGATAATTTGACACCTCGCTGGCCGATATCGGTATCATAGCCATCCGGAAGTGTCATGATGAAATCATGAGCATTCGCTTGCCGTGCGGCCGCAATGATCTCCTCCATGTCCGCATTCATCTTCCCGTAACGAATATTCTCGGCAACGGTTCCCGCGAACAAATACACGTCCTGCTGCACCATGCCGATCTGCTGTCGTAATGACCGCTGAGTCACTTCACGAATATTATGACCATCAATCATGATGCTCCCCTCACTCGTTTCATAGAAACGGGGAATGAGCGAGCACAGCGTTGTTTTACCGACGCCCGATGGTCCGACAAGTGCAATGTATTCACCGGCTTGAATGTCAAGCGATACATTCCTCAGTACGTAATCGTAATTCTCTTTGTATTTAAAACCAACCTCACAAAAAGTCACACTTCCCCGCACTTGCCCGAGTTCCCGTGCATCCTTATCATCCTCGATAGCAGGCTCCACTTCCAGAATGTCCATGAATCGATCAAATCCCGTGATGCCTTCCTGATACAACCTGGCAAAATTCGCCGCTCGCTTGATCGGCTCGATCAAAATTCCGACGCACAGAAAGAATGTCAGCAGGTCAGCCAAGACGAGTGAAGATCCCACAATGGCAGCGCCACCGAACACAATCACCGCGATCGTAATCAGTTGGGTAAAGCCGACTAGCCCCTCGTGAAAATATGTCTCGCTCCTGTACCCATCCCGTCTACTGTCCACAAAACGCTGATTGGCGTAAACGAACTTGCTCTTCTCGACCTGCTCATTCGTAAAGGATTTCACTACGCGTATCCCGGCAAGAGAATCTTCGACTTGTGCGTTAATATCGCCGATTCGATCCTTACTCACTCGGAGTGCAACATTCATCTTCTGATTGAAGTAAAGTGCGAATATCACCATAATCGGCAGGAACAGAAAGACGATCAAGGTTAACTTTACATCTATATACATTAAGATGATAAAAGCACCCAAGAACTTCATGAGTGAAATCAGGATGTCCTCCGGCCCATGATGATACAACTCCGTCATAGCCAATATATCATTGGTGGTGCGGGTCATTAATTGCCCGGTCTTGTTCTCATCGTAAAAGCTGAACGACAGCTTCTGCAGATGATCAAACATTTCACTTCTCATGTCACTTTCCATGTAGCACCCATCATATGCCCTTTATAGGAAATAAAGATGTCACACACCGTATGAATGATGACCAGTGCTAGCATGACAGCACCCATGACATAGATTTGGCTTCGTGCATCAGGAGCGTTCTGCTCCAGGATATGAATCGTGATATAACGGATACACAACGGCAGAGCTAGCGTAATCGCCGATACGATAAATGCACATATCAGATCGGCCGTAAGAAGCCCGATATAGGGTCGATAATAAGAAAAAAACTTCCTCGTTCTTGAATTCAAATATCATTCTCCTCCGTAATATGGAGGGATCTATCTAAATGCTATATCCCTCCAACTAAATTGAGATGGGACATTCCACATTGTTCTCATTCCAAACACCCTTCCTGTTCGTTGTTGTTTCCATCATAGCCCAGTCTTTGGTGCGGCGTGTGTGTAAGATTCATTTATAATTAAAAAATCCCCCTGATCATGTAGATCGAGGGATTTTAATATGGTTGGATAACAACCCCAACCTGCTACGCTTTATTTACGATTCCAATTCTCCATGAGCAGTTCACTATTTAGTCCAGCAGCGGCCATAGAACCCATTGAAGCAGCCACAATAGCTTGGTACATCTCCGTAGCAGCATCCCCGGCACTATATACGCCTGGTACGTTGGTTTTGCCAAAGGAATCCACGATCACACTCCCAGCTTCGTTCAATTGACAGCCGATGGATGCCGGAAGATCGGAACCGGTAACGAGCTGCGGTGCAAAAAATATACCTGTACACGGCAAGCGAGTTCCATCCTCCAACACCACTTGCTGAACCAGACCATTGCTCGAATCGATAAGACGAATGGGGGTGTCGTATACCGGAATGTTATGCCGCTTGAGATCTTCCCGCTGCTCTGCCGTCATTTCGTCAGGACCGTTCGTGCAAATTGTATATCGATCACTCCAGCCAGCAATCACTTTCGCAAAATGCACCGCCCCCTCGCCCTTGGCTATGACGACCAGCGGCTGATCCCTGAGCTCCCATCCATCGCAATAGGGGCAGACAAACGCGCTTTTCCCGTACACGTCCCCTAAGCCCTCGATGACCGGCAGACGATCTTTCTTGCCTACTGCGAAGAGCAGCTTCTTCGCACGGTACACCTTCCCTTGACTTGTTGTTACTTGAAAATCCCCGTCAGAACCTGCAACGCTCACTGCTGATTCCTCCACAAAACGAACGGAAGGATACGCCTGTATCTGCTCCCTGGCAATACTCCGAAACTCAGCCGGACTAACTCCATCCCGCGTTAGAAAACCATGCGTCTCCCGAGTAACGTGATTCCGCGGACGTCCCTCATCCATAATCACGACATGCTTCCTTGCTCTTCCCAAGACTAGTCCCGCGCTTAACCCCGCAGGTCCTCCACCGATGATCATCGCATCATGGAGTTGTGTGTGTTTTGTCATGTTTAATATACCACCTTTACGGATCTTTTATATCTATAATCAGAACACAAGAAGGGTTACTTCTTGTTGGTTTCGTGGTACGCGCATTCGAAGGAAGCCGCGTCCAATACCGACTGAATCGTATGACGCTTTAAATAATCCGTCATTTGTTGCTCAGCGCCGTCCATCACCTTTTTGACCAAACATTGCTTGCTGTGTACGGAGTATCCTTGAGCTCTGTATCGCCAGACTTCGCTTCAAAAAATAACTGATGACGCTCCTCATCCATACTAAAACAATCATACAACCTCTGCCGGCCTTCAATAATCTGAATCACCTCAAGGAAGGTAATCTGGTCGGCCGACCGCGCCAGCTCGTAACCACCATTGACTCCCGTCACGGCTTTCACAATACCATCCTGCCGCAGCTTGGACATAATTTTGGATAAATAGCTCTCCGAAACACCAAGCAGCGCGGATAATTCCTTGATCCCCACGTTCTGACCACGCTCGGAACGCGCGAGATGAATCAATGCATGCAATGCGTACCCCGTGCTTTTGGAGAATTGCACAAGAATACCTCCTTTGTGCTTTACATCTGATGTCTTATTGCAGACTCTTCATATCCATTATAGATAAACAAAGTCTATAATTCAAGCGTTTAACTTTTAAGCATACTGGATGTGTCATTCATACCTTAAAATGGACTTCATAAAACCGCTCCAATATCATATGATTTTCCTTATTGTATTATTTTAAATAAACACCATAATCGAGCACCACGTTCCCCTTCTCATCTGCCGATGTGAAACGAGTTTCATGATATCGCTCAAAAAACCACGCGTTCTCATCCATCTGCCATCCTTGTTCATCGAACTTGGCCATGCATTGATTGTGCGGCTCTAGCCCGTAGAGTTCACCTGAGTCGCATTGCCATATATCCAGCAAATTCCCACATCAGCATCCGCCAAATCTGCGTGACGGAATCCTGCGGGAACTTCCGTGTCCTGCGGGAATAGCATACCGATCCAATATTCGAACTGATTCCCGGTCATCCGCATCATCCCAAAGGACGAACGCTGTACTTCCTGCAAAGTTCCCAGCTTCGCTATCTCCTCAAACCAATCATTCGCAAACCATGTTTGCCATTGATCTGCAAAGCTCCCCATTGCATTCCGGTCTTCCTCCGTATATCGCTTGCCAATCAGACGGGCAGGTGGAACATGCTCCTTGTACACCTTGATGATCTCTACTGTCATTACGAATAGCCTCCTCAACTTTTAGATATCAGACTTCCTGCTTCTTATGATTTCACATAGCATTGCTAATCCCCTTCTTTTTCCTTATAATAAATCCGAACATCAAGAACATAAGTTCTCATTCGCGATCTGTTAATGATCGGGCTGTGCAATAGTATTACATCATCATTCTGTAGCAGTACCTTCTTGTTTGAAGTCAGCCATATTCAGAATGAGCGGTTTATGCCGCGCAGGTTACATTATCAGCACGGTCGATTTCTTGGCAGTTCTGTATTCCTGACAAATTAAAGCTTGAACACCAACTGCCTGCATGTCACAATAAACAATGTAGTCGCATCATCAACCTATTATGAATGGGAGGCCTTTCATCATGAAAACGATCAAACTTGGAAGCAGTTCACTCGAAGTACCTGTTGTAGCCGTGGGTTGCATGCGCATAAATTCATTGGAAAAAGCGGAAGCGGAGCGCTTCGTACAGACCGCGCTGGAGGAAGGAGCTAACTTCTTCGATCATGCCGATATTTATGGCGGAGGTGCTTGCGAAGAGATTTTTGCAGATGCTATACATATGAACGCCGAGATACGCGAGAAAATTATTCTTCAATCCAAATGCGGCATTCGCCAGGGCATGTTCGATTTCTCGAAAGAGCATATCTTGAATTCCGTAGACGGCATCTTGAAAAGACTGAGCACCGATTACCTTGATGTCCTACTCCTGCACCGTCCGGATACGTTGGTTGAACCTGAAGAGGTTGCCGAAGCCTTTGATAAACTCGAAAGTTCCGGTAAAGTACGCCACTTTGGAGTATCCAACCAGAACCCGATGCAAATTCAACTCTTGAAAAAAGCCGTGAAACAACCACTCGTGGCAAACCAACTGCAACTGAGCATCACGAACTCAACTATGATACAGAGCGGGATCAACGTCAACATGGAGAATGACGCCGCCGTCAATCGTGATGGCAGCATTTTGGATTTCTGTCGACTCCATGATATTACGATTCAACCGTGGTCACCATTCCAATACGGTTTCTTCGAAGGGGTATTCCTCGGAAGCGATAAGTTCCCTGAACTTAATCAGAAGATCGATGAAATTGCGGAAAAATACAACGTTACCAACACCACGGTAGCGATTGCCTGGCTCCTCCGCCACCCTGCACAGATGCAACCTGTCATCGGAACGATGAATATCGACCGCTTGAAGGACTGCATTACAGCCGGTGATATAACGCTGACACGCGAAGAATGGTATGCCATTTACCGTGCAGCCGGCAACATCCTGCCATAAATCAAGTTAACGGGACCGTCCATGAGGGCGGTCCCTTCTCATATGAAACTGAATGAGCATCCCTTAAACCTACAACCGCGCAATCGACCTTCCGGCTTGCCTGCCCGTAAAAAGACAGCCGCCGAGAAACGTGCCCTCCAGCGCCCGGTATCCATGAACGCCACCCCCGCCGAAGCCAGCTGCTTCGCCCACGGCATAGAGTCCTGGCACAGGCTCCCCGGATTCATTCAACACTCGACCGGATAGATCCGTTTGAAGTCCACCCAATGTTTTGCGACTTAGTATGTTCAAGCGGACCGCGATCAACGGGCCGTTCGCCGGATCGAGAAATTTGTGCGGTTTAGCTACGCGCACCAGTCGGTCCCCTATGTAGTTTCTTGCTCCCCGAAGGGCCGTAATTTGCAAGTCCTTCGTAAACTTGTTATCCATCTCGCGATCTCTTGCCAACACCTGTCTTTCCAGATCCGCGAATTGTATAAGTTCTTGACCTGTAAGCTGGTTCATCTTCTTTGCAAGCTCCGCTAACGAGGCTGCCTGCACAAAATCCGCGCCTTGATCGAGAAAAGCCTGAACAGGTCCTGGAATACCAGCTCCAACCCTGGACAACACGCCGCGTATGCTTTTACCCGTCAAATCGGGATTCTGCTCTGACCCGGACAAGGCGAATTCCTTCTCAATGACTTTACGCGTCAAGATGAACCAGGAGTATTCAAACCCTGTATCCTGTATGGCCTTTAGTGTTCCCAATGTATCGAAACCCGGGAAATTCGGCGCAGAGAAGCGCTGTCCCCTTGCATCCAACCAAAGCGAAGAAGGTCCAGGCAATATCCGAATCCCGTGTAATGACCAGGCCGGATTCCAGTTCTCTATCCCTTCGGTATAGTGCCACATCCGATCCCGGTTAACGATCCTTCCCCCTGCACGCTCGGTAATGCCCAGCATGCGTCCATCCACATGATCAGGAACACCGGATAGCATCTTCTCTGGAGCTTTGCCAAGTCGTGACGGCCATTGCTGCCGGATTAACTCATGATTCGCGCCAATGCCTCCACTGGATACGACAACCGTCTCGGCATAATACTCATAGTCTCCGATCACCTCTCGCGAACTTCGTTCGCCACGTTGCACCGAGCTCGGGGTCAAGATGGACCCTTTCACACCAATTACGGCACCACTCTGAGTGATCAGCTCATCCACTTGATGTCTGGGGCGATAATCAACGCGGCCTGAATGGATCGCCTCTCGGACCCTCGTCTCAAATGGCTTGACGATTCCTGGTCCTGTCCCCCACACGATATGGAATCGCGGCACGGAATTCCCATGCCCTTCCGCGAGATAACCGCCTCGTTCAGCCCAGCCGACAACGGGAAAGAAGCGGATCCCCTGAGCGTGGAGCCATGACCGCTTCTCGCCTGCCGCAAAATCAACGTAGGCTTCGGCCCATTTTCTTCCCCATACATCCTCATCATCTTGCCTGTCAAACCCAGCCGAACCGAGCCAATCCTGCCAGGCAAGATCGCGTGAATCCCGTATGCCGAGTCTGCGCTGCTCGGGCGAATCAACAAGAAATAATCCACCGAATGACCACCATGCCTGTCCGCCGAGCGAGCTTTCCGGCTCCTGATCGAGCAGAAGAACGTTCTTCCCAGCATCGGCCAGTTCTGCGGTTGCCACCAAACCTGATAAGCCTGCCCCCACTACTATAACGTCATATTTCATACCGCTCCCCCAATCCAATTACGTTTTTCAAGTGTCTAATAAGATCATATTCGCCAGCCTGTAAACGTTTTCCTTCGGGAAAACAAATCTCTGGGTCTCAACATGATGTTTGGTTAGCAAGCAACAAGGCTGCCTCCCGGGTCGCAAATGACCCGAATGAGACAGCCTTGAATTTCTTAATTCATGTCAGAAAATTATACGCCAAATCCGAAACCAAATGCAGACACGATGATTACCAAAAGAATAAAGAGAACGAGTATTGCACCAATACCCTGGCCACCGCCGTAGCCGCCGTAGCCGCCGTAACCAGCAACTTCACCCATTCAGCATACCTCCTTTATATTTCCGACACATCACATTATATGTGGCTGGTTACAATGCGCTTAGACTCTTGGAAAAAAGTTTGTCAGAGAAGGCCTCCTTTCTTCCTTATTTCTTAATGAACCGCTTCCGCGAAGCGATCAGGATTCCGGCAATGATCGCGAGTGCTGCTGCAATACTGATCCATAGCGCAGCGTTTGATTGCGGAACCGTGCCAGCAACCGGTTCAACAGCAGCCTCTGCACCGTACAGAATCGCCTGCTCCCCTTCAACGACTTCAACCAGGTCACGCCCGAACTTGTCGTATAAGAAATTCGCGTGCTGTTCATTAAATGGTGTAATACCCACCTCAACCTTGTCTCCGACTACGCCCGTATGCGTAACCGAGAAACCCTCAGCTTCCATCTCGGCTTTTCCTTCACCAGCGACATAAGCATCAATTTCGCCTTGTTTAGCTGACCGTTGGTCCTCACTAGAGACAGGATCCTCGGTGGCACCAGTCGCCTGCAAAAGTACGGCTTGCTCTCCTTCTACAACAAGCATCTCTTCTTCACCTAACTGTTGATACAAGAAATCGGCGAACGACTCGTTGTAGGGAGTTATGCCAACTTCCACCTTATCACCAACTACTCCCGTGTGTGTGACAGAGAAACCTTGCTCTGCCATTTCATTTTTTCCTGCACCGGCAACATAGTCATCAATTTCCTTTTGTTTGTTTAGCAAAGCCTGATCCTCTGCCGCGATTTGAATCGTTACCCATTCCGCGTCCTCCGGCGCTGCCATCGCAGCGCCTGCAGCCATAACCATCATGCAGCTACCAATCATCAGTACCTTAACCCAACGTGTATTCCATACTTGATTCAACATGTGTGAATAACCTCCTATTATTAATCGTTATGGGTCTCGCTTCTCATCGAGCGAGCTATCCGAATGGCCTGCTCACCATCAATCAAACCGTTAATCATGTAATACGTCCCCTCCTCATACCAATGCAGTTCTACGTTTGGTATGAGGAGCTCCTCGCTTGTTATCGGCTCACCACCGATTAGAAATCCCGTAACACCGCTAAGATCAACAGCTTCACCTGTTTGCTGAATGGGGGCGCTTGATACGTGCTTCGTGAAAATACCAAACGAGCGATCATCTGCAACATAACTGAAGGCAGCCTCCACGGCTTTGCCGTTACGCGGACCTGTTACACTAATCTCATTCAGTGCGAACCCTTCCGGAAGCCAGCCTGGAATCTTCAGAGTAGAGCCAAACGCCTCGGCTGCTTCCTCATACCCCTTGAGCACCTGCAGTTCGTTATCTGATCCAGACGGCGACGGTGCTATTGGATCATCCGGCCCTACCAGAATCCCCGGAGGTGGATCTCCCGGAGATGTGATGACACCGTCTTGTGAGAACAAGAGGACTAGACCCGTCAAAGCAGCTGCAACTGTAATCCCGGCCCCGGCCAACCATCGCCTTTGCTGACTTCGCCTGCGACTCCTGCGGGATCGCTCACGATCCAGCTCCGCAAGCTCCCTCACGTTGCGCTGCATCTCGGCGTCAAAATGCATTCCTTCAAACAGGAGTTCATCGGCCTCATGCTTGATACGTTCCCGCAAATCTTCGTCTCGGGTTGTCATCGTGCGAGTCCCTCCTTTGTTAAATATTCGCCCAGAATTTCCCGGGCCCGATGCAACCTACCGCGTACCGTTCCTTCCGGCGCTCCAGTCGCTTCGGCAATCTCCCTCGTACCCAAATCCATGTAATAGTACAGGTAGATCACTTCATGGTAATGCACAGGCAGTTGTGCAATATATTTTAGAATCGTGGATTGATCCAGTCGCTCCATCGCTTCTTCCTCCACGCTGCGCAAGGCAGACTGCTTCATCAGCACGGGATCGGTTGGCTGTTCTTGTGACATTTTTAAGCCCAATCTATCTCGGCAAGCGTTAATTGCTATTTGGGTTAGCCATGTCTTGACACTACTATCCCCCCGAAAGGATTCCCAGTTCCGATAAGCCCGCAAGAATACTTCTTGACTGACGTCCTCTGCCATGTGCCGATCATTCAAATAAAAGTAAGCTGTACGCAGAATCGAATTCCCGTATTCGCTCATGACTTGTTCTAATGCCAGGGAAGGTTCTGGTGGATAGTTTGATTTATGATTAGGGCCGGCCGGCCTTGCCATCGGTTAACCACCTCCATACACTTTAGACGGGTCACCGCTGCGTTTCGCTACATGATATTTAAAAAAATATGCTTTTCATACAAATCACAAAAAAACCCCGGAGCCATTCGCTCCGAGGATGTTTATATGATAATTAATGAGTTGTGGATGTTCGAATCCTGTGCTGTCAACGTGAATCTTCACATGGCGAATTGTCCCTTTAGTCTCTGTGCTTGTTCGCTTAACCGTTCGAAAGCATTCCGAGATTCGGTATCAAACGAATGTTGATTTTGGGCAAATAATCTGGAGCATCTTAAAATGCCTGTGGAACTCAATATATGAATAGACTTTTCCATGCTTTGCAGAATATATTTGACACCTCGGTCAAATCGTCCTGAGTTTATATAATATTGCGCTAGTTCGTACCATAGACGAGCATAGCGTTCATTACTAACTTGATTGCTTATCTCACCAATTCTGCTTCTTTGTTGTCGATCGGAAATGTAATCATGATACTTATCAAGGATATCGTCAACCTGGAGCTGAAACCGGTTAGCCGCAATCATGATGTGATATAGTGCCGGGAGCATTTCATATGTCTTATCCGCAACGTATGCAATGTAGTCGTTAACTTTATCTGTTTGGCCGGACATCATCTGATATAAGAATCGATTAGCAATTGCCCACTCATGGAATTGGTCCACGATGAGTAGCTCTTCTTCGTCAGGCTCGATAACCCAATCTGGTGCTTCATATAAAGTTACATAGTAAAGAGCGCGATCATATTCATTTCGCTTATAAAATACATCTGCCAATACTAATTTGCTGAAAAGCAAATAAAACAGCAACGGCCTATCGTATTTCGGCCTTTTTTTTGTTGAAGGACCAGTGTGATACGCATGATATGCTTTTTTCTCCAGGCTGTTAGCCAGTTCTTCAACTTTGTCCCAACGGTGAAGTGAGGTATTGATATTAATTAAATGTCGTAAGGCATCAAATTGATATTGTTCGTCCAGTCGTTCAACAAACATCTCAAAATGAATTGCTTTCTGCAAATTAACTTCCTCGTCATCGCATAAACCGGATAAGAATAATCGATATTGACATAATGCTAGTCGTTCAGAATGTTGAAATCGTTCTGATTCCGCAATATTCTGATAAATTATTCTGGCTGCAGCGTACTGATTGTCATGATATAAGACTTCAGCTAAGTCGAACAACTGTGGTATATATGACAAAGAATCCATTGCTCTTTGAACTGCCGACTGTAAACAATTCAACTTGTCCAGCTCGGCACAACGGCGGATAAAGGCGCCCAATCTTCGCCAATCCGGCTTGGTATGAAAAATACACTCGTCAATGTATTGCTCATAATAAGAGCCTTCCGGGAGTTCCATCCCCATTGTGATCTGATCTAGCTGGTGCATGGATATCGGACGAACTCCATTAATAATAGCACTTAACGTTCCGCTATTCAGACCGGAATGCTGCGCAAACTGATTGATTGTCATCCCGTGATCCAACAAATATCGTTCCAATTGCTCATGAATTGTAACTTTCCTTAACAAATATACACCACCTCTATCCGAGCCTCGATCACCCATATTTTAGGATATATACGTATATTATCGATTGAAATCAGGAAGGTCAACACTTAATTAAGTCATTCACCATTCGAATAACCACCAATCTCATCATTCCCGGTTGAACTTCCATCTCGCATCAATGACTTAAATACGCGTAAATACATTTTGACACTCTAGTCTATTCGTTAAACTATCACCCAAGGGAAAACATAACTTCTCCAGCTCACGTCGGAGAGGAACTGTGCATAATTTCCAGTAATCATTGGACATGATAACGAAATCAGTGTTAATCCTGGAGGTGTTTAGGTGGGGTTAGTCGAGGACTTACGAGCGTATTTCAGTAACCATTCCGATTATACGAATATGGAGATTCATCTGCTTGGATATAACCTGCAGTTATTTGCACTGGACACATTGGTCGATATTCCGCAGACGATCTCGATGCTCAACACGCAAGTTCAGGACTTGAAGGGTCAGGCATCATACGTCGGAGCCCTTCTTCCGAAGATTGGTGATGCCATGAATGCGGATGTTTCAGCCATCGCGGCAGAAGTGTTACAGGGAAATCTTGTTTTGTTCGAACCAAGTTCTGAATATTGCTGTACACTGCAGCCCTTGCGAATTCACTTAACAAGGACCATTGGCATACCCCAGACCGAGAATGTGTTATACGGTTCAAGCAGCTCTTTTCTCGAAGATGTACAGACGAATATCGGCATCCTTCGCAAACACAGTACAGGCATTTCTTTGAAAACAGAGGCGTATACAGTCGGAGATCAACATCCCAAGACACTGCTGCTGTTCTATCTGGAAGATCAGGTTCATCCGCAGTTGCTCAATAACACAAGACAGCGCATTGAATCGGGTAAACATCAAGACATCAGCCATCTTCAGCATCTGGAGAAGTTATTGCAAGAGAGCCGGTGGTCTTTCTTAAGCAAATTTAATGTAACCGAACTGCCGCAGAATGCGGCCCACGCTCTTCAGCAAGGCAAAATTGTGCTGATGATCGATCAATTCCCGTTTGCCGTCATTTTGCCAAGCTTGGCGGTGGATATGTTCTGTATGAAAGACGATCATAATTATCCGCTGCCGATCATGTATCTCATTCGATTCTTGAGAATCATCGGCATCTTGTCTGCCACCATCATTCCAGGGCTGTATGTAGCACTCGTCTCTGTCAATCCGGAAGTCTTGAGACTGCAGCTTGCACTGTCGATTGCCCATAGCCGCTATGATGTACCCTACCCGGCGCTAGTTGAGACGATTCTCCTATTGATTGTGCTTGAACTCGTGCTTGAGGCGAGCGTTCGATTGCCCAAAAGCGTCGGTCCCACGATTACGATGGTAGGTGGAATAATTCTAGGTCAAGCAGCCGTCGCCGCCAAACTCGTCAGCAGTCTGTTAATCATCGTACTTGCAGGAACAACCATTGCTTCATCGGCCGTCGTCGGTTTTCAAAATTCGGTATCCATCAAAGTATTTAAATATGTCCTGATCATACTGTCAGCTATCTATGGACTGCTGGGCTTACTCACCGGCATCGTCGTCATCTGTGCCTACATGGCTTATCAACATAGTCTGGGCATCCCTTATCTGTCATGGCCAAGATTAAATCAGAAGGATGGACAGAATGGCTAATAACGGTCTGCAAGCAACAAACATCTATGTCGTATCTCATCTTGGACTCGTCTTCTTTCTATATCCGGCTAATCTGTTTGCAGGTATGGAGACGGGACACTGGATTGGCATCATCATCAGTTATGCGGTGCACTTTGCCATCCTATTTTTATATCTCAAGGGACTGCGGTTGGCGGGGAATATAACGGTAATCGATATCTTTCAGAATTTAAGCAAGGTCGCTGCCTGGATCTTGTTACTGCCTGCATTTGTCTACTTAATCGTCGCCTTCGTGACCACGGTCAGGGCCTATTCCGAAATGCTTACGTTAGTGTTCCTCTCTACTACCCCGCTATGGGCGATTATGATTCTCTTAAGTGTCGTCGCATTTCTTATAACTCTGCCCGGGGTGGCAAACATAGCCAGAACTTCCGTGCTGCTCACAATTCTGTTCACGCTCCCGATGCTGTTTGTCTTAGCCCTGGCCTTTCAGAATGTGGATTGGTACTACCTGCTGCCCATCGTAGATCCCGAGCAGACGTTTGCATTTTTAACCGATACGAATTTTCAGATCAGTCTGTTTGTATTTGCCGGCGGTTACTTTTATCTCGGACTGCTACCCAAGAGCATAACAGTCAACATGAAGCAAATATTGCTAAGCAGCCTCCTGCTGCTTCCGCTGTACATGCTTGCTGCATACCTGCCTCTCCTAACCTTCGGTCATGCAACCGCGCGATTATATGAGTTTCCGTTTCTAATGACGATTGATACCGTAAACGTGACGTGGCTCATGTTCGACCGGATTACGATTTTCTTCCTGCTCAGTTTGATGGCCTTTGCTTTGGTATATCTCGCGGTGACTCTTTGGGTTCTAACAACCTTGTCGAAACGGGCGATTCCCGCCATTCCTGGTCCGTATATGCTCATCGGTTTAACTCTTGGCTTATTTCTGATATCGCTGTATATACCGAATTGGGATTTTCTCAAGAACGTCCAGAAGTTGATCATTCCACTGCGTTTATATATCTTTCTGGTCATACCTCTCCTTGTATTTGTGCTCGGTTGGCGTCATCATCATGTTAAAACGAGGTGAAGGAAAAGATGTTCTTGAACCGTACCGCCGGAATCTATATGCGCTTCTGCTTGCTGCTGATCTTATGGATGGTGCTGATTCCACTCCTGAGCGGCTGCTGGGACAATAAAGATATCAATCACCGTTCCCTCCCTATCATCATGGGTGTGTCCTTAACGGACGATGACCGCTATAAGTTGTATCTGAACATCCCGGCCACGCATGATTCCAACACCATTACCGTCGTTTCCGACACCGGAGACACGATCAATGAGATCATCGACCATATGAGCATGAATATGGAATCCCAAGTGGATCTGCTGCATCTCAAAATTGTCATTGTAGACAAAGCATTCGCGCAACAAGGCATGGATGATCTCATCTCTTCGTTCAACCGCTCAAGAGACATCTCCAACAAGACCCTGATTGCCATCAGTGATCAGGATATGCAGCATTTTTTTGATGAGATGAAGGCTAAAACCGAGCGCAGTGGTCGCGTACTATACGATTTTTCGAAAAATGCGGGGTGGAACCCCCAGCTCGCAGATACGCGCATCTGGCAGATGTTCAGGAGCATACATTCCTACACCCATGACGTCATTGTTCCGATCATACGATCCGGCCAATCCACTAACATAGAATGCATGGGTGCAGCAATCATTAAGAACGGAAGAATGACGGGCCGCATCAGCCCGGGAGAGACGCTGGTGGCGAACGCTTTTTACGGAAGAAGTGCAAACGGCAAGATTGAGGTTATGGATATTGCAACCGTGCAGATTATTGGCAACAAACTTACGCACCGAAGTTGGGTGCAGAACAATCGTGCCTACCTGCGCAGTCATCTGAAATTGAAAGTAACGATTCTCGATGCCAAAGGCCATCCAAGCCAGAAAGAAATAACGGATAATCTCGATAAACTTATTACGGCCCGTTACCAGCAACTGATCAAAGAGACTCAGTCGGAACAGGCCGATATATTGGCGCTCGGTCAATACTTTCGCAATCACCTGACCCGCGACCAGTTGGAAGTATGGCGATCCGAGTACTACCCGAACATGGATTTCGATCTCAAAATCACGACCATCATTGAGAACAGAGGGAATCTGAAGAATCTTTAACGCGATACCTTCGGCCATTATAGCTCGATTCTCCGCGGGTAACAGCGCCATAAAATGCTGCAAGCATACAAAAAGACGACCCATGGCTTGCCAAGGGTCGTCTTGATTATTCAACAAATTGGATGCGCTTCATGATCTTGCGAATGGCTCGAGGCAGGTAGTAAGCAATCGGGAATGCCAGCATAAAGCCAATCAGCCATGAACGGAGCCACACCATCAGGAACATTTCCCGAAATCCGTAGTTAATGGAGATCATTACGAATGACATGAGTAACGACATGCCCACCGCCATAAAAAAAGTGAACACTACATGTTCATACTTCTTGTTCAGTTTCAACATTTTGTCTATCCATCTTCTTTCTCTAGGTATATGAATAACTTATTGTTACTATATAATATATAGTGAACGGTTAATCGTCAACCATAAGAATATGACATCAGCACATTGAGCGCGGATCATCATCAATGGAAAGATTGCCAGAACTCCCCTTCGGTATTCACGATATTCATGATGTCATCAAACGGGATAGTGAATTCCGGAAAGCCCACCGCATATGGGCCGATATCATACGGAGCAAATACGAGATGCAGCGCTTCATTCGTCACATAGAACAATTGATCCGCTTTGATCCCCGTATAACTCCCCGGGAATACGTAAGCGTACTGAGGGTCATTCTTTATCTGCTGCCCGACAAGCCGGCTTAATTCCTCGAGATATCGACTACCGGGCTTGAAGAGTTCCTGTAACGAGTACATATGTCCGTTACTCAGGTTGATGATAGCATACATTCGGGATGGCATGCCGTGTGCAGCACCAAACGGATAGTTGTAACCATTAAGTTCAAGTTCCAATAACGTCTTGTGGAAGAATACAACTTCATAATCTCCCGTATAGGTGTAATCTAGCGGCTGCTCGGGTAAGCGCTTGACCTGTGACATCTCCATTAACTTAGCGTTAACGATGCGTTCTGCAGCCTGGTTCACCATGCCATCACTTGCGGGTAATAGACCAAATAATTCGGAGACGGGTCATATTTCCCTTCTCGAACCATATAAGGAGGCCGGAGCGGTATCACTGTATTTTGCTGCCAAATAACCTCCCCTTGTTTCGTGATGTACATAAGTCTTAAATCCACCATTGCTTGAATCAGACCACCTGGCATCAGCCGTAATGACCCGCTACCCTTCACTTGCGGATAGCCGGCCGCAGCTTTACCAAAGCGATCAACAAAATACGTATACTGCCCGTCATAGACTGAAGCCAGACCATCGTGATAATCAGAGATATCATCGTATAGGAAATCCGTTAATCGCCCCCCATCCCAATTTGCGATCGCATAGATGGAGCCGATGTAGGGCTGATCTGCGTTTTTCGCCCGCCCAAGCGCGAAACGACCCTCACCGAGATCCCGGATGTCGTTATATTCCGGCTGCACGATGTATTGGCCCTGCCTATTAATCACTCCGTATTGGGACTTGAAATCTTCAGCGGTATTTACAATCGCCCTTCCGTCATGGAACGGGAAAGCCGATGTGTAAGCAGGTTCAATCACCGCCTTACCTCGCTCATCGATATACCCATATTTGCCGTCCGAAGTTTCTTGAAAAGCCAATAGCCCATCTCCTTGTGGTCCTACAAACGGATAAGGGTATGTGATGAGCTGCTGTCCCTGAAGTCCAATTAACGCATACTCTCTGTCGTTCATCTTCACGACCGCTTTTCCGTTCTTGTCAAAATCGTTAGCTTCTGCATATTGCGCCGGAATCGCTACACGCCCTTGCGCATCCAAATAACCATAACGACTGCTGCCACTATCCGTTGTCGAGGCAATATTGAATACGGCTCTGCCGTGCTGAACACTCGAGATATAGGGATATGCTTGCCGGGTCAAGACGTGCCCTTTCTCATCAATCAGTCGAAATCCTTCCGCATCCAATACCGCAGCACGATGTTCAGAGTAAGGACTAATGGATTGATAGATCGGTTCAACCACGTAACGCCCCGTACGATCGATGATGCCATACTTTCCCATCGTAGAAACGATGGCCAACCCGTTGGCTTGATAATCGTTAGCCTCCTCAAATTGAGGAGCGATGATCCATTGGCCCGCTTGATTGATATAACCCCATTTTGTGCCGCCGATGATCTTTACAGATGCAGGGAACAAATCGATGGATCTCCCGGATCTCGTCAGTTCGATAGCCTTTATGATTCGCGATTCCAATTCAAGCAAGGTCTCACGGGAAGGATAAGTTCCTTCAAGATGGATAGCGTTACGTACTGAGACGAGCCCTGCCACAGGGTCACCTGCACGAAGCTGGGCATCCGCAAGATAATACCAGTAATAAGCATAATCAGGGTGCTGCCGGGTCAGCCGTTCATAATACTTTACAACTACTGGATAATATGATTGATACGCGTCCGGAGCAGCTACAAACCTTCCATCCAGATAACGTAATACGTCCACACGGTATGCATCCCCTGTATCGTGAATCCATATTGCAATCGGGGTCTGGCCGCCCCCAGGTCCTGGTACATGAACAAAATCAATATAGCTGTAACTCATATCGACGGGGGTAGCATCCTGCAACCCCTCTGGCGTCCATGCATATACGGACAATTTGGACCAGATCGCACCGATTTGCCAGCCCACTACCAGATTATTCAGTCCGGCATGAATGATCGGGACTGCCGTCATTGAAGTAACTCCATATCCCTGTCCCCTCAGGTTGGCCGCAACCGTCCAGACACCGTGCCGACACATCAAGACGATCAGATATAACTCATCGTTCATGCGATAAATAGCTGTTAGCTCAGCGACCTGATCCCCGGTAATATCAGCCGCAAATACGGCTTTGTGCGGTTCTGGATCGAGGATCTGTATAAGTACAGCACCCGTTGGAAGATAGGATTTCAAGACCCGTTCAAGCGGTTGAATGTACGAACTCATCGCAACACCTCCCTTATTGCCCCACCTTATTCGCCTAAGCCTATGCATCGTCCCCACGGATATGCTATATTCAGCAATTCTCTATACAAAAAAAACTTCCCCATCGGCCTTGCTCAATAGGGAAGCCTTTGTTAAATTCCTGCCTATACGCATCGACGTTGTGTGAGCGACTTAATACAAGGGATATTTCTGACGCAGATCTTCACGATGAAGCACATTGGAATCCTCTCTAATATAATGGCAGACATACGAGCGGCGCCAACGATCCTTGCTCCGATTTTTGTTCGAAGAGTGAATCAAGAGCTCGCTAAAGAACAAGATATCCCCCTTCTCCATAATTACGGGAATTTGCTTGCTCGTATCAATCCCTTCCGTCTCCTCCGTCCAGTGCTCATGCTCCTCGACATTCCGAACAGCACCGTGCGGCAATAAGCCCAGCTTGTGCGTTCCTGGCATGACCCACAGACAACCATTCTCTTCATCGACCCGATCTTCCATGGCGGTCCAAGCCGCGATCATCGTCATCGGATCATTCTGAATATAATAATAATCTTGATGCGAGGCTTGCCCGGGCGAACCCGGTTCTTTATAAAAATACATGCTCTGCACGCAGACAGCCTCATTCCCCATCAATTGTCTAAGAGCGCCGCGTATGAACGCATGCTTCATGAGCTGCCTTGAGAAGCCATCATGCTGATGTGGATTGAATAAGCGAAGTGAATATTTCCTGGACTCGTCGCATGCTGCCCATTCCGGCATTGGAGATTGGTTACGGATATCATAGATGTGTCCGTTAAAGGCATCAATAAGATCAGATGTCATTCCTTGCTTCAAGAGAAAGAACCCGTTCTCTTTGAAAAAATCCAAGTCCTCCGCGGTAAGCGGTTGGCTTAACTCAGCTTTAACCTTATTCATTTCCATGTCATACACTCCTTCATCGATTGAGTGATTAATTAACTAATACAAGAGTACTTCAACCAACCATGACCCTCAATGGCTGCAGTTTACTATCCTGTATCTCTAATTGACATTTCATGAATTCAGCTTCACAATACACCTTAATCGCAAGGAGGGGAAGATCATGATTCATCTACTCAGCAAGCTATCGTTCGATTCCATCCTCAGCACAACAGCAGGGTCTATTGTATATCCTCCCGGGGGGAAGTTCGGACCGCGTATTCAGCAGGATATTCAACTCGTCCTGCTTTATACCGGAGAGATGGAGGTGACAATCGGTAACAGAATACTCCGCGTACAACCGGGGCATGTTGTCATTCTAAAGCCTGGACACGAAGAGTTCTTCACATTCTCCAGAACAGTTGAAACCTGGCATCGGTGGATTGCCATACATGTTCAGGGGCTGGATGAACACTCGCCGACTCTGCTGAACGCTCTGCCTGAATTTCTCCCATTAACCGAAGAAATGAACCGACTAACGGATTTGATCCTCCAGGTTCAGGAACATAATGCAGCCGAATCAGATCTGCTTCGCCATCTTGGCATGGCTGCCCTTCATCTCTATCCAGCGGAATGCACTCGCTCCCAAAGTCGACAGGAGAAGCACCCTGCCTTGTACGCAGCGCAATCCTGGATTCGCGAGCATTACATGGAACATGTTGACCTGGCCGCGATCGCACGTCACGCAGGTGTCTCTCCGGAGCATGTGGTGCGATTATTCAAACGACACTTGGAGTCCACGCCCATGCAGTATGTATGGAGCTATCGGGTCAATAAGGCTGCTGAGCTGCTAGCACATACAGGTCTTACCGTGACGGAGATTGCTTACCGCTGTGGATTCAAGACCTCCCATCATCTAGCAAGGCAAATGAAGAAATTCAAGGGTAGAACTGCATCTGAGATCCGTCAGAATTCATGGGAAGGCATACGTTAATGAGATATTATTTTGTCGCTAAAACGGCTTGCTGATCATGAAATACAATATGACAAGCGGCAGTAACGAAGCCGCTGTTCCAAAAATGGCCCAGTATTTAGAAGCCTTCTTGTAGGCATCTGAAATGATTCCACTTTCGATTGACTGCCGACTATGGCGGATCATCGCTTTTTGTAAAGGAATCAATACCCCGAGCCACAACAATCCGGTGGCGGCGAAGAGCAGCAGCGAAGCTGTCAGCCAGCTCATTCCTCCTAATGCATAGCCACCCTTGGCTGCCATAACAACACCTGAAATAATGAGCAGAAATAGGCCAGGCAAGGTAAATACATAATCGGCCAGCATGACATTTTTAGCCGCGCGATGAATGACTTCGGCATTGCCGCTCATATCGGCGCGTGCTTTCCAGAACGCTGCAGTGATAATATTGCCGAGGAATATTACGCTCCCGGTTATATGTAAGAACAACCATAATGTCATTGCGGTTAACCTCCTTTCTGATCGCGTTGCGGCTGTAGAATATCAGCAATGAAGCGAGCATACGCTTGTGAATCAAAACTTGGGCTGTCGATGCCAATAACGCTTCGTATTCGTATGCCCAGCGATAACAGTTCCAGCATCTCAGCGGTACGGTCTGCATGGACCGATGACGGGATGACGCCGGCATCCTGACCCGCCACAATCCATTTCTTAGAGGTGGCTGTAGCTTCCCTGTAATAACGGGCAATAATCTCGCAATCTCCGGTTGGTCGCTTCGGCCAATCAGATACATAAGGATCAGATTACTTACGTC
Organism: Paenibacillus sp. JCM 10914; assembly: GCF_001315105.1. Lineage (GTDB taxonomy): Bacteria > Bacillota > Bacilli > Paenibacillales > Paenibacillaceae > Paenibacillus_AQ. The sequence continues at coordinate 301,894 of NZ_BAZR01000003.1, read as the reverse complement.
AACTTGATTCTCCAGCGAAGGCAAAGCACCGGCAACAACGTTCATCGGTCCATCAAAATGCTTGTCAGTATGCTTCTGCTTACTAACCTCAGCCATGAACAACTCATGCTTCTGTGCAAGCTTGGCTTCCATGACCAGCACGTACAGCTCATCTTTACTTGATACATAATGAAAGATGGCACCCTTCGACATTCCTGTTCGCTTCATAATATCCTGAATGGTAGTCTTACTGCAGCCTTTCTCCTTGATCAACGCCTCCGTTGCTTCCAGCAGCTGTCGCTTCGAATACTCTCTTCGCTCTTCTTGCTTCATCTTGTCATCCTCCTTTGTTCATCATTTATTATATAAACCGACCAGCGGTTTGTAAATAAAAATGAAAGAAAACCATCTATATCGCTTAAGATTCGATGGTTTTCTTTTAGAATTGCATTTCTTAACAGCAATTCCCTCAGGATTCCTTATACATTCGGAATAACAGTACATAGAATACGATACTGATAAGTGCAGAGAGTAAAATGATACTGAAGATGCCGATTGGTGCGATCCAAGTGGATAGAAATACTGTCATCGGGGCCAGAAACCTGCCGATCGTAAACTGAAGGCTGTCTGCTCCCATATACTGCCCTCTTGCCTTCTCAGGCGCATAACGACTTATGAAGCTCTGCTGTACTGGTGATCGAACAATCTCTCCGAAAGTAAAGATAACGGTCACCAGGAGTAAGAACCAAATATTCGTGCTAAAGCCGAGTGCGAACGTACCGACACCTGATAACAACGAAGACAAGATGAACACGTTCCGTTCTTTCCAATTCCGGAACCATTTCGTGACGGGAAGAATCAAGAGCACGAACATAAGGCCGTTCAATCCGAGTACCCAGCCTAGAATTTCGGTACTTGTCAGCATCCACTGCTGCCCACCCCAGCTAAACAATGGTTGGGCTGGCACATAGTCAATAACATAGACGGCCAAGTAAAGATCTAGCTGCATAATCGTAATCAGCGCAAAGACGCCAGCCAATATGTAGACCAGAAATACTTTATCTCTAACAATGATGCCGTATCCTTGCCACTGCTCTCTAAACACAGAACCCACTGACTGAACGGGTCTTGTCTCCTTCCCTGTGGAAGGCAGCGTTTCGTGAACGATGAAATACATGGCAATCAAATACAACAACATGACCGAGGCACAAGCCCAGAGCAATTCTTGGCGATATTGGAAGAAGAAGATCGCCCCCAGTGCTGGCCCAAGAACAGCCCCCAAATTGTTCGCTGTTGCAAACGTAGCGAACACCTGTCGCCGATCCTGCAGCGGTACGAGATCGGCTACCATGGCGGAACTGGCCGGCCGATAGATGGCGCCTCCCAGACCGATACCGATGAACGCCACATAGTCAACCCAATGTGAAGGAGATACGGCAAAAACAGCGAACATGATGGTCTGCAGAGCAGCGCCCACCAGCATAACCGACCGTCTACCCCAGCGGTCAGCCAGAGCGCCTCCCAATAAGCTTCCCAGCATGCTGAATATCGGCGGAACGGCCATGATGATGCCGGCAATATGCGTACCAAGTGTTGCTCCAAAATAAACCGTGATAAACGGGAAGTACATCCAGAACAGCATATTGAATAATGCTTCCCCAGTTAGCCTTACTTTCAGATTAATGTCCCATAATCGAATCTGCACCTTGATCCCTCTTTCTTGTCAGAACACACGACTCGACTCGTCAGCCGTTCTATGGTCAAACACGAATCCCCGGCCGGGTACATCAAACTATAGAATATAATCCTGCCAAAATATAGACTTATATTATCAGCTGAATTATACTAATAATATGAAAATCGAATATACGTGTATTTAATTTGGATGACACAGAAATCGAACATTTGTTCCGATAAATCTAAGATATATATAAGATTCGCCTACATAGAGCACATTAAGAAGCCCTGCCATTGTTATAGATGGCAGGGCTTCTCCTATAAGATTCATGTTTAATTAATCACTCAATTTCTTGTTCACGTACAAATGATCGAAGATTTTCTGGCTTACTGCGGACACGCGCTCCCGGTCTTTATAAGTTAACCATACGACCTCTTCAATCTCGGAAGCGGGTTTCAGCTCGCCTTCGAATTCCCCGGTATAACAGGACATCGTCACAATGGTACCCTCTGACTTACCATGGGCCTTCGCTTCGAACGTTCCGAAGTGCTCTGCGGTACCCGGTAAGATCTGTACGGATAATTCCTCTTTTACTTCCCGCTTTAACGTCTCCAGATCCGACTCACCCGGCTCTCGCTTCCCTCCGGGCAAGTAATACATATCCTTCCCTTTCGAGCGAGCCCCCAAGATCCGCCCATCGAGTAAATACAACCAGGCAATTTTGTCGATATTCGCACTCATGTTATTTCCCCCTCGTGTTGTTTACGGCAACTTGCTGGTAGGCACGTCTTCCACCCAGCTTAAATATCACTATACCACCTACGATAATCACAACGCCAAGCAATTGATTGATCGTAAAAGGAACCTTCTCTAACCCCAGCCAGCCAAGAGAATCCCATAATAATGCGGTGCCCAATTGAGAGGCCATAACCACAGAGATAGCGAACGTTGGGCCAAGCAGCTTCGTTGCTCGTACCAGACAGATTACCACACCGACGCCGATCATGCCGCTGATCCAGTACCACGGCTTCATTTGATCGAAATGAAAAGCGCCTATTCCTTCCACAATCAGACAGATCGTCAGAGAAGCGATGAATCCCATACCTAATACCAGCGTAGTGGTAGACCACGATCCGGTTTTCACATTCACGCGATTATTAAATATATTTTGCAGGCTGACAAGCGAGCCTGCGATAAAAGCTAATAGCAACCCGGCAATCATGGGCCCTCTCCTCTCATTTCTCGTAAATATTACTGCCTGCGACATCGATTAAACCGTCTCGATTTAGAATCGTTAACCGTCCACGATGTCGTTTGATTAATCCATCCGCGCAGAACTTCTGAATGACGCGGTTCAAATGCCGATAACTTGTCCCAAGCAGGTTCGCAATATCCGTCAGATTAGAGCTCTCCATCGGATCTGTCTGGAGCGATTCGAGATCGTTCGATGACACGGACAACAGATAGCTTGCCAATCTGACCTCTACGGGATGCATCAGATTAAAACTCATGAAGTCGGATTTAGCATGAAATTTCTTGGTAATGATATGCAGCAAAAATCGCAGCAACGGCGGATATTCATTCCCATACAATCGAAGCCAGCGATATGGAATAGCTATCATGTATGTTGGCAGGATCGCTTGCACCGTATTAATTAACGGATTGCCTTGGATGTACTCGATATCCCCTATAACTTCTAGCGGTGTTTTAAAAGATATAATTAGCGCCTTACCTTCTGGAGAGGTAGTATAAATTTTGATCTTCCCGCTAACGAGTACGTACAACGTATCTGCTCTCTCCCCTTGCTTGCAGATCATGTCGCCTTGATTGTAGTGCATCAGTTGAACATAGGGCATCAAAGGATCGGGGAACACACCATCCAGCTCATACTCCTTCATATAGCTGGCAAACAAAGCTGAATCATGGATTTCTCTCATATCTGTCGTTCAACTCCCAGGGTTCCTGTTATTTCCTTATAGTATATCCCGAATCATAATTTTAGGACGATCACGCCGATAATCATCATGCCGATCCCAACAAATTGAATGGCGTTCATCTTTTTCTTGACGACGCCAAACCAGCCACGAATATCAATCAGAAGCGTCAGGGCGAGCTGAGCTATCAGCAGGGTCGCGATCATTAGCGTGACTCCTATCTCCTGGATCGCCGTTACCTCGCTGAAGATAATCGGCGCCGCGAGCGCCCCACCGAACAGATAGAGCGGCTTGACTTCCTTGATGCCCTGCAGATTGCTATCACGTACAAACATCAAAATAAGTAGCGCCAGCACAAATCCGGTAAACTGCGTAATCGTCGTTGCCTGCCATGTTCCCATATCTTGACTAATCCTTGCATTCGCAACGCCTTGCAACGTAATACAAGCACCGCCTAGGATGGCAAATAAAATCCCTCTCATTGTCCGTATTCTCCCTTTGCTCTCTATTTGGCCTGTTATTATTAAAAAGGATAAGGATGATACGAGAAAAGGACATATGTCCTAAACGAGAAATATGATTTTTCACAATGGTAGAAAACACTTAAATTCATGTTGGCATCTAGGTTCGTCGGTCCATATATTTTAAACTTGTTATATATCCATCTTATGTTTACGTTAGATATGAAAGGAGATTGTATTAGAATGTCAGATAGACAAGAACATGACCCGGTTACTTATGACAAGTTAGAACTGCAATCAGACTGCGAACGCTGCTTTGGACTATGCTGTGTAGCACTCCCCTTCGCGGCTTCAGCTGATTTTGCCATAGATAAAGATGGTGGAACGCCTTGCCCTCAACTGCAAACAGATTTTCGCTGTAGCATCCATAACGAACTTAGACAACAGGGCATGCGCGGCTGCACCGTATACGATTGCTTTGGAGCAGGACAAGCGGTATCGCAAATTACTTACGGCGGACGTGACTGGCGAGAGTACCCGCACACCGCACATGAAATGTTTAATGTATTACCGATTATGCGACAGCTGCATGAGCTGTTATGGTACTTACACGAAGCGTTAGCGATGCCAGCCGCCCGCAGCGTTCATTCCGAATTAAAAGAAGCTCTCGCCTGGACGAAATCGTTGACCTTGCTCTCACCCGAATCACTGTTACAGTTGGATGTTGATTCTCATCGCGCGGGAGTGAACGAACTGCTCCTGCGAACGAGTGAGTTCGTTCGAGATGCAGCAAGACGGAATCAGAGTGGCGGACATACTCGCCAGAAGATTGGTGGGCGCGGTGCTGACCTTATAGGCGCTAAGCTTAAAGGGGCCGACTTGCGATTCGCCAATCTAAGGGGTGCATATCTGATTGCCGCTGACCTTCGTAATGCTGACCTGCGTTCAGCAGATCTGATCGGCGCGGATTTCCGCGACACGGATGTGCGTGGCGCCAATCTGACCGACTGCCTCTTCCTGACTCAAGCCCAGCTCAACGCTGCCAGAGGAGATGCCAGCACCGTGCTTCCGCCCGGATTATCCTATCCGTCGCACTGGATCCACAACGACGAACGATAGGCATTCGATGCCTGTATGATTATCATCAAGATCCATCTGGCTCCCGTTCCGGCTGCTTCCATGAATCCTTCAACGATACGATGCGGTTAAACACCGGGCGGCTGTGCATCGAAAATTTCGAATCTACGCAGAAGTAACCGTGTCGGATGAATTGATACGTCCTATCCGGTACCGCATCGCGCATGGAAGGCTCCAGGATCGCCCCTTCTATGGTAATCAGGGAATTCGGGTTCGCAAGCTCCGTCCAGTCGTTATCCGATTCCAGCAATACGGCAGAAGCCTTCAACAATGGTTGATAAAGATGAAGTTCTGCCTTAATTCCATGCTCAGCCGATACCCAGTGCAGCGTCGACTTTACTTTTCTTGCATTAAATCCGCTCCCGCTCTTGGTCAGAGGATCATACGTGCAGTGGATCTCCAGGATATCTCCTGTCGTCTCGTCCTTAAAGACATGATCGCAGCGGATGAAGTATGCTCCCTTCAACCGCACTTCCTTGCCTGGCGACAGACGATGGAAGCTCGGAACCGGCTCTTCCATGAAATCCTCCCGTTCGATGAACAATTCTCGTGTAAAAGGAACCTCTCTCACACCCATTGCTTCATCACCTTCACGATGGGGCAGAAGTAACCTCTCCTCCTCATCAGGGTAATTGGTAAGGACCACCTTCAGCGGGTGCAGTACCGCCATTACGTTGTAACACCGTTCCTTCAAATCCTGGCGAATATAATGGTCCATCATCGCGGAATCGACCAGACTGTTATTGCGGAAGACGTCGAGCTCTCGCAGAAATCGCAGCAATCCTTGCGGAGTAACGCCTCTGCGCCGCAATCCCCGTAAGGTCGGGAGACGCGGATCATCCCATCCGTCCACGTAGCCAAGCTCAACGAGTTCCCTCAGATACCGTTTGCTTGTTACCATCCCGGAAATGTTCAAACGCCCAAACTCCCTTTGTTTCGGTGGTTCCACTGCACCTAGCTCGTGCAGTACCCACTCGTATAACGGCCGATGGCCCTTGAATTCAGCAGAGCACAATGAATGCGTGATGCCTTCGATCATGTCCTGAATCGGATGAGCAAAGTCATACATGGGATAGATACACCACGCATTTCCTGTACGATAGTGCTCAGCGTGAATGATGCGGTACAGAACAGGGTCTCTCAGATTGATGTTCGGCGAGCCCATGTCGATCTTCGCTCGCAGAACCCGGGATGAAGTGGCGAACTCTCCGGCTTCCATTCTTCTGAACAACGACAGATTCTCTTCAATCGTTCGTTCCCGATAAGGACTGCTTCTTCCCGGCTCCGTTAAGGTTCCCCGATATGCCGTAATTTGTTCGGGGGTTAGATCGCATACATATGCTTTTCCCTTACGAATCAGGTTAGTCGCTGCCTCCAAAATTTCAGCAGCATAATCCGAACCAAAGTAGATCTCCGGCTGCAATCCAAGCCATTCTATATCTTCCTTAATGGCATCCACATACTTCTGATCTTCCTTGAGCGGGTTCGTGTCGTCAAATCGCAGGTTAAAGGTTCCCCCGAACCGAAGGGCCATCGTGTGATTCACATGGATCGCGTACGCGCTCCCAATATGCAAGTACCGTTGGGTTCAGGCGGAAATCGCGTTGCAACGGGTCGCGTATACACCCCGCTCTCCATGTCCTCCTTAATCACTCTGCTTAAAAAATGCTCAGCTTCTCCCTTGCTCGTTCCTTCGTAATTCATGCAAATTCCCTCCTGAATTCAATATTAACAACGCAAAAAAATCCCGTCTCCAAGACCTTAGGTCTTGGGGACGAGATTGGTTCTCGTGATTGCCACCCCTTATTCGCCAATAGCTCGCACTATCAGCCTCATCAGGTACGGCCACCGCGATGCGGATGGATGATACCCTAGCTCTGTAACAGGAGCACCCGTCACACCATCCCTGATCATGCAGTTCCGATGTGCCGCTCAGAGGCTTGGTTCAATGAATGGTTTCCTGCTCCTTCTCAGCGTACCAGAGCTCTCTGTTCAAGAATCCTGTTCATCTACTCTTCTCGTCATCGCGTTTATAATTTGATCTATAGTATCATCCATTATCGAAAAAGTAAATCGGCTGATATTAACATTCTCTACGGGTTAACCCTGTTCACCTGTACATGTATAAACTAATTCACGCTTTGGACAACGGCAAGATTTTCACCGTGGCCTGTTTGCCGCTCACCTGTAGCCCTGTCTCCTTTTTCCCATATGTTGATAGATCGGCTACTAGGCGATCCAGCAGCTTCCGGGCAGCTTCCCCTTCCTTGCCTGGATGCGAATGACTGGCTGTACGGCTTTGCCCGCGGATAGAAGCTTTTGCATCTGCGAGAACTTCGTGTCGTAATCGTGCTCCTCTATGTGAACCGACAAACGGAATTCTTTTACCTTCACCGGCCCGGCAGTTGGCTTCTGTCCCTTCTTCTCCTGTGCCGCCTCCTGCTTCGCCATACCGCGACGAACCAGCTTGCACGGCGGCGGACTGCTGAATAACGAGGTACACACCAGATCCGCCTTGCTGCTCTTGGCAAGCGCTAGCGCTTCATCTCTCGTAACTATGCCCAGCTCCTCGCCATCGAAACCCGTGAGTTCGACTTCCTTTGCCTTGATCTTCTCATTCATGATGATCATATTAGCGTTTCCCCCTGTCCCTGTTGCGCTAAAATAAACGACGACCTCGAAAGATCGCCGCTTGCTGCTATGTAAATCATGTATTCGTATGTACATCATCTTCCGACTCATCCTGCAGCTTGCGTTTCACATAATACGCCTGATACGACTGATCATCAGACATCTCCAGGCAATTCAACTGCTTGCCATAGACACAAGCGCCGTCGATACCGATCTTGTCGCCTTCAGGACTGATCCAGATATGCTCTGTCTCATGGAGATTCAAGGTCGGCGTGTGCCCGAATACAACCGTCTTCGCCAGCCCCGTGGGATATAGGAAGAAAGGTTCGCGAATCCAGATGAAATCATCCTCCGGCTGTCGCTTCCAGTCCGGTACACCCGGATTGAGACCCGCGTGCACGAAAATATGTGACTCCGTCTCATAGTAAAAGTCCAAGACATCCAGGAATGCCAGATGGTGCGCATAATGCTCCATAATATAGGCTTTGCCTTCGGCATATTTCTCTGGCGTCATCTCGCCGCTCAGGAAATCTGAACCTGTATAACTTTCGATCGTGAGGCGAGCACCGTTACGAAGCCAACGTGAGTTGTGCTCAGGCGTATCCAGCAAAATCGCATCCAGCATCATCTGATCGTGATTTCCTCGCAGCGTAATTACCCCATAATTCGCCTTTAAGGCCATGACCTGCTCTACGACTTCCTTGCTCTTCATCCCACGGTCCACATAGTCTCCGAGCAGGATGAGTTTATCCGTGGACGGATCATACTTCACTTTGTCCAACAATTGGTTAAATTCATCGTAACAACCGTGAATATCGCTTATTGCCAATGTTCGAATGGATGATTCCTCCCATCATGATGGAATGACAATGTTCCCTGCTCTCCAGTTCTCCGTGGCAACTCTGTCGAATTAGATGATTCTAGTTAGACATTTTAGCACAAATCGCTCGACTTGATATAGACCTAAAAGATATTAATCTTGTCAATTGAAAATCAAATTAGCACATGAAAAGAGCATCCTAAACGCCATGTCGCAGATAGAATGCTCATCGTCATTTGGTATTCAATTAGTTTACCTTCCGATATAACTTCTGACTGACATCCATTTCTTCATAACCGTCTGTAAAAATAGCACAGATCAACGATCACATATAGAGAAAGTTTGCTTATAGCTATTCATTCCATATCCGACAACCCAGCCAGAACCATATAATGAGATGAGACGAAATGAATCGGAGGCGAACAACATGCGAAGAAATCTATCGAATATCTCAGTGAAAGGACAAAATCTGATGAATATAACGAGGCATCTAATATATGAAGAATATCGTAAATATCGGAGTGCTGGCCCATGTTGATGCCGGCAAGACCACATTAACCGAGCAGATTCTATATCGTGCGGGCATTCTGAAACAAGTTGGTTCTGTCGATCAAGGCAATACTACCACCGACTCGCTCGATATGGAGCGCCGCCGCGGGATTACGATCAAAGCAGCAGCGGTATCGTTCATGATCGGCGCGCTTAAGGTCAACCTCATTGATACCCCCGGACATGCGGATTTCATTTCAGAGGTCGAACACTCGCTGAGTGTACTTGATGGCGTCATTCTCGTCATCTCTGCTGTGGAGGGTGTACAAGCCCAAACGCGGGTATTGATGCAAACCTTAAAAAACCAAGGAATTCCCACCCTATTGTTCTTGAATAAAATCGATCGCATCGGTGCGGATTACGACAGAGTCTGCACCATGATTCGTCGTCAATTAGACGAACATATCTGTGAGATAGCTATCCCTTCAAATGAAGGAACAACTTCGGCTTCCGTTCGCATGGCAGACCCGATCGAGGCGAACTGGATCGACACACTTGCACTGCATGACGAAGATTTGCTGCAAGACTATGTACAGGACATCCCCATTAACAGCAATCGACTGAAGGATATATTGCATCAACAAACGAAGCTTGCTCACGTGTTTCCACTGTTCGTAGGCTCCGCCGCAAAGGGAGTCGGGGTGGAGCCCGTCATTCAGGCGTTGGCTGATTTATTTCCCGTTCAATCTGTGGAGGTGTTAACCCCCCTCCCTTTATCCGGGCTTGTCTTCAAAGTCGTGCGGCAGGAAAACGGGGAGTTAAGTGCATATGCCAGAATATTTGCGGGCAGCCTCCATACCCGCGAAGAGATTGTCGTACATGCTCAGGATGGAGAGACATCGTGGCTCAAAGTAAAACAACTGCATCGCCTTCACCTTGGACGGACGGTACCCGCTCCTGTGATAGAGGGTGGCGACATCGCGATTATAACCTCCACAGTGCTGAAAGTTGGAGACGTGCTTGGTTCCCCTTCAGAGAAGATTCGGGTAGTCCGGTTCCATAAACCGCCACTCCAAGTGAGGGTAATGACAGAGCGAGATGATGTTGATATGGTGCTGCACCAAGCATTAAGCACACTCACGATAGAGGATCCATTCCTTCAATATCATTACGACGCGGGAGCAAACGAACATATGATTCATGTCTTCGGCCGCGTACAACAGGAAGTACTGATGGAGACGGTTCAGACGTTATATGGGATTGAGATTCAATTCTCGCCCCCAACCGTGATGTGTATAGAAAAGGTAGTAGCCATAGGAGAAGCCACAGAGTCCATAAATGAAACCCAGAACCCGTTCCATGCAACGGTGGGGCTCCGGGTGGAGCCCGGTGCTGCGGGAAGCGGTGTAGAATACCGCCTGGAAGTCGAATTGGGTTCGCTGCCTTTATCTTTTCACAAAGCGATCAAGGAAACGGTCTATGAGAATTTGCAAGAAGGCTTATATGGTTGGCCTGTTACCGATATCCTGATCACATTGACGCACACGGGTTATTCAAGTCCGGTATCCACAGCGGGAGACTTCCGCAGCCTGACGCCCCTTGTATTCATGAAGGCACTGGATCAAGCAAGGACCGAAGTATATGAGCCTGTGAACAAGCTTTACTTCGCCATGCCTGAATCCAGCTTGAGCAAGGTGATGTCTCGATTGTCGACGCTGGAGGGTGCGTTTGCGGAACCACAATACCGTAACGGTCTGGTTCACCTTGAAGGCAGCATTCCTGTCCGCACCACAGATATACTGCAAGCCGAAGTCCATTCCTTGACCAGCGGCGAAGGCATATTGACGGTCCGGCCTGGAGGATATGCGAAAGTGCTCACCCGCTTCCCTGTCCATACACGCAGGCAAGTTAACGCACTTCATCGCAGCGAGTATATGATGCATCTGAACAAGATCATGTAATACCGGTTTGGTAGACGACTAAAGAACCATTCCAAGCAATGAGGGGGGCCGCTAGATGGGAGGAACCGTTCGAGCACGAAGCGCCTTCAAACAGCAAGAAGGGCATCTCGCTAGATCCTGGATCCTTTGAGATACCCCCCTCTTCTACTATTCATCCAGACCTTCGGCAGCAATCACCTGAACCGGCGTTAGCCCGAATCCAGAACAGAGCATCACCGTCATGATCGTGATCGATACAAATTGCCTGATAATTACCATTGCCGAACAATTTATTAATCATTCCTCCTATGCTTGATAGATGTTCAAGCTGCTAGAAAGCAAAGAAAGCAAACAGGAAGTTTAGACATCCTCATGTATGTATTCGCTTACAATCGGCAGCAAGCAAGAAGCGGACCATGATTAGGTCAGCTTCATTGAGCGGAACGTCAAGGCATCAGTCTAATTAACTCGGCCTTTCCCTCCGCCAGTAAACCACTATGATCCAGACTTTACGTCCACCTGCTTCCAAGAATATTGAGGCTTCCAATTAAGCCTTGCTTGGGCTCGTTCATTCGAGACGAAGGCCGTTAGCTTGTCGAGTATACCTTCCGCAATCTGCACCCCGGGGTAATGCTTGGCAGTAAGCTCCGCTATGCTGACATTACTGATAATATCGCTGGCGGTAATGTTCAGGCGGCATGCCACGCGATCATCGTTGCCTTCGGCTTCCAGCGCCAATCTGCAGGCAACGGCAGCGTCACGTGCATCAATGTAACTCCATAACGAGCGGTGATGCCTGGCTGTATGCTCAAATGCCGCGATTTCACGTTCGTACTCATTCGGTGCTACGACCATGGAGAATCGCATGGCGAAGACCTCCATATCTACCCGGCGAACAAACATATCACCCGTCTGCTCATTGACCTGCTTCGATAACCCATAGCTTTCTTGTGGCAGCAGATCATGATCCTCATTCACGGGCAGATAATCGGGCGCGAACGGATGCTTCGCCCAGCAGAACCCATATGCTGATTCGCTTGATCCGAATATCACACGCTTTATGCCCAGATTGGAGGCGGCCTCCATGATGTTGTAGGTACTCATCACGTTATTTGTAAATATCCTCTCCGGTGTATAACTAACGGGATTGGGTATCGCCGCCAAATGAATAACCGCATCCGCATCTGCCAGCAGTCCATATACCTCGCCTAATTGATTCAAATCCGCTTGGACATACCGGGCATAACCGTGACGTCCTGAAGCAGGACGACTGTCGGTGCCAAATACGGTGTATCCCGCTTGATTCAGCTCCTGAACCACATAGTGGCCCAGTTTACCTTCCGAACCCGTGACGATGACCTTGTTCATGATGTATCCTCCTCATTCAATAACCTATCTTATGGACGAATCAATGTTCCGTCCGGTTTGCGATCCAGCTTATACGGATTGTGATATGACTTCAATCCTTCGGGATCACGCAGCAACGCAGCCGCCTTGACCTCATCGATATCGATGCCAAGTCCCGGTTTATCGTTGACGTGCAGATGTCCTGCAACCAATTCCGCTAGTCCCGGAAACGCTTCTTGCTCCGGTGCACGGAAGTGATTGATCTCTTGTACGCCAAAACTCATGATCGCCATGTCGAGATGTACCGCAGCAAGTTGATTAACAGGATCGTTCTCTCCGCCCTCTTGCCAGGCTGTTCGTACACCGAAAGCCTCGCATACAGCTGCGATTTTCCGACAAGGTGTAATACCGCCCGCCTTCGATACCCGCATACGTACAAAATCAATGAGGCGTCCCTGCACCAGCGGCAGCCATTCCTGCGGATGAACGAATAACTCACCAACCGCTTGCGGCGTCGTGCTCGTCTCCTTCACCCGTCGATACCAATCCGTATGCTCCGCTTGCAATAAATCTTCCAGGAAAAACAAACGGTACGGATCAAGCAATCGGGATAATGTAACCGCCCCAGACGGTGTCAAGTGTTCATGCACATCATGAGTGAAAGCCAGATTCATACCAAATCGGACGCGCAGCTTCTCGAACATATCAGGAATCGCCGTTATATAGCTGGCTTCATCAAACCGGTTCGCCGGTGGAAATCGGGAGTCGTCCCTGGCAGGTACAAATCCTCCCCCTCCATAACCTCCGAGCTGACACCGAATAACGCCAAAGCCCTGTTCTTGAAAAGTTGCTACTTCCTCTTCCAGTTCTTCGTAAGTGTGCCCGTTAGCATGCGCGTAACAAGGAACGGCAGAACGGACGGCGCCGCCGAGAAGCTGATACACCGGCATGCCCGCCTCCTTGCCCTTGATATCCCAGAGCGCCATGTCGATGCCACTCATCGCTGTATGCAGCGTCGATCCGTTACGCCAGTAACCGCTCGTATACATCGTCTGCCAGATATCTTCGATCTGGCTGACATCACGACCGATCAAGAGCGGTGTGAGCAGTTCCTCCAGGATACTGACAACCGCCCCAGGCTGGTAGACATCGCTGGCCGAGCCAATACCATACAACCCGTCTTGATCCGTCAACACCTTCACAATAACCCAGCTTCCATCATGCCGGGTTCGGATACACCGAACCCCCGTTATTCTGGTCATTCATATTCCCTCCCTCAGCTAGCTCGTTCACACAGTTGTCGCTGCAGCCGCTACCTGAATCCCGATCGTCTGGATTTTGGCCGGTCCGACCTTAACTTCTCCACGCTGTGGATCTTCAGCCACCACCATCGGTTCGCCAGCATCCTCAACAATCGAACTTGCATACATGTGCTCACAGGCAAAGGATGGCGCAATGCACAACACGGTTTGATCGTTCGCTGACACATTGAAGACTCGGAAGAACAGATCATCGCTTGCTTCGCCCATCTTCAAAGCACTAAATGCCAAGTGATCACCTTCCCATGCCAGCAGTTCGTGTCTTGGCGGCAGTGTCCCGGCATGAATTCCGGTTTGCTGAACCGTCCAAGGCACTGGAAATTGATAGGCTTGCTTATAAGCCCCGGATTGGATGACATCATCGTCATGCACGATCAGTTCCATATCGAGCACATGCTGGCCCAGGCATTGGGCTTCAGGCGTTGCGAATACGCCCCAATCACCGAGTTCACGTACACCGCGCACCAGCGTGACCGCAAGGGTATTGTGCTCGGGCAGAACTTCATACTCATTCAGACCGATATTCGCGATGGTGAGTCCTTTGTGACCGTCACTGAGACTGATAAAAGCGTTCTGATGCTGCGTATTGCTCGGGTTGCTCCATTCACTTTCCGGTTGAACCGGCCGCTTCGCCAACTCATAGATGGAGTCTGCGATTACATGCTCGGCCTCAAGCCCGGTCTTGAACAGCATCCGCACGCGATGATCTTCGACGGTATTATCGATGACACTTCGGATACCCACGGATCGACTGCCGTGTTCAAGTGTCAGCTCGGTTACGATCTGAACTTCTCTCCGTTCAGTCACACGCTTGGATTTGCGATACCTGAATGGAACCATGGACCTTACTTCCTCATCCAAGAGCTCATCTGCCCGAATCGGTAATGCCCAGCGATGCTTGATCCGGTATACGACTTTCAATGGGCTCTGATGTATTCGGGTGATCTCTGCATTCAGCCCTTGAGTTGTGAGCGTCTCTTCATCGACAGGCTGTCGATACATATACTCGTTACCGATATCGCCGGTATCTTCATAGATGCCAAGTCCATCGTATTGATGCTCGGTCACTTTATCTGTCACACGGAATGATCCATCCGGAGCAATTTCGATTCTCAGATATTCATTCTCCATCTCATGCATGCCTTCAGACCTGAGAGTTGCGGATGAAGTTGATTCCGGAATAGGATTCAGATCATCTTTGCGCACCAGGGCAAAGGTATGGAAACCGATGCCTGGAATATCTTGAACGTACAGTTCTACCTGAACCTGGTATGACCAGTAAGGCTGTCTGAAGCGATCATCGGGCAGATCATAACCGAATACCGGACCCATACTCGTAACGACGGCAGTCACCACATGGCCATTATCGTCGGTTACGAGCCATTCATCCGGATTGAAATCGGCGTAATCCCGCTTCATCGCCTGAAATTTCGCATCCGGAGCTTCGTGATCGAAGTAACGACGCTCGATCTCGACCGTAGCCGTTACAACGCCGGAACGAAGATTCCCCGTCGTGTTGAATACGACGAAAGGCAGCGCTGATTCCGGATCGAAGCCTGTAGTGTCGATAGCATTAGCAACGAACCTTCCGCTCTCTTCGGCGATGACGCCTGCTACTTGTTGCGATTTGGCAAAGCGCGTCATCATCTCCCGATGGACTTCATCCACACTGCATCCGCAGATGCTATCATGCGGATGGTTCTGCAAGAGCGTCTTCCACGCATACAACAGTTCGTGACGCGGGTACGACTTGCCTGACAGACGGGCCATGACAGCCAGCGGTTCCGCTACCTTTTCCAGAAGAGTCTGGCTGATGACATTCTGCTGTTTCAGGTACACTCTGGCCGATGCCGTGTTGACAAGCGTAATCCAGCCGTCCGTCCACTGACTTCTTAATTCGCCGCGAATGACATCAAGCGTGTCTGGCTTTTGCTTGGTTAACGCCTCAATGTATTCAGGGAAGCTGGAAAGACGAAATGTAATATCCGGCTTGATCTCGCCCGCGATGTTCAGAGCTGCCGTCAAATCCTTCTGCAGCGGCTGATGATCACATCCGTTCATGAACAGCAATTCGGAGCTGGAGGCATATTCTTCGGCTGCGGCCAGCTTGTGCTTCCAATACACTTCAGCTTGCTTCGCATCCGTCGGAATTTCCATTCCGTTGTTGTACCAATTCGCGAAGAGAATGGCCAGCACACGCGATCCGTCCGGCGCTTCCCAGTACATCTCGGAGTATTTGGATGTGTGCGCATTCCCCGATTGGATCTCATTGTTGAAGCCTACCGGCTTAACACCTCGGCCATATACCGCCACATCGATGCCCGCTTGGGTGATTAATTGCGGGGCTTGCCCCATATTCCCAAAGGAATCGGGGAAATAACCAATAGCCGCGTATCCTCCCATCTGTTTGGATGCCTGTATGCCGATCAGCAGATTTCTTGCATTAGCTTCACTGCTGACGAGGAATTCATCCTGCAGAATATACCACGGACCTACGATAAGCTTCCCCGCTCTAACCAGAGCCTCAACTTGCTCCCGGCGATGCGGCATGATCTCCAGATAATCTTCCAGTACGATGAATTGGCCATCGAGATGAAAGCTTGTGAATTCAGGGTCTTTCTCGAATACCTCGATCAAATCTTCCATCAGCTGAACCAACTTCAGCCGATGTGTTTCATATGGTAAATACCACTCTCTATCCCAGTGTGAATGCGCAATCACGTGCGCTGTTTTTGTAGTCATCGATTTCATTCCAATCTTGTATGGTTTGTTTCGTATTCAGTTAGTACTACATTTTGACCGAGCCGACCGTCATCCCCTTGACGTACATTTTCTGCATGAACGGGAATGCCACCAGTATCGGAATGACCGTAATTAGAGCTCCCGCCATCAATTCATTCCACTTCTTGAAAGAGGACGAATCCAGGTACATGAGACCCATAGGCAAGGTGAACATATCTTGGCTGTCGATGATGATCATCGGCCATAGGATATTGTTCCAGCTTCCGATGAAATTCAGAATGGCGATGGTACCGATAGCAGGCAAGGCCAGAGGCAGATAAATTCGGTAATAGATTTTGAAGTTATCGCAACCGTCCAGCACGGCGCTTTCGTACAACTCATGGGATATGGTTCTGAAATAACTGGTGAATAAGAAAATGGCAAATGGTGCCGCCCCGTTGATCATTGGCAGGATCATGCCGATGTACGAATTCTGAAGTCCCAGATTCGTCATATTGATATAGAGCGGGATCAAGGTTGTCACACCTGGCACAAGCAGCAAGGCGATGAACATATAATAGATGAATTTTTTGCCGCGATAGATAAATTTGGCGAACGAATAGGCCATCATGGTATAGATGACAATTACGCCAATGATGACAAACGCACTTACAACTACGCTGTTAACAAAAAACTGATAGAAATTAAGTTTGTTCCATACTTCCCCAAAGGTCGACCATTCCGGTGCAGCCTGTGGAAATGGACTTTGCGGGTTTGCTAAAGCATCCTGTGATGTCTTAAGTGACGTGCCGATCATCCAGAGAAAAGGATACAGGCAGGTCAATCCATACAGGATTAGAACGATATGCTTGATAATTTTGACCATGGGTTCCCCTCCTCGTTAGATGTCAGCCTTGAATGAACGGATACTGAAGATGGCAATCGCGCCGGTGATCAGGAACGATACCCATCCAATCGCGCTGGCTAAGCCGTAATCATTATTTAAGAACGCGGTGCGATAGACAAGTGTACCGATTACCTCAGAGCTGCCGGCCGGACCGCCGCCTGTCATAATGAATACATTCTCGAACGCCTGAAACGCACCGTTTACCATCTGAATGACTGCTATCAAGGTGATCGGCTTCAGCAGCGGCCAAGTAATCTTGGCAATCATCGTTGATTTCTTGGCTCCGTCCACACTGGCAGCTTCGTACAACGTTGGATCAATCGAGGTTAACCCTGCGTAATACAGAATCAACGTGCCCGGTAAGCCACCCCATATGGAGGTCAAGATAATGCCTAGGAGAGAGGTCGAAGAACTTCCGAGCATCCCGCCAGGAACGGCAAGGAAATCGAGTCCGAGCCACAGGAAGAGCGAATTAAACGCGCCACTCGGCTCAAACAATCCTTTCCATACATAAAAAATAGCTACGCCGGAAGCGATCATCGGCAGGAAGTAAATCGTTCTATACCACGAGGCGGCCTTCGTATTCTGAAGAACGAACGCCAACACCAGGGCGGTAGGCACAACGACGGCGACCTGTGATACCGCTATGATCAGATTGTGCAGCAAGGCATTATAGAAATTACGGGTGACGATCGGATCGTCGCCTAATAAGAATTTCCGGAAGTTAGCGAGTCCTTCGAATCTGGCGGTGGAGAAATCAATCCCTGACCAGTTGAAGAAGCTCAGCATAATCGAAAAGCCGACCGAATACACGCCGATGGCTAGAAAAAGAAGTACACCGGGTAGTAAAAATAAATATGGCACCCACTTGTTTCTACTCTTTATCATGTACATTCACCTTTTTGCTTTTTAGTTTTGGCGATTGGCCGATCTATGGGACCTGCCAATCGCCTTATTCATATTCTTAGTTGCCGCTCGCTTTAAGGCTTTCCATCGTATCGTCAAACTTTTTCGCTACTTCTTCGGCAGACATCTTCTTCTCCATCATCGATTGCATCGATTGGGCGTAGACTTCCCATTCCTTATGCTTGCCGCGGAACGTATTGATCGCAGGGGATGCCTGGCTGTATGGTCCCGGCTCGGTGGAAAATGCGTC
Organism: Paenibacillus sp. JCM 10914; assembly: GCF_001315105.1. GTDB lineage: Bacteria > Bacillota > Bacilli > Paenibacillales > Paenibacillaceae > Paenibacillus_AQ. The sequence goes on along the minus strand of NZ_BAZR01000003.1, from coordinate 283,375 downwards.
TGAAATCGCCTTCAAACTTGGTTCCAATTCTGCGGAACGGTCTCCCAGATTCAGTGCTGGAACGGTATATGCCGCATTCGCAAACGCAATCGCCGCATCCGGATCGGCTGTCAGGAATTTAATGAAATCAAGTGCATCTTCCTTGTTCTTCGAATCCTTGTTCACCGACATCATTGTTAAAGTAAATGGATCTGTCGTCCAGCTTGTGATCTTCGAGCCTTCAAGCGGCGGTACCGGGAATGCAATGATATCCTCCGGATTCATGCCCATCGCAAGCAGTGTTGACATGGTAAAGGATCCGCCAAGATCAAATGCAGCTTTGCCAGCTGCGAACGCTTGATCCGCACCATCGATATCCGTTGACAAGATCCCTGGCATAAGCAGATCCTTATCTGCCAGTGTCTCCATCGCTTTTACAACAGGCAAATTCGCAGGATCGCTGAGTTTGGAGTTACGTTCTAACAGATCGATATAACCTTGCGGCTCATTTAACATGATCGAAAGTGCTGAACCTGCCCAGTTCTCCCACAAATCCGGAAGCTTCGCACCGAATACCAATCCCGGTGTACCGGTCTTCTCTTTAATCGTCTCCATCATCGATACGAATTCTTCCCAGGTTTGCGGCGCCTCAGCGCTCAGTCCCGCTTCTTCGATAATCTTCTTATTGCCGTAGAAGGTAAAGAACCCTCCGATATCAAGCGGCAAACCGTAGAATTGGCCGGCCTTCAACGATTTCTGAATATTGGTTGCGTTCTTGTCTGCTTGCCATGAATCAACTTGACTTTGCGTGACAATAATCGGGTCCATGGCTGCACTGTAATACGTGCTCAGAATGTCATCACCGATCTCGCCAGACAGTTCAACGACTGAATTTTCGATCGAATCCCCTGCAGCTGCCCACCAGTTCATTACATCCGGTAGATTCTTCGAGTTAGCAGCGGCTTGGAATTTCTGACGGTACGTATCATCAGGGGTGAACGTCTCTACCTTCACTTTGATTCCTGTTTTCTCTTCATACAACTTGGCCGCGGCTCGATACCCGGCGTGTATGCCACTTTCCATGTCCACATCGTGAGCTCCTTATTTCCACCTGGATCTGAGCCTTCGGATTGACCACCACCGCAAGCGCTTACAATCAGTGAAAATGCAATGAACAGAGACATCATCATGCTTGCTTTTCTTTTCATCTGCTACCACCCTTTTCTTCAATTTGAATACCAAACTTTAGTAACAATATAAACAACATACTTTTTGATGTAAATGTTTATTTTTTGATACAACTTAATTGCAACTTACTTGTTTTAGCCCTATTATTAGTAATAAAATATATTACACGTTGATATAATTTCATCTTTTTTTATATTTCAACTTCAGCTGAACTTGTTCTGAACTTTTAATACTTGTATAAGTTGTATCGTTATAATATATTTATATACGGATTACCAATGGATTGGAGATAAGGCCATGACGAAGAAATTCATACCCATGTACAAGAAAATAGAAGCACATATTATCGAGCAAATCCGCAGCGGGAATTGGAGCCCGCGCACTCGCATTCCTTCCGAGAACGAACTCGCTGAGCAGTTCAGCGTCAGCCGCATCACCGTGAAGAACGCACTTACAGCCCTTGTAGATAAGGGCGTTGTTCACCGACTACAAGGCAAGGGAACATTTGTCTCCGATCATAATGCCGAGGATATCGAGGATATAACCTTATACGATAGAGAACATGAGAATCTGCCCACGATCGGCTTTCTCCTCCCACGTCTCGACAATCGATTTACGGCTAATCTATTAAGCGGAATCGAGGATGCTTTATCCAAGAACGGCTATCGTCTCTTGTTTGCCAAGACGAATGATTCTCAAGATGAAGAAATCTTGAAGATCCAAGAGATGAAACAGGCCGGCGTGAAGGGGCTCATCATTTATCCAGTAGAGGGCGAGCACTACAATAACGAGATATTGTCGCTGACGCTCAACCGCTTTCCCTTGGTTCTGCTCGATCGAAAGTTAAAGGGGGTTGAGACGAATTCGGTCAGTTCGGATAACTATGGCGCAGCTATCCAGGCCGTGAAGCATCTGCATGAACTGGGACATAGTCAGATCGGATTTATCTCTACTGTAGTCGAAGGAACCTCGAGCATCGAGGATCGTCTTGACGGTTACGAGCAAGCATTGGAGGATCATCATATCCTGATCGATCGGAGTTTGCAGATGACGCGTCTGATGATGAACAGTACCGATGAAGAAGTGATCAGCTTGATCCAACAATTCATACAAACTAATCCACATATGACTGCATTAATGTCCTCCAACTTCAGCCCACATGTGATTCAGGCAGCCCTCGGATTGGGCATGTCGGTGCCGGAGGACCTCTCTGTCATCTTCTTTGATGACGTTGAATTTCCCGATTTCTGCATGGTTCCTCCGACGGCGGTGGTTCAGCAGGAACTGGAACTCGGCCATGAAGCCGGCCAATTAATGATTCAACAGATCGAGAACCCAAGCAGCGAATATCACCAGATCAAGCTGCCTACTCTCCTGATACCGCGTCAATCAACCGCAAGCGTCCGATAAAATACAAATAGGGTAACCGGTAAGATCTTAAACGATCCTACCGGTTACCCTATTTTCTTTCCCCTTACTCTACTATTCACGTTCCTCGTTTGACCGAAGGAAGAAATGCAGAGTTCGACCACCATTCTTTGACCAGCGCAACTCTTTTAGCTACTAGTCACTTAGTAAGAGACAGGAAAAAACGTTGCTCTAGACCCACCCATATTGAGCTTGTTACTATAGTCAAGTACATTGTGGGGGATACGGAAGGAGTCGCTGGAATTGGAACAGGAACGCTATAATAATTTAAAATTAGGTGAAAAAGGTGCGATCATCAGCATCATCGCATATATATGTTTATCCGCTATTAAACTATGGATCGGAAATACCGCCAATTCCGAGGCTTTACGAGCCGATGGACTAAACAACGCAACCGATATTGTGGCTTCTATCGCCGTTCTGATCGGGCTTCGCTTATCGCAGAAGCCTGCGGATAGGGATCATCCTTACGGGCATTGGAAGGCAGAGACCGTCGCTTCGCTCATTGCCTCTTTCATTATGATGGCGGTCGGCATCCAGGTTCTGATCGGCGCGATCTCCTCCGTATTTTCCGGACAACATGAATCGCCTGACTTAATCTCCGCCTGGACCGGGATATTCTGTGCAATCGTTATGTACTTCGTCTATCGTTACAATAAACGGTTAGCTGTGCGAATCAATAGCCAAGCAGTAATGGCAACGGCCAAAGATAATCTCTCCGATGCTTGGGTAAGTGTTGGAGCCGTGATCGGTATCGTAGGGGCGCAGTTCGGATTACCTTGGCTGGATCCGCTGACTGCCGTTCTGGTCGGTTTCCTAATCTGCAAGACAGCTTGGGACATTTTCCGCGACGCTTCTCATCACTTAACCGACGGCTTCGATGAAGATACGATACGTGCTTATCGAACGACCGTGCAGCAAGTATATGGCGTCAAGGGTGTGAAAGACATCCGTGCCAGGAATTACGGCAGCAATACGGTTGTCGATATCGTCATCCTCGTCAAATCCAACCTGGATATCCGATTAGCTCATGACATATCCGATCAGGTGGAGCACGAATTGAAGCAGGTTCATGGCGTTTACGATGTTCATGTTCATATAGAACCGAATTAGCTGGACATGGTGGATGCGAGCGGGATATCCTTATCGTGTTGCCGAGATGACCGAGATGGCATTCAAAATGTCCATTAACGGAGCGTAAAAAATGAAACTCAGTTTATGAAATAAGAATATTTGTCCATTTCAATGAAATATATTATATTGAAGACGTTATCATATTTGCCGATTAATTCAGAAAGTGAAGTGGTAGAAATGAATGGTATACTCGGTGTTTCCGGACTTTCCTTCTCCTAGTCACCATGTTTACACCACTCCTCATATGGGGACTTCGAACATTGAAGCTCACTCAGCCGATCCGCACCGAGCTGCCTGCCGATCATCAGGCAAAGCGCGGAACACCGCTAATGGCGGGACTCATCCTGCTCATCGGGGTTGCCGTTTCACTGCAGTTCCATCCAGCACCGCTTACCGTCTTTCTATGCGCGACCTTCTTATTGTTCAGTTCGATCGGGTTCATGGATGATTTCAAAAAAGCCGCATGGCAGGATCCTTCCGGCATATCTGGGAAGATGAAGCTGGTTTTTCAATTCCTATTTACGGGTGCCTTGCTGCTCGTGCTGTTCCGATACTTCTCGCTAACCAGTGACATTGCGCTATTTCATGGATTTCAATTGAATCTACCGCTCAGCGTTTATGTTATTATCATGCTATTGTTTATCGTCGGCTCCGCCAATGCGATCAACTTCACGGACGGACTGGACGGGCTGTTAATCAATGTGGCTATACCTACATACTTTTTCTTCTTCCTCATCTCCGATCGACCTGAAGTTCAGACGTTCTCGCTGGTGATGATCGGTTGTTTACTTGGACTCCTGCTGTATAATATTTATCCTGCCAGAGCGTTTATGGGGGATACGGGTTCACTTGCGATTGGCGGCTCCCTCTCCTTCCTGGCCGTGATTGAGAAGGTTGAGATTCTGATTCCTCTGCTCTTCTTCATTTACTTAGCCGAGCAGCTCTCCGTCATTCTTCAAGTATGGTATTACAAGCGAACGAAGCTGCGATTATTCAAGATGGCACCAATCCATTACCATTTCAGTCTCAAATATGGCTGGAGCGAGAACAAGATTGTGATGATATTCGGTTTTGTCTCGTGGTTCATGGCTCTTGCTAGCTGGATAATCGCCAAATACGTTATGTAAATGACGAAAGCCTGTAAGCGAATGTCGCTACAGGCTTTCGTATCTCTTAACATGGCGGGTCATTCCAATGGCTTGCCTTCTTTGTAATATAACTTACGCTGCAATATAACGAAAAAGATATGTACGTTCGGGTACCCCTTCTCTAACAGCAAGCGGTGAATGCTGTCAGCCACCGCGTCATGTATCTCTTGCGGCCGCTCGAACATAAGTATCTCCACGGATAATGGTGTATTCGTAATAATCTGATAAGGAAGCAGCTCGATCTTCACGATTTCTTTAGGTACTTGAACAACCTTGGCAAATTCATCAACAATCCTTGGTGTGAGTTCTTCCAGAAAAACGTTCGAAAAACCTTTAAAACGCAAATATGGCACTTGAATCCCTTCTCTTCTTTTTTGTCTGTTGTGTATGGATAATAGCTGTAAATCAATCACCTCTTCATACTATACAATATTATAATTGTGAAAGGAATCACTATGAAGCAATTGGACGATTGGATACATCTCTGATATAGTAATAATCCACAAACGCACGAAAGGAGCGACTGATGAGATGGCTAAGCAACAGTGGGACGCGGATTGGACGATTAACGACAAATTGGTCGAGCATCTTATTTCAACACAATTCCCCCGGCTTACTTCACTTCCGGTCTGCTTGATAGGAAGCGGCTGGGACAACATGGTTTATCAAGTTGGCGATGACTATGTTTTTCGCTTTCCCCGAAGGAAGGCAGCCATTCCGCTGCTGGAGAAGGAGTCGCTGATCCTGCCTAAGCTGGATGCCTTTATTACACTACCATACGCCAAGCCGCTGTTCTTCGGTAACGAAACAGCCGATTATCCCTCTCCCTTCCTCGGATACACCTATTTATCCGGCACGTTCCCTATCGGTTTAAGCGATGAGGTCCGAGTTCGCTCAACTGGGAAACTCGCACATTTTCTGAAAACGTTACATACCTATCCTACTAATACCGCAGCTCAAGCCGGGTTATTGCATGACCAACGCAACCTCTTGGATCTGACCCGTCGCAAAGAACGAATGTATGGTTTTCTGACTAGTCTTGGCTCCTGCCTCTCAGCTGCAGACCGGTTGGAGATCGAGAGCTTCTTGGAGGAAATCACGCTAGACCGAGTCAACCCCAAGCACGTTCTGCTGCACGGTGATCTTCATTTCAAGAACATATTGGTTGATCATGATGGTATCATATATGGCGTCATCGACTGGGGAGATGTTCAAATTGGACACCCTGCTTGTGATCTGAGTATCGCGTACAGCTTCCTGCCGCCTGCAGCTCGGCAGCAATTCTTCGATACCTATGGAACTGTCGATGCACAGACCCATTTGCTTGCCCGAATGATGGCTGTCTATATCCCAATGCTCATAGGTTTGCAAGCGAAGGATACAGGCGATGAGCATACCCTGAATGAAACGCTCTCGATTATCCGCCGCGCGCTGGCGAATGAATAGTCCCGCTTGGCTAGAGCAACAAAGAAGCTTGAGCTGACTGCTCAAGCTTCTATCTCAATCATTATCAAATCTTGAACATGCTCATCAAGGGCATGATTGTTTTAATAACCTTCATCCCCATTGTAATATGCGGCATCATCTGGCCAATAAACCCAAATGCACCGCCGCCACCTGCCGCGCTTTGACCTTCTGCTCCTGCTTCACCCGCCGGGGCGTTGGAAGCCCCGCCGAACAGGAAATCGAAGAACCCTGAGATTTGAGCACGATCTCCGCTGTCGGCAATAGCCGTCGGCATTTTTTGATGTACCCTATATCCAGAGATCGTGACTTCCTGACCCTGTATGCCATTCAGCTCACCGATGTAACTGCTTCCGTCTTTGAGGATGATAACTACCGGCTGGCCAACCCACTGCTGTACGTCAGCATGCTTCGACTTTCTGACACGCCGTCTTCTAGAAGGCATCGACATCATCACCTCTCTTTCTCTTCATGTGATTGTCATATTATATGCAATCTGTACTATCTTTCTTGTGCGTTTATAAGGTAAGGTATATAAGATACTGAAATAATAGATGAACAACCAAATCAACAGAACTCATGATTTATCCCTCTAATCCAACATGTCAATCGTTTCACTGGCCACTTTACTTCACGATACTATGCATAAATAAGCCGCTTCACATTATAGGGAGGGATTAGCCCGTTGTAATACATATCTCTTATAAATCAAATTACATTTATAAAGAGGTATAAATCATGAAATCTACTCTCATATACAAGAACACGGACTTTCTCAAAATTTGGCTTGGCAAAATCATTCTGTTAACCGGTAATCAATTCAGCGCGCTTGTCATTCCGTGGATTGTGCTTCACCAGACGCATTCCCCGCTAACTACGGCGCTGATTACGATATGTTCCCAGATCGCTCCGGTGATATTCGCATTACCTGCGGGAACCTTCATCGAACGAAGAAATAAAAAACAAGTCGTCATATTATCCGATGCTGTCCGTGTGCTGACGATGCTCGTTATGATCTTCCTGGCCTATCACGATTGGCTTAGTATAACGGCATTGGCTGTCCTGATGTCCGTTCTCGGATTTGCGGGCCTGACTCAGCGGATCTCCTTTAATTCCATGATCCCCGCGCTCGTCGGACGAAAGAACTTATTAAATGCTCATAATTACTTGGAAGGAGCCGATGCAGTCAGCCTGCTGATTGGTCCCGTTCTGGCTGGATTGGTACTCACCCATTACGGTATCGTCTATACGTTATCGATTGAGATGGTGGCGATCACGCTATCGCTTCTCTCGGTCCTCTTGATTACGAATACAGCCCAGTACGATCCCCCTGCTGAGCTTCGGTTGATGACGAGGGGGATTAGAGGCTTTATACAAGATATCCATGAAGGATTCGGGTACATACTTAACCATCCAATCCAGCGGTTAATGACGATGTACCACTTCTCCTTGAATTTCACAGCCGTCTTCATATCACTGATGATCGTCATCTATTCGCAACAACAACTGAAGCTGGATGTGGTTCAAGCAGGGTTACTGATGACTGGGATGGGCATTGGCAATCTAATCGGGGTGTTCCTGCTATCCCGTATTCAACATTGGAACTGGCACCTGCTGCTTAGCTTAACGCTTGCGATATCCGGAATCGGTATAACACTCATTATGGTATCCCAACAATTTGCTGTTGCCTTTATCGGCGCCATGTTATTCGATGGCGGGCTGTCGATGGCCTTTGTTGTGCATGGCAGCCTTTCTCAGGCGATTACTTCAGATCGGTACCTGGCACGCATCAGCAGTACGCGGTACGTCATCTCCAGCATTGCTTCTGTCATCGGAACCGCAATTGCCGGACTCATCTCCGAATATGTCAGCAGTACGTTTGCCATGCTATTCAGCATCGTGCTTATTATGTTGACCGTGCTTCTCATCATGTTTAACCGGTTGAACAAGCAAGCTATTTCGGCACTAAAGCCGATTGACTAAATGAAGGCTTAAAAGGCTTAGGCAGCGTTATCGTGGCGTGTTTACGGAATACCTGCAATAGTGCAGGCTTTAGCAGAGCAAACATCACATTTCTACGAAATACCTGCAAAAGTGCAGGCTTTTAAGCCGGGTTAGGGCAAACTGGACGATATGAATGATAAAAACCTGCATATTTGCCTCTTTTTCCTCTAACGGGGTCAATTCCAACGTAAAAGCCTGCACATACGCATCCTTTCGCAAATTGAGCACCCCTTCATCGAGATTTACACCAAATAGAAGCCATCGTGGCGAAGGAATAACATCCTGAGACCGCTATGGCTTCTATTTCGTACACGAGCTGATACCAATACTCGCAGCGCAATTTCATATATGCCCAACCGACAATCAAACGCTAAATCGATGCTTATGAAATATCGTTGTGGCTTTTCTCCCCTCTCCGGTGTCTAATTAAGTGTAAGGTCAAGAGGAGGTTCTTACTGATGTCACGAGCTCATGACAAACTCCCTGAATATCCGGATGCTCAGGGAACCATTCACGATTTTGAACACACTTACCATCATTATCGAATGCGAATTCGCCACTACTTTGCACTGAAGGTCAATGAAGCCGCAGCCGAAGATCTGACACAACAGGTATTCCTCAAGGCGATGGAGAATCTTCATCGATTTCGAGGTAAGTCCAGCCTGTTCACCTGGATTTTTCGGATCGCTCAAAATGTGATGAAGAATGAATATCGGAGCAACTCTCGGAAGAGCGAGACGACGTATGACTTCATGGAATATGAAACACAGTCGATATCCGTTGATTTTGCCCGATATATCGATATTCGCATTGATATCAGTGTTGCTATGCAGCAGTTAAGCGAGTTGGATCAGCAAATTATTTCATTACGGTTCTTCGCGGATTGTACGCTAAATGAAGTATCCAAGATCGTGGGTATGCGGGAAAGCGCCGTGAAGAATCGATTGTATCGTGCGTTGGAGAAATTACGAGTAAATCTTAAAGAATGGGGTGCGCTAGCCATGAAGTCAATTCAAGATCTAGTAACGATTGAAAGCAAGAATATAACCGAAGATCAACATTCCCAGGTACATCGGGATATACTAAATGAACTGAAAAATAACGTGGAGCAGCTTGCAGCCAAGTATAATCACAAGCCTTCCAAGATTACAATCGAGATTTATCCTGACCTTCCAGCATTTCATCAAGCCGTGGGCGAAGACGATGCTCCATCTTGGTTCATGGGAACTTACAGTAACAACACGCTGCAAATCGTCTCTCCACTCAGCCCGGGTCCAGAGCATACGTATCATTCCATTCTACGGTCTACCCTTCATCTGTATGCGATGTGGTTGGTTAACGACATTAATCCAAATGCTCCGAAGTGGTTGTGTCAAGGCATCGGTGGTTATGAGGCACAGCAAATGACGCCGGATTTCATTCGGAATACTACCGCTGACGCGATAAAGAGCGGTTCGGTCCCCACATTACAAGAACTTAACGATGACAGTTGGCAGTTCGGGGAGCAAGGTTTTCAATTCGCTTATTTGCTGACGGCGTACATCCTTGAACAGTACGGACTGGAATCATTAAACAAGCTCATACGTCGTCCAGATGACTTCACCGGTATCTTCCAATGTACAGAAACGGAATTTCATGCCCGGTGGGTAAAAGCACTCTCGAATAAATATTCATAATCAAACAAGAGCGCGCGCAGGAACATTAACTCAGTTCCTCACGCGCTCTTTCTCTTGATGGATATGCTGCTCCCTCGTATAAATCCCGTCCAACACTATGAATATCACGTATCCTAAGATACCCCCAGCTGTATTTAGAATGAGATCATCTACATCAAAGCTGCCCATAGCAAAGAAAATCTGTGAACACTCCAGACCCAGGCTAAGCATGAACGAGCTCAGAAAAGCGGCGATGAAGCGATACTGCCGGAACATGAACCCCATGAAGACACCGTTTGGGATAAATATAGCGATGTTCCCGAAGAAATGCATCATGTGATGCGTATCCGATAGCCGACTCACATTCACTCTTATGGACTTGAATGGCGTGAAGTTTGCGCGATCCAGCCGATTATAAACGGAATCTGGATTGTCCAGCGCTTGGAACCATTGCTGCCACAGAAAGGATATATCCACTGCTCCGAACTTGAACAGAATCACTTTAATTAATACGTAGAGATACAATAGATACGTTGTCCACAGTAATCCTTTTAATAATCTCATTATTTCCCGTCAGTGCCCATTGGAAGAGTTATAATCAGTCCGCCTACATTATCGCCGGATACTTCATACTCTAGGCCGGATGGAACATCAACTCGGAGATCTGCACCCGTTGCCGGAATATATCGAATCTCATATGGCATACCTTTGACTTCTGTCGTATAAACCCCTTCTTGTCTCAAAAAGTCCAGATACTCCTCCAACGTGTAGTCAAGCTCATGCATAATCAGACTGTGAGGCAATCCAACATAGCGGAAATGCCATGGTTCGAATTGAATGCCGGTGATAGCCGTCTTATCTTCAGGATATCTCAGAATAAATCCGTATTCCCATGCATGACGTCGCAGCCATTTTCCTTCGGGTGATCGATCAATAGCCTTCTGCGTAGATCCTATATCCAATGACAAGCCAAGATTATGTTCGCTATGGCCGGCCGGCAGTGCGTAATCCGATCCTTTATCGCGATACAACTCCTCTTGCTCTTCATTATCCCGGTACCCGCTACTAATCATGAAATGGTTAACTCCATCTTGATCTGCCGCCTGAATCATGAGCTTAAACTGCTCGACCACATACCTGGACAGGCGAATCCTATTATCGAGCAGCACATAACCTTCGGTCATCTCTGGATAGTCATATAGATTAAGGATATCGTTAGGAACCGCCACAGGATCTATTGGATAATCCTTGTTGACCAGTACCAGGTTTCCGCGCGTTACTTGTTCCGAAGACAGCGATACCGTATCGTAATTTCCCGCTTCCTCTGACGGATTCGGAGCATCGGGTTCAACCTCTGAGGCTTGTCCCTCACCGCCTCCGCTCATCCCTTGATCGCGTGATATCAGCCCCGGGGCCGATTCGCAGCCAATCAACAGAACAATGACGAGTAATATCAAACATTTTTTCAACTACAACATCTCCCTCTCTCTTTGTATTCCAGTGTAACCACAAAAACTTAAGGAATATTAGGGATAATCTAAAGTTTTTCTTAAGCTGATTCTGCAATCCGGACTGCGGATGCCCTGAATTATTCCTCCATTGCTTCCCAACGGAGCAGAAAAAAGCCGCTCTCCTCTGGTACGGAAAGCGGCTGATGCCATAATGCAATTCTATTACGCGCTACGAATTCGGATCCAGTAGAATAACTGGACACGTCTGAAGCGAGGTATAGTACGAGATTGGCAACTTCATCCGATATCAAGTCCGAATCTAGCCCTGGCTTGCTTTGGTCATCTACACATGTTGACGCTCCATTAAATTGATACCGACCCCCATACACAGTACAGCAATGAGCATGAGCTTGGAGATCGGAATCCACACCTCTGACCATCCTGCACCGTACATAGAGACTGTAGTCAAAGCTTCCATCGCATGCGTCAACGGAATGATCTCTGCAATACTGAGCAGAATCGGATTCGTAATCAGTCCCGGTGGCATATAGACCCCGCTAATGAGCGGCATGATTGGAATAATGGAAGGGAACAACATGTTGAATTGTTCTGGTGACTGAAGGATACCCACAAGAAGCATCGACATCGCTACGATTGTCAAGATATATATTGCGATGATGAACAGCAATAGTCCATATCGATCACCGAAATGAAATCCAAAGCCAAACCGGAAGATCAACAATACAATAATCACCTGGCTCATCCCGATCAGAGTACTATAGATCAAATGACCTAGATACATCTCCGCCTTTCTCACGGGCGAAAGAATCAACCGATTCCAGATTCCCGACGTCTTATCCTTGGTAATCGTATTCACCTTGAAGCCAACCGTGAACATGACCAGAAACAGAGAGAAACCATAGAGCAGTTGCAAAGACATGTCATACTGGACGAGTTCTTCTCCTTCCGGTGTCAGCACATGCATTCTTAGAGGCGGAGTCTCCATGAAAGACTCCACGCTCTCACGAAAGTTCTTCTCATCCCCTGACATTACCGATAGGGCACGCAGTTGTATTTCTTTGGCAAAGACAGACTGAATATGCTGCTCTACTAAATGGACGTTCGAATTGTCGACTGCGACAATCATCCGATAATCATTTTCCATTAGCTTCACGGCTAAATCCGCACGGCCTTCCCGGACCTTTGTTCGTGCAGTTTGTTCATTCTGAATGTTGAATTCGAGCGTATCGCTCTCATTTAACAATTCGATCCACCTGGATTGCGATTCATTGAACGCTCCGCCTTCTCCAAAAACATCAATCTTCATTTTATTGTTTATGTTGCCACCGAACATCAAGGTCGCCACAATACTAAGACCAATAAACAGCAGGACCATCGACGGATTACGCTTGTCTTTCATCCACTGTGACAGCAATATGGGAAACATTAGATGTGCCCCCTTCTCGGGAAAATCCACAGGCTTGCTGCCATAACGACAACAAAGAAGGTGCCTAAGTATAGGATGGAGTTCCACATATCCTGGAAAGTACCTCCTTGAATCCATTGAATCAGGGATGTTAATGTTATGCCATTAGGCGTGACTCTGCCCACATTCATAACCCAATCCGGTAGTATATACATCGGCACTAGATTGCCGCCTACCACGCCTAACACAACCAGCAGAACGAATGCAAAGCCGATCGCTACATCCGCATCGTTCATTCGGAATAATAACGCCGTGAATAACGCGGAAAGTGCCGACACCGCGAAACATAACAATATGAGGATAATCGCCATTCCTACCCAAAAGGATAGCGAGCGACCCGGAAACAAACGAAAAATAAAATGCGAACAGACGATGATAACACTCAGTTGCATCAACGACATGCAGAACGTTGAGATGACCTTGCCCGTCAGGTAACGGTATGGGCGCATTCCGGCCAGCAGCATGCGCATGAACACTTGTTCCCGCTTTTCCGTAATAGATTTGGAAGCGGTCGTAGTCGATATGGATAAAGCAAAGAAAATACTGATTGCAATGGTGTAATATTGAAACGAGGTGATCATCTGCACCCCTTCGATCTCTTCAAGTCCGCCCCTCGGACTTTGCGTGATCGTCTCCGTAAATTCCGTTTGCGATGCACCGGATTGGCTTCCCATTGCATTCGTCACAGCCGCATGAAAGTTGACTTGATTCAGGTAACCGCTCAGTATATTGTGCAGAACGCTCACCTTTATGGAATCTTCTTGCGCGGTAATAGTTAATGCTGCGCCATCCCCTTCGTTTAGAAAAAGCTTATCGAGAGCAGCCAGAGTATAACCTTCTGGTATCGTAATAACGGCCGTCACCTTCTCAATATCGAGTGCTTCCATCGCAGTTGCTTCTTCCATCACAGAAACCTCGAGAAACCCTTTGACTTCCTCATCTTCAAACAATTGCATCAAGTGTGTTTTCGGATCGAATTCGGAAGCTGCCGGCCGTATACTCGCCATTTGTTCTTGGGACACTCGGCCCTCGAGGCTTTTCTGAAATGCTGTTAGTCCAGCACCATGTTCGTTGCTGTCCACTAGCGCAACCTTCATGTCCAGAGACTCGTTAGCATTCTCCACCCAATTTGGCATCGTGAATCCAAGGGTCAGGATGAGTGCGATCGGCAGGAGCAGCGCAATCAACATCTCTTTGCGGTCTCTCCAGTACACCAGAAAGTCTTTTTTGAAAAATACACTCAAAGTCGCGCGCCCCCTTAATCCCGTAACGTTCGGCCAGTCAAATGAAGAAATACATCTTCGAGACTAGGCGATTGGACATGAATGTTCAATATTTGTACATGATGGCGCTCTGCGGCCTGTACAATTCTTGACATGATCGGACTGTTCTTGATCACGATCAGCTTTAATCCCTGTTCAGTCTCTTCCACTTGTCGAATACTTTCAAATGACTCTAGCTCCTGCGTCAAGCCAAACTCTTTATGACTCAATTGAATGATGATGGTATCTTCGCCTGCGAGTATGTGCTGCAGTTCCTCACGGGTACCCGCGGCGATGATTTGTCCATGGTCCATGATGTACATTCTTTGGCACAGTTGCTCCACTTCTTCCATATAGTGACTTGTATATAACACCGTTGTGCCTTGCACCCGATTGAGCAACCTTACCGTCTCCAAGATATGGTTGCGAGACTGTGGATCAATCCCTACGGTAGGTTCATCCATGATGACGATCTGAGGTTCATGCAGAAGAGCTGCAACAATATTAATCCTCCGCTTCATGCCGCCAGAATACGTCTTGATCAGCTCTTTCTGTCGATCTCGCAAACCTACCATCTCCAGCAGCTCTTGAATTTTCTGTTCAAGCTCCTTTCCTTTCAAACCATATACCCGACCAAAAAACTTAAGATTCTCATACGCTGTCAATTCCTCATACAGCGCAATTTCTTGTGGGACCACCCCAAGCACTTTACGGATCGCTTGCGGTTGTTGGATCACGCTCTTTCCATGCAAGCGGACATCGCCGCTTGTCGGTTTAAGCAGCGAAGAAATCATGGAAATCGTCGTCGACTTCCCGGCACCATTAGGACCTATCAATCCGACGGACTCCCCTTGGTCCAAATACAGACTAACCTCTTGTACCGCTATTTTCCCCTTATACACTTTACGCAGTTCCACCGTTTCCAGCATATTACACGCTCCTATCCTACTCTGTTCAGGAATGCAGCCTTGCCCACTCCTCGGACTAAATATCCGTCACTGCCATTTAATATATATAGAAAAAGACAGTGTCATCACTGTCCTCAGTCATCCGTTATGAAGTAAACCATGACTTCCGTCATGTTAAATCGATATGTACGCTGCTTGAAGCAATTGTTCACACGACATTGTGCCTGATTGCATAAATCGCTAACTGCGTCCGGTCGCGAAGTTCCAGCTTATCCATGACCTGACTGACGTGATTTTTTACCGTGCCGATAGATAAACCCAATTCGAGGGCGATCTCGCGATTACTGCGACCTTCACCGATCAGTCGGATGATCGATAATTCTCGTGGCGTTATGGAAGGATCCACACTTATCTGTTTCTTCTCCTCAAGAAGTCTCGGAATGACTTTCGCCGCAACATGCTCCTGCAATGACAATCCGCCGTTCAAACAACTGCGAATGGAACGGATTAACGCATCCGGTTCCGCCTCTTTCAGCATATAGCCGCTAGCTCCGCTTCGCAATGCGTCCACCGCGTATTGATCATCGTTAAATGTGGTAAGGATTAGCACTTTGGTCTGCGGCCACCGAGCGCGGATGATACGAGCCGCTTCAAGTCCATCCATCTCCGGCATGCGGATGTCGAGGACAACCACATCGTATATATGCGATTCGCACAAGGCAATTGCCTCTCTACCGTTACAAGCTTCACCGGATACTTTCATTTCCGCGTCGCTCTCAATCATCATCCTCAACCCTTGACGAACCATGGACTGATCTTCTGCAAGCAATATGCGTATCATAGATTTCTCTCCTTATCATGGTTTCGACATGTTCAGTGTTCCACGTATGATAAACTGGCTGTCGAATTGTGCAATCTCCAATTGGCCGCCAGCTCCCTCCATCCGCTCGCGCATAGACTTTAATCCGAACCCTTCGGCATATGCCCCTCTGCTTCGGTTGCAGGGGTTCGTAACCTCAAAACGGAACAAACCGCCGCCTGGTGCTTCAAACAAGATATGCACTTCACGCGCACTTCCATGCTTCATCGCGTTAGTCATCGCTTCCTGGACTGCCCGGTATACGGCGATTGATTGCTTGTTGTGGAGCGGAGCCGTTAACGCACCATGCCGCGCGGTCAGGGTTACTCGTATCAGACTTTCGGATTCCAGTCGACGCAACAACCCCATGATCGCAGGTAGCCCGCCTGTTTCCTGTTGCTTTAGCGATCTGACCGCGTCCCTGGTGTCCTCCAGGCTTTCATTGGCCAATACTTTGAGTCCTTGCATAACTTCAGCCGTGCGATCGTCGCTCTGCATCCGGTGCATCTCCAATTGCATTAAGAGTGCCGTTAACTTATGTCCGACTGAATCATGAATATCCCGCCCGACCTGTGCCCGCTCCTCTTGGCGAGCATGCTGTTCTTCCGTGATGAGACGACGTTTCATATTACGATATTCGCTGAGAAGCGTTTCATTGCGAGCCGTGGTTTCTTCATACCGTGATGCGATGAATTTAAACAGAGTTAGCGCGAATCCGAGCATAAGCGAGTATACTCCGACGTACAGCCAAGGGAACCCTGTTAAACCTAACATGCCGGGCAGCATCGCCCCCATCGTGAGTACAACGCCAATCATAGCGGCATAGACTGGCGATAGTCGATAAACCGCTTTTCCTGCAAGAATGGAATATACAAGCAGTGCGTAAGGATTCAGATCACTCGAGCTCGATGGCCAAAGCGATATGATGGAACAGATCGAGGCGACCAATATAGTGACAAATAGCATAGCGGGACTCCCCCGGAATAATGGTACGATAAAGAAAGCTGCGAAGAAGGCAGCGCTGCTGCCAAGCCTCCAAGGCAGCTCACCTGGACTCGCACCACCCACCTCAGGAAGAAATGCACAGAGCCAACTAGCCATTAGAAATACGAGCCATATCCAGAATAAACGCACTCCCGTCGCCCTCACCTTCCGTAATCTTGCTCATTATTACCATCATATCATAAGAAGGAATAGGCAACTTATGAACCAGTGAAAATGGAAATGATTTTAGCCATAACATAATTTGTGAATTTATGTACATCCCCATTAATTCCTTGTCATTACTGGGCTTAGTCGCTCTCTTTAATCGAGATTCCACATAAAAAACAGCCCGAACTTGTGACGAAACTGGTAACTCTCGTGAATGTTTGAACAATGTATGAACTGCCTTAAAACCGCGTCACTACAATGATCTGCCTCACAATCGAACAACTTTGTAACAAATTGCACACATAAAGTTACGCACATCGTCATGAATATGGATTTAACTGTTATTTATGTTATCTTATGTGTTTTGCAAAGCGATTCGGAAATTTCTACTATAGAGGTGTCAAGTACACGGAATCGAAACAAGCCGTTTCAAGGAAAGGGGTACATCATGAACAGAAGAGGGCCGTTATTTGCAATTCTTATGAGCTTCACATTGCTTTTATCGGGCTGCAGCTCACTCACCGTATTAGATCCGAAAGGACCGGCTGCCAGAACCCTATCCGATACAATCATTTTCTCCATTCTAATGATGGTCGGGATATTAGTTGTCGTTTATGCGCTTTACATCTTCATGCTCACCAAGTACCGAGCCAGGAAATCCAACGAGGGTTATGAGCCTCCACACGAGGAAGGCAGTAAATGGCTGGAGATTCTATGGACGGCGATCCCGATTGTTATTGTCGCCATTCTTTCGGTCGTGACGGTCAAGACCACGGTGGCGGTAGAGAATGTTCCTGCCGGCTATGAGGATCAAAAGCCGCTCGTTATTTATGCTTCTTCTTCCAACTGGAAATGGCACTTTAGCTATCCGGAAGAAGGCATCGAAACCGTCAATTACGTGAATATTCCGACAAACCGCCCGATCGAGTTTAATCTTTACTCCTTCGGTACCATCTCAAGCTTCTGGATTCCTCAACTGCACGGTCAGAAGTACGCGATGAGCGATATGATCACGAAGCTGAACATGGTCGCAGAAGAGTCCGCATCGATGATGGGACGTAACGCGAACTTTAACGGTGAGGGATTTGCACATATGGAGTTCGAAGCACTCTCCATGCCGCCAGCTGAGTTTGAGAAGTGGGTCAAGGATGTCAAAGAGACAGCCCCGCCACTTACGGAGGAAGAATTCAATAAACTGCTGGACACCGCACATGTCGGCAGAATGAGCTTCTCGAATCATCATTTGGATTTCAGTCCTCCACCTGAAGAAGGTCATCATCATGGCGGTAGCAGCAACGAAGACCATGAGGAACATCAGGAGCATTACCCGGACCCGTCAACTACGGAAGAGTCGGAATTGGACAGCGAGACGAACGTGAATCCGAACGAGCCGCTGCCAAACTCCCCTGCCGAGGAGAGCCCGGCCCATGAACACGATGGACATTAAATGGGAGACCGCACACATCAGTGAATGCTCAATCCCGATCTATTTCATACATCCAGAAAGGAGCTAGGCCTTTATGAAATGGGACGAATTTTTCGTTACCGGCGATCCGTTGATCTACGGCGCCATGGTAAGTATCGTTCTCGTCTCGCTCGCGATTCTCTTCGGGTTAACTTACTACAAGAAGTGGGGTTATCTCTGGCGGGAATGGTTGACGACCGTTGATCATAAGAAAATCGGTGTCATGTACGTCATCGCGGCCTTGATTATGTTATTCCGCGGCGGTGTCGATGCACTGATGATGCGTGCACAAACAGCAGCCCCTGAAATGGAGTTTCTAACAGGGCAGCACTATAATGAGGTATTTACGACGCATGGCGTCATCATGATCCTGTTTATGGCGATGCCATTTATCTTCGGTCTGATGAATGTCATCATTCCGCTGCAGATTGGCGCGCGCGACGTCGCATTCCCTAAATTAAACGCGATCAGCTTCTGGCTTTTCTTTGCCGGTGCCATGCTGTTCAACATTTCATTTGTTATCGGAGGTTCGCCGGACGCAGGCTGGTCTGCCTACTTCCCGCTGGCTAGCATTGAATTTAGTCCGACCGTCGGTAACAACTACTACTCGCTGTCGCTTCAGATATCCGGTATAGGTACTCTTCTCACCGGTCTGAACTTCATTGTCACGATCCTGAAGATGCGTGCGCCGGGCATGACCTTGATGCGTATGCCGATGTTCACTTGGTCGATTCTGATCACGTGCGTCATCATCATTTTTGCCTTCCCGGTGCTTACGATTGCCCTGCTGCTTATGATGTTTGACCGCGTGTTCGGCTCGCAGTTCTTCACGATGACGAACGGCGGGATGGATATGCTCTGGGCCAACCTGTTCTGGGTATGGGGACACCCCGAAGTATACATCGTCGTGTTGCCAGCGTTCGGCATATTCAGTGAGATCATATCGACCTTCGCCAGAAAGAATCTGTACGGGTATACGTCGATGGTCATGAGTATGCTCGTCATTTCAGCGCTTTCCTTCTTGGTATGGGCTCACCATTTCTACACGATGGGTCAAGGCGCTATGGTCAACGGTTTCTTCTCCATCACTACGATGGCGATCGCTGTGCCAACAGGAGTCAAGATATTTAACTGGCTATTCACGCTCCATAAAGGCCGAATAAGTTTCACCACACCGATGCTCTACTCCCTGGCATTCATCCCGATCTTTACGATCGGCGGCGTGACGGGGGTTATGCTTGCGATGGCTAGTGCGGACTACCAGTACCATAATACGATGTTCCTGGTTGCGCATTTCCACTACGTCCTGATTCCAGGCGTTGTGTTCGGTGTCATTGCCGGATTCCATTACTGGTTCCCGAAAGTATTCGGTTTCCGTCTGAACGAGAAGCTCGGCAAGCTGGCTTTCTGGTTCATCGCGATCTCGTTCAACGTTACCTTCTTCCCGATGTTCTTCCTCGCTGATGGGAATGACGCGTCGTACGTACACCTATTCGGAAGAGACCGGCTTCGGGCCGCTCAATATGTTATCCATGGTCGGTGCCGTAGGTCTCGCTATCGGTTTCGTTATTCTGGTATACAATATCTATTGGAGTACCCGCTACGAGCCGCGAGACAAGACGGGAGATCCTTGGGATGCTCGTTCGCTTGAATGGGCGACGCCAAGTCCGGTGCCTGTATACAACTTTGCGGTAACACCTACAATCAAGGGCCGTGACGCCTTCTGGTTCTCCAAGAAGAACAAAGAACCGCTCATGGATGATAAGATCAAGAAGATTCATATGCCTAGCAATTCCGGCAAACCGTTTATTCTAGGTATCGCCTTCTTCTTCCTTGGCTTCTTCCTCGTCTTCAGTTGGTGGACGCCATCCATTATTGCAGGGATCGCCGTTCTGCTCGTCTTGGCATCCATGTCCTTTGATCGAGATGACGGCTATTACATTCCGGTCGAAGAAGTCGTTCAGACAGAACAAAAATTGCGGGGTGATACGGTATGAAAATAGATGCCACTCAGCCGCTTGAATACGGAACCGAGGAGAACCGCAATCGCATCTTTGGCTTCTGGCTCTTCCTCGGAGCGGAAATCGCGCTATTCGCCACATTGTTTACGGTCTACTTCGTACTCGTAAACCGCTTTGCCAGCGGTCCAAGTGGACCAGAAGTATTCGAGATCGCGCCTGTGCTCGTGGAGACATTCTTGCTCTTAACGAGCAGCTTCACCATCGGACTTGCCATCCATGCGATGCGGCTTGGTCTGAAGAAGCAGATGATGATCTTTATGATCATTACCCTGCTGCTTGGCGCAGGATTCCTGGCCGTTGAAATTTATGAGTTCTTTACCTATGTTCATGAAGGGCTGACACTCTCCACCAGCGCATTCGCATCCAGTTTGTTCACGCTTCTGGGTACGCATGGTGCTCACGTTGCCTTCGGTCTACTGTGGGGAATTGCCATCTTGATTCAGCTCAAGCGTCACGGGCTCGATCATAAGACTGCCAATAAATCGTTTATCTTTTCACTTTACTGGCACTTCCTGGACGTGGTGTGGATCTTCATCTTCAGCTTTGTATATCTGAAAGGACTGATGTGACATGTTGAAACAACTGTTTCCGATCAAGCACGTTGCAGGCTATATATCGTCCCTCGTCCTTTCGGCTGTTGCACTCGTTGTTCTGCTGGATATGCCCTCCGCGGCCAAAATGGGCATACTGTTAGTTACCGCCATAATTCAGGCTGCCGTACAGCTTGTACTGTTTATGCATATAGGCGAGGCAGAGGATAAGAAGTCGGTATATATCAACATTGCATTTGCACTGTTTGTAGGTCTGGTTACCATCTTTGGAACGCTATTCATCTTCGTATGGGGATGGTACGCCTAATACGTTTATGATCAAAAAGCCAACCGTATAACATAAATAGGGTCATCCCCCACGTCTGAATTTCATTCAGGCATGGGAGATGACCCTTTCTTTATTGCTGGCCCATCATGTTCAAATCACTTATTGGTAGATATCGTGTCTAACATACGATCCAGTTCCGTTTGGATACGGCTCGTAATGGTCTGTTCATCCCCGATGATCCAGGCGTGGCTGACCGGGGCATCCGTCTTAGAATGAAGATGCTGCTGTTGAATGGCATCAACGTATTTCGTCAGTGCACGGGGTACCCCATCGCGCTCCGTGAATAGCAGCGGAGCATGTTGTCCCATATGAGACAGCGGGGCGGCCGCGATTGATAACGCAGGCGCATCTGGCGTAGAGAAGGAGAAACTATACCCTGCACTCTGCATTCCCCAGCCAAAATCCGTATCTGCATCGTGGTACTGGGCGAACTGGATTGCATTGTCATAAGGGTCCTCTGCCGAGATTCGTTTGACGTTTCCGTATGGTCTCAGCATCTTCTCTACATCAGCGCTGACCACTTTCTCAGGACCAAGGATGTAGATATTCGCCCGCCCCTGCCGTTTCTCCAGAGCTTCCACCGTGGCAGTTGGAATCTCATGTGCACTTACATATAACAATGCCTCCGGGTTATGAGAAATCCAACTAATCGCCGGTAAAGTGTACTCTGCCCGGTCCAGGGAACCTATAATAACGGAACTCGACACGGTGCCTGTGACTGCTATTGAATACTCATCAATGGCCGCAGCTGCTCTCGCAGGATCCTCGGCAGTGATCGCATCGACTTTGTAGTCTAGTCCGCTTAGATCCTTCTTCACAGCATCAGATATGGGGCCAACCGTAATAATATCGATTCCTTTGTTGTTCTGGGACCCTTTGGGTTTCAATCGTCTTAGCTCTTCAAGTGTCTCCCTTGGTATTCCCTCTTCTTCAACATACAGGAGTGGACCCAGCGTATGCTGTAATAAATCTGTACTTGCTGCCGCAATCGCCCACGAACGGCTGTCCACCAGAATGACGCAGTCTGGGCGACTATGCGCGTTGTCAGATGGCCACAACGTTTTGGATGTTAGTATGGCTGCACGAACAGGATTAGAAGTATTTAGTCGAACCGTATTCTTCGTGGCCGACCATGGAACAGCGACGTCTTTAAGCAACTCTTTACTATGAACGGCTGAGGGAATAGTCGGCCCGGAATAGTTCTGAGTCTGGCTCCATGCCAGAATGCCCGCTGTGAGAAGTGCAAGCCCGAAGCCGGCAAGCATTTTCTTCACCCTGCTCATCCGATACACCTCCGATTATCGATTCCATCTGGTTTATCTATCCCCCCTACCTTTCCCCAAATTCTTCCTTCTTATCCCCTTTAAGTCCGCTCTAACCATCATACATGCATAAAAAAGAAGCGGCATATGCCGCTTCCTCGATTTCTACTTATGCAGATAGGACAATTATACTTCCTGTACAGGTCTTGGCCCTTTGGTAGCCTTCACTTCATACATATCATGAGTCGAGCTGACGATATGATCCGGTTGCGGTTTGCCCCGATTATCTCGATGTCCCTGAATATGAGCAGGACTTGTCTCCCACCGCTTCCAGGCTTCCTTGGACTCCCAGCGAATCATGACAATAACCTCTTCCGTTTCGTCACTACGCTTGGCGTTCTTTACAAGCACACTGAGATCAATAAAACCTTCGATCTCCTCGATCGGACCCGGCTGGCTGAACCGTTCTACTACGAGATGGGACGTACCGGTCTTTACGATGATCGTCTTCGTTTCGATTAACATGTAAATAAACACTCCTTTTACAATCTATGAAAACACCTATTTACATACTAAGTGATAATCATTATCATTGCAAACAAAAAAGGATCAACAGACTTATGGTCTGCTGATCCCTTGTATCAGGAGCGCACGGATGTGTGCTGCATCGCATGACATGTCCCGCAATCCTCTTGCAAATAAAATAATGAGGTGAAGCCAGCTTTTTTCAGCTTGCGTGCCGCCAGATACCCTTCTGAACGCCGAGGTGTCACAATCACAACATGATCCTTCGGGTCCAGCTCCATCTGCCACACGTAAGACAAGCGCCCCAGCGATATATTGATGCTCCCCTGCTTCGGGTCCGGCGTGAATTCCGACACATCACGCACATCAAGCATCTTAAGTTCCGGGCAAGCATCCTGAGCCTGATGAAGTTCGCTGCACTTCATCTGCTGCAGCCCTGAGAGCGGCACGTAACGACGGTACAATACAATCAATAAGCCACATATAACCAAAGCAGATGCAAACAGCACGCTACATGTCTCCTATCTAAGTTCGTTTAAGGAATCAAACCTTCATCTAGCGAGTACGGGTAAACTTCGTATCTCTACCCCTACGGGTATATACTAGGGGCATAATTACAAAATGTCAACCCGTGAATTGTTATGGTTAATCACGCTCACGGACTCCGTTTGGGCAACATCTTCACATACTCGTCAGACAACCTCATGAGCTGCAAGATATACTCGTAATCCGACCGATATGATGAGATATCCTCCACCGGCTGCATGGTTTCCAATGATACAGCCGTACCGTCTTCGAACCCGTCCCCCGGTACGAACAGAATATCATCGTTGAAGAATGATCCCGTTGGCAAATAATATCGCATGCCGATAAGGTTATGATCGATATTCAGCAGGTCTTGACCGAATGCCGTGAACTCCTCCTGCTCTAAAGAGATGCCCAGCAGGTTCGCGATCGTCGGCAATATGTCTACCTGTCCGCCGACTCTTTCAACGACCAGGCTTTCTTCGATGCCTGGCACATGCATAATCAGTGGGATATTAAACCGGCTGATCTGTTCATGATAAGGAATCTTAAGGCTTGAAGAAATCATCTCTGCATTAGCCTCGACTGGATTAATGCCGAAATGATCACCATATACGACCAGCAGCGTGTTGTCCCACAATCCGTTCTCTTTCAATGCATCGATCAACTTACCCAGAGCATAATCGGAATAATTAACGGATTGGAGATAATGGCCAAGGTGGGTTCCCTCTAGCTCTGCGGGCACTGTCATCTTGGCAAATTCCTCCTTCACGTGAAAGGGGGAATGATTGGATACGGTAATATAATGGGCATACACCGATTGATCTTGCTCATCCAATTCAAGCAGATGCTCCATACCGACACGGAACAGTTCTTCATCGGATGGTCCGAACTCGTTATATTGATCGTTGTTAAAATACGGCTTATCGTAATACTTCTGAAAATCCAGCGCCGGGTAGAGCTTGCTGCGATCCCAGAACTTCACGTCATTGACATGATAGGTGCTCGTAAAATAATCCATCTGATTCAGCAATCGCGGCAAGCCTGGCAGCTCCCGGCTGCCAAATCCGGTAGACATCGCTGTTGCCCCTGTAGGATAGATCGATGTATTTACGGCGAACTCTGCATCGGACGTGTTCCCTTGACCAATCTGCTGAAAGATATGCGGGAAATACAATCCTTCCTCCACCAATTGATTCATGACCGGAGTCAACTCTTGACCGCTTACGGATAGACCGATCGGGAAATTCTGCAACGATTCCATCTGGACGATCAGCACATGACTGCCTGCAGCCACCCCGTGATATTTATCTCTGGCTGATCCTTGCTCCACGTATGAATACGTATCTTGCAGGGCTCTGACCCGTTCCTTCGTCTCCTGCAGGTTCCCCTCAGCAATCGCACGATTCTCCTGTGAATTACGCAGCACCGTAGCCACTTGATAATTCAAGTATCCCATCTGCTCTGCGCGAGCGATCTCGTTATCGATCCCCCACTCTTTACGAATGATCAATCCGGAGGCCGCAACGGAGACCACGAGCACAATCAACATCGACAGCTTCCATGTCCGTGCTGTTCTCCATGAGGTACGCGAATACGAATGTAAAGTGCCGAAATGCAGACCTCTGCGTGAACGAGAACGAATCTTGAGTACGAGCCAAACGACCAGCATGATGACCAAATCAACGAAGAACAGAAAATGCTCTGGTTCAATTAATGCGACGATACTTGCCTTTACCTGATTGACTTGTCCGATTCCCGCCAACGTGGTATACGTCGGAATCGAACCGAAATGCACATTATAAACCGCCGATGCAAACATCATTAGCGACAAGATGAGATTAACACATCCATACACTAGCTTCTTCCCTTTATGAGGCAGGCACAACTCCAGTAAACTAAACAATACCGCCAAGGAAAGCGCGTCAGTAAACACCTTGGCCCAGGCTATACCGTTAAAGAGAAAATATCTTAACAGCATCAGCTTAAGCAACAATATAAAAAATAGCGGCAGTACGATCCTTAGTCTCTGCCCCAAGGTTCTCTCCATCCTTCATTCCCTCTTTTTGTAAAATGTCTTGGTATCGCAAACCTCATTATAACAGGATTGGATTACTCAATCTATTCCAGCGAAAAACCTGACGCCCATTCCTTGCCATCCGGGTCAACTGTCCAACGCATGAGACTCCTTCATGACGTAAGATAGAGCATCCCAATCAAAAGGCTGGAGGGTTAGCTCATGAAGATGGTTGTAACCGGCGGAGCAGGCTTCATCGGATCTCACCTGGTGAACGGACTCATTAATCAAGGGTACGAGGTCCATGTTATCGATAACCTGACAACCGGAGATCCAGGTCGCCTTCACAACGAAGCGATTTTACATGTAACCGATATAAACAGTCCGCAAACTTCGGCCAACATTTCCATGTTAAAGCCGGACGTTGTATTTCACTTGGCTGCCCAGGCGGAAGTGCAGTTATCGATCAAAGAACCTCGCAAGGATGTTGACGCTAACGTCATGGGCACCTTAAACATATTGGAAGCCTGTCGCAAGACCGGTGTTCGCAAATTGATCTTCGCCTCCACCTCCGGCGTTTACGGTAACTTGGAGAAACCTGAGCTCACCGAGTCCGATCCGGTTGACCCGATCTCATTCTATGCTTTATCCAAATGGGCCGCGGAGCGTTACATTCAGATGTATCAGCGACTGTTCGGGCTCTCCTATACCATCCTCCGATATGGTAACGTGTATGGTCCTGAACAAACCGCCAAAGGCGAGGGCGGTGTAGTAGCTATCCTCGGCAAAAAATTGCAGGAAGGAGCTTCGTTTCAAATCTTTGGCGATGGCACACAAACCCGCGATTTCATCTATGTGAAGGATGTTGTCGAAGCCAATATCGCCTCCATCCATAACGGTGACCAAGAAGTACTGCATGTTAGCACTGGGCGAAGCCAATCAATCAACACCCTCGTTCAACTTGTGCGTCAGGAGCATGCTGAAGAAATCATGGTCGAATATATGCCTGCAAAGAACGGTGATATCCTGCACAGCTGTCTGAATAACGGCAAGACCCGCAGCATACTCCCTTGGGTTCCAACTTACACGCTCGAAGAAGGCGTAGCGCAGACCTATCGGCATTGGATGCGTGAAGTCTGATAAGCATGAACAAATAGAGTGTCTCACAAGAAACAGCCTTCTCTCGCTATTCGCGAGAGAAGGCTGTTTCTTTATGGGGACGCCGAGATTTTATATATTTTGCAACATCCCCACAAAATTCATCGCATAGGTATGCGGATTGAAATTCTGCTCCACATGATGCTTCGCCGTGTTACGGATAATTTCACGCTGTTTATGATTAAACATCATGTCGAGAGCCTCATTCACGGCATGCTGAATATCACCCAGCACGTAGAATTTACCAGTAGCATCGTGATACACCGAAGTCGAGACACCATCCGAATTCGTGGTCAGCACCGGACAACGGCAGCTCATAGCCTCTAGCACGGCATACGGGGCTCCCTCTACCTTAGAGGTACAGCACAGCAAGCCGCCAGAATCACCAATCACGGAATAGTAATACGGCATGTCGGCATTAGGAATGTTGGAACGAATCGTCAATACACTTGAGAGTTCAAGTTCCTCAATCATGGTATAGAACTGCTCCCGCTCTTGTGGTTGGCTCAATTGGATATCCTCAAACATCCACATTTGTAATCCCGGAACATGCTCCCGCAATCGATGACCGATCTGCAGAAACTCCCGCCAGTTCTTGTTGTCTTCAATTCTGCCAAGCCAAGCGATGACAGGACTCGAAGGAGGTTGGTGACATTGATAGGTAAATTGCTGACTGTCGAAGCAGTTGTTGAAATTAAACTGCGGTTTATGCGGATACAGCTCCTGAAACAGGACTGCGATATGCGGAGTATTCGGATTTAATAATCCGGCAGCATATCGATTGATGTAGGGAGCCGCTTCCCTAAGCTGGGCTAAGGCGACATGCTTGGGACCGTAGCCTTGAATCTCAAGAATCATCTTGCCTTTGAAACCAAGCATTCGAAAACGGGCAAAGCTTGCATGATCCGTCGTAACCACAATCACATCATATTGATGCAGATCCAGTACATGCTTAATCTCAATATCGTTTTTTGTAACATAGATCGGATAGTCAGCGGCATTTTGCATGCCTGCACCCCATGCATAGTACAAGCAATGAGCCTCGATTCCTGCAAGACGAAGCGCACGGCATCGCTGTCTGTTCAATGTCTCGACCCCACCGCTCGGTACATAATATACGAACAGCACTTTCATGTCGTAACTCTCCTTTTACTCCAAAGTTTGAAAATCCGCTTGTGAATACATTGCAACAATCTGACCTTGATTCTTGGCGTGGAGGGTAATCAAGGTGGTATAGGAATAATTGATATTCGTAACGAGCAATAGACTGAAAGGTTGATTATGATTCGTAATATTGGGGATGACCGAAGTTAACCCGGGCGCAACATGAACAAGGCCAACGTGATAAACTCCATGCGGACTATAGCCGTGTATTAATACATCGAATTCATCCGGGCCGGCGTTCGTAATCACTAAATCAACCGCTTGAATATATCTTGCATCGATCTGACCGTACTCCGCGGCATCCAAACGAAAGATGGACATGTCTTTCCCTCCTGGCTATGGCAGTTTCACTAATATCAGGGTATGTCAAGAATCCAAGGCCGGTAAGGGCACATCCATAGGGCAATCATCCATTTGTAAGGCTCATCGTCATTCGGTCCAAGCCGCAGCATGCCAATACGCATTAAATATTACGTGGAATATTTCTTTCGACTGAAAGGTTCGGTGGTGATCGATGTTAATGTTGCCGGATATTAAAGGACCCTATCATGCGATATTCAGCCTCGGAAACAACTGCCTGCCAGGCATTGAACTGAGAGAGCATGGCTTGCGCAAATTTGCAGGTCCCATCGATTGGATGGGTACTCCGGTCTTGCCACAGATTTCAAGAATGCTGCGCAACCGATTTCAAGGCATGTTGGTCTATCCCAATCTGCAAGCCGTCAATGAGACCGCAGAAGGAATGTATAACGTCTGGGATAAAGAATATGATCTTTTTTTGAATCATGACTTCCATATGCACAGTAACTCTCCCCCCCATTTTCCGGCTTATCCGGATATCAAGGCAAAATATGACCGCAGGATTGCTAGATTCCTGGCAACCCTAGCAAGCGGGGGGAGAATTCTGTTCATTCGCACGGATTCGAACCGTGATGAAGTACAAGAGCTAGTTGATTCTTTGAAGCAGATATGTGTTGGTCCATTTCATGTCCTCGTTGTTAATCATGCACACGTTCAAGAGATTGAGATGATCTTGGACTGGAATATCGATCAGGTCTGTGCCATCAAGATGCCAGATCGCGATATTTGGATCAGTAACCGCTTCCGCTGGACTTTCGTGTTGCAAGGCATGTATCTCGTATGAATGCATACACAGACGCTTAGCATGAATAACGCGTAAGACGAAGCAGCGGTGCAGGAAACCTCCTGCACCGCTGCTTCGATTTGGTATTTGTTAAATGTTGGTCACAGCTTCATCAGGCAATTTATACTCCTTCGGAAGGGACTCCAGAATTCGATTCCACACCGCATAATCAACGAGGATATCCGGATTGGATATCTGTCTGACAAAAATACGGTTGTATAAGTCGCTCATTACAGTGAATGTGGGCTGGTTCATTGGTTGTCACACGCTCCTTACATCGATGATTTTTGAGCGATCGCTCCGTAGTACACGTTAAGAATACGCTCCACCATGAGATCCATCGACCAGTGCTCCCTTGCATATCGCTGAGCGTTCAGCCCCAGGAAGGCGCGATAATCGTCTTTTTCCAATAGAACTCTCAAATGCTCAGCCGTGCTGTAAATATTATCTACTGGCGAGATTAATCCGGTACGCCCGTGGGTCACCATTTCCGGTAACCCCCCTGCTGTCGTTACAACGGAAGGCAGCCCGGCCATTTGGGCTTCCATGACAGAGAAAGGCTGATTATCCTGGATGCAGGTGTGTACGAATATGTCGGCCTGCGACAATAATCCCGGCACGTTATTCTGCTCACCCAGGAAGAACACATCGTATTGCAAGGATGCTCTTACCGTCTGCTGCTCCAGCGCCCCCCGCATTTCACCGTCTCCAACGATCCAACACACCCAGTCACTGCGCATTTGCTTCAATATGGCTAACGCATCGAGCAAGATATGAACACCTTTCAGATAGACCAGCCTCGCCGGACAGATGATGACTTTCTTCCCTGCCGGTCGACGCAGCTGCGTCCCTTGATGGTACTTAGCATCAAACGATGCGGGATCCAGCCCGTATTGAAATACCGTGATCCGATGATCAGGAACCCCGCATTCGGTCATGAGTAAGTTCTTGGACCATTGATTAGCTGCGATAGTCAGATCCGATGCCATCGCTGCATGATATTCAAGCGCAGGAAAGTACCGCCATGCCGGACTGCCCTCTGTGACCCCCTTCTCTGGGTGATTGCGAAAGTGATCCATCATCTCCCGTGCAATCGATCCATGAACATGGGAGACCAGTGGAGTTCGCCTCGGTTTTACCCGGCTTAAGGAGCGGGTCGAGAAGCTATCCTGCGTATGGATGATATCATACGTTTCCAACCCGAAATATGCTGCGGCCAATTCCATGCAGTAACGCTCCAGCTCATAATGTTTGATCACAAAGTGCTGATTCATCTGTTGCCGCTTGGGCATTAAGCTTAGCCTCAAACATAGGTAACAAAGCTTCCTTTGATAATGAGATCCCTTTATTCACAATATGGATTTTACTGTAATCCGGACTATTACCGAGCATATCAACCTCATGTCCAAGCAACTCCAGTCGTTGCCCAAGCTGCTGCATAAAATTCCAGACCCCACCCACATGAGGGACTAACCAATGTGTTGCCAGTAGTATTTTCATGGTATCCCCCATCAAAAGCCAGTGAGCCGGGCCATATGTTCCAGCACGTGGCGATAGTTATTCTTGACCATCTGATATTCCTGGGCAATCTTCGCTTTATGGCGGACCGTCCCCATCTGTGAATGAACTCGGTACATGGTGAGCATATCCGGTAAGAAGCCAAACGTCGCGCCATGCATTAACAAGCGAATCCACATATCAAAGTCGTGGGTATACGGTAATTGCGAATTAAACAGCCCAACCTGATGCAGCAATTCTTTTTTGGCAATGACCGTACAGCCGTTAATCGGATTCGAGTATAACAATTGACGGGCTAGATCAGCCCGATTGGCCATCGGAATGCCTTCATATGGATGTGTAACTCGGTTATGCTCATCAATAATGGAAAAGCCAGTGTAGCTGACATCAAGATTTCGACTCCGCATAAAAGCGATCTGACGCTCAATCTTCTGCAAAGTAAAACGATCATCTGAACTTAGCCAAGCGATATATTCCCCTGACGCATGATAGATGCCATGATTCAAGGCGCTCGCCGTACCTCCGTTACTTTTGCCCAAGTAGTATATTCTGTTCGTGAATGGTGCGATCAGGTGGGTATTTTGCGTGGATCCGTCATCAACCACAATAATCTCTACCGCTGGATATGATTGATGAACCGCACTTTCCAGAGCTTGCTGTATATATTGACAGTTATAGAATGGTATGACTATCGTAACCGTCGGGATCATCCTCTGGACTCCTCCTTCTACCTATAGACTGGATTCGTGTTCTAAAATCACATGAATGGTTAGTACACCATATGCATTCGAGACTCCATACGAGCGGACCCCTGTCCCCTGACAAATGACCAATTCAATACAGATGAAACGCAAAAAAAGCTGTTCACGCCGGTTGTTCTCTCCGGGTTAACAGCTTGTCCATTCAGCATCAACACACTTTAGATCATCTATGGTTTCAGAATGACTTTAATGCAGCCTTCTTTCCGTTCATTGAACAACTCGTACCCACGCACAGCTTCCTCCAAGGGAATCCGGTGCGTGATGATATCCGAAGGATCCAACTTACCCTTCTTCAGCATTTTATACAGCCGGGGAATATAGTGGCTTACGGGCGTTATCCCCATTTTCAACGAGATGTTTCGCTTAAACAGATCCCTAGCGGGAACTGATTATAAAACAGCCCATATAGCCCCGTTAATTGAATCGTTCCATATTTGCGCACCATTCGTGTTGCCATTCGGAACGCCCCTAACGATCCTCCCTGGAGCTGAAGCATACTGCCAATCTTCTCAAGCCCGCTGCGTTTAGCGTCCAGGCCGACACAATCAATGACGACATCCGCACCGCCTTTGGTCAGCTGGATGACCTCCTCCTCCAACGCATTGATTTTACCGAAGTTGAAGGTTTCTACCCGGTTGGTTCGCTTGGCATGTTCTAGCCGATATTCTACATGATCTATGGCTATAACCCGGTCAGCGCCTGCGAGCCAAGCAAACTTTTGTGTCAACAACCCAATCGGCCCGCATCCCAGTACGATCACCGTATCGCCTGGCTTTACGCCGGCATTCTCCACGCTCCATAACGCAGTGGGCAGAGCATCAGATAACAGCAACAATGATTCATCTTCCAGCTCTGCATCCTCAGGAATCACGAATGGCATAAAGTTCCCATAGGGTACTCGCAACAGTTCGGCTTGTGCCCCTTGAAACCCACCATAAGAATCGCTATACCCGAAATAACCTCCGGTTTCCTTCGCTTCATTGGCATAATCGCATTGACTCTCCATCTGATTCTGACAGTACAGACATTTGCCACAGGCGATTACGAATGGAATAATAACGCGATCCCCCACTTTGACCCGGGTAACCTCAGGTCCCTTATCGACAACGACCCCCATCGGCTCATGCCCGATGATATAATCTTCTTTCAGCTGTCTTAGATCGCCGTTGTATAGGTGCAGGTCCGAACCGCAAATAGCGGTTGTCGTAACCCGGATCAGAATATCGTCACTATGTCTCAGCACAGCGTCCGTCATATTTTTCACTCGAATTCGATGACGCCCCTGATAGGTAACTGCTCTCATACAAGGAAACTCCTTTTTGTTGCCATCCTCGACCCACTTCATGGCGATATGATCACAGTGTATGCTGAATCAGCCATATCTACTCTAAACCTGGTCAGATTATCGATCAACCTGATACCTTAGGCTGAATATCCATCGGTTGTTCCTTCGATCGTCCCTTACGCAAGAACAAGATCAGGCCTAGCATAACCAGTGCGCCTCCTGCTGCCTGCAAACTATTCATGGACTCATTCAGCAGCAGAAATGCGAGCAGACTTGCACCTACAGGCTCTCCGAGCACGCTCATGGATACGGTTGAAGCTGAGGCATATTTCATCAACCAATTAAATAACAAATGTCCAAAAACCGTCGGAATAACAGCCAATAAGGCAAATATCCCCCATTCTCTCGCGGAATATCCCGTCAACGGTATTTGCAACATCATGTTGTATAGCGCTAAGATCAGGGCTGCTACCGCAAATACAAGCCAACTATACAGAAGTGAAGGTAAACGTCTCAATAACATCTGTCCTAGCAGCATATGGGCAGCCACGGCTACCGTGCCGAGCAATGACATGAGGTCTCCGGTCATATGGCCTTCAGCTCCGTCCAGCCCGGTACTTCCGATCAGCAGAAATACACCTATAAAAGCAATTGCCATCCCTCCCATTGCGGCGAGTGTCGTTCTTTCCTTAAACCAGAAGTAAGCGCCCATCATTACGAACACCGGCTGCAGAGCCAGGATAATGGTCGAACTGGCCACGCTGGTCCACTGAAGCGATCCCATCCAGAGCAAGAAATGCAGGGCAAGCATCGTTCCTGACAAGATTAATAGCCATACTTCATGGCGACGAATAGTCTTGATTACAGGCCGATACCTTACAATGAATGGCAACATGAACAAGAACGTGATAACAAGCCGGTACATGGCCTGAATCGATACCGGGCTCGCGGACCATTTAACGAAGATGGAGGAGAATGAAATTGCGATAATGCCGATAAATAAGGGAATAGCTACAGGTATAGGTGCGCGCTCAGCATTCATGATGATTTAATCATTCACCTTTCGTGTTATATTAGAGAGAATCGAAGAAAATTAACCATGTTCATAAAGGAAAACAACAAATGAAGAAAAAAGAACCGCGCAGCAAAATGACGCCTCCCAAATTTCTGGCGCTCGGATTTGCTGGCATTACTCTAATTGGTACCATCCTGCTGAAGCTGCCGATTGCTACGGCTGATGGCAGCTCCACACCGCTTATCGACGCCCTGTTCACGGCAGTCTCGGCGATCAGCGTCACCGGCTTGACGGTTGTCGATACCGGTACCCACTGGTCGGCATTTGGACAAATTGTCATGCTCATGCTGGTTCAATTGGGCGGACTCGGGTTTATGACCTCCGCAACCTGGATCGCTCTGATGTTCAATCGCAGAATCTCCCTCAAAGAGCGGATCATTCTGCAGGAAGCGATGGGCCAGTATCAAATTCAAGGCATTGTCGATTTGATTCGCAAGGTTCTCGTATATACCCTCGTTATTGAAGGAACAGGCGCCTTACTCCTGACGTTCAGATTCTCTGCGATTATGCCACTGTCCGAGGCAGCTTATCTAGGTATATTTCAGAGCATCTCCATATTCAATAATGC
Source organism: Paenibacillus sp. JCM 10914 (assembly GCF_001315105.1). GTDB lineage: Bacteria > Bacillota > Bacilli > Paenibacillales > Paenibacillaceae > Paenibacillus_AQ. Next base: position 248,890 of record NZ_BAZR01000003.1, on the reverse strand, counting down.
CGGCTTTGATCTGTTCGGCCGTATACATGGCCCTTTCTCTGGCTTTGCTACCTACGTAGCAGATCCGTTTGTCAACATCGTATTGATGGCCCTTATATTTCTTGGCGGCATCGGCTTCATTGTCATTTTTGATCTGCTGGAATATCCCAAGTCCAAGAAGTTATCACTGCATTCCAAAGTGGTCTTGACCGTCAGCTCGTTACTAATCGTCATCGGAGCCTTGATGATACTGGTGCTGGAGCACAGTAATCCGCGAACGCTCGGTCCGCTGTCTTATCCTGTGAAGATTATGGCATCCATCTTCCAGTCGATTACACCAAGATCAGGCGGTGTCAGCACGATCAACATTGAGGGTTTGGAGCAATCGTCCCAATTCTTCATGATTCTGCTGATGTTCATCGGTGCGGCACCTGGCTCCACTGGCGGCGGAATCAAAGTAACCACCTTTGCGGTACTCATTGGCGCTGTGGTTACGATGGTTCAGGGCAAAAAGGACGTGGTGCTGTTTCGCAACCGGATATCGCAATCCTTGGTGTATCGTTCCATCACATTGACGATTCTATCGCTGCTGTTGTTAGTCGGTGCCTCCATGTTCCTGTCCATCACCGAATCCGGCGAATTCCTGGCCATTCTGTTCGAAGCCGTATCCGCCTTCGGTACTGCCGGGCTGTCCATGGGATTGACCAATGATCTTACCGAGATCGGCAAAATCACGATTTCCATCATGATGTTTCTCGGTCGGCTCGGCCCCTTGACGCTTGCCTATGCACTTAGCCGCAAGAGTTATAAAGAGCTCTATCGTCATCCTGAAGGCAGAATTACGATTGGTTAATCGCAGGCGGCTATAACACTCAAACGTAGAAACAAACCGTACCCTCATGTCCTAAAAGGGTACGGTTTGTTATATGTGTATGGATCGTTCGCTATGTACTGAACTCGCTGGCATCTATCGCAGCATCCAACAGGTCATCAAACAATTCATTATCCGACTCCATTCGCTCGTCGATCTGCAGAAATTGCTCTTCTTGCCCAGCTCGCCAGCAAAGCTCAGACTATAATCCCAATCTCGCCCGTTCTTGCTAAGAAAGGTAATCTCATACGGGGATGAATGACCATCTATAGTAAATACGGTATAGCCTACGAATTGATCATCATCTCGCTTCATATCCGCACGCTCAATCCGGATTTCCGACACATTCTCACACTCCTTCTCACGTTATGCACCTATAGTATATCACTTTTGCGTTTAACTGATTATTGTTTTTCATATGTGATGTGATCTAGTATAATATGGTGGAACGATAATAGCATTGGAGGTTACCAAATGTCTGATTTCAATACATCACTGGACAAATATGCCGAACTGGCAGTAAGAGTTGGTGTCAACATACAAGAAGGACAAACCCTGCTGGTTCATGCCCCTGTAGAAGCAGCCGCATTCACTCGTCTGATTGCTGCCAAGGCTTATGAGGCAGGTGCCCGCCTTGTGAAGATTTTTTGGAACGACGAGACCATTACAAGACTTCAATTCGAGAAGGCTTCTGATGACGTCTTTACAGAAGCTCCGAAGTGGTATGCCGGAGAAGTTACCGAGTTTGTTGAGAACGGCGCCGCAGTCCTACATATCCTCGCCGAGAATCCAGATCTCCTGAGCGGGATTGATTCCGAGCGAATCGGTAATTTCTATAAGACCCGCGGGGAGGCACTTAAACAATATCGTGCTTATCAGCAGTCCGACAAGTTCAGCTGGTGCCTAATTGCCGTTCCATCTCCGGCTTGGGCGGCCAAGGTCTTCCCAGATGCACCAGTAGATGAGCAGGTCAGCAAGCTATGGGACGCGATTTTCCACACGGTTCGTGTCGACCAGGAAGATCCGGTGGCCGGCTGGAACCAGCACCTTGAAGTACTCGATGCCAAATCCGCTGTTCTGAACGCCAAGAAGTACAAGAAACTTCATTACATTGCCCCAGGCACGGATCTGACGATCGAATTGCCGAAAGGTCACATCTGGGCACAAGGCGACAGCATAAACGAGCGTGGACATTCCTTTGTTGCCAATATGCCAACCGAAGAGGTCTTCACGGCACCACTCAAAACCGGTGTTAACGGTACCGTTGCCAGCACCAAGCCGCTGAGCTATGCCGGCAACATCATTGACAACTTCTCCCTCACCTTCGAGAATGGTAAAGTGGTCAGCTTCACGGCGGAGACCGGTTATCAATCGCTGGAGCGTCTGCTCAATATGGACGAAGGTGCTCGCTATCTTGGCGAAGTTGCTCTTGTCCCACATCAATCTCCAATCTCTGAGTCGAATATCCTGTACTACAATACGTTATTCGATGAGAATGCTTCTAACCATTTTGCACTTGGCAGTGCGTATGCCTTCTGCTTGGAAGGCGGCAAAGAGATGAATCAGGAGCAGCTGATAGAAAGCGGCCTCAATACGAGCGTGACCCATGTCGACTTCATGATCGGTTCCGGTGAGATGGATATCTACGGCATCACGGCCGACGGCAAGCAGGAGCCTGTATTCCTCAAAGGAAACTGGGCATTCTAAAGATCAACCACAACAGCTCTCAGATCCAGAACCGTGGATTTGAGGGCTTTTTCACTCTCAATAATTGACCTGAGGTTGATTTACAAACGAGAAAATTATGCGATAATCAAAGGTAGCATTTCGGTAACGAGCAAAGAAAGAGTGAATATATGAATTGGAGGATCATACATGCTAAGCTTTGAACAGAAAATGGAACGCTACGCTGAGCTTGCCGTCAAAGTCGGCGCCAATGTCCAACCAGGACAGACGTTAGTCGTCAATGCCATGATCGAGGCTGCTTCGCTTGTGCGTCTTATCGTTAAGCACGCTTATCAAGCAGGCGCTAAGCTCGTTAAGGTTAATTATAGCGATGAAGTGGTTACTCGAATCCGGTACGATCTCGCCCCGGAAGAATCGTTCACAGAACCGCCAACCTACTTTGCGAACGAAGTCACCGAATTGGCCGAGCAAGGCGCCGCCTTTATTACCATTCTATCGTCTAATCCGGATCTGATGAAGGGCGTGGATCCAGAACGCATCTCTACCTATCAGCGTACATACGGCGCAGCTATGTCCAGATATCGTCAATATCAACAAGCTGACAAGATGAGCTGGAACGGTATCGCCTTTGCTTCTCCGGACTGGGCGGCCAAGGTATTCCCTGATGTGCCGAAAGAGCAGCAGGTCGCCAAGATGTGGGATGCCATCTTCCATGCCGTTCGGGCCGATTTGGAAGATCCGATCGGTGCTTGGGAGGATCATATCGATACATTGCAGCGCAAATCCGATGAACTGAATCACAAGAAGTACCATAAACTTCGCTTCACTTCAACAGGTACCGATCTGACGATTGAACTGCCTGAAGGTCATATTTGGGCCCAAGCCGGCAGCTATAATGAAAAAGGTGAGCGGTTCGTTGCCAACATTCCGACCGAGGAAGTGTTTACTGCCCCGTTAAAGACCGGAGTGAACGGTACTGTACGCAGCACCAAGCCGCTGAGCTACGGCGGCAACATCATCGATAACTTCTCGCTGACCTTTGAGAACGGACGGATTGTGAAATTCTCAGCCGAACAAGGTGAGGATACCTTGTCTCGACTAATCTCCATGGATGAGGGTTCGCATTATCTTGGAGAAGTCGCGCTCGTGCCCTTCCGTTCGCCGATTTCAGAGAGTGGAATCCTGTACTACAACACGCTGTTTGATGAGAATGCTTCATGCCATCTAGCCATCGGTAGCGCCTATGCCTTCAACCTTGAAGGCGGCAAAACTATGAAACCCGAAGAGCTTCAAGCCCGCGGCATGAACTCAAGCATTACTCACGTCGATTTTATGATGGGTTCCAAGGAGCTGAACATCATCGGTATTACCCATGATGGCAAGGAAGAGCCTGTCTTTATTGATGGGAACTGGGCATAGACACTTCATTGCAATCCCATGACTGACGAATGTACACACTAAGCGCGTGTAGAGGTATGAAAATTTCATACCAATCACGCGCTTGTTCGTTCTTCATCGTACATCTCTTCCTGCCGCCAACCCCTCTCTTCCTGCCCTGCTTATTAATAACATCCGATGTCAGGGCATAGGATGGTAGCATTGACCTCCATTGCTTGTTACTCGAATTTATAGGGCTTTTTAAGTTAAGATATTGTAAAATGGAAGGTATAGGATGGTTACACCAGAGAGGGGATTATCCGTGTCCAATCGACTACAACTCCTCCTTGCGGCAGATTTCGCTGATTTGAGCGATGCAATCCAAGAAGAGATTTATTATGAATTCTATGATCTTGTATACGGTCAGATATTATATATCGTACGGGATCATGCTGCTGTTGAGGACATTATTCAGGAATCTTTCATTAAAGTCATTACGAGCAAGCCCGATTTCGATCTGGAGAGCAAGATGCGGGGATGGCTCCGGGTCGTTGCCAAGAACTGTACCATGAATTATCTAAGAAAAAATAAAAAATACCGTAACCAAGTCGATGTTGACAGTGTTTTTATTCATGAAGACGATGTAGCGGTCTCATCACTGAATGTAGAGAATCAGGTTGAATCCAATCTGCTGGAGCAGTCGATTGAACTATACCTTGAGAAGCTGAAACCAGAATATCGTCTGTTGATCGAATGTCGATGGAAGCATGGCTTGAGCTATAAAGAGATTGCTGACTTGCTGGATACGCGTGAAGATATAGTGAAGCAGCGCCTATACCGCGCCAGAGAGTCCGTGAAGAAAATGATGTACAGAGAGTGGGGTGAATTGGATGAGCAACGGAAGATACGATGACGATCGGAAAGCGTCTTACAGCGAAGCGTTTGATGATGCATTTGACGAAGCTTTTGAGCATGCAGCTTCACGTTCCTCATACCCCATGAACGAAGAATCGAAGCGGCAATCCTGGCAGAAGATGAAGCAGCAGATCGATGGGATGAAGAAGCGCAGACGGCGCAGGCATTATATACAGATCGCGGGCATCATCGCTGCTTCCATGGCCCTCGGCGCAGTACTCTTTGCTCCGACGACCATGACCCAGGCTGTTACGCCGGTCTATCATGAGATCAGGGATTGGGGGAACGGTATCGTTGGCCAGGTATTCGGCAGAAGAACGCCGGAGACAGGCATCGCTCTAACACCTCCGCCTCCAGATTACGAAGCCGGACCTGTGACCTCTCCTGCTGATCAAGAAGCGGCACCGGATCATGATGTTCCCCCTGCGGAAGTTGTTGATGTGGATACCACTGAATTTATTGAAACAGACGAAGCATTGCCGGAATCGCGCAAACGTGCGCAATTCCAGATTCCTGTATTTGAATATATTCCGGATGAGTTTAAATTCTATGAAGCGAATGCCTTGTTAATAGGGGACAACTCTCAATTCGATGAATTGAATCTCCAGTACAAGAACAATAAAGATCAATTTCTACACATTAATATGCTAAGCCTTGAGGGCGACAAACAGCTTGGTGTTGGTGGCAAAATCGTGGATACGATCAAGCTGGATAACGGAAAGGCTGTCTATATTCGAGAACATGGCGTCACTTTGCTCCACAATAATGATCAATTGGTCGTCACGATCAATGGAGTGACAACAACTGATGAATTGATTAAAATCGCAGAAAACATGAAATAGAGTCTGGGGTGAGTGGTTGAGCAGCCAAGGATACAATCATGATAAGACCGAGCCTAATGATCAGGCATCTGAAACAGACCTCAATAAAGCCATCAATCATTTGGCCTCTTGCTCCTCTATCGAACCAAAGCAACAATCCTGGCAGCAATTGAAACAGCAGCTCGATCAGAGAAGGAAACGCAAGCAACGCAAATATCACTTCCAGATGGCCTGCGTGATCGCGGCTTCCGTGGCTCTCGGAGCTGTCCTGTTCCCCCCCTTGACCGCAACCCAGGCCGTAACGCCGATCTATCAAGAGATCAAGGATTGGGGAAATGGCGTTGTTGGACAGATTTTCGGTAGAGAGACGCCTATAACAGGCACCGCACTTACTAATCCTCCCCCTGGACCTACAATACCTGTTCCGGCAGAAGACGTACTGCCAGCAGAGGTCATTGATGTTAAAACCAGTGAGTTTATCGAAAAGGATGAAGCGTTACCAGAATCACGTAAACGTGCCCTTTTTCAAATTCCTGTATTCGAATATATTCCGGATATATTTACATTTCATGAAGCAAATGCTCTACTAATAGGAAGATAATCCTCGGTTTGATCAGATGTTGCTCCATTATAGAAATAATGAAGATAGATACTTTACCATCAGCATGGTTAGTCTTAAAGGTGGCAAGCAGCTCGGCGTAGGGGGGCGAGTCGTTGACACAATCAAGCTTAATGACGGGAAAACCGTCTATATACGAGAACAAGCCATCACTTTGCTCCACAACAATGATCAATTGGTAGTCATGATCAGTGGCGTACTGACGATCGATGAAATGCTCAAGATAGCAGAACACATGAAATAGATTAATATCTGACATAAACTGCTGTAAATTATGAATTACTGAGAACGGGGGGTGAATGGGATGAGTAGCCGAAGACACGATGATGAAATGAATGAGCATGATGATCAGTCGTTTGAAGATAACTTCAACGAAGCCTTCGATCAATCAGCTTCTCGCTCCTCTTCCCCTCTGAACGATGAATCAAAGCAGCAATCCTGGCAGCAATTGAAACAACAGTTAAATCAGATGAAAAAACGCAAGCAACGCAAATATCATTTCCAGATTGCCTGCGTGATCGCGGTTTCCATGGCTCTCGGTGCCGTCCTGTTCTCCCCTTTGACCACAACCCAGGCCGTAACGCCGGTCTATCAGGAGATCAAGGATTGGGGAAATAGTGTTGTTGGTCAAGTTCTCAACAAAAAATCTCCGGATAATAAGGTGGCTCTAACGCCTCCACCTCCAAACCATGAGGCTGGACCTGATCCTGAATTTCCACCAGCAGAAGTTATTGACATTAAGAACATTGAATTTATCGATAAGGATGAATCATTGACGGAATCCAGAAAACGATCTCTAATTTATATTCCCGAAGTTCAATATATTCCAGAAGACTATACTTTCGTTGAAGCTTACTCACTAGTAACGGAAGATAACCCCAGATTTGATCATATCACTCTTCTTTATAAGAACAGCGATGAAAAATTTTTATATATCGGATTTATTGGATTAAGTCCAGACTCGAGACTAGGAATTGGTCGCAATGTCATTGATTCGATTGTCTTAGAGAATGGTACAAAGGCTAACATAAGAGAAGGTGGAGGAATCGATTTTCTCTATGATAATGACCAGATAGTTGTGCATATCGGCCCATTACCAAGAGAAGAATTAATTACGGTAGCCAACCATATTAAGTAATTCCTTCTACAAGGGTACACCGTCTATATTCGAGAGCTAGCATGATGAGCAGAGCATTAAGGAACGGCGAAATGATTATTACTGCAAAGTGTATGAAATAGAGTAGGAATTTATATACCAGAAATACAGTATGTACCAGACGGTTACACTTTTATGGAAGCGTATGCTCTTGTAACTGAGGAAAATCCCAAATTTGATCAACTGGACGTTCACTACAAAAACAACAACGGTAACTATTTATTTGTAGGTTATGTAGGACTAAATGATAATAAACGTTTTGGAATCGGCGGAGAAGTCATTGATTCGGTTATTCTAAAAAATGGGACCAAGGCAAACTTAAGGATAAAGGTATAGACTTTCTTTACGATAACGATCAAATGGTCGTATATATCTCTGGTCTATTATCAAGAGAAGAATTAATCAAGATGGCTAACCATATTAAATAACTTCATGATTATCGTTTCCACCTCGGCTAATTTCCAAAGACACGCTCTGTCCGTTTTACGTTAAAAGATGCGTATATGCTGGTTTTATCACTTATTCGTCCGATATAGCCCTTCATTTAGTTAAAAGCCTGTACATTTGCAGCCTTAATGATCATATACGAAACAAAGGATCTGTTGACCGAAAGAAACACGAAGGGGCTGCCCAGAAGATTGGACAGCCCTTTCATCAAAATTTAACATTATGAGCCCATCAACATAGAATCCGTATAATAGGTCCCTTCTTCGTACGTACCACTTTCGTTAACCCAGTGAGTCGTTTTACCCCGATAATAGTATCCGGCTTGGATACTAAAATTTTTGTTTCCAACTAATGTGGAACGATTGTTGCCTAAATCATAGGCGCTGCCTGCATCCACCCATGCGGAACCCGTCCAACGCTGTAATATGTAATTGATACCGATCGAATCAACGGTTTGGGTGGCGTTGGTGGTTCCTTGTATATTTGCTTGCGTATTGCTTGCTCTTGAAATCTTTGAAATAAAAGTATAAAGATACTTATTCGCGACTAATGACTGCTCCACATTCAGGTTATGTTCAACCGGAGGCGGCGGCGTAAGGGCTCCCGGCTCCCACTGTTGTGCCGTATCGGCGTGGGCTTGGCCGAACACGGTAAGACTGACAAGAAAGCTGATGATAAGTGCGGATAAAATGCGTTTGGATCTGTCGATAAATGACATGATATCACCTTTCTCTCCTAAATTTGTCGATTGCACAACCATATATTAACATGCAGATTTGACGAATAAGTATCTAAAAGTTCTCGAAATGTTATAGTTTTCGCAACTTTTCTGCAAATAAAAAGAAACAGCGACATGAAATGTCACTGCTTCTTTCAGTATCCAGTTTAAGCGCCTGCTTCTTCATGAAACAAAGGCATCTGATATGGCTGCTGCTTCACTAGACGGATCCGAGAGATCCGTTTATTCTCGGTTTCCTCAATTACGAATAGGTAGTCTTCATATATAACCGACTGACCTTTGTGCGGGAGCAGCACTTCCAGGCGTGAGGAGAGCCATCCGCCGATGGTATCATAGTCTTCTGTATCCACGTTCAGGCCAAACTGACCATTAATTTCGTCAATCAGCATCAATCCATCGATGGAGTACTCATCCTCCCCCACCTGCTCGATTCCTGGCCGCTCTTCGTCAAACTCATCTTGAATTTCGCCGACGATTTCTTCCATGATGTCCTCTAACGTCACCAACCCGGAAGTACCGCCATACTCGTCGATGAGAATCGCGATTTGCGTCTTACTCCGCTGCATGCGGCGCAGCAGCTCACTAATCTTGATGGACTCGGGAACCGCAATAATTGGCCGGATTAATGACAGATAATCGTGAGCCATGCCTCGCATCAAGTCCTTAATATGAATGAATCCAATAATATGGTCCTTGTCTTCATCGCAGACAGGATACCGCGTTCGCGTTCCTTCACTGGCAATGCTCATGTTCTCTTCCAAGGACAGGTTATTGTACAGGCAGATGATCTCGGTTCTTGGAATCATGATCTCCCGAGCCGTCGTATCTGCAAATTCGAATATATTATCGACCATCGTCATTTCTTCGTTGTTGATCAGACCGATTTCGCTGCTCTCTTTCATCATGTCCCTGATCTCTTCCTCCGTATGAACGTTGCGTTCCACCACCGGCTTCATCCGGAACAGGCGCAGCAAGTTGTTCGACAGGCCATTCACGAACCAGATAAGCGGAAAGATGATTTTATAAAATACACTAAGCGGTCCTGCGGAGAGCAAGGTAATGCGTTCCGCCTTGCGCACGGCGACCGTCTTCGGCGCCAGTGCACCGAACACAATATGCATTATGGCAATCAGTACAAACGCAATCACTAGCGAAACCGTATGAATCGCCGAATCGCTCCAGCCCATTCCTGCGAACCATGGGGTAATGGTAGAGGATATCGCCCTCTCGCCGATCCATCCAAGACCGATGGATACGATCGTAATGCCGAACTGGCATGCAGACAAATACCCATCCAGATTCCGCAGTATGTTTTGTGCATATTTTGCCGAGCGGTGCCCTTCTTCAACCAGAGCATCGATTCGACTGCTCTTCACTTTCACGAAAGCAATTTCAGCCGATACAAAGAACCCATTCAACAGGACTAACAACAATACCAAGGCCAAGCTTATCAAACTCGGTAAGGGGTCACTCAATCGTTCTCCTACCCGCCATACGAGGTGCTATGACGAATAGGAACACCTCCTTCGGTTATTAAAAATGTGTGGTGCCATCAAGCATAACAGCGTGTTCCGAGAACGCATCAACTTCCCAATGGGCTCATCTCCTTATCTTATTCCGTCGTATACAAGCTATATAAGTAATTATATAATACTACGTTACACAGTCAAACTTTGTCTTATGACAGGAATACGCCTTGTTAGGCGTTATAATTTGATTCTCGCCCGGAAGCACCCTTTTCCGAGGGAATGGTACATTCTATGAATAACCATGCAAATTCGTTATGAAAAAGGGCCTTCTTATAGTTTCATAGCCACTGCTTGCATCCATTTCATGCTGAAGAACCTCCATCTACTATACAGTAGACGGAGGTTCGCACATTCTGGTGTATTATCTGGCGGTTGGAGGTGGATTACCAACGACGCCTGGATATTGATAATGCAGCGGCTGATCGAATACAACATAATCGAGGTTCACCATGAGCAGGATTACGCGACGTCCCGTAGATTTTTCGCTGATGATGATATGATCGCGACCCGCAGCCTCGATCGTCCCTGTAAACACTTTTGCATTCCACTGGGAGTTGTTCTCATAGGTCATGTAAAAAGTAGCTTGATGCCCGAGGTTCAGACGCAAAATATTCTCGATGTAGGATTGCTCGAATTGCGGCGGTGCTGGTAGGACCGTTCCTCCTGGCGTAATGGGACTGCCGCTTGGTACTTGCGGCGGAACATTCGCTGTGTAGCCGGCGTTTCCACGGAAAGGAACCTGCGGATACCCCACTCCATTCATAAAGTTCACCGGGGGCACACCTTGATTATACATAAGTATTTCCTCCTTATAATGATATCCCCGCCAATATTGGCAGGCAGTATATAGGGTGAATCAATAATAAACTAACGGACAATCGTCATACGTCGGAGCGAAGAAACAATGTGCTTTGAACCGTCCGGTATTCTGCTGATCGTACCATGTCCCCGGGCAGCCTCCAGAAGGACGGAAGAACCACAACGCATTCGTCGCAGGCCATGTGCGCTCACCGTTGATCACCCGCTCTGCAAGCCGTTTATCCGCTTCCCTGGCTCTTTGGTAGAAATAACCCTTCTGTGTCGCCTCAAATCCACCGGGACTTTGAAATACCATATCGTTAATATTGCGAATATTCATAAAATCTAAGCAACTGGATAGAACCCGGTTAACTCCGACATTGCCGACCATCAGCATGCCCAGTTCACCCTCGCCTTCCGCCTCCGCACGGAGCAATCTTGCCAGAAGATCGACATCACTTGAGTTTGTTTTAATGACTGCCACAGCTTTCCCCTCGCTTCCCCTTAGATCACCCTCTATCCTATGTGCATTCGCCCATAATGGTGACGATGAAGACACGAAAAAAAGCATAATCACCCAATCATTGTATTGGATGACTATGCTGATTAGACCAGGATACAAGCAGTTATTTCGACAAATGAACAGGAGAAGCCCCTTACTCACTCGTTAGAGCGTGTACACTGTATGTTTTGAAGTCAGATCAGACCCCAATTAATTGCTTGAGGTATTGGTAACTGAACGTGTACGAACCAGAACCAACTTGCAGGACGACCTCAGCCCCCGTGTTCTGAATGTCAGTAATGCCGATGGCTTCGCTGAGTGGATTTCCATTCTCCGTAACACCGGATATCGACGCAACTCCTGGCAGCCGGATCTCTGCCGTCGTATTAGCGGGAATCGTTATCTCTAGCTTCAATACGCCATCTGAACCATAACTCCAGTAGGAGCGGATCTTCCCGTACATTGTCTCAAGCTTGCCCTCAGCCCAAGTCAATTGTTCTTTAGGCACGGGAGCAATAACCATATGTTTATAACCAGGGGAGCGCTCGATAGGCTGAATACCCGCAACCGTACGATATAACCAATCTCCGATTGCTCCATAAGCATAATGATTAAACGAGTTCATGTCTTTGCTCCAGAAGCTGCCATCCTCCTTAATGCCATCCCAATGTTCCCAGATGGTCGTGGCTCCTTTGGTGACCGGATACAGCCAAGACGGGAAGTCCTGTTGGAAAAGGAGTTTATATGCGGCTTCATGCAATCCATGTTTGCTCAGGGCATGACTGATATAAGGCGTGCCTACAAAACCAGTCGTCAGGTGATGATTGCTCTCTTCGAGCAGACGACTCAATCGTTTAGCTGTGCGCTGCTCAGCCTGTTCATTCAGCAGATCGAACATTATCGCCAATACGTGAGCAGTCTGCGTAGAAGCCGCAAGTCGACCGGATGGCGTGACGAATTCTTCACGGAACGCTTCAATTACATTTTGTTTTAGCTCTGCGTAATGCTGTGCATCCTGCTCCTGACCAAGAACAAGCGCGGTACGATGGACCAAATCAACCGAATAAGCATAGTACGCCGATGCGATGAAATCACGCTCTGTTGCACCCACGTAATCACCGGATTTGGCGTCCAGACCGAGCCAATCACCGAAGTGAAAGCCCGTATTCCACAAATATTCCTGCTCCCCTTGACCACGAATATAGCCAACCCAACGCTTCATACTCTCGTATTGTCTTTCCAGGATGCGAGTATCTCCATAACTCACATATAACGTCCAGGGGCAGATAACAGCCGCATCTCCCCAAGCGGCTGATCCGTACTCCCCCTCGCCGAGAACATGTGGGACTACGTGAGGGACAGCCCCGTCAGATCTTTGATCTGCCCCCACATCGCCAAGCCATTTGGTGAAGAATGGAGCAATATTGGAGAGATAAGCTGCCGTTTGGATGAACATCTGTGCATCCCCGGTCCAGCCTAACCGCTCATCGCGCTGCGGACAATCGGTCGGAACGTCAAGGAAATTACCTTTGAGTCCCCAGCGTATATTGCTCTGAAGCTGATTAATGAGCGGATCCGAGCATTGGAAATCCCCCGTCGCCTCCATGTCGGAATGCAGGACGACCGCTTCGAATTCTGCCTGATTCAGTACATCGTCAGGTCCTGATATTCGTACGTATCGAAATCCCTGAAAAGTAAACCGTGGTTCATACGTCTCACGACCATCCCCTTTGAGCGTATACTGAATGCTCTGCTTCGCGGTTCTTAAATTGTCGATATAGAAATTCCCCTCCGCATCCAATACTTCGGCATGCTGAAGTGAAACTGTGGTACCTGCTTCACCCTGGATTCTGAACCGGACCCAGCCAACCAGATTCTGACCGAAGTCGATTACGCGTTCGCCCTTCGGCGTCGTAATCCATTCCACGGGCTTGACGGTCTGAATCGCACGTACTGGTTCATTGATCTGTGGCACTAAGGTATCAAAACCGCGCGCCAACACCTCTACTTCTGACCAATTCGCATCATCGTATTCGGTTGTACTGAAATCGTTAATCTCCAACCTCGCATCATAGATTTCCCCATGATACAGTTCCGACATCAAGATCGGTCCGAGCGAAGAACGCCAATTCCGATCGGTAACGATCCTCTCTTCCCTGCCATCCTCATAAGTAACGTGGAGCTGAAGCAATAACGCCAAGCGATCACCATAATACTCCTTCTGTCCGCCCCAGCCCAGATTTCCTTTGTACCATCCATTTCCGAGCCATGCCCCGATGGCATTGCTGCCGGGATGCAGCATGGATGTAACATCATAAGTTTGCGTTTGAATCGTGTGATTATAACTGGTCCAGCCCGGTGTGAAATACCGATCATCAACGCTGCCCATTCAGCTCTAATTCGTATAGCCCGAGTGCCGTCGCGTAGATTCGTGCCTGCTTGATTGCAGAGTCGATCTGGAAGCCTCTTCGCAGCAACGGCGGTTGGGTCGAAGCTTCCGGGATTAGCGAACTCGGCGTTGTGATCCATTCTCCGACCCAAGTTTCGCCGGCCATAATCCCCATTTCCCAGAACGCCGTATCGGACCAATCTGATTCCTGTCCTGCCTGGCTTATTACGCGCACCCGATAATAATAACGCTTACAAGACTGGGCCTCCACTTCATTCAGCTCGACATGAACCGATTGAGAAGAAGTTACTGTACCCGAACTCCAAATGAGACTGGCGAATTGATCATCTTCGGCAACTTCAATCTCGTAGGCAGACTGGGAAACCGCTCTTTCATCCGATTGAAGCTTCCAGCTTATTCTGGGATGCCGCTCGCCTATACCAACAGGATTAGACTTATACTCGCATCGCAGATCCGTAACTTTGACCATATCATTACCTCCATTTTCTGATACTGATTTCCGATATCACCCGACATACTGACAGGCTCCCAATAACTTCATGATTTCAACTATATTATAAGAGAACAATTGAATTATATTATGGGTATAATGGACAATATCATTAGGTATATCGGACATAAGGGAAAGAGGTGTGCTACTTTTGAATCGACCGATGGAAACCTATCGTGGCGAACATTTTTTTCATGACGGCAAATTGGTTTATATTAACCGGAACATGGAGAATTTCGAGGGTCTATATCATAACCATGATTTCCTGGAGATTGCATACATTGCAGAAGGAGAAGGATTCCATCATATCGAGGATACGGTCCAAAAGGTGCGCAAAGGGCATATTTTCTTTATTCCGCTAGGAGTATCACATGTGTTCAGGCCAACCTCGGCCCAAGCGCAACCGCTAATTGTGAACAATTGCATCTTCTCCAGCCTGCTGCTGCCTAAACTGATCGCATTCGTGACTGATCCGGACACCACTGCCTTCTTGAAGCGAATGGAAGAAGGTTCTCTCGGATTTGAGTCGGCCGTCGACCGTAATGACCGATTTGAGTTCATATTTCGTGCTCTCTACGAGCAGAATGCGCTGTCCCTCGAAGGATCTGAAGATTACCTCCATGCCCTGCTGCTGCAGTTGATTATTGAATTCAGTCGAGCAACGCTCCAACTGCCGGAGAGCAAACGCACCGAAACGCAGAATTATACTTTTCAAGATGTGCTTGAATACGTCGAGAAGCATTACATGCATGAGCTGACGTTGTCCCACCTCGCACAGATCAGCCGTTTCAGCGAACGCCATATCCAGCGTCTCTTCCGCCGATTTACCGGGCAGAGCTGGCATCATTACCTGCAATCGGTTCGAATTCGTAGAAGTAGGCAGCTGCTTCGGAATTCTTCCGACAAAATCAGCGTCGTTGCCGAACGTGTAGGCTACAAAGACATTCATTCGTTTAATACGGTATTTAAACGTAATACCGGACTTACACCCGGGCAATATCGGAGAGAGGGTAGAGATTCAACCACGTTGAACGAATAGCTCTGGAAAAAAGGACTGCCCCAAAAAATCATGGAAATGACGGGGGCAGCCCTGCAAGGTTCTTATTGGGTGGGGGTCATACCCCCTCCTCTACTATTTTAAGTGACGTAATATGTCCTTGTTCGAAGCCCACATCGATGGAACAAGCAGAGCGATTACCCCCAGAATCGGAGCCAATAATAGCAACAATACGATTAACGTTGTAGGCATTGACACGCTCGAAGCTCCTAATGATAAACCGATATGCATGGAGATCCACAGCGAGAGAAGCAGAGATACGCCCCCACAGATCGTAGTGATGATCAGCCCTTCAAATAACAGGCTATACCTTTGGGTTTTCTTGCTCAGCCCAATTACCCGCAGTACTGAAAATTCAGGCAGCCTCTCTTTTATGCTACTGATTGAACTATTCATGATCCCTACAAGCGAAAGTGTAATTAAGATCAGCACTGCGATGAGCAATATGAACATGCGCTGGTTAAACTGTTCCACGAATTCGTTCAACGCCTCATAGCGGTCAAATATCGCCAAATCACCTTCTAACCCTAAGTCGAGAATAAGTTGATCGATGTGAGATAGAACATCTTCAAGAACGTTGTCCCCCACATTGACTCTTAACTCTTCATGGTTCTTAATGCTAAACCATGCCTCCATATTTCCAGTGTTGGTGAGCAAAAGAACGTTACTGTCCTCACCCAAGATGTCTAGATTCTCGATGATGCTCGCCACTTCAAATTGAACAGGCTCATCGTAACCTTCTTCATAAACGATTAATTCAACGACATCCCCAATATGGTATCCAAGATATTCCGCAGCCGCTTGTGTGATTACTGCCTGATCTGCTGCTATACGGCTTGGATTTGTTTCCCCTTCAATGACAGCTCCATGATCAAAAAGTTTGCTTAAGTCAGTGCCGGTTAACCGTAATAGAACTTCCTGCGTTTCATCCATCGTATTTGAAGCACTCTCAGGGGGGAGATTATTAATTTTAGAAAATATTGATTTTGTGAAAAAAAGTGAATATTCCGATACCCCTTCCACTTCCATCAATTGTTCATATAGTTTCTCTGTAAAGCCATCGGCTTGAAACTGATAATTGCCGTAAGCCGCTTGTACGATGCGAAGGTCTGACGGTTTCTGATTAAACATATTTGCTATGCTTTCACGCTTTACCGTATCCAAAGTCGTATAACCGAGAACCGCCAAGGAGAAGCTGGCAATGACAATAGCGGCAATCTGTGTGTTGCGCTTGATCTGCCTAAGTGCATTTAAAGGCGCGATTCGATAAAAACGTTGATTTGAAAACAGATCGATCAACTGAAGAAAGCCCAGTATGCCCCACTTTAAGAAAAAGGGAATGCCATAAATCAACAAAGTCAAAAGCATAAAAATCGTAACAACGTGTAAAATCCAGTTATTCATGATCAAACTAATGCTGGATACAACCAAAGAGGCCATTATAAGAATTACAAAATAAATAGAGTTCATTCTCTTCGACACGGGCTGCAGCACTGCTGTTTGATAAGCTTCAATCGGTGGCGCTTTGCTTGCTTGATAAGCCGGAATTGTCACGGCAGCCAATATGAGTAAAGCGTAAATGAGCACATAAGTTGTAAGGCCGCGCCAAGGAATCGCAATATCGGTGATAGGTACATTCATCAAGCTATCGATTTGGTTTAGGATCACAACAGGCACGATGAAACCGACTATGGAGCCAACAAATAAAGCAAGTCCTCCAATGATCGCGGATTCGAATACGGTCATGCCAAAGAGGAAGCGTCTGGAAGCGCCAAGAATTCGAAAGACGGCTAGCTCCTGCTGTTTTTCCTGTATGGAAATTTGCAAAATGCTGATTAACAGCAGACTGCTTACAATTAATACCGCCACATTTAAGCCTGTCAAAATCGGGTACATCCCGCCAATATTTTCTCGATGTTCGTCCGCTTCATCCAGCGTGTCCACTCTTAATGCCGGATCGATCTGCTGCAGGATTTCGGACTCGACTTTTGATTTCGATTCGTAGGTGTCCAGTTTAAGCATTAAAGCCGTAGGTCCTTCTTGCGTTACTGATTCCAACCAATCATAGTTAAAGATCATGACCCGGTTAAGGTATTCAAAGTCTTCAAGTAAGCCCACCACCTTGATCTTGTGATTTGGACCCGGCGGGAAAGGCAATTCGATGATGTCCCCCACCTCTATGTTGTGCAGATTTGCATATTGCGGGGACACGATCACCTCTCCAGGGCCTGGCAGCCGTTGCTCTCCAATTTCGACCATGGTGCTTTCGTAGGCCAAAGGCTCGTCATTAAACCCCACGTATACCGTATCCCACATATTATATTCTGCTTCTTTTCCCAAATAAGGATAGAGCATAGGCGTGGAATCTTCGACATGGTCAAGAGAAGAAATCCTCTGCACTTCATCAGCAGAAAGAGGTTGGTCGGGGTCATCCTCAAGAGATAGTTGATAACCTACATACATATCCAAATCTCCGTACAATTCTTTCACAGAAGCTTCATTCGATTCTTCAATGGAAGCAATCAAAATCTGAGATGAGGTGATGATAATGGCTCCCAGGCTAATACCTATTAATACAAAAAGATTTCGCAGCTTTTGCGATACGATCATGCGATACATCATCTTGAAGTGTCTCATACGCTTAACCCCTGAGCGATGTCGTTCAGCAGTTGTGTACGCTCTTTATGAGAAGTACCTTCACCAGGTGAAAAGTCCTCCACGATTTGGCCATCATGCATAAATAGAACCCGATCGGCATAAGCCGCTACACCGGCATCATGTGTGACCAGAATAAGGGTATGCTTGAAGGAATCGCTCAACAACTGCAAATGTTCCATTACAAGCTTGGAAGTATTAGAATCGAGACTTCCCGTAGGCTCGTCTGCCAGGATGATATCCGGATCGTTAATCAGAGCCCTGGCTATCGCAACCCTTTGCTGCTGTCCTCCAGATAACTTAGATGGAAATGAATGCGCCAAATGGCCAATTTCCAATCTTGAAAGAAGCTCGAGCGCTTTTCCCTCCAGATGTTCGTGTTTCCCTTTGGAGAACATGCTTGGGAGCGTAACGTTTTCCAGCACATTCATCATAGGAATTAAGTGAAAAAATTGAAAGATAAAGCCGAAGTGCCGATTCCTTAACTCGGTCAATTTCTTATCATCAAAAAGGGAGATGTTCTCCCCCTTTAAATAAATCCCGCCTTCCGTCGGATGATCCAGGCCAGATAAAAGATTAAGTAATGTTGATTTACCGGAGCCGCTTGTTCCCATAATGGCGGTAAACGACCCTTTTTCAATCTGTAAGTCCACCCCTTTTAAAGCAGTAATCGTATGATCCCGATCATTTCCGAAACGTTTCGTCACTTGTTGAACAGATAAAATGGTCATATGTCATTCCCTCCCTGATGAACAGTATACAAACCGTTTATCAATGACCGATATCCAACGAATCAATGGCGTATATACGTTTTATAAATTTTTGTTTATACTTCGGCGGAGAATGGCTTCAAAGGCTTTTACAGCAAGGGATGGATGGCTGCGAAAGGGAATTTGCGTATCATTGTGGTCTTAAAATCATTCCGATATAATCAATAAGAAATCTGAATCAGGGGGATTAGATGAAATTCCAACATATTTTACTCGTAGATGACCAGCCTGAAATCATAGAGTTAATGACGGACTATTTAGAAGCCAGTGGATATACGATCTTTACAGCTTCGAATGCTGCAGATGCAGATCAATGGATCCAAGAAGAAAAAATCGATCTTATTCTGCTGGACATTATGATGCCGGGCGAAGATGGATTTAGCTTCTGCAAGAGAATTCGAGAACACTATGCGATGCCGATTCTATTTTTGAGTGCAAAAGAAAGTGATGCCGATAAAATAAGAGGATTGACTATCGGAGCGGATGACTACATTGTTAAATCAGCGAGCCCGGCCGAGATCGTAGCTCGAATAAAAGCCATGGATAGAAGACTTTCTTCCTTCGATACAGAAGTGAATACAACCGTTTCAGGGATTCATGTGGATGAAAAAGCTATGGAAATCAAAATGGAAGGTCAACCGCTTGATCTGACCTTTATTGAATACAAACTGTTTATGTACTTTTATGATCATTTGGAGCAGGTATTGACGTTTGATCAAATCTTATATCGTGTCTGGGGCCATGATATGTACGATTACCAAAACATCCGTGTTTATGTCGCCAAGCTGAGGGAGAAATTATCTCCGTATTCCCAAATCGTTCAACTACATAATGTGCGGTCGGTCGGCTATAAACTATCCAAGGTATCGAACCATGCAACATAAATCGATGCCGATGTACCTTTTTTTCATTGGGGCGGCGTGTTTGATTCTAATTGTTCCCGTCGTTGCAGCCCAACTGATCGACCGGTTCTTCTATTCTACAGAGCCTAATCCCATAGATGATCCGTCCGAATGGGTCGAGACTGTGTTTATGGATGCGGGGGATTGGGGAACGGAGAGCTGGAAAGCTCAATTGGATGAGCAGCTGAGATCTTACGATATGCATGTGTTGGTTACGTCCCCGGAGCAAACATCGATTTATCAGTATCATACAGACCAACCGAACCATTCGGACGGATTGATTGAAACTTACACCGAAACAGCATATAAAACGAATGTATACCATGATGAGGAATGGTTAGGTTCGGTCTATTTGTCTTTCTCACAACCACGACTAGTTCCGGCTGAAAACACGTCAGACCATGTAATCCTGAAGTCTATGTTCGCCATCATCGGATTGCTGCTGCTTGTCTTTTTGTATTTGATTCGTCGGCAAATCTTGAAACCGATTCAATCTCTAATTCAAGCCTCGAACAAAGTTGCTGCGGGACAATATGATGCCCAGCTTGCCACGTCGAGTATTAAAGAACTTCGAGCAGTTTCGGAGGCTTACAGTAAGATGAGCACCAGTCTAGCGGAGCTGGATAGCCAAAGACAAGAACATGAAGCCGATCGGCGCTTTCTTATCTCCTCCATTGTCCATGATTTGCGCACACCGCTCTTTTCCTTGAAAGGTTATCTCGAAGGAATTACGCAGGGAATTGCACAAACAGAAGCAAAAAAAACGCAATACCTTGATCGATCCATCGAGTTGACTCATCGTCTGGAAGGGCTAATCTCCATGTTGTCCCAATACAGCGAGTCGTTATTATCGGCAGAAGAACTAAACCTGCGCTCTGTAGAGATGACATCCTTTATGGATCAAGTCATCCAAGGATTGAATTACCCATTGGAACAAAAACAATTAACCATTGTGAAAAAGTACGCCGTTACACAAACCGTGAACATCGATCAGGCTTTGATGCACCGCGCATTCGAAAATGTGTTCATCAATGCGATTCGATTTAGCCCTAAACAAGGAAGTATACAAGTGATCATCGAACAGCAGCATACGAACGGCATACGCATTTGCATTCAAGACGAAGGCCCCGGGTTCCCTGAACAGGATCTAGGCGAAGTATTCAAACCTCTATATCAAGCAGACAGGTCAAGAGGTCCGGAGCATCCTGGCATTGGATTGGGCCTTGCGATAAGCAAGACCATCATCGAACGTCACCATGGGAGAATCCACGCTTTAAACCGTCCACATCAAGGTGCTGCCCTCGTGATTGAAATAAGGCAGTGAAAATAAACTTCTTTCGATTTGATATACAACCGTAATAAAGACTCCTACAAAGTAAAAAGCAGCTTCATGAGAAGCTGCTTGAGGTTGAATTGATTGTATTGAATGACGATAACGATGACGCTATGAGAAAACAGTCGCACCGACAGGCCCAAATTTATTTTTTATATTTACTGTCATATGCTTCTTGATAAATAGATAAGTATTGATCTACATTCATTTTTTTCAAATTATCAATGTAACTGTCCCATTCTGTATCGAGATTGGCATCCCCTGTTGTGAATCGCGCTATCATTTCTTCCACATAGTCATTAATCGTTTTAGATAAATCTGCAATCTCAATCGCTTGATCATTCGAGAAGAATAGTGGAGGCAGGACATTCTCGAGATTTTGCTGATAGGGTTCGTAATTATTTTTGGCCTCATCATACATTATTACCTCAAGTGGTTTCTCGGAGTTGGCCACTTCACCGAGCCTAAGTTCATTCGTTCGCAACGAAGGTCCCGTCTGACCCCAATTCACATTTTGAACGGTTCCCCAATCCATGACTTGCTTCCACTTGGCTGGCTGTCCGTTGATACCTAATTCATCCGCTTCTGCCTCTGTCCATTCGATTCCTGGACGGCCGATCGTCGAACGGAGAGTTACTTCTTCATTATACAAATAATCTGCTAATCGAAATGCCGCTTCAGAGTGCTTACTGGACTTCATAATCAAGTACTCCCCGCTCCCGACCAAATGGTACGCTTCTCTAGGAGCAACCTGAACTCCATTAGGACCCTTTAGAGGGGGTATTGTCTTGTATTCTAGCCATCTGTTACTAGCACCGTAAAACTCGCTAAATACGCCCATATGCATTGCGGCAGTAGATCCTAGTATAGCCGTATCTGGATTTTCTCCCAGCCGTTTCAACTGATCTCCGTCCTGAGTCAACGACTGTGGATCTAACAGCTTTTCCTTATACAGCATATTCAGATAACGCAGACCTTCACGCCATTCCGGTTTACCGTACGGTACAACCACCTGATCATTCTCCAAATACACTCGATCACCGCCTGGATTGTAGATGAAGGCATTCATGATGAAAGAGTCAATGCCCGTGTAAAATCCTGTAGGGGACCCAGAAAGCGGAATCTCATCGGCTTTTCCATTACCGTTCGGGTCATTCTCTTTAAAAGCCTTCAGTACCTGATAGAATTCATCTGTCGTAGTAGGCATGGTCAAGCCCAATTCATCCAGCCAAGGTTGATAGATCCACATTCTGCGCGGCAAAGTGCAATGAAAGCATTCATTGGTATGAGGCAAGGAATAAATATTGCCATCCGGGGCTGTAATCGATTCTTTCACGATCGGTAATTTCTCAAACATTTTTTTCGTCTCAAAACCGTATTGCTCCATAAGATCATTTAGGGGAAGGATTATCCCTTGGCTCCCGAAAATCATTTGCTGTGAATTCGACATCCCGAATCCCATAATGACATCAGGTAAATCATCTCCACTGGAGAGCACGAGGTTTAGCTTCTCCGCTGCCGATGAACTAGGAATAACATCCCAATCAATGTGAATATTCGTCTGCTCCTCTAAGTATTTCGTAAATTCATTCGTTGCAAAATCTTCTACAACGGCATTATCAGGAACCATAATACGTATCGTTGTTTTCTCATCCGTGATTGGAAGCTGTCCGGCTGGTGAAACCGCATATTGAGGGTCCTCATTTTTTGTCTCCGATGTATTGTTGTCTCCTTTGGAACATCCACTTAAAATTCCTGTAGTTAACATTATGATTGTAATCACGATTCCCATAAATCTTCTAATCTTCATGTATTCAAACCTCCTAAGTTCATCATAGT
Source organism: Paenibacillus sp. JCM 10914 (assembly GCF_001315105.1). GTDB lineage: Bacteria > Bacillota > Bacilli > Paenibacillales > Paenibacillaceae > Paenibacillus_AQ. The sequence continues at coordinate 225,995 of NZ_BAZR01000003.1, read as the reverse complement.
TACTATCCTTTAAGTGATCCAATCATGACACCTTTAACAAAATGCTTCTGTACGAACGGGTAAACCAACATTAATGGCAGAGTAGACACAACAATCAGCGAATACTTCAAGAGGACCCGCAGAGCTTCCCTTTTTGCTGTATTTTCGATATCAGCGAGCATGAGTGCATTTACGTCATTCTGAATCAGGATGTTCCGAAGAATGATTTGCAATGGATACATGTCCTGTTTGTTTAAATAAATCATCGCGTTAAAATACTGGTTCCAGTGGCCAACAGCGTAATATAACGTCATAACAGCGATGATCGGCCCAGATAGCGGAATCACAATTTTCCAAACAAACTTGAAATCGTTACAGCCATCCATTTGAGCTGCCTCGAGCAATTCAGGAGGAAGAGAAGTTTGAAAATAGGTACGCGTAATAATGACATTCCAGACACTCAGCGCCCCCGGCAAAACCATGGCCCAAACGGTGTTCAACATGTTCAAATCCTTGACAAGGAGATAGCTTGGAATTAGCCCTCCCGAAAACATCGTGGTGAACACAAATAGAAACATAATTACATTTTTCCCATACAAATCTCTCCGTGAAAGAGGATAGGCTGCCAGAATTGTCATTACGATATTAATAGCCGTCCCAAAAAAGGTATAGTAGATCGAATTAAGAAAACCTGAACCGATCAATTTGTGTTTGAAAACGGCTTCATAACCCATCAAATTGGGCTTAACGGGCCATAACCATACCTTCCCTGCAACAACGGCGGATGGATCGCTGATGGAAGCGCTTATAATATAGATTAATGGATACAAGACCATCAGAAAAAATAACGACATCAGCGTATAAATAAACCATGAAAACATACGATCGCCGATAGATAATTTGGTTTGGAAATTGTCCATTGTATGAAGTCCTCCTTACCACAAGCTGGCTTGGTTGGTTTTACGTGCAATTTGGTTAACCGTGATAATAAGAAGGAAACCAATAACCGATTTGAATAATCCAATTGCGGCTGAATACGAATAGTTCATGGCCTGAGATGCCAGGCCAACCTTATATACATAAGTATCAATGACCTCAGAAGTACGCATATTTAGCGGGTTTTGCATAAGAAGAACTTTCTCGAATCCTACATCCAGCATGCTTCCCATATTTAAAATAAGTAGAATGACAGCCACCGGAATAATGCTAGGCAAATCGATATGCCACATTCTTTGACGCTGACTTGCTCCATCGATCACGGCTGCTTCGTGGAGGGATGGATCCACACTTGAAAGCGCTGCCAAATAAATGATGCAACTAAAACCTGCACTTTGCCAAATACCAGACCATACATAAATGGACTTAAAGAGGTCCGGGTTGCCCATAAAATTGATCGGATCAAAGCCAAAAGCTCCAAGCAACGTGTTAACAATCCCGTTACGTGTATCAAGCAGTTCGAATAACATCCCCACCATGACGACCGTAGAAATGAAATGAGGAGCATAGGTTACCATTTGCACAGTTTTTTTGAACCATCGAATACGCACATAATTGAGACCAAGTGCGAAAAGTAACGGGAAAGGAAATCCGGCGATCAGATTATATAAGTTTAGAAGCAATGTATTCTTTATAATCTTTCCGAAATCGTAGGATTGAATAAATCGACTAAAGTGTTTTAGTCCAACCCATTCACTTTCCCAAATGCCTTTTGATACGGTAAAATCCTTGAAAGCAATCAGTGCCCCATACATAGGGACGTACTTAAATACAACGATGTAGATCATTGGAAGAGAAATCAGTACATATAGTTGCCATGTATTGATTATCTTATCGAGCCTTTCCCTCATTGGTTTCCCCCCTTCAATTGTTTCTAAAGTGTAGCGTGAAGGGTGGAATGAGAATATCTCCACGTGGTTTGAACGTATCCATCTGTTAACATCCGTGCTATTCATTTGCTTTAAGACCGTGCACATATTAATATTTCAATGGAATTCATCTATTTATTCCGAGAAATTATCCCGATACATCGTCGGATTTATACCGTGTATCCTCTTGAAGGCTCGAGAGAATGTATTCGTTGAACTGTACCCGCTCTGTCTTGTGATTTCACTGACCGTTATCTCCGTTTCCCGCAGCATAGCGCAAGCTTTCTCCATCCTTAAGGATTCTAGGTAATCCGAAAAATTGGTATTGGTCTGTTCTTTAAAAAATTTGGAGAGGTACACTCGGGATATCCCTACATGGTCAGCAATGGTATCGAGATTTAAATTTGGATTCCCGTAATGGTATTGAATATATTGTTGGATGTTCTCCATTAATTGAACATTTCTACTTTTTTTACGTAGTAGCAGCTGTTTTGATATCCAGGTGTACCGTTGTCGCATAAATCGAAATACTTCAACTGTGTTATCCATATCGATCATTTGATGAAGTAATGTATGGACGTGCATTTCATCTTCCAGTGACAATTGTTCTTTTAGTTTCAACAGGCTTCCCGCCATCTCATAAAGGAGCAGCTTTTGAATGGAAGGGGACACATTCCGTTTTCGGAAGTTCTCATCATAAATATTATCAAGCAACATTTCTACCTCATCGAAGTTCCCCGCCTTTGCGTTATTCATTAGCTGGTTTTCGATTTCATTCGGATAGTAGTGAGTATCGGATAGATCGGGAAGCTCATGAAACCATTTGATCCCTTGCTGTTGCTGCCGATTTAAATAGTTTAGTGCCTGCTTCGCTTCTCCATAAGAACGGGAAACATCGATCAGCATTGCATAGATCCCTCCGACCGCTATATTGACAGAAACGTTTGGTTCAGAAGCAGTGAGGTTTGTCATCATTTCAAAGGTTCGTTCCATTTTAAAGACACATTCGTTTGGATCCGCATGATGTTCCATAAACAATAGAACGAGAGTATCCTCAGCGGCATCATAAAAATGAACCGAAGCTATTTTACAAGAACGATGGACTCCTTTTAAGAGAACCCTCAGCCGATCCAAATCTTTCAAGCGATGTTCTTCCGAACCATTCATTGGATGAATATGGACAATAGCAGTTGCTACGAATGATATATGAGGTGGCAAATGAAGATGTTTCATCATGCTTTCCATCATGCTTCCACTTACGATGTCCCCATTCAACAGCCTCTCAATAAAGCTCGACAATAAAAAAGGTTCCTGATTTTTAATTTCTTCCTGTAGTGTCAGATTATTTTCCAGCACGTTTGATACTTTCCGACTATTTCGTACTGTAAACAAGTAAGCCAAAATCATACCCATGATCAGAAAAACGATTGCCATACTAATCGTAATTCGTTTGATATAATCGACCTTTTCAAGCACGATATGCGGGGATTGGGCGAGTACGTAATACCAACCATTTTCATCTGAGCGGATATGTGTAATCATATTCCCATTAGTTTGAGCGGAAGGGGGGATGAAATCAGAACTGTTGTCCAAAAAATTCGGATCAAACTCGATATAATCGCCTATCGAGGATATGACATTGCCATTTTCATCTGCAATATATGCCCATCCGTTATGGTCTGCAGCGAGACCTTTTAGCAATTGATTTACTTGTTCGTTGTCAATCAGCACAACCACGCTTCCCTGCGCTGCAATAGGACTAGACCCCAATGGGTAACTATATGTAACGATGGAACGAGACTTATTTTTGTAGATCGCTTGCATTGCAGGTAGAAAGCGCTTACAACAGTTCTCTTCAAAAAACACACGATGCCACTGCTCATAGCTCAGCTTATCGTAATTTAGAATCAGTTCATAAAAGGCATCTGATTTATACAGGAGCGAAGGTGCGATAACGACGTCGCTGTTACGGTAAACAACCAAATAATCCAGAATGAATGTATTAGATACACTAAAATTATATAGACTCTTCCTTGCAGCCAATAGTTTAAAGGTATTCGTGTGCTCAAATGGTTCCTTGATTTTCTGTAATTGAACAAGTTTCGGATCATTAGCCACTTGCGTAACCATGGTATCGATTTCTGCTAATCTTCCATCCAGTGTCGATCTCACCTGCTCTAGCATATGCATATTATTGTTCCTTGCTTCCTCGCCAACTAATGAGAGGGTTTGTTGATAAATCATCCCTCCCGTTGACAATGCTAAAATTACGATGAGGACATACGGTATAAGCAAACGTATAAACCAGTTGTTTTCACCAATTATTCTGTAGTGTTTCATTAGCTCGTTCTCCTTTCCAAAGAACTTGTTTATGGCGCGAAACCATGTGTTCCTACGAATGCATACAAGAGCAAAATCTTGTAAGTATATCTTATCCTCTTCCATACCCGGGGGCAGCCTACAATGGCGACATCCTATAGTACGATTTCTACATACTTAAGCATGAAATCGGGGTCTAATGACGCGAGTATGACGTCAAAGGGGGGTTCTTCGTATGGAGCCTAGGGAGAAGCCAAAGATTTACTATTTGATCGATATCAAGTATATTAGAACCAAATCATAGTTAATGAAGCGAAGAACGCCTCGTAGGTTCCAGTAGGAATCCTATGAGGCGTTTTTTGTTTACTCATGGGAAGGGGTGTATTCGTAGTGACAGATTTTGAAGAAAGCTATCATCTATTCTTAAAAGAACAGAAAGAAAAGGCTGATGTCCGTCGTTATGAAATGCTGGAGCGGGATCTAACAGGACCAAAGCAATGCTCCGCAATGTCTTATTGCCTGTTCTTGGATCTTATCAAGGTTTGGAGTTAGAATACCGGATGACAAATTCCACAGGAGTCTCTTTGTTCATTGACGTCTATTATGCACCGCTACGTCTTGGATTTGAGTGTGAGGGATTCAGCGCTCATGCCGAAACGATTACGCGCGAACGCTTTAGTCTGGAGAAAAGCAAAGTACGCTCCATGCTAAGGTTTGGTATTTCGTACGTTCCTTTCAGTAAAGATGAACTGGACAAACGGCCAGAGGCTTGCCGGAACTCGCTCTTAGAGATACTGGATTTCTGTGGACATAAGCCTCTGTTGCACCATTTAACCATCTATGAACGAGAAACACTGCGTTACCTATATACGTTATTTAGACCATTTAATCTTGCGGATGTACGTACACACTTGGGGGTATCACGAAACCTTTCTATCAAAGTACTGAAGGGATTATTAACTAAACAACTGATTAGACCTTTAAATCCAGAGGCTCAACGCTACTATCACTACACCGTGGTGGTGGAAGAAGCGATTCATTATATTAGATAGACGTTCAATTGCAAGTCCCTCTCAGGGACTTACCACCCCACTTCAGTGCGTTTCCCGTTCCACAAGTCCCTCTCAGGGACTTGTTCCCCCACTTCGGTGCGTTTTCCGCTACACAAGTCCTTCCCAGGGACTTGCTGCCCCACTTCGCCGCGTTTTTTGCTCCACAAGTCCCTCGCAGGGACTTGCTGCCCCACTTCGGCGCGTTTTCCACTCCCCGTTTAACGGTGTTTGAGCCGCTTCGTCATCATCACTTCATCATCTTGAACATAACCTGACTTCTCATAAGCACCGATCGCCGGAACGTTGTCGTGACCAGTCAGCAGCTTCACGGTTCCACCCACGCTGTTGAAGCTGCCGCTCCAGAAATTCAATCAGCATTCCCGCCAGTCCTTGCCTTCGCGCAGACTCTCGTATATACATTTCCGTAATTTCGCCCATCGCCTGCCCGTAACAGAAAGACTGAAACAGCTGTGCGCATGCAAACCCTGCCGGTTCATCGCCCAGATAAGCAATCGCCACGATCTCATGAGCTTGCTGCAAACTGCGCTTCACCGCTGCGAGTGGCATGACGACTTCGTTAAATTCATGATTCAATTGAATCAATACAGACGCATCTGTTGGAGATGCTAGACGAACCCTTTTTTCACAACCCATATTTCCCATTAAACCTCCATATTGATGATCTACTTATGAAGTATACCACCAAGATCCAACCCGCTACATAGCCCCCGCTACACCAAAAGGGCTCTCCCGTATCCACGGAGAGAGCCCTTTGTAACAGACTAACCAACAACCGAAAACATAAGACCACAATAGATCAGGACAACTGCACCCAGCGCACTAATCAGTCCACTTACCGCGCCCATGTTCTTCCGAAACGCCTGAATCACGTTTAGCAGCAGCCCGAGTCCAATGATCAAGCTAATCATCCCGATCCAGCTCCAGGTCCAGGTGAGATCTCCACCGGTGAACCCTGGGTGGAACCAGAGGAACGTAGTCGCCGGACCATACACTGCAAGCGTATCGGTCACTTCATGGGGGGCGGGCTGCTGATTCATATAACCGGTGACGATATAGATCAGCCAGATCAGAACAGCTTCGCTTCGCGCCCAACTTACCGGAGAGTAGCCAGCTTCCCGCTGAAGCTTCCGCTTGACCAGATAACCGTTGACAAAGGCAAAGATCAGCAGCGGCACGATCAGGATGTGCTTCATCAGCAGTGCCTGTCCGTAAGATAGCGTCCAGCTATCGACCGGCTTCGGCGTTACGCCCGTCATCAGAAACAATCCAGAACCAATAACGATAACGACACAGACAATGGCCAGCGGATGGAACCATTTCAGAAATGCACGCCAGCCGTTAAGATCTCTGGTGAACCAGCCGGTGATCAGCAAAGTACCTGTCCACACCGCCATCGCTACAAAATGACCAAAAAAAGCGATCTGGCCAACACTATCGAACAACGATGCGGCATGATTAAACGACGACATGGCAGCGGCTATGCCTAACAGCGCCAATGGCATTAACCAGCGAGCATATGAGCCTGGTCTTCGCCTAACCACGACGGTTAAAGCAGCGAGCAGAATGGACAGTACCAGAATCCAGGCATAACGCTCGCCTTCGCTAAATTTGAACATGATGCTGTTAAAGGATGACCAGAAACCGATATCATCTTTAAAGAACATAATCAACTGCAGCAGCGGAATAAATCCGCAGATCGCAACCACAGCGGCTGATACCGGACCCAGCCAACCGGGTATGGATAGCTCAGGCTTGTATCGTTGCGGCACGAGCGATAGAACCGCAATCCCTGCTAACACAGCATATGCCAGATATAGAAAGGGTTCCGTCAACCAATAGTAGGACATTATTTTCTCTTCCGCGAAGCTTTAATTCCGAAATATCCAGCGACGAAAGCTACGACAATGATAATAATAATCCAGGCGGTAGAACCGCTATTCTCGGCAGGCTCTGCTGCTGCGTTATCTTGGTCTTGCTCGTTCTCCGCCGAAGCGTTATCCGCATCATCCGTTACCGTATCATCAGTAGACGTAGGTTCCTCCGCTGCATCATCTGTATCGGTAACTGGTTCTTCCGGATCAGCTGCGTCCGGTGCTAGATCTGGCGCATCCACTTCAAATGCATACGTTCCATCCACAGGATGGCCGTCTCCTCCGACGATTTTCCATTCGACGGTGTACGCCCCCGATGAAAGCGGCGATGCCAAGGTACCTGACAGCGTCTGTCCCTCCACCTGAACACTGGAGACTTCGACTTCAGTCCCTTCTTGATCCAACACCTTCAGCGTGCTCAAAGTCTCATCAATATTTTCATTAAATGATAGGCTCACTTCACTAACACTTTCCGTCAGCTTCGAATCTGCTGCAGGAATGCTGGTTTCAAGCTTGGAATGGGCCGAGGTTACCGTCGGAAACACCAGTACAAGCAGGAGACCCAGGGTTAGTAAAATGGCTGATTTCATATGTCTCAACACACAAATCTCCTCCAATCAAGTATCTCATTTTTAAATCACCATCATCATAACAAACCCATTCGGACAATACCAATGAGTATATTGTGAACGTTCCACCCCCTCTGATCCGGTAAAAACAAAAGGAGATGCTGGTATCAACCAGCATCTCCGAAATGAATAATCATTATAGCAGCGGACCTAACGCTAACCTCGCTCATACCAGTAACCCGGTACCTGTTTGGTCAAGCGCAGCAAGGCTTCAAGATAATAATAGTCGCCCCAAATCATGTAATCATCAGGTCCCATGCCGCCTCTGACGTAATAGGATCCATGCTTGATAAGGCCTTCCTCCGTATCTTGTCCCATAGTAGAATAGTTGGTTACCAAGGACATCATGGACCGCTCAATTGCTTCTGTCAATAGCCCTTTATTGTCATTATCGTCATCCAGGTGCTCCAGGATCTCCAGCATCCCGCACGCAGCAATAGCTGAGGCCGAGCTATCGCGTGGCGTGTTCGCTTCAAGCGGAACGTCAAAATCCCAGTAAGCGACATGATCTTCCGGTAGATGATCGATAAAAAAACGGGCGGCGCGAATGGCCGTTTCCAAGTATTTCACATCACGGGTATAACGATATGATAACGCAAAGCCGTAAATAGCCCATGCCTGACCACGCGTCCAGGTGGAGCCGTCATGGTACCCTTGATGTGTTCCGCCGCCGATTGGTGTTCCATCCGAAGGGTTGAAGTAGAAGGTGTGGTAAGAAGAGTCATCCCCGCGCATCAGATACCGCCGGCTCTTGTCGGCATGGGCCACAGCCACGTCCCAGTATCGCTCGTCGCCCGTCTGATTGTAAGCCCAATACAGCAGCGGGATATTCATCATGCAATCGATGATAATGCGCCCGCCGTTCTTCTCGTCTCCTTTTTTCCCCCAGGCTTGAATATATTGTCCCTCTTCCCGCCAACGCAGCATTAGATGATCGGCTGCCTTAAGCGCAAGCTGCTTGCCTTCTTTATGTTGATCCACAATCCACGATGCCAACGCGGAAGGGAGATAGAGGAATCCGATGTCGTGATGATCCAGATGCCGCTGTTCCTGCAATCGCTGTGCATAATCCGCTACATGAGCTAGTGCCGTCTCCTTGAAAATGGACTCCTCTGAATACTCATAACAAAGCCAGATCATTCCCGTATAAAAGCCCTCGATCCAATCGTTGCTTTCTCCCCAGTCATAGCGCTTCTCCGTCGTAATATGCGGAAATTTCTTCGGGAATCGGTTTATATTGGACTTCGTCTTCCTCATCGCATCCTGAATCGCTTGCTCCCACATCATCACTTCACATCACTCCTATTCTTTGATGCTCCAATCATGACGCCTTTGACAAAGTATTTTTGCAAGAACGGATATAAGAACAAAATCGGCAGCGTGGCAACCATGATCGTTGCATACTTAATGGTTTCGCCGACCGGCATCCGGTCTCCTCCCCCTACGGAGGTCATCATGCTGCTCGTGTCATTCTGGATAAGAATCTCACGCAGTATGAGCTGCAGCGGGAACAAATCCCGTTCTCTTAGATAGATGAGGGCGTCAAACCACTTATTCCAGTGCCATACACCATAGAAGAGGACCATGACCGCTATCACCGGGAGAGAGAGCGGTATGATGATCCGCAGCAAAATCGTCCAGTCATTCGCCCCGTCGATCCGCGCAGATTCCTCCAGCGCACTCGGAACCGCCTGAAATGCCGTTCGCATAATAATCAAATTCCATGTCGTCATGGCACTTGGAATAATCAGTGCCCAGTACGTATCAAGCAGCCCCAAATTACGTACCAATAAATATTTGGGAATCAGCCCGCCATCGAAAAACATCGTCATGACGATCAACATCATGATCGTGCCTTTCCACATCACATTTTTCCTGGACAAGCCATACGCACCAAGAGCCGTCATCGCTATATTCAGCGTCGTACCAACGGTTACATACAGAATCGTGTTCAAGTAACTGCGAATGATGTTCGGATTCTCGAATACCATTCGGTAAGAATCCAGCGAGAAGCCTCTGGGCCATAACAAGATGCCCCGGTGCTGCACGAATTCAGCCGGCGTACTGACCGAAGCGAATAATACATAGATGAACGGGTACAACGTTACGATCGATAACAGGCATAACAGAATCACGTTCGTATAATCAAATAAGACTTCACTGACCGATTTGGAAGTTCGCATAGCTGTCTCCTCTCTACCACAGCTTCGTGTCCGTAAACCGCTTGCTGAGATAATTAGCCCCAATGAGCAGGGCAAAGTTAATCAGGGAATTGAACATGCCGACCGCCGCGCTAAAGCTGTAACTCGCTTCCAATATCCCCTTGCGGTAGACGTAGGTGCCGATGACATCCGCCGTCTCATAAATCATCGGATTATACATAATCAAGATTTTCTCGTCCTGTAGCGCCATGAAGGACCCGATCCGGAGAATTAGCAAAATGATAACGGTTGGCAAGATGCCCGGCAACGTAATCTGAAGCATTTGCTTCCAGCGTCCGGCTCCGTCTACTTTCGCCGCTTCATACAAGGATGGATCGATATTCGATATGGCTGCGAGATAAATGATCGACCCCCAGCCAATTCCCTGCCATATAGCGGACGAAGTATAGATCGTGCGGAACCATTCCGGCAGTCGCATGAACGAGATGGGTTTGCCGCCGAAATACGACACCAACTGGTTAATCAATCCGTCGACGGACAGGAAATCGACTAACATCCCCACCACCACCACAACCGATATAAAATGAGGAATATATGTGATGGACTGCACCGTCCGTTTCAACACGCGATGCCGCACCTCATTCAACAGCAGTGCCAGTATAATCGAGGCAGGAAACACGAAGATGAGGTCGTACGCGCCGAGAATAATCGTGTTGGATACCACCCGTTCGAAGAAAAAGCCATTAAAAAAATCGTTGAAATGCTGAAACCCAACCCATGGGCTGTTCCATATCCCGAGTCCCGCCGAGAAGTTTTTGAAGGCGATCTGCAGACCATATAATGGACCGTAGTGAAATACGGCATAGAACGCCACAACCGGAAGCAGCATCAGGTAGATCATGGAATTGCGGCGAAAATCTTTTGCTGCTCTCACCCTGAAGCTCTCTTGGCGGTTCTGAATCATCACGCGGTTTGTCATCTCTTCCTTGAGCTCCATCCCAATGCCCTCCTCTGATACAAGATCGAACACGCATGGAGGGAAGAGACTTCCTCCCCCTCCTGCCACGTGCTTGTGCAACCGTTAACGGCTGTTGAACCGGTCCAATGCTGCTTGTTGAATCTGAAGTGCCTCTTCAATACCCATCCCCTGAACGGTTTGCACAAATTGGTCAAATCCGCTGATGGGCTCCACTCCCATAATGAATTTGTTGACCATCTCTTCGTAATACGTCTGGATATCATTCATGATTGAAGCATATCTAGTGCTCTCTTCCGCCGTTGGCGAAATAATCGGCATCAGACGTTCATTGTCCGCTTGCATCCATGTCTCAATGGCCGCTTTTTGCTGCGGTAGCGCGGAATATTGTTCAATATACCGGCGATCCTGCACAAAGGGACCAGAGTAACTGGCCAGATTGTATTTGGACATCGCCTGTGTGATCGAAAGTCCTTCTGGATTCTTCATCACTTGCTCGGTGTAAGTCGGATAGCCTTCCTTCATATCGTAGCTAACGCCCTCTACCCCAAAGTTAAATAGCATATGGCCTTCTTCTCCATACTTATGATCCAGCCACTTCACCGTCTCCACCGGGAACTTGTTCGCTTTGGTAATGGCTGCCCCGACACCGGTGAACGCGGAATCCTTCTGCCCTAGAATTGGAGTATCCCCCTTCTTCAGTACGACGTTAGGCGCACCTACCAGCTTGACGTCCGGATTGGTCTTGAGCATTAATTCAGAATATCGCCCCAGACTGCTACCCATATATCCAGAGAAGGCTCCAAGTTGGTTGTTGGTCACTTTGGCATCCTTGAGCGTGCCGTCCGTTGCGGCATAATCCTGATCGATTAATCCTTCGGCATACCATTTGCTCATCGTCTCCAAATACGATTTAAACTCAGGTTGAATCGGACCATAGTTCACTTTACCGTCAACCTGGTAAAATCCAGTCGTTATCCCCCACGCTCCAATAAACGCATGGTTTAGGTTCGTCATATCGAGATCCAGCAGAAGCGGGATTTCATCAGCCTGCCCGTTCCCGTTAGGATCGCCGGTCTTGAACGCCGTTAACACCGTGTACCACTCGTCAATCGTTTCCGGTACGGAGAGCTGCAATTTCTCTAGCCAATCCTCACGCAGAATAATGCCGTTGTACGTCAGTAAATACTCATCCCCACGAATAAAAGGGAATACGTAAATATTTCCCCCATCCGTGCTAATCAGTTTTTGGTATTCTGGGTGTTCGTTCAAGAGCTTCGATAAATGAGGTGCATGTTCTTCGATCAATTCATTCAGGCGAATGATGGTTCCATCGGAGATCGCCTTGTCCGGCCCGCCGGATACATTAGCCCAGCCATACTCTACGACATCGGGCAAGTTGCCGGATGAGACCATAATATTGAAAGCGTCCGTCTCCTGACCTGCAGACGGATGCTGAAATTTCAACTTGGTCCCTGTGAGCTTCTCCATTTCCTGATAGGCCGCAATGCCGTTCATATCCTGCATCGTGGCGGATGCGTTCGGGTTAAGCGATACCCAATAGGTTAATTGTGCCGGGTAACCCGGCTCTCCGTTCGCAGCAGCACCGGTTCCTTCTGCACCTGTACTGCCTGTAGGCTGCTCGACGCCCGAGCCTCCCCCGCTGCATCCTGCAATCATAACCACGACGAGCATAGAGATCATCAGCCTAGCTACACGTATTCGGATTGTTCTCAAATTACGACGCCTCCCTTTTTCCTAATGTGAAAGATGGACTGATTCCATCGGGACTGTTCTTGACGTCCCTGACTCAAATTCTAGGCTCAACGTGCATTTGCCGTATATCATACACATTCGTGATTCATGAACAGGGATTAAGAATGAAGATGATCTTTTCTTAAGGTCGATGATAGAGAATGCAAAGTTTCCTTATATTTGCCCGGCGTGATGCCTCGTATTTTTTGAATACCCGGATAAAACCGACGTCGCTTGTATAACCGACGGAGCGGGCGATATGCGAAATCGTATTTCTCGCATCCCTCATCATTTCCTTGGCGTGCTCGATCCGAATCTTCGCCAGATAATCCGTCAGATTGGTACCGCTGTTCTTCTTGAAAAAGGCCGATAGGTAGGGTGGCGTAATGTTGAACTGCTCCGCAATGGAAGCAAGGCTGATCATGGTATCGTCATGATGATCCGTAATGTAACGCTGGATCTTCTCCAGCAGCAGCGAAGAGGAATCCCCTCGCTGGTTCCGCACGTAATGACAGACCTGGCCAAACCTCCACTTCACTTCCTCGTAGAGTTCCTCGACCGTACCGCCTACCGTTATATGCTCAATGGAGCTTCCAGCTGTGCCGAAAATATCTTCAAATTTCAAATTCAAAGCATTCAGCAGTTTAAACATGGTACTGAGGAGATTGGAGAACATAAGTCTTCCCAGTTCAGGCGAGATCGATTTTCGCACAAAGTTGTTATGGTACAAGCATTGAATGAGATCCTGAACCTTGTCGAACTCCCCGCTCTTCACGGCATTGATGAGCTTGACTTCCGTTTCAATGGGGAAATCATAATACGCCTCCGTCTGTTGCTGCATTTCACGGTAAAACAAAATCGGCTGGCAAGCTGTGAATATCGAGTATTCCAGTGCCTTCTGGCTCTCGCTGTAACCGCTGGACAAGCCTCCGGGACCGATATGAATTCCGCTAATCCCAATTGTGGTTACGGTTCTGAAACGCTGCTCGATTACCTGTTTCACCTGCTCCGCCCAGTCGTGCATTCCGACTTCAATGTTCTCTAGCGGCTCGGGTACATTTACGATCAAGGCTACGAGATTTTTCTCCATTTCCACGGCATAAGCGGTATACGGGTGGATCTCTTCGGCGACCTTGCCAGTAACGAAACGAATGAGCGCCCATTCGCTTTCACGCTCGTTATGGATGAATCCGCTGGCATCTCGAAGTTCAATCAAAGCAACAGCAAATCCCGGATACGGGAAGGTAAGGCCCATGAAAGCCATGGCATGGTCGGACATATCACTCTCATCCACGCTTCCCTTCAACAGACGCTGCAGAAAATTGGAACGAATGACCGGGGTTTGACGAGATAGTTGTTCCTTCATCATCGTCTGCTTGCCAAAAGAATCTACCATCGTCGATTTGATAAATTCATATTCATTTCGCACCTCACCATCGCGTGCAGGGTGAGCTTGGATAATGAAACGAATAATGTCACGAAGCGGATGGTAAGCACGGTACGTCATGTACGCGCAAGCGGCAATCCCTGCAGCAAGACAGATCGCCAGGACGCCGGCGGCCATTCTTTTCACCATGTTGACCTTCTCCATGAACACATGCTCGGGCACAACGGAGATATACTCCCACCCGCTTCTCGCCGAGATCGTCGAAACCGTCAGCATCGGATGATCCCGTTCGGTTCTCCAGGTGCTGCTCTCTGCGGATTCGCCGGCACTGAGAATGACCTGACCGCTCGCGTCCTTAATGTAGATCGTGCCATGATTGGATTTCACGATCTCTTGCAGCAAGCCGGCAATTTGCTTCTCTTCAATCAGCATGATGAGCGCACCTTTAGGATTTCTCTTCTCCCCGAATGGAAGCGTTTGCATATATGTTAACATCCGTTTCTGATTCAATCCTTTGCCAACCTCCGTTACAGGCATATAACGATTCAGATGAATCCCGTGCAGAATATCCGACTGATATTGGTTATAGTTCAAATTGGTGTATCCATAAATATCCGAGAAGAGGATACTTGACGTCGTCTTAAGGGTTGGACTGAGAACGATATCGCTTTCTCGCAGATACACATAAAAGTCCGTAATGAAGCTGCTACTGTTACGATATCGCTGCATTTCCTGAATAAAGCTGTAATAACTATAGTTCTCAGCCCCGTTCTGAGGCGTGCTTGCCTTCAGCAATACGTCCAGCTTCGGATGTGAAGTGATGTTCCGGGAGATCAGGTGCATCTCATCCAGTCGGCCGTCCACCACCTGCTTCGCTTGCTCGATCAGAGCCATATTGGCGTTGTTCGCATTCTCAATCATTACCTTCTCGATCCGGGAATACAGTCCGCCGAATACAATGACCGGGATCAATAACACCACAAGATAGGACATGAGCAATGTAACGAAAACGGAAACACGATGGGAACGCTCCCCGCTTGCACTGACCGACGTCAACCTCCTCATCCCCTCACCCTCCAGTTCTTTGGTTAATGTATCTTCCGTATTTACATTAATTACATCATACTGTTTTTATTTAACATGAACAGGCTTTCTTCAAAAATGTTAATCGATCACGAATTTGTATCATACTCGAATGGATCAGCTTCCTCTACGATAGAAGTGTTCCGGTCTAAACAACCGGAAACTTGTATACGACTTGGAGGGAAATGATGTGAAACGGACAGCTCTGATCATGCTCATACTGATTACGGGGCTTCACGGCTTCTTGCCACCGACGTCCGTATGGGCCATGATGGAAAATGACAATGTATTCGCACAGGAGGTTTTGATTGTGAATGGTGGATTCGAATTAACGGAGACAGGTTCCCAATGGTTAGATGGCATCCGACCAACAAACTGGGGGCAGTGGCTGCCTGTAGGATCGCCCATACTCAGGGTAGATCAGGAAACTTTCAGATCCGGTCAACAATCAGTCAGCATAGAAGGACCTGCCGGAACATCCAGTCGCGCGGCCATTACGCAGTCCATCCCTGTCCAGATAGGGCATACGTACCGGATCAGTGGCTGGGTCAAAACGGATTCCGTCAGTAATGCAGCACTTATTCGCTATCAAATGAAACGAAGCGGTACAAGCAATGTGTTGATCCAGCTCGGGTCGCTGAAGGGAACACAGGACTGGACTTATATGGAGAAATTGTTCACCGTACCGGA
Organism: Paenibacillus sp. JCM 10914; assembly: GCF_001315105.1. Taxonomy (GTDB): domain Bacteria; phylum Bacillota; class Bacilli; order Paenibacillales; family Paenibacillaceae; genus Paenibacillus_AQ. The sequence goes on along the minus strand of NZ_BAZR01000003.1, from coordinate 210,206 downwards.
CAATGCAGCTACACCGCCAACGCTAACCGTTGAACTGTTTTTGGAGACCGGTACGGGCCAAGCTTGGTTTGATGATGTGTCCGTTGATGAAGTTATTCATTCGATCACGCTCGAACCGGAGCTTGCTTATCTAGCTACAGACCAGGCCGTAACCCCTGCTCTTCATTATGAACCGGCTTCGGCACCTGTTCCGGATCTGCAATGGTCGGCATCAAACCCGGATATCGTGAAGGTAACGAATCAGGGTCAGATTACGGGACTTGATACAGGATTTTCAACGGTTACGGCATCAACGTATGATCATGCGCATACTGCATCGATATTCGTGAGCGTTAATGCTCCTGATACCCTTCAGGTTGAATCTTACGAAGGCGAAGTTGATCAGGACCGTGCCTTGCAAGATCAGTTGTCCGCAACGGACAGCACGGATGCAGGGCTGGAATACGTTCTCGTCTCTCCGCCAGCGAACGGCATAATGAATATGAAAGACGATGGCAGCTTTACTTATTATCCCAACCATGGTTACAACGGTACGGATAAATTCACGTTTGTCGTTCGCCAAACGGCTTCCGGCGGCGTCAGATTCGGTCAAGGCCAGATCGTCGTTAACAAGACGAATACTGCCCCTATCCTCGATTTGGCATGGGGATATACCCCGATGGATACGCCCTTATCATCCAACTCTCCAAGGCCGAAGAGCCGGATGGAGATACGATCTCTTGGAGCCTTGTCGCTCCTCCCTCGTACGGTACCGTACGAGTAGACGAAGAAGGGACCTATCAATATACACCGATAAATGGTTATTTGGGTTATGACCAATTTCGCGTAGCAGCAGAGGATGATCACGGCGGGCGTACCGAGAGCGATATGCTGGTCTATGTCGGACCCACAGCGGAACATTTGGCTGCCTCACTTCGAATTCAGGATGGTCTTGACTCGATTTCGGGAGGGCGTCATCCGCGTCTTCTCGCATCTACCGAGGATTTGAACCAATCCAGGCTATGGCTGGACAACGGGGATCGTTACATGAGTGAATGGATGGATCGCTTAAGACGACAAGCGGATCCTGTCCTGTCTACAACACCTCTATCTTATTCGCCTAACGGCGGCAACGTTTACATGCTGCGCGATCGTTTGATCCCGACCGCGCTCATGTACCGCTTCACCGGCGAGTCCCGTTATGCACAGCGCGTATGGCAGGAGCTTGAAGCGATGACACATTATGAGGATTGGGGCGGCAGAACCAATAACATCCTGGCATTGTCAGAACTCTCGTTCGCCGTCGCACTGGCCTATGACTGGATTTATGACGATCTGGATCAGTTGCAGCGAGCTCAATTAAATACAGCAATTAAGGATCATGCACTTGCGGTTGCACTCGATTGGTACCGCGGCGAGTTCCGCCATAACGGGGAGCACAATAATATTAATCTCGTCGACAATGGCGGCCTCGGATTGCTTGCTCTGGCCGTTGCGGATGAACCTGAGACTGAGGCACAAGCGCTGGAAGTCATTCAGAGCACCTTCCAGAAGCTGCAATATGCATTGCGGCATTATACCGAGGACGGCGCATGGCCCGAGGGTCCGGCATACTGGCACTATGGTGGTCAATATCTCGCCATGTACATCCAGGCCTTGAATACAAGCATGGGAACCGATTTTGGTCTATCCCTGCTCCCGGGATATGCGGCTTCGGGAGCCTATCCGTATCATTTGCTCGGAGAAGGCGGGTTCTTCAACTTTTATGATGGCAACATCAGCTACAATATGTATGAATCGCTCTGGTTCGCTTCGTTCTTCGACAAGCCGGAATACGCTTGGTTCATTGGAGATTTGTATAATCGAAAAGGCTACTTCCACCCGCTTTATATGGTGTTTTACAAGCCCGGCATGTTTGAGCAGGTACCTACTCAATTAGATCGGTTCTTCACCGGTATTGAATCAGCCTCCATGCGCAGTGCCTGGGATGACCCTTATGCGCTGTTCGCTTCGATCAAAGGCGTGAACGAAACGATGCGAAGCCACAACGATCTCGATGGTGGCACCTTTGTGTTCGACGCACTGGGCGTTCGATGGGCATCCGATCTCGGAAATGAAAGCTATAGCCTGCCCGGCTTCTGGGATTACCAATACCAACGCTGGACGTATTATCGCAAGAAAACCGAAGGTCACAACACGCTCGTCATCAATCCAATCGAGCATCCGGTTATACAGCAAGAGCCTTACGGCACAGCTGTGACGCTAAAGAAAGAATCAAAGCCAAGGGGAGCTTACACCATTCTGGATCTGTCCGATCTGTACCGGAAAGATGCAAGTGAGATGCTACGAGGAATGAAGCTCTCATCCGACAGACGCGAACTGGTGATTCAGGATGAGATCCAACTGAAACAGCCTTCCGAACTGTACTGGTTTATGCACACCGGGGCGGAAGTTGAAATTACGGAAGACGGACGTGCTGCCATCCTTTATGAACAAGATAAGCGATTATATGTGCAGATGACGGAGGCACCGACTGGCGCTCGCTTCTCGGTTATGGACGCACGACCGCTGGCCACTTCACCGAATCCGGAAGGTCAATCGAGCAATGAGGGCATGCGGAAGCTAACCATCCATCTCCAACAGGTTCAAGATATCGATTTGTCTGTTCGTATGATTCCGCTTTATGCCCATGATCCGCTGCCTAATGATGAAACAGACCATATCGCACTGCTGGAATGGTCCATTCCCGACGGTGAACTTCCTGAAGTTCCTGCGCTTCCGGTGGCAACGGCTCTGATGCTGGACGGGGTACCGCTTCAAGACTATCGACCGGAGATCACGTACTACGAAGCAGGACTACCGTTCGATGCTCCGCAGCCCCCGCTGGTGTCTGCCGAAACCGAGCATACTGTCACCATCAATCAAGCGAGCTCGATACCTGGAAGTGCTACTATAACCATCCAGGACAAGGATAACCCGAAGCTGAGTAATCGATACACCCTTCATTTCACACGCAATCCAGCGATAGGTGAACCGCCGAATCACCTCAAATATCAAGTACAACAAGTTACGGCAAGTAGCGTTCCGGAATCAACAAACATCCCGGAGCATGTCATCGATGGCAATCTAGACACCCGCTGGTCTGCATCAGGCAAGGAGTACGTTCAGCTCGATCTTGGAGAACCGAGATCAGTTGGTGCTGTTTCTCTGGCTATCTACTTAGGGGATACCCGCAAGAACTTATTTGATGTGCTTGCTTCTGTCGATGGCGTGGAATGGTCAACCATTTATGAGAACGGACTGACCTCCGGCACCACCCAGCAACCGGAAACATTTCTGGTAGAACCAACAACAGCCCGTTACATCCGAATATTAGGTAAAGGAAATAACGTCAATCCGTGGAATAGCTTCACTGAAGTGGGAGTATATCCACTCGCCCCTATCGTACTACGGATAGAGGCGGTCCCTGAACTCAAGCTGGGTGAATCGAAACAAATGAATGGTTGGTATGGCTTCCCGGGCGGGAAACGTGAACAGGCAGAAGCATTGACTTACATCTCAGACGCCCCCGATGTTATTCAGGTTAGTGCTGCTGGAAGATTAACGGCTATCACACCGGGAACTGCGATAATTACCATACAAGACTCCGTCTATGGGCTTACAGAAACCGTTAAAATCACAGCCCAACCTTGAGCAAAAATCAACTTTCAAAACACAAAGAAGTGTCTCCGCCAGGAGACACTTCTTTGTGTGCATCAGTTATGGCTCATAAATCATCTTTCGAGTCATTCCTCCGTCAACGACCAAGTGAGCACCCGTGACGAAATCGTTATCAGGGTCTGTGAAATAGAAGCAGGCTTTGGCGATATCTCTTGGAACTCCTACCCGTCCTGCGGGATGCTGCTTATGGTCTTCTGAACGCAGCTCCTCATAGGAGCCGGTCTCGATCCAACCCGGACTAATGCAGTTTACGCGAATTCCATCTGGACCTAAGCTGATGGCCATAGCATGGCTTAAGGCAACAATCGCTCCTTTCGAAGCAGCATAAGCTTCTGAATTCGGCTCGGACATGATCGAGCGTGTAGACGAGATGTTAACGATAGCCCCACCTTTACCCGTCTTTTTCATATATTGGGCAGCCTCGCGAGAGGCAAGAAAACAGCTTCTGGCATTTGTATTCATGACATCATCCCAATCCTGCACCATTAGTTCGTACGGTGACTTCCATCGGGATATTCCTGCATTGTTAATCAGGATATCGATGTCTCCTCCGAACTCTGCCGCTTGCTTCATCAAGCGTTGAATATCGGATTCCCCTCTAACGTCACATGGGACGAATACCGCCTGTAATCCCTGCTGCCTTAATTCATCTGCCACTCTCTTTCCTTGCTCTTCATTGACGTCACTCATCACAACCCGTGCTCCATTCAGTGCGTAGCTTCAGCTAACCCACGCCCGATCCCATTGGCGGAACCCGTAATCACTACTGTTGTATTCTCAAATTTCATGCCCAGCCCCTCCTTCTCCTCTATAATATACCACCGGAGAAGACAAGCTAACTCATGATATTCTTGATTCTCCTATCTTTGTATAACTCCGAGTTCAGCCTTGGGATGCCGCACAAACCCATAATATCGCGTCCCTTGAAAACGCAGTAATCCCTTGTCTCCTTCGGCACACATTCCAAACTCCTCGCCATTTACAATAAACTCCATTCGATCCCCGCTCTCCACTTCGAATGTGAGATAGTAGGTGGTGCGTGTTCGACTCGACGTCGGATCATCTGTTGGCTGGGTGTGTTTCACTTCCGTTCGCTTGCTGACAATCTTGGAATCGACCGCTAGCAATGGCTGTCGGTTGTTCTGGCTCCACTGTAAAATTCCCTTCCCTGCCGACAGCAGTATGATCCCGATGACGACGATGAAAAACACGGGCATAACGCTGCCGAAAAAATCGAACATCCAATCTGATCCCGATCCCATACGGCTCCCCCCTCCACCTTGTCTTGGAATATGTATATGCTTAGATTCAGACAATTTAACTCTTTCGCTTGGAAAGTTTGACTGAAATTTTATAGAGTTTGTCCTTTCTTGAAGCCAATTCAAAAAGCCGGCATCTGCGTCAGCAGAGCCAGCTCCAATAATGAATAGCCGATTATTATATTCCTTGCCAAGTAACGCCTCCGTCCGAACTCTTCATCAATCGGGAGCGTTTCTTGTCATCCGTCTCAATCAGCATCCATCCGACATCCGAAGAGACGAACTGCAGCTTGACTACGTTCGGATAATTGGCCAAATTGTCTGCCAAAAGCTTACTTCTAGGATATGCCTTCCACGTTCTTCCCATATCGCTCGAATGCTGAATAATGCCATTCACCATCCGATGACCGTCATACACTCGGCGAAATACAGGTTGCAATGAACCCTCACGAGCGATCCCCTGGTTTGGGAATGACACCAGATTCCATGATTTTCCTGCATCGCCGGTAAAATACCCAAAGTAACCGGACTGATCATTCTTCGCGCAAGTAACAGGTATATACACCTCGATTGAATTTCCTCGTCCACCCAGTAACTTGGGTGCGCCTGTTGTAACGTTGCCGCAGGCATCTAGCTGCTTATTCTTAAACACTTGTCCGGATGACTTCCATTTCTCGCCGCCGTCACGGGTAATGTACAATTTGGAAGACTGTATCTCGCGTATCGTGGCAAACCCAACCGTAGCATCCGTGAACGTCAAACCGATCACGGAGCCTGTACGAGGAATCACCGATCCCGGAACGCTAGCAGATGAATACTCCGAATTCTGCATGATTTGATTCCATAGGCCACCGCTATTCGTCGTGCGATACAAGGACTTCTGTTCCGACCCTCTGGTCAGATCATCCGTTGATAGAATCCAGCCTTGCTGTGGGGAAACGAAAGAGAGCGCCGTGACCTCCCCGGTCCCTGGAATAGAAGAGATCTTCCAAGACTCTCCACCATTCGATGTATTCAGAAGTACAGTTTCAGCCGAGCCTTGCTTGTTGCGAATAATCCAGCCATGATCTTTGTCAGTAAACACGATATCTTTTCCATACACAAGCTTGCCGCCGAACGGAACGTTTGAGGAAGGAGAAATGTCAACCCATGTCTCTCCATAATCCTGCGTCCGGTATAATCGCAGGGCTGCATCGGTAATCCCCCATGCAACACCGGTAGACTCACTCAACAAGTGAAAGTCCGTCAATCGTGTATGTATCTGGTATTTACTTTTCTCCTCCGGTGCTTTCATCACCGTGTCGGGGGTCACTAAGGTTATCGTCTGACCCTTATCTATATCTTCTTGCGCTTCTTCTTCAATCACTTCCGGAGGTTCTTCATCTGAAGAAAGCTGCTGTTGTTTTATAGATTCTGAGGTACAGGCAGCTAACAAGAAAGCCATCACCACCAGCATGCAGAACCAGAATATAAAACGTCTTGATTTCAAGAACACTTCCTCCTTATTACAACAATCTGTGCTGACTTATTATCCGCTTTTTTCGACATTATAACACATTACTACAGACAGATAAGTACAGTTCTGACTTACAATATTTACAATGCTGTAGCTTTTCTACGATATGAATCATCGGAAATGTTCCTGGTCTTGATTGCTCCAGAGAGTCTGGCTTGTTCAATAGGTGCTCGGCCTCGGTATGAAATGACTCTGGCTTCTCTTGAATTCGAGCTTTGGGTTTCATCCGAATGTGTGGACATGACAGCTTGCGATATAATCTGCGCCACATTATATATTAACACATGTGAGAGGGCTGCAGGACATTCTTCGAATATGACCCTTATAACAGTGGTCTATGTAGATCAACGGGGGAAAATCTTGTGGACGATGTAAAGTGTCTAGGTAGAGCTAGCATGTGTTTTTCTATTATGAATTTTTCATATATTGAAATTGTATAATTAGTTCGTTGATGTTCGTCCTTCGTTCATTCACCCAAGCTTCCTTTACCCTAGCCTTATATTTATTATTGTGAATTTTTCAGGTGTTGAAATATTCTTTCGAACAATAATGAACCCTGTCATTAATATGACTTAACAACGAATAGGCAAGTCAACCAGGTGACGATCACGTCCCCTCTTGACTTGCCTATTCGTTGAATTCCCTGTCCTCTTACCCTTTGACAGCTCCTTCGGTCAAACCTTTCTGAATATATTTCGAGATGAACAAGTACACAATCAGCACCGGAATAACCGTCAGCGAAACGGCTGTCGCCATCAGACCGAAATCTGTTCCGTATTGCGAACTGATCTCATTCAGCAAGGCGACGATCGGGCGAACATTCTCCTTGTTCACGAAGATCAAAGCCGAGAACAAGTCATTGTACGACCACATGAATACAAAAATACTGGCCGATGCAAAAACAGGCTGCGAGATCGGCACAAAGATTTTAATAAACATTTGCCAGCGATTACATCCATCCATAAATGCGGCTTCCTCAAGCTCTTTCGGAATCGTAGCCATGTACCCCGCAATAACCAAGGTCGCAAACGTCAGATTCCCTGCTGTCTGCGGGAAGATCAACCCCCAATACGTATTGACCAAACTCGTCTTGATCAGCAGCTCATATACGGGTACAACCGTAGCAAAGGCGGGAATGAGTAATGTCGCATACAGAAGAGAAAAAATCGCACGCTTGCCCTTGAAATTAAACCTCGACAGCACATAAGCTGCGAGTCCACCAAGCAGCAGCACCAAAAATACCGTACTAAAAGACATAATCAAGCTGTTCATGTAACTTCGCCCAATATTGATCCGGTCAAACGCATTCTGATAGTTGACGAACACCGGGTCCCACGCAATTCCGAATGAGTTATTCATGACATCGCGCGAAACTTTAAACGAGTTATTCACGATCCAGAATAATGGATAAATCGTTGTCAGTGACCATGCGGTCAGAATGATGTACATGATCGCTGAGCTAAGACTGAACCGGCTCTGCTTGATGCGCTGCGTTTTGTGTTCAACAACGATAGTTGGTTCCATAACAGTACACCCCTAAAACTTAATATGTAATCTCGTCTCGCTTCAATAACCGGTTGGCAATTAGTGCAAGCACCACCCCAAAAACAACCATGTAAATGGCAACCGTTGAGCCATAACCGAAGTTCTGGTCGACCATGGCCTTCTTGTACATATAGGTTCCCAGCACTTCTGTACCGTTCTGACCTCGGGTAATGACCCAAATGAACTCGAATACCTTGAGTGTGCCTGTAATTGCAAGCGTGATGACGACCCGAATATCGCTCATGATAAGGGGAATGGTCAACATCGTTGTTTTCTTGAAGCCGGTAATGCCCTCAAGCTTCGCGGCTTCATAATAATCCGCCGGAATTTTCGACATAGCAGTCAAGAAGAGGATGAAATAGAATCCAACATAGTGCCATACGTTCGGAATTGATACGGCCCGGAGAGCATTTTTCTCATCCAGCCATAACACCTTCTCGATATTGAAACTGGCAAGCAGATGATTCAATAATCCGAAATTATAGTTATAGAACAAGACGAACAATAATGAAATGGCTGTGCCCGAGATCACCACGGGGAAGAAGAACACCGTCCGATAGAACCCTTTGAGCTTGGAGATGTTATCGACCAGGACAGCAAGCACAAGAGCGATACCTACTTGAAACACGATGACATAGAGCATCATTTCTAAGGTGTGCAGTGTCGCGGCACCCAGCAATTTATCCGTAAAGAGACGCTCATAATTCGCCCATCCCACGAACTTCTTATCAAAGAAGCCGTTCGTGCGATAGAAACTGAGGTACAAGCTCTTGAAGAACGGATAATATAGAAAGATTGTCATGATGGCGGCTGCCGGTAACAGGAACAGCACGATATATTTGCGATCACCCTTCATATTTATCACCTTTGATGAGTATTTTTCTTCTGGCTTTTGCCAAAATGACGACGCCGCCCGAAAGTTGAACTAAAGGGGCGGCGTTCATCACTTCTATTACGACCGAATGTTACGACAATTATTTCCGATTGTCATCTTCGGTTTTCTTCGCTTCTGCGATCGCGTCTGTCGGTGATTTCTTGCCTTCTACAACGGGTTGTACGCTGGCACGAAGATTACCGAATGTCTCTTGTGAAACTTTACTGTCCACTGGAGCACTAATGGAATCTGCTTTAGCAGCCATCGCAAATCCGTCCAATGCCACTTGCGCCAAACCAGTTACTTCTACATCAGCAGCCGGAGTACCACCATTAGCGGAAGCGATTTTTTGGATAGAAGCTGGAGAAGTCAGATGCTTTAACAATTCAACCGCTGTATCTTTCTTAGCGGCATCGTCATAAGTCGACTTGGACAGGTAGAAACCGGAACCGAAACCACCAACGATATCGTTACCACTACCAGCACCGCCAGGAACTGTCGGGAATGGAACCACGGTCGAATTATCGCGCGTGTCTTCATTCCATCCGCCTACTGCCCAGGATCCTTCAAGAATCATGGCGGCAAGCCTTCACTGTAATAGTTGCCTGTCATCGACAAGTCGATAGTAGCAGCATCTTTAGGGAATGCACCAAGGTCGTACAGTTCTTTCATTGCTGCGAAGGCTTTTTCCCAGTTGGGGTCAATACCGTCAAGCAGGCCTTTATTTTGTCCTTCTGGACCAGCAGCTGACAGAATGGCATGCTCTATCAGGTAGTGTGATTGGTCAAACGGAACGGACAATGGAATGATACCTTTAGCGGAGAGCGTCTTAACAGCGGTGGTCAGCTTATCCCAATTTGTCGGAAGCTCCAGACCATTCTCTTCGAAGATCTTCTTGTTCACGAACAACCCTTCGTAGAAGCCAGTCAGCGGAGCAGCATAAATGTTGCCGTCTTTTTGTCTGGCAAGTTCAAGTGCATCAGGAATGAAACCGTTCTTCCAGTCTGCGTTCGTTTCGAGGATATCGTTCAATGGTACAACCTTGCCTGCATTTACGAAGCCTTCAGCGTCAGCGCCGATGAAGTAGAACAGCAAATCTGGTTCGTTGCCGCTGTTCATGTCCGTGTTGACTTTGGTTCTGAAACCGTCGTCATTGGCAGACATCGTATCGTTCTCGATGGTCACGTTCGGATGGGCTGCCGTGAACTCATCAAGGGCAGCCTGGAAAGCTTCACGAGCTGCATCCGTACCGCCGAAGGTGGAGAACACGCGAAGTGATACCGGAGCAGCTTCTTCTTTCTTCTCTTCTGCTGGCGGAGTCGTTTCCGTCTTTGGAGTCTCCCCATCAGCAGCCGGAGTCGGAGTTGTGCCACCATTGTTGCCGCATGCCGCGAGGAACATGGTCAGTAACAACAGAACACTCATCAATAACATCGAAGACCTTTTCATCCCTAATCCCCCTAAGTATGTTTTGTTAAGCTTATGTAAACCCTTGCTGTCTACCAGAATTTTATTCCATGGCTTGCTCCTTAAAAAGGGGTACATTCATCTTTAATAGGGGGAAATTTTTCCATGTCATCTTTTAGCGTCCTGTTTCCTACGTTATACTTGAATCAAGTATCATCACGAGAGGGAGGCGCCGATGGTTGCAATTAATCGCATCTTTAGGTTTCTATGGGTGGTTTGCCTGTTGTTATTGTCGGCTTGTCAGAACGAACGGCCCTCTATTCAAGAAGCCACTGGATCATCCTTGGCTCATATAGTGGAGCGTTCGAAGACAGGTGAGTTATGGAGCTGGGCTGATTTTGAGGATTACCCTTACGAAGATATCGGGTCAGGCCTGTATGTCCGTCAATATGAGCTGGATGGGCACTACCGATTAATTGTCTCCGGCCGAAGTTTGAAGGAGAACCCCTCGCGAATTTTCCTGATTAATCAAGATGGTGATGAAATCGATCTGCAAGTCGGACGTTAGAATATCAACGGTCAAGCACACCACATTGCAAAAAAAAGCACACCGATCCGAAAGATCGCTGTGCTCTATTACATATACCAACGTTTATCTCGCTTATACCTTGCCTACCCAGTCCGGTCCGGCCACTTCGTTCCACCGATTGCGAATTTGTTGATACGCGCCTTCATTAAGCGGTCCGTTGGCCAGCAAACCCGCATTCTGGGCCCAGCGGTCCGGGTTCGCCGTGCCCACGATTGCCGTGGCAACACCAGGTACGCTTAGCGCAAACCTTAGAGCCGTCTCCACATCCTTCTGTACATCGGACAGGAACGGATATTGCAGTTCTTGAAGACGCACCCAATATGGATAAGCATACTCTTCTTTGCCCATGGACTCGTTCTTCCAGGCTACGTTGGCTACAGGACGCTTGGCAATAATACCGAGCCCTTGCTCTATCGCCACAGGAAGTGTCAAATCAATCGCCTCCTGATCTGCGATATTCAGCGAGGTTTCGAAACTATCGAACACCCCTGTCTGCAGGGCATACAAGGCATCGGATGAATCACCGCTGTAACCGATATATCGGGTCTTCCCGTCTCTCTTGGCGCGCTCTAACACTTCGATAACGTCGCCTTGACGAAGGATTTGTTCCGAGCAACTATGGAGATGGATCACGTCGACATGATCCACGTTCAGCCGCTGCAGGCTTCGATCAATGCTCTGCGCAAGGACTACCGGGTCCCAGTCCGCGCCCTCCAGTCCAGAAGCGTGTCCACATTTCGTGAACAAGTAATAATCATCGCGTCGTCCAGCAAGTGCATTTCCAATGAGTTCTTCACTATTCCCGTAGCATTCTGCTGTATCGATCATGTTCAACCCTGCATCGAGGGCGCTATGTAACAGTTGATCCACGGTCTTCTGATCAGATCGCCCAATCTCTGCTCCACCAAACCCGAGAATACTGACCAACATATCCGTACGTCCAAATGATCTGCGTTCCATGTTCTCCTTCCACTCTCCTCCCTGTAGTAACATCGCATCCCTCTTCATTACCCAATTCTCACCCGAAGATAACTTATGTATTGGATTCATGTTGTACATGGTTTAGCATCCGCGCCCATATCATCTCCCACATTTGGTCAGATGAATCAAGGCAGCTACACAATGCACCTCCTCTACGTTACCAAATAGCTAGGAATTAAAAAATTGCGAAGGGTTATCGCGCACCGGATCAATGAATTCCTCATATCTGCCCCCGGTATAACGCTCAATCACCATGCGCCAGAACGCTTGCGCTGGTACATTCGTACTCACCTGCGTCACCTTCCAGCGCCCTGGGTAACGATCGAACAACTGGGTGGCAGCCCATGTTCCAAGACCCGTGCGCCTGTATTTTTTCATCACAAAAAACTCCGTCATATAATAATCCGCCTCATGGGGATCATCCAACTTCTCAATGAGCGCAAAGCCGGCCGGAATCTGATCAAACGTGATCAAGTATGGGAATCTGCGATCCCGCTTTTTCCAGAAGTCATCCAACTCCGGATATGGGAGAAATAACCCCTGCTCGTTCACGGAAATATCCAGGTACTGCGTAAAATCATAAAAATACAACTGCATCAGATTGTAAATGACAGCCTGTTTTCGTTTGGGAACAAGTTCTATCCCCATTCGCGCTGTTAAATCTGGCATGGTGCGGCCTCCCCGATACAACTTGTTTACAGCTACATTCATCATATTATTTATTACACGCTAAATACAAGCAAGTATTATCCGCCTGGCTCCAAGTCAACAAGAAATATTCACCCTCCATATGATACACTTGAACTTAATCAGAAACGGGGGTGGCGAATAACATGAATATTCAAAAAGAAATCGACCGCGCCAAGCTTGACGAGAAGTCTCCCGCTATGCCGTGGTTTGTAAGGCAATTTATCGACTACAAACTCCCGGACCTATCGCCATCGACCCTGCTCGAGTACGTCCGCGATTACGAAACTTTCTTCCAATGGCTGCGCGTTGAAGGCCTGTCCCACGCGGAAGCCAACGATGGCGTTACGCTGGAGGAGCTTGAGAAACTGCGAATGGACAGCATCACGAACTATCGGCTTCATCTCACAACTCGCAGAGAGAGTACCAACTCCAGAATTACTGTATCCCGCAAGCTTTCTTCGCTCCGTTCGCTGTTCCACTATCTAAGCCAAATTGCCGAAGACGAAGATTTCTATCCGCTTCTCAAACGCAACATCATGGCCAAGGTGGAAATTAAACGGATCCATAAACCGAAAGACACGGCTGCCAAGTTGAAGGGCAAGATTCTGGAGGAAGAGGAACTGCAGGATTTCATCACCTATATTCATGAAGGCTACGGTCATGACGTGGAGAATAACAAGCAGGCGTTATACGCGCATCAACACAATAAAGTAAGGGACGCTTGTATTGCGAGTCTGATCCTGAACTCCGGTCTGCGTGTATCCGAGGTCGTTAACCTCAATCTCACGGATGTCGATCTCGGGAACAAGATGCTGCACGTTTTCCGCAAGGGCAACAACGACGAGACCTTTAAGACGCCCGTCTATTTCCGGGCGCAAGCCAAGGACGATCTGGAACATTATCTGGAGCAGCGTCAGTCGCGTTATAAAGTACCCAAGAAAGAGAAGGCTTTGTTTGTCGCGCTGCGCAACGGCCAGCAAGAGGGACAGCGCATGACCAAACGCGCCATCCAGGCGATGATTATCAAGTATGCCAAACGATTCGGCAAACCGTCACTTACGGTGCATAAACTGCGACATTCCTTCGCAACGGACTATTACTTACAGAATGATATATATAAGACCAAGGAACAACTCGGCCATGCCTCTACTGAGACAACCGAAGTCTACGCACATCTGACCGACAAAACAATGTCCCAGGCGATTGAACGGCGCACGGAGGAATGAACTAGTCCCGTTCCATGCTTGCCACAATCCACCGCATAATCTGCTCTACATCGTCCCAGGCATATACCGGAACCGGCAGCTTCTTCTGAACCTCCAGTAGTTGTGCCGGTTTGTTACATAGCTCCCGTGTTACCACGATCCCTCGTACATCTACCAGTTCGTTAAGGAGCGCGAGATCCTGTAGCTTACGCAGCATGACAAGCTTTGGATACTGCTGCTGTTTGAACCCTTCCACGAGGATGAGGTCCATACTGTCCAGTCCTTCCAGCAGATCACCAAGCTCCGAGCCCTCTTCCCTGATGATCGCCGTTCTCGCCGCAGAAGTAATAGCGATACTTGCGGCCCCCGCTTCCCGGAAACGGTACGTATCGGTACCGGGATGATCCATATCGAACGAGTGACCATCATGCTTGATTACGCCCGTTCGAATCCCGCGCGCTTTCAGCATGGGCAACAGTGAGGAGATTAAGGTTGTTTTTCCGCTGTTTTTGTATCCGCACAACTGCAGAACCCTCATGACCATATCCCTGGAAGCACAAGCACCTGGACTTCCTGTCCACGAGCAGCCCCTCTTAACTCCGGCGGAATGATAATCAGACAGTCGCTGTCCTTGATCGTGATCATGACACTGGATTCATCCAATACGGCGGGCGTCGCCACCAATCTTCCATCCACGGCCTGTAAACTTCCCCTTACGAATCTCGTAAAGTTATTCACCTTGTTGTAGTCTGCTCCCAGAACGGCTGTTACCTCTGTCAAAAAAAGACGCTCCATCCCCAGCATCTTCCGTATGGCTGGCCTAACAAACAATAGAAAGCCCACATAACAAGCTCCGGGATTACCAGACAATGCAAACAACAGCTTCCCGTCTTTCACCGCAGCCGTCGTCACACTCCCGGGACGCATCGTCACTTTGTTAAACAGCATGTCCAGTCCACTTGATGTCACAAGCTCGCCCATAATATCATAATCGCCAACCGACACGCCGCCGGTCGTTACAACGATATCGTACTCGCGGAGCGCATCCTCAACTTTCATTCTGGCAAGCTCCACATCATCAGGGATCGCTTCCATGATGACGGGCACGCCTCCTGCCTCGCGTATTTGAGAAGCCAGCATATAGGTGTTGCTATTGCGAATTTTCCCAGGCTCAAGCGGTTCATCAATATCGAGCAATTCTGAACCTGTGGAAAATATGCCCACCTGGGGCTGACGGTATACCTCGACCATGTGAACACCGAATGTGGCCAGCACTGAAATTTCTCCCGGTCCAATTCGTGTTCCTTCTTGAAGAATCAAGGCCTCTTCCTGTAATTCGAATCCACGTGGTGTTATGTTCTTGCCAGGCTCGATGGAACGCTTCAAACCAACATAATTCACACCATTCTCGACCCGCTGCTCCGTCGCTTCCAACATCACAACGCAATCTGCTCCCTCCGGCACTTGAGCACCGGTCATGATCCGAGATGCCGTCCCTGACTCAATACGTATGGATGATACATATCCGCAAGGAATCTCATCCACTACGTGAAGCCATACGATCTCGCCTTGATTACATATATTCAAATCCTCTGATCGTAACGCATATCCGTCCATGCCCGAACGTGCAAAAGCCGGATATGGATGGGGAGCCGTTACCGGTGCCGCCAGGATGCGCCCATCGCTCGCTTGAAGTCTTAACGATTCCGCTGCTCCTCGTTTGACATAAGACACAGCCAGTGACTGGGCATCGGTTACTTGCAGTGCACGGCGATTAAACTTATCGTTGTTGATCTTAGCTTGATGTTCTGAATTGTTCACGAGTGGTATTCTCCTTCTTGCTTTTCATTTGAATCCGATCTACCTAACTTTACTATATTCCATACAAAGTTCAAGCCGCTTGTCCCAAGCAGCCTAGAAGAAGTAAATATGGATGTACTCATCGATTCGACAAGAAAAAGCAGGGTTGTTCCACAACGGGTTCATGTGGAACAACCCCTCAGTGACGCAATGCTGCTACTCTTCTTCCTCCAGCACATCATAAATAACGATATTCGAATCTACTTCAATTGTCTCACTTGATCCCTCAGGGACAAATGTGACATGACCTTGATTTTGTGCCCTCTCTTCATTCGGCAGACTCGCTTGGAGAACTTGAAAGGACACCCGAACGGTGCTGCCAGGCTCTAGCGAACCAAGCCGTATCCCCCTCTCCGGGTCCGCGTCAGGTTCAGGCTGATTGTTAATGATGACGCTACCTGCGTCCAAGCGGGCGCCAGAAGGCAGGTCATCAAATAAAGTGACTTCGTTCAAGCGCGTCGGGCCGATATTCGTCACCTCGAGTGTACCCGTCATATTCGTAATCGTAAAGGAGAAGGTCAGCATGTTCCCGGGCTCGACAACGATAGGGAAGACAGCTTTCTCTACATTCAGCGGAGGTTGACTCGTAACTCTGACGGATGCCTGTGCTCGAACCGGCCCTGTTTCATTCGATATCGCTTGTGCGGTATTAGAAATGACCGTGCCAACTGGCGTATCGCCCATAACACCGTATTCGGCAACAAGGACGACGGATTCATTCGGATTCAGCGCAGGGATCAGTCGGTCGAGAGAAAGTAGCGCATCGGTTACTCTAACAGCGGTCAACCTTGCTGTTCCCGTATTGGTTACCCTGATGCGATATGCTATCGTATCCCCTGAGCGAGTGACTGTTCGATCTGCTTCTTTCGTAATTGAAAGCTGAAAGCTGGGTGTCACTGCTGCTGGAATTACTGTGACCGCAGCCTGGGCACTAACACTCGCTGTCTGATCCGAGACAGCAGTTGAGGTGTTCGTGATGACCGTACCGACACGCGTACCTGCTGGAATCGTGTAAGTGCTAGTTATCACGGTTCTTTCCCCAACAGGCAAGATAGGAATAACCTCCTGTATACCAAGCAGAGGATCGTTAACCACGACATTGGTTAACTGAACATCTCCACTGTTCACAACCACAAGTTGATAGCTCACTGTTTGGCCAGGTGCGGCAGTGGTCGGAGAGACGCTCTTGGTTAAACTTAGTCCCGGAGCGAATACCGGTGTCAGTACCTCGTTGGAAGGAATATCCCCGGTAAAAATCGGACCATCCGTTATGCTCTGATATTCAAAGGTCACCATGGCGTTATTGGCGATCACGCCGTCTGGCGGGACCGAAGTCACTCTTACCTGATACGTCACAACGACCGTATCGCCTGGAGTCAGCGTCCCGAGCGATACGCCGGCAACCGGATCCGCATTCACGCTTGGTAGCGAATTGATCGTAACACTGCCGGGGATGAGTTCACTATTGTTCGGCAAGTTGTCGAACAACAATGAAGCCTCAGCTGGCACCGTCCCGCTATTCTCGATGACGACCGTATACGTCAGAATTTGTCCCACACTGGCCACTTCTGCGTCTACGCTCTTGGAGACCGTAATTCTTGGAGAATTAATTTCGATGTATATCCCTACTGCTAAGACACTATAACCATCCCCACCGGTTCGCAATTGAAATACCGCCGATGACTGATTATTGACGAGTGTTTGAGAGATATCTACGTTGGTGATATCCCAAGATTGTCTTCCCCCCACGATCTGAGTCCCTGGTTGGCCACTGATCTGATTCCGATCGCCAAATGTACCGCTCGTATCGAGTAGTCCGTTATCATCGTTAATTTGTGAAGCAAAGAAATTATTGGGAAAGTTATTCGGTCCTTGGAGCACCGTAAGATCAGCTTCTGTCGGTCCGAATAATACCTGATCGCCTGTCTTGTTCGCGTCACCGTCTTGTGCGCAAAGCGCCATTCGTCCCGAGATTGAACCTGAAGTCGGCGTGGCGAATCCAACTAATTCCGTGGTGAGCTCCGGAATGCCAGCAGCAATCTCTTCGATCCCAACATTGAGGCTCAGATTACGAAAGGGCATGGCCGGATCCTCGTAGACTACGCAGAGCGTCCAGCCGCAGTTATTCGCCGTACTATTGCCCAAATCCAGATTCCCGACAACTCCACCAACCGTGTAACTCCCGGCACCACCGCTTTGGATTTGAGTCGTGACATTGGCCGATCTGAAATAATTGTAAGTTGCGTTGCGATAAGAGGTCTGTGCTGTGATCGGATCTGGAGCGATACTAAACGAAGTTCCTTGCGGCGTCGTTAACGATACCGACTTGTCGATAAATTCAATATAGTTGTTGGTTCCCCCTGATACCCGATAGGTTCCAGCCCATACCAGTTCTGCATACAACACGGAGCTGCCTGCAGGAAGTCTTAGAATCGCACTTGCACTGTTCAGATTGAAGTCCGCTGTCGTTCCTGCCGGATAACTTCCGAATTGCATGGACGTATCCGTCGAAGTAAAAGCGCCGATGTAATCAAGAGTTCCTGGAACACCGGTTGTGGTAGATCGACTCAACCCCAATGTATTCCCTGTAAAAGTGATCGCTCCAGTGTCGTTGTCACTGAAACGGAGTACAAACGGCACATAGATCCCTCCTTATTCAAATAGATATAGATGATTTATTCAATATATGTAGTCTTGGCTAGGCTGGTTAACCTTCGCAGAATTTCACAAAAAAAAGCGCATGTCTGATAAATCAGACATGCGCTTACTTTGTTCAACTTGAAGTTTACCTTCGTCCTCTTCGGAACACCTTACCCGAGCCCATTCTCGTCTTAGGCTTATTGTACGATTTCTTCGGAGAATCGAACAGTCCGCCCCCGCTCTCCCCGCGTTTAATTGTGCCGCGGCTGCTGTTGCCGGCCGAATCCGGATCTCGCTTAAATAGGCTACCGCCGATGCCGGTTCGCGTTGAATCGCCTCCACGTCGTGTAATCTTACCACTGCGATCCACCGTCATCGGAGGAGCTATTTTCTTATCCTGATTCGTCGGCTTCTTATAGTTGCCAGCGGCTGGCTTATGCACATCTTTACTCGTATAGCCGCGATAATTGCCGCCACTTCCGCTCATGGAATCGAATAAATTGCCGATTAATACGGCCGTCAGATACCCTTGCAGGAAGCTTGAATCATAGTTGCGTTGCACATACTCCTTGGAATCAATCTCAATCAATGTATCCGCAGGCTGTTCCGGATCCTGCTGCAAATGATAATACTCATCGCCATACACCAGAAACATCCGCTGCGTATCCGGAGGAGACGACTGATCTGGCGTTTGACCGGACATCAGCTCATCTGCGACATCCGTCACGCTTTTATCCGCAGCACGATAGACGTAAGACGTTGCATTCCCATCCCGATTGACCGATTCAAGCGGGTACGTATCTTGAATATTGGGAGCGCCACAGCCGCTAAGCAAGGATACGAATAGCTGAGCGCCAATATGATTTTTATGGATAGAAAAGAGCGTTCTTTCATGCCACCACTCCTAAGTTGCCCGGATCACACGAACATCTCCAGGGATCACTTTGTCTCCTTCGTACAACATAAATCGTCCATTCTGCCATTCGATGCGCAGCAGTTTATAGTCATCGGACTGATATTGCCACACATGCTGCTCCCCACTTTGGGTAAAAGCCGTCTTGCCTACGATGGCTACATGTCCACCATACTCCTCTTCCAAATGAAACACGTGCTCATCAAGTTCGATGATGGAAGGCACCTCATCAGGAGAATCCAACCTTCCGTCGATCGGGGTATACATCGCATATCGAATCGTTTCTCGTTCTTCGATATGGAGGTAAGCCATGCTGCTACCGTCCTGCAACGTAAGGACAACCGCATTCCGACTTCGGTTATGTACGCGTCCTGTCACCTCATACGTCACAAGCGATACTTCGCATATATCGCCAGGCGCTAGCTGCAGCATGCTTTTCTCTGCTTTCGGCGGTTCTGGCTTGGCAAACAAATTGCTGATTCTCTTCCACATACTCATCTTTCCGCGCTCCTATCCCTATTATGCGATTATAAGCAAGCAGTAATTATTAAGGCGCCAACTACATGAAGCGAACCTGCGAATAACCCGTAACCCGTCTTGCCCTCACGAGTACCCTTATCAAGATTCAGCTTGGCGAAATTGCGAAGCATCATTTCCGTTAGCGCTTCCAGCACGAATAAAATGACAAAGGAAACGACCGAAACTATAATCGCCTCGAGCAAATGATATGATGTACCGATCGATACAGACAGAATGTAGCCTTGGGCGAATAACTTCAGAATAAGTCTTGTCGTTACCGCCATATTACCAGCCTTAACTTCTTCCAGATCATTGTATTTCGTGAATAGGGAATCCACAAACATGAGAACAAACAACAGCAATCCGCCGACGGCTGTCCACAGCAATACCCGCAATATCATATCAAAATCCATCAATTATCCCCCACATTCAGATGTCACGTCTACTTCTTGTCATACAAAAGCGAAGGAGAAACAACGCTTTACGCAAGCCCTGTCATCCTCCCTCGCCACCAATTCATATGCTGTTACAATGACTGACTTATACGAGTATTAGGACTGCTTATCGTCGTATTGCTTCATCAACGCTGCCAACTCGTCTTCAACCGCTTGGTCCTTACCTAGGCTCTCAAACTCCTCGTCAAGCGACTTCTCCCGCTTGGTCATTTCATTGCTAGCCTCAGCACGAGCTTCCATCGCAAGCATCTTCTCTTCCATACGCTTCAGGCCTGCTGAAGCGTTGTCCGAGCCGAAGCCGTTCATCGCTTTGTTAATCTCGGTCTGGGCTTTGGCAGCATTGTAGCGAGCAACCAGCGTTTCACGTTTGTTCTTCATCGCTGTCAGCTGCTTGCGCATCTCTTCCAGTTTACCCTTTAGATTATCTGCAGCCAGCTTGTTCTGGTCGTAACTTGCTTTGTACTCATCGCGCTTCGCTTCAGCCGCCTTCTTCTCCTCCAGCGCTCGTCTTGCAAGATCAACGTTCTGCGCCTGAGCAGCCGTATGGGCTTGCTGGGTGCGTCTCTCGACGAGTGCGGACTGTTCCTCATAAAGGGCCTTGAAACGCTTCTCAATCGCGATCTGCGAAGCGACAGCCTTCTCGGCGTCTTCTAAGTCTTCCGTCATATCTCGAATATACTGATCTGTCATCTTGATCGGATCTTCTGCTTTGTCGATAATGGCGTTAATATTGGACATGGTCAAATCGCGTAATCGTTTAAATATGGACATGGTTCTCTTCCTCTCGCTTTCACATGAAATTAACTCGTTATGATTAATACTTACGTGGCTCGATGCAAAACGTTTCAAAAATTATTAATATTTATATCCGCGTTCATAAGGCTTAGGAACTTTCTGTTCCCCATCCAGCGCCTTCGCCGCATGTACCGCCCAATAAGGGTCACGGAGCATCCCTCTGCCAATCGCAACCAAGTCAGCCTTACCTGATAAAATAACGTCCTGCGCAATATCGTAATCCTCAAGAATGCCGACCGCGATAACCGGAACATCTAGCAATTCCTTAAACTCTGCTGCCAGTTCCACTTGATAACCCGGCTTTGCCTCTGGCCCTCCGTTCGAACCGACGTGGCCTTCCCCACCAGAGGAGATGTGAAATATATCCACACCCGCTTCTTTATAACGCCTGCAGAAATCGGCACAGTATGCTATATCATAACCACCATCAACGTACTCGCGCGCGGAAACACGCATAATGATCGGCATACCTTCGGGCAGCACTTCCTTTACAGCCTGAACGACTCGCTCTCCGAAGAGCGGCAGATCTTGACCATATTCATCCGTGCGGTGATTCGTCAATGGCGAGTGAAACTGATGAATCAGGTAACCATGGGCACCGTGAATTTCGACCGTATCGAATCCGGCTGCAACGGCTCGTCTTGCGCTGTCCTTAAACGCAAGGATTAAATCTTCGATCTCGCTGCCTGACAGTGCTTTCGGCATTTTATAATGCGAACTGAACGGAATGGCTGAAGGGGCGACGGAAGGCTCGGCATCCTGTGCCTTTCTACCTGCATGACCGAGCTGAATACCGATCTTCGTACCATAAGAATGTACCGCGTCTATAATCCGACGGTAAGCAGGAATCTGCTCATCATCCCACAAGCCGGTATCCTGATTTGTGATCCGTCCATCCGGGTGTACCCCTGTCATCTCCACTATAATAAGACCCGTGCCTCCGACGGCACGGCTGACATAATGCACAAAGTGCCAATCATTCGGGACACCATCCTCAGCCAGCACGGAATATTGGCACATCGGTGGCATGACAATTCGATTCTTAAGCATCAAGTTCTGAAAGTTGTAAGGCGTAAATAAATCAGCCAAGTAAATGTCCCCTTCCCTTATTCAAAGACGATTATGTGATTATTACGGGTTATTATACACCTTTCATGGTCAAAACTAAAAAGTAAATGTAATTTACCAGATGAAGGATATTTGGACTACAACATGGGAATACCATATTAAAAGTGAAAGGGGTCGAGCCCATTGTTTACAAGAACGAAACTAAGAACCTTCCTTATAGCGATCATGCTGCTCTTTGTACTACAGCCGGATTTGCATGTAAGTGCTGCAAACTTTGACAACGGAGCACCGGATAGCAGCGACTCTTCCGTGCTATCGGAGTCCATCCAAGTCTCGGATCACTCCAAGGAAGGCAAATCCCCCCGGCCACGGAACCCACTGACACTTAGTCAACTGCTGCAAAAGTACCCTGATACGTTTCGGGCGAGCGGTCCAAGAATCAAACAGATTGCCTTAACCTTCGATGATGTACCGGATCCCCGCTTTACGGGCAAAGTGCTGGATATCCTGAAAGAATATGATGTACCCGCGACTTTCTTCGCCGTTGGAGAGCGGAGCAAGAAACATCCCGATCTCGTGAAGAGAATCCATGAGGAGGGGCATGCAATCGGGAATCATTCTTACAACCATGCCCAATTGAATAAATTGAGCTTAGACAAGTTTATAGACCAGATTGAGCGCACGAATGGCATTTTGAAGAATATCACCGGCATTCATCCGCGGTTGATCCGTCCACCGTATGGCGATATTAATGAGGAACAGCTCCAATGGGCTCGCAGGAACGGTTACAAGGTCGTGAATTGGAATGTCGATTCCCTTGATTGGAAGGGACTTAATAAAGAGGAAGTCAAGCAGAATATCCTCTCTGCCGTCGGTCCCGGCTCTATCGTGTTGCAGCATGCCGGAGGCGGTTCCGGGTCTGATCTAAGCGGAACGATTGAGCGCTGCCTGATATTATTACAGAGCTAAGGAATCAGGGATATACGTTTGTTACCTTACCGGACATGCTTGGTGTATCCGAGTCCAAGTCCTGAAATTACAATAAAAGGCTCCGGTTCGGTGTAAATACCCGAACGGAGCCCTTTTTTATTACGAATAATATATAGAATTAGTCAATGATATACAGCTTGATATCTTGAATACCAAATTGGCGTACGGATGATTGCGAACCGGGGATAAAGATATCAATTTTGTTCCCTTTGATCGCGCCGCCGATATCACGTGCTTCAGCGACGAACGCTTTCTTAGGAAGTCCTGGATGCGCATGCCCCGTTACAAGTACCTTGGTGCCAAGTGGGATTACTTTCGGATCAACCGCAATCGTTCCAAGTTCCAGCGCGTTGCCAAAATAATCGACTGCTCCCCATCCACCGTTCTCGCTGGCTGCTGCGGAATAGGCTGTGGCTTTTACGGACAAGGTCTTGCTGTAATTGAAATTTTTGCCCCAAGCTTCGACCATCTTCTGTTCAGGATACACATTCAAGCTCGGTGTGAATACTGGTGTTCCATTAGATATCGGCTTAGCGGTTGATGCTTGATTCGTTGATACGGTTCCCGGAATCTTAATCGAAAGGCCCGGATAAATATTGGTCGCTTCGATCGTAGGATTGGCGTTCATTAATGTATTTAGATTCACACCGTATTGTTTTGAAAGAAAGTAGAATGTATCGCCTTTTTTGGCGGTATGGGTTGAACTAGCTTGAGCATCATAGCCACCTGTGCCAAACGTAAGTCCGAGCGCAACGGCGGTTACGGTTAATAATCTCGCTGTTTTCCCAGCTGTTTTATGAGGTTTAAGTCCGAGATTCTGCTTCCATGATTTCCATTGTTGTATCATCTAAGATGCCTCCTATGTAGGATTTGAGTTAGGATGTAAATATGTCAACGCCAATGAATATATCACAAATTTGTAACCTATACCGCAAGCAATTGTTACCAATGCATAAAAAAAGCAGCGTCAACCCCTGAGATAATCAGGGTTAACACTGCTTTGCGGCAACATAATCGAGTTATGAATAAGTTACAAAACCTTGCTGAGAAATTCCTTCGTGCGGCTATGCGTCGGAGCTCCAAAGATCTGCTCCGGTGCTCCCTCTTCAACGATCTTGCCACCGTCCATAAACAGAATGCGATCGCCGACTTCGCGGGCAAATCCCATCTCGTGTGTCACGATGACCATCGTCATTCCACCCTCGGCAAGCTTTTTCATGACTTCCAGCACTTCACCTACCATCTCAGGGTCGAGTGCGGAGGTCGGCTCATCAAACAGCATCACGTGCGGTTGCATCGCCAAAGCCCGGGCAATGGCAATGCGCTGCTTCTGGCCGCCAGACAGCTGGGAAGGATAAGCGTCCTTCTTGTCCAGCAGTCCGACGGATTTCAACAGTTCACCCGCAGTAGCCTCCGCTTCTTTGGTGGATACCCCTTTAACTCGAATCGTGGCAAGCGTAATGTTCTCCATCACTTTCATATGCGGGAACAGATTGAACTGCTGGAACACCATGCCCATCTTCTCGCGTGTAGCGTTAATGTTATGGTTCTTTTTCGTAATCAGCTCGCCTTCGAACGTAATCTCGCCGTTCGTAGGCAACTCCAGCAAGTTGAGGCAGCGCAGAAAAGTACTCTTACCCGAACCGCTCGGCCCGATGACGACTAAGACTTCTCCCTTGGCTATATTGATATCGATTCCTTTGAGAATTTCCAGCTTACCAAACGATTTATGCAGATTTTTAACGGTTATCACTTGCGCTTAACTTCCTTTCCCAGACACCCAGCAATTTCGAAAGAATGAATGTCATTATAAAGTAAATCATGGCTGCGACCAGCAGCGGATTCAAAGGTGCGAAGGTCATCCCACGCAAAATTTGGGCTTGATACATAATATCAAATACACCGATAAAGGATACGATCGAAGATTCCTTGATGATGACAACGAATTCGTTACCGATCGCCGGCAGTACGCCCTTCAAGGCTTGCGGCAAGATAATATGGCGCATGGCTTGTCCTCTTGTCATGCCCAGTGACCGCGCAGCTTCAAGCTGCCCCTTATCCACGCCCTGAATCCCTGCCCTGAAAATTTCTGCAAGATAAGCGGCACTATTGAGCGAGAGCGTTAATATACCGGATTGTATGGGTGTGAACTTAATATCGAATGCCGCCAAGCTGTAATGGATAATGAACAACTGCACGAGCATCGGAGTTCCCCGCATCACTTCTATAT
Source organism: Paenibacillus sp. JCM 10914 (assembly GCF_001315105.1). Classification (GTDB taxonomy): domain Bacteria; phylum Bacillota; class Bacilli; order Paenibacillales; family Paenibacillaceae; genus Paenibacillus_AQ. Next base: position 184,971 of record NZ_BAZR01000003.1, on the reverse strand, counting down.
AAGCTGTCGATAGAAACTTCAGGATCCGCACGCCGGACATTCGCATTAACGCGATGACAAGTCCGAGAATAAAACCGAACAATACACCTAGTGCAGAGATCAACAACGTAAATTGAATACCCTTCACATAGTAATCACGATATTTCCAGAAGAATTCGAACACATTCAGATTCTCTTTGGTTCGGCCGGCTGCGAGATCGCTCGCTTCGTCCACGAACTGCTGGATCTTGTCGTCTGCCTTCAGGCGCGCAAGCGTCGCATTAATGCTGGCCAACAACTCTTCGTTGCCCTTGCGTACGCCAATCGCGTACTCATCGTTCTCAGCCGTTGGCTTGGCTGCCGTAATAGCCATCGTGGCCTCGTTCATATTGGTTTTGGCTATTGGATATTCAGCGATGACCGCATCGACTCGCTCGGAATCGAGTTGCAGGAGCAAATCCGGGATTTTATCAAGCGACACAACGCTCGCATTCGGGATTTGTTTGGCAATTGACTCCTGAATGGACCCTTTCTGTACGCCAATTCTAGCTCCATGCAAGCTTTCCATCGTCGCATATTTCAGTTCATCCTCCATGCGAACGACAACGGATTGTTCAGCCGCATAATAAGGATCTGAGAAATCGATGCTATTGCGGCGTTCCTCCGTTGGATTCATACCGGATATAACAAAGTCCACGCGCCCGCTGGTCAGCTCTGGCAGCAAGGCATCAAACGATGTATCTTGTATAATTAATTCCGCATCAAGATCCTTAGCAATCTCTTTGGCAATTTCAATATCGAATCCGACGATCGTATCCACGCCATCTATAATCTGATGGAATTCATAAGGTGCATAATCCGCACTCGTACCGAGGATTACCGTCTTCTTCTCTCCCTCTGCATGAACCATACCGCCGAATGCAAGCAGTATCGCCATGAACAAGGTTAAGCTCGCTGTTAATTTTCGCTTCATGTGTTTCGATTCTCCTCTAACTATGCTATTAATGAATGCTCTGAATCAGTGCAACTGAGCCATTATAAAACAGCTTGCATGAATATGCAATCCCTTGCGCAATCCCTGCATCTTTTGATGTATAATCTGTCCGAACATGTCTCATCTTATTAGAGCTAACATGCTGGTTTAAGGCTATTCGGCTGGTTATGAAATAGCTATACTTAGAAATAGGAGGTGTTACCATGTTGTTAGAAGCACTGTATCATGTTCCTCGAGATAAATGGGCATACGCTTATGATTCTTATACCATCCATCTGCGAATTCGAACCAAGAAGAATGATATTGATTCAGTCGTAGCCATGACCGGCGATAAATACGATTGGGAACAAACTTACTTCGAGATTACGATGGACAAAGCTGCTTCTGATGACATGTTTGATTATTTTGAGTGCGGGGTCAGACCGAAGTTCAAGCGATTATCCTATGGCTTTCGAATTCATGCTGGCGATGAGACAGTATATCTAGTGGATAACGGAATTATGTGGCACTATCCCAACCCGCCGGCTGGATATTTCGAATTTCCATACATACATGAGATTGATGTGTTTAAAGTTCCCGAATGGGCTAAAGAAGCCGTTTTTTATCAGATCATGACAGAGCGCTTTGCTCAAGGTAACCCGAAGATTGCCCCGCAACATGCTGAGCCCTGGGGCGGTGCACCGGCACTTGATAATTTTTTTGGCGGAGATTTGCAAGGGGTGCTGAACCGGCTGGACTACTTGGTCGATCTGGGCATTAATGCGATTTACTTCACACCGCTCTTCCTCTCTCCTTCGAACCACAAGTACGATACCGTTGATTACACCAAGGTAGATCCTCATTTTGGCGATAACGAACTGCTTAAGAAAGTCGTGGAAACATGCCATAACAAGGGCATCCGCGTCATTCTTGATGCCGTATTCAATCATTGCAGCGAAGAGTTCCCCCCATTCCAGGACGTCTTGGAGCATGGCGAGCAATCCATCTATGCCGGCTGGTTTCACGTCAACCAATTCCCTTGCGAGATCAAGAATGGCATTCCAACTTACGATACTTTCGGCTTCTATGGCAATATGCCGAAATTTAATACGGCTCATCCCGAGGTCAAGCATTATTTGTTGGGTGTGGCCCAATACTGGATTAAAGAAATCAAACTTGACGGCTGGCGTCTGGACGTAGCCAATGAGATTGATCATCACTTTTGGCGCGATTTTCGGCAAGTAGTAAAAGAAGCTAACCCGGAGGCCTATATCGTCGGTGAAGTCTGGTCGGACTCCCTGATCTGGCTGCAGGGAGACCAGTTTGATTCGGTTATGAATTATCCGTTCGCCGATAAAATGCTGGCCTTCTTCAACGGCGAAATGGATGGCATGACGTTTGCCAACCGGATCGGCTCCATCCTCATGCGTTACCCGCAGCAGACCAACGAAGTTGTATTCAACCTGCTCTGCAGTCACGATACACCGCGATTGTTGACCCGGGTAGGGGGCGATATCAGGAGGATGAAACTAACCGTATTGTTCTTGTTCACCTTTACGGGAACCCCTTGTATTTTTTATGGCGATGAGATCGGATTGTCCGGAGACGGCGATCCAGATTGTCGTAAGTGCATGGAGTGGGACCCTGACAAACAGAATCTAGAGCTGCGTAGCTTCTATTCAAGCATGATTGCACTGCGAAAGAGGTATAAGGCGCTAAGGCAAGGGCGTTTTCGATTCCTTCGAGCACACTGGCAAGACGCCAACATCCTATATGAACGGGCGGACGAGCAGCTGCATTTTTTAATCTGGATGAACAACAGTCATCACCGCAGAACGCTGTCGCATCCGATTGTCACTTCCGATTGGCTGGATGCTTTCACCCACGAATCGGTCAAGCCGATTCATGGATGATGAACATCGAGCTTGAGCCCTTTGGCTACCGCATTTTGTATCGGCATTTGTGACCACCCAGGGAGACGCTCCGCGTACGAATAGTTCCTCCCCTCGCTGTTGCTCTCGCTTGTCCGGAATCGATTCGTCCTCTCCGCTAGGCCGTGCAGATGCTCTACTTTTTAAGACACAAAGAAACCGTTCTTTGGTAAAATGGAGCTGTGACCCAAACCATTTACGAAAGGAACGGTTTCTTTGTACATTCCATACAGCATGGACCAACTTCATCTTTACTTCTAAGATGGCCCCTTGCGTTGACAACATCACAGCTTAATTTGACGATAAATCTCCTGATATTGACCAGCAGAGACATTCCAACTATAATCTCCGCCTAAGGCGTTCTTGGACACCTTGCGCCAATGCTGCGGATTAGCATAGATCGAGGTAGCCCGCCGAATGGTATTCATCATATCGTGCGCATTGAAGTCTTTGAAGGAGAAGCCGTTGCCTTCACCCGTGTATTCATTGTATGAATGAACGGTATCGTTCAAACCGCCTGTTTCTCTAACAATCGGTACGCTGCCGTAACGCATAGCGATTAATTGGCTTATCCCACACGGCTCGAATTTGGACGGCATCAGAAACAAATCGCTGCCAGCGTAGAAGCGGCGGGATAAAGATTCACTGAACCGGATTTGAGCTGACATTTTGTGAGGGTAGCGGTTTGCCGCTTCCCGGAACCAATGTTCATATGACGGATCACCTGTACCGAGGACAATGAATTGTATCTCATCATAATACAAGAGCTCATCCAGCGTACGAATGACAAGATCAAGTCCCTTGGAGTCCACCAGCCGGGTTACCATGGATACCAGCGGAACATCGGGTGCGATGGGCAGGTTTAATTCTTCCTGCAGAGCGGTTTTATTCTCGATTTTTTTGGCAAGACTGCTCCGATATTTGACGGCTAGATGAGGATCCGTTGCAGGATTGTAACTCTTCGTGTCGATTCCGTTCACGATCCCGCTCAAGCGAGCTCCTTGTGATGATAATAACCCATCCAGTCCATAACCGTAGTAACTGGTCTGAATTTCATGCGAATATGTCGGACTGACCGTTGTCACATGATCCGAGAAAATAATTCCGGCCTTCATGAAGTTCACGTTGCCATAATACTCAACCCCATCCGGCGTGAAATATTGACTATGAACGCCTAACAGATCCACCAATACCTCGATCGGATATACGCCTTGGTACAATAGATTGTGTATCGTGAACACAGTTCTTATGGCTTGGTAGTAAGAATCGTGACGATAAACGTCATAAAGCAACAGCGGAATCATCGCCGTATGCCAATCATGACAATGAAGCACATCGGGTTGAAATCCGATGACCGGCAGGATGTCGAGCACCGCCCGGTTAAAGAAGGCGAACCGCTCTCCATCATCCATATATCCATAAATACCTTCCCTGCCGAAATAATATTCATTGTCCACAAAATAAATCGTCACACCGTCCACTGTTAGTGAAGACACGCCACAATACTGCTCTCTCCACCCTACACGAACCCGGGTTTCACCAATATGCTGCATACGCTCCCGATATTCCTCGGGAATGCTTGAATACTTCGGGAGAATCACCCGTACGTCATCCCCCATACTCTTAAGCGCTTTGGGTAAAGCAGCAATAACATCCGCCAAACCGCCTGTTTTGATGAATGGCCCGCATTCTGAAGCTGCAAGTAACAATTTCATAACTGCTTCCCCTTTCTGCTTGTTTTGGTGGTGTCCCCATTCTGATTCGTCCGGCGCTGCGGCCGCTGCTTACGCAAGACCACCATACTTAGCGGCGCTAATTGGATGCCAAGACTATGCGTCTGATTATGCCAGGTTATCTTCTCGGCTTTCATACTCTCTTCGTTCAGCATTCCGGTGCCGCCAAAGTCAAGATGATCCGAATTGAATACTTCTATATATCGACCTGCTCGCGGAATCCCGACCCGATATTCTTCATACGCTCTTGGTTGAAAATTAATGATCACAATCAGCGATTCACCCGGTTTTGAACTGTTCCTCACATAGGAAATAACACTCTGGTGATTATCATCGGCACTTAACCATTGAAAACCTTCCAAGTCATGGTCTCGCTTCCATAGCGCTTTCTCTTCCAGGTACAATCGGTTTAGGGCAGCGGTATAAGCAAGTTGTTTACGATGACTTTCATAATCCAGCAACAACCAGTCCAATTGCTCCTGATCTTTCCATTCGATGAATTGACCAAACTCACCGCCCATGAACATTAATTTTTTCCCAGGCTGAGTGAGTTGATAACCGAGCAATAATCGTAGACCAGCGAATTGCTGCTCATAGCTGCCAGGCATTTTGTTTAATAGTGATTTTTTGCCATGTACAACCTCATCATGCGACAACGGCAACGCAAAATTTTCCGAATAGGCATAACAAATGGGGAAGGTTAGTAAATTATGTTGGTAAGGACGCTCGCTGAAATCCAGCTCCATGTACGAAAGCGTATCATTCATCCATCCCATATTCCATTTGTAATTAAAACCGAGCCCGCCTTCATGAATCGGAGAAGTAACCCCGTTCCAGGCGCTCGATTCCTCTGCCATCATCAGCACATTCGGATAATAGCTAAAAACGGCCTTGTTCAATTGACTGAGGAACTCAATGGCCTCGATGTTTTCAAGTCCACCTTGGTCATTGGGGCAATACTGGCCTTCCTTCTTCTCAAAATCAAGCCGAATCATGCTGGTCACCGCATCAACACGCAAACCGTCGATGTGATACATATCCACCAAAATAAGGCATTGGAGATAAGGAATGAAATCACTTCCGGTTTGGCATAATCGAAAGAAAGCGTGCCCCAGCCTGGTCTTTCCGCTTTCATGGGGTCCGTATATTCGTACAGCGGTGTTCCGTCGAATTGACGAAGTCCATGCGCATCTTTGGCAAAATGTGCGGGGACCCAATCCAGGATGACGCCGATACCTGACTGATGAAGTTGATCCACCAGGTACATGAAGTCGTGCGGGCTGCCATAACGGCTTGTCAGCGCAAAAAATCCGGTTCCTTGATAACCCCATGACAAGTCGTAAGGATGCTCCGCAAGGGGCATAAATTCAATGTGAGTATAATTCATATCAAGTAAGTAAGGTATGAGGATTTCGGACATCTCATGGTATGTATAATAAGAACCGTCATCTTTTTGCCGCCATGTCCCGAAATGCATCTCGTAGATTAACATTGGCTTCCTGTAAGGATTGCGGTTTTTTCGTCTCCAGCCAGCATCGTTCCATTGGTACCCTTTCAGTGTCGTGACCACCGATGCAGTAGCCGGCCTCACTTCAGAGCGGAACGCGTAGGGATCTGCCTTGAGAAAAGTTTCTTTGTTCGGGCCTGTAATCTGATATTTGTATAAAGTTCCAACCTGCATCCCAGGAAAAAAGCGACTCCAAATTCCCGAATCGGGCATCCTATATAACGGGTCTTTGGAACCATCCCAGCCGTTCCAGTCACCTGCTAGTCCAACCTGAGCAGCATGAGGAGCCCAGACGGTAAAGCGTACACCTATCGCACCTTCTTCTTCATCAGGATGTGCACCCATATAGCGGTAACTGTGATAAGACGTACCTTCATGAAATAAATACACTTGCTCGGTTGTCAGATTTCCTTCCCAAACCGCTTGCTTCAATAGGATTCACCCGCTCCATCTTAAAAAATGCAATATTATTACACATTATTAACCCATTCTAACCAGGTTGAAAATAAAAAATGTGCCTGAAAAATAATTTTGTAATTTTCAAGTTAGTTTTTCAATATAATCGTTTCAAACCCCGGGAATGTCGGTTATCTAAGGTACATCATTGAAAATACTTTGGGAGGGAAACGTGATGAAGAGAAAAGATTGTATTGCTATGCTTCTAGCTGGGGGCGAAGGTAAAAGATTGGCCCCACTGACGTCGAAGCTGGCAAAACCCGCCGTTCCGTTCGGCGGTCGCTACCGAATAATCGATTTTCCTCTCAGCAATTGCGTGAACTCGGGAATCGACACCATTGGTGTTCTTACGCAATATGAGCCCGAATCTCTGCACAGCCATATCGGCCAAGGCGAGCCTTGGGGTCTAACACATACTGAAAGAGATGGGATTGCCCTGCTTCCATCCCAGCTAATAACGGAGGAAGGCTATCTGGGAACTGCAGATGCCATATACAAAAACATCCAATACATCGATCAACAAAATCCAGAGCATATACTTATTCTCTCGGGTGACCACATATATCAAATGGACTATCGGGAAATACTGGATGCCCATAAGAAACATGGTGCACCTGCAACCATATCGGTCATGGAGGTTCCTTGGGAGGAAGCCAGTCGATTTGGTGTGATGAGCGTTAACGAACGTTATGAGATAACGGAGTTTGCCGAAAAACCAGCCGAACCTCAAAGCAATCTCGCATCCATGGGCATCTACTTGTTCCGCTGGGACTTCCTGAAACAACATTTAATGGAAGATGCGGCGGACCCGAATTCCAGCCACGACTTCGGGAAAGATGTGATCCCTAAAATGCTGTCCGGCCAACAGTCCCTCCTGGCTTTCCCATTCCAGGGTTATTGGCGTGATGTCGGTACGGTGGAGAGCTTGTGGGAAGCCCACATGGATATTTTGAATCAGACAGAGTTCGTTCTCGAACGCGAAGATTGGCCAATGTATACGCGCCCGCTCATGAACAAACTGTCACCAACTCTCGTGCGCAACATGGAGCATACCGACAGCCTGATCGATGATCAGTGCAGCTTCGAAGGCAAAGCGAAGAGCTCCGTGATTTTCTGTGGGGCTGAGATCGGCAAATATTCAATCGTGAAGGATAGTGTCGTAATGCCCAACGCCAGGATCGGCAAGGGTACGCAAATCGAGCATGCCATTATCGGTGAAGGTGCAATCATTCGCGATGGCGCTGTTGTCAAGGGATCTCCTGGCAACGTCATCGTAGTCGGTCCTTATGAAACCATTCTTCCGAAACCGACAGTCCGCACGCAGCCAACGCGCCTGCTCCAAGAGGTGTACGAAGGACGCTTGCGAGCCAATGTATCTTCATCTTGAACAAAAAGCGATCCGCATCCGGATCGCTTTTGTTGTTCATGCTGAAAAAACCTTCTGATATAAGTTGACAAAGCGACCACCCATGTCTTGTTCTGCGACAAATTCGAAACCTTGACGTGTATAGAACGCATTGAGACTTGGTAAATGAGATACACAATCGAGCCGGAATCCAGTCATGCCTTCGCCGCGTAAATAGGACTCTGCAAAATAAAGCATCTTGGTGCCCAAATTCAGCCCCCTATACTTCGGCCGAACAGTCAAGCGATGCAAATAACCGAATGAAGCATCATCCCGCTCTCCCCAGTAGGCCGGGTCCCCAGCTTGAAGCGTGAACATTCCGACCGCTTCATGCTCCGCCATTAGAAGGAATACTTTCCGTTCAGCCAAATATTGCTGCATAAGCTCGATACTAAAGATCGATGGTTTCCACTGTTTAAGCCCTTGCTGCTCCATAACTTCAGCAGTCTCAATCAGCATGGAGAGCATGATGTCAGCATGCTCATTCCGTGCCAAACCGAGTGTGAATTCGCCTTGCTCCGTCGCTAATGTTTCCAATACAGTCATGCTCACGCCCGGTTTCCCCCCTCTTACTCGGTTTGCTCGACTTCTCCATTTTCTAATCCGCCAGCCATCGGAATTTTCCCTTCTGGTAATGGTAATCGAACGATCACGGAAGTTCCTTGTCCCAGTTCACTTTGCATATCCATCGTGCCACCATGCAGCTCAATCAGTTGCTGTGTGATCGCAAGGCCAAGACCCGTTCCTCCATTCAGCGGATTGACCTGGAAGAAACGATCCTTCACCCGCCTTAAATGCTCATCTGATATGCCAATCCCGTTATCGCTCACGGTGACTCGGACGAATTTCTCTTCTATTGTGAACGAAATATTAATAACGCCATTCTCGTGGGAGAACTTAACTGCGTTATCCACGATGTTCAGGAATACCTGCTTTAACCGATTCGCATCTCCATAGATGATCGGCTTTTCCTCGGAGTCGAGTTTAATCTGAATCCCTTTTTTCTCCGCCTTGGTCCACAAGTTAAGGATGATCTCTTGAGACAGCTCTCTCAGGTTGACAATGCCCTTCACCAGCTTCATTTCATTCTGCTGCAGCTTGGAGAAATCAAGCAGTTCCTCAACAAGACCAATCAGGCGGTCCGTTTCCTTGGAAATAATCTGCATCCCTACCTTTGTCTCGTCAGGATCATACCCACCGGAATCCAGCGTTTCGCTCCACCCTTTGATCGAGGTCAGTGGCGTTCGCAGTTCATGTGAGATGGATGAGATGAAATCGTCCTTCACCTGATTGCTTCGTACAATTTCCTGGGCCATGTAATTCAAGGTTGACGATAGCTCACCGAGCTCGTACTTGTAGTCGCCTTTAATGCGAACATTAAATTTCCCTTTAGCCATCTGCGCTGACACCGTTGTGATATTATTGATCGGCTTGACGATGGAGTTCGCCAGTCCAATACTGAACGCAAGTACAAGTGCCAGAACGGCAGCCCCAATGCCAACCGCGAACATCGTCATCCTCATCAATTTCTCGTTAATGGTCTCGAGCGAGGTCACGTATCGAAGAATATACGTATTGTCGAAGCCATTCTGAACCGTCTGCGATACAGCCATCACGATCTGACCGGTACCCTGTTGTTTACCGACCCAGCGACTCGTATTGCCAGCAAGGGCTTGCGTCACGTCACTGCTCTTAATCGTCTGATCCAGTTGGAAGCCGGTGGAAGTGGTAAGCACCTGCCCGGCTTGATTCAGAATCTGAAACTCCGTATTGTAGAGCTCGAAGTGCCTTACCATCACACTTAATTGATTCACATTATTCGACGATGTCAGCCGGAAAGGCTGATAAAATTCATTGGCCGTACGGATATGATTACTTATATGGTTGTATACCGTATCGTAATAGTATGTTCGCAGAGCGATGAGAAAGATGACTTCAATCAACAGCAAGGCGATGAACACCACAAGGAAGTAGTGCAGCACGATCTGCCGCCGAATGCCTTTTTTGATGATCATTATCCCTGACCCTTCCATTTATAGCCGTGTCCCCATACCGTCTGGAGGTATTCCGGCTCGGAAGGATTGCTCTCGATTTTTTGGCGCAGTCTTCGAATGTTTACATCCACAATTTTGGGGTCGCCCATATATTCCTTGCCCCATACGTGATCCAGCAATACATCACGGCTAAGCGGCGTGTTCTCTTTCTCCAGGAAAAACTGCACCAGCGAGAATTCCGTCGGCGTAAGTTCCACAGGCTGACCGTTCTTCTTAAACAGCTTGGAGATGAGGTCGAGCGTGAACGGACCTGACTGGAAGGATACTTTCGCCGTTCCCGCCCGCTGTACGTTCACGCGACGCAGAAGTGATTGCAAACGCGCGATCAGTTCCGTTGGACTGAACGGCTTGCTCACATGATCGTCTGCTCCTACCGACAACGCGTATACCTTGTCTTGCTCCTGTACCTTCGCAGTAAGGAATATAATCCCGATTCGTTCATTCGTCTCCCGTATTCTTCGGCATACTTCAAACCCGTCAATACCAGGAACCATCACATCAAGCAGCGCAATATCGATATCCGGCGTTGTTTGCAAAATCCGAAGGGCATCATTGCCATTCTCCGATTCAAGCACATCGAAGCCGTTTCGCTTGAGGTTGATTACAATAAAACTGCGGATGGATTCCTCATCCTCTAAAATCAGCACTTTACTCAAGAGTTAATTCCCCCTTCTATCGATTGATTGGAGCCACATTGTTCGTTGGCTTTATCTCTTTTTTGCTTAATTTCAGATCACCATGCTGCGATAAGCGATAATCCGGCTCTTCTCTTTAACGAGAACCTCCCAGCCTGCTTCCGCCTCCGCCCATTGAGCCAGAGTGAAGAATTTAATCTCCGCTACCGATTCCCCGGTCTCCGTCAGCACAAAGTTTAGATATGAATTTTTGTTGGATTCCGGCGTGATCGTGATCTTGTTGAACATATCGGGCGGGAAGTCCAGGAAGAAGCGATTGGTCATATCATAATAACGCTGCAGTTGGAATTGAAGTCCTTCCTGCTCTCTAGCTTCACGGATAATCCCATCCCATTGGTAATAGGTCGTGAAGAACGGAATTTGATCCATGTCAAAGCGTTCCTCCCATCCCGCCGGCTTCGTCAACATGCCTATTTCCAGAATGCCGTCATCGTTCACATCCTCGCTCTCAATCGGCAGCTCCTTATAGGTCAGCAGCTCATCCTGTAGTACGTCGATGAACTGATCGTTCTCCATAATGATCACCTTTGAATAGGAGGAATCGGATACAACGGATGCATCCAGAATGATACCTTCTTTGTCTTTAGCCACTTTACCTGCGACAACATTGTAATAACTTTCAATACTTGTGCCGAGGTCCAGCTTATCCAATTCTATAAAGGCTCCTTCAAATTTGTCGTACTGGTAAGTGCTGATATATGACATTTCTTTTTGCTGCAGAAAAACAACCGTGATATCCTTCGTCTTGTCGCCGTTCATATCCCCGATATCAAAGTGAGTGTAAGGAATTGGTGCAGACTTCTCCAGCGAATCACCACCAAATGAATAGACGGTAAGCAGATTCTGAAGATTCTCGTCTCCCCGGGAGAAGCCGGCTACGATATCTACGGAACCATCGTTCCTAAAATCAACGAAATCGAACGATTCCAGCACCGTGCCCTCTCCTTCAAAATCCAACTTCTTCACCCAGGTATCCCCTTGCTGCTGCATAATCATCCCATGAATCTTCACTTCTTCATCCGGGGTTTGATAGAAGACGACCGCCTCCATGATCCCGTCGTTATCCAGATCATGAATCCGGATCGAACTGCTGTCGACGTCACTCCGCGGCCGGATGATCGAGCCAGAAGCCAGTTTCTTCTTCTGCAAGGCACTCTGTATTGCACCGTGAAGCGTCGCTTTATCCGTTGGCAGCTCCGGCCGTTTCATTAACGAAACCGGATCCTGAATAAAGGTGCAGCCGCTCAATATGAATAGTAGCAAGCCTGACAAGATGACTTGTACGAATCTAAGCTTCAATCAATATCAACTCATTTCTATGCCATAACCCTAGCACACACGTACATGGTTAATTACAGTCTTGTCTTTTCTCCATGTGTTAAACGTCGACCCGTTACATCAACCACAAGCTGACCGCCGGACAACCCCATGATTCGCGTGCAATATTTCTCTGCCAGCTCCAAAGGGATGACGGTAAACACGGTTAGACGCTCTTCCTCACATAAATTCTTCAAGGTCTTCAGCACATGCTCCGCCGAACCTGGATCAAGACCCGTAACCGGCTCGTCCGCCAGTACGACCTTTGCACCGTGTACCAGAGCACGAGCTATGGCGATACGCTGCTTCTCACCACCGCTTAGTTCCCCTGCTTTGCGATGTGCCTTATCGAGCAAGCCAAGATGTTCGATGGTGTCCATCGCACCCATATAATCATCAGATCGAACCATCCCTGTCACCATTCGCCAAACCGGAGTTTGACTGGACTGTCCGATGAGTACATTTTTTAATGCCGTACGATTCAGGTTTAATGAAGGATTCTGTTCAAGATATGCCCATTCCCGGCGAACCTTCCGTTTTCCTGAAGGATTCATCATGTCCTCGCCATCGATTACCAATTTGCCGCCATCCCATTTATGCTGCATCGACAGACAGCTCATCATTAAACTCTTACCGCTTCCGCTTGCACCGATCAGTCCGATCATTTCCCCGTGCTCCATCTGAAAGGTGATATCTTTTAACACGGGCGTTCGTTCAGGGCCTATATTTTTCTTCAGCCGATCCACTTTAATCATGTTATCGTCTCTCCCCGTCAAGTGCTTATTCCTACTCTCTAGTTTAGAAGAAAGCGGAGGCAATTGCCATGAGAACAAACGTTCTTAATTCTGCTCCGAAACCGACTTGGCCCTAAACCATAATCCCATGCATGCAAACAGAATATACAAGCCGCCAAGCAGCAGGAACATTCCACCGTTCCAGCCCGTTTCGAGCACGGCTCCGCCGGCATTGGGTCCGACTATGCTGCCCGCATTAAAGTGGAACGAGGCCACTACATTCGCCGCAGGCAGCAGCACTCTCGGTAATATATCCGCAGCATATGCGAGACCAAGGGAGAAGAAGGAACCTACCATACCGCCAGCAATGGTCAGTAGAATCAGGAGTGCAACAAAATCCGTTCCTGCCGCAGGTATCAACATAAAGCACCCGCCCCCGATAATCCCTGCGAACATTAGCACTCGCTTGCGTCCAAATTTATCGCTCCATATGCCGAGCGGGAGCTGCAGCAGCAGCCCGCCAATCCCTACGAATGGCAGCAATATCGAAATCTGCTCCAGTGTGAGCCCGCTTCTGAGCCCATACACCGGGAAGTTGCTGTTAATCCCCGCCTCCATGTAGCCGTATAAGAAGGCAGGAATCAAAGCAAACCACGCCAGGCGGTAACTTGTACGGTAACGTCCCTTGGGTTGCTGTATCCCTTCCGCGCTTCGTTCCGGCTTCCAATTAGGAAGCTTGACGATCACGATCAGAAGTATTACCAAGAACAAAAAGGACAGTACGATAAACGGCACAGCTTCGCCGTACTTTAGCAATGGAATGCCAAGCGGTCCTATACTAAATCCTAATCCATAGGACATGCCGTAAAAGGAGATACTTCTTCCCCGATTCTTGGAGTTTGACATCATGAGCACCCATAGTTGCGCCGCATAATGCAGTGCGCTATCGCCTATGCCGACAAGCACTCTAAGGACAAACCAGAACAGTACGCTCGGGATTAACGGAAAAGCCAACAATGACAACATGACCAGCACCAAGCCAGACACGATCAGTTTCTTGAATCCAACCCAGCCAAGCACCCTCTCGGCTACCAAGGTCATGGCAAAGGAGCCGACATACAGCGCTGCGGCATTTAATCCGTTCATGGATGAGGAGATCCCCATCCGCTCCAGAAATATAGCCAGAACCGGCAACAGCAGTCCTTGACTTAAACCGGCCGCCACCACGACGGCGATTAATATGAAATAATGAGTTCTCCCTTGCGGGGATTGTGCGACTTCGGTCACTTTAGTATGGTCCTCCTCTAATATGAAAACGATGAAATCAACAGCCAAATGAACATTATAGTGGACAAGCCTGATCGATACAAGCGATAATAATATTAATGCCATCAATTGGGAGGGTATCTGTGTTATGAAATATAAAGTAAGCATTGACGTATCCACGGTGTATGAGCTGTTAGGCAGCTTCATGATATATGCAACCAGAAAATGGACCGACAACCTGGATATCGGAAAGCAACTGATTACCGATATGGATGAACGGTTACCGCAGCATGTGCGAGTACAATTCAGTAACGCTCGGATCTGGCCGCTGGCGGATTATGACGTACTCTATGCACTGATTATGCTTCGGGGCGAACAGCAAACGATTCCTGATTTTTTGAAGTGGATCGAAACTTCGCCCGTTGAGCAATTGCATGAGCGGCTAGTACTTCATCTTCCGTTACTGACACGGAATGAACTCTCAAGAATTCGCGAACACTATTCACCATTAATGAAGCTTTGGTACGAATATTACTTCAAAACCGTAGAACGTGATCTCAGTCAACTTCTGGAAGAAGATGCTGAGGAGAAGAAGGCACTGCTCCCGAAGATGGATGATGAGAACCTGATCGAGTATGCTTCCGGCGGCGTCATTCTGGACAGCGTCCCCCAGGAACATGTTATCCTGTTTCCTGGCACCCACTTCCGTCCCATTAACACATATTGCTTCTACGAGAACACGTTGCTTCTACAATATCCGATCGACGTACCGGAAGAGGATGAGGATGAGCCGCCGGTTGTGCTTCTGCGCATGACGGAAGCGCTGGCTGATCCCGAGCGATTGCGACTGCTACGTTATATAGCCGATGATCCCAAGGCCGTATCTGAGATGGCTGCTGAACTGGGGCAGCCATACGAAGAGCTGATGCACCACTTGATGATCCTGCGCGCAGCCGGGCTTCTCCGCTCTCATCTGAAGTCCGAGAACAATGAGCGTTTCAGCCTGCGCCCCGATGGCGCATCTGAACTGCAAATGTTCTTGGAGAACTACATCCGTCTTTCATAGCAATAATCAAAGGAGCGTATCATGCCTACTACACCACAGCACATTATTTTTGATATGGATGATACACTCATTCACTGCAACAAGTATTTTGACCTGATTCTTGGCGATTATCTGGAATGGATGACGAAATGGTTTCAAGCATACGAGGTGACAACTGAGGCTATCCGCACCAAACAAGCAGAGATTGATGTTGCCGGAGTCCATAAACTTGGTTTCGCGAGCGCAAATTTCCCTCAGTCCTTGATCGATACTTACCACTATTTCAGTTCGACTTACGGCCGGGCCCAATCTGCCCTTGAAGAGCAGCAGGTTTATGCGCTGGGCCTGAGTGTATATGAACAAGAAATTGAAGCGTATCCGGGTATGGTGGAGACTCTTGCCCAGCTTCAATCCGGCGGGCATCATCTGCATTTATATACTGGCGGTGAGTCTTCGATTCAGGAACGCAAGATTGAACAAATGAAGCTTGCGGGCTTTTTTGAGGACAGGATCTACATCCGTCAGCATAAAGATATCGAAGCGCTTGAAGAAATCTTAACGCTCGGTTCGTTTAACCGAACCGACACCTGGATGATCGGTAATTCTCTTCGCACCGATGTTGTACCAGCCTTACAAGCTGGCATCAATAGCATCTATATTAAACAGCAGCGTGAGTGGCACTACAACTTGGTGGAGCTGAAGGAAGAAGCTCATAACATATTGTATACAGTGTCCCTACTGACTGAAGTACCACGTATCATTGAGAAGCATTTATCGTGATTCATAGAACGAGCCCACCCTATGATTAAAGGGTGGGCTCGTTCTATATCGAGTACATATAAAGACTAGGTGGCTGCGGTACCTGAAGTTTCAGGTTCAACCCTTAGCTTGCCATTACCCTCAGGACTTAGTATGATCCTGCCCTTGAAGGTGCTCCCATCATTGTTCTTAAACGAAAGCACTTGTGTTTTGCCTTGGGACAGGAGTGATTTCAACATCGCTTGCGATACTTTCTTGCCAGCGAACTCCTTCCAAATGACGAATTTGCATCCTGTCTTAAAATTCGCGCATCCATAGCCCTTGTTGCCCTCGATGATATGACCGTCACAGCCTGGTCTTGGACAACGGCCCAAAGATGTGCGGACAGCAGGCGCCTCAGATGAACGGGACGGAGGAGTACGTTTGGCAGTAGGTGCAGCGGACTTCCTCCCTGCCCCCTTTGCTCTTGACTTCTCTTCATCCCCACCGAACAATGAGGAGGGTGCCTGCGGCTGTGAGGACACCTTGTTAATAATCGATATAGTGAACTTCTGTACATTCTGCATGAACACGTCGACAGAAGCTTCGCCTTTGGAGATTTGATGCAACCTGCGTTCCCATTGACCGGTCATCTCCGGAGAAGCGAGCAGTTCAATGCCAGCCAGCCGTATCAATTCGATGGCTGACCTTCCCTTCTGGGTGACGGTAATCTTCTTGCCCTGCATCGTAATATAGCCAACCTTTTTCAGACGCTCTATCGTCGAGGCACGTGTGGCCGGCGTACCCAAACCGCTGTCTTTCATCGCATCGCGCAGCGCTTCATCTTCGATCGACTTGCCTGCGCTTTCCATCGCTTTCAACAGCGTGCCTTCGGTGTAACTCTTGGGCGGCTGCGTCGCCTTTTCCTTAGCCTCGGATTTCACGCAGTGCACGGGTTGATCGGCGACGATATCAAATGAGCGGCCACTCCACTCTTGATCTTCTTCCTCTTCGTCATCCTTGCCTTTCTTGGTGACCGATTTGGACTTCTTCTCTTTATCTTGCGCAATCAGCACCTTCCAACCGAGTGAAAGCAATTCCTTGATACCCGTCTTGAATGTCTCCCCTTCAACTTCTGTTAGCACGGTGTGCTGCTTATAAACAGCCGGAGGATAAAAGTGAGAGAG
The DNA here is from genome assembly GCF_001315105.1 of Paenibacillus sp. JCM 10914. GTDB lineage: Bacteria > Bacillota > Bacilli > Paenibacillales > Paenibacillaceae > Paenibacillus_AQ. The sequence goes on along the minus strand of NZ_BAZR01000003.1, from coordinate 167,951 downwards.
GAAGCGCGTGATGACCAAATCGTAAATATGTCCCTCTTCTTTGCTTAACGTCCCCGGACGCTTAAGCGTCGGCAAAATGGCGTGATGATCTTCTACCCGCCCGGGATTACACACGGCTTTGTTGTTTTTGTGCACGCGACCCGGGTCTGCTCCTTCTGCCATGGATTTGTACGAAGTCGATTTCAGCATATGCAGCGCCTTGTGCATCCCGTCGATATTCTCTTCATTCACATAGTTCGAGTTGGTACGCGGATAAGATATCACTTTATGACGTTCGTATAAAGTCTGAGCCAGGTCCAATGTTTTCTTAGCTGAATAACCATACTTCGCATTGGCCTCACGTTGCAACAGCGTTAGATCATAGAGTTTAAACGGATACTCTTTCGTTTCTTTCACTTCATACTTGCTAATTGTTCCTGGTTTGTCCATAACCTTAGCCGCAATAGCTTCGGCTTTCTCCTGAGAGGTCAGACGTTCACCCTGCCATGTACCTCCGTATTCCAACTGCTCTTGCTTAAAAACAGCTTTCACGTCGTAGAACGTCTGGGATTCAAACGCCTCGATTTCCTTCTGACGATCATAGATCAGCGCCAGCACCGGCGTCTGCACGCGTCCAACCGATAGCAGCGTCTGGTGACGGGTCGTAAAAGCCCGCGACGCATTCATGCCAATCAGCCAATCCGCTTCGCTCCGTGCTCTTGCGGCATGGGTTAAATATTCAAAATCGGCCCCATCCTTTAATTCCGCAAAACCTCTGCTAATACTCGCGGCTGTCAGATCGGAGATCCATAACCGCTTCACAGGCTGTCTTAACTTTAACTGTTGCTGTATGAGAGCGAAGATATACTGTCCTTCTCTCCCGGCATCGCAAGCGTTTACGATCTGATTGCAACGCTTTGCTACTTCACCGATGGTTTTCAACTGATCCTTGGTCTTAGGATTAGGAATGATTTTGAACGACTCCGGAATAATCGGCAGATCTCTTAAATTCCAGCGCTTGTATTTTGGATCATAAGCATCTGGCTCAGCAAGTCCGACCAGATGTCCGATTGCCCATGTGATGATATATTGTTCACCTTCGATATAGGTACGGTTATTCTTCGCTTTAGGCTCGATCACCGCGGCGATATTCCGACCCATATCCGGCTTTTCGGCAATGACCAACGTCTTCAATTCACAAGCCCTCCCCAGTCTAACTTCAAAAAAAAGACTTCGCGCACCGCGAAGTCCTTCATCTGTAACATTATATCATATTCACTGTCCAAATTACACCAGAACCGTAGCACCCATCAAATATTTGTCAACCTCACGTGCTACCTCACGACCTTCATTGATTGCCCACACGACCAAACTTTGGCCGCGACGCATATCTCCCGCTGCGAATACTTTATCCACGTTGGTTGTATATTTGCCATATGGTGCTTTAATATTGGAACGACGATCCGTCTCAAGACCAAGCTGTTGTGCCAAGGTCTGCTCAGGTCCGTCAAAGCCGATCGCGATAAAAGCCATCTGCGCTGGGAAAGCCTTCTCCGTGCCGGGAATCGGCTGATATACTTTACGCCCGGTTTCATCTACGATCCGTTCGATTTGTACAGTGTGAAGTTCTTTCAGGTTGCCCTCATCGTCACCGACAAACTTCGTTGTCATAATGGAGAATTCCCGCGGATCATTCCCAAACAGCGCCTTCGCTTCCTCATGTGCATAATCAAGCGTATACACATTCGGGAACTGCGGCCATGGGTTGGCAATCGGATCACGCTGCAGCGGAGCTTGCTTATGCGTACCGAATTGCGTAATACTGCTGCAACCATGACGTAAAGCTGTAGCCACGCAGTCAGAACCGGTATCGCCGCCGCCGATTACGATGACATCCTTGCCTTCTGCCGAGAGATAATTGCCATCCTCGAGATTGGAATCCAGCAAGCTCTTAATCGTGCCGTTAAGATAATCCATCGCATAATGAATGCCTTTGAGATCGCTACCCTCTATGTTGAACTCACGCGGTTTCGTTGCACCGCCACAGAGTACGACAGCATCATAATCTGACTTCAATTGTTCAGCAGGGATGTCTTTGCCAATCTCCGTGCTCACGACAAATTCGACCCCTTCTGCCGCCAGCAGATCTACACGACGCTGCACAACACCTTTATCAAGCTTCATCGAAGGAATACCGTAAGTCAACAATCCACCAATACGGTCGGCACGTTCGTAGACGGTTACGGAGTGACCGGCCTTATTCAATTGGGCTGCAGCCGCAAGACCAGCAGGTCCAGAACCAACAACGGCTACACGACGCCCTGTCCGCTTCTCAGGTGGTTCCGGTACAACCCAACCTTCTTCGAAGCCCTTATCGATAATAGCTTGTTCAATCGATTTAATCGTGACCGGTTGACCAATCAGACCAACGGTACAAGAACCCTCACAAGGGGCAGGACACACACGTCCTGTAAATTCAGGGAAGTTGTTGGTTTTGTGAAGCCGTTCAAGCGCTTCTCTCCACAAGCCGCGATAGACCAGGTTGTTCCATTCAGGGATCAGGTTGTGAATCGGACAGCCCGATGTTCCTCCGACCATATCAATTCCTGTATGACAGTATGGCGTACCGCAGTCCATGCAACGGGCCCCCTGGGTCTGGAGCTCTTCTTCTTCTAAATGTTTATGAAACTCTTCCCAGTCCTTCAGACGCTCTTCCGGACTCCGATCTGCCGGAAGCTGACGCTCATATTCCATAAATCCTGTTGGTGTAGACATACTGCTTTACCCCCATCCGTTCTATCCAAGCTGATTACCATGTATCCATTATCATACCATAAATCATCCACAATCTAATGTTAATAGACAACAGAAACAGCATTCAACCTGATTTATTTTTTCTATTTATGACAAAAAAACTTTTATCAGTGTGCAAATCCCTACATTCTGTGACTATTTAAGCACCTATTTGTATAAACATTAGAAATATAGTAGCATTTCGCTTTTCGCCTGTTAAATGGACTATATGCATGATCATTTGTATTATCACGATATGAAAGCGTGTACAACGCCTAGATAGCTGAGGATCTGAATCGAATTTTTATTTGTACTATTAAACGGATCCCTTGCGTTCATAGGTCACGAAGCGATACGAATAGGGATTCTTCTCGTCCGTAATCCCCGGCACTTCTTCTATGATCTTCCACTTATCCCAGTCTACCTCAGGAAAGTAGGTATCACCTTCAAAGTCATGATCAATAAATGTACAATACAATCGATCCGCCCTTGACAGCATAAGCTCGTATATCTGCGAGCCTCCAATGACCATTAACTCGTCTGCCTCTGCGTATGGTAATGCATCTTCAATATCATGAATGACGACGCCTTGGTCCTCCATTAATCGAAAATCAGGATCCCTTGTAAGGACGATGTTCGTGCGGTTCGGGAGCGGTTTACTGCCAAACGATTCCCAAGTTTTACGCCCCATGACAATCGGTTTATTCAGTGTCATTTCTTTGAAAAATGCCATATCACGCGGTAGACGCCAAGGCATCGTACCGTTAAGGCCGATCACTTGCTCGTTGCCCATCGCCCAGATCATCGATATCATAAAGCTGGCTCAACTCCCCTATTGTTGTACTTCTCGCACCCTGTTCTTCTACACGGCCACCGTTGCTTTTATCGTCGGATGGTATTGATATCCTTCAAACTCAAAGTCCTCGAAATTATAATCGAAGATACTATCAGGCTTCCGCTTGATAACCAATTGAGGCAGTCCGTACGGTTCTCGTTCCAACTGCGTCTTCACCTGCTCCATATGATTGGCGTATATATGCACATCGCCGCCTGACCATATAAACTCGCCCGGCTCCAAACCGCATTGCTGCGCAACCATATGCGTTAGCAGTGCATAGCTGGCAATATTAAACGGCAACCCGAGGAAGCTGTCAACCGAACGCATCGTTAACATGCACGATAATTTGCCGCCAGCGACATAGAACTGGAAGACGAAGTGGCACGGTGGCAGCTTCATCTGTTCAATCTCTGCTACGTTCCAGGCGCTTACGATATGTCGTCTCGAATCGGGGTTGTTCTTGATCGATTCAATTACGTCCGTGATTTGGTCAATGTGACCTCCATCCGGCTTCTCCCACGCACGCCACTGGGAACCATAGACAGGGCCGAGATCTCCATTCTCATCCGCCCACTCATCCCAGATCCGTACTCCGTTCTCCTTGAGATATCGTATATTCGTCTCACCGCTCAAGAACCATAACAGTTCATGAACGACCGATTTCAGATGAATTCGCTTGGTGGTCATCAGGGGAAAGCCCTGCGATAAATCAAATCGCAATTGACGACCGAATACCGATAAGGTTCCCGTTCCGGTGCGATCTTCCTTCTGCTCCCCGTGCTCCAGGATATCTTGTAGCAATTCCAAGTATTGTTTCATTCATGTCACCCCATCTATAAATCTCATATATCCAGTCTATCATGTTCACTACCTCTTGGGCAGTTGCAAATTAACACCAAAAAAAACAGGAGACAGATACCGCCTGTTCGCGTTTCTGCCTCCTGCTTAATATTCTATATAGTCATCCCCGAGAACGAATATTAACGGGCAATGATATGAATTGGATGACCCATAACGAGTTCTGCAGCTTCCATTACGATTTCACCCAGTGTTGGATGTGCGTGAATGGTCAATGCCACATCTTCAAGCGTAGCACCCATCTCGATTGCAAGACCAAGCTCTGCAATCAAGTTGGAAGCTTCCAAACCAACGATTTGCGCTCCAAGGATCAAACCTGTTCCTTCTTCAGCCACGATCTTCACGAAGCCTTCAGGATGATTCAAGGATACGGAACGCCCGTTACCTGCATAAGGGAATTTGCCCGCTTTTACTTTGTGGCCTTTTTCCTTCGCTTGCGCTTCGGTATAACCAACGCTGGAGCACTCAGGATCGGTGAATACAACCGCTGGAATGCACTTGTAATCCACTACGGAAGGCATGCCGGAAATCGCTTCAGCAGCCACTTTACCTTCGTAGGAAGCTTTGTGAGCCAACGCCAGACCGGACACGATATCTCCAATCGCGAAGATATGTGGGATGCTGGTACGGCCTTGATGATCGACCTTCACAAATCCGCGCTCATCCATGTCCAGACCGATCAGATCCAGACCGAGTTCGCCATCGGTATTCGGACGACGGCCAACGGTAACGAGCAGGTAGTCTGCTGTTACTTCTTTGGTCTCGCCATTAACGGAGTATTTCACCGTAACTTCTTTATCGTTCTGCTCAGCACTTTCAGCTTTAGCACCTGTAATGATGTCGATACCGGTTTTCTTCATGTTCTTCGTAACGAGACTTGTCATATCCTTGTCGAAGCCAGCAAGAACGCTGTCCAGACCTTCGATAATCGTCACCTTGGAACCGAATTTGGAATACATTTGTCCAAGCTCAGCACCAATGTAGCCACCGCCGATGACAATCATGCTCTTCGGTACTTCTGGCAGGTTGAGTGCTTCTGTTGAAGACAAGATACGTCCTCCGAATGGGAAAGGCTTCAATTCAATTGGGCGCGACCCCGTTGCGATAATGCAGTTCTTGAAGCGGTAACGCGGTGATTCATGATCGTTGAAAACGCGAGCTTCGTTCTCGTTGATGAACATGCACTCACCATTGAAAACTTCGACTTTATTACCTTTCAACAAACCGGATACCCCGCCGGTCATTTTTTTCACAACGCCGTTCTTGAATTCCTGAGTCTTCGTGAAGTCAACCTTCACGTTCTCCACGGAGATACCGAAAGCGTCAGCGTGCTTCGCAGCTTCGAACTGATGAGCAGCCGCGATCAGCGCCTTGGATGGAATACATCCACGGTTCAGACACACGCCACCGAGTTCCGATTTATCAACGATCAGTACTTTCTGGCCCAGCTGGGCGGCACGAATCGCCGCCACATATCCACCAGGACCTGCACCAATGACTAGAGTGTCAATATCTAAAGAAGCATCTCCTACTACCATTCGATTATACCTCCATCACGAGCAACTCAGGGTTCGAGAGCAGCTCTTTAATATAATTCACAAAATTCTGAGCCGTGGCACCGTCGATGATGCGGTGGTCGAAGCTCAAGGACAATGCCATAACAGGTGCTGCTACAACTTCACCGTTCTTAACAACCGCTTTCTCACTAATACGTCCGGTACCCAGAATCGCAACTTCAGGGAAGTTAATGATCGGAGTAAAGAACATACCGCCTGCGGAACCGATGTTCGTGATGGAGATCGTGCTGCCCTTCATCTCGTTAGGAGCAAGCTTTCCTTCACGTCCACGAGTCGCCAGATCACGAATGCTGTCAGCAATCATCCAGATGCTCTTACGATCAGCATCCTTGATCACAGGCACGATCAGACCGTTGTCTGTATCCGTGGCGATACCGATATTGTAGTATTTCTTGTACACGATCTCGTTCGCTTCTTCGTCGATCATCGCATTAAGTTCTGGGAACTTACGGCTTGCCGCAACGAGCGCCTTCACGATAAATGGCAAGTAGGTAACTTTCGTTCCCTTCTTCTCAGCAATCGGCTTCATGCGTGTGCGGAACGCCACCAATTCTGTCACGTCAACCTCATCCATCAAGGTAACATGTGGTGCAGTATAAGCCGATTTAACCATCGCATTGGCAATCGCCTTACGGATTCCCTTGAATGGTACGCGCTCTTCTTCTGCGCGAGGGTCCACCGCAGACGCAGATGTTACTGGAGCCGCTTTAGCTTCGGTTGCTTCTGCTTGAGCAGGAGCCGCCGCTTGACCGCCGCCGTTCTTAAACGCTTCTACGTCTTCACGCGTTACTTTGCCATTGTTGCCGGAGCCTTGAACTTGGCCAATATCAACGCCTTGCTCTCGCGCGAATTTGCGAACGCTTGGAGTAGCCAGCACTTCACGGTTCGGAGCTGCCGGTGCTGAAGATTCACCTTTGCCGCCTTCCTTGGCATCAGCCGGAGCGTCTTGTGCAGGAGATGAGGTTGTATCCGCACTTCCTTTTGCAGTATCCGCTTCTTGAGCCGCTTGCTCGTCGGCATGACTTTCTTCTTGCTCAGGAATGTCGCCTTCGGCATCAATGATCGCTACCACTTCGCCTACGCGGCAAACTTGGCCGTCCTTGGCAAAAACTTCTTGAACTGTACCATTAACGGGACAAGGAACTTCTACGACCGCTTTGTCGTTCTGTACTTCCATGATGATGTCGTCATCTGTTACTTTGTCGCCTGGTTTGATGTGCATTTTGATAATTTCGCCTTCATGCAGACCTTCACCCAGCTCTGGAAAACGATATTCGAATTTTGCCAACTGTATAACCTCCCTAGATATTGCTGCGATTAGAAATTCATAACTTTATTAACGGCCTCAACGATACGGGCCGGAGTAGGCAACCAAGTATCCTCGATTTGAGCGAATGGATACACCGTATCTGGAGGTGTAACGCGCAGCACTGGTGCTTCCAGATGCAGAATCGCTTTTTCGTTAATTTGTGCAATTACCTCCGCTGCAACGCCTGCGGACTTCTGTGCTTCTTGAACGACGATCGCACGGTTTGTCTTCTTAACAGAAGCCAGTACCGTATCGATATCAATCGGGGCAATCGTCCGCAAATCGATGATTTCAGCTTTGATGCCGTTCTTCTCCAGCTCGTCAGCAGCTTTCGTAGCCGTATGAACCATCATACCGTAAGCGATAATGGTGACATCTGTACCCTCACGCACGACATTTGCTTTACCAAGTTCAACCGTATACTCGCCTTCTGGCACTTCTGCACGGAATGCATGATACAGGTTCAAGTGCTCCATGAAGAATACAGGATCATTATCGCGGATAGACGCGATCATAAGACCTTTTGCATCATAAGGATTGGAAGGAACTACAACTTTAATACCCGGGGTTTGCGTAATGAAACCTTCAAGCGCATCGGTGTGGAGCTCAGCTGCCTTCACGCCGCCGCCAAATGGCGTGCGGAATACGATAGGCGAATTGTAACGTCCGCCGGAACGATAACGCATACGCGCAGCCTGAACCACGATTTGATCCAGTGCCTCAAAAATAAAACCAACGAATTGAATTTCGGCGATCGGACGGAAGCCTTGAATACCAAGGCCAACAGCCATACCTCCAATTGCAGATTCAGCAAGAGGTGTATCGAATACGCGCTCTTCCCCAAATTCTTTTTGAAGTCCTTCCGTTACACGGAAGACACCGCCGACATTACCTACGTCTTCACCGAAGATGACAACGTTAGGGTCACGGCTTAACTCAACGCGCATGGCGTCGCGAATCGCTTCTTTCATGTTCATTTGTGCCATTGCTTCATTTCCTCCTTAAGAATTACAGTTCACTAAGCGTTTTGAATGGACAAGCTTCTTGCAATCTATCGTTACTCAAGCCTTTATTTATTGAAAATCCGCTTTTTGCTCTTCAAGATGCTTCGGCGTTTGCTCGAACATACTGTCGATCAAGCCAGGTACGGTCATTTTCTCCGTTTGCTCCGCTTTCTTGATCTGTTCGTTCACCTTCGCCTTTGCTTCTTCCTTCACGCGAGCTGTATCTTCTTCTGTCCAGAGGCCTTTCTTCTCCAGGTACTTCGCAAGACGAGCAATCGGATCCTTCTCGTTCCACTCGCCTTCCTCTTCCTTCGTACGATATTTCGTCGCATCATCGGAGAGGGAGTGTGGACGGAAACGGTAAGTCAGAGCTTCAATCAGGGTTGCACCTTCACCGTTGCGCGCACGCTCTGCAGCATCACGAACAGCTTTGATAACAGCGAATACGTCCATACCGTCAATCTTGACACCTTTAATACCAGCGGCAACAGCTTTGTGCGCAATGGACAAGGCAGCCGTCTGCTTCGAGAACGGAGTCGTGATCGCATAGCCGTTGTTTTGTACGAAGAAAATAGCAGGCAGTTTGTACACGCCGGCAAAGTTCAAGCCTTCATAGAAGTCGCCTTCGGAAGAACCGCCATCGCCTGTGTAGGTGATAACCACTTGCTTCTGTTTCTTCAATTTGTAGCCCATTGCAATACCCATAGCGTGCAGGATCTGAGCACCGATAATAATCTGTGGCATCAGTACGTTCACGCCTTCTGGGATTTGCCCACCATGCTGATGACCGCGCGAATACAAGAACGCTTGGTACAGCGGCAAACCATGCCATACGATCTGCGGCATGTCACGGTAGCCCGGGCAGATAAAATCGTCTTTCTCAAGTGCGAATTCACTGCCGACCATAGTCGCTTCCTGACCAGAGACAGGCGCATAGAAACCGAGACGCCCTTGACGGCCAAGATTTACGGCACGATCGTCCCAAGTACGGGTAAATACCATACGGTACATAATTTCTTTCAGTTGATCATCCGACAGTTCAGGAAGAAGATCTTTGTTTACAATTTCGCCATCCGGGGAAAGTACAGATAGAGCCTCTACTTCCTCGGTATATACTTCATAAGGAACCTTGGTCATTTTTTTCACCTCAATAAATATTTGAATATCAAGTTCCGCTGTTATAGAATTATTATACACCTGTTTTACTGCATTCGTCAAAGAAATACCTCATAAAATTTCAGATTTTTCGACGTTTGTATATATAACAGAGTGTGAATAATACTATAACAGTATGACAAACATCATAGAACAGCAGGCGTTAAGAGAAGACTAGGGCCATTGTAACTTAATGCATCTCTTATTTCAAAAAACGAACAGAAAAGGTGACGTGCCATGACGAATGAACGATTATTGAAGCGAACCATCGTTAAAGAAGTGATCGAGAGCCAATTTTTGCAGGAGAATCGAACATTGCGCATCTATCTTCCGCCGGGATACAACGAAGTCCTCAGTTACCCCGTCGTATATTGCCAGGACGGTGAAGAATTTTTCAATTTCGGGAGAATCGCGACCTGGGCCAACCAGTTGATTCTGGAGGAAGGCGTTGAGCCGTTCATTATTGTAGGCGTTGAAGTCAACACCAAAATCCGTACTGAAGAATATGCGCCTTTCGGTAACCGGTTTGATGCGTACCTTTCATGCTTTGCCGAAGAAATTATTCCCTATGTCGAGCAAAAATATCCCGTTCGTCGTGAAGCTTCCGAGCGCGTGTTGGCCGGTGATTCGTTAGGCGGAAGCGTATCGGTCCACCTTGCCCTCCGTTATCCCGAGTTATTCACACGAGTAATCAGCTTGTCCGGCGCCTTCTATGAGATGTCCCAGGATATCATTCAGAAGGAACACGATTTGTCGTGGCTGAACATCTATATGATTGTCGGTCTACAGGAAGACAACTTTACCACCGATACAGGGGTGTATAATTTTGTAGAGCTCAATCGCTCGGCCAAATCCTTGTTAGAGCAACGGGGTGCTACCGTTTCATATCATGAAAAAGACGGTCGACACATCTGGGGCTTCTGGCAAAAAGAACTGCCTGCTGCGCTTATGTACTTCCTTGAATCATGATTTCTTCGTAAAAAAGATGAACAATCGCGCATTTTTTATGGAATGTGCATTTGTTCATCTTTTTAGGTTCAGGCTCTCGCATCGTGGTATCGCTTTCAAATCATGTCCTTTGAACAGGCGATGAGCGACACCGCCTGTCGAGAACGATTATAGCTTTTCTTGAATGATTTTGTCCAGTAAGATGTCGCACCCTGCGTTGATGAGTTGATATACCTCTTCGAAATTACCGGTGAAGTATGGGTCCGGAACTTCTCGCAGCTTCTCATCAGGAAGCAAGTCCATAAATTTCAGGATAACCGCTTCGTCGCCCCCAGGAAGCTTGCGCAAGTTAGCCACGTTCGAATTGTCCATACCAATAATATAATCGAAATCTTGGAGATCCTGACTAACCACCTTACGTGCAGCCATTCCCTCATAACTTATCTTCCAGCTATCCAACAACTTTCTCGTCCCCTCATGCGGAACACTGCCAATATGCCAATCCCCCGTTCCTGCGGAATCGACGCTAATGGAGCGAGCAAGCCCCTTTTGGACAACTTTATGTCTTAATACTGCTTCTGCCATAGGTGAACGGCAAATATTCCCCAAACATACGAATAACACGGATACCATGAACTTCTCTCCTCTCGCTGGAAATGGACTACCCTCAATAGTGACTAGGAACTCATGCTCTTGCTTTCGGCAGCTTCTTTTCTTTCCTGCAGCATTCTTCGTGGTAACCTCCATTTATAATGAACAGACAGCATTCTGAATGCAATTACGATGACGAACAGTATCAACAACTGCCAGGTATGTGCTGCTAGTCCAAGCCCGATCATGCCACCCGCTACCATAGCCCATACCGCATAGATCTCATCACGCAGCACGAGTGGCTTTCGTCCGGCCAGCAGATCGCGAACCATTCCACCTCCGCTACCCGTAAGAACGGCCGCAACGATGACGGCAATCAAGGGATGATTCATCTCGGTAGCATAGAGTGCTCCCTGAATCGCAAATGCAGATAATCCGATGGCATCAAACAAAGCTTCGGTTTTCTTCCAATGCTGAATCCATCCGAGCGGCAAAACAAAAGCAACAAAGATTGATATCATAGCCAGTAAAATAAGATGTCCCTGCGACCACAAGCTCGTGACAGGTACCCCGATCAATACGTTTCTAATGATACCTCCGCCAAAGGCGGTCACCAAGCCCAGCACGGCTATTCCCAAAATGTCGTACTCTTCTTCCATGGCTACAAAAGCTCCGGACATGGCAAACGCAATGGTACCAATGATGCTGAAAATATCAAATACATGCATGTCCAAAATGATGATTTCCCTCGCTCCCCCTCAAATTCACATCTTACATTGTAGCCGGGGCTGCTCAAATTGTGCAAGCATGAAAACTGATTTATACTAGAGTCTTAGTATTGGTTGGCAATTCTTTCAAACAAAGGAGAGCTTAATTATGAATCCTCATCGCGTCCTTATCTTTACCGGAGGAGAATTGTCCGTGCCTTATTGGATGAAATCCGGGAGGGAGACTTCATTATAGGGGCAGATCGCGGGGCTCTGTTTCTTATTGAACACGGGGTTCATCCAGACCTCGCGGTTGGCGACTTTGACTCTGTAACTTCCGATGATATGAGTCGCATTCATGCAGCAAGCAAGCAAGTCGTCGAATGCGATCCGATTGACAAAAACTTAACCGATACCGAACTGGCCATGGAGCTGGCGATCGAGAAATCACCTGAATCTATACTTATTCTGGGCGCAACCGGTACTCGGCTGGATCATACGTTGGCGAACATTCATATGTTAATTCGCGGGCTTCATCATCATATTCCTTGTTCCATATTAGATGAAAACAATTGGATCAGCCTTACGGGTTCCAGTTGTACGGTTCACAATAAAGGCTTCACTTATGTATCCTTACTGCCGCTCACAACCGAAGTTTCCGGGATCACGCTCGAAGGATTCGAATATCCACTCAACCATGCAACTCTTCGCTTGGGACAATCCCTTGGCGTGAGCAATAAGCTAACTGAAGATCGCGGCATGGTTCATATCGAGGGTGGTTTGTTACTAATTATCCAGAGCAAAGACGCCTAAACATTACTTTTTTGTCATCTTTCAAGTTCCATTGTTAACAAGATATTAACAAGCAAAAAACCCTTGATATTCAAGGGTTTTTCTTCTGTTCTCATGATACGAAAATCCTGAAATCTTAATTTTTTGTAACTTTTAATCGTTTTTTAATAAAGAAGACCTATGCCTTGGGGCCCATGGGTTTACGGCGATTATCCAAATTATAGACGGTTTCAAATCTGATATACTCGGTTCATCGCAACAAACAAAACTGCTTGGAGGTAATACAACATGAATCGACAGAATTGGATTAAGAAGGCCGTAGTTATCAGCTTGAGCGCAACTTTAGGTGCAGGAGCGGTGCTTACAGTAGCCCCAGCAACACCAGTAGAAGCCGCATCCGTAAGCAAAGGTTCGCAAGTTGTGAACTTCGGTAAACAATATATGGGAACACCTTATAAATTCGGAGCATCTACATCCACAACGAAGGTATTCGATTGCTCTTCGTTCATGAAGCATATCTTTGGTAAATACGGCGTGAACCTGCCACGTACGGCAGCTAACCAATCCACAATGGGTAAAGCCGTTTCCAAAGCAAACCTGAAGGCCGGAGACCTCGTCTTCTTCTCTAGCGGAAGCCGCGCGAACGGTAAAAACGTGACGCACGTCGGTGTTTACATGGGCAGCGGCAAATTCCTGCACACTTATGGCAAACCAGGCGTAACCATCTCTAATCTGAACTCAGGCACATGGAAGAACACCTACCTGAAGGCTCGCAGAGTATTGTAGTTCTCTAATATTATATTACACATTCGGCTCCGTCTGAATCTAAGACCGACTTCCGCTTCATGGAAGTCGGTCTTTTTGGCTAGTATCTAACTCTTGCTGGGATATCAGCTTGTAACCCGCCCCCCGAATGGTGCGCAGCAGTTTAGGACGCCTTCCTTTATCGATCTTTTCACGCAGGTGCAATATATAGACGTCCACCACGTTGGTACCCGTATGAAAATCGTAATCCCACACTTGTCGCAATATATCTTCGCGTGTGCAAACCTTCCCCGAGTGCTTCGCCAGATATAATAACAGATCGTACTCGCGTCCCGTAAATTCCAGCACCGTTCCGTCGCGCATCACAACCCGACTTACTGGATCGATTACCAAATCACCTACGATAATATTCGCTTGTAAGTCCTGCATCTTAATCTGAAATAATCGCGACAAGTTGGAGATACGAGCAAGGATCTCCCTTTCATTTCGATCATCAGGGATATAATCATGTGCTCCTGACTCGAGCGCTGTAATGGCAAGCTCAGGTTCAAGGTTACGGCCCATTACGATAATGGGTATCATTTCTTTCTTGCTCGTAATCCTCCGAATAAGATCAAACCCTTCCATTCCGGACAAATCACTATCGATTAGCAGCATATCCGGATTCTCGGTTTGCATTAATGAGAGCACGTCTGTTGCATGATGAGCAGGAATTATGGAATAGCCGGCCGATTCAAGCGTAGGAGTCAGCAACTCCACTCGCTGTATGTCATTGGCCGCGACGACGATGGATTTGTTCATGGCTCCTCCCCACCTTCACTGCATGATACTTTAAGTATGTCTGATTTGCTCACCTTTCACTCCTTAGGAACACATTCAAACATGTTGATATCGCATATCATTTCCGTAGAAATACCTCTTATGTCATGTCATGTTTATTTCTTATAATCCTCTTAATGAAAAGAAAAGGAGGTTGAACTTTCAGCGTGTATCGAATTACATCGGTTTAAATTGAGAGGAGGAATACAATGAACAGAAAGTTTATGGCATGGTCACTTGTGTTCACCATGCTGGTCTCCACCTGGTTTGCCACGGCGGTTGCCCCTGATACCGTCGCCGCAGCCGCCGGAACCAATCTGGCGTTAGGTAAAGCGGTAACTGCCAGCGGACAATCCCAGACTTACAGTCCGAATCATATCAATGACAACAACCCCGGAACGTATTGGGAGAGCGCCAACCACGCTTTTCCACAATGGGTCACGGTAGATCTTGGAACAAGTCAAAATATTAACAAGGTCATATTGAAGCTTCCAGCTAGCTGGGAACTTCGTACACAGACATTAGCGATACAAGGCAGCAATGACGGTTCGAATTTCAGTGATATCGTCGCTTCGGCTTCTTATCTATTCAATCCTCTCGCTTCTGGCAACACAGTTACCATAGAATTTAATACAACCAGCACGCGCTATCTCAGGCTTCATTTTACAGCCAACACGGTCTGGCCAGCTGCCCAGCTATCCGAGCTTGAGATCTACGGCCCAGACATAACAGAGCCGGAGCCTCCGATTCCTCCGGTTGGCAGCAACCTCTCCATCGGCAAACCAATTACGGCTTCTTCCAGCACATTCACGTATGTGGCTGCTAATGCCAATGATCAAAATATCAATACGTATTGGGAAGGCGGTGCCAATCCAAGCTCATTGACGCTGGACCTTGGCGCGAACCACGACATCACTTCCATTGTATTGAAGTTAAATCCTTCGTCAGAATGGAGCACGCGCACGCAGACAATTCAAGTGCTCGGTCATAACCAGAACACCACATCATTCAGCAATCTGGTTTCTGCTCAGCCGTACACATTTAATCCGGCATCGGGTAATTCGGTCACGATACCGGTGACGGCAACGGTCAAGCGCCTGCAATTAAATATAACAGCTAATACAGGTGCATCTGCCGGGCAGATCGCGGAATTTGAAGTATACGGAGCAGCTGCCCATAATCCGGATCTCACCATCACGAATATGTCGTGGACGCCATCCACTCCATCAGAGACGAATCCCATCACGCTGCGCGCTACCGTTCAGAATATCGGCAGTGCGGCTTCTACAGCTACTACAGTCCATTTTTATTTAAATAACACGTTGGCGGGAACGGCTCCCGTTGGTGCACTTGCTCCAGGCGCCTCAATCACGGTGTCGGCTGATGCCGGAACCAAAGCCTCAGGCTCCTATTCGGTAAGCGCCATCGTGGATGAGACGAATCAGAATATAGAACTGAACAAAGAAAACAACCGGTACGCCCACTCAGTTCCACTCGCGGTCAATCCAGTGGAGAGCGCCGATCTGATCGGGACTGTTAACTGGACACCGGGTAATCCGGTTGCAGGGAATGCCGTAACCTTCAACGTGAGCCTCAAGAACCAGGGTAATAAAGCGACGACCAGTGGTCCTCATTCCATTACGGTTGTCCTAAAGGATGCCGCAGGTGCAACACTCCGCAGCTTAACAGGTTCTCACAACGGAGTCATCGCAGCAGGTGCGAGTGTCAACGTTCCTATTACCGGTTCCTGGACCGCGGTGAACGGCAGTTACAATGTCACGACGACGGTGGCGCCTGATGCTAACGAATTACCAGTTAAACGTGAGAATAACGTAAGTTCCACCAATTTATCGGTTTATTCATCTCGTGGTGCGAGCATGCCTTATAAACGTTACGATTCTGAAGATGCTGCACGTGGCGGTGGTGCTGTTGTGTACGCTGCCCCTACGTTCGATCAAGCACTTACGGCATCGGAAGCTTCCGGACAGCGGTATATCGGGCTTCCGAGCAACGGTTCCTACCTGCAATGGCAAGTTCGTCAGGGTGAAGGCGGGGCAGGCGTTACGATGAGATTTACGATGCCTGACTCCTCCAATGGCATGGGGTTGAATGGTTCCCTTGACGCCTACGTCAATGGCACGAAGGTAAAGACGATACCTTTGACTTCCTACTATAACTGGCAATACTTCTCCAGTGATCACCCGTCTGACGAACCTGGAGGCGGCCGCCCGCTGTTCCGGTTTGATGAAGTGCACTTTAAATTGGATACGCCATTAAAACCAGGCGATCTCATTCGCATTCAAAAAAGCGGAGCGGACAATTTAGAGTATGGTGTTGACTTTATTGAGATTGAGCCTGTGCCTACGGCGATTCCAAGACCAGCCAATTCCGTAGCGGTCACGGATTTTGGCGCAATAGCCAACGATGGCCAAGACGATCTTCAAGCGTTCCAAGCGGCTGTCACGGCTGCCGTCTCTTCGGGCAAGACCTTGTATATTCCTGAGGGCACGTTCCATCTCGGCAATATGTGGACGATCGGTTCCGTCAGCAACATGATCGATGACATTACGATCATGGGTGCCGGCATCTGGCATACGAACCTCCAATTTACCAATCCAAACGCAGCTTCAGGAGGTATCTCGCTACGCGTAAAAGGGAAACTGGATTTCAGTCATGTCTACCTTAATTCCAATCTGCGTTCCAGATACAATCAGAACGCCGTCTATAAAGGATTCATGGACAATTTCGGTAAGAATTCCAAAGTCCATAACGTATGGGTCGAACATTTCGAATGCGGCTTCTGGGTAGGTGATTATGCCCATACCCCAGCGATTATTGCGGATGGCTTAATCATTGAGAACAGTCGAATTCGCAACAATCTGGCAGACGGCGTCAACTTCGCCCAAGGCACGAGTAACTCCACAGTTCGCAACAGCAGTGTCCGCAATAACGGGGATGACGGACTTGCCGTGTGGACCAGCAACGTCAATGGCGCACCAGTGGGGGTCAACAATACGTTCTCATACAATACGATTGAGAATAACTGGCGGGCAGCTGCAATCGCGTTCTTCGGCGGAAGCGGTCATAAGGCTACTCATAATCTCATTGTTGACACAGTAGGCGGTTCAGCGATCCGAATGAACACCGTATTCCCCGGCTATCATTTCCAGAACAATACAGGTATTGTCTTCTCCGACACAACAATTATTAACAGTGGTACCAGTAAGGATCTGTACAACGGGGAACGAGGCGCTATCGATCTCGAAGCATCCAACGACGCCATTCGGAACGTAACGTTCACGAACATCGATATTCTAAATACGCAGCGCAGTGCCATTCAGTTCGGCTATGGCGGCGGATTCCAGAATGTCGTCTTTAACAATATCAACATTAACGGAACCGGTCTTGACGGTGTAACCAGTTCCCGATTCACCACTCCGCACCCGGGTGCTGCGATATACACGTATACCGGCAACGGATCAGCGACTTTCAACAACCTGACTTTACAAAATATCGCACACCCGAACGTACACTTCGTTCAACCCGGATTTAACTTGACAATTCAATAAACCATAAGAGGCGAGCGTGCAAATGCACGCTCGCCTCTTACCCTCCGACGAACTTATGATATATCGATCTGGCCTCGGCTAGGTCTGAAGTGCCGTGAATCAGCGCCCGACCATCGGCAAAAATAACGAGACGATGATGCTGATTCTGATAAATAACCATATAAGGCGTGAGCGTCGCAGTTCCATCATCTAGCTGATTTAACCTTTCGGCCAACAGTCGAAGTTCCAACTGTTTCGTGCTGGCGGGTCTGATTTGAACCGTATCCCTGCCACACAGAACCTCGCTTTTCTCTACATTTGCAGCAGACAGATACGGATAGTCGGGACTCCCCCCGCAGGTCGGACAATCTTCTTTCTTCGCTTTATCCACCCGAAACGCCACCTGCTCGTTACGCCACACATCGAAAGAGATCATGTTGTCTCGAAGCATGTGCTCTTGACCTGCCAACCATTTCATGGCTTCCATCGTTTGATGCGAAGTGACCATCTGTACCGCCTGTGGCAGAATGCCGTTCACATCACATGTATCACCGCCCAGCGGAATATGACCAAGCAAGCAGTTCAGGCAAGGCGTTGCACCAGGGCGAAAGGTAAAACTCACACCTGAACTACCGACACACCCCCCATAGATCCAAGGAATCCTGTATTTATAGCTAAGATCATTCACGATCAGACGAGTTTCGAAATTATCCGTGGCGTCCATGATCAACTGAACGTCTTGGCACAACTGCTCCAATTCATTTGCACGTGCGTCCATGACACTGACGTGGATCCGGCATTCCGAATTGATCTCACGCAGCCGCTGGGCAGCCGCAATCGCTTTGGGTAAGCGATGAATAGCGTCGTTCTCTGTATATAATTGCTGTCGTTGCAGATTGCTCCACTCTACATAATCCCGATCGACCATTGTTAAGGTGCCCACACCAGCGCGCACGAGTGTTTCTGCTATCGAACTTCCGAGCGCACCAGCACCAACAACAAGAACATGGCTTGCACGAAGACGTGCCTGTCCCTCCTTGCCAAATGGGGCAAATCGGATCTGCCTTGAATAACGGTCGACACGTATCTGCTCAGTCTCCTCATTCATGTCCGTACCCCCTAATAATATGAAGCCCATCCTGATGCAGGATGGGCTTTCGGTTTATTCAGCGAACTATCCGCCTTGTTCATGGATTCGTGCCTTTGCCACTTACGAATTTTGTAAAGACCAATCTTCAACATTCCATGTTTTTGTGACCCAGTCTTCATAGAATTCCGGTTCGTGGGAAACCAGAAGAATAGTGCCTTTGTACTCCTTGAGAGCCCGTCTCAATTCTTCTTTGGCGACAACATCCAAGTGGTTCGTCGGTTCGTCAAACAAGATCCAATTGCTCTCGCGCATTAACAACTTGCACAGACGTACTTTCGCCTGCTCACCACCACTAAGCGCCTTCATCTGGCGTGTGATGTGTTCGTTCTTGAGCCCGCAGCGAGCAAGCGCTGCCCGAACCTCATGCTGATTCATATGGGAGAACTCATTCCACACGTCGTCAATCGGGGTCAGGTTCCCAGGACGTACCTCCTGCTCGAAATAAGCAGGAACCAGAAAATCACCCTGATAGGTTTTCCCGCTAATCGGCGGAATTTTACCGAGTATCGTCTTGAGCAGCGTTGATTTACCTACGCCGTTGCAGCCTACGATAGCAATCTTCTCGCCTCGTTCTATCGTGATATTCATCTTCGGCAGCAACGGACGGTCATAACCAATCTCGAAATCGATTCCTTCAAATACCGTCTTGCCGCTAGCTCTTGCTTCCTTGAAGTTGAACACGGGCTTGGCCGCTTCTTCCGGACGATCGATTCGATCAATGCGATCAAGCTGCTTCTCACGGCTCTTCGCACGTCCTGATGTAGAATATCGTGCTTTGTTCCGCTGAATGAAATCCTCTTGCTTCTTGATGAATTCCTGCTGCTTCTCATACGCTTCAATATGCTGATTCTTATTGATATCGGCCATCTCCAGAAATTTCTCATAGTTGGCCGTATACCGGGTCAATTTGGCAAATTCCAGATGATAGATCACATCAACTACTTGATTCATGAATTCCGTGTCATGGGAAATAAGCATGAACGCATACGGATACTGTTTCAAGTATTGCGTCAGCCAGTCGATGTGCTCAACATCCAAATAGTTCGTAGGCTCGTCCAGCAGCAGAACGTTCGGCTTCTCCAGAAGCAGCTTGGCTAGCAATACCTTCGTGCGCTGTCCACCGCTTAAAGTGGCTACATCGCGATCCAGACCGATAACGGACAAACCAAGTCCGTTAGCCATCTCCTCTACCTTAACGTCAAGCATATAGAAATCACCAATATCTAGCTGTTCCTGAATTTCACCCATTTCTTCAAGCAATTGCTCCAATTCTTCCGGTGAAGCGTCACCCATCTTATTGGTGATTTCCATCATTTCCTTCTCGAGCTCAAGCAAGGGCAAAAAAGCATCCTTAAGCACGTCTCGCACGGTTTTTCCTGGTGTCAGCTTCGTATGCTGATCTAAATAACCGTAACGAATCTTCGGCGTCCATTCTACCTTGCCGCTATCTTTCAATAACTGCCCCGTCAGGATATTCATCAAGGTTGATTTTCCAACACCGTTTGCGCCGACTAATCCTACATGCTCGCCCGCCAGCAAACGAAAAGATACGTTCTTAAATAGAGTACGATCCCCGAAGTTATGTGATACGTTCTCTACAGTCAATAAACTCATGGCTATAGTAACTCCTGTCTGTATGAAATATCTGATATCATGTTAAATTAGCGTGTTATACACAGTCAAGAATTTATTGTATCACAACGAGGAGCATAGCTGAAACTACAACTTTTCAAGGGTTCATAACACCCCTGGATTAACACAACTTTTCTCCAGATATCCCGCGGCCGCCGCTTGCTTGGCACTTGGAAAAACTTCTAATATGGCGTCACCAAAAGAACATACTTCACGGTAATAGTACCTAATACCTCTGTGATCCATACTTCCATAGTAGACCGGGTTCTTAACCAATCGTCCCCCTCCCAGTGCATAATTGTTGTAATATTGATCTCCAATTGGTAAACCTTGTATAAACGCAAGCAGTCCAATATCATCTATCGTGTTAAGCCATTCCTCTTGCGCGATGTAGGGCAACATAAAGTTGTATGATATACCGTTTCGCAGAGCCCCTTGATTATGTCGTTGTATATAATACGTTAAGTGTTCCTGAATCTGGTTCACAATCGTGATACGTCTCATTTGTTCGAAGGTATCCTCATTATCTAATAACCTCACCAACGTTCTCCCCGATAACTCTTTCTGATAACCTCGCTGCCACTGCCTGGAAGCTGATTCATAGACGTTGACGTAAGAATCTAGCGTGAAATGCACACTGTTCCCTATACTGTCCGTCCACGCATACGGAATTTTGGGTGACCAGACATGCTGCAGCACTTCTTCACCCGCGTCGGATTCATAGCTTTGCAGAGCATAGATGTAATAACCGTCATAATCGATCACAACGAGTGCCGGGATATACCACCACAGTGCTGCTTGTGCAGCTGGATCTTCAGCGATACCCATATTGATATAAAGCGTCTTGGCGAACGATTCCAAGGCTAATTCCTTATCGGCATTCATAAATTTCAATGAATCATATGCAGGTTCCATCCCCTGACTCGCATTGACGTTAAGCATAAAGCCAGCATCTTGCGCCGCTGTACGCAAAGCTGACGAATACTTCAACTCTACATATCGAATATCCTCCAGATTCTCCGATCTGAATCCCAATATAATAAACATTGGAAGGAAGATAGCCGTAAATATAATAGCCAGATCAGTAATCTTCATTCAAGACCAGTCCTCCATACGGAAATGCGATGGCTGCTTTCCCTGCAGAATTCGCACCGGTTAAGCTATCAAATAACGTCATGCCTGACGTTGGATTCAAACTGCGAACACTGACTTGAAAGTGATCACCGATTACAAGATGATATCTACGGGTGTCGTCATCTTTCGGAGCTGAAGAATCAGGGAACAAATAAGCCAGCACATCATCCTGGTAATACGTGTCATAGAGTACAACATACCGATTCCGGAACGTGGCCGGATCGGCTGGATCATCATAATCGGGATGATACTTCTTATGATGATGTTCCATCTGGACATCGTACTCATTCCCCGTCGCGGCTAATTCCTGCAGGAATCCTTGATACATGATCGGTGTAATGTATCCTTTGGTCCTTACACTGTCCACGAACTTGGTCACCGACTGATAGACTACAAGTCGAGAAAGATCGTCCTGCCTTCTGGACACCTCACCCAGTGGAACAAGATAGAGCAGCAGCAAAGCCAGGAAAGCTGCGAACCATTTCGATAAAGCGTTGGACATTGTTGCTACCTCACTTTAATAAACATCATTCGGGTCACCATGCCAGCAGCGTTACGCTCGTAATTTACGTAATAATTCGCTTGTCCATCAATCATGGATACATCGATTTGTTCAGGATCACTGCCAGCATAGAATGGTATTCCATCAATAAGTACATCATACCGACCGACTTGAACTTCCCGTAACGTGAACAACACGGCACTGCCCTTATATGTATGAGTTTCATCTTGATTCACTTTATCTACAGTCGCTACACCGCCATGCTGCTCCTGAGTCGTGATCGCAACGTTCCGGATCCCCAACTCCACCGTTTGCTGGATAGCAAGAGCATGAATACAAGCTCCGAGAAATAGCGCCAGAGCTGCTGCCAAATGGAGTATGCTTTCGGTTTGTTCACGCATAATGGCACTCCCTGGTCATCCAGACCATCACTGATCGAACTTGATCCCACGGATGACGTTGGAATTATCCTTCACAATGCTTGCCTTGAATTTACCGCTTGGATTGACGTATTCCACACTGCTCTCGTCCATCACTAAGCCGATATCCCCCTGGCGCGAATTCGGGTTCGGTATCGAACCGTCCGTATCCAGAACATTGCCGTACCACTGGCCAGTTTTATTTTTTCCTGTTGCAATGAAGATACCGAACTGATCCTTATCCTTGTACTTTCTTAACGCGTTGGTCACTTGTGAGCCGCTGATCGTCGTACCGTCATAGACGGTAAAAGCAGCTTGCGACAATTCGGTTTGGATGTCGGAGAAGTTATTTTGGGCTGTCTTGGTCGCCTCTTGTGCTGAAATGAAGAGAATCACTACAATCGTAATCAAAGCAATCGTTAAAAAAATGCCTGCTGCAACTTTTAATGCAGAAGATGCATTATTCATGGGCCCATTCCTCTTTTCTTATATTTTCTAAAGTCTTTGGATTTGCTCGTAATAGCTCCCCATTTGCGTGAAGCTCATACCGATCAGCGGTATGACGAGATACATAAATATGAGGGCATACATCGGCGCAAAACCGATCATTCTCGCCCATGCTGCCTTCGTGTCTATCATCGCTTCATATTCCTGCTTACGCTGCTCGAAGCTGAACAACATTTCACTGTCCAAATCGTCAAACACCTCTTGAATCGGAACCTTATCCAGAGCCAGCTGCAGCTTGTCGATCAGCCGTTGAAAATCCGAAAACCAGACGTCTTCCTTAAGCTCCTCCAATGCTAACTGCGCACCGTGTTCATAATGCAGCAGACACTTCTGGATCGGCACCTTAAAAATGACAGCAAATCGATTAAGCCACTCCAATATCCCCTCTACGGAGATTCGCTCCATCCCCCGTAGAATGGAGATGACGGTCTGAAACTGATAGACTTCATGGCGCATCTCCATATGACGCATTTTCCGGTGGAAGTACAAGAACCACAGCGGAGCCATATACGCGATCATCCCTGCCGCCAGCGACAACAAGAGTTCCCACCATTTCACATACTCGCTGTTGTACTGTGCAAGCTTGGTAATAATCCGATCTGCCGTAATGTCCAGTTGTTCTTTGGTCAATTCGGTCTCATATTGTTCTGTAACGACCCGTTCAACCTGTTGTCTACTGGCCTTATTATCCATCTCCAACTGCTGTATGACAGAACGATCTCGATCAACAATATGTTCAGCCTGCCGTCGTTCCACGTCATTCATCTGTCCGAATAACGTGTTGTTCATGGAGACAGGCATATGCAGCAATTGAAACCTGGCCTGCATATGAAGACCGATACAAAGAGAAAGTGTCATCACAATCGTCGTTATGAGCAACAACAGTCTCCGAACATATAGCCACTCAAATTTAATCCGGGCATTACTTTCTTTAAGTAATAACAACTGCCTTTCATATGTAGCTGACCCGGCAACAGGCGCTGCTAACCTTACGAGTCGCTGCACCCATCGCAGCCGGTATATTCTCTCCTCCCATGACATCTTCGACTTCTCCAACCCCGCACGATAATCGGTATCGCGTTGATGCTGAAGCCTCTGCAATAGCAAGTAAGCGATAAGAATAATGACATAAATCGAAATTTTTGTAATAAACCCGAGCTTGCTCATATAAAATTCATCCATCGCCGGAAAGCTCATTCTTGCCCAACGTTCGATCGGTTTAGTGAAAAACACCGGAACTAGAGCAATGACATTCAAACCTTTCATCAGGTAATCGAGTTTATCTCTGCGAAGCAGCTCCAGCCTAATTTCTTTGCTGATTCCACTCAATCCGTGCAAATAGATCGAGCTTTGGCTTTTCTTGTGATCACCAAACTCCATGACAAGATGTGATATTCCCGCGAAAGCTTTCAAATACCGATTCGGCGCGACCTCATAATAACGTTCCAACTCCTCATCCGGATCGCTTGATACCAATGCGTTGTAAATTACTTGAGCTTGAATGGATATTTCATGTCCTGCAGCCTCCGCACTTTCATAAATCGCTTCTTCAACCATACCGTGTTGTTGGTAATGATGCCTGACATATGAAAATAGCTCTAAAGATTGGAGGAGCAGCTTTCGCTCAAGCCGATGAATGAACATCTCGATTAGCATATTATGAATGACAATGGCTGCAAGAAATCCGATGAGAATAAAGCTGAGACTCGGGTGAGTCCAGATCAGCAGGAGTAACGCAGTCCCTAGCACACTGATGATAACAACGATTAACTTCATGGTCTCATATCGGAGTGCAATTTCATCGAAGGGATGAATCATTGCAATACGGCGCCTGATCCTTTGCACGTAAGCTCCGGCAAGCGGCAATTTAACGACCTGAACGTAGGCCCACTGAAACCCTCTGCGAACGTGGTCTCTCATTGAATGATTAGAATCTGGTCGATCTATCCGATTGACCCGATCCCGATCGCCCGACTTCCTGGAAAACCATACGATGCCGAGGTAGGTTAGCATAAAGAGTCCCAGCGAAAGTAGGAGTACGAGAACAAAAAGATCTTTAGGTGTCATATCTCTCCCCCCACCCACCTTGAACAAAGGATTCAAAGCTTGCTGCATCTTCAGGTTGCATCTGCTCTGTCATTGCTTGAATCGTCTGCTCTGACATACTGGCAATAGCAACATAGCGTCCCGACTGATATTCGATTATGTTGCGGGCGGTATAGGGTTTGCCGCTAGGTCCCTTTTGTAATCCCGTATTGTCGTCCCACGGAATACATTCGGTTATTCGCTCAATATAACGGTTGCCGCTAGCGTCTTTCTTGAGATGAATATCAAAGTTAATGCTGCTTATTACCTGCTGCTCGGCGATGTGCTCTTGTCTGAATACTCCGCTTTTCAATAATGAGTTACGAAGCGACTGAACCAAATCGTTGAATGTCTTTGCATGATGTGTAAACACCGTGAACAAACTGGCTACCTGAGACATTTGAATCATCCATGACGCGACTTCGTCACTGGCAACCTCGCCAAGAATGTTAACCGTACCATCCGTTTTCTTTTGAAGATCGAGTCCTGCTTGCCCGCTAATATGCTCCGTTTCTTTGAAGCTGAGGATGTTCCTTCTGTTGTAGAGCTTTCTAAGATGCAATTCAAATGCCATTTCCTGAACCCTGAGCGTATAAGACGCATAAATATGTCCAACCATCGCCATTAACAAAGTGGTTTTCCCTGATCCTTGAGCACCGGTGATTGCCGTAATTCGGCTTCCCTTCATTAGGTACTTCAACATCTCGATGACCAGCTCCGAACCGTCACCCGTAACGAGTTGATCCAATGCAGCTTTGGGCAGATCGAATTTCCGAACAAAGAAGGCCCACGACTCCGCGAAAGGCGGTCTCACCACAACGACGCGCGAGCCATCCTTCATCTCGTTGACTTTGTAGCCGCTCGCTTCTGACAATTGACCCGGATGATTGTATTTGTAAATATTTTGGCAGACTCGTTTGAGTTCCAGCATGCTGCCAAACGAGAGGAACCCAAGATGCATCGATATCCCACGATAGAATATCCACACACTTTCGTAACCGGTTGCCGGCCCTCGCTCTGGATCTTGTCCTACGCTCATCAAGTCTACATCATGCCTGGACATCTGATATGGATCCTCCAACTCATGGATTACGCCACTGACTCCACCACTTACTCCGTCAATCCGTTGATCCCGGATCTCATCAATGACCGAGAATCCCTTGTACTGCTGATATATACGCTGGACCACAATCTCCAGCTTCTCCTCGAACGCAAGCTGCCGCTGCTCAAGCTCATAAATATAATCAATATCTTCAGCCGTCACCGCGTAAACGCTGTCTTCGCCGTATCCAGACAATATTCGTGGACGCGCAAGATCATACGTTTCGAGCAGAGTGGATAATCCATCTTGTCCATGCCGAAGTTTATACAAAAATAAGATGATTTCGAATTGATCCTGTGATGTCAGTTCACTTCGATTATCAAATGGTATCGCCGCGTTAATGTTCGACTCGTTCAAGCCCAGATTGCTTACCAGCAATCCCTTCAGATAATCCTTCACATAAATCTTGTCGAGTACACCGCCAGAAACGCAGCCTTTTAGTGCACGTCTAAGCTCACTCCGCTTGTTGAGCCTTCGTCTGTACTCCTCCGCGTGAAGGCCCAAATCCGATAATTGACTGTGCGTTAGTTGATGCAGCGTATCTTTGACATAAGAAGTCATGGCACTGATCGAATAGGGCTCACCCTCTCTCAACACGGACACAACAGGCTTCCTTCTGTCCTTATAACGTAAATAGAGTAGTAACGATACGAGCAGCAGAATAATGATCATCCATACGGTATTCAGAGAGTTACCCAAGTACATGCGTGCCTCCTGTGGACGGTACACCTCTCAAGAAGCCGAGCTGTTGTGCTACACCATCCCCTGTCTGTCGCAATGTAGCGTAGAAAGGATGTGTCCGTCTGCCATCCCCGCTGCCTCTTAAGCGCTGAAGGTAGGATAGAACGGCACGCCTATTCCAGGCATCTGTCATACCAGAGCAATATGGAATCCCGTACACGCCCGTCTTCAGACCATAGCGCCGTTTGATATTCTGTAGTGTGCAATGGCTCTCGGGGTCGTATTTCCCAATGACGTAGATGCAATGTTTATTCTTTATTTCTTCAGGAAGTTGACTTCCGATCGCACGCTCTAACACGTGCATGTTCTGGTTCAAACCAATAACGACAAGCTCAGCTGAACCAAGTATTGAACGATCAGATTCCCCAGGCCATCCGTTACCTGCATCGGCTATAGTGATATCATGGCTGATCTTCGATGCCTGCATCACACGAGACATCAATGTCTCACCAGTCGGCGCTTGATCCTTCAGTTTCTTAATTGCATCCTGCTGTGTCTGCACAAATCGTGAAGCTCCACGAAGAAGATCCAGCCGATCAGACAATAGAGGAGACGTATAATTACGCAGGGCTTCGGGATTCAGTCTGCCACTCGTATTGAGTCGTTCAAGTGCGTCCATCCCGTTATCCTGAAACGCGATCACCCGATCCATCGTTTCTCTGGCATATGCCAATCCTTGCTCAACTCGTTCGCCTGCGCCCCCTCCGTGAGTAAGGAGCACTTTGACCTGATACTCATAGGCCATCATAATAGCCAGATTAGTAGCGAACATCGTGGCGCCGCTGCCACTTCTTAGCGGGCTCCATACCGCAATAACACTCATGCATATCTCCTCTCCGCTTGCTTTAGTGCCCGTCGGATGTAGCGCAGCTCCATATTGGACAATCTGCAGATCAATTCGGTCAAAGACCGTTTATATTGCCTCGATAACGGCTTGATTCCCAGCCTTCCGGCATGTTCGTTCTTGATCTTCAAGGTAATAAACAACTCGTCCCAAGGCATAATGACCGGTGGTCCTAACCACTGCAACCGGTCTTCCGCGATAAAGCTATCAATATATGACTCGTCCGAGAGTTCTTCAACGATATGTACGTATACGCGGTGAAATGAAGGCAATCCCGCTTCTGGTCTTGTGGCTTGCAATTCATCCAGTAATATTGAACTTTTCTTCAATCCTGAAACCTCCAACCCACTAACCCATACATAAGCATCGGCAGCTTCCCATTGTTCGGCGTTCAGGAATTGGGCCTTCTCCACATCAAGTACGATATAGTCGTAGTCATCCTCGACGGAGCTCTCCAGAAATTGATTCAGTATGGTCAAGTTCTCGAAGCCGGTAGCCACATCAAATCCAGCGAATTCAACAATGGGTAGTTGAGGATGTAGGGCACCGATACAATGTTTGTATTTCGCATCCAATGCGCCGTCGACAAGCAATACTCGGTGATCTCCCTGCGCCAATATTTTGCACATATACAGAAGCAAATCGCTTTTGTCACACACGCCTGTAAAGATCCAAGTCTTCATCTCTTACCACTCCTTTCACATAAATTTAAGGGCTAGAAAATATCAACTCATCATCAAGCTGATCCTCATGGGTCGACTGTGTTTCGCTCGTTGAACTTGTTCCTCCCAAGATTTGCTCTGCCTCCCGGTCCGCGTCTTCCCTCGCTTTAGCTTGGGTTCGCGTTTCAGGCTCGTTGTATTCCTCCGCTCTCCCTGCGGCAGAATAGGAAGGATCCAGTGGCAAGCTGCTTGCAGAGCTCCATGAATCGGGAGTACGCACACTGTTGTTGATCGACGAGTGGATAGGCATATCCGAGACCTGTGTATGTGAACCTTCTCTGCGTTCACCAAGATCAGACTCCAGTAGTTCACGAATCGCGATCTCCAGTCCTCGCTCTGCTTGCTTCACTATATTCGGATTGTTTGCAATCAATCGGGTAACCTCTGCATTCGGCGGATAGTTCGGAACAGCCCTGTTCTGAAGCTGAGGTTCAACATATTGGAGTGCATACAACGTTGCCTGATGTAAATGAGCATCAACTAATGCACTTGAGAGTAGGAGTATTTCCTGCTCACTAATTGTTGTCCAGAATGCCGGACTTTGAAGTTTGTCCACCTTCTTCTTGGACAAGACAATATAGTCCTGGCCCGTTGGAAATTGAATGCGAACGTCCACCATATCTCCTTGCTTCATACTGCTTGGCAGATAGACGGCCCTCATCTCCCGATGCCGCAAATCCGCTGGGGTCGGCTCCTCCTGAAACAACATCCCAGTTGTTATGGGCGTTCCTTTCGAAAGTGCTATCTTGACACCTTTGCCTGCAATGTCTTTTTTGCCTACCGGCAGATCAGCCGGCATTCCGTCATAAGAAAGTTTGACCTCCATCAAATCCTTCTCTGCGATCATGTGACCTGGAGGTATATCACGCAGAGGTGCCCAAGCCACTCTTGTTGCTATCTGTTGCTCCTGTTGAATTTGCTCCAACTCCGTAATCCGCTGTTCGTATTCCGTGCGCTGTGCACGATGCTGATCCTGGTAACCACTTATGTAGTAGATCGTAATCCCGGTGCATAACGCCCCTGCCACGGCTGCACCGGCAAGCCCTGCATATATCAGCTTGCGGCTGCGCCGTTTAATAATCGGCATTTTGTCATCTCCTTCTCCTCGCTTGCGATACTTCCTGTGTTTACTTGATCGGCTTAGCTTTTGCGAAATCTGAACCTGCGTCTTGGCTCTGCCGCAGGCAAATAATCCTGTAGCATCTGTGCGAACGCTACTTGACTATCATCATTCATCTCGAACGGATCTTGTTGTAATGGCAGGCTAAACACTTTACTCGTGCCCAGCACTTGTCGCATCTCCCGAACGGGATTCGCGCCAGCCATCGGTAATGCATACAGCCGATTCGTTTGAGGATGCCTTGCCAACATGCGTGCCAATGTTATGAGATCGTGCTGCCTCCATTCCGCAGCTGAACCGATGACAATCGGCAGATCTGCACGCAGAAATTCCTCCAACCGCTCACTGTCGCGGTATGACCCTAAATCAAGAACGACTGCGTCATAACTTCCCCCAAGGAGGGGTATCACTTCATTCCTCGCGGTTTGACGCCAGAAGTGAATCCCATTAATCTCAAATTGTCGATTGGATCCTAATTTGCTGCCTTCGGCAATTTCCTGAATACGGCTAAACGCTGTCGACTTAACGCTGAGTTCGACTACAGCCACTTTTCCATACCTCGAGCCGAGAAAGTGCCCTAATGCGATACAGCTGTGTGTAGTCCCTACCCCTGCTGAGGCACCCAGCACAGCAACAACCAATGTACCCGCTCCTGTTCTGACCGGAGATGGTCCAGTTGTTCGCAGATCATGCTCAGTGCCGTTCTGACCTCCATCGTGGATTGATATCGGTGCTCTGGCGCATATTGCAGCAGCTTCCGGATAACGGGTACCATCTCTCTAGCCAGATCGCCGCGAATATGTCGCTCCACACCGGTAATCCATTCACTGAATTTGCCACCTGTCGCGAGGTAAAGCAGAATGGCGCCCAATCCGTATAAATCCGCTCTCTCATCACTTTGCCGCCCGCCATATTGCTCCGGCGCTGCAAACCCTACCGTGCCTAGCTTGACCGTGTCCTCTCCGCCCTCCTGCCTATAGCTGCGAGCAATGCCAAAATCAATCAATCTTACTTCGAGTTGTTCCGTCAACATGATATTGGAAGGCTTCAAATCACGAAAAACAACCTGGGGCTCATGTCGGTGCAAGTATTCGAGTACATCCAGCAATTGCTCTGTAAGACTGAACAAAAAATCAGGCGTTATCTTATCGCGGTGCCCTCGAAAATACTTCTCCAGCGTCATCCCTTGAATGTAATCCATGACAAGATAAGAGTATCCGACGGCAGATAGATGAAAAAAATCGACAATCCGAGGTAATCTCGGATGACTGAGCTTGATAAGAAGTTGGGCTTCATCATGGACCGTACGCTGCATGCCTGGTTCAGACACACTTTCTTTAATCGCCCACTTCTTGCCGGGCAGCTTCGTATCGTCCGCCAAATATACGCGGCTCATTCCCCCCTCACCAATCATGCGGTCAATCACATACCGCTCTCCTAATACTTCCCCATGCACCAATAAGTGAGCATGTTTCATCCGCCTTCTCTCCTGTCATACAAGCACACAACAAAAAAAGGAAAGCATTCCGCCACATCATATAAAATGATGTATGGCGGGATGCTTTCCCAATAGTTGTTGTTTGGTTAATTTTGGAATCATTATAAAATATAATCTTTTATTTTGTAAAGTCTTTTTTTAGTATTTGATCATATAGAGCGTAATTTCATCCCGGTTATGAAACAGTTGTTTCGCACCCTGAATTTGCATTCTGGCTGCTTCAAACACCAACATCATTTCATCGATCAGCGCCATCGGTTTCTTGGTCAACAGCTTCACCGTCACGACAGCGGTACCTCCCATCTGAAGGCAGTGAAGCAGCCCGGTTACAAGCTTCGCCATTTGCTTCGGACTCCAGCTCATGTCACAGACCAGCAGATCAAACTCGTGCTCACGAAACTTCACTTCTCCCGCATTCTTGGAAATCACACGCAGATTGCGATGATCTTGAAGTGAAGGGTGCATTTTGGCTGGATCGATGGCTGTAACACGCATCCCCCGCTCAAGCAGAAACGACGTCCACCCGCCTGGTGCTGCTCCAATATCAACGGCATTGCGGAACCCTTCAAAAGCGATACCGAACTGCTGCTCAGCCTCAAGCAGCTTAAACTTTGCCCTCGAAATTTGACCTTCTTCCCGTTGAAAGCGAATAGCGCCACCGTTCCAATCCGACAGATTGTCCGCAGGACGAGATACCCCTACGTACCAAACCTTGTCCGCCGCGAACAACGAGATGATCCACTCCGGATCCTGCACGGAATAACCGAGCTCAAGCGACGCCAGCCGTTGCTGAATTTCATCTCGCAGCGCCGCCGGGTTAGCGGTCCAGGAACTGCCTTCGGTTTTTCGGACCTGAATGGATACTTGCGTCTGTTCCAGATACGCTTGCTGGGAAAGATGCTGTTCGATTACGCGCAATGCTTCATCCGCATCCTCTGATGGAACCTCAAGATGAACAGGGAACAGATGCCGCAAAAATATAAGCGGTCTTGTAGTAATACGCTCAGTCGCTTCTCCCATGTCCTCCTGTAAAGTCGTCACGAACACTTCACCAGGAATGAGCACCGAGCTTTTCAGGCTGCCAAATCGGCGCCGCAGTTCCTCCTGCGCATAAGGGGCAAACCCGTGGTTGGCAGTGCATACGAACTTGCAATGTACATCCTTCTGCAGTTGTTGATCGTTATGCTGTTCATTGCTTACAATTAATTCATCCAAAACGGATTAACCTCCAGAGTTAACTTTGATCCAGGGACGTCCGCTATCCCATGCCAGCTGAGCCTCGATATCATAAGTTTGTTTAATAAGTTCATTGGTCAACACTTCTTCCTTCAATCCCGCCCCCGTCAAGCGACCATTCTTAATCAAAGCAACATGTGTAAATAAAGGGACGATTTCCTCAATATGATGCGTGACATAAACAACGCCGATATCCCGCTGTCTAAGGCGTTCAATCTCCAACAGCATGTTCTCCCGCTCATATAAATCAAGGCCTGCACAGGGTTCATCCATGATCAGAAGACGGGGTTCAGCCATCAATGAGCGTGCCAACATCACTTTCTTACGCTCTCCTTGCGACAGAGTCCCAAGAGGTTGCTCAGCAAGATGAGCTAGATTCATCTCTTCTAACAGCTGGTACGATTGCCTCCGAACTTCTTCGGGAATATCCTGATAGAATCTCAGAAAAGCGTACGCACCCGTAGCGACAACTTCCCACACCGCATCAACGAATGCCAGCTTCTCAAGCAGAGATTGGCTAATATAGCCGATTTGCTTTCGAACTTCACGAACATCACATTGACCGTATACATTCCCTAATACTTCAACTCGACCACTGGAAGGGAACATATAGCCTGTCATCATTTCCAGCAGCGTCGTTTTTCCCGAACCGTTCCGCCCAAGTATAACCCAGTTCTGTCCTGGAGACATTTCCAAGCTGACGTCGTCAAGAATATATCGTTCATCCCTGATCAAAGTCAGATGGCGCATGGAGATCATCCCTTCACACTCCTCACAAAATCCAAAATGTCTTGCACAGACCCCATACGGTACAGCACCTCATATTGCTCCGGTGCCGTAGCCTTCGGATTGACTGCGAGAATGGCAGGAACGCTACGGATCTGATAGCGCTCTACCGTAAGCGGCAGAAAATTCACATCGGCTTCCAGCAGTTCCGATTCTGTAAGCACATGCTCGGCAACGTTGATCATCTTTCTGGCAGCGGCGCAAGTCCCACATAAAGGTGTGGTCAGGAACACAATGATCGGATTCATTATGTTATCGCGCTTCGCCAACCGTTCCTGCCAGTCGATTCGCTCCAGCAGCTCTCGTTCGGTGACTTCAATCATCTCTCACCCTTAGCAACTGCAGCTCGGAGCTCATCAGGCATCGGTCCGTTATGAACAATGACCTCTTCAGGCATATGCTTATATAGTAACTCGTACATCACTCTGCGACCGGATGGACTTGACGTGTGCAGATAGATTTCCTTGGCGCGAAGTCCTTCGGAAATGATCGCCGACACGACCTCCCCGCCGTTCATTTGGCCATGCCCCAGCTCGTAATCAAGTGACAACACGTCAACTTCACACTCACGCAGTAGCAGCAGACACTCTTCCCCGTTACGAGCTAGCGTGAATCCTTTCGGATTCGGTCTCCAGTCGTCTAAGTATAGATGAATCATACTTACACTCTCCCTTGATTCAGGACCAGGACTGCACCGTGGCAACGTCTTCGCGATGCGTGCCATCGTCCCCTTTTTCACTTTCCAACACGAATATCTTGTTCCTGAGTTCCGCTGATAACACCAATGATTTCAGCGCTTCCATTCCGATCATGCCTTGGCCTATACGGGCATGTCGGTCTTTTCTTGAACCGGCTCCATATTTGGAGTCGTTCAAATGCACAGCTTCCAATGCGTCCCAATATGCCAGCGAACGGCCACGTGCGAGAAGTTCATCCGTACGTGCAACATTCCAGCCTCCTGCAGCAAACAAGTGGCAGGTATCGAGGCAAAAACCTATTTTCTCAGGAAAGTCTGCCAACTGCCTGACTTTTGCGCATTCCTCAAGCGTCATCCCCATTGAGCCATGATCACCGGCCTGATTCTCGATCAGCAACTTCGCCACGCCATGCCAGTCTTGCAGGACATCATTCATGCAGTGAATAACGTTCTGGTAACCTGACAGTATGTCCTCACTCTTCAGATACCCGAAATGAACAACAATACCAAGCGAGCCGCAAGCCTCTGCAATCAGCAAGTCGTTCTTCAGCGACTCTACCGTCAATGTGTAAAGTTCCTTGCCACGCGTCAAGCCAACCGCCATGTTCGTGGGATACGGCGTATGAGCAATCGATGCGATCCCGTGTTCACGACAATAAGCAGCGCATGCTGCGGCATCGTTTATATCCGGATTTTTTAATTGGAGGCCGCGCGGATTCTTCGGAAAATATTGATAAGCGCTCGAACCGATCGCTGCCGCGCGATGGGCTGCTGCAAGAAATCCGCCCTTGGTGCTAACATGACTGCCAATTCGAATGTTATGCTTCATGCTGGCAGTTCGGACAATAGAACACCTTGCGAGAGCTATGCTCGGCCTTCACTATCGGCGTCTGACAACGCACACACGGTTCACCTTCCCGATCGTACACCTTGCACGCATCATTATACGCCCCGGTCAACTGGTCGCCTTCCTGGAACGGCATTTCCATATACCCGCCGCCGTCGGTAGCCTTGTTTAACACCTTCACGGTGCTGTCATACAACTGTTCCAACTGCTCATCCGTCAAATCCTGTATCTTGGTTAACGGATGAATCCGCGCATCGAAGGTGATTTCATCAGCATAACAATTGCCGATTCCCGCCACAACGTGTTGATTCACGAGTGTGTTTTTAAGAGCGCCTCTTCTTTTGCCAATCAATTGCATGAATCTGCTCTTGTTCATTCGCCTGTCCAGCAGTTCGGGGCCAAGTTCTTTCAAGGCTTCATCCGTATCTCTGGCTGAGAGCAAATGCAGATAACCAAGTCGCAGTCCGATAAAATACAGCACATGATCGCCAAACGTAATTTCGATTTGGGTGGAGCGAGACGGTCGTTCCTCGTCTGTTCTGCCCAAGTACAACAGTCCTCCTAGCATGAGATGTAACAGAAGCCGTCCACCATTATGAAGATGGAATATCAGATGTTTGCCTCTACGCTCGACGAATATGATCTTCCCGCCTTGAAGAGCGGACTGAAACTCATCCACAGCCACATTTAACGATTTCTCTCGATTGACCACCACATTCGTAATCGGTACGTTAACGATGCTCTGGGATAAACGTTTTCGGTAGTTTTCCATTTCCGGTAGTTCCGGCATGATTCATCTTCCCTTTCGTCAATACACAAATTTATGTATACCATTTGATAGTAGTGATTATGGGCACAACAGCTTGGTCACTTCACTCAGATCCTGACAAATATAGTCTGGTTTTACCCCAGTTGATTCCAGGTGCTCGTTCATATTCAAGGTGGTTGTAATTCCGGTCATGACAAGGATCGTCTGGCAGCCGGCATGCGCTCCTGCGGCGATATCGGTACGAATATTGTCCCCAATCACCGCGATTTCCCCCGGTACGAGTCCGAGGCGATCAGAAGCGTACTTCATCAGTACGGAGGAAGGCTTGCCGATAATGATTGGCTTTATCCCGGAAGCAGCTTCAATGGCGGCACCGATAGATCCAGCACCTGGCATCAGACCCGTATCGGACGGCAGCTGCAAATCGGGATTCGTTAGTACCGATATTGCGCCTTCCTGTATCCAGCGGACCGCGAGCGTTAATTTATCATAATGAAAGGAACGATCAATTCCTTGGATTACATATTCAGGTGAATCTTCTACGATACGAAGACCTGCTGCATTTAGTGCCTGCATAAGCCCTTCCTCTCCAATCATGGCAACCTTTGCCCCTGGAGACTCCTCGGCTACATACTGTGCCGCAGCAAGCGATGATGTAACTACTTCTTCAGCGAGCGCGGGAATGCCCATGCCCTGCAAATGGATTGCAACTTGTTCTGGTGTTCGTGATGAATTGTTCGTGACATATAGATACGGGATGGCTTGATCTTTCAGACTGTTAATCAGTCGATCCGCGCCTGGAATTCGATGGCGACCATGATACAGCGTGCCGTCCAAATCAATTAATAATCCTCTCGGTTTAACTAACACATCTTACACCTTCTTCAGTTCTGTCCTTTATAAATTAAATATTTCATAGAATGAAGTATAAGCAAAGTAACGGCATCTCATTACATTTGATTCATATTCAATATGTAATTCGCTTAACCTAACGATCTTATTGTAAAGAAGGCTATCGTCCGATGCAAGGCTTCGGCCTGTACCTCTCTCTACGGCGAGCGGTCGAAAGTTAGCGAAGGGTGTCCAAGCAAGACTTATTCTCATCCGGTTTGTCGCATCCTGCGCTTTCCCGGAAAATAATTCAGCCGCCATTTCCCAAGCGATTAGCTGCGTTGAACCGGATAAAGGCCGAAATCCTCGGCGAGCTTCGTGTTACCAAATATAGCCTTCGCTTCATTTAGAAGCGGCTGCAAATGCTCGACATCTTTATAACGCGAGCTAAAATGAGTCAGGAACAATGTTTTCACACCGGCACGTGCTGCGGCTTCAGCCGCCTGCTTAGCTGTACTGTGATAGTATTCGTGGGCCAGCTCCGTCAAATCCTCCATAAACGTCGCTTCGTGCACCAACAGGTCGGCGCCTGCAGCAAGCTGCTCTACTCCAGAGCATGGGCGTGTATCGCCAAGGATCGTGACGATTCTTCCCTTCTTCGGGGCCAGTAGTACTTCCTGCGCATGAATCCATCTGCCTCCACCCAGGTCAACACTTTCTCCTCGTTTAAGCTTCCCATACAGAGGCCCTGGCTTTAGCCCATATGCTTCTAGCCGTTTCAGATCGAGACTTCCTGGCAGGTCCTTCTCCACGATTCGGTACCCGTAACTCTCGGCACGGTGATCGAGCAGAGCCGATTCTACTCTGAAACTATGGTCTTCAAATAATATACCGCCTGTATGCTCGATAATCTCCATTGTATAAGGAACGCGGGATTGGCTTATGCCAAGTGTGGTTTCTACGAAGTTCTTGATCCCAGGCGGTCCATAAATCATCAGTGGGAGTTTTACCCCTTGAGCGCCGCGGCTGGAGAGCAAACCAGGCAAACCAAAAAGATGGTCACCATGCAAATGAGTAATGAATATCTTTTCAAGCTTGGACAGCTTAAGTGGGGATTTCAAAATTTGATGCTGCGTGCCTTCTCCACAATCGAATAACCACAGACTTCGCCGTTCTTCCAGTAATCTTAGCGCGATCGAGGTTACATTGCGCTGCAGCGTCGGAACCCCTGCGTTCGTTCCCAAAAAATAGAGTTCCATCCCTCTTCTCCCCTTTCGGTCAAAACCGGAGAAATCCTCCGAAACAATCGGAGGATTCCCGTCCAGTACACCGGTATCGTAAACGTTAAGCTTTATCTACATTAAAATAATGAGCTTCAGGATGACTAAATACCATTGCCGACACCGAAGCTTCCGGCTCCATCATAAAGCCTTCCGTGAGGTTGACTCCGATATCCTCCGGCTGCATCAATCGGAACAACGGTCCCTGATCTTCAAGATCGGGACATGCCGGATAGCCAAACGATACCCTGATTCCTTGGTATCTTGCCCCTAATCGTTGCTTCATCGTCATATCAGCCGGATCAGGGTAGCCCCATATATCCCTCATCATATGATGAACCCGCTCTGCCAAGCCTTCCGCTGTCTCCAAGGCAACCGACTGCAGTGCATGAGAACGAAGATAGTCTCCTTTATCCTTCCATTCACCGGACAATTTACCGACACCGTGGCCGGCTGTAACCACCAAAAACCCTACATAATCCATGACGCCACTATCGACTGATTTTAAGAAATCGGCCAAACATAAATACGGCTCCACTTGCTGCCTCGGGAACGTAAACGTATGCAGCACACGGCTTGTATCCTTGGGATCGTAGATTAAGATGTTATTTCCTTGCGACTGTGCCGGGAAGAAGCGATACATGCCATGAGCTTGAATAATGCCGGATTGAACAGCTTCTTCGAGAATGGCATCAACCGTTTCTTTAAGCGACACCGCTTTCGGGTCACCGGCTTTTAATAACTGTTCTACTGACCCTTTTAACCCCAAATGATGCCCTAGCAGCATTTGCATATTAATGTATGGCAAAATATGCGAAATCGGATAGTTGCGCAGTACGTGACGTTCCAAGTCTGGCGGAATATAGACCGTATGATCAGTTGATATTTTGGAACGCAATCCTTCCGACAACTTCGGCATTACTTTAATCACGGGGGCTGCATTGGCTTCCGCTTCCTGCTCCGCCCTGATATCCTCTGCCAGCTTCGAGCGCTGGGAAGGATCGCTTAGCCGATTCGCAAGCGCCAAACCATCCATAGCGTCCTTAGCATACAAGACCATTCCGTCATATTCGGGACGTATCCGGGTCTTAGTAAACTTACGAGTAAGCGCGGCCCCGCCAACCATAATCGGAACATTGATACCCGCATTCTTCAAATCCTGGGCCGTCAATACCATTTGCTGTGCTGATTTCACCAGCAATCCGGACAGCCCGATCGCATCCGGCTGTTCACGGCGATAAGCCTCAATAATTTGCTCCGGTGGTACCTTTATACCCAAATTGACAATATCATAACCATTGTTAGCCAAGATGATTTCCACCAGATTTTTTCCGATATCGTGAACGTCTCCCTTAACGGTAGCAAGCATGATTTTACCTTTAACAGAGGTCTCATCCTTCTCCATAAATGGTTCCAGATAAGATACCGAGGCTTTCATGACTTCCGCGCTCTGCAGCACTTCAGCCACGATCAGCTCATTATTGTTAAACAGGCGACCTACTTCCGTCATGCCCTCCATCAATGGGCCATTGATCACTTCAAGTGGACCATACTTGGTTAACGCCTTGTCCAGATCAGCTATGAGGCCTTCCTTCGAACCTTCTACCACATAAGCAGCCAAGCGTTCCTCCAGCGTAAGGTTAGAAACCACTATCTTCTTCTCGACCTTTTTATTCCGAAAAGCAGCCACGAAGGCAGCTAGCGTATTATCATCTGTGCGATAGATGAGATCCTCAGCCAATCGGCGCTCTTCTTCCGGGATAGAGGCGTAGCGTTCA
Source organism: Paenibacillus sp. JCM 10914 (assembly GCF_001315105.1). Lineage (GTDB taxonomy): Bacteria > Bacillota > Bacilli > Paenibacillales > Paenibacillaceae > Paenibacillus_AQ. The sequence goes on along the minus strand of NZ_BAZR01000003.1, from coordinate 128,588 downwards.
AGCTTTTCTGTATTTACGATTGCGTAGTCCAGTCCGGCCTTGGTGCATTCATACAGATATACCGAGTTGAGCACTTCCCGCCCCGCTTCCGGCAAACCGAATGATACGTTACTGATCCCTAGTATAGTGTGCACCTGCGGCATGGCTTCCTTAATAACACGGATACCCTCGATGGTTTCCTTCGCAGAACCGATGTACTGTTCGTCCCCCGTGCCCACCGGAAATACGAGCGTATCAAAAATAATATCCTCCGGCGCAAGTCCGTATTTGTTAACGAGCAGATCATAGGATCGCTTGGCTACCTTCAATTTGTCTTCACGATGGATGGCCTGACCGCTCTCGTCAATCGTACCTACCACCACGGCAGCTCCATATTTCTTGACAAGCGGCATGACCAACTCGAATTTCTCTTCACCATCTTCAAGGTTAATGGAATTAATAATCGCCTTACCTTGCGAATATTGAAGTGCAAGATCGATTACCGCCGGATCGGTCGTATCAATCATTAACGGAACTTTCACCTTTTTCACGACCAGCTCCAAAAATTCAACCATATCTTCCGCTTCTTCACGATCCGGATCCTGCACACAAACGTCTATGATATGAGCACCGTTCTTCACTTGCGCTCTAGCTATTTCGGAGGCTTCTTCATACTTACCTTCCACAATTAGACGCTTGAACTTTCGTGAGCCCAATACGTTCGTTCGTTCGCCAACCATATAGGGACGATTCTCTTGTTCAACATAGACGGGCTCAATTCCTGATAATGCCGGCAAATGTGTGCCTGCAAGCGGTCGCGGCTGAAATTGGTCCATTTTTTGCTTCAATGCTCGAATGTGATCCGGTGTCGTGCCACAGCATCCCCCGGCAATATTAATCCAACCCTTCTCGGCAAAAGCACCCATCTTCTGCGCCAGAGAGTCCGGTGATTCATGATACTGGCCGTTCTCATCGGGCAGTCCTGCGTTCGGATAACAGCTTATCGCGCTTTTGGACATGTCAGACAAGGATCGAATATGATCCCGCATAAATTCTGGACCGGTAGCACAGTTCAATCCGATAGAAATCGGTTGAAGGTGCTCCAATGAAATGTAGAAAGCCTCAATATTCTGACCTGCCAGTGTAGTCCCCATCGGTTCGATTGTACCGGATATCATAATGGGAAGATGGATACCCGTCTTCTCAAACGCTTGTCTTATGCCAATGCTGCCTGCCTTCACATTCAATGTATCCTGCGATGTTTCAAGCAGCAAAGCATCTACTTCTCCTTCTATTAAAGCAATAGCTTGCTCTTCATAGCTGTCGATTAATTCCGCGAACGTAACCCCACCGGTTACCGATAGAGTTTTGGTAGTTGGCCCCATTGCCCCCACCACGTAGCGCGGGCTATCTGGTGTCGAATATTGATCAGCAGCAGCCTTAGCCAGTCTGGCGGCATGTAAGTTAATCTCCCTAGCCAGCTCGGGTATATCGTATTCAGCAAGCACAACGCTCGTTGCGCCAAACGTATTAGTCTCAATCAGGTCGGCCCCTGCTTCAAGATACTGTTCATGGATTTTCTGTATCAATTCTGGCCGGTGTATAACCAGCATTTCATTACATCCATCCAGTTCATTTCCGCCAAAATCCTCAGGTGAGAGGTCCTCCTGCTGGATCATGGTACCCATGGCACCGTCAAGAATTAATATTCGTTCTTTCAATACTTCTTGTAAGCTAGGTTTGCTCACCTCATAAACCTCCCCTGAAAACGTTAAACCTTAGTGTATCAGAATATTTTTCAATAGAAAAGCCGAAATATTGCGCCACCACTGGTATTAAACTACATAAACAGATGACAAATGCCGGGATGAGGTCTATAATACATATTAATCCAACGGGAGAAAGAGGGTTAAGATCATGGCAGAGATTGTGATTCGCAACACGAACGAACGAATTATTGGCGAAGAGAACGTTCGGGAATTCCTGAATAACCAAGAGGTTGTTTATGAGCATTGGAATATGGAGAAGCTCCCGGTAGATCTTCAAGAAAACTTTACGCTTACGGATGACGACAAAGCACGAATCCTGGACATCTATGATGAGGAAATCCGTGATCTCGCTGCAAGACGCGGCTATAAGATTTGGGATATCATTACATTGTCGGAGTCCACGCCGAATATCGAAGATCTGTTGAAGAAATTCGAGCAGGTGCATACTCACTCCGAAGATGAGATTCGTGCAATCGTGGGCGGCAAGGGTATCTTCATTATTAAAGGTTCAGACGATGTAGGTTACTTCAATGTTGAGCTTGAGCCGGGTGATGTTATATCTGTACCGGAAGATACGCCGCATTTCTTTACGCTAATGGACAATAAGAAGATCGTCGCTGTACGTCTCTTCATTGAAGAGAACGGCTGGGTGGCCACGCCGGTTGAAGATCCTCAATTTCAATAGACACTGTAATTTATTACTCTCAATAGCTTCTAAACAAGCGGGAATCCCAAACGATCTTTGATCTGGCGGGGTCCCCGCTTGTTCTGTATAGGGAAGATCTGTGTGTCAATAATATCATCATTTGTCATACGCAAAGAAACCGCTTCTTCTTTAATGGAAGTACAACCCACCATTGATGAAGGGAACGGTTTCTTAGTCGATTCAATTGTCATTGCAAGACTATTCGGTTACCGTCAGTTCCTGCAATGGCATAGAATGCTGGCCTCTCGCGGTTACATGCGAAATGATCCTGTAGGTACCTGCTTCTTTAAAGGTCTTCTCCATCTGATAGATCCCGCCTTGATCATGCTTAACTGGAACCTTCACCGGAAGTCCCCCTCCTTCAAGGGTTACCTCAAATTCCACATCATTTGCATCTTCCACGGGGCTGCCTCCCTGCGTTACTTTCGCTTGGATCAAGACCTTCTCACCGATGGTTATCGTCTCTGGCGTCACGGTAAGCTCTACGATAATAGGGTCTGGGAGTTCATCATCATTGGTCTGTGCTTTTGTGTCACTGCAAGCGGCAAGGGCAACAGCAACGAGCACCATCGCCGCGAATAGCGCTACTTTCTTGCTTCTCATGCTATACACCTCTTTACGATAATTTACATATGTATAGGTTCAACGGCGGTGCGGACTGATTCCCGTAACTTTAACCTTATTATATCGTATTGACCTTTTTTTTCTATCTCATTCAGCTTACAATTATGTGACGTTTCTTCTCACATGAAAGTTATGCAAAAACAGCTTCGATGTTAGCGAACTAATCATCGAAGCTGTTTCTATGTAATCATCAGAGCTCTGCCATGATACGATGCAGTTCTGACAAATGCTGAATCTCATAATCTGGCTGTATTTCCGGATCATGTGGCCGATCCACTCGATTAATCCATACGGTATGCAGGCCGGCTGCATTTCCGCCTTTAATATCCGTAGTCAGTTTGTCACCAACCATTAAGGCTTGATCAGCTGGAACCTCAAGCAAGTTAAGCGCGTGCTCAAAGATCGTTACATCTGGCTTGCCTTTGCCGAAGCTTCCTGAGATAACAATTTGATCAAAATACGGAGCTAGCTCTGGTACGCCATCCAGCTTCTCCTGCTGCAAATCGGGACTTCCGTTAGTAAGAAGCAGTAACTTCACCTTGCCTTGCAATTCTCCAAGCACCTCGAACGTTTCTTCATAAACATACGGTCGCTGCCTGCGTTCGGCAGCAAAGCGCTCAGCCAGTGTGCTCGCCAACACCTCATCATCGACGCCCAACGACAATAAACCGCGTCGCCATGATTCTTTGCGATACACAGGCGCTAGCTCCTGTAACTTGCGGAATTCAGGCTGGTCTCCAGCCGTAAAGTTCGCCCATAAGCCTTCAAATGGATTGATTCCAATCAGCTTCGTGAAAGCGAACGTGTCATATGATTCATACAACGCTCTGGCTGCTTCACGTACAGCCGCTAGCAGTTCCGAGGCATCTACTCCGGACGACTCGGCCCCGACTTTACATGTCACCTGAAATGCTTCTTCTACACTTCGTTCGTCCCATAATAACGTATCATCCAAATCAAACAATACAGCAGCTACTGCCATCCCAATCTCCACTCCCAACTTGTCTTCTTTATCTATACATGTATTATATCTTCAAATGGACATCTTGCGCTTTATGCGCTAGTCACGGTCTACTGGAATTTGATGCGCTTTAGCGAACTCTTCCAGCCTCTTCCCCATGGCATCGGTATCATACAAATTCATCATACGTGAGAACACCCAATTACCAGCCTTTCCTTTCCCTTGGATAACAACGGACCCTTGAGCCAGTTTGATCTTCTCGATATCCGTTACGGCCAAGCGCCGCTCACGGTTAAACTTCATGGTCGACACGGAAGAACGTTCGATCTTCAGATAAGGCTTACGCAAAAAGATCATCAAGGCCAACAAAATGTACAAACTGACCCCAATCCAGTTCAACACCTCATTGCCGCCCCCAGCGGCATTCGAAGTTGCCGTTCCTAACAGCGCATACAATCCAGCCAAAGCAAGCAGTACAAGCGGCAATACATATTTGCGTCCTTTAAAAATATCATTATTGGCGGAGATAGCCCCACCCTGATATGAGGACATTCCCTGCTTTTTTCGCTGCTTGTTCAGTTGCGCCATATTTTTGTTTACTTTTCTTTCCCATGATCGAGACATACGTGTTCCCCCTGTAATTTCAATTAATATCAACCATATAAAACACGGGGCAACTGTCATCCATTCTTCCGAACAGCCGTCGCCCCATGCGTGATACTTGTTCATTCTATTTATCCGTTGATCGCCAACGGTTGAAAGCTAGACCTCATTAATGCTTTAAGCGAGGTCCGCCTTTGGGTTGATTGTCCTCATCCACAAATTCGATGGTTTCCAACTGTTGGCGGAAATTATTGCGAATATTGTTAAGATAGATTTCACGAAGTTCTCCACGTTCTTTCAACTCCGCTTCGGTCAATCCTTCACTCTTTTGCTTTCTTGCTAAGGCATTAATGCGTTCAACCAAAGTATCGATATCCATGACTTCTCCTCCAATTCAATATCATTATAACTTAACCATGTGAAAAAGAGCTTGTCAAGGCGGCCCCGCCCTTACAAACTCTGAGATATGCCTATAAACTCTCGCACCTCTATGGATATGAATCATATACTCTTCAAACTCAAGAAAAATCTACGTTAATCAAGCTTATCACCACACCGGTAAAGATAACACTTCACCAGCCTGAATATCGGGTCCTTTAATCGCATTTGCTCTTCTAATGCTATCAAGATATACGCGTGTATCCATATCAGCTGGCTTGTGAAGAGAAGCGATCTGCCACAAGGAATCTCCGGCTTGTACAATGACAAGCTTAGTATCGGTCGGCTCATCAAGCCCTCCGGCGAACACAGAAAAAGCACCTTTGAAACAAAAGGCAGCAATCAGCAGAACGAACATCAGTTTAACAAATGGAAAGGATTTAAGTATAGTTCCTATATGGTTATCCTTCATATTGCAATCATGAGGGCTTGCTTGATCGTTATCATAAATACTTTGGTAGGTACTGTATCTCAACATGGATTCATCATCTCCCAAACAAGTGTTCTGTTATGGATTTATATTAACACGAACATTTGTTTGTTTCAATACTCTAAAGAACATTTGTTCTATTTTATTTTAGAACTTATGTTTGTACGAACGGTAGTTCTATGTTATAATTTTCCCAAACGTTACTAAATGGGGTTGATACGGCATGTCGAAAATATCCAGCCGCCAGCTGGCAATTCTAGAGTTTATCCGCAATGAAGTACGAAGCAAAGGGTATCCGCCTTCTGTACGGGAGATCGGAGAAGCAGTCGGACTAGCTTCCAGTTCAACGGTTCATGGTCATCTTGACCGTCTGGAGAAGAAAGGCTTGATCCGCCGCGACCCTACGAAACCGAGAGCGATTGAATTGCTCGGACAAGAAGAATCCGAGAGCAGCAACTTGTTCACACACACGATCGCCAGAGTTCCTGTGGTAGGTAAAGTTACTGCAGGTGTCCCGATTACGGCCATGGAGAACATCGAGGATTATTTCCCTTTGCCACAGCACTATGTGGGCGATGACAAGGTATTCATGCTTTCCGTTATCGGTGACAGCATGATTGAAGCTGGAATTCATAGCGGTGATTACGTTATCGTTCGTCAACAACAGACCGCTGACAATGGCGATATCGTTGTCGCGATGACAGAAGAAGACGAAGCAACCGTGAAGACCTTCTATAAGGAGAAGGATCATATTCGCCTCCAACCCGAGAATCCAACATACGAGCCACTTCGTTTGAACCATGTTAGTATTCTAGGTAAAGTCATTGGCCTTTTCCGCGACGTGCATTAAACTTCATACATTCATGAATAAGAGGTTACCCTGCCATTTAAGGAGGGTAACCTCTTATTCATTTATTTTATGCACCCTGTGACGAAGGAAGTTCATTTAGCAGTTGCTATCTCACTCGTCTGGATCAAAAGCTTCTGTTTAAGATTAAGATCAAATGTCCTTGTTGCAACAAAGTCCGATGCACCTTCGCCGCCTGGTCCTGCGGTTGATTCCAACAATTTTAGAGCCCTTATCAGTTTAAAAGTTACAAGAAAAGTAATATCGGATGCCTGTGCGAACAAAAAAAACCCTCACGCCTTACGGCGCAAGGGATTACTCTATTAATACATGGTGATATATTGATCGCGTTCCCATTGGTGAACTTGCGTGCGGTACATATCCCACTCAATTTCCTTGAGTTCATAGAAATGTGCCAGTGCATGATCGCCGAGCGCCTCGGAGATGACTTCACTGCGGATCAGCTCATTGAGTGCTTCCTTGAGGTTTGCTGGCAAGCTTGGGATACCTTCCTCGATACGCTCTTCTTCCGTCATCACATAGATATTACGGTCGATCGGCGTTGGCAGCGAAAGCTCACGCTTGACTCCGTCCAGACCAGCTTTCAGCATCACAGCTAGAGCCAGGTAAGGATTCGCAGCCGGATCCGGGTTACGCACCTCGATCCGAGTGCTGAGGCCGCGGGAGGCCGGGATCCGAATCATTGGACTCCGGTTACTTGCTGACCATGCCACATAACATGGAGCTTCATAACCAGGTACCAGACGCTTGTATGAGTTCACAGTCGGATTCGTGATAGCCGCAAAAGCACGTGCATGCTTCAGCATACCCGCCATATAATGGCGAGCGGTCGTGCTCAGGCCAAGCTCGTCTGATTCATCGACGAACGCGTTCTCTCCGCCTTTAAACAACGACTGGTTACAGTGCATACCCGAACCGTTCACGCCAAACAGCGGTTTAGGCATAAAGGTTGCAATCAGACCGTGCTGACGTGCGATGGTTTTGACAACCAGCTTGAAGGTTTGGATCTGGTCAGCTGCCTTGATCGCATTCGCATACTTAAAATCGATTTCGTGCTGACCAGGAGCAACCTCATGGTGAGACGCCTCAATTTCGAAGCCCATCTCTTCCAGTGTCAACACGATATCGCGGCGGCAGTTCTCGCCAAGATCGGTTGGAGCCAGGTCGAAATATCCACCCTGGTCGTTCAGCTCCATCGTCGGGTTACCCTTCTCGTCGGTTTTAAACAAGAAGAATTCAGGCTCTGGACCCACATTCATCGAAGTGAAGCCCATCTCTTCCGCTTCCTTCAGCGCTCTCTTCAAAATTCCACGCGGGTCGCCATCAAACGGAGTGCCATCCGGCATATAAATATCACAGATCAAACGTGCAACGCGATCCTCGGATACCCAAGGGAAGATCATGAAGGTGTCAAGGTCCGGATACAGATACATATCCGATTCTTCGATACGTACATAGCCCTCAATCGAAGAGCCGTCAAACATCATTTTATTATCAAGCGCTTTGGGCAGCTGGCTTAATGGAATCTCCACATTCTTAATCGTTCCGAGCAAGTCTGTGAATTGCAAACGGATAAATCGAACGTTTTCTTCTTTCGCAATACGTAGAATGTCCTCTTTCGTGTAACTCACTTTATCCTCTCCTTTTTGAATAGAAACTAGATTTGAAGAATGGAAGAATCGCACGCAAGGCAATCCTTATTTATTAAAAAACCGGGATAATTCCCCTTGAATCAATGAAACCTGACCCGGTCTTTTAGCAGTAATCAGTTCTTGCTTCAGCAAGCGGCGCAGCTGCGACTCCGACATCTCGCGGCGTTTGTGTTCGGTATCCGCTGTAATGACGGTCGCTTCTTCGGATTCTTTTGTGACAGGGTTCATAACCTGCTTGATTCCGGCAATATTAACGCCCTTCTCAATTAAAGCTTTAATCTCGAGTAACCGCTCCACATCATTGAAGGAAAACAATCGTTGGTTGCCCGACGTACGGGCAGGGACAATTAAATTATGCTGCTCATAATAGCGAATTTGTCTGGCAGAAAGATCCGTAAGTTTCATTACAATACCTATCGGAAATAACGCCATATTCCTCCGAATCTCGTCACCCATATCTCATCAACCTTCCAAGTGGTCTATTCTGATCTTATTGTACATTTCCTGATCAGCCGCGTCAACCGTATGTAAGGATAACTCACAAAAGACCACGATCTTTCATGCTCTGAAGTGACATAAGTACGCCATATTTGACATGAGAGTAGGTTAAGCCGCCTTGCATATAGCCGATATAAGGCGCGCGAATCGGCGCATCCGCAGATAACTCCAGACTTCCGCCCTGTATGAAAGTTCCCGCCGCCATGATAACTGGATGTTCGTATCCTGGCATATCCCACGGTTCTGGCACGACATGGCTGTCAACCGCAGCCGCTCGTTGAATACCTTGCACAAAGGCTACCAATTGCTCAGAGCCGGGAAAAGACACAGCCTGGATCAAGTCGGTTCTGGGGTCTTGCCAGCTCGGTTTCGTCGTAAAACCAACGGCTTCGAACATAGCGGCAGCAAAAACACTCCCTTTTACAGCCTGTCCGACGGTGGAGGGAGCTAGAAACAACCCCTGATAGATGCCTCTCGTCGTACCGAGCATAGCACCGACTTCCCGCCCAATGCCAGGAGCCGTCAGCCTATATGCCGCCTGATCCACGTACTTCTGCTTGCCGCAGATGTATCCACCCGTCTCCGCGATGCCGCCCCCAGGATTCTTGATCAAAGAGCCTGCAATCAGATCTGCCCCAACCTCCGTAGGCTCTAATTGTTCTGTAAATTCACCATAACAATTGTCCACGAACACAATGAGATCCTCCCGAATCGCCTTGATCCGCGTAACCATTTCCCCTATTTCCGTAACAGTGAAGGAAGAACGCCAATCATAGCCACGGGAGCGCTGGATACCAATCACTTTCGTAGCCGGCGTTACTCTCTGTTCGACAAGTTCCCAGTTGATTCCTCCTGCCTCGGTAAGAGCAACCTCATCGTAGTCGATGCCGAAATCTTGGAGTGAGCCCGTTCCATCCTGATGCTCGCCTATGACCTTATGGAGCGTATCATAGGGGCGTCCGGTTATATACAATAACTGATCCCCAGGTCTTAACACACCGAATAGAGCCGTAGAGATCGTATGTGTTCCCGATGCAAAATGCGGCCGAACCAATGCGGACTCCGCTCCAAACACGTCGGCATATACCTCGTCCAGTATCTCCCGGCCACGATCGTTATACGCATAACCTGTCGACGCCGCAAAATGAAAATCGCTGACTTGATGCTTCTGGAAAGCATCAATCACTTTCCACTGATTAAAATCTACCGTTTGATCGATTTCTCGCAACCTTGAAGCGATCTGCAGCTCGATGTCTCTGCTCAATGCTTGAATATCCTGTGAAAATCTAGCCATTGCTAACTACTCTCTCCTCTATTACACATAATGTCTCATATCTTAACACACTTTTTGCGTTTACAAAGACTTGCCGAAGGTTTGCAAAGAAATGATCTTGTTAGAGCGAAAATCCCCTAGACGCACAAATATAAGCCCCATTGGGGCTCATATTCACACTTCATTCTGTAAATAAATTTCCAGAATTATTGCTGTACATAGTCTTTCAGCATATAACCCAGCTTATCATAATCAGCTTTGTTGATGCTAACCTCGTACAAGATATCCGTCTCGTCAAAAGATTGCTCCAACACATCGCCGACACGGTATACCACCGAGTTCAAATCCCCGCGATCCGCCGGGATACGGAAAGTGAGATTGCCGCCGGACAAACGCTCCTGAATCGCTTCACGAACCGCTGCCAGATCCTGATCCTGATACGCGCTGATTTTAAGATATCCGTCGCCGGATGGAAGCATTTCGAGCTGCTCCGGACTACAAGCATCTTTCTTGTTGAAGAGCACAAGCTGCGGTTTATCCGCCGCCCCAAGCTCCCCTAGAATGTTCTCTACCACCTTCATCTGCTCTTCTCGCATCGGAGAAGAGGAGTCGACGACATGCAGAATGAGATCGGCCTCATTGGCTTCTTCCAACGTTGCACGAAATGCGGCGACCAGATCATGAGGAAGGTTCTGAATAAAGCCTACGGTATCGGTAAGCACCACTTCTTTACCGCTAGGCAGTTCCAGCACTCTTGATGTTGGGTCCAACGTAGCGAAGAGCTGGTCTTCGATATACACTTCCGCATCCGTTAGCCTATTCAATAATGTAGACTTTCCGGCATTCGTATAACCGACCAATGCGACCTGAACCGCCCCACTCTTCTTCCGGCGCTCCCGATGCAGATTGCGGTGTCGCGTTACCTCATCCAGTTGACGCTTCAGATCGCTTATCCGATCACGGATATGTCTGCGATCCATCTCAAGTTTGCTCTCTCCGGGACCACGGGTACCAATCCCCGCCCCAAGCCGCGACAGGTTCTTACCATGACCGGATAATCGTGGCAGCAGATAAGTAAGCTGCGCCAGTTCCACTTGTATAATACCTTCGCGGGTCTTCGCACGCTGTGCGAAGATATCCAGAATAAGCTGTGTTCGATCAATGATCTTCACATCGAGCGTTTCTTCGAGATTACGCACCTGTGCCCCTGAAAGCTCCTGATCGAATATCGCGGTTGTTGCTCCCAAGCCATCGATGGCCATCCGAAGCTCCTCTACTTTCCCCTTGCCGATGAACCATCTGGAGTCCGGGGTTTCCTTGTTCTGCGTAATTACATCCAGCACTTCAACGCCGGCTGTTTCAGCAAGCTGAACCAGCTCTTGAAGTGAATGTTCGGGATTGATCCCTGAGCGCTTTACTGCGTCTGTAACTAGACTGACCAGCACCGCCTTATCTTCGATCTCGGTCCGGGTATCATGTGTTATATTCGTCATATATCCAACTCCTCATAAACGTTAACGTTTCATCTAATGATAACCGCTGCACCTGTTATGAAACAACACAACTGGTTACATCCTACCCTTTCATTATGGCCTGAGATCGGCAAAAAATCATTGTAATTTTCCGTTTAACTTAAAATCCTCCGATCACAGCCATCAATTTCAATATCGATATGAGTTATTCCGGTTTATAGTCCGGAAACTTCTAATTGTCAGGGGAAACCTAATTTCAAGTGTTATCATAGGGTGCGGTATGACCGATCCCGTAAAAGAGGAACCGCTCTTAGTAATACATATATTAGGAATAAACACTATTAATTCGTTGTTAATTATATGAATTAGTAATATAATGTAGATAATGTTAAATAATTCATTGTGGCCACTTTAGTTTTTTAACATTTAATTTCATTCTCTGTGACCTCGAAAATGAAGGGAGTAATAGATCATGAAGAACAAATTGTCTGCAGCCTTTATCGCCTTCGTCTTATTAACCACTACTCAAGTACATGCTGATCAACTAGAACCGTCAACAACTCCAACCAATATCGATGTACCGAGTCCTTCAAAACTTTCTACTAGTAGCATTGCAAATATGATTACATATGAATTCGGAGCAACTACTTTCAGCAATTTTGTTTGGGTAAACGGAGGAAATGTATTTAATGGCTCCTTTGATTATTTTGATGCCGAAGTAGCAAGTGGTTGGGCTACTTTCGATATTGAATACTATAACAGTAAAGGAGAATTTCTCTACGCAGATAGCATTGTTGAGAAAGCACATTGGGTTACAAGCAGCTATGTTCCTGTTGGTTACAAGAACATCAAGATTCGACTTGTAAACAAAGGGAAAGATCCGGTTAAATTAAAATGGGGTAGCGTTGGATATTACCCTCTTTGATAAAACTAAAATGCCCCACATCAGGATGATTCCTTTTGTGGGGCATTTTTTCATGAGATGGCGTTTTCCGGTTTAAGATTATACTCGATGTCAGTGATAAAATCTCTAGGGAGAATACTCATCAGATCATGCTTAGAGGGTTTGGCATGCTTGCTCATTAATCTGACCGCTTGCTGTCGTATGGATTTTTCAATAACGTTACGCACAAACCTTGCGTTGCTAAAATTGATTTCATTGATCTTTTCATCCAAGATAATTTCTCTAAGTTTCCGGTTCGTCTCAGGAACCATAATATAATCTCTTTCCCTAGCCATTTTATCAGCGATTAGGGTTAACTCATCAATTGAGTAATCCTGAAAATCTAATTTGATCGGAAATCTTGATGGAAGGCCAGTGTTTGTCTCCAAGAACGTATCCATTTCATTCGGATATCCGGCTAAGATGATAATAAAATCATCGTTCCTGTCCTCCATTACTTTGACAAGACTATCCACTGCTTCCTTACCGAAATCCTTCTCTCCGCCTCGCGCTAGGCTATAAGCCTCGTCAATGAACAAGATACCTCCCATTGCTTTCTTCACCAGTTCCCGCGTCTTCTGCGCGGTATGTCCAATGTACTCCCCGACAAGGTCGGCTCGTTCCACTTCGACTAAGTGCCCCTTACTGAGAACCCCCATCTTCTGGAACAGTTTGGCTACGATACGCGCAACGGTTGTTTTACCTGTACCGGGATTCCCCTTGAACAGCATATGATAAGATTGAGAACTTACTTTGAGTCCCATTTCTTTTCTTAATTTTTCGATCTGTAAAAAAGCATAAATTTCATAAATCAGATCTTTAACTTTATCCAATCCAACCAATCCATTAAGCTCTTGAAAAATGTGGCTAATCGATTCCATCTGTTCAGAATTAGCTTCAGAAATTTCTATCGCTGTATCGCTGATCTTTGCTGATTCTTCCTGATTTTTAAATGTAATGTTCATTCTGGAATCATTGATCGTAATTTGTCTTAAGCTTCCACTCAACTTTATCACCTCGCACAAACATTGTATGCTAATGCTGACGGTTCAATGAGATAGGCATCCAGAGACACTAGAAATGCCCTAATATCAATTTTCACGCTTTGGGGTTATCTCCATTATCCCTGTGAAAACCTTCGCTTAAAACCAGCTTAGAATAGGCAGGATTGTATCCCTGCTTGTTATCCATTTTACTGAACGACGATTTGATTGGATAGCTCCAGGAATTGACTGTGCACTACAGATTGATCTGACTAGATGGCCTCCGTCCTTCAGAGCGGCCGCTTGTGGCCGTTACACGCCCGTTCACTACTCCTCACCTCGTTATCCAAAGGGCTGACTATCTATTCCAATGTATTCTATCTACAGCCTGCTTATTAGAAGTTTCGTCCTCATAGAAGGCCAATGGCAATGAGCAATCGATCCGCCGTCCATTTCGTGTACGCCAACACCTCGCGTGACTTGTGCTTGATCATGGGCAGAACCGTAGATTCTGTTAGAGAAATCGAAGGATTTGCATAATGTAAAGTCTTGGCAATCTCCATGGCCCTCGCTCCATGATAATCATGCGTAATAATGAGCGCTGTTTCGTAATGATGTTCATTCATAATCGTTTGGCTGAACAACAGGTTCTCGTAAGTACTGGTCGCTTCATTCTCCAGCAAGATGCGCTCTTCCGGGACGCCTGCCTCCACCAAATAGTTGCGCATCCCTTCCGCTTCCGTGTAATTATAATGAGGTCTGTCGAGCCCTCCGGAGACGATAAACGTATCGAACCGTCCGTTATGATATTCTTCAAGTCCATGTTCCAGCCGTTCACGAAGTCCCGGACTCGGATGGTCTCCCCACATCGATGCGCCCAATATGATCCCTACATCTACATGCTCGGGAGGATTACTCTCAGCACTCTCGATTTGCCAATATACGTAACCGCTCCACAATCCGCCTAAGACGACAAGAGAGAGCAGTATACACAGCCCTCTCTTGATCCACGCATTTTTTTTCGGACTCACTTGCGACTTTTCATGGTTCTTATGTATTTGCTGACGCATTATTTATTCCTCCTGAATTCTCCGTTATGGAACAATTGATCACGGTGTTTCAGAGACATCATAAAATACGGAAACTCATGTGCGTCAATCGCACGAAGCAACCCCCGTGCCGTTACCTTCGCCAACCGATAATCATCTCGTGTGATGTCATTCCGACGAAGTGCATCTTCAAGCTCGTCTTCGTCCAGCAAAAAAACTTCTCCATTCTTGACGACTACAACGTCCAAATACAAATCGTCAAACCAAGGGACACCTTGATCTGTGACACCTTGCTTCTTGCAAATATCAATATACCATTGCACAATGTTGCGCTTGTCATCAAACATCGCCGTTACGATAAAATGGCTGTCCTTCGGGTAATATTGTAACCAGGAATATCCCCTGTCAGCAATGCGGTATGTATGTTGGCCATATGTCTTCCACAGCGGCTCTTTCAGACCATATATGGTATATAAGGTGAGATAACCTGTGAATTGCTCACATTCCACATAACGGGAAGTGAAGTGTCGGCGAGTGATACGGCGCCAATTCGCCCGATCTCCGAATTTACGTTTCATGGAACTTTTCCTCCCCATATCGTATTCCCAGCTTACCACATTTGCCTTTCACACTCAAAACAAAGAAGCCCCCCTTAGATGCGGGGGGCTTCCCGGTTTCTTACGGGTTATCCAACATACCCATTACGGGCTATCTTGTGGTGCGTCGTTCGAGTTGGAAGCTGGTGGTTCAACAATGGTTCCAGGTACCGATGGTGTTTCCCCGTTATCCGGGTTATCTCCACCAGTGACGGGTGCTCCTTCATTGGAGCCATTCCCAGGCGGCTCCTGACCATTGCCCGGCCCACCATTGCCATTCTCATTTCCGTTGCCTGGCGGTGGCGTATTACCCTCTCCATTACCCGGCTCCTCGCCACTTCCTGGTGTACCTGGCGTCCCTGGTTCACCAGGACCGTTTCCATTTCCAGGACCTTCATTGCCTTCGCCGTTATTCCCTTCATCCGGCGGCGTCGGTTCTTCACGTCGCCTGGATCCTGCTCCACCTCTTCCGGCGGCAGTCTTCACCCAGAGCGGCGATAGAGAGTACGTTTGAACGATCGGACTCTTCATTCGTAGCTGGATTATACGCGGTCACATAATACTCGTAGTTCAAGCCCTCCATTGCGCTCATATCATCAATGGATGTACCATTCAGCGCATCCAATATGCGGCCGAAGTCGGCTTGCGAACTTTCCTTACGATACACGCGATATTGAATATTATCGCCTGGAACCGGATTCCAGCTCAAGGAAACCTTCTGCATCTCGCCGTCATACGAGCCCGTCAAACCTGTAACGGCACTTAAGGCCGGCTCTTCCACCGGTGGTGGTGCGGCATTGGTGTTAGGGAAGCTCTTCGGATCATAACTTTGGACAGCCTTCTCCATTACCTTGCCCCACAACGCGGCTGAGATCGAACTGCTTCGCTTCAGCAAATGCTCGCGGTCCGGCGTATCATAACCCATCCAGACCGCAGCCGTTAGTTCCGGTGTATACCCGACAAACCATACGTCACGGTTGGAACTGACGCCTTTATAACCACTTTGCGTCGTGCCGGTTTTACCGGCTACCGGACGGCTGATTCGTGCGTTCTTACCCGTACCGTCCTGCACCACGCGCTGCATCATCTCCGTCATCTGCGCAGCCGTGGTAGGCTCCATTACTTTCTTGCCTTTGCTGCCTTTATTCTCATGTACGACTTTGCCATTATTGTCCTTAATTTGCTTAATCGCATAAGCTTCCTTCAGTTGGCCACCATTAGCAAACGCGCTAAACGCTTGCGCCATCTCGAACGTGTTCGTGCCCGTGTTCATACCTCCAAGGGCAAGTGACAGGTTCGCATCCTCCTGGGTCATTCGGATACCCAGGCTTTGCGCGAAGTTAACACCCGTCTTCACACCGATCTGATTCAACAGCCACACAGCCGGAATATTCTCCGAGCGCTGAATGGCATCCGACATGCTGATGGTCTCCGAATAGCCATGCAGGTTGCCCGGACAATAGTCTCCAAAGCACTGTTTCTGGTTGCTCAACCTGGAGTCTTTACTGAAATTCCCGGATTCGAGTGCAGGGGCGAACGAGACGATCGGCTTCAGCGCCGAACCAGGCTGCCTGCGACTGTCCGTGGCTCGGTTAAACCCGCCGCGCATATACTCTCTGCCACCTGTTAAAGCTACAATTCCGCCAGTCTCCTGGTTGATGATAACCATCGACCCTTGAACCGGAACGTCATCCGGACTCTCTTCAAAGTTGGACGGATCATTAAACTCATCTTCTACTGCCTTCTGTGCATTGGCATCCATCGTCGTGTAGATTTGATATCCGCCGATATTCAAATCGTCCTCGGTGAGGCCCCACATCTCTTCGGCTTCCTCCATCACATAATCGATGAACGCCATATATTTCTGTTGTCTTTCCGGTGGCGTATAGTCATAATCCACCTCTTTGGCTTTCGATGCCTCATCTGCCGTAATATACCCTTGCTGTTCCATCAGCGTCAGCACAACAGCGCGGCGCTCTTTGGACAGGTCTGGGTTCCTCAGCGGATTATATCGTGAAGGACCTTTAGGCATGGCCGCCAGCGTAGCCATCTCCCACAATTCCAGATCATTTAGATCGGACTTGCCAAAATAACGGATGGACGCTGTCTTAATGCCATAATATTGACCTCCGAAGTTAATTCGGTTCAAGTACATTTCGATAATTTCTTGTTTCGTATGCTGACGTTCGAGTGCCAACGCAATCGACATCTCGGTTGCTTTACGGAAGAACGTCTTGTCCCTCGTCAGGAAAATGTTCTTGGCAAGCTGCTGCGTTATGGTACTGCCGCCCTCTACCATCGAACGTGCCATAATATCCTTAACCGCCGCACGGCCGATCGACCATACATCCACGCCGTTATGTTCAAAGAATCGTTTGTCCTCCGTAGCGATAAAGGCATCCACCAGCAATGGCGGAATATCATCAAAATCTACCGGGTCACTCTTCTGAATAGAGAGTTCACCCATGATATTTCCTTGTCGATCGTACACCTTCGAAGTCCCATATGCCGTCAGCTTGTCTCCGTTCTGTTCCAGCAGTTTCTCACCGCTGATCAGAATAAACAAATAACCGCCTAAGGCGCAAAATATCGCTATCACTGCAGTAAAGAACAACGCCCAGGCAATGCGTTTCCCTCTGCCTTTTTTCTTTTTCTTGGACTTTGATTTACCGGATGCCTTGCCATCATCTTTGTTTCTATGGATTCTTGACATCTCATTATCTTTTCCTGCCATATGTCCCCCTCCTTACTCCCCAAACGGATGAAGCTTGCTGTTTCCTCACAAGAAAAGCTTCGGAAAGAAAAGAACAACCTTCACAGGTTGCTCTCTGCACTCCTTATTTACTAAACGAATTATAAACCAAAAAGTTTCAAAATAATCATGCACGGTATGATTTTTGCTCTCTATGATTGCTTATAAAGTCTATTGTTCGTTGTTGTTATCCTGCATCAGGGACACATTGCGCTGCGGCATGAACGTGGAGATGGCATGCTTGTACACCATTTGCTGACGGCCGTCGCTGTCAATCACGATCGTAAAGTTGTCAAATGCCTTGATCGTTCCACGGATCTGAAAGCCGTTCGTCAGGTATACCGTGGCCGGAATGTTCTCTTTGCGCAGTTGGTTCAAGAACGTGTCTTGGATGTTAATGGACTTGTTCATTAGCCGTACCCCCAATGGTTCATTTAGATTGTTTGGAACTATATTCAAGATTTCAGTGAAACTTTCCTGCTATTATAGCACGGATTTTTTGATAGTTTGCAGAAAAATTTCCCGTGTCGGTCAGATCGACCCACTCGATGTCCTTCATATGACGAAACCAGGACAGCTGTCTCTTCGCAAACCGGCGCGTATCGCGCTTGAGCAGAACAACCGCCTCCTCGTAACTGCATTCACCCTGAAGATACGACACGATCTCCTTATAACCTAGTCCTTGCATCGAGACGAGCCCTGGTGCAAGTCCCTTGTCCATAAGCGCAGTAACCTCAGCAACAAGTCCCTGATCCAGCATGAGGTCAATTCGTTCTTCAATACGGTTATATAGCATTTGCCTGTCCATTGTCAAACCGATCAAACAGAGATCATACGGCGACTGCTTAGTTTGAGGTGCCAACTGCTCCGATAACCTGACTCCGGTAACATGAAACACCTCCAAGGCACGCACGACGCGTCTGAGATCGTTAGGATGCAGCCTCTCTGCGCTCACAGGATCCTGATCTGCCAGCTTGCGATGAAGTGCTTCCGCCCCGAATTGCTCCGCAAAGCGGAATTGCTCATCGCGAAAAGCCTCATCCGCCCCACTCTCGCTAAACCGATAGCCATAACAGACTGACTCCACATACAGCCCCGTTCCGCCTACGATGAACGGCAGACGTCCCCGCTCGGTGATCTCCGCTATCAGTCGCTGACTCTGCTCTTGGAATTCCGCCACCGAATACGGATGATCCGGCTCGTGAATATCGATCAGATGGTGCGGCACTCCGTCCATCTCATCCGTCGTAATCTTGGCCGTCCCAATATCCATTCCCCGGTATACTTGCATGGAATCGCCGGAAATGATCTCGCAATTAAATTCCTTGGCGAGTTCGATGCTCGTTCTGGTCTTGCCTACCGCCGTTGGTCCGATCAAGACCAACAACTTCGGTCTGGTTGTTTCATCTGTCAATGGATATCACTCCGTACGTTATTTTCGACTGGGTCCGTTCCGTCATCGTAAATCCAAGTCGCTCAAATTCACCGCTATAACGCGATTCCTTTAAAACCACCGACTTACGTGCTACACGGATCGCCTCCCCCACGCTTTCCTTATCCAGCGGTTCGCCGTTCGCGTATAACCGTAAAGGGTTAATGGATGCCGAGTCCGTTAACGGCTCGCGAAACATTGGATCAAAATAAACGATGTCTACGCTTCGATCCGGCTGCAGTCTCAAATAATCCAAGTGATGACCATGCCGAACCTCGATCCGCCTCATTGCCTGATCGCTGGCCTCCAAATGACTCCCGTAAGTACGAAGCCCTTCTTTTAACAAAGCGTATAAGGGAAGAGAACTTTCCAGTGCAACTATACGGCTGTTCACGCCGCCCTTACCGGAGAAGACTAGTGAATCCGCACCTAGCCCAGCCGTGCAATCCAGCACGGAGTCACCCTCTTCCATCTGCGCAGCATCGAGCATGGGGTCCGGCTTGCCGCGAAGAACCCGCTTAAGCCTGACAAATCCCATACTCGGATGAAACTCCATCGGCGGTCCTGCCGGGCCGCTTAAACGCACATGTCCGTTCAGAACGACGAGGACATCGTCGTCCCCGGCTTTGCTGGCCAATTTCCTTAACGACATACCGCCTCGCTGAACATAACGACAACCGATCTCCCTTGCTAGCCGCTTGGCCCGTTCTACAATATCAGGCGCTTCCGCTTCGCCAGTTGTAATAATCATGAAGCTCCTCCTTGCTGTTACATCACGCGTTTAAACATTTTTTCCAAATCATAGGCCGAGAAGGAGATGACGATGGGACGGCCGTGAGGACATGTATACGGCTGTCGACATGCCGCCAGCCGAGAAATCAGCGTCATCGCTTCCTGATCGGTCAGCTTCTGGTTTGCTTTGATCGATGCTTTGCAAGAGCACATGATCGATGAAGTCTCCCTCAGCTTGGCGATATCAATACTGCGCTCGCTCAGCACCCATTCCGCCATTTCTTCGATCAGTTCTTGCTCGTCTCCTTTGGGGAACCAGAAGGGATGGGATCGCACAAGGAAGGTTTGTCCTCCGAAATGCTCCATATACACCCCCACCTTCTCGAACCAATGCAGACGATCCTTCACTTTCTCCGCTTCCGCTGGAGTAAATTCCAGTGTGATCGGCAGGAGCAGCTCCTGCGAAGCATCCGCCGGATTACCAAACTGTTCATAATAATACTCATAATTAATGCGTTCATGGGCTGCATGCTGATCAATCAGGTACAGTCCCGTGTCATTCTGTGCGATCAAATACGTTCCGTGGTGCTGTCCGATGAGCGTCAACTCCGGGAACGGAGGGATTTGCGCCGCAGGCCCGGATACCGCTTCGAGCCACCCCTGCGTAACCTCCGGATTACGGATTGAGCTTCGCCCTTCGAAGCGTTTGTCACTGCGATAATCGGCGCCTGCCGCTGTCTCTCGCATCGGGATTGGTGAAGAAAACCGTTCCGCAGCTCCTTCGTATGTGCGCGATGGCATGACGGCTCCAGAAGTTGTAGAGCCTGCTGCCTGCTCGTTCCAGGCAGACGGTTCTGGTAATGGGATACGTGCTCCGTCATCACGTCCATGATGGCTGTGGTCATGAACAGATGGCTGCTTGGAATCAGGATTCGTCTCCTCATCCATACGCGATGCCGAGAACTGCAGCTGCTCTTGGATAAAAGCATTCCCATTCTTGCCAAGCGACTGCTTCGCTGGCTGTGGAATCAACACTTGCTGCTGCAGCAGTCTGCGCACCTCTTCCTCAATGAAGGCAAACAACTCCTGCTCCTTGCTGAAGCGAACCTCCAGCTTGGATGGGTGGACGTTGACATCGATGAGTGAGGGGTGCATCGATAGCTGGAGCACCACAAGCGGAAACCGATTAATCGGCAGCAACGTGTGGTACCCCCTCAAAATCGCTTGCATCAGGCCGTAATTCCGAATGTACCGACCGTTCACAATCAGGGACATCGCATTTCGGTTCGCTCTCGTATAATCTGGCTTGCTGACAAATCCGCTCAGCGTATAATCCATATTCTCCGCTTCCAGCGGTAGCATCGCTTTGGCTGACTGTGTGCCGTAGATGGCTGCAATCACTTGCAACGCGTCCCCGTTACCAAGCGTCTGCAATAGTGAATTGCCATTATGACGCAGTGTAAAGGCGATATTCGGGCGGGAAAGTGCCAGACGATACATGTAGTCCGAAATATGCCCCAGCTCCGTTTGGATCGTCTTCATGTACTTCAGCCTTGCCGGCGTATTGAAAAACAATTCCCGTACCAGAAAATCCGTTCCTCTGGGAGCGGCGGTATCCTCATTCTTACGCAGGTTCCCACCTTCAATCTCAAGCAGTTTGCCGCGGCCATCGGCTGCGTTCGAAGTCACGAGTCGAACCTTTGCTACCGCCGCAATCGATGGCAAAGCCTCCCCTCTGAAGCCAAGGCTCGTGATCTGGAACAGATCGCGCCCTTCCGTGATCTTGCTGGTGGCATGGCGATAGAACGCTGTCTCACAGTCTTCCGGGTCGATGCCGGCTCCGTTATCCGTCACACGGATGCTGTCGAGTCCACCTTCATCAATCGTAACGTCGATCTTCGTACTTCCCGCATCAATCGCATTCTCAACGAGTTCCTTGACGACCGAGGCTGGCCGCTCTACCACCTCACCAGCCGCGATCTGGTTCGCGATATGCTCGTCCAATATACGAATCTTCCCCATACTCTCTTCGGCCTCCCTTCTTCTAAGCAACTCTGTCGACAGCTTTACATGTCTTTCGCTTGCAGCTTCAAGTCATTCAGGAACTGCATCGCTTGCAGCGGCGTCATATTCATGACGTCCACCCCTTTGACCGCATCTACCAACTCCTTGACCGCCGGTGCAATTGAAGGCTCCTGCTGTGGAGCACTCGCGGCCTCCTCCGGGACAGATACTTCTTCTTCATCAAAAATCGAGAGCTGTACGACTCCGTTCCGTGCTCTCTCGCTACCGCCTGTTGTTATGGCGATCTCATTATGCTCGCACACGGACACGTCCTCTTCTGGCAAGGCATCATAACGGGTCGTCACAGCTGTCTCTTGACGTGTAACAGCGCTTGACTCAGAAGCAACGGCTGCCAGTGATGCTTGCTCCAGACCTTGAAGCAGTCCATAAGCACGTTCGATAATCCCGCCCGGCAAGCCGGCCAAACGCGCGCAATAAATGCCATAACTGCTGTCAGCTGCCCCAGGAATCAGCTTACGCAGGAAGTGGACCTTGTCTCCGCTTTCCTGCACGGCCATGGAATAGTTGCGTAATCCGGCCAGGCTGTCTTGCAGATGGGCAAGCTCATGAAAATGCGTGGATACAAGCGCCTTACAACCGATATGGTCATGGACGTATTCAATTACCGCTTGCGCGATGGCCATTCCTTCGCTGGTGGAAGTTCCGCGGCCAAGCTCATCGATAATGATGAGGCTTCGCGGCGTAGCCTTCTCGGTCATGACCTGAATATCAGCCATTTCGACCATGAACGTACTTTGACCGCCAATCAGGTCATCCGCCGCCCCAATTCTAGTGAATATTCGATCCACCAACGGAACCACGGCTCGCTGTGCCGGTACGAAACAACCGATCTGTGCCAGAATTGATAGTAAAGCGACTTGGCGCATGTAGGTGCTTTTTCCCGCCATATTAGGCCCGGTAATCAGCAGGATCGAGGAGCCATCTTGATGCAACTCGGTCCCGTTAGAGATGAACGAGGCATCCTTCAATACGGCTTCAACCACCGGATGACGCCCCTCTTCCACGATATAATCATATCCATCGCTTAGCTCCGGCTTGACGAACCGGTATTCCGCACTGACGGCAGCCAGGGATTGGTACACATCGATCTCGGCAATCTTTTCGGCAAGCTGCTGCAACCTCGTAATCTGGGTGTTCAGCTTGTCCCGCAGCTCGGTGAAGAGGCCGTATTCCAGATCCACCATCTTCTCTTGTGCTTCCAGAATTAAGCTTTCCTTCTCCTTCAGTTCAGGTGTAACAAACCGTTCCGCATTAGCCAGCGTTTGCTTCCGTTCATACCTACCCTCTGGCAGCGACATCAGATTCGATTTCGTGACCTCGATAAAATAACCAAACACCTTGTTGTAGCCGATTTTAAGTGATTTGATGCCTGTAGCTGCACGCTCCCTGGCCTCAAGCTCTGCAATCCACCGCTTGCCGTTCGTGCTGGCTTCTCGCAGTTCGTCCAGCCGCTCATGGTAGCCAGGTTTGATGATACCCCCGTCTCGTACCGAAACCGGCGGTTCATCCACGACTGCGTCGTCGATGAGTTCGCACAGATCATCGCATACATCCGTCTGGGCAGCAACTTCGCGTAGCGTCTGGGAATCCGACGTTTCACATAGCTCTTTCAGCGCGGGGATTTGACGTATTGACAGCTTCAGGGCGTTCAGGTCCCTGCCGTTCGCACTGCCGAATGCGATCCGGCCCACCAACCGTTCCAGATCGTAAATCTCCTTCAGCGCCGACCGCAAATCTTCTCGCAGTATGTACTGGTTATATAAATGCTCCACCGCCTCTAACCGTTCCTCGATCCTACTGCGGGAGAGCAGCGGTTTATCGATTCTGCGACGCAGCAGCCTTGCTCCCATCGAAGTCTCCGTACGATCGAGCAGCCATAGCAACGAGCCTTTCTTGGACCGCTCGCGCACCGTCTCCACAAGCTCCAGATTGCGGCGAGTGAACGGATCCAGAACCATATACTGCCCTGGCTCATAGGAGGAAATTTGGGTCAGTTGTCCAAGCGAGCGCTTCTGCGTCTCACTTAGATAAGAGATTAGCAGCGACACGCAAGCACGGCGCTCCTCTTCCAGACGTGCCCAGGCGGGCTCACCAAACTGGCTTTTGACCCGATGATCCTCTCTTCGGTCCCAGGCCGTGTACAGTACCGCTTTAGCCCCAGGCAACGCATGGGAGGATATGATCTCCAGCAGTGACGCATCCCCGATAATCTCCGAAGGCTCGTAAATGTTGATCTCGTCTCTCAGCCACTCTTCCGAGGATGGAACAGATGTGACATACAACTCACCGGTAGATAAATCGCAGGCGGACAAGGACATTAGGCCGGATGACTCCGTAATGCAGACCATATAATTGTTGGATTTATCCTGGACCACCTTGCCGTCCATGATCGTGCCGGGCGTTACGATCCGGACGATTTCGCGGCGGACCATGCCTTTCGTAACCGAAGCATCCTCCATCTGCTCGCAGATCGCAACCTTATAGCCTTTTTCAATCAAGCGCTGTATATAACCTTCCGCTGAATGGTAAGGAACGCCGCACATCGGAATCTTCTCGTCGCCACCGCCTTCGCGTCCAGTCAGTGTAATCTCAAGCTCCTTGGATGCCAGAATGGCATCCTCAAAAAACATCTCATAAAAATCGCCAAGGCGGAAAAAAAGAAACGCATCCCGCGCTTGTTCCTTCACGTTCAAATATTGTTCAATCATCGGCGTATATTTAGCCATGAAAATACCTCCATGCCGTTTGTAGCTTGACCTCTATTATAACAGAAATTAAGCTTTAGGCATCCTCGGCTACAAGGGAATATTCCACAGCTTCCGAATATCTCTCGATTCATCCCAGGTACGTCCTTCTTCGATATAATTCAGACACAACTCAATTTCGCGTGCATAATCCTTGTATTCCGGTAACGATGATACATCCCGATGCCACCCAGGGATACACTCCATGAGCACCGCCTTATCTCCTTCGTAGTAGGCACGATGATACCGTTCCGTACTTAGAGGTCTTGCCAGCAAGCGATCGCTGTAGCGGGCAACCAGATAGGCAAGATAAAGCGATACCTTCGTAATCAGCGGAGAGATCAGGAAACTTGGCAGCGTCCGATATTCAAAACCACCATGCGGCTGTCTTCTGAAATCGCCGAGAAAGCCATATCTCGGTCTGCGCTTGCTCCCTCGCGGGTCCTCCAGCATTACGAGTGGCAGCGCCACGTAATTATCCAGCGCCTGCAGCAGTGATAATCCAAGCGGAACCCCGCTGAAATGAATATGACCGCCTAACGGAAAAGCCGTATGGGGAAGCGCACCTGCTCGCCATGACAAGGAACGATTCGTAATGAGTCTGGACGCCTCACGCATAGCCTTCTGCAATTCGGTTACTGCTTCCTTCGGCGTTGGCTTCGGGTCCGGCCTCAGCTCGGCTATAGGATGGATCACTTCGCCTTGATAACGAACGACATCGCTTCCGGCAACGCCCCCGCGCTCCATAAACTCCGAAGCATAGACCAACCTGTCGTCTTCTTGCATCAATACAAACTCAGGATCCATACCGAGCAGCAGCCCATCAGGAACTCTATCCTCTATAGAGGCGCGGGCTCCATCAGCCAAATTTACAAGGCCCTTAGCGCTCATGACGGCCTTAACCTTACTTCGGTCGAAAGATATTCCATCAATCACATACCCGCGACCAGATTTGGCCGTCATGACAACTTCTCCCTCATCCGTGCCAAGCGTATAAAGCGTCCGGACAGCCGCCTTCTCCAGACGGCGATGGAGTCCATCCTCATATCTTCCGCCTACCGGATCAGGATCAAATTGCATGCCCGCGCCGCCAAGCCGGGGTTGCTTGATATGAACAGCAGCCAGGTCGCGCACAATAACACGATATTGCGCCGCAAACGCCTGATCCGCTGCCTCCACAGTTAATTGACACGGCACGCCAGCTCTTAGAAGTCGAGCCCTCACCGCGACAGCGCTTGATCCACTGAGAGCTGTATAATCGTGTGTTTTATCCTTACTGGTCGCTGAAAGAGCCATCACCCGAAAGCCTCCTCATAAAAAAAAATAAAAAAGAGGGCATCCGCCCTCCGCAAAGCTGCCCTCACTGCATATGCTAAAATCATATCCATTACCTGTTGGAGGGATTACTTACAGTTCATCCTCCAGACCCTCAAAATCAAGGTCTTCGTAGTCGTCGGCATTGTCCCCAAGGACATAGTCGAACTCTTTGTCTTCGTAGTCACCGTGATGATGTTCGCATACTTTGACTACGACTTTCGTCTCAGCAATCAGTTCGACCGCAAATTCTCTTTCGACACGGATGATCACACTCGTGCCATTTGAGGATACGCTGGCCTCAACACAACTCGGTTCCTGTGTCGCTTCCGCCGACACTTCTACCGTGGACGCGCGATGCTTCGGATCCAGATAAGAGAGAGGCACGCGCTCTACATACGATACCGTTTCTTTCGCCACATCGGTCTGCGAATTTTTGTCATAGGAATACCAGATGTTAACATCGTAAGTACCAATAACTTCAATTCCGTCTCCGGCGGCAACCGCCTCGTATTGATGCTGTATAATCCAGGCCCCCAAAATGCTGGTCGGATTATTAGGCGGAGTCACGGTATGTGTTACGGTAGAGAACTTACGACCTTTGCCGCAAATCGCTTTGGTAATGATTTCTCTACATTGGTGTTTATGACTCAATGACATCTTCGAACCTCCTCCATACAATCATTCCATACATGTGTATGCACGACATGGGCGAATGTTGAATGAAGTGGTCCAAATAAATTCATATGATGCTAAAAATATCAAAAAAAATGTTACCCAGAAGATAAAATCGCCCTGAAATCAGCTGGATCTAACCATTCTTTTGGCAGTGGGTGCTTTGTATTTCTTCGAAATATTAAGATAGTAATCCAGCTCATGACATAGTTGCAGGATTGCCGCTCTGACCTCGAACTCTTCACGTGTGGTAGGGAGCTCCATCGCCTTGAACTCTCGTTCCAGCTCATGCAGCAGCGACTCCGCTTTTCCGGTGTAACCCTCGCTCATGACATCCTCGCTTAGTTGATCGAACACTTCCGCTGCAAGCACACCATGGGGAAGCTGCTCATACACCTGCGATATCTGATGCATCATGCTCTGAATATTCTCCATCTGTTCCTTGCGCATATAAAAATAAATATTCCACGCACCATCCGGGTGAATCATCTGATTCTCCGAAGCTCGCTTGGCTTCTTCTATCCCCCGATCAATCTGCCGATTCGCTTCAATTAGTTCTTTTCCATCCCAGATATGTTCAGGATCTCGCAGCGTAAGCGCGTAATGATTGAAAATAGTCGCAAACAACCCATCGACCTTCCTCCGAATCTCAATCATCGCCCCTTCGCTATTAGGCATATAGATCAAGTTCACAAGCATCGCTGAACCGAGGCCAATGATTAATAGCTCTACCTGGGTTAGAAAGATATCGAAACCAATCTCCTCCCCTTGAAACACCCGGAATACCACGACGGAACTCGTGACGATACCTTCCTTGAAATTCGCCTTGGAAATAGCAGGGAAAGCCAAAAGAATATACAGGGCCAGAACCCAATAGTGGAATCCGAGCAAATAAAAAAGCAGGCTCGCCAGCAGCAGTCCAAGTACGGAAGCAAAGAATCGGGCCGAGATGGAGCGCACACTCCGTTTGCGGGTGACATCCACCCCGAGAATAGCAAGAAGACCGGCGGACGTAGCCCCCGGTATGTTTAAAGCATCTGTAATTAATATCGCCAGCAGGCTCGCTGCTGCTGTTTTGATGACACGAAATCCCATGTGATGAAGCGCCTCCGGCAAGATGTTAGATTATGAATGTTTCGCAATATTTCATCTTCATCCTAGCCTATTTTTATCACATAAACAACTATAGCAGAGGTGTCTTGAAGCTTTGGATCGATATTAACGATGGGTCAGCAGCTTTCTTTCAACATAGACAACGATTTGGTACATGGCGGTCGCTACGACGGCGATGATGAGCAGGCTCGACAGGACAAGCGTAAAGTTGAACACCTGAAACCCGTACATGATCAAATACCCAAGCCCGGCCTTGGCCACCAAGAATTCCCCGACGATGACGCCAACCCAGGCCATCCCCACATTCACTTTCAAGGTAGATACGATAGCCGGATAGGATGCCGGCAGGATGACGCGCTGAAATACCTGGCGCTTGCTTCCGCCGAATGTGCGGACGACCTTGATCAGATTGGAATCGACTTCATTAAAGCTGTTGTACACGACAAGCGTCGTCACGATGACCGTAATGGACAGTGTTGTAACAACGATTGCCGTAAAGCCTGCACCGAACATGACGATAAAGATCGGTCCGAGCGCCACCTTAGGCATACTGTTGAACACAACCATGTAGGGGTCCAGCACTTTGTTCAGAAAAGGCGACCACCAGATCAAGATCGCGAGCAAGGTACCAACGAGCGTTCCCAGCAAGAATCCAACAACGGTCTCACCAACGGTTATTCCGAGATGTGCCCACAGTTCACCGCTTACGATATTGCTCCAAATGTTTGCAAAGATTTTCGAAGGATAACTGAACAGCAGCACGTCGATCCATTTCAACCTGCCCGCGATTTCCCACCAGGCAAAGAAGAGAACGAGCAGACTCAACTGTACGGTCAGCACTTGGTTACGAATTCTTCTCTTTCTGTTCTTGTGTTGAAGAAAGATCTCCTGCAGCCAACCCTCGGTAGAGGAAGCCGGTGTTCGCTCATGCCTTGATGTCATACGCTTCACTCCTTCCCGATGGACTGCATTTCGCCCCATATTTCATGAAACAGCTCATTAAAGCCAGGTTCTTTGCGTGCATAAAACGGCTGTGCTTGCTGGATGTTCTCCGGAACATCGAAGAATCTGTGAACCCGCCCCGGATTGCGGTTTAGCAGCACGACACGATCGCTCATGGCGATCGCCTCTGACAGATCATGCGTCACGAGGATCGCCGTCTTCCCCCGCTTCTTCAGCGTCTCCCCGATCAAATCTTCCAGTTGCAGCTTGGTCTGGTAATCCAGCGCAGAGAACGGCTCATCAAGCAGCAGCAATCCGGGATCGGTCGCCAGCGTTCGTACAAGCGCTACGCGCTGCCGCATTCCGCCTGAGAGCTGCGACGGATATAATGCCCCGCTGTCACCGAGGCCCATCTCCTTTAGCAGATTCTGGACGTTGCCGCGCGTATCCGCGTATAATCTCTCGGTCAGTTCCAGTCCGATCAATGCGTTATCCATAATCGTACGCCACGGGAATAAGTAGTCCTGCTGCAGCATGTAACCTACCTCCGGCGATGGTCCCGTAACGGGTCTTCCATTCACGCTGGCTACTCCTTTGGAGGGCTGCAGCAGGCCGGCGATGACCGACAGGATCGTGGTCTTGCCGCATCCGCTTGGTCCAACCAGGCTGAGAAACTCCCCCGGCTCCACCTTTAACTGAATTCCTTCCACAGCCAGAGAGGCTTCCCGATCAGTGACATATACATGTGCGATATCGTTCAATTCGACTACCGGTTCCATTGGTGCTCTCTCCTTTCGTTCTATGGATCAGGACTACAAGTTGTTATTTCGATGCTTTGGCTTGCTCGGCAAAGCTGTTATCGACGATTTTGTCCGGAGCGATCTTTTCCTTCAACTCACCGGCTTGGTCCATAACGTCCAGAAGATTGTTCCACTCGTCTTCGTCGACGATCGGATCGGTCGCATAGCTACCTTGCTCTTTGTAGCGTTTGACCGCCGATATGACGATATCCCGGTCGCTGTCCTTGAAGTAAGGCAGGATGGCGTCTGCGATGTCTTCCGGACTATTGGTATCCACCCACTGCTGCGCCTTATAGAGCGCATTCGTAAATTTTTGAACCGTATCTTTGTTTTTGTCGATATAGCTTTGCTTGGTCATAAAGACGGTGTATGGCAGATGCCCGCTCTCCACGCCGAAAGAAGCCACGACCTTGCCGCGCCCTTCCTTCTCAAAAATCGAGCTTGCGGTTCAAAGAGCTGCACGAACTCGCCAGTGCCTGAAGCATAAGCTGAGGCGATATTGGCAAAATCGATATTTTGAATCAGCTCCAGATCATTGCGGGGATCAATGCCTTTTCTGTTCAATGTAAATTCGCCGGCCATCTGCGGCATGCCACCCTTACGCTGACCCAGAAACACCTTCCCCTTTAAGCTGTTCCAGTCGAAATCGGCCGAACCGTCACGAGCCATCAGAAACGTTCCGTCCGTCTGCGTGACCTGGCCGAAGTTAATGACCGGATCATCCGAACCTTGCTGGAACACATAGATAGACGTTTCGGAGCCGACCAGCGCCACATCGATAGCGCCTGAGAGCAGGGCGGTCATCGTCTTGTCACCGCCAGGCGTCGTCTGCAGCTCGACATCCAATCCTTCTTCCTTGAAGAACCCTTTCTCCAGCGCAACATACTGCGGTGCGTAGAAAATAGAACGCGTAACTTCACCGATCATCACTTTCGTATCCGTTCCGCTGCTGCCGCAGCCTGCGAGCGATACGCTGCATATTAGCAGCGCAGACCATACGAGGCCCCACCAATTGCGAGTCTTCATCGTAACCCTCCATTCCTTTGAACATACGTTTCTTATCACCATATGCATTCGTCTAACTAAAGGTTAAAGGCCTATTCCTTCCATTTATGTTCAGTGCATCCAGCACAGCACAAAGCAGCCGCCCCTCGATGTTATCAAGGGGCGGCTGCTTACATTCGTATGTTTCAATCAAATGAACTAGAGCTAATAGATTTCCTTGTATTTCGCTTCCAAATAATCTGCTAGGTAATCAGGGTTCAATTCTTCCCCTGTGACGCGAAGAATGATCTCTGACGGCGTCTCGGTCTTTCCATATTTATGAACCTTGTCGGTCAACCATTCCTTAATCGGAAACAGGTTTCCTTCCTCGACGAGTTGGTCCAAGTTCGGGATCTCCTTACGCATAGTGTTGACGAACTGGGCCGCATACATGTTCCCGAGCGAGTAAGAGGCAAAATAACCAAAATCGCCACCGGACCAATGCACATCCTGCAAGACGCCAACCCCGTCATTGGGCGGCATGATTCCAAGATACTCTTTATATTTCTTGTTCCATGTCTCAGGAAGATCTTTAACCGCTAGTCCCTCGTTGAACAGCATCTTCTCAATCTCGTAACGGATAATAATATGTAGGTTATACGTCAGCTCATCCGCTTCAACTCGAATCAAAGAGTTCTCTACCTTATTGGCGGCGAGATAAAATTGTTCGACGTCCACATCCTTCAATTGTTCGGGGAAATGCTGCTGCAAATCGGCGAAATAGCGGCGCCAGAATGGGCGGCTGCGACCGATCATGTTCTCCCATAGTCTCGACTGAGATTCATGAATTCCCATCGATGTCCCGCTTGCCAGCGGCGTACCCGCAAGGGCCATATCGATGTTTTGCTCATACAGGGCATGTCCGCCTTCGTGCAGGGAGCTGAATGCTGCGCTTAACACATCATCCGGAAGATATTTCGTCGTGATGCGAACATCTCCAGGATTCAGGCTCGTGGCGAATGGATGAACGCTCTCATCAAGCCGTCCGGCTTCGAAATCATATCCCATCTGTTCGAGCATGAACATGCTGAATTTCTCCTGCTGTTCACTCGGAAACAGCTGTTTCAGAAACTCAGTGTCAGGCTTGTAAGGCGATTCTTGAATCGCATGGACAAGTGGAATCAACCGTGATTTCAGCCGTTCGAAAATTGCATCGACTTTCTCTACGGTCAAATCCGGCTCATACATATCCAAAAGCGTATCGTAACGGGTATCCTTCACGCCCCAATACTCGATAAATTCTTGCTTAAACGCCACGATCTTCGTTAAGAACGGTTCAAAGCCTGCAAAATCGCTGTTCTCTTTCGCATCTTCCCACTTCGTCTCCGATTGGGCTGCAAGGGTGGCGTATTCCTGATAGCGTTCTGCCGGGATGTTCTTGCTCTGATCGTATGATTTGCGCAATTCAGCTACCAACCGGCGTTGTACTTTGTCAAGCTTATCCTCATGTTCGGGCTTCGCGAAATGCTCGAGCAGCTGCCCCATTTCCTCCGATATCCCCAGCTTGAACGCTTCGGTTGATAATATCCCAATCGTCTCAGAGCGTACATCCGTACCTTTGCGCGGCGCTCCGGTCCGTAAATCCCAATGAAGTAAGCCGACAGCCTCGTAGTAACTCATGATCTTGCGGACGAGTTGATTAAATTGCTCCCACTGCTGTGAATGCTGTTCTCCCATATCGACACCTTCTTCTTCCTCATAATAGATTTCATCTACTCTATTGATGATACTTTTTACTAGGTATATAATCAACTTCCAGAAAGATTAAATCATACTGCGCTAAAAAGGGAGTGTCGAGATGCCGTGAACATACATGTAACCGAACAGGCTGAGGCAATACTGAAGGAGAAACTTGCGCACAAGCCGGGCATTATTAGGCTGATCTATGACACGGAGGGCTGCGGCTGCGCGGTGAACGGCGTACCGGGACTTCGGATCATTGAAGAAGTTGCAACGATGGATGTCCCTATCCATACGGACAGTACCCTATCTTTCGCCATCCATCAAAAGCACGGGATTTTCTTCGAGGAACATTTAAAGCTCAGCACTACACCAGACTCCTGCTCATTCCGACTCGAAGGACGGGAACAGAGCTACGGTACCCATGTTCAACTAATCGATATCCGCTGAATGCATTCACCGATATCATCATGAAATTACAGCATCAAATATAAAGGAGAGATCTTCGATGGAAAAACATTTGGACAGCATTTTGGAGCACAACCGCAGCTTTGTGGAGAATAAAGAATACGAATCTTACCTCACCGGTCGTTTTCCTGAGAAGAAAATGGTCATCATCACCTGCATGGACACCCGGCTCGTGGAGTTGCTTCCCAAAGCTATGAACTTCAAGAACGGCGACGTCAAAATCATCAAAAACGCCGGTGCCATCATCTCCCAGCCATTTGGGAGTGTTATGCGAAGCGTAATGGTTGCACTCTACGAGCTGCATGCGGAAGAGGTCGTCGTGGTCGGTCACCATGAGTGCGGCATGGCCTCGCTTAACGCTGAGGTTATGATTCAGCATATGAGAGATCGCGGAATATCCGACGAGGTCCTGTCCACGCTGGAGAACTCCGGCATCCGCTTATCCAAATGGCTGCGCGGTTTCGATAACGTGACCGATGGCGTTCGCAACACCGTTAGCCTGATTACCAACCACCCCCTGCTCCCGCCGAACGTTCCGGTTCACGGCATGGTAATCGATCCAAACACCGGGGCGCTGGATCTTGTCGTTAATGGATACGAAGAATAAAACGACCCCCTAAATCACTAAATAAAGCACAAGCGCCGCGGCGTTTGTGCTTTTTTGGTCACAATTTTGTCAAAAACAAAAGAGAAAGAACCCACCTGCTGTTGTCAAACCATACAGTTTCAGTGTACACTTTTTATCAATCGGACTGATAGGTAAGTAGCAATCGAACCTTCATGATCCACGATATGCGTTTCAAAGGGAGTTATGTCCATGAATACGTTGTCATACGGCTTGTTAGGATTACTAGCTAGAAAAGAATCATCAGGATATGATTTGATGCTTCGAATACAACCTTTTTGGCAAGCTAAGCACAGTCAAATCTATCCACTGTTGTCTCGCATGGAGGAGAAGCAGTTCCTATCCTCACACTGGATTCAACAAAGCGATAAACCGGACAAGAAAATTTATGCGATCACTGAAAAAGGCTTACAGAAGCTGCGTGAATGGATGTATCAACCGATCGCTCCAGCTGTCACCAAGGATGAGCTTGCGCTTCGAACCTTCTGCCTGTGGCTGACGGAGACCGGAATTGCCATCGACATTTATGAGGATCGCCGGATCGTGTACCTCGAGAAGAAGCGTTATTTCGAACAAATTTTAAGCGATATCCCTGAAGACGGCCGGATCTTTGGCAGTCAAGCCTTTAGCAAGTATATACTTGCCACTAAAGGCTTAATGATGGCAGAGACTGAGCTGAAATGGTGTGATTGGGTGCTCGATTTGCTGAAGCAGCATCAGCGTGCCACAACATCTTAAGAACACTCGCAAATTTTTTGAAACCTTATCGTGACTCGTCCGTATTACCGAAGTACATTCTAAATTTCTCTTGGGAGGTTCGACAGA
This sequence comes from Paenibacillus sp. JCM 10914, assembly GCF_001315105.1. Lineage (GTDB taxonomy): Bacteria > Bacillota > Bacilli > Paenibacillales > Paenibacillaceae > Paenibacillus_AQ. The sequence continues at coordinate 94,513 of NZ_BAZR01000003.1, read as the reverse complement.
ACACGATGAAAAAAGTATTAGCTATCCTTGTAGTGTTTACGCTGTTTTTCGTAACGCTTGCACCAGATTCCGCTGACGCAAGAAGAGGCGGCGGTGGCTTTAAATCCGGAAACAAGAGTTTTACGAATACGCCGAATAAGAACAACAATAGCAGCAATAACGTGCAGCAATCGAACAACACACGTAACAACAACACAAACGCAGCCAACACCGGTAACCGCGGATTCTTCAGTGGCGGTGGCTTGATGAAGGGTCTGATGATCGGTGGTTTGGCCGGTCTGCTCTTCGGCGGCATGTTCGCTGGTATGGGCTTCATGGGCGAAATCATGGGCTTGTTGATTAACCTGATTGCCATCTGGGCTCTCATCATGGTCGTTATGGCTGTTGTTCGCGCCGTTAAGAATCGTCGTCAAGAAAACGAACGCCGCGACAACAACAACAATAACAACCGGTACTAATCCATGATTCTGAGTATGGATGAAATCGTTAATGCGGTCTGCCTGCACCAGGCTGAACGCAGAGGCGTTAAACCGACAGACGTATCATTGGAGCTAAGCTGGGATGAGGATACAGGTTACACTGCTGAGGTATGGGTTAGTGGCAGAACGATCTATCTGATTGAGGCTAACCTCATTGAGGCGATTCTCCGCTATCTTCATTCCGAGTACGACATCCGCGCCTACAGCGAGCAAGTCAAGCTTGAGTTGGAAGATGAAATAATCGCCGTAGTGCAGCAATAAGGTTATGAATCAAGAAAGCAGCCTCTTCGCTATTACGCGAAGGGCTGCTTTTTGTTTACGGATGCCATAAAGTCATGATTAACTTCGAGCAGTGCCCTTTCCTGCGTTCTTACCCGGATTAGGCGACTCCAGCTCTTTCCGCTTGCTTGCCTGCCTTATGCCATTCTTCATACTTTCCACCGATCTGACTCATCCGGCGTCGTAATCAGCCCGGAAATCGTGCTGCCTACAAAGAATGATTTCGAAAAAGATGGTATCAATTACGAAGCAGCTTAGTCCTTATGTATGATCCGTCTGTACTCCCTTAGACTGTTCGGAATATGTACTGCCGCAAATAGGTAGCAACCGGGTCCAGCATCATCCCCTGCCCGATCTCGTATTTAACTTCGTTCTCTTCCATGTACAGCATCCCTTTGACGCACACGTTCATCTCAAATGCCGCAAATTGCCGCTTGGCGTGAACAACACCCAGATGCCATACCGTTTGGTCGATCGTGGCCAGCAGCGGGAATGGCGGAACCTGCAGCTCCAGTACAAGCATCCCATCACCTACAATTAAATATGTAGAGACTGTACTATACGAAGTCGGCATTGTCAGCTGTATCAATGACACTCATGATTTAAAGTGGTAGACATCATATGATTCCTTCATTGAAGGATAAGGAGGACAACAAACATGAGGTTTCGTCAGGTTCACCTAGACTTTCATACGTCAGAGGCCATCAAGGGTATCGGTAGCCAGTTTAACAAACGACAGTTCCAAGACATGCTCCGAACCGGCCACGTCGATTCCATTACGGTGTTTGCCAAGTGCCATCATGGCTGGCTTATCACCTGACAACAGCCAATGAAATGCACCCCCATTTGTCTTATGATCTCCTTGGTGCCCAGATCGAGGCAGCACACGAAATAGGCGTCAATACACCCGTTTATCTGTCGGCTGGGCTGGACGAAAAGCTGGCCCGCAGACATCCAGAGTGCTGATTCGAGATCAGCAGGAACAAATAAGCTGGGTCTCCGATTTCATGACCCCGGGTTATCATCAATTCTGCATGAACACCCCTTATGCAGACATACTCGCTGCTCAGGTACGGGAAGTGGTGACCAACTATAAGGCAGACGGCATATTTCTTGATATCGTCGGCGTACGCGAGTGTTACTGCCAGCATTGCATTGCCGAAATCCGCAGACGCGGCTCCGATCCGCGCAATCGCGATGACATGAAATCCATGTGGGAGGACACCTACTTCCGATATGCCCAAAAAATGAATAACGCCGTCCATGCTATCCGGCCCGGTTTGCCGGTGTTTCACAACAGCAGCCATGTAGATCGCGGCCGTCGCGACCTGGCACAGGTCAACACGCATCTGGAGTTGGAATCCCTCCCGACGGGTGGCTGGGGGTATGATCATTTTCCACTTTCGGCGCGCTATGCCCAAAACCTTGGCTTGGATTATCTCGGAATGACTGGGAAATTCCATACTTCTTGGGGGGAGTTTGGCGGTTTCAAGCACCCTAACGCCCTCCGCTATGAGACGGCGCTAAGTCTCGCAAACGGTGCACGCTGCTCGATTGGCGACCAACTGCATCCTACCGGCATCATGGACTTAGCCACCTACTCCTTGATCGGAGAGGCCTACAAGGAAGTCGAAGCGAAGGAAGGATGGTGCCGTGACACGACGGCCGTATGCGATGTCGCACTATTATCGGTGGAAGCTGCGTATCATGCGTCGGGAAGCCCGCCTACAGGGCATAACCATGCCGATACCGGTGCCGTTCGGATACTTCTTGAGGGTCACTATCTGTTTGACGTGATCGATGCGGAAGCCGATCTGGCACCGTATAAAGTGATTATCCTTCCGGATGACATCGCCATCACCGGAACGCTGCAAACAAAGCTGAAATCCTTCCTCACCGAAGGAGGTAAGGTGCTGGCAACCGGCCGATCAGGCCTTAAGCAGGGCGGTACAGGTTTTGCGCTGGACTTTGGCGTGCAGTGGCAGGGAGCCTCCGAATTCAAGCCTTCTTACTTCAAACCGTCGTTCGAGATCCCGTCGCTGCGTTCATCATCATTTGTTATCTATACTGAATCCCAGGACGTCTCACTTAACCCAAACGGCACGGTTACGGGCAGCAAGGAGAACCCTTATTTCAACCGCGCTCTGTTTACTTTCTGTTCCCATCAGCATACCCCTTCGGAACTGCAAGCTGCCGGTCCCGGCATGGTTGAAGGTCCTGACGGTATTTATCTTGCATGGAATGTCTTTGAGGATTATGCGCTAAAGGGAAGCCTTCCCGTAAAAGAGATCGTGATGCATGCGCTGGATCGACTGCTGGGGCAAAAGACGCTGTTCACCAACCTGCCTTCCCAGGGCGTCACAACACTGCAGGCGCAGAAGGGACATAACCGCTGGATCCATCATGTATTGTACGCGTCTCCGGTCCGCAGAGGGAAAAATGTGGAGGTAATTGAGGATCTGCTCCCTCTTATCGATACCCGGGTGAGCATCGCAGCCGCTGAGCCTGTACGGGAGGTGTATCTCGCTCCACAGCGGATCGCCCTTCCATTCCAACAGGAGAACGGTACTGTCAGCTATGAGATTCCGACATGGGTTTGCCATCAAATGGTTGTCATTCAGTTCGGAGAATAATTAAAGGGAGTCTTGAGCCTGAACGGGCCCAAGACTCTTTCTTACAAATCAACATGCTGCTTGCTCACAATATCAATGGCTTATAATTAAGTGCTTTTTCAACGATTTCCTCTGGCGTCAAATCCTCTTTCCGCCAATAAAACAAATTGCCGATGTCAGGATGGGGCCCATACCGCCGCAGACAATTGATCCATTCCCCCGCCTCTTCCTCGCCGCCTTCTCCATTTGCTCCCACTAGAAATGACAAGGACATCAATCATTTTCACTTTTTATTTGTCCCACCAAGCCATAGAAAAACAGTTGCATCAAGGTCTCCGTGCTACCGAAATCGTATTCACGGTTCGTCGAATCCCATCGTCGGGCCAGCTCATTCATGAACATCGTGAAGTACAGCATCGTAACCTCTTCGGTTTGGTCCTTTTGAATATAACCTTCTTGTTTCCCGAGCGCGACATACTTCATGAAAAAGCGTTTCACCTTCTCTTCACTGTACTGTTGGACTGTCTGACTCATGCCGTGCTCCTCAGCGGTTTGCGTTCTCCGGAACTCTTCCGACAAGAAGGTCAGATTCTTAGCCTCTAACAGCATGATTTCCTTGGTCTTCTCTGAGAATGAAAGCTCGGATTCCAGGATAAGGTCATACTTCTCGAATTGCTTGTCCATCCAATTCATGATCATATCGACGTAGAGCTGATCTTTGGTTCCGAAATAATTATATATCGTTGCGGGAGAGACTCCTGCCTGTTGGGCGATTTCGTTAACGCTAACCTTTTGGTAACCGTGCCTTGAAAAAAGCTGGAAAGCGGCATCGAAGACCTGTTTGATTTTTTTGTGCTTTCTTCGTTCATACCCGTTCATGTATTCTCCACCTCAAATGAAGTATATATCAAGTTTTAGAGTGATTCAATCATATAACTACAAAATAATTGACTAATCTAATTTTGAAGTTATAATGATTTGTAGTGTATTAATTTATTTACTATAAAACTTTATAAAATTACAGAAGAGAGTGAGATGTGAAATGAAATCAATACGGATTCCTTCCATTCTGCATGATGTTTTTGGTGAAAAGCAGTCTATCAGCTCTATTCTGGTCATACTGCTATTCGGTGGACTTCTTACCACGCGATGGGCCTCATTTTTCCTGAAATCACACATTCTTTACCTTTATGGCGCAGTGCACTTGCCTTATTACTCATCTTCGATATATTCTCCGGCTGCATAGCCAATTTCACAATCTCAACCAGTAATTTCTACGCGGCTCGTAAAACGAATCGGACAGTGTTCATTGCAATACACGTTCATATCATCATCATTGCGCTTCTATTGAATGCCGATATTGGGTATGCAGTCGGTATATGGGCTTATACGATCGCTGGAACTTTTATCGTAAATGCGCTGATCGGGAAACCTTCGCAACGATTTGTTGGAGGCTTACTCCTATCGATCGGCATAGGCTGCACTTTCTTGCTGTCCAACATACAGCCCTATATGTTAACCGTAGGTACAATGTTTATGCTGAAAGTATTATTTAGCTTTGCGGTTGATCATTATGGTGAAGCTGTAGAGAAAGCATGAACACTTCATATAGAATATCCATGCTGACCAAATCGGGAATCTCGGCATGACCCTAACCCTGTATTGCAAGTTCTACACAGAAATAACTCTCCGATATGGTATAATCTACTATCGTGGTGACTATTCCCACGAATCATAGATTGAGAGGAGAACTTTGTCATGCAAGAACGAAAACGATGGAGTCGGCTTAAACGCTTTATTGGAACCGGAGCACTGAGCACAGCCATCCTGATAGGAAATGTGTTGCCTCTTCATGCTGCTGAAGCGAATGTGGCCGTTCCCGACATTAGTCCTTGGTCCATCGCGACGCTGAACGAAGGTGAGAAATACGGGATATACCCGATGGACTGGTACTATGATGGGACGTTTAAGCAAACCATCACATCCGAGAAATTCAGCTCGCTAATCAACGCAACGGAAAAGAAGCTGGATGGACTCGGGTTTACTAAGAAGTACGACTCGCTCACCATGCCCGCTTCAGAGGAAATCACACGGAGCATCGTCGTCGACACCCTATACCAGCTGCTGGATCGTTACGAACTGCCGGAATCCTTTGCAATAACGGGTGTTTCCCCTGCCTCGTACTTGCAGCAGAAGGGCATTATTAAAGGCAGTGGCGGCAATACGGGGCTTCAATTAGACCATCCGGCGAGCGTTGAGCAAGCGGTCGTCATGGCAAGCAGACTCGTTGAGTATACGTATGATACGGCTGACGCCGGTGCCGAAGGACTCATGTGGAAAGTGACCAATGACAACAATACCTTATATTTGCTCGGATCGGTTCACATGGGAATCGCCGAGATGTATCCGATGCATAAAAGCATTCGCGAAGCGTTCTCCGCAGCCGACGATCTGTGGGTCGAGCTGGACATCGTTAACGGCGATATGACTTATCTGCAAGAGAAAATGGTCTACAGCGACGGAACCCAGTTGCAGGACCATATCGCCCCGGCCACTTATGAGAAGCTCCAAACCGTGCTTAAACAATTGGGGCTGCCGCTCGATACGTTCAACAGCTTTAAGCCGTTTGCGATTTCAACCACGCTCACTTCGTTTGCTTATTTCGAAGATCCGGCCGACAGCATATTCGCGATGGCTGCCGGCATCGATCAGTACTTCATTACAAACGCGCTCCTGACAGGCAAACCGATTCATGAGCTGGAGGGTGTAAAAGTGCAGGCCGACGTGCTTGGTGATGTCTCCGCGGAAGCCCAGGAGCAAGAACTGGTCGACTTGCTGGACACCCTTTCGTCCAAAGAAGCTTCTGCCAAAATCGCCACAAACTTGAAGCAGATGCAGCTTGAGTGGGTTGCCGGAAATGCTGATGGCCTCAAGGATCAATTAATGGCAGACGGACAGCTTACACAAGGCGAGACGAACCAAAAACTGCTTGGTGAGCGCGACAAGAACATGGCACTTAAACTTGCCGAGCTGTTAGAGCAAGATGGCAAGCATACGTCCTTTGTCGTTGTGGGCGCAGCCATTACGTTATGGATGGCATGGTCATTGACCTGCTCAAAGAAAAAGGTTACAACGTACAACGAGTGTTGAAATAATCCCGAATTCATACCCATCATATCCTGTTGAACATATCTCCTTGCTCCTGAACCGGGGCAGGGAGATTTTTTTGTTAGAAAGACGTAACATCCCCTCGCCTAACCCTAATTGACCTTGGCTGGCAGATTACCGATAATGGTATAAACGACATTATCTTTACAGGAATGGAGCTATGTAATGAGATATCAGAATCTGGAAGAATGCATTTTGGATTTGGAAAAGCACGGTCAATTGATTCGCATTCATGAAGAGGTCGATCCTTATCTCGAAATGGCCATGATCCATATGAAAGTTTACGAAGCAGGCGGGCCTGCGCTGTTATTTGAGAATGTGAAGGGCTCTAAGTACCGGGCCGTTTCCAATCTATTCGGAACGATAGAGAGAAGCAAATTCATTTTCCGCGATACGCTGGCGTCGACCCAGGACGTGATTGCGCTGCGCAACGAGCCGATGAAAGCACTCAAGAATCCTTTTAAATATGTGGGGACTGGATTTGCAGCGAAATCGGCCCTGCCCATCAAGAAATCCAGCGGCCTCCCTGCCGACTTTCAGGAAATTCAAATATCGGATCTGCCGCAGATTCAATATTGGAAGGACGATGGCGGCGCGTTCGTCACACTCCCTCAAGTCTATTCCGAAGATCCGGACAAGCCGGGGATCATGAATTCCAATCTAGGAATGTATCGTGTACAGTTGTCCGGCAATGAATATGATATTAACCGCGAAGTCGGCATCCATTACCAGATTCATCGTGGCATCGGCATTCATCAAACCAAGGCCGTGAAGAAGAACGAGCCGCTAAAAGTCAGCATCTTCATTGGCGGTCCTCCCGCTCATACGATCTCGGCTGTCATGCCATTGCCTGAAGGCATGAGTGAATTGACCTTCGCCGGGCTGCTCTCAGGGCGTCATTTTCGCTACAGCTATGTCGATGGCTATTGCATCAGCCACGATGCTGATTTTGTCATTACGGGCGAGATTTATCCGAACGAGACCAAGCCTGAAGGGCCATTCGGCGACCATCTCGGGTATTACAGCCTGGTTCACGATTTCCCGGTCATGCGCGTTCATAAGGTATACGCCAAGCAGAATGCTATCTATCCATTTACCGTTGTCGGCCGACCGCCGCAGGAGGATACGTCCTTCGGCGAGTTGATTCACGAGCTGACAGGCGGGGCCATCAAACAAGAGATTCCTGGTGTCAAAGAAGTCCATGCGATTGACGCTGCCGGCGTGCATCCCCTGCTCTTTGCAATCGGCAGTGAGCGCTATACGCCTTATCAGAAAGTGAAACAACCGGCTGAGCTGCTTACGATCGCTAATCGAATTCTCGGTACTGGCCAATTGAGTCTGGCCAAGTATTTGTTCATTGCTGCTGAAGAAGATCAGGAGATCAGCACGCACCGGATCGAAGATTTTCTAACTTATATCTTGGAGCGTATCGATCTGCAGCGTGACCTTCACTTTCAGACGAATACGACGATCGATACCCTCGATTATTCCGGGACCGGACTGAATACGGGCAGTAAAGTGATATTTGCGGCCGTTGGGGATAAGAAACGAGAACTGTGCCGTGACGTACCGCAAACATTGAACCAGCTTCCAGGCTATTCACCTGCCAGACTCATTATGCCAGGCATCGTGGCGATCCAGGGGCCAGCCTTTACAAGCTACTCAGCGGTTGAGCAGGAAATGGCTCACCTTAAAGATGCCTTACAAGACCAGGCCTCTCTCTCCTCTTGTCCACTGATCATCCTCTGTGATGACAGCCAGTTTATGAGTGCGACGACCAACAATTTCCTCTGGGCTACATTTACGCGCAGCAATCCGTCGCATGATATTCACGGGGTGAACGTGACTTACAGTCACAAACACTGGGGCTGTGATACGGTCATCATCGATGCTCGAACCAAGCCGCATCAAGCGCCTCCGTTGATTCCGGATGACAACGTGGAAGGCAATATTAAGCGGTTTTTCACTGAAGGCGGCAGCTTGAGCAGCGTTCCGATCCAGTAATTCTCAGGTCCTTGACAGGTATTTCATTTCGTTAGAGAGGGGAATGCTGATGTTTCCTGTAATAGAAACGGAGCGTTTAGTGTTGAGGGAAGTGACACAGGACGACATGGAGGCAGTCTATCGCTGCTTCTCTAGCGACGATGTTACCCGCTATTACGGGCAGGATTCGTTAACTGATCGAGAGCAGCTCGCCAGATTATCGCTTTTTTCCACCAAAGTTACGTGGACAAGCGCGGTGTTCGTTGGGGAATACAACGGAAAGAGCAGCCAGAATTGATCGGAACGATTGGCTTTAATGCCTGGTCGCCGAAACATAAGCGGGCCGAGATCGGCTATGAGCTTCATCCCAGCTATTGGCATCAAGGGTATGCCCGTGAAGCGGCTTCCGCCGTCATTGCCCACGGTTTTGAAGAACTGGGTTTAACACGGATTGGCGCTATCGTATTCTTGGAGAACGAATCGTCGCACGCTCTGCTCACTACGCTAGGATTTACATCAGAGGGCGTTCTGCGGCAGTACATGGTTCAAAACGGCGTTTCGTTCGACACGAGGGTGTATTCGCTGTTGAAGCCCTCCATGTAATCACGCGTCATGACCAAGTTGTAACCTGTGTCTTTACCGCATTCATACGCAAACATGGTATCTTTCTCACAAAACATCCGCAAAACCCATATGTTAACAATAACATAAATGAAATTTCTCTTCATGGATTCGTAACCCAATTACACTGAGGTCCATTATCATGTAGTTATTGAGAGGTCATTGAGAGGTATACGCTGATTAAATGAAATGATATGTGGTAAATACATAGATACAAGGAGATGATTCATCATGGCGAGCAAAAGAACAATTCGGCATGGGGTGGTCGCCCTGACTACTGCAGGGGTGGTTGGATTAGGTGCGATCGGCGTGCCGTCAGTGCTGGCACAGCAGCAACTATCCGCCGCGCCAGCACCTGTAGCTAAAGCCAACGATTATGCAGCCGAATCGGCACTGAACACGTTGATGAGCTTTTATAAACCGGCTCTGAAGGGACAATTCCCCGGAGCAGTCAGCGGATTGACCGTTGGTGCGAGCACCAAGCAGGACGTCTTCAAGAAGATCGGCGAGCCATCCGTTCCTGGCAAGCATGCTGATGATTTTGACCAGTATGGAGCTAATATGGGCAATCCGGGTTATGCCTTCTCTTATAAACTGAACAAACTTCGCGAGATGCGATATTTCGGTACAAATGTGGAACGGCAGACGAATATTGGCGGAATAACGATCAAGATGCTGAAGCAGCACTGGTACGCGCCAACGTCGCAAACGACATTCAAGAACGGTAATTCCAAACAGACGAAGATCACTTATGATCGCGGAGCATATAAGCTGGAGTTCATCTTCAATAATAGTACAGATCTGGATCATATTAATTTGTTGAAGAAATAATGCATACCTGCCATGACCAAAAAAGGGCATCCAGAAAGATCTAAGGATCTAACGGGATGCCCTTTTTTTCGGTAGTTATCAAACCAAATACTGCTCCATCAGCGCCTCGACCCATACACTGCTTTGATCAAGCCGCTCAAAGCTTCCTGCCAATATGGAAATCTGCCTTCGTAATACCGAAGCATCATCGATGCCTTCCAGGTAACGCGTCGTAAAGTGCAGGAATATATCCACCATCCGCAGGCGTATCAACACTGGAATCGCTTTAAGCTCCTCAAGCGTCAGCCGCATATGGCTGCCAAATCCTTGACAGAACATCCTTACAGCCTCAATCTCAACCTCACTCCCTAGCAAGCCTGAGATAATAACAGCCGGCTCCATCGCCCTCACATCACGTGTGCAGAACTCAAAATCAAGTAAGGCCGTTACGTTCCCCGGCAATTGCGGGTCCACCAGCAAGTTCGAGTAGTTCAAATCACCATGAACGAGCTGCTGGGGCAGATTTCTTAATAGGTCAAGCTTGATCATGATATGAAGGTACGCTGCCTTTAAAATTCCAAGCTGCTCACGTAGATCACTGAATTCGGGTGCTGGATGGTCGCAGAAACCACGAATAAATGCTTCAGTACATGCCGGGTAGGACCGCAGCAATTCATAATACGGCGGATAGACAACCGGGTTAGCCACACGAATATGAGCCAGCGCCTGTACAAGCTCTCCTGATTTTTCTCCAAGCGAGTAAGCGGCTTGAACGTTGCTCGCTTCCGGGCGCTCCCCTTCTATGTATGAGAATAAAACAGCATAGCGCTCGCTCCCATCCTGAATCTGTGCAATCTGTTCACCAGACGCTGTTCGGAGCGGTAACGGAACTTTATAACTGAGCGGCAACTGCCGAAGCGAAGCCAGCACAGCTAATTCAAACTCTATTTTTGCCTTATCGCGATGTGTATTGTAGATTCGAAGTACGGTTTGTCCACTAGGATGATCAATAAAATGAGTGGTGTTGTTCCATCCGCTGGGACCGCTTCGAATCTCGCCCTTCCAAGCCGGCCAGAACTCTTGCAGAACACGCTCAATCATGCTTGTCTCACTCCTTGTTGATTATCCGTTGCTTACGGCAACCATAATAAAATCCTTAAATCTCCGGTCGGTTTCATAGTCAGCTTCTGTAGGCGCTGCTCCACATTGGCGTGAGACAATGACCGCCTTCTGCAGGTACGTGAACAATAAATGTGTCGAATGATACAGTTTCTCGAGCCAAATCGCCTGAACCTCTGATGAAATATCGTCTTGACTTAACTGCATGAGCTTACTGTAAGCTGCATTCGTCAGTTGCTTGTATTCTGGCAAATCTGCCGGATTCTTGGAGAGGGTACTGAAGTATACATTAAAAATCGCATCATAGTAGAGAAGTGATTCGGACTGCTGCCGAAGGAGTAGATATCGATTCAATATGGTGTCGAGCGACTCTAACGGCTGCTCGAACCGAAAACTCGACGCCAATTCTCCAAACATTACACTTAGATTCTCAATGTAAATCTCCGCAGCCAGTGCTTCCTTATCCTTGTAATGGTAATACAGCGTTCTTCGGGCAACTCCAGCTGCCCCGGCAATCTCGGCCATATCCGTCTGTTCGATCCCATGGCGGCAAAATAGCTCCAACGCTGCTTGCTTGATCGCCTCACGCGTCATTTGCATCTGCTGCTCTCGTTGTGTCATACGCTGATCATCTCCATCCTAAAGGCTCGCATCTGCCTACTTTTCCCCTTCTTCTAACTCGTTAATGAACATACTCCCCACAGAATACCGCTCCTCCTGATTGATGATATCATCGAGCCACCGCAGTAATGTAATACCATCTTCCTCTGCATCATAAAAAGTATCTCTCGTAGCAAACGTATGCCCGGTCATCCCCGTCTTGTCGTTCATTCCGTAATCCGTTAGAAAAAAATAATAATTCGGTACTGTATCAGCTAACGTTCGAACCGATTGCCGAAGCCGGCGTGTCCACTCTTCAATCTTCTGCCCATCTAGTGGACTATCCATGTCATTAATCCGGTCTTCAAAATGAATCAGAACTTCATCATATACAGAGTAACTCTGCAATAACACCGTATCGCCAGGCATCCGATCGCTGTTGCCCTTGAATGCTGCTCCAATCAAATCTGCCTCAGCAGGGAATCCAAAATTCAGCTCAACATCAGCATCCCATTCCTGATCCAAGATATCCGGCCACTTGTCGCTATATAAAAAAGCACTATCCGAATATTGATAAATATCTGTGGTAGGATAATGCTCGGAAATCTCCCCGGCCCAAAAGGCAGAACCGAACCCTCCCGCGCTTTCCCCGGCAATGAGCAGCTTCTCCGGATCTTTCACATTGGCATACACCCACTCTAAACTCCGCTCTACATTCGTTCTGCCATTATACTCCATCGTAAAGCTGCTTCCGTCCGGCTTGTCATATGCTGCACTGCGATTACCAATATGAAAATCACCCGTGGCATATGGGACATATACCATGTTCCACTCTCTAAACGGGTTATCCTCGCGCTTAGAGTTCATCATGCCGTCCAGAATCGTAAGAAGGTAAGGAGGAATATTGGCGAAGTAATTCCCCAAGTCTTTGCCTGTAAAAAAGTTCATGACCTTAATGGGTTGTGCCGCACTCTTGCCATCCCAGCTGACTCCGCCCCCGGAAAAAAAGATGACCCAGCGATCGCTGGCTCCCTTCTTGGTCAACAGATAGTATGCCGATCCATCGCTGGATTGAACATCGTTACCTAAGTCCACTTTACGCCATGTAAAGGGTTTGGCTTCTGCAAGATCTTCCAGAACGATAGGTTTTCGATTCAACAATAGATACACTGTAGCAATGACTCCGATGATGATTACACCTAGACTAATCCCGATGATCTTTATTACCTTGGCTCGTTGGTTCATTCAGCTCACCCCTTATCAAGTATACCTAAGGGAAACTCATTGCACAATGTGTGCAATGAAATGTTTTTTAGCCATTTCTCATCTTCAAACACCTTGCTTTACGATTTATGCCAAAACAAAAGCCGCCTCTTGGCTAGAGGCGACTTATTCAACGATCTGGTCTTTGAAAATCACTTAGGTGTCGCGGCCACTTTGATATCGTTGTAATACAAGGTGGTCAAGCCTTCAAATCCGGAATCCGTACCTATCAACAAGTAGATCTCGCCTTGTGCATTGGAAGTCACGGTAGCGCTGTAATCAAAGTCTACCCGTTGAAATCCCGCTTTATCTGGATTAGGCTTGGTAATATCTCCGATGACCTTCGCGTCTTCTCCGCTAATGGATTGATTGCCGATATCCACATTCATTCGGTAGTATGGGGTCCCTGCTTCTTCAACCACCACCGCTCTCGGCTCCTTATTCACGATGCCAGCCTTCACGAAGACGGATTCAGCCGGAGCTCCGCCAATACCGACCATACCCCCTTGCTGATCGGTGTACATCGCAAAACTCATCTTCACATCATACGTGGTGTTGGGCGTAAGCCCGCCTACGTTCCGCGATAGGAACATAAACAAATCGTCACTGCGGTTTACCCCGGATAACTTCAGTCCATACTGCTCCTTGCCATCTTCAAGCGGAATAAGTTCCTTGTGTGCTCCAGTTCGTAGATGTCCGGGTCGTAGTCTACCGGCAGGTCGGAGAACCCACCTTTCCAGCCTTGCTTATCAGCAGCAAAATTGTAGCTTCTTTGAATGTGATTCGCTGCATCGGAAGGCTTCGTAACGGTGACGGTGCGAGTGCCGGATTCCCACTTCAATTGCGCCTTCATTAGTACAGCCATACTTCTAACCGGCACGAATACGCTGCCCTTCACCAGCGTCACACGCTCAGGGAGCTTAATTTGTCGTCCGTCAGCATCAATCGCAATATTGGAGTTTACCGTAAGTTTAATATCATCATACGAGGGTCCTGATAACGTCGTGGTCTGATTAGATTGATTCCATGATACATTCGATCCGAGTGAAGTAGCCAGCGCACGAAGGGGTACCATAGAATGACCTCGCAGCTCGTATGGAGCCGTAGTCAAAGCATGTTTACCTGAATCATTCGAATACGATAATTGATTCATCTGAAATTGTACCGATTGCGTGGTTGCTGCCTCTAACGGAGGAGTGAACATCATTGAGGCAGCCGTAGCGGCAATAAGTCCTGATAAAGCTATTTTTTTGTTCATAAAGCTTATGCACCATCCTTTGCTGTGTTATGTTTCAGACGGGGGCTTGTCTGCAGATGTTGCAGTATTTACCTAATTCTCCAATAGAAAAAAGACACCTCATTAAGAAATGTCTTCTTCCATGTCAGGGTACTCTATACATTAACCTGCTTAGTCGGATCTAACACGGTTATTGGAAAATCACTCTGATTTCTGAAGATGCACTCATCCAAAACCCGTTTCCTCTGTCTGTGCAACAATAACCTTAACACCGCGCTCCTTCACCCGCTCGATGGCTTCCGCATCAGCTCTCGTATCAGTAATTAACGCGTCCAGGTCTTCTACATTGCCCGCCTTGGCAAAACCGTCCTTACCGATGACATTTAATCATTTTTTTGATTTTTCTACGTAATCAGACATATCAAAAGGGGCAACCACGTTCTCAGTGGCTGCCCCTCTTCTTTCTTCACTCGTTACTTTACGCAAATTCACGCGGATGACGACGCATAAGCTCTGGGACCGCTTCGCCGCGGCCCGTATTCTTCAAACGTTCGATATACTGCGGCAGATGACCTTTGGCATGATATGGCCCCCCTTCCTTCATCACCGTCCATAACGGATCCACATCGAACGGCATGCTTGCCATCATCTCATCATGCCACTCCATCAGCATATATACAGCCTCCCTGCAAAGATCCGGTCGCGTTGACGCCAGATTATGCTGTTCATGCACGTCCTCCGATATATTAAACAACATTTCTTTATCGAATAGATGATAACCGTCGTGATACGTTCGAATATAGAGCCAGTCCCCAAACCGTACGCTTCGCTGGCATACATGCGCGCATTGGGATACCACGAGATAATCCCGACCTTGCTCCTTACCCGTTCGCAAGCTTTCGGCATAACTCGTACCATCCCAGCTTGGCGCAGGTGCAACATTCATCATATCCGCCATCGTGGGCAACAGGTCCAGATGATAATGCAGTCCTTGATCCGTCAAGCCCGACTTGATGCCTGGTCCACGAATGATCATCGGGATACGGCAGGTTCCCTGATCTGCCGTTCCATGCTCTCCATATATGCCAAGCTCACCCATGTTCTCCCCATGATCGGCGGTAATGATAACGGTCAGGTCCTCCATTAATCCCTTATTGTCCAGCAGGGAAAAGATTGCCCCAATGTGCTCGTCCATATGACGTATGCCGCAATCGTAACCATCGATCATCGTTCGCAGATCATCCAGCGTCCTAATCTCCCCAGGGTGGCGCGGATACTTTGGCGTTACTTCGCTATCGTACATATTGATTTCGTTAACGCCATGCGGCCCGACCTTTCTCTGATGTGCCGCCAGCACTTCTTCATGAATCCAATCGGGAAGAGGTTCATGCTGGAAGGGGTTACCGAACGATTCCGGTGCTCGATACGGTGTATGCGCGTCCCAGAAGTTCACGTACAGCATCCAATTATCCTCATCCGCATTGCGTTCGAGCCAATCCAGCACAACCGGCGAGACCTCCTCTGCCGATTCCAAACCGCCCTTGCCGGTATTGTACATTTCATTAAAACCTGCAAAGAAGGTCCACGCCGAGTGTCGTTCACCGAATGGACTGATCAACGCCATCTTCATGCCTGCCCGCCTGAATAATGCCGGAAAACTCTCTGCAGCCAACTTATCTCGAAAATCCCGCGTTATTCCTTCATGGCGCACGTCCGCAGCCGTACCCCCATGACCAACGACACCGTTATGAATACCGAATTTCCCCGTCATTAAGGCGGTTCTGGAAGGAAAGCATGGGGCATCCGAAGTGTAGTAATGATCAAAGCGAATACCCTCCGCTGCGATCCGGTCAATGTTAGGCGATGTATTACGGTGATAGCCGTAACATCCCAGATGATCCGGTCTTGTCGAATCCAAATCCAGCAATAATACTCTCATATCGCATCAGATCCTCCCTTCTAGCTTCAGTCTGTGTGCGCTTCCACAATCATACCGCCTTGACTGAAATTATAGAGACTGCCACTGGCGAAGTCGATGTACATTTCCGATATTCATTGTACATTTCTACAACGAACTAACACTAACGCTTCCGTGCATTTGCACTATTTCTATGAACATAAGTGATGTAAGTATGCTAGGCTATAGGTATAAAATCACGGCGGGGTGTTACTAGGTGATCCAATTAATGAGCGTGAACTTCGACGATTACATTCCGAACTGGCGGACACAACTCGAGACGATTGCTTACAACGTCTTAGTCGTGGTGCGGGAGGGAAAGGTACGTTACGAGCTGAATGGGGAAGAGGTCCTTGCAGTCAAAGACGATGTGCTCTTTATACCGCAAGGAACAAGGCGAAGCGGTCAGAATTGGTACGGAGCTCCACACCAGAAGCACACGATTCTGTTTACGCTGGCTCACCACGAAGCTACAGGCATTCCGTATCTGGACAAAGGAAGCTACTCAAAGTTCACATTGTCTTCTACTCCATATGTATTTCATTGCTGTGAGCGTCTATATGAGGAGATGCGCGGGGTTAAGGGTTATCGCACCCAGATCTGTCAAGGCATCCTGCAGGAGTTGCTTGGAATGCTCGCTCGCGAGTTCGAAAAAACGGAGCTCCCGCCAAGCAAACGGAAATACGCAGATACCATCCGAACGTATCTATTGGAGCATTATCGGGACCCAATTGAAATTGAATCGCTGGCGAAGTTAATCCATCGCTCTCCCAACTATGCTACGGCTCTCTTTAAGGAAGTATACGGTCATTCACCCATTCGATATATGCACCAGCTCCGCATCATGGAGGCATGCAGCCTGCTGCTTCATTCGGGTATGAGCATCGCTCACATCGCGCAATATCTCGGTTATTATGACACGTCCTATTTTTATCGGATATTTAAGAAGCATACCGGTCTATCGCCATCGGACTATGTGCTGCAAGGGGATCCGCTCGATCTGTCGAAGCTATTCACCTAATGCCATTCTCATTCTATTATCTTTAACCTGTTTAAGGCTTCTGACCGGCAAACTGAATGACATGCGACAATCCTTGATGACCCTGACCTTCTTCGCGAACGACCTCACCCATGAAAAAATGGACAATTCGCCAATCGGCAAAAGGTTCGAGCAGGTCTGCCGGAGTGTATAGAAACGCCTCATCCTTCGGTCCTCCGCTACCATAAGGAATCTGATAGGTAGAGTACACCTCGGTGAGAAAATAACCCCCCGGTTTCACGGCTTCCTTCACACCTGCCAGCGTCTTCGTTCTTAGTTCCTTCGGAAAATGTCCGAACACGCACACAACTTCATCCCATTGCTCCTTCGTCCAGCGTGCCTCGTTGAGATCCACCAGCTCCGTATGAATCTTAACACCGCTTACATCAGCGAGCTTATTCGCTTTGTTCAGACCAGACTCAGCGTAATCCCACACCGTAACGTGCATGCCTTCACGAGCCAGATACACGGCATTCCGTCCCTCGCCCTCAGCAAAGGCCAGTGCATGACCGGACAGATCTAGTTTCTTGTGCATCTCGGCGATAAACACATTCGGTTCTGTTCCGAATACGTACTCTTCTGCTTGAAATCGTTCATGCCATGGATTCATGAATGTAACACTCCTTGTTTACCATATTTCTGCTTATAGTGCCCTAAGGCCAGCAATGACCAGATATAACGGTAGCTGTGGTAATGGGTATAGAAACTGCCCGGAAGTCCGGCGCCCATTGGATATTCGGTCCTCCAGTCGTTAACGTGCAGCAATTCAATCAGAGTGCCCATGCCTTTAATTACGGCCGGGGATGGTTCTGACTGAACTGATATCAGCGCATCTAGCGCCCAAGCCGTTTGTGAAGGATTACTTGCCCCAAGCGGAACATACCGCATGAGGCGGTCACTGGTACACGATTCTCCCCATCCGCCATCCGGATTTTGGATGTGTAATAACCAGTCTGCCGCTTTTCGAATCGTGGGATGATCGGCTGGGATTCCTGTTGCCCTTAAACCTGTCACTGCTGCCCAAGTACCATAAATGTAGCATATTCCCCATCTTCCATACCAGGACCCGTCTTGTTCCTGATTCGAAATCAGCCATTCGGCGCCTCGCTTTATGAACAGATGTTCCGTGCTGAAGCCACAGAAACGGCCGAGATATTCAAGTGTTCGACCGGTTAGGTCTGCCCCCGACGGATCAATCGCAGCCGACTTCGCTCCGTCAATCGCGAGCCAGGTGAGCATCTCTTTGTCGGTGTTTTTTTCGAAAGCCGGCCAGCCTCCGTTCTTATTCTGCATCGATATCACCCAGTTCAATCCGCGACTCGCTGCATGCTGATAGACTTGATCCGGATCGTTGTATGATAAGCCATGAATCGCTCTTAATGCTGCCGTCGTATCATCCACATCTGGATTTAGGGTATTACTCTCCGAGAATCCCCATCCGCCAGGAACC
Organism: Paenibacillus sp. JCM 10914; assembly: GCF_001315105.1. Lineage (GTDB taxonomy): Bacteria > Bacillota > Bacilli > Paenibacillales > Paenibacillaceae > Paenibacillus_AQ. The sequence continues at coordinate 75,896 of NZ_BAZR01000003.1, read as the reverse complement.
GTACCCCGGTTATGAACACTCCAATCCGCCGTCTTGTCATGCTGCCGTGCCAAAAGATAGTCGGCTGCACGCCTTACTGATGGATGATCTTCCACGATCCCCGATTCCTGCAATGCATACGTAATCAACGCCGTGTCCCAGATCGTGGAAGGGGAGTTCTGAATTGTGGTAGCCTTGAAATTCAGCCGAAACTGTAGTGAGGTTAATCCTTGCACTGCCCTCATAATGACCGGATGCTGCTTATCATAGCCCAAGGCAAGCAAAGCCAGCACCATAAGAACCGTGGTGCTTGCATAGCTATACAGCGTGCCGTCCGATTCGATGCGATCCAGCATGAATCGTTCTGCCTTGCGTAGCGCAGCTTCATGAATAGACCGTGGCGAACCGAGAAGGCGCCGAATTCCAACCCGAATGCTGTCTATGATCTCCCGATGTTCTTGATGCTCCTCCTCTTCTTCAATATGACGAGAAATTTGCAGATCAGACAGGTCCGGGGCCCACTCTGACGTGATGGAGAAGTTCAGGTCTGCCATGATGAGCATGGGGATCAGATGAACGCGCGAATAGCCTGAGAACTCATACAGATTGATGGGCATATAGTCCGGAAAAAGAACGAGTTCCACTGGAATTACCGAAATTGATTTCGGCCATGTTCGCTGACCGGTTGCGGCAAGTATCGCTTTGGTCAGTACACCGGAGGCTTTTGCCAGTCCGCCTTGCGACTGAATGTAACGCCTGGCCCGCACCATGTGTTCGTCCTCCGGTCGGCTATATCCAGAATAGAGCAGGGCATGATATGCATCGATGGATGCGGATAAATTGCCTTCATGCTCATCATAATACCAACGCCAATCCCCACCTGGCTGTTGTTCAGCCATAACACGATCATGCAATTGACGAACGAGTGTTTCATTTTGTATATCCAGTATGCGAAAGAGCATCAAGACGTACGCATCCACCGCGACCCCATTCTCAAAACAAAAATGCCATGACCCATCACGTTGCTGCTTCTGAATCAAAAAATCCGTTAACTTATAAATCTCCGCTTCAACTGCGACGTGCATCTCATCCATAACCTCTACCTCCACCTCACCGTCATGATGAACGTTATCAGTATATGAACGAATCGCTGGTGAAATGATGTCCGGTGTATGTTATAAGATGTCCAACCAGATCTTGATCGCCGTTGCCAGGATCAACACCGCCAGCATGATTCGAAGCACCTTCGTATTCATTTTTTTACCCGCGGCAGCACCCATCGGCGAAGCAATCAAGCTGGCGATTACCATAATGAGTGCGGGCATGTAATCGACCTGTCCTGTCATCAGCTTCCCTGCCATCGAACCGATCGATGAGATGAAGGTAATTGCAAGTGATGTGGCAATGGTCATCCGAGTCGGTATCTTCAACACAACCAGCATGATAGGGACGAGCAGAAACGCACCCGCCGCGCCAACAATCCCTGCGCCGATTCCGACAACAAGCGCTAACACAGCAGCCAGCCACTTGTTGAAAATCACTTGATCCAGGGGGATATCGTCAACACCTCTCTTCGGAATGAACATCATGATGGCGGCGATGAGAGCCAGGAGTCCATAGATGAGATTAATGCCACTCTCGCTCATCAGTTTTGAGCCGAATCCGCCGATGAAGCTCCCCAACAATATCGCAAAGCCCATGTAAATGATGAGGGTTTTGTTTAAGTAGCCGCCTTTGCGGTAGGCCCACACCCCACCGATCGTTGCAAAAAACACCTGTACGGCGCTGATGCCCGCCACTTCATGCGCCGTAAATGCCGCAAGTCCGAACAACGGCGGAATATAGAGCAGCATCGGATATTTAATGATCGAACCGCCGATGCCAATCATACCGGAAATATAGGAGCCGATGAATCCGATAAGAAAAATCGTCATAATGAATGTAAGACTAAGTTCCATCGTGCTGCCCCCTTACACCATCAGCGTACCGCACAGCGGTTCGGTCCAATCTCCATTTCGCGCTGCCGATCGACGTCCGGCGTGATGATTCCCATATTCGTGTGACGGATTTCTTGATAGCTGTTCGGCTGCGGCGGCAGATTTTTCGTGACCATGTCTCTGAACTCCGTTTCGTTCGAAAGATTGAGGCCATGATTATCGCGATACAGTTCGCCCAGTTTCCTGGCTACCGTGCCATCTTCGTTCAACTCGTCCATGACCATATAATGTGCCGGCAGCACAATCAATTCGTGCGAAAGATCGGCATAACGACCATACAGCGTCTCTCGCAGATCTTCCACCCAATCCTCAGCCATACCCGCCAGATCCGGGCGTCCAATGGAATCGATGAAGAGGATATCGCCCGTTAATAAATACCGGTCATCCAGTACAATTGAAGTTGAACCAAGGGTATGGCCTGGAGAATGTAGCGCATCCATACGGATGGTTGTATTGCCGATCATGACCACGTCCCCACCTTCGAGCGGTTCATACTCATATACGACCTCACCTGCATCTTTCGGCGGCAGCCAATAGGCAGCACCTGTCTGCTCGGCGATCGTTCGTCCTCCCGAGATGTGGTCTGCATGCAGATGCGTGTCAAACACATGCTTGATGTCAGCGTTGACGCTTTGTGCGAATTCAAGATAGACATCCGTCATGCGCGTAACATCAAACAGGGCTGCTTCGCCGCTCGACACAGCCATGTAAGACAAGCATCCTTTTCCGATCCGGACGAATTGATATAGCTCACCACCACCTGACAAGTTCCCGACCTTCAACGGTACAAGATGTTCGCTCCAGCTTTCATACCGCCCTTTAGATAAGCAACACTGCGACCTTGCTCGGCCAGCATATCAGCTACCATGATCGAAGAGCCTTCCTTGGCGCATACAACGAGCACCTCCAGCTCTGACGGGATCTGGTCCAGAATTTCCTCCACCCCATCGATCAAATCGAAATACGGGATATTGAGCAGCTGAAAATTTCTCCCTTCGATCTTCCACTCTTCAAAGTCGGAAGGATTACGTACATCCAAAATAAACAGCTCTTCCCTATCAATCGCCTTCATGGCAACCTCTTGCGCATGCATTTCTCTTGCGGTCATGGTGCAGTCCTCCTCGCGTATTGTCATCTTTGATCCATCGCTTATATTTGTAGCGGGCTTATTCATTAAGCCCTTCGGTTTGTCCGCTCCATTCGCTCATACCAGGTACGACGTTCCACACGTTCGTAAATCCGCGTGCGGCAAGCTTCTGTGCTGCCATGTCGCTGCGACTGCCTGTGCGGCAGATCACGTAAATGATGTCATCTTGATTCAACTCCTTGATCCACTCTTCAAGATCTCCAAGCGGAACGGATAGAGCATGGGGAATATGATTGAATGCATACTCCGCCGCCTCTCTCACATCCAGCACAACGCTCGGCGCAGCGGATTGCAGATTCTGCTCCAGTTGTGCGTTCGTGGCGACGTTCGGAAAGGAAACAACCCCGATTTCCTCACTTGTTGATTTACGGATATAGTGCTTCAGCACACTGCCTTCTTCTATGGTTCCGAGATACTGGTGACCGGTGCTTTCCGCCCATGCCTTCATATCCGCCGTAGACCCTTTATCCGTCGCTTCAATCTCCAGCACATGCCCGGCTTCAAGGTCCTTCATGATCTTCTTCGTTCGGACGATGGGCATCGGGCAGGCCAACCCTTTGGTGTCTAGTTGTACATTGGATTCAATTGCTGTCATTTCACATCAGACCTCCACATCTTCTTTTTATACCACACGGGGTATATTAGACTCTAAAAAAATATCTCCAGGTTATTTATATAAACAAGTTTACATTCCCATCCTGCGCATCACCCAGGTAAGCGGCAACGCCCGCATATTCTATGCCATCCAGCAGTTCTTCCTGTTGCAAGCCCAGCAAATCCATCGTCATCGTGCATGCAACCAGCTTAATCTCCTGCTCCTGAGCCATCTCGATGAGTTGAGGCAATGGAACCGCATTATGCTTCTTGATAACATCCTTGATCATTCTAGGTCCCATGCCGACAAAGTTCATCTTGGACAGCCCCATGTTATCCGCGCCGCGCGGCATCATTTTCCCGAACATCTTCTCCATGAAATTCTTCTTCTTGGGCAGCAGCACATCCTCGTCCTTACGAAGCGCATTCAACCCCCAGAACGTGTGGAAGATCGTCACCTCATGGTCATACGCCGCCGCACCATTGGCTATAATGTAGGCGGCCATGGCTTTATCATAATCACCACTAAATAATATGATGGTCGTCTTTTTTGGCTCCGTCACGCTATCAATCCCCCTGTAAATAACTTCATACTCCTATATACCCATAGGGTATAAATTCGATTAAAAAAATTACCCTTTCTTGATCCAAAATTTCAACACGCCGTCTTCTTCTCGATCCTCAAGCCATTCATGGCCTGACGACTTCGCCCATGCGGTCAGATCCCTCTTCGCGCCTTGGTCGGTTGAGTGAATCTCCAGCACTTGACCAGGATTCAGTTCCTTCATTTCTTTCTTCGTTTTTACGATTGGCATGGGACATGCCAGACCTTTAGCATCCAAAACTTTATCCGCGTTCAACATAATTCCTCCTTAGAATGATGGTCTCTATTCGTTTATCTGCTTCGCACAAGCAGGTTAACCGCTTCGACTACAAGCTCCTCTGGATCCTGCCCACTCTCCTCTGCTCTCTGTACACAGTCTACAAGGTTTCTACTAACTACGACGCCGATGGTGCGATCGATGGCCGTGCGTGTTGCAGACAACTGGGTAATTACATCTCTGCAGTCCTTGTGCTCCTCCATCATCTTCAGGATGCCGCGCAATTGACCTTCCATGCGTCTCACACGATTCTTCATCTGTTCGTTGTAATTCATATACGCCCCCCTGTCTTCTTAAGAATCATATATAGCTTGTTTGGGTAATAGGTTCATGCATGAATACATCATATACCCCCATGGGTATATTGTCAAACTGCTGAGCAACGAGAGATCGCCATTTAGGTAACGCAAAAAAACCAAGGAACCTATGCAGACTGCATAACTCCTTGGTTTTCAACCGGTTTGAGAGATAAATTACCTTGTATAAATGAATTGACCCTAATGGCGTATTTTAACGGATACTTTCCTTCGCCTCGCTAAACCAATAGCAAACTAAATCAGCTTGTGTGCATACCACTTCTTCCCGCGGAATCGCCACCAGAAGATAGCCCCTCTCACGCCCCATTCGCAGTTCATGGCGAGCCAGACACCGAGAATGCCCCAGCCAAGCACGACCCCCATAACATAACCGAGAATCACTCGGAACAGCCACATCGTCATCATCGACGTTAGGGACGTAAACTTCGAATCGCCTGCGGCACGCAGTGCAGAAGGGAGAATGAAGCTAATTGACCAGAGAGGCACTTGAACAAGCGTATTGATCAACAATACAATGAATAAATCCTGCACAATCTCTGGCGGCGGGTTGAACAATCCCACCAGCGGCCGATAGAGCGGCATCAGAATAAGTCCCATCAAAGCTAGCGATATCGCGCCCAGCCACAAGAAAGATTTGATGAAGCGCCTCGCATCCGCAATATTTCCCCGACCGATACACTGACCAACAACCGTGACAATGGTAAGCGACAACGCACTCGCCGGAATCTGGAACACTCCAGCCAAAGATGATCCGATCGCATTGGTGGCAATCGCATACGTTCCCAGACTTACGATGAACACCTGCGTTAGCAGTTTGCCGCCATTGAAGAACATTTGTTCTGCCGCAAAGGGCAACCCGATAAACATGATCTTGCGCAGCATCGAAATTGGAAAATGAAACAAGTCTCGCAGACGCACATGCAGAGTCGCATCCACACGGAATAAATAATAAAGAGCACACGCTGCACCAACAAAACGAGCAATATTAACGGCCAGAGTCATACCGAACACACCCATGTTCAACCAAGTAATAAACATGATGTTCAGCACAACATACAGCAGGTTCATGATCAGGGATAATGCCAGCGAAGCCCTCGTCTTTCCTATACCTCTCAAAGCTCCGCACACCGCCTGCACGATCGCGATCCCAATGAACGAAGTACTGCTGCCAATCAGGTAGATTCGAGCACTCTCCAGCACTTCAGGCGAAGCAGAGCCGAAGAGCAACTGCAGCACCGGCTGGTGGAACCCGATCATCAGCAGCGCAATCGCGAAAGCGATCATCGCCACCGAAGTCACTGTCGCGGCCGAGGCTCTGGACACCATCGGGGCGTTGCCGCTTCCTTTATACTGTGCGACGACCACGGTTCCACCGGTAGCCACCGCTACAAACACATTAATGAGAAATATATTAAGGGCGTCAACCATGTTCACGGCGCTGACCGCCGCTACGCCGGATGAGCTGATCATCGCGGTGTTCACCAAGTTCAATCCGATAATAAAAGCCTGGTCAATCAATATAGGGAAGAATAAAGCAAAGATTTGACGGTAATCCATCGTCTCCCCGGTAAAATATCGTTCCAGCAAGCCGTTCATTCGGGTTCGCATTCGAACCAGCATTTGTCATCACATTCTTTTCCTTATAGTACACGCTTCTTTCCGGACATGAAAAAAACTCTTCTTCCGAAGAGTTGCAGTTAGCGGTATATATTCCTGCTGCCGTAACCGACCTCTTAAGGCGGGGAAACCCCTCCCCGTGTTTGATTGGAGAATACCACCGCCCCTAAGTTCTGTCAATGAATGTAAAGCACAGGAAATGCCCGAAAAGTGTTGATAAGTGAAGCTTCCTATGAGGTTCTATGACTATATCCCTATATTCTCAAATGAGAACACGTTCACGGCACTGCAAATTGATAAACGATTGAAGTTTAGATGATTCACATATAGAGTCGAACACTACACACCGCAAAAACAGATTCATTTTCTTTCCCTTCATCATCCACAATATATGCTTCACCATGCACAAAAAGCTTATTAGCATAATTCCGTTCGATCTTATACATCCTCCCTTCTTGAACCTGGCAGCCCCGGTTGAAGAATCGGTTTGCTTGTATAAAGACATACCTTGCTTTGTCCAAATCCTTTGTTGCCTTAAGTTTCATTTAATCTACCTCAGTTATTATTTTATGTTTGTAAACGAGCGTTACATATATTGCTCATAACTAAAATGACATATATATAAACAAAAACCAATTCACCATTATATTTACTTTATACGCCTTGTTATTATTGATTACGCTATATTACTACTAGTCGAATCGATCAGACGATCATAATGAATCTCATAAACCTTATATGTGGCTGAGTACTATGTATTTTAAAAATAAACCTGGGATCTTCGATTTTTAATTTAGACAATTTCGCATCATTTAGCGGCTCTTGAAACAATTTCTCCAGTGCGGATTTATGATCTAATTGCCAGTCCTTCACGAAATCCTCCATATCATAAAGTCTATTGGAAATAATGTCTCTTCGTGTCCGATTCACATATCGATTAATTTCCCGGCCCTCTTTTCCTTCGCAATCTTCAAATAACTTCTGCTTGTCATCAGCCAAAGTAAATAAAAAATTGATGATGGATATTAATTCCACAGCAGCAGGACTTATTTGCAGTTTCGTAAGTAATTCATCATTCATATATATTCTCCTTCAATCTTCTTGTTGTAAGAATCATACTTGTCCGTCATGTTCCATATTATAGCGTATGGTAAATTAATACAATGGTATTAGATTGCCTTTGAAATGTTCTTGACTTCACAATGAACAGAAAAAAGAGTAGTTGTATATGTCGTTTTATGTCGAAAGAATTATTTTAAGCGAACATTTGTTCCTGTTTTGATTATACGATTTATTTACTTGTGAAACAAGATAATTTTCCCAACTAAAAATTAATATATTTTGTTTATTGATTATTTTTTATGCCGATGCATATATTGCTTCAGAAGTTTTAATTTTGAATTCGCTATAGTTACAAAGCTTTTGTATCTCTGATAAAAGATCTTTCTTGCCTCATAATCAATTACGATTTCTTTTTTTAAATTTGCCATTCTGCCGCGATCTGTGATGAGAAACCCGCTTTCTTTTGACAAGAGCTCCACGATTTGATCGTTCGTAGTACAATATACAAACTCACCATTATCCGTATGCAGAACTGTTCGTATCTCTCCCCTAATTTTTTCTGGCTCTGAAAAATTGACATCTTCGATGTTAAGCCACTGCGCTTGATCATGGAGTACCTTACCCTCTCTTCGGATTACAACAATCGATTTCATTTTTGAACACTCCCCCGTAAATTTTGCTTCATTGTTGCCGTCTCACTGAGATCATGGCTACTTAATTATAGTATTAATAAAATAACAGGGAGGAAGATATCACCACGTGCACAAAAAAAAAAGAATAAGCTCACTAGACTTATTCTTCTCCATAAATTTCAATTATTTTATCAATATTCAGAAAGTCGTTTCGAATTCTTGATGCATTATAATCGCTGCTATTTTTGATTTTGGATATGTTATATCGATCACATACCATATCAAATGTTTCTTTATCGAACTTTCCAGTTTCTTGCCTCAATCGGTTTGCAGTGTAAACCATGCCAGAATTGCGGATGTTTATAGCCGTAAGGAAGGGCTGTTGATACCACTCTCCTATTTTTTTTAATCTTCGGAGAATCAAATGCGAGTCTGCTTTGCCATCGGCCTTCGTATTTAATATGGCACTGCGAAACACGTAATCGTTACTAATTAATTTTGATGTTGGGGCCTTTAGATTCGATGCTGGATTGCCGTTATTCTTATAATAAATCTCTTCTCTATATGCCATGTTCAACATGGATATAAGCTCACCCGAAACCTCTAATTTACGTTCCGACCAAGTATTGCTTTTCGTATTATTTCTCAGTAATACGCTCAGATTTTCATTATCAATATCATGAATAGTCAAATTAAGTACTTCACTATACCCCTTCCCTAATATCCCTTCGAATATAGAATGAATTATGGCTGAATCTTGAAAGTTAACTAGGCCCCCTGTCATATCATCTATCTCCTCTTTGGAGAAAATAAGCTTGTTCGTTCTATCCACGAACTTCGAATAGTACTCTTGCCCGAATATCGCGTCCAGTGGGTTCAGATTATTTAATCTTAAGTCCTCTTCGATCGCCCATCGAATATAATTCTGAATAATCGACGCAGATGACAGCACCGAGTTCATGGTTCTCGGATTCAAATAGCTGATCAAGTGTTCAATCTCATAGATGTTAAAATCGTATAGGTCCTTTCCAAACTGCTCTTCAAGCATTTTGGCTCTATTTAGTACCCTTGAGAAGGTTGATAAAGTGTTCGGTGTTAACCCTTTTAGGAACATTTGCTTCCGTTCTTCGTTATAAAAGCCGCTTTCGTATATTTTATTAGACACTTCGTCACCCTCTTATCAACGATTAATAAAATCAACTGAAATAATGCATTATTGCATTGCGATTTCTATTATTATTCATTCCTCTTCGATCTTGCAGGATCTCTATCAGGCCATGATCATGAAACTCGATCTCTTCTACCCTATCTTTAATTTTATTTAAATCAATTCCTTGTTCCTTAAATTGTTTAGCAATCTGAATATAAGCGGCAAACATTAACGGATGATTAATATAGCTCTCACGGTACTCATTAGGATTTAGTATAAATTCCTGAGCAAATAAACCAGATAGATAGTTAAAGAAATCGACAAGATATTTGGAAAGTTCTTTCGCTTCTAGCGTAGTCTTGGGTTCAAACACCTTATCAATGGCGTATGATAAAATATCAAAAGTTGTCAACTGACCGGCAATTTCGCTGATCTTCGAACTGGAAGCAATTCTGCCTTTCAAATCTGAATTCTTTTGAAGATCCTTAACAACAATATCAGAGTAACTTTGCGACTTCAGTTCCTTTAAACGTTGAGGTTTCACTACATTTATGGTGTTAATCTGCCCAAAATATTTCTTAGCCGTGTCGGTATCATAACTTCGAACAGATAAAATCATATCCAGATCTAAATCTGGATTAATAGCCACGGCTCGCACACCACCTTGAAGCCTGTGGAATCCATCCAGAATAGAGATTATAGCCCCCTTATTAATAGTTAAAGTCTTGTTCTGTCTGTTAAACAGAATAGGTTCGACCTCTGTAGAATACACATTCAAGGTTAACATATCAGATAAATAGGTTTCACTTAACATATGCTGAGAAATATCCTCAACACTTTTCTTATTGATATCTGGCACAGGCAGAACACCACTCTTCGTGCTTTTAAATTTAGGACTTCTTTGCGTTTCATAATCGTATGTTATCAGTTGGGAATGATACATTTGGACAAGATCTGACATTTTCACTTTCGTGATATAATGATCCAATTCAAGCATGATTACATCTTCCAATTGAATTGGCAACTTAAGGACCTGATTGGTTTGCAAACGACCAGAAACCTTCTTGGATTCCTCAACTTCTCGCTCGGAAAAATATTCATATGGGGATATTGAATGAATACCGGTAATGGTATGTACGGCCAAGCAAATTAAACACAACTTGGCAGTTTCTATAGAGGCGATTCGCTCGTGACCACGGGCAATGGAATTGATGGTACCGTTCGTAACGCTATATTTCTTCAGTTCGCGATTGACCAATTCTAATATTTTTCGATCATGTTTTATTTCTTCCAGCACAATAAGCAAGGATTTCTCCAACTCTTCACGATCCCTGAACAAAACCTTTTCACCTCACACGGACTTGGCTGATTTTTCCCTATCTTTTCTATTATACACAAAAAATAAAAATAATACATATTTCAAATTGGTATCAATATACAAAAAGTATCATATGCATCTATTACCGATATTTCAATCCTATTGCTCGTCTACAGTTCTGATTATTTCATTAAACTCAGCATCAAATATTCTATAACCATGGGTTAAAAAATTGTCAAGCACCTGTGCGCTGTGTGAAGAAACACTAGTATCTTTCCACACCTCGAGCCTTTCGATCGGACAGTCGACAATAAGTTTTTGTAATCTATATCTCCGTTTCATCATTTACACAACCTATACTTTAAAGATAAGAGGTACATTCCGAATTTATATTAACATAAATATAATAATGATGATATAATCAATTTCGATTAACTAGATTAGATACACATAGGGGGATACATTAGATGGATGCACAAGTTTTTATTTATAGTGTAGACACAAGTTTGTTCTATACGGATCAGGAATACAAACTACATCGAAGACTCAATAAACGTTATCGAGTCAGAAAGATTCTGTTGAGACTGAAAACACAATACTCAGCCGGTAGCGATTATCATAGTAAAATCACTCAACTTCTGACAAAAATAAATACGAATATTAAAACACTTAAAGAATCTTTAAAAACGCTTATCGCAAGTGAACAGAAAATCAGATATCTACGTAAAGAGCTATTAAGCAAAAAAAATATCATATCCGTATTCGAATCAACCTTAACCAGAACACTATCGATGCAGCACAATCAACTGACTGAGGATATCATGGTTATTCAGACTTATTATTTTGAGGTATTAAAAAGCTTGATCTACAACGGTTTTATGTACAACGGTCATAAATACATATGCTTCACTGCCAGTGCTGGTCAAATCCGCACGAAGAAAACGTTATTCATCAAAGAAAGTGTTTTCGAAAATCACCGTCATTCTCTCATGTGTGGATTAACCACAGATAAGATCAATCTGCAAGGTGGAGTGAATATCAATAAATACTTAGCCTATCTAGCATTATGTAATAGTGCGACAGACCAATGGCATGAATTTAATATACACAAAGCCATCGTGGTCGATGATATGGAGACAACACTGCGGAGCACGGTTGATTTTATTGACGATCAAACATATAAAATAACAAGACAAGAGATGGATATTGCTATTGAGCATACAGATGGCTGTGGTATGATGCTGCCCAAAATTAGCAAAAAAAGCATGATGATCAGACTCCCCTGGGTTAAGGGCCTCCTTGTTCCTTTCCCATTCGATAAATTTATCCGCGAAGCGAATAGAAAAGGATCAAAATGCGGGATTGTGACTGATATCTACGGGAAACAATACGATATTTTGAAAGATGACATACAAATCATTTTTACGAAAAGTCAATTTAAGATGTGGAAATATTATAATTCATGGAGCGATTACAAACAGCTGTTTGTACAACATCAATGTCATGCTAGCAAATGCAACGAGGAAGAGGATCGGATTGCAAATGCAAAGTCCAATTATCAAATATTACAGACCTTGACTGACTGCACAAATGAAGAATTGATGGAATTAAGCAGCAAAACGCGAGAGAAGATTATAAATATCGGTACGGATCGCAAAACTATGCTCAAGATTTTAGGTGTAACCGATACAAACTCGAACAAGAATTATTTTCAGCAAGCCCTGGAGGTTTATCCAGAACTACTGAACGATGCATACAGCCGAGAAGTTTTAAAACAGGTCAAAAGGAGCATGGTCAAAAATGCCCGGGCAGGAAAGATGGATATTGACGGGAAGTATACTTTTATTAGTCCAGATCTATATGCCTTCTGCGAATATTTATTTCTTGGCCATAACCATCCTAAAGGCTTATTAGGAAATGGCGAAGTATTCTGTTCTCTATATCATGATGAAGAGTATCTTGATTGCTTAAGAAGTCCTCACCTTTATCGCGAGCATGCAATCAGAAAAAACATCGTCAACAAAGAACTGCGTCGATGGTTCACTACCAGTAATCTATATACTAGCTCTCATGATCCAATCAGTAAATTGCTCATGTTTGATGTCGACGGCGACAAAAGTCTCGTATGTAACGATAAAACTTTGGTCAAAGTGGCGCAGCGAAATATGAGCGATATCTATCCTTTATATTATAGAATGGCGAATGCGAACGCAGAAACGATTAATAAGGAGAATATTTACCGTGGTCTCACGGCTGCTTATACCGGAGGGAACATTGGAGTTATAAGCAATGATATATCGAAGATCTGGAACAGCAATGCCATCAATCTCGATGTAATTAAATTGTTGTGCATGGAGAATAATTTCACCATTGATTACGCCAAGACGCTTTATAAACCAGAAAGACCCACAGTGATTAAAGAATTAATTACAACGTATACCGCTGCAAAGGTCCCTCATTTCTTTAGATATGCCAAAGACAAATTGCCCGATCTTGTTGATGACGTTAACAAAAGCACAATGAATAGACTAGCTGAGTTAATCCCTAACCCCAGGCTCCAGTTCAAGGCCTTAAACTTAGGACAATTCAATTACAAGATGCTACTCCATAATAACAAGACGGATTCTATCATTCTTAATGAAGAAATTATTAATCGGTATACCGAGCTGGACCTTCAGAAAAGATTCATGGAACTCGGAACATTTGACCATTATGATTCTGCCGAAAATCTATATATATATTTGGACATTCGTGAGCAGCTCCTAGAAATAAACAGCAACCCACAGGAACTGGTTGATATTCTTGTCGAATATCTATACCAATACAAGAAGAGTAGCTTTAAAACTACATTGTGGTCGAGTTTCGGAGATATTTTGGTTCAGAATTTAAAAAACAATCTGAAAGCAATTTATACGAACCATTTCATACTTTGCGATCACTGTGGTATAAGAATCAAAGCTGACCATCACCGAAAAGCCTACTGTGAATCCTGTTCGATAGAGAAAGAAAAATTACGAAAACGAATGGCATGGCATAAAAATAAATATAATAACACTAGCGATATTAAATAATGTCTGTAAACCCTTATCCTTTATGGGTTTTCGATACCTGAGAAGATGCGCACATTCTATACTACGATGCACTAAAACGCCGTACTACAGGGAATTTATTAAATTCTCTTCATTTTCGTAATCGTATTTAAGGGAGAGTAAGTGACCTTTCGAAATGATCTCCATATTTTCGAACACTTACTTTTCCTTTATCATATATGCCACATCATCATATTAGAAAGGAGGCTTAATCCATTGTGAACAAAAAAGATCTGATTCACGCTGTAGCGTCACATACCGAATATCCTAAAAAAGATATCGAAGGTATCGTCAATGGCGTTTTTAATGAAATTACCAATGCCCTATACTATGGCGAGGAAGTCAACATTGCTTCATTTGGAAAGTTTATCGTAAAGAGAAGAACGACCAGAAAAGTCCGTAATCCCCAGACGGGAGAAACGATGAATATTCCCGCTGCTAACGTACCTGTATTTAGACCTGCACAAAAGCTCAAGAGCGCAGTCCTTTAGCACCCCCTTCAATAAAATAAATATATTATAACGAGGAATCGTGATGATTGATCGTCTCAATGCATTTCTTGGCAAGCCTCATATATTCAACTCAGAATTCCCGGTATACTCTCCCACCCTTTCAGACATCGCAGACATTGGAGAAATTGAATACTCCATACATATCACCCTCTGTTCATTCAATATCCACACGATTCTCGTTAACCTCTTCGGTCTTTCTGAAACGGATATCATGAACCTTATGGATGAAAATCCTTATGACTTGCTTACAAGCCATCCCTCGATCCCTGCGTACATCTCAAAAGCCTACTCCTTCTTTGTCAAAGATAATGTTTCTTATCATTCGGTTGCTAAAACCTTTAACATAGGTGACAAAGTTCTGGTGAACTCCGACAATTATAAGGATATGTACAACGTTATCAAAGAACTAAATGGTCTACAGGATTCAAAAGAGTCACCTAGAAAATTCAAAAATAGTAAAGCCAAAGAATTATTTGAGAAAATGAATGCCCTTAAATCAAAAAATGCAAAAAACACAGGATTGGATATCAAAGATATCCTCTCCATTATTTGCTGCGCAGAAGGCAACGGCATTCATATATTCAATGTTTCTAATCTCACCGTTTATCAAATGTATGAACATTTTGAGCGCATTAACTTAAAAGAAAACCATAACAGGCTTCTACCCGTCTGGGCGAACGGTTATCTCAAAGAAAATTCCCAACTGCCTGAATGGTTAGTTAGAACAAAATTCTAAATTAAAAAATCAATTTATGATCCCTAGGAGGAAACAACTATGCTAAACCTTGGTAAATACGGTTCCCGTGATATTCTAAAACTTCAAATCTTCGATTACGCTACAAAGAAACCAATTATGACGTTTGACTATGCTAACACCGCTTCGCAAGAAATGACTTCTTCTCGTGTTTATGCGATGGGCGCTGGCGCACGTCGTATCGCCTGGGATGGTGAGAAAACGGCAAAATTGACCATGGAAACCCAGCTCTTCTCCATGCAGCATCTTGCAATGTTGGCAGGCGAGGAAATTCGTAAAGGCAAACAAAACATTTATAAAACGGAAGTAATTACTGTCCAAGACGATGGTACGGGTACCAAACAAGTAACGCTATCCAAACCACCGGTTGGTTCCGTTAATGAAGTCAGCGTGCACCCTTATATCAATGGAATTAGCACGGAGGTTTCCCAAACCGTTACTTCAGTCACCGGAAATGTTGTAGAACTCGATGCTTCTGCAACTGTAGCAGTTGGTGATGAAGTTGAGGTGTACTACCAATTCGAAGCAGCAGAAGCGAATACACTCTCCTTTACTGCTACCGGCTTCCCTAAATATGTCTATATGGTCGGGGATACTTCATACACGGACGAAGTCACTGGTGAAGTTGTTGGTGCACAAATCGTGTATCATAAAGCCAAAATTGATCCTAACTTTACCATCAGCATGTCGGCAACAGGCGATCCTAGCTCACTGAGCCTGGTATTCGACCTCTTCCCTAAGAAGATTGAAGATGTGGATACCATCATTGATATGGTAATTTACGAAGACTAATCATTTTATTGGGAAGAGCCAAGGCAAATGCCGTGGCTCTTCCTTTATTTATAAGACATTTCATAGAGTCTTCTTCGAACAAGAACACTGTACCAATGTCTTAACAGACACCACCATTAACCATAAGGGAGAATGATACCATGACAGTAAAAAAACCTATTAAAAAACTAACAACTCAGGCGTTAAAGAGACTTGAGAGTGAGTTGAACGCGAATAAAACGATCTCGATTCTGAATAACTCTTACGAGGTCAATATCCAGCAGGTTTTTCGGGAATCTCGCGTGGAAGCCGTTGTCATTCAATATCTTGCACTCTTGCAAGAGTTGAAAAATCGGACTGATTTGAACGACATGCTTATTGCGGGAACGATCGGACTATTGAATAGTCTCATAATCAAGGAATTTACAAGTATTCCTTACCCACAATGCAAATCTATTGAAGATCACATTAAAGTATCGCATGTTCTTCTCGACACTGGAATCATGAATGAAGTGTTCAATGCATTTAACCCTGAAGAGCTTCAAAAAATAGAGGAGAAATTCAAATCAACCAATCAAAATTTAGGAGAAATTCTTGGCGAGTTAGCCCTTACCTCCTCCCTTGAATAATCGTCGATATTCATTTTTAACGAAGGAAGTGAACATGCAATTATGGCTGATGACTTGAAAACTTTCATTTATGCACGCCTCAACGTAGATAAATCTATAACCGATATTAACAGTCAGATTCTTTTATTAGCTCCAAAATTACGCAAATTAAATATCGGTGTATCGGTCGATAACTCGATTGTAAAAACAATAAACAACATTACAAATACAACTAACCACTTCAATAAAACACTAATCACACAAAATAAAATCATTTCAAACAACGTATCTGTTTATGTGAACAACATGAACACAAAAATGCGTTCTCATATTGAATTGATTCGGCAGTCAGAAAAAGCAAGTATTTTAAATAAAAATGCGGTGCAAGCTGAGACTTCCCAGCAAGAAAAGCAAAAACGCACATTACAAGCGTTAGATAGACAAACGCAACAGCTAGTGGCCACCCGAAGAACCTTAGCTAACTCACCTGCAATGCATAGTTCGGCTCCGGGTCAATCTTCTGCCAAAAACTCCGATAATCAAGGTGGAATCGTCCAAAACACAGGACCATCGCTAGTGAGAAGAATGGAAAACTGGAACATTGTGACGGCGGCGCTTAGAGCTCCACTGCAAATGTTACAAAGCGGAGCCCAATACGTAAATGAATTGGATACCGCCATGTCCAATTTATCCAGAGCCACCAACGGTTCTTCCACAGAAATTCAACATTTTCTAAAAGACGCTAATGCGGTAGCTAATGAAATCGGCGGTCTTACTGTAAATGTAATCAATTCAGCCACAGAATGGGCGAATCTAGGTTATTCCATTAATCAGTCTAAAGCTCTTGCAAAACAAACACTGGTACTGCAAAATGTCGGGGACTTTGACTCGGCCGAGCAAGCTTCCAAAGCTCTTCTGTCCACGATCAAAGGTTTTGGGATTGAAGTCGACAATGAAGGAAAGAACGTAGCGAATATCGTTGATATCTACAATGAAGTCGGAAACAAATTTAGTATCAGTTCTCAGGGCATCAGCGAAGCCATGAACAGCTCGGCAACAAGTCTGAACTCCGCTGGCAATACAATTGAAGAATCCGTTGCCATGATTGCAGCAGCTAACTCTTCTATTCAAGATCCTGGAAAGATCGGAGAAGGATTAAATACCATCTCGAATCGGTTAAGGGGCGTCGGCGAGAATGGTGAAACGTTGACAGAGATTCTCCCTTCGCTTGATTCCAAATTTGCTTCCATTGGTCTCACTTTGAAAAAAAGCGACAACACCTACAAAAGTACGTTCGATATTTTTCAAGAACTCTCTTCTGTATGGGATCGCCTCTCCTCCACTGAACAAATTGAAATTACGCAGCTCATAGGTGGAGATCAGCAGGCGGTTGCTGCAAGTATCCTTGCTAATTGGCAACATGCGCAAGGAGCTTTACAAGCAGGACTTCATTCATTTGGCAGCGCTGCTCGTGAAAATGAAATTTACTTGGATTCGTTACAAGGACGGATTGCTGCCTTTACAAACGCTGCCCATTCTTTTTGGAGCAACAGTATATCTTCGGACTTTCTCAAAGGTGTCGTGGATGCAGGAACCGGATTAATTAAATTTTTAGATAATTTGGGTAATACAACCGCATTGGTTACTGGACTCCTACTAACCTTCAGGCATAAAGCCCTCGGAAATTTAATCGTAGGCGCCGGACAATCTGTTTTAGCCCTGTTCGGCGTTCGCAAGGCGATGGAGACCACTGGAGTCGCCGCCAATGTAGCGGCCGTTGCACTAACTGGAATGCAGAGAGCACTTGGTGTAATCGGCTTAGTACTATCGGCAGGTTCTATGATTTATTCCCTATTTAATCAGGTAAGTAACAGCGCCTCCAAGAGCACGGAGGAATTCGAAAATCTAAATCAAAGTGTCACAGAGTCAGCGCTAAATATAGCACAGCTCCAGAGCTTAAACGAGCAGTATAAAGCGGGGAATCAATCGCAGGAAGAATTGTTATCGATTCGTCAGCAAATGGCTGGTATAATGCCAGGAATAATTTCTCACTATGATAATGAAGGTAATGCTGTTCATAAAACTAGTGAAGAAATCGATAAGTTAATTGAAAGAGAAAAGGAATTACTGGTTGCTAAACAACGAAGTTTGTCTCTTAAAGCATCAGAGGCATTAACTGACCCAGCAAAAGATATTGATATTGCGAATAAATCTATAGAGAAAAATCAAAAGAAATTTCAAATAGCTAGTGCTAATAAACAAGCAGCTGAATATATGAGTTTATTTTTGCATGATAACCAATTACAGTTAGATCAGATGCATTTACAGGAAAATCGAGATAAGTTAAAGGAAATGCAGAATGGTATAATAAATATTTTCAATGAGAATGGTCTTGGCAAAAACGAAACTAACAGTTTTAGACTGGATATTGATTGGGGCAACAATAATATACACGAGTTTGTTGAGCAACTGAATTCAGAATTTGCTTCAATTGATGAAACCATAAATATTAATAAAGCTAAGATTGAAGAATCCAAATTAGAATTCATTGAATCTTTCAGTATCATTAATCAAGATATATTAAATAATCCAGGGATTGATAATCCAGTATTACAGAATCTGCTTAACAAAATTGCAGAGGATTACATAAACTCTGTAGATATATCTGAGAAGAGCAAAGACCAAGTAATAGGAAACTATCGAGCTCTCTCCAAAAATATAGTTGATGCTATTGGCTCTGAGAAAATAGATCTGGACAAGATGATCGAAACAGGAAATTTCGAGGAGCTTAAATCAATACTGAATTCAGTATCAGGTGAACTTTTTGATGTTAATGAAGTAGTTAAGCTTTTTGCCTCCTCTACTGATGACTCAAGTAAAAAGATAGATGTACATAATGATTCTTTGAATCAAGTAAAAGCTGCCTACGATGCGTCCTCTGAGAAAATATCCCTATACAATAAACTCCTTAGAGACAATTCATCCGAGACTGGATTAAATGCTAGAGAAGTAACGGAGCTAATAAACAAAGACCAGTCCTTAATTAAGCTATTTGAAACTGAAAATGGTCATATCAAACTCAATACTTCTTTAGTCAAACTTAAAAAAGACGAAGAATTAAATGCATTTAATAAAATTAGTGAGGCCAGACGAAAAGATTTAGAAAATCAGAATAAAAATCTAAAAGATAAATTGGCAGTCTGGGGCATTGAAGTAGATGCCATAACAACCGTCGCTGAATTAGAAGCAGCTAAAGCTAAATTGCGTGAGAATGAGCCTTCCAATTGGCAAGATGTTCACTCGGATAGTGTAGGAAGAAATATGAGCGAGGACCAATTATCCGCATTTAATAGTAAAAACAGAAATTTTTTCAGGGATGCTGAAAAGTATCTTAATCAAATTTACGAGAAAAATAATTATTTCAAGCTATTGACAGCTTCGCTCGATGACAATGTTGGTTCAAGTTCTAAGAGTGCTGCAACTGGCCTATCAAACGCGAATAAACAATTATCAAATAACAACAAAGAGCTTACTAAAACACAACAAAAGCTAAAAGAAATTGATATTAGTTTCGGTAACATCCACTCAAACAAGAACAAATATAACAAAGGATCCCAAGAATATAGAAATCTTCTGAATAATGAAGTAGCTCAATTAATCAAGCGAAAAGCTCTTTACGACGAAGCGATTAAAAACCCTGGAAAACTTATATCCAACACGGAGCAAGGGTACAAACCGACTAAGGAAGAATTGAGTTCTGCTAAAGACGAAGCAAAGAGCAAATCAAGAGAGTCCTCTGACAACATCTACAAACTACGGACTGAAATCGTAGAAAGTACCATTTCTCAATCTAATAACAAATTAGAAAAAATCGAGAATCGTATCAGCGAGTCCAAGAACAATCAGTCCGGCTATAATAATCTGTCCGTCGAATGGCGAAAAGAAGAAATGTCGCAAATTAGTTATCTTGGACAAAGGAAAAAAGAACTAGCCGCTCAAAATGAAAAAACTGAAAAACTGATTAAGGAATATCAACTTACAGGCGGAGAATTCAACCAACAAATTGATAAAAACAATCTAGAAATAGAAAAAATTGAAACTGAAATTCAAGAAAAACGGTACGCTGTCCTTATAAGCAGCCTTGATCAATATGAACAAAAACGCAATCAGGCTTCACTAAAGATTGATGCATCTCAAACCAGAAGCTCCTTACTCGACTCTGCTTCTCCTGAATTCCGCAAAGAACTTGAGGAGCAGCTCAAATTGAAGCAAGAAATTAATAAGAGTAATGAAGCTGAGATCAAAACCATACAAGAAAAGTTAAAAACCGCCAAGCTTCTCCCTAAGGATGTGGCAGCACTTGAAGAAAGAATGCAGTCACTCGAAGGACACAAACTATCCATTCAAGTCGAAATTGATGATGTTAAGAACGATATCATTTATAGCCAACTTGAAGAATACTCCGATAAGATCAAAGAAAAAGATACGGAACTTAAAGTCATCCAAGATAACCTTCGTAATTTAGAAAAAGGTACGCCTGAATATACACAAGAATTATTAAAGCAAATCCCCCTCATTCAAAATAAAATCAACCTAAATCAAGCCGAGATCACGTATCTAGAAACGCAAGCCAAGCGAACGGATATTAGCATTGCCCAACGAAAAAAATTGAACCAATTGCTAGTTGAGGCCAGAGAAACAAACCGTTCCATGCTGCATGAAGAGAGATCCGTTCGATCAGAGATAACCGATGGAATTATCGAAGACTACAAGAAAGCCATTAATAAACAAAAAGAGTTTGAACTTTCCGCTATAGACGAAAAGATGAAGGCCGAGGAAGAACGCCATAAACAAGCGATTAAACATCTAGATGATGAATATCGAACGTTTGAAAAGCACATTAATGCCAGATTGAAGGCTATGGATCGAGAGAATGCTTCGGACGACTATGAAAAAGAACTGGGTAAGAAACTCAAGGAAAGACAAGAAATTATTGACAAGATCAATGTCCTGCAGCTTGACAATTCAATGGAGGCCAAAGCTAAGCGTAAAGATCTTCAGGGACAACTAGATGCCAAGAACGAGGAAATCGACGAATTTAAATTACAACGAGATCGTGAGACGGCTAAGCAAACCCTTCAAGATTTATTGGATGATCGTAAGGAATATCTGGATCAAGTTCGCAGCCATGAAGATGATCAATACGAACAATCACGCAAGAAAAATGAACAAGAGAAAAAAGATGTTGAACAGAAGTATAACGCCATGCTGAATGACGAGAAGAATTTCTATCGAATTAAGCAAGGACTCCTAAGCGAAGACAAAGCGATTGTCAAATCAACAATTGAGGAAATAAAGCTATTTTATACTGGATTATATGCTGAACTCGAACGGGCACTGGTGAATTACAGGACCATCTCGCAACAAGAGCACAATAATATAAGAAACAGTCTCGATCAAAGTACCGGTAATCTCGATCATTATAATAACGGCAACTCAGGATCGTCTAACAATAAGCCAAGCCCCAGTGATTCTACCATACCCAAAGAGATTTTAAATGACTGGGAAACGTATTTGAAGAATAAAGAAGCGGCATCGAAACACCAGAATGACAGAAAAAAACATACAGCAGGCTCATCCGAGTATGTAAGGTTAACCAATGAAATAAAAAAACTAAGTGAAATAAACCAACGACTGCGGGATAGTCGCAATTTCGTAGATGGCACTTACGATAATTTGAAGGGACTAACAGGATCATCCATTTTCAACGCAGCTACAGGTGGCTTGACCCCTGCCTGGGGTTCGGAAGGTAAGTTCCTGCTAGCGCATGAAAAAGAATTGATATTAAATAAATCCGATACGTCCAATCTTCTGAAAATTGTCGACTTTACTAGGAAGATCATTGACTCCATCAAAGGAAATTTTAATCAAGATGCTATCAAATCAACTTCCACTTCTACTCAAACTGACAACAGCATTAGAATAGATCATGTATCCATTCATGCTGACCAGCAGGATACCGGTAAAAGTCTCCTAGAAAAGTTTGAAACTGCACTTAGTACAAAACTTAAACACAGAACAATCTAAATATCACAAAGCTTCTCCCCTCTTCTTCAAAGAAAGGAGTGTTATCCTTGATAGGCGAAATAGACTATAGTCTAAAACCAGTCAAACCTCAATATTTCATTGCTAAACCTAATCGCGAAATTATTAGCAAGTTAAGCGAAGCTTATAATGTCAATCGAACCAATAAATTAAATGATGTGGATGAGCTCTATCTTACTGTGCCGTATCAATTGGATGTTAATCATAAATTAATTAACAATAAAAATATAAATGATTTAAGAGAACGGTATTTAATAAAAGTAGTTACCGATAACCAGACCGATTGGTTCATAATTAATGAAATCAATGAAAATTCCAGCGATTCAGAAACCTCCAAAACCATTCGCTGCCTTTCCTTAGCGCATGAATTAACAGATAAAGCCATCCGAAGGTATTTAGGCGAGTCTTATCATGCCAGGCAAGTATTGAACGATCTGACAGCTAACACGACCTGGACACCTACCTATATTGATGCCGATTTTCAACTAACCTATAGAACTTTTGATTTTCCTTCTACCAACGTTTTGGATGCCATCTTTTCTGTCGCCGAAACTTACAATGCTATTGTACATTTTGATACGGATAAACGGGAAGTCAGCTTAACTAAACCTGAATTAACCGGCTTAAATCGTGGATTGACCTTTTCTTACGGTAAATACTTAAACAGCCTGGGCAAGACGGTACAAACCGATGAAATGGTTACGAGGTTAACCGCCAATGGAAGTGATGGGTTAGGAATTCAGAAAGTTAACCCCACTGGTCAGAACTATATCGAGAGCTTTGGTTATTTTATGTACCCGTTCGAACGAGATCCCCAGCGTAATGTTCTATCCTCCAGCCATCATATGAGTGATTCGTTGTGTCATGCCCTGCTCGATCACCAAGAACTCGTTGAAGCTAATTCAGGATTGTTCAACACCCATTACACAGAACGCCAAAAACTTCAGAACCAATTACTTCAGCTAGAAAGGGATCTGCAGCGTTTACAAAGAGATGAAGCTAATGTAACCAGCACTATGATCTCCCTTCAATTCGATGGCAAAATGTTCTTCGAGAAATATGTTCATCAAGCTCCAGTCAGAGATCGTTTACGATTGATCAAACCTACGCCTATGCAGTCATGATCAAAGTGGATAACACAACAGGTGTGGCCGTTAGTCTGGATGGACAAGCCAGATCCGTAACTTCAAATCAGTGGGTGCTGCTTGGTAAAATTAAAGATCAATCAAGCTCGCAAGTAATGATTAGCGGTGGTAGTACAGGTGTTTTTATACAGTTGGTTAACATCAGTCTTGGAGAATACAATACGAACAATAATGATGCTGCTATTGTTGATCGATACAGTTTGGATCATAAAGAGAACCAGGTGAAGTTAAAGGAACTTGAGATTAGTGTTATGACCGCATCGATCGAACAGATTAACGATGAAATCGAAAAACTGCAAGAGAGGCTACTTGCTGAGCATAACTTCACCCCAGAACAACTTCAGGAATTGAATTATTTTGTTATTGAGCGAGAGTTTAACGATGATACCTACGTTGACGAACAAGATCTCTATCAGGCAGCATTAGATAAATTCAAAGAAATACAACAGCCTCAACTGTCGATTGATATCGATATTGTCAATTTTCTTGAGATTATCGAAGAACAACGAAACTGGAGCAAACTTCAGCTTGGTGACTTCGTCAACATCAAATATGAGCCTACCAATACTTATGTAACCGCCAGAATAACGGAGATCGCTTACAACTACGAGAATTTTAACATCAATCTGACTCTTTCCAACGCCAAAAGCGTGAATGATGAATCCACCCGAATCGAGAAGTTCCTCAATGATGCCAAGAATACAGCTGTTGTAGTCGATCTCAATAAGACCAAATGGGGTAAGGCTGTCGTCGATACCTCAGAGATGAGTAAGCTATTTGATCACTTTTGGGATAAAGTAACGAATGACATCAATATGGCATCGAATGAATTTGTAACGATCGACCGCAAAGGAATTACGATCATTGATCCCAATGACCCTCTTCGATTCCTTCGCGCTACACATGGTGTGCTTGGTTTAACCCGTTCCGGAGGGCTTCGTTATGAAACTGCCATTACGGCTGACGGATTAATTGCAGAGATGGTGCTCGGCAAAATCATTCTCGGTCAACGCGTAGTCATTGGCGATACCACAGGCGTATTCACGATCGAGGGCTCTAGGCTCATGATCGATGATCGCTGCGGCCGCGAGGTTGTTAAGCTTGGCTTATTATCAGAGCAGCCTGACAAATTCGGATTCTATCTGAACCGATACGAGTCATCCAATTGCAGTGATACAAACAAAGTCAATCGCGTATCCATCACTGCTGACGAAGGCTTTATTATCGAACGATTCAGAAATGGTATTGCAGAGAAAACATTCGGTACTACGCTCGATGGCGATTTATTTATAAAAGCCGGTGTCAATGATCAAGTATTCACGATTGATAAGAACGGATTAGCGTTAGGTCATAGTATATGGGATTATGCTCCTTTCCGTGCGGATTATGACGGGAATGTATGGATGTATAAACTATATGCTGAAGAGGCTGAAATCACAAAAAGTCTATTTAAAGATGGCCATATCGAAGGTTCGTCGCTGACACTCAAGGATAGTAAAGGCGGCATCATTCAAATGTTCCCGGAGTACGGACTGTGGTTCGGAAGCGATAAGTTCGACGATGCCCCTGCCAGCATTAGCATGGATGGTACGGCTAAGTTTAAAAAGGGCCAATTCATTGGCCCTAACGGAAATATACTCATTGATGCTGAAGCTGGTTACATTGACATGGATAATCTCGATATTATCAACATCGGCAAACTCGTTGCAGAAACTTTACAGGTGAATACGATTCTTGCAGACCAGTCTTATATTAATGATCTAACTGTAAACAAGGTGAAGACCCTTCCTAAAGATACAAATATCGGAGAGTATGTTGATTATATCGAGATTGAGGACAACTATATCCGATTCATTACTGCAAAAGTCGATCAGCGTGAACATGCTAAAGACTCTCGGGGCCGAGAACTATATTGGCAAGACAACGAGAAAAAGATACTGACTACAGAAGTAACAGCCATTAAAGCTTATGCCTATAGTTTTAGACCGGATGATATAAAGATTAAGCAAGAGATCAGTTTCACTGATAGTGGTAATGACGCTGAACCTATTCGTAAGCTAGGTACTGGAGACGGTGGTGCCAATGACCGCGCCAAAATGGTTGAAACGAAGTATCGAGGTGGATTCAAACAAGAATATAAAGCGAGTAATAACAGCAGGATGAGAAGCATCGACCTGTCGGATAATGGCATTAAGATTATTTCGGAAGAAAATCCGGTAACGGTAGAATCCAAAGATGTGACGCTGGAAGTCAAAGCTGGTACAGCCAAAATCGTCCATTCTTCAGGCTCATTCATCGAGATCGCTCCTAATGGAGCAATCAACATCAAATCAACAGGTGCCATGAATTTTGAAGCTGGCGGTAACATGAAATTTACTGCGCCGAGAATTGATTTGAACTAATTCAGTAGACGGAGGTGTCAATTATTTGGCAGGAATAGCTACACACGGATCTGCTTCGGCTCCTGTTACAAAAAGGAATTACGTTTCATACGATGTATATAGTTATGATGATTTTTACGGTTGGAATTATAGCTATTCAGGTTATAGCGATGCAAGGATAACTAGCTCAGGAGTAAACGCTAACTCAACGGTTTATATTAATGGACGTTCTATTGCAACTGTTGACAATCCATTATCGGAGAACTGGGTAGCTACTTCTATTCCTTCCAATAATAGCTACACTGAATATCGAAATATCAATCCTAATCGAAGTGGAACTGGCCAAGGTAGAGTAACTACCGGAAGTTCCAATGTTTTCTCAAATCATAAAGCCGTTGCCAAAATCGGCTCCCAAGTGACAACTTGTCTTGGGGAATTAACCACTATAACAACTGGCAGCTCGAATGTATTTACAAGCTGACATTTACAGTCGTTTAAAAGGAGGTGATACATATGACTATACGCGATGCACTCTATTTTTCTTACGCCGGCAAAAAATCAGTAGATTATGGAATTATCAATGTAACGATGAGCTCTGGCATGTATGAGGAGTCTCTGGCACCATCTAGATCCATTCAGGAAGTATCCATCAAGGGGCGTGACCGCCCCTATTTTCAAGGAATCAAAAAAGCCCCCCTCAAATTTAACGTCTCTTTTGCGTTTGAAGATACTTGGGATACCCAGAGAATCAGAGAGGTTACCAGATGGCTAACCGAACAAGACTACTATCAGGAATTATACTTCACGAATGATTGGGGACGTGATCCTGAAAGAATATTTTATGCCTTGTTTGTAGATGATCCTGTACTTATACATAACGGAATTCGTGAAGGCTATGTTAATTTGACTGTGCGCTGTGACAGTCCCTACTCTTATTCCCCCATATTCACTTCCCGTTTATACAAATGGGATCAACAAAAATATAATATAGATGTCAACGAATTCAACGTTGGTGATAGAACCTCAACCATCGTGGATATTGATGATCAGCTTATTTTGAACCCGCACCGTACGAAATGGAGTGACTACGCTCCCACAACGCAATGGTCTGGTTTAAATCCTTAGAGAAAGGAGCCTATCATGTCAACAACAACGAACAAATTAGGCTTAACGAAGCCTGAATTTACAGATGAAATTGAACATACGATACTCGCTCTAGCTAACAATTTTCAAACAATTGATGACGATTCCAAAACCTATGTAGATGCCCCCCCTACTTCTGGGGTATGGCCATCCAAGCATATTTTACATGCCAACCAACTCTCGATTGGTGGTTATCTTGGCTGGGTTAATATTCGATCAGGTACAGCAGCTCCCATCTGGAAAAGCTTGACTTCCTATAGCAACGGCACCGTTATTGTTCCTAACAAGGATAATGGGCATTTCTATACTTGCATACAAACAGGGTACTCCGGTCTAACCGAACCCATCTTCCCTGTCTCTAATAGCGGCGAAGTTCAAGACACGCGAGGAGCGAATCAATGGAATCCCAACCACTACTACAGTATTAATGATATCTCATTCCCAACCACGGATAATGGTCGTTTCTACGTCTGTATCCAAGCGGGAGAATCCGGTGATGTAGAGCCGAATTGGGTCATTGTCGATGGTGCGACAACCTATGACAAAAATGCGGTTTGGGCAAGCTACCGTATCGCCAAATGGAGGGAAAGTGGTACAGCCGTTCTGTATCGCCCCTTTGGAAAGATTGATTAAGGGGTGATGAAATGGCTAATTGGCTTGCGTTAATAAATCTTAAAGGGGACTATACCTCCCCTGCACTTGATCTCCCGTTGCGAGCGGATGGAGTTATTAGCAAAGTTCTTTGGCAATCCGAACAGCCTGCCGGAAGTCAGATCATGGTCCAGACCAGAGTCAAGCTGAACGGACATGACTGGAGCGATTGGAAAACTTGTGTGAATGGTGGGCCCTTCCCCGATTTAAATGATGATAGTCACCTTGACAATCCGCAATACATGTTTCGAATCTTATTCAAGACTGCCTCGTACCAGTTTAAGGCTCGCTTTAAGTCCATTCAATTCGAGTTCGAGCCCGTGCTCGTGTTTAACAACAAAGGTGACTTGGATTGCAGTCCAGAGATTTGGATAACCAAGTATGAGAACGGAGATTTCTCCATACAGAACTTATCGCACCATTTTAATGAATTCAAGTTCACTGAATTAATTGACGGAGAAACATTGTATGTTAACAATGAGACGGAAGACATTGAAACCACACTTCCCGTTACCTATCGCTATCGCAACTTTAATGATAACTATCTCCGTTTTCCGATTGGCAAGAATGTACTCCGCGTTGATGGCAAAGCGGATATCAAATTCAGGTATCAATTCAAAACACTTCAGTGAGGAGGTGATATTTTGCCTGATTTAATCACTCAATTACAGTACAACGATCCTTTAACCATTATCGCTAGAAAAGGGACCATAGAGGATCCTTACGTCGATAGGACTGATTCCCTTCCCGTCATTAATGGTCTTATTACGCTCTTGGAACTGCCTTCCCTCCAGGATCGGGTTAGCATTGCCGGCATGATAGAGGTTGATCAAGAGATTTTTGAACAACGTAAGACAATAGAAAGCCATGAGTTCTTGGTGAACTATGCCAACGGGACGGTTCAGGTTCACCCTTCTATGGAAGGCCGTACCTTGCTATGCCGTTTCAAAGGGCGCGGCTTAATTATGTATCCAGCCAGCAGAATATATGCTTTGGTACGGCGTCATCCGGATGTTGTCGTTACGCTGCAAGACTATATTTCAGAGATCGAGCAGAAGCTTGCCGAGAATCAATCGCTGATCGGTAAGGTAGAACAGCTCATTTCTGAAACCAGAATAATTATCGATGAATCGCGGAAGTCAACGGATAATGCTAACCGGGCTGCAGATGAAGCAGATCGCGCCAGAGACCAGGCGATGGATGCTTATCAAACAACCAGGTTGGTGTTTAAGCCCACGGTGGCAGACATGAAAGAATTACACGCTACTTATCCCTATCCATCCGTTGGCTGGACCGTTCAAACCTATAGCGATGGTGTTCGCTATCGATATGATGGAATCCAATGGGTTCCCATTGATATCTTCGGCGCTAATCTCCTGCCTGTTAATGAATTCAGAGATGGGCTGATGTCGGTTGCGGAGCACGTTAAGTTAAAATCCTTCCCCTATGAGCTCAAAGAACGAATTGTTGTCTTCTGCCTGCCCTCTTATATTTTCCAAGGAATTCAGGACGTTATCGTCCCTTTCCCATTTGATGGTGAGATCACTTCCGTTCATGCTATATGTAAAGTGCATGGCGATACGGAAACTGAAATCAGCATCGAGAAGAGCAGAAACATAGTGGACTGGACCAACATCTTAAGCAATAACTTGCACTTCCGGGCATTAAGCAATTTTGACGATAAGTCGGTCTCTCTCACTTCAAACAAGGTGATACAAGGAGACATGTTCCGTGTAAATGTCTTGAAGCAAGGCGTAAATATTCAAGGAATCACGATTGAATTAAAAATAAAAATATAAATACAGAGGAGTTTTTCACAATGGCTACACCCGTTATTACATGGATGAATAGTACACACACGCAAACCATAACAGCACCATTTGATTTTGGCGTCATTGATGCTGGTGACCTAGGGCCAGCTTACCAATTTAACATATGGAACAATAAGGGCCAAACCACCGATGTTTCAAAAATGGAGGATTGTACCATCACTACCCGCGATATGTCCGGCGGTCTGGGCAATACCATCGGCAACGAAGTCGAGGTTGTTAAGAACAATTGGTTTCACGCTCAAGTAGACTCATTAGGCGAAACAGATTTGGATCAACCGACTTCCATTATCGGTAAGGATGCTTCCAAACCCATTGGAACGACTGGCCAGACAACCAAGGATCATACGGGAGCTACTTATCCAACTCCATTTGTCCCGGCAGCTAGAGAAATTCTAGGTGTAAACAACAATGGTGATCGTGTAGATGCCGCAGGCAACTATGCTACAGTAACCCTGCGAGCAGCCGTTCCGCTCGATGCCAAAAGCGGCAAGCAGCAATTTAAAATTAGGGTCTCCTACCGGTATGTCTAAACCAGCCATACGGTAAATTTGTTGGACAGGTACATTATGTACCTGTCCTTTTCTATACTCACAATACAATGGAGGGTACGTGCATGATTCTAGGCGATCGAAAATATAATCACTCCCCTGTTCCAAACCAATCCTTTATATGGATTGCAGATTATTACGACAACTCATTCTCTTCAGAGTTCGACTTCGAATCGAAAAAACCAAACAACTTCTATGATATTGATAGAGAAAAATTAATCCGATTTGGGCTCATTGGTGAAGGATCTCAGGTGTTCTTTGACGTCGCTAACGGGATCTTCAACATGAATGGACACCGAATTATGATCTCCTATTCAACGGAGACCACAGAGTATCCATTAACAGGTAGAACATTTCTATACAATGATATTATCACCTACAAAGAAGCAGTATCGGATGCCGATCTATTCACAAGAAAGGCCGCCAACGGTAGGTTTAATCATAGCATCACTTCATATAACATCGGCTATAAAAAGAGAATGGAACTCGAAGAAGTTATCATTTGCTTTCAAAATATATTAACGATCCCATTCAATGAAGCATTATATCTCCAAATCAAAATATCAGCCAACCAAGATCTCAAAGGATCCTTAATCATCCGCCGTGACGGACTGATTGCCGATAAGATACCCGCTCCGTTAATCAAGGATATGGCAGGCATAGTTAATTGGGAAATTAAATAACGAGGTGAACATAATGAATTCATTTTATACTGACGAGTACAAGCGTGTCTGGGGGAATCAGACGATCAACGGCGAAGTTGAGATCATTACAGGTGCTAATGACGAACTGAACATTTTTACGGACACCGAATCTTATACGCTTACTCTTCGCCCTGGTAAGTACCATACTGAATATACAACCAATGTTTCAGCACTAGTTGACGAACTCAATCATCAAATCTCAATAAGCACCTTACCCATCGTGGCCTTATTGGGTGGTTATCATAAAGATGAAAAGTACAATATTGTCGTTCTCCAAATGACGAACGGCAAAGAGATCGTGGATGTTACTGGCACATTTTTTGATAGTTATTTTGCTTAAGACAACCAAATTACTTATGAAAGTAGTGAGAAAACATGGCTACTCAAGAAATTGCTATCCCGCTCGATTTTTCCAGAGGTTCGTTCGATAACGTTGTATACGAAAATAATCAGCTGCGTTTGATTCAAGATACTCAAGATGATGCCGGCCATGGCGTTTATCGCAATACGGGTAGTTGGATATCAGAAGTGATTGTCATTAAAGATAAAGTTACTTCATTCAGGCGCATAGCACGAAATGTAGCTACCAAAGGGAGCGGTTCGTATAAAATCTACACCGCCTCTTCTCCTGACCGAGTGACATGGAGCCCATGGACTGAAATCGATTATGCTAACGGCGGAATATTCACACCAGTTGATCAATACGCCAAAGTGAAAATTGAATTGTTCGCAAGTAAGGTATCAAGTCACTTTACAGTTGATGACTTTACTACTCCAGATAAATATACCAATCCGTATGTAAATAGCGCGAATGGAGTTTTGGAGTTAAATCAACAATACTTTCTTATTGGTACAGAAGATATGAATTGGAATGATGAGGGGAAGTTGTTTAGCACGAAGGTTAATAAAAGTAAGTTTAAAGCTATTGATAGAATTGAGGTGGTTTAGATGCCGATACCAGCAACAACAGGAATCTTGCGATCAAGGATTCAAGATTTGTCGATAGGAGATTATATCTATGGCTTTTACGACAAAAGTATATCTACATGGGGAATCGGCGAGGCCAAGGGAGTCGAGTATCCATTGGAAGGTATGCCAGCAACATCTTTTGATACTGGATATTTCTATTACATCAAGGTCGACATCGGTCTTCTAGTAGCTGATCGCATAATTCAGAACACACAATCATGGAACACTCTTAACCAATCAAGTAAAGTAATTCAGGGTAGAACGGAAGTGTTTGGAGGGGTGAAGGGAAGCTTTCGTTCTCTCACAGGAGGAGTTGCTTATTCGGATGTGAATGGTAATTTATCACTGTCGGATATGGGTCTTGGTGGGTGGCCTAGTAACAACGAGTGGGATAAATACATCGTGAATTTCCCAACAGAAAAAATTCAATTTGGGAAAACATTAGATGATGTGTTTAATTGGAGTCCATTGTTTACGTGGACACAAGATACTCCCACAATTGGATTGGTAATAGGGTCTACTACAGTAACGAATGCATTTAGGACGTTTAGAGGAAGAACTACAGTCAATCATTTTAGTGGAAATCTTTCTAATAATTCTGCTTCAGTCGGTTTTCGACCAGTTTTTGAATATAAGGAGGTGTAATTTATGGCTACAATAGGTCAATCTTTAACTGCTCCTGAAAGTGGTTGGAAGCGAATGAACGCCGATCATCAACTATTGTCATATATGGGGACATGGATAACGCAAACTAATCCTGCATATTCAGGTGGAACAAATAAACACTCTAACAATGCAGGTAATAAGATATCTTTCACTTTTAGAGGAACAAAACTGAGATATATCGGACAGTACAACACCACATCTCAAACACCGTCATCTATATCGATAGACGGTGTGACAGAGCAAATCACATTTCTAACCAATACGCTGATTAATTCGGCGCTAGTATATGAGAAAACAGGGCTGAGTGACGACATTCATACAGTTGTAATAACTATAAACTCTCCCAATGAGAATCAGTCAATACAAGGCATTGATATTGACTCTAATGGCCGCCTTCTTCATCCCGACGAAGTAACCAAAATCAAAGACCTTCAAATTGGTAAACGTATCCGTTGCAATTATTCTGTGATCTCTACAAATACAGTAGGCTCTTTTAGTGGACTTGGGCAAGAAACGTCAGATTTCATTCCAGCTACAAGCACATCTATACCTAACGGAGACTTCTACTTGATTATGGTTGAAGACTTCAACAGAAAGAAGATTTTAGTGGCTGATCGTAACATACAGAACTCAATATCGTGGGATACATTGAATAATAATGGACTAGCTACCGGCGCATGTATTAAATTCAATCCAGTTGGTGTATTGTCTGGATATGAGTCTGGCAAAGTGATAATTACTGATAACGGATATGTCACTGGAAGCTATGGTGAATATCAAGGATGGAGAGCGTTCGATAGGAAAAATGGTAATGGCGACAAATGGACGAGGCGAATATCAGCTAACGATCCTGCCGAGCTAATCATCAGATTCAAAGATGATAAGCAGATGATTACTGCTTTATCAATAACTCCTCCACCATCTATATCGTCAAGCCCAACAGAACACCCCAAACATTTTAAACTACAAGGATCAGATGATGGTCATAAGTGGAGAGATATATTCGAAAATAGCAACGGTATCGGTGGCGTGAAAACGAGATTTGCTTTTAGGAATAGTCAAGGATACTCCTACTATCGCTTTTCTGTATTGTCATCGCAAGGTGGAAGTCAAATGCAAATTGGGGAGCTGGAATTCGAAAGCGAATCTATTGGTTACGAAGCATCTATGCGCCTTCTCACTGGTGGTACTTCTGCAACAGATGACAAAAACGAGTGGGATAAGTATATTGTTAATTCAACTTTAAACAGTTCGATTACGGCAGGAGATAATAATGTCTGGAATTGGAGAGGCATATTGTCATGGTCATCTACTACACTAGCGACACATGCAAGCCAGAGAGTTTTAAGAGGCGACAAGACGAACAATTATTATTTCAGTTACAATGCAAACCAAGTATACAATACTTGTGGTTTTCGCCCAGTCGTTGAAATTAAAATATTGCCGCAAATTAAATCTTTTATCTTAGCGAATGGCGAGTATATGAGGTGGGAGCCTGGGAAACCAGAGACAAAGCCGTACAGCCCTGACACTATAATACCTAAGATGACTTCAAACACTGCACCTTATGGTTTGGCATTTGCAGATACAGAGTATGGTACTGGTTCTGCCCCTTGGAAGGCGTTTGATCAGATTGATAACAATGAAGGGTATACAACGAAGAATGGAAGTACCGTTGGCTTTCTAGGGTACATTTTCGACATACCTTTATATATTGGGAAGTACGTCATAAGAAGCGTTACTAGTGCCTACTTGATTAGAATGCCTAAAGTCTGGACATTTGAAGGCTCCAATGATACCACCAATGGAAGAGATGGGACTTGGTTTACGCTGGATACCCGCACGAATCAATCTTGGTCAAGTGGGTTTATGGATATTGAATTTACAATCGATAATCCTCAAAGATTTAAAGCTTATCGTCTGAATTGGACTGAAAATAACGGTAATGCTAGCTTTACAAGCATAAATGAATTAAAGATGTACAGCTATACTCCACCTAAATCAGCAATTCCGCCCAAATGGGAAACAGTATCGACAATATTGCCTAATGTGGACACTTTTATAAGTGAAGGAATGGATGATTTATCAATATTGGATAGGAAGCCAACATCAATCACCATTCCAATGGATGACAACACTTCATCAGGCGAGGTGTTAGGTAGAGGTAAAATGTACAAAGAGCGACTTAATAAATATATTGATATTAAGAAAATTAATGTGAAGTAGGGCTTGCCCCTCTACTTCTTTTTTGTTCTTTCCTAAAAAGGTTCTATCAAGAAATGGATGGTGATGAAATGGCTTACTTGTCTAATGTTAATGCCATACCAGAAATGACAAGTGATACTGCGCCTTCGGGTGGAGCAAGTGCAAGCTCAACTCAAAATCAAGCATGGATTGCTTTTAGTAATGCAAATGATTGGAGAACGGCGAATGGTCAAACTGCGGGTTGGATAAGATATGATTTTACAAGAAAGATCGTCATATCCAAATACTCAATTAAACCTATACAAGCACGGGTGGAGCAAGTGCAAATCCTAAAGACTGGACATTTGAAGGTTCTAACGATAATACAAACTGGGTCATTCTAGACTCTCAGACTAATCAAACAGGATGGGGTTCGAGTGAAAGGGAATATATATTTTCAAACAGCAAAGAGTACGAAAAATACAGATTAAATTTTTCCTCAAACAACGGTCATGCTACTTGGACAGGAATAAATAGACTTATGATGTTTGAATATTTCTATGATCAGAAAATCTTACTTTTAAACGAACATAAATTAAAATCTATTGTTGAGTATAATTATTCAGAGAGCTTAATCCCAGATATGACGGTATATTCAAATGCCATTGGTACAATAAGAGCATCTACAGAGGGTGGTTCTGGTTATGAAGCTTGGAGAGCCTTCACAGACAGCAATCAAAATTGGGGTTCTAGCACTACTGGATACCCTCAATGGATTGGCTTTACATTTAATGATCTAACGAAGGTTAACAAATATGAAGTTACTAATGGTAATGGTACTCTCAGCACCAGATATCCTACATCATGGACATTCGAAGGTTCGTTAGATAACCTTGAATGGACAGTATTAGATAGTAGAAAAGGTGAGTCTTGGACAGGGGAAAAAACAGCACGAGAATTTGAATTTATAAATAGTAAAGCGTTTAAAATTTACCGTTTAAACATCAGCTCTGGAAATAACACAATCTCTATAGGAATAAATCGAATTAAGATGTTTTACAAGCCGCAACCTACTCTAATTACAATCAATAAAATGTCACCTACAGAAAATGAATTTTTATCATATGGTATGGAGTCATCGAATGTCAAAACTCTAATTTCATTCGATACAGTGAGAAGTATAGAATTGGAAACGAGTCAGTTTGGTTCTGGAAAGGTATTTGAACATTCAGTTGATTTATCAAAAAGAAGAACGAAAAAAATATTACTTCTGTAGAATTAAGCTCACTAGTTATTTTTATAATATAAATGCTTGTTTATTCAATCAGGAAGGTAAGTGAAAGTGAATGACAAAGACAAGTTATTCGTCAATATATGGTAGTGGAAATCGAAGATCGCTAATCTATTCGACAAGTACATCAGGGTTACTTAATGCAAACGCACCAGATCCTAACAATCTAATTGACGGAGAAATAGGCACAAGTAATACTAATTCGATTTATTTTATATCGAATGTTTTGAACGGTTCGCAATATATTACTTTTGACTTTAAAGTTCCTATGCTAATTAGCGAAGCAAAAATATACATGAGTAACTTTACACAATGTGGAACATGGCAATGGCAAGGGAGCACTAATGGAGTTAATTATGATGATATTGGAGCAACTTTTGTATGGGGTGGCTCGAATGTGACCACTGTACAAACTTTGAATTCGAATACTACTTGGTATAGGTATTATCGGGCGAAGGGAGTTAGTGGAGTTACTTCTAGTAATCCAAGGACTCAAGAAATTGAATTTAAAGCATATATACCAACTAATAAATTCTTACTTTCGTCAGAAAATAGTAAATACTATTCTTTAACCCCTGAGTACAAAGGAAAAAGTACGGTAATTCCAAATATGACATCTAACAATACGCCAAGAGGCAGAGTGTTTGCAAGTAGTATTAATAGTGTTAATCAAGATGCTTGGTATGCTTTTAGCCAAATAACAGGAGGTTGGTATTCGGCTATTAATTCAACCACTGGATATTTAGGCTATGAGTTTAATGATAGCATAATAATTAATAAATATTCATTGCAATTCAGTACTACGGCAAGACCTGTCAGTTGGTTATTTCAAGGCTCTGATGATGGTGTCATTTGGGTTGATTTAGATTCTAGAGTAGATCAGGCTACATCAACTGGCATTGAATACTTTTACGAGTTTGAGAATATAAACATATACAAATTATACAGAATCAATGTAATGTCTATCAGTTCTGGCTTTTCACAATTTGCCATTCAATATTTCAAAATGTTTGAATATATCCCACCTAAACTAATATTATTGGACGATCTAAGTGAAGAGAATTTTATTAAGTATGGGATGGACAAGGAAACAAGTATCGATACATATAGTCCAATGAATACGCAATCATTTGCGGTTGACCAAAGTGAAACACTAGGATCTGGCAAAGTCTTCAAGCAAACTATCGACAAATCAAAATTGCCGATCAAGAATGTGAGCATTGAGTAAAATAATTGTTTTAGAAAGGAGAGAAAGTCATTGAGATTGGTGTCAATAATTCCAATAATGACCTCTGATTCTCAAGAAGGTTTTGTAGTTACTCCATCAAATGGGCGTAATGCATTTGATGGGAATATACAATCTCCTTATCGATCAGCTATAACACCAACCCTGCCAGGGTATCTAACTATCACTTTTCCGAGAAAGTTTTATGTTTCTCGTTACGAAATTGTTTTGGGTCATTATGATGCATTAAGCCCAAGTATAACTAGTATGAACACTTGGGATTTTGAAGGTCTAGTTAATGGAAGCTGGATAATCCTCCATAGCGGCAGTAACCCTAGTGCGAAAAATAATCTAACTTTCAATATAACACCAACTTTAGTTGAAGCTATACGGATAAAATGCAAAACCAAACATGGAAATAACTCCTGGGGTGTTGATGAACTCATCGTATATCAAGCTGTTTATGACGAAAAAACACTAGTCTTTCATGAGGGTGTTTATAAAACCTATTTGTTTAGTTCCTGGGAGGTTCTAGGCACATCTGTTAGTGAAAGCGATTATCTTTCTAATGGGATGGATGACATTTCTATAATCCCTGAACAAGCATGGGTAACGTTAACAGGGGATGTTGAGCTGTGTCATTGGACTGAAAGCCCTTATAGAACAGAAGCTTTATTTAATGTCGAAACCACTTTTTTTACAATTGCCGAAGAATGGGAAAATCAAACCATTCAAATAATTGAATACACCGACGATCCAAACCAAATGGAATCTTCCATCATGATGGAAACTGAACCATTTGGTTTTTATGATGAATTCAAAGATACAATGGATGTCCTCTACTATACCGACGATCCACGGAAAACCAGTGCTGAATTAGAGCTAAAAGCTAATTACAGCCCACTTGATGAATTAGACGGCGACTTCGACATCGTCACCTGGACCGATCAGGAAGATCTTGATGAACTCCACTTCAATATGACAGCCTCCCCCCTCTCCCAACTCATCATTCAAGATGAGGACTTTCAAATCTACGGGGATCTTCAATCCATCATCATTAATAAAATCTCACAAGAAGGAACGATTAAATTACTACTTTCCTTTGACGAAGGTCGGACCTGGGAATATTTCAAGTTTAATACATGGAGACTTACCGATGTATCCAATATGGAGATGGTTAGAAGACATGCCATGGATATTGGCTCTTTAAACAACATTACAGAAGAAGATTTCTCCTCCAAGGGTAATAAAATCAGGGTTGCCTACTACATCGATGACAATATTCATTGGAATCAACACACACAAGTCGACAACATCAAGATTGTATCCAACGCCCCTGTTGATGATGCCAAATTCTCTAGTGCAGAGTTCTATCTGCTGAATACACTTGCCACCCTTCAGCTTACAGTCGGTGGAAATAAATTGATGGGGCAGTTAGATGACCCTGATAAAGGCAAAGTTCAATATCGCGTCATCCTGAATAACAAGCCCTATTATCCATCCAACGGGAGTTTCACCCCTCTCACTCCGGCTCCGCTTGATATTAATCTCAATATTTCCGAAAGAGAAATATTATTTGGTCAGAACAACTCCCTCACCGTAGAGTTTCAGGATGGCTGGGGGCAACAAGATAGTTGGACTACCACATTTCTCGGTACATACTCTGGATTAATGTTCATGGACGAGAATGGCCAATACTATTCTGATTCATTTGGCGGTTTATTAAAGCACCTGGATTTTGACATTGTCGTAGCAGGACAGACTACGGACTACCAGAAAGTCATCGTCAAGAACCAACTTGGACAAGTCGTACAAAATCTGTTGCTTGAAGTTGCTAAAGACAAGCTGCCATCAGGTGTGACCATTGAACTCTCTTATACGGATCCGTTTATTGCCGAGGATTACTTACTGTTTAATAAATTGATTAACCCCAATGATGAGCTGGTGTTCTATGTTCGGATTGCAACGGCCATTACCGCACCACCCGCTCCTAATGGGCAATTCGAAATTCGGGCGAAAGTGGATCCCGTATAATCTCAATACAATGAGATAGGAAGTGAAACATTTGTATCATGAATATCACGATCTCCATAGTGAGATTTATATAAGGCAGCGTCTTGAGAACAAAGTTTCGGGGCGCTTTATTCTTTTCCGTTCTAATCACAATGATGTAGATTCATCGCTCTTTACCATGATAAGAACTAACAACGATCTGGACGCATTACTTTCAGTCAGGACACTTAAATCCCAAGAAATCACCAGTACACTCGACATCAAATATAGAGGTCATGGGGACATAGAATCTCATATAGAAGCCATAGCAGCATCTTTTCTTGAATGCACATTAGAAATTCTGCCACACAACCGACTATTCGGTAAATTTGAATTACTGGAAGCCCCAAGAAGTGATGTATATTTGCCACCGCTGGCGGATGCAACGACTCGGAGTCGAGACGATCTGCGAACCATTAACTATGGCGATATGAAGAGCATGCTCACAGGGAACAACACAGATGAGGCTTTCGAGGCTTTTGTATCCTTCGGAGAATTAAAAGACCGAATCCCTGATCTCAAAATTCTGGAAAGTGCTAAACTACGACTTTATTATATCAACTTTCCAAGTAACGCAAACCTGGAACTGCATCAGCCGAACACCATCTGGCGTGAACTAGGCGTGACGCATGCAAATAAACCCTATTCACTAGAACTTTTAAGTAATCAATATGTTCATAATACGACGGAAAGATATGTTGAATTTGATGTCCTCGATATTGCCGAACGATGGGAATCCAGTAAACTTCTTAACTATGGCTTTATTATCAAAACGACGAACAATGAAGCTTTAAGCTTCTTCACAAGAGAATCCGGAATCCCCCCTCTTCTCATCGTTCATTATATTACTTCACAAATCTACAGCCCCGGACGCACTGATCTTGAATCCACATTATTTATTAACGGTAAGGGACATAAAGAAATAACAGGTCATTTAACGGTGCATAGTGACGTAGGTTTCACATCATTGGATTGCGCGCTATATGTTCATAGAAAAGAAGATCCTATGTTCACTGAGCTAGCTTCTTCCATTGTTGCTTCACGGCCGGATGTTCATGCTGACTTGACCATTGCTCGACGAAATTATGATCAAATCGAAAGCATTTTAACCGTGTCTAACAAAAGGACAGCGGATTTTGAGTTTAATCTTAGTGCAAGTGTTCCAGACCTTGTTGGTGACATGATTATCGATCCAGATGCATTCTTATCAAGCGTCGTGACAATTGCCAGAGTTGAGAATGAAGAAGCTGAAGCTTCTATCATTGCTTCACAGCGGGATCTATCGGGGGACTTGACAGTCACTTCAATCAAAAAGTCGTTAACTGACATCAATAGCTTCTTGACCGTAAAGAACTCAATCGAAGAAGATATCGTATCTCATATCTCTGTCTCGAAACCTGATATGAATGCGGAGATGGTTATACGGGCTTTAGGCGAAACGGATTTGGAAACGAGTATCGAATTGCCACATTACGAATCACATGAGGCACATCTCGCTTCTTCCATTCCCGACTTAGCTGCAAGCCTTTTACTAAAGGATAAGAATGAGTTCGATGCTGTGTTATGGATCAAAGATCATCATTTCCTTGATGCTGCTATAGATGCTAAACAAATCAATGAATTGGATGCCTCAATCCTAATCAAGCAAATCAGTAACATCGACTCCGAAATCATCGTAAACGTCCCCGACTTAGCAGGATACCTCAGTCCAAGGATTGCCGGTGTCGAAGAATTAATCAGCACGATCAGTATTCGCAAAAGAGACGTAAGTGATATGGATAGTACCCTACTTGTTAAAGGAACCAGTAACAGTGCTTATTATTTCATTATTTAATTCTCTTCAGGACTCCCACCGGGGGTCCTTTTATTTTATATAACATCATCTAATGGAGGAAATTCCGTGTATGAATCAACACTATATAAATTATTATTTTATACCATCGGGGGTTCTGTGATCACATTTTTATTTGGAAGCTGGTCACAGCCCTTAAATGTCCTAGCTACACTGGTAACGCTCGATTATGTAACGGGACTAGCTGCTTCCTACTATGAAGGAAGAAAGAATGTGGAAGACACCTCGAAAGGTTGGAACTCCAATAAAGGGTACTGGGGGATTATCAAAAAAATCTTAATGTTCTCTGTCATTGCTCTCCTATTTCAAATTGATAAGTTGCTCGGCTTAGATGGATCTCTTAGCCTCATGACGGGAGCCATATTCTTCTATATTGGCAATGAGCTAATCAGTCTTATGGAGAACTATGGAAGGCTGGACTTACCTATGCCACCTCAGATGAAAAATGCCATTACCGCATTAAAAAGCAAAGCTTCTGACGAAGGGAAAGGATGACTCGTGTGAAGCACAGTGGCCAATTTATACTTCTAACTCGTCTGGAATTCTATGAATGGTTGAAGACACAGAGTTTCAAAAGGAAAATCTCTATCATTCAAAATCATCATACATGGGCTCCTAATTACACTTCCTTTAACGGTAGTAATCATTTCGCTCGACTTGAGGCCATGAAACGCTTTCAT
The DNA here is from genome assembly GCF_001315105.1 of Paenibacillus sp. JCM 10914. GTDB lineage: Bacteria > Bacillota > Bacilli > Paenibacillales > Paenibacillaceae > Paenibacillus_AQ. The sequence continues at coordinate 34,040 of NZ_BAZR01000003.1, read as the reverse complement.
GTCCATACCAACGGATGGTCTGACATTGGACAAAACATCACAACATTCCCTGACGGCTTAATCGCCATTTGCCGTTCATTTGACACAACCCCTGCAGGCATTAAAGGAGCGAACACAGGTGCGTTATGTTTGGAGCATATTGGCAACTTTGATACCAATGGTGATCACATGACCAAAGAGCATAAACACACCATTACCTTCTTGAATGCTGCATTATGCGAAGTTTTCAAACTTCCAGTCGATACAGAGCATATCGTATACCATCACTGGTACAGCCCATCTGGCACTAAAGTATATAATTTCAAAACCGGCGTAAAGCTAAATGGTTTGCCGGCAAAATCTTGCCCGGGATCTACGTTCTTTCTAGGTAATTCCGTCTTACAAGCTCAGAAAAATTTTATTCCTCTCGTTCAAGAGGCTTACCATAACTTAAAAGTAAAGGATGATGACGCTATGACGCCAAGTGAAAGACAACAGTTTGAACAACTTAAACAGACGGTCGCCACATTAAAATCTGAGATTAAAGCCCTCACCAATAGTAAAAATGTATTGAAGAAAGGGGTTCAAGAACAAGGAGCCTCGCTTAAGAAGACAGGTGAGCGAGTTAAGGTTTTAGAGAATAGAGCGAAATTAACGCAAATCCCGTCCTATGCTCAAAGAGCAATCAGCGCCCTTGTTCAACTCCGGGATCAGTATGGCAGCCCGGTCATCGATACACCGCACGGAAGAAGTGCAGACTTTTATTCGCTAATTACTGTACTATATCGTGCAGGATTACTAGTCAAAAAATAAGAATATTGCAGCACCTCCCCATACCAATCCTATCATCTCAACATACGATACTATTGATAGTTTTGGAGTTAGGAGGTAGACCACGTGACGATACCTTCGGCATTTCAGGAGATATACAGTCTCGGTCACAACTGTCAGGTGGCGACACAACTGAGAAAGAACGGCTTACGGCGGGCAGCCGGGCCGTGGGACTGGTTTAATTTTGCTTCGACGAGCGAGTTTTGCAAGGTCATTCGTAACCGGATGGACGATTTTATGCAGCTCCCCAACCTTGAAATCTATGCAAAATCCGTGAACACCTACTATGTACGAGACAGATCCTCTTCCTGTCTCTCTTTTCATGACTTTAAGAATGACCCGCGTAAGGCTCCGCTGTATGATTACCCTATCTTCCGTGAACGGCTGGATCGACGTCTGACACGGTTTCATGACGCATTGGACTCCGATCGATCCGTATTGCTCGTTCGCATGATCCCCCACCGTAAAGACGCGCAAACAATCTATGATACGATACGGGACACCTACTCCAATGCCAATATCACCTATTTATTTGTCATGTTGAGCAGAGATTCACAGATATTCACCTTACCCACGTTTTCAGAGCATGTAAACATTATACAAATCCCCAAAGGCCATACCTGGGAAGGAGATACGGCTTCTTGGAACCAAATACTCAGTCCCTTACAAGCTCCAATAATACGAATATATGTTTGACAATGAGCACCTTCATCCTTTATAGTATAAAAAAGTGAATCGGATTCTTACGAAGGAAGCACCCGTAAGAGAGGCGTATTACCGCCTTTCTATCGGGTGCTTTTTTTTTCGTAAATCCACCACAACACCAGCGCCTGAGCGCTGCTATTCGTGAAGGAGTGATTGTATGCTACGCCGAATTATGTCCGTGTTCCTCATTTGTATCTTGACTGCCTCCCTCTTCCCTGGTTATATCGTGGAGGCCGCCGCCATTGAATTTACCGACGCCATCCAGAAGCAACTGAATGCCACCGCGGAACGAGCAACCGGTTCCAACCAGTCCAAATTAACCAAGCAATTTAACGACTTGAAGTCAGAACAGCAACAGACGATGAGTTGGGATGACAAAATATCTTCCTTGCGTTACGCCAACGAAGCCAAGACATCGGAGACGCGCAAACGGATCAACGACATTGATAAAGACAAAATTCGTCGCCTCGAAGATCAACTCCAATCCGCGAAGAACAAATACCAGCCATTGTTTAATACCTATACAGCCTTGAACAAGCAAATCGCAACGACCAAGAAACTGAAGGACAAGACGCTAGCGAAAATGCTGCAAACCCAAGCCGACAGCATGAAGCTAATGGTTACACTCGGCAAACAAGACATCAAAAACAAACAAAACGCCTTAACCGCGGCCAAGAAAGCCAAAACCAGCAAGGCAACAAAGGTACGTTCTATTCTTGCCGAAATCGAACCTATCAAGAGCCGGATCAAGGCTGACAAAAGCGCAATCTCTAATCCAAATAAATTAATGCAAACCGAGTGGAAGAATTTCAAAGCCGCCATTAAGGCACAAGAGCCAGCCCGCACTGCGGATACTCTGTCTCGTCTCGTAACGTTATCCGGTCAAATACTCTCCAAGAAAAAAAGCATTTATCAATATGAAGTGAAAATTGAGGACATCATCAAGCGAGCTAACACAGAACTAACCCGTTCCTAATGTGTTAGCATCGCTACAGTACGACAGTCTGCATAAGATTAGGCTGATTAGCCAATCTTGTCTGATCCAGTAAGGGATAATCATACAACATGCCTTCGTACACGAGTTCGAGCGAGGGATGTTCAAGGAAATCATTGGGAGTGACAATTGAGGATGGTCGATCCCATAACGAAATGCCACTTTGCTTAATGGCTTCCGCCACGAACTGAGAACAGAAATAGGACCGTTCACGCGTAATATCCAGTCGGACCATCAGCCCGATCATGCCAAGAAGATTATAGCTATACGCGTCTTTCTCATCCTTATAGTGCTGGATGACCCTGCCTGCTGCTTCAACATGATGACGGGATACTTCCATGCGGAGTAGTGCACAGCGGGTGTCAGGAAAATGCCGGTAGGTCCCTTCATATATATCTTCCTGAACAAATCCGCCTACCCATGGATTGTTGGCACATTTCCGACCGAAGCTATACACTTCATTTAAGCCCTCATCTAATGCAAGCGAAGCATGATTATAAGGTGCAGCTGTAATCCGTTTAATCATCTTCGTGAACTTCGTTCCCGTATCGGTTAACATTACATATATCGTGTTAGTTTCGTTCATATCGCTTTCCCCCACGTCGTACACATATTGATCAGGATTTCGTCAAATCCTTCTGTTAATATTATTGTAGTGGGGGCAAGCCATTTCTTTAACCGACCATAGATGTGATTAAAACCTAGACCTAAGTCGGGGTGTTACCTGTCCGGTCGGTCTAATCATCATAGTTATCCGTTCATCCCATATAGTCGTCGGTAAGATGAAGGCGTCATTCCTTCGTGCTCCATGAATCGCTTATTAAAATAACTGACGCTCGGATAACCTGCCTCTACCGCAATCTCCCCGATGGTTTTCTCTTTATGGTCGAGCAGCCATTGCTTCGCCATCTGGAGTCGACAACGGGTTATGAAATCCATCGGTGTCATCTCCATGACATTCCGGAACAGTTTGCAGAAATAATACGTGCTAACCCCCAGCTTATCCGCCCACTCTTCCAGCACGAAAGGCTGTGCTGCATCGTGCTGCATTTCAGGCAACAATTCCAGAATGCGGTTTATGCTGCTGCTCGATTTGTTACCCGACAAGGCTGATGCCTGCTCAACAAATACGGCTAACAAAGCGTAAGTCAACGTTGATAATTGAGCCGGCTTTAGCATACGATGCCGTTCCGCTTCACTTAACAGTGCCTCATGAGCTTCCTCAAACACGGTCGGTTGTCGGATACTCCATAACAGACTTTTGTGAAATCCGCGTTCGATGAAATAATTTTGCAATCCACTTCCATAGAAATGAAACCACCGGACGTCCCATGGATCATCCTGACTGCTATAATAACGCTGAACCTGCATCGGAAAATAGAGCACTGCCTCTCCAGGACCGAGCGTATACACCTGATTATCGATCTCCACATGCCCTTTGCCAGAGGCAACGTAATGAATATTGAAGTTGTTCAACGCCCCTGCTGCACGGGCCACGCTATGTTCCGGGTCGTCTCGATAAATCCCTACGGATTCCGGCAGACAGAAGAACGGCATTTCCGGTAGCGTTAACAAATGCGATTGCCGTTTCATACTGCCCATCTCCTTCATGACAATATTGTTATAATCCAATGCAAAATAATATTATATCAATTTTAATATCTGTCTTTTATAATCGCAATATAATCTTATTTCAAGACAGAGGAGCTGACTTTGATATGACCCAGAAGATTCGTTGGGGCGTCCTTGGTTGTGCCAGCATTGCCAAGCGTTCGGTGATACCCGGCTTGCAACAATCCAAACATAACGAAGTTGTGGCGATTGCCAGCCGGAACGAAGATACCGCCAAACAAACAGCGAATGAGTTGCATATTCCCAAAGCCTACGGGAGCTATGAATCCCTTTTAGCCGATACTTCCATAGATGCAGTCTACATCCCGCTTCCGAACCATCTGCACAAGGAATGGAGCATTCGTGCCGCCGAAGCAGGCAAACATATTCTATGCGAGAAACCACTTGCCCTGACCGAAGCTGAAGCGTCCGAGATGGCAGAAGCAGCCGACCAGGCTGGAGTCTATCTGGCGGAAGCATTTATGTATCGCCACCACCCTCGTTATGACATTTTGAAGGATATGATCGCCGCGGGAGCGATTGGAGACATTCGCGGTATTCGCAGTGCGTTCACCTTCAATAGCTCTTCTAACCACGGTAACGTTCGCTTCCGTAAGGATTGGGGCGGAGGTTCCATCTATGATATCGGCTGTTATCCGATCAATGCGGCACGCCTTTTGCTAGATAAGGAGCCTGAGGCCGTTACGGTTCAAGCTCTTTTCTCGCCTGAGCATGGTCAGGTAGATATGATGGCATCGGGCCTCGTCGAATTCCCGGACTCCGTCTCCCTCACCTTCGATTGCGGCATGTGGGCAGCGTTTCGTAATCCACTGGAAATCTTAGGAACCGATGGACTTATCGAAGTCCCGTATGCCTACAGCTTGCCAGAGGATGGCGGCAATTTCTATTTAACGAATGGCGATGGCCGACAAGAAATCGAAGTACCGGTAGCGAATGCTTACAGTGAACAAGGCGACCAACTAGCAGAAGCCATTCTGAATCGCACGCCGCTTCGTTACTCTGCCGAAGATGCCATCCGGAACATGCGCGTGATTGATGCTTGTCTGTTGTCTGCGGAAGCACGAAAGAGAGTGACATTGTAATCCATTACACATACAGCCCGAGGAGGAATTAAATATGGAGTACATCTCGATTAAAGGGTTAAACAAACCCGTCTCAGCCCTTATGAAGGGAACGGACTACTTTTATCATGATAGTTATGAGAAAGCCGCAGCCAATCTGGACGCCTATCTGCCATTGGCGGCAACTCGGTTGATACCGCGCATATATACTGCGGCGGTCAAAGCGAAGAAGTAATCGGCCGTTATATGAAGGAGCGAGGTAACCGCGAACAGCTCGTCATTCTGACAAAGGGTGCTCACCACGATCAGCATGGACCGCGCGTAAGCAAGAAGGACATCAAGAGCGACATCACAACGAGTCTGGAAAGACTTCAGACGGATTTTATCGATCTGTATGCCCTTCATCGCGACGACCCTGCCGTCCCTGCGGGTGAGGTAGTTGAGATTCTGAATGAATATACCTCGAATGGGACGGTCGGAGCGATCGGCGTATCCAACTGGACCTGGCAGCGCATTCAGGAAGCGAATCAATATGCGAAGGATAACGGATTAGTCGGCTTCTCCTTTAGTTCTCCCAACCTGAGTTTGGCAAAAGCAAACGAACCGTTCTGGGCAGGCTGCGTATCCGCAGATGCCCAGACCATTGCCTGGCATGAATCGGAACAGCTTCCGCTTCTCTCATGGTCTTCTCAGGCAAGAGGTTTCTTCACCGGCCGATTCTCACCGGAAATTCGGGACAACGCGGACTTGGTACGGGTATTCTACAGCGACGAGAACTGGGAGCGCCTGGAGCGTGCCAAACAATTGGCTGCAGCCAAAGGAGTTACTGCAATCCAAATTGCCCTCGCCTATGTGCTGAATCAACCATTCCCGACATGTGCCCTGATCGGTGCGCAATCACCCGAAGAGCTGCAGTCTTGTGATGAAGGATCCAACATCAAGCTTAGTCGGGCAGAGTTAGATTGGCTTGACCTGACGACATCAACATTATCCTAACTACCATAAAGCGCCTTGAGCATTGGATGCTGCCATCCAGTCTCAAGCGCTTTTCTCAATCAATTCCTCAATCATCTTTAACCTTATGATCCATCCCTATGAGCACATGCTTGCCTATCCGGGGCTATAACACGCTTACTTTAAAGCCGTTCAACATCCCCGTAATAACCTCCATGGTCTCTTCAAGACTCCCCGCCGTTTCCGGCAGTTGCGCCACCCATAGCGAGCATTCATTCAAGGCACCCGATATGGCATGCGTCATGGCATCGACAGAGACCGGCTTTATGACTCCCTTCTCCTGCAGCACGACCAGTTGTTCACTCAGATGACTCATCGAATTCTGCTCGTCCATCTCGCGCCAAGCCTCCCAGCCAACGACGCTCGGACCGTCGATGAGCATGATCCGCTTATTCTGCGTTTCTACTACCGCCGCTATAAAGGCACGACAACCAAGCAACAGTTGTTCCCACGGGTCGTCTGAACGATCGGCTTCCTCCTCCACGCGCTGTCCAATTTCCGTTTGCACTAAATCAAGCACGGCTAAGAACAATCCTTGTTTATTCTTAAAATGATGATACAATGCTCCGCGAGTTACATTTGCATGATCGGCCACCTCTTCCAGTGTCGTGTTAGCGAACCCTTTTTCCGTAAAATGGGCTCTGGCCACCTTCAGCAGCAGCTGAATCGTCTCATTCGTTTCACTCTGGTTTCTTCTCATATTCTGCAGCCTCTCTATGCAATCGTTGTAATGTCATTTTATTGGATGTAAAGCTATCCTTCAAGGCCGTAGTTGTGTCCATTATCCATCATTGCGCCCGTCAGAAGTCCAAACCTCTTCTTTATATTGTGCCATAAAAGCCTCTGATGGTGGAATAATTGTAATCATATCAATCATGACCCCAGCCGGATCACTTGTAATAAAATGCCTCTGGCCAAATTCTTCATCACGAATGTCCAAATGAAGAGGTAATTTTTCATCCTGTATGAGTCGATTATACTCTGCATCAACATCATCCACTTCGAAATTAAGGATGAGCCCTTGCGCATTTTGTTGAAATTGAGCGGGAACGGTAGCATGATCCTTGGATAGAATCGCCAGTTCATAACTTTGTAGTTCGGATGTTGCCATCTTCAAGCTTACATACCAATCAGCTTCAAATACAATTTCAAATCCGAAGTAACGGGTATAAAATTGTGCAACCTCACTGATCTTGTCCGTCATTATAACCGGATAAAAGCCTTGGATTTTCATAATGAACACATCTCCTTTAGATCGATGATATGCATTCAATTTAACATACATACCGTATGTATGTAAATAACGATTTCTATTTATAACCAAATCCAAGCAATTAAAGAACCCGCAGAAGGATCTGCAGGTTCCAAGTTTCTACCAGAGCAGGCTAACGGCCAAAAGATTGAACAGTGCCAGCGGGAGTACGACATTAGGGTTAGGACCATATCCATATGGTGGGAATCCCGGATAGAAGCCTCGATTTGCCTGCTCGACCAGAATGTATACGTTTTTGGCATCGATATTAAAAATGACGCCTTCAACAACTTCATCATCTATCGTCTGAATTCTAACCTTGCGATTCATCGCGTTCTTCAGCGCTGCATGTGCATTTTCCCGGTGTTTCTTCATGTGGTGCGCGATTTGATGATCACATTGAAACAGTATTTGCTGTTGATTGGAATACGTAGTCATGTTGCTCCTCCTTCAAATATCTTCTCCCCGTATTGTATGCAGCAGCCTATATAAGGGTGTTGGCCTACCCACAATTTCGTTTAATCCTCTGCAGATGCGGGTATAGTACAACCATGAAAGGAGGACGTAACCACATGGATAAACGAAAATTTCAATCCAGACCGGGAGGCTTCTTTCTCGAGGACAATGGAAAAACCGTTGCCGAAATTTCTTACTCAGCTCAGGGTGAAGATGTCATCAGCATCGATCACACCTATATTTCTCCAGGACTGCGCGGTCAAGGCATCGCAGATGAATTGGTCAGAGCGGTTGTGGCATATGCTCGTGCGGAAGGATTGAAGATAATCCCGGTGTGCTCTTATGCTGGGCATTATTTTGATAAGAATCTGGATGATCGCCCGTTGCTGCACACGTGATTTTCTTCAACAAAACAAGGTATATGCCAGCCAGCCCAAAAGCGAATTGCATTCTTTAGGGTTGGTTTTTGCCTGCCAGCTAATATTAATATGTATTGCGATAGAGTCGTATGATCTACTATGATCAATATAGATATATCTACAAGTTCGGGGAGGCAACAAATTCATGAATGTTAAAGCTGAGAATGGGCTCTGGGAACAAATATTCAACAGACTCCCAGGCGGGTGCATCCTGATTTCTGCGGATATGCAGCATATCATCATGGCAAACGATATGTTTTGTGAGTTAACAGGACATGACCGTTCTGAGTTACTTTCAAGTAAACTCTCTGACATTGCCATATGGAGTAAACTTTCCCTGGAGCAGCTTATTCCAGCTCTTGCTTCTGGTGAGCCGAGCCAATCGGATGCAGGCGTGAACAAGACCATCCAATATACCTATCCAAACGGTCGTAGCAAAGCAACAAACGTCCACCTCTCTTTCATTCACGATCCTGCTGAGGATAAAGCCCCGCATCTTCTTTGCCGTGTAGAGTTGGATCCCAACGAACAGGGGCAAACGCCGGTCATTCGTAACGAAGAGTTACTGTCCTTGATTGCAAAAAATGCACAAGATGTTATCTCCATCAGCAACGCCGATGGCATCATTGAATATGTCTCACCCTCCGTATTTGATATTCTAGGTTACACACCCGAAGAAATGATTGGCATGGCCCGTACAAGCTATTACCATGCTGTTGATTCCGAACAGATGAAACAGCCGGGGAAAATGTATTCGGATGTAGACATATTCAAACGCAGAGTCCGCCATAAAGACGGCCATTATCTATGGTTCGATACTTCATTCCAGATTATCAGGCATGGTGACGGCCAGGTATCCAAAGTCATCTCCATTGGACGTAATATTACCAAACACAAGACGGATCAAGATACACTCATGCAAGCTCAACGTATCGCCAAGGTGGGGTCATGGAGATGGGATATGATCTCGGGATCGATCTCGTTTAGTGAAGAGATGCGGCGAATCTTCGGCTATCAGATCGAAGCATCCGAACCGAGTATTCGCTCCCTGCTCAGGTTGGTACTGCCGGAGGATCGCAAGCGGTTTAAGGTAGCCAAACGACAATTCGAACATGACAAGACGAGCGAGATGATCTACCGCATTGATCTTGGGGATGGCGAAATTCGCACCATTAGAGCACAATGGGAAATATCCGCCACGGCCAATGGCAAGCTGATCGAAATGATCGGAATGGCCCAGGATCTAACAGAGCAAATCCAGTTGGAACAGATCTCACAGGAGAAGGAAAGCCATTATCGATTAATTACAGAGAATTCACTCGATTTTATATCTCGAAACTCAACGCAGGATTGTACTTTTTTATATTGTTCACCCTCCAGCTACGCACTGCTCGGTTATCGGCCAGAAGAATTGGTTGGGACAAGCGCTTTCGATTATGTATATGCAGAGGACGTTACGGCGCTTAGGCAATATTTAAAGGATTGCATCGATGACGCGACACAGTCGCCGATAACCTTTCGTTACATACATAAGGACGGCAGACATATCTGGTTTGAAGTGAACTGTAAATCCATCCTCCAGCCGGACGGCGATACGCAGGAGATGATCTCGATCGCGCGGGATATATCCGAACGCAAACGGATGGAGTTCAAACTTAAAGAGAACGAACAACGGTATCGCTCCCTGTTCGAATATAACCCAACGGCTGTATACTCCATGAATCTGGACGGCGATTATCTCACCGCGAACAAGAACTTACAGGAGATCACAGGCTACTCGCTAGATGAATTGGTTGGTATGTATTTCGGTCCCATTGTCGCCGAGAAAGATCAGGCCCGCACGCTCTATCATTTCAATCTGGCCAAAAAAGGTAAACCGCAAAGCTATGATCTGACCATCATCCACAAAGACGGTCACCCGGTCGAGATCAATTCAGTCAACATTCCCATTATCGTTGACGATGAGGTTGTTGGCGTCTATGGCATCACGCGAGATATAACAGAACGAATACGGTCGATGGAAGAAATCAAGAAACTGGGTCGTGAATTGACGCTGCTGCTCAACACGGTGTCCGAGGGCATTCTCGGGCTCGATATGGAAGGTTGCGTCGCCTTTACGAACCCCGCCGCCGCGGTCATGCTGGATTACCTCCCCGAATCGATGATAGGCAAATCCTGCGAGCTCGTGATGAAGGAGATTCGTCATGACGGGAGCTTTTATCAAGGTGAGGAATCCCCACTATATCAAGCCGTGAAACGAGGAATGCCGCTGCAACGAACCGAAATCGTGCTCTGGCGGTCAGATGGCACCAGCTTCTTAGCTAATTACCAAATTAACCCAATATGGGATCAAGGTGAACGCAAAGGGGCTGTTATCGTGTTCCGGGATATTACGGACGAGAAGGAAATCGTTCGCGCCAAGGAAGCAGCTGAGCGGGCGGACCAAGCCAAGACGGAATTTTTAACGATGATGAGTCACGAATTGCGAACACCGATGAATGGCATTATCGGCATGATCGAGCTACTGCGCACGACTGCACTTGATGAGGATCAAGATAACTATACGAACATTCTCATGGAGAGCAGCAACTCACTACTGCATATTTTGAATGGGATTCTGGATTTCAGCAGGATTGAGACGGGGCATATGATCCTGAACGACGAACCTATCGACCTGCGGTTCCAGTTCGAAAGCGTCATCGACCTTTTTTCGACCAAAGCGCATGAAAAAGGACTGACATTGACATGCCAGATTAATCCGCATACTGTACCTGAAATCGTTACAGGCGATGCCCAGCGTATAAGGCAAGTATTAATTAATCTGATCAGTAATGCGATTAAATTTACCGAGAACGGCAGCATTACGCTATCGGTGGATGCCCTGCATCGTGCTGGCACCGAGGAGTACACGCTCTCTTTCCAGGTGCAAGACACCGGAATCGGTATCCCTGCCAAACTGCAAGACAAACTGTTTCTCTCGTTCTCCCAGCTACATCCATCTTTAAACCGTAAATACGGGGGAACCGGATTGGGATTAGCGATCTGCAAGAAACTGGTTGAACTCATGGGGGGCACGATTGGTCGATAGTCAGGAGCATTGTGGATCCACCTTCTACTTTACGGTGCCTTCGCGCAGAATAACAGCTGATACATTCGAATGAAGGATGAGAAAGGGTGATTCCCAGCCACGGCTGTGGAATCACCCTTTTTCGTTAATCCGTAGTTACTCTGCGTATAATAATTCCAATTCATCAACAAGCGAACCAACGTAAGCCACAGCTTTGGAGATCGGCTCCTTGGTCGACATATCTACCCCGCCATCGCCATCAACTCCAGCGGACTAAGGTTACCGCCTTCCTTAAGCACATTTAACCACCGGTCAACAGCAGGTTGTCCTTCTTCCTTAATCAGCTGTGCCACGGCCGTGGATGCGGTTAATCCGGCAGCATACGTATACGGGTACAGCCCCATGTAATAGTGAGGTTGTCTCATCCAGGTAAGTTTTGCATCGTCATCAAGATCCAATGCATCGCCCCAGAAATCGGACAATACCTCACCTTTAAGCTCCGACAATCGATCAGCCGTAATCGGTTCATCCGCCATCGCATGACGATACACTCTTCGCTGCATCTCGGCTTCAAGCAGATGCGTGACATAATTATGGTAATATGTGCTGAGCAACTGCAGCATGATCCAGCGCCGCATTCGATTGTCCTCGGATTTCGCCATCAGGTGATCGGCCAGCAGCAATTCATTCATCGTCGATGGCGCTTCAATGAAATACAAGGAAGGACGGGCGTTCGTAATCGTTTGGTATCGGGCGGCCAGCATAAGATGGCCTGCATGTCCGACTTCATGCGCGAGGGTAAACGCATTGCGCATATTGTCTGCCCATGCCATAAGGATGTAGGAATGCAAGCCGTATACAGATGCGCAGAACGCCCCGGTTGATTTGCCGATGTTGTCGGCGTAATCCACCCAGCGCTGGGAGAATGATGACGTCACAATCTCTCCGTATTCTGGTCCTAATATGGATAACGCCTCACTTATCGTAGTACAAGCTTCTTCATACGTTATGCTCGGATTAAAATCGGGATCCATTGGCGCTTTCAGATCACAGAATTGCATTTGATCCAATCCCAGCACCCTTTTCTTAAGTTTCATTAACTTCCGCATAGGTGGGGCCAGTTCGGTTAGCAGTGTATCATGTATATTATTATACATCTCCATGGTCACTTGCTGCGGTTTCAGCAGCATGTCGGTCACGGAATCATACCCGCGCAGTCTCGAGAGAACGACCTGCTTCTTGACCTCTGTTGCATACGCTTCGGCGATGGTATGGCGCGAGCCATGCAGCGATTTGGAGAATGAAGCAAATGATTTCCGGCGAAGTTCGGCATCTTCCGAGACTTCATACGAATTCTCATATAAGCGGAACGACACCGGCAGCGTCTGCTCACGTACCTGTATATCGTCAAAAGTCATGTCGGACAGCTTGCTGCGCAAATAAATCCGATACGGGGAACTTTGCAATTCGCCAAGCGATGCCAGAACGCCCTCGGTCTCCGGACTCAAACGGTGCGGCTTCGTGTCCATCAGCAGCTTCAAACTGCGAGCGAACGGCGCAAGGCCCGCTTCCTCTGCTATGTATGACTCCAATACACCATCTTCAAGTTCCAGAAGCTGAGAATCAATAAAGCTTAGCGAAGATTGGATACGTGAGAATACATCGCCAGCCTTGGCTGTGTTTGCCAGGTTGACCGGATTCGTTCCATCCTCGGATTGACGCAGCGTTGCGTAAGCCCGGACCTTGCCAATATGCTCATCTAATGCTTCTTGTTCTTTCAAACATTCCAACAACACGTGCGCTCCCTCAGCAAACCTTCCCTTGAAGCGAGTCAGCTTAGCTGCCTGCGATTCGACCGACTGCAGGCCGGCCAGATAGTCCTCTTGCGATACAAATAGGTCGTCCAGATTCCAGGTAGACTCTACCGGTACTTCACTACGTTTTAACATTTTCCCCATGAGTACATCTCCTTTTTCGCAAACTTGCATGTTTTGAGCACGCAACATTATTGGCTGATTCATTTTTATCATAGCATATTTTTCCGCTGATCGAATCCCTCTCTCAGCGCTTGACTTTTTGCTTTCGATTTGTTTATAGTTAGGTCATACTCTTACTCAAAGGAGAGATTTTGATGTCGGTGGTTATTCTTAACTAAAGCAATTTCATATCATGAATGGAAATGTACAACGACTTGTTTGATGTACACCTCTGGTTCATGTCCCTGTTAGGGGCATGTCTGTTTCTTGTTGCTTCCATTCATTGTTTGAATTAGTTAAGAACTGCGGATATCATAAAACCCCCACTACGTAGGTGTATTCAATGATGATATAGTCATATCCGTGCTGAGTTCAGCACGGATTTTTTGGCTCTATCTTTTTGAATGCTTTCTCTGGGCGGCAAGTGAACCTGTGTTCACTTGCCGCCTTTTTTGCGTTAGATCACAACCATACGAACGACAAAGGAGAATCGAATCATGAACCCCACTGCATTAACGAAACTTGAATACGAGAAGATACGAACAGAACTCGGACACTTCACAGCCTCTTACCTTGGCTTGTCGCATGTCCACAAGATGGCGCCGTCGACCCAGATTAAAGCGATCCGGCACCAGCTCAACGAGACGGAAGAGGCTAAGCAGCTGCTTCAGACCGGGGCAAGCGTTCCCATTCCATCGCTTGAAGGATTAGAGCTCATTCTGGACTTGTTAGGAACTGGTTATGTGCTGTCCGAGCGAGAATTCGGGCATCTGGTGCAATTTCTGCGCAGCTGCCGACAATTGATTCAGTATATGAACACCAAAGGGTCGATCGCCCCCACGATAAGCTCCTATGCCTCCTCTCTAAGTGAACTGCGTCCACTGCTGACCGCCATCGAACAACGTATTTATAATGGACGAATCGTGGATGGAGCCAGCAAGGAACTAAGCAAGATCCGGAAGAAGTTAGGCGTTATGGAGGATCGCATCAAACGTAAACTTGACAGTCTGGTATCTCGCTACAAAGGAATTTTGCAAGAGCATGTTGTGAGCAAGCGAGATGGCAGGTACGTCCTGCCCATCAAGAAAGAACATCGCAAGGTTGTGCCAGGATCCATTCTGGACGAATCGGCCAGCGGCCAAACCGTATTCATTGAACCTGCTGATCTTCAAAGTCTTCAGATGGAGCTTCATTATTTGCGTGCTGATGAAATAAAGGAAGAGACGAAGGTTCTTAGTGAATTAACGGCGCTTACGGAACAACACGAACAAGAATTACGAACCAATACGGATATCGTCGGTATTTACGATTACATTATTGCCAAAGGTAAATACGCGGTTTCCATCAAGGGACGCAATGTAACGTTGAACCAGGAGGGATTCATCCATCTTAAATCTGCGGTACACCCTTTACTTGGTGCCTCTATGGTCCCGCTTGATTTCAGCATTGGCCGTGATTACAGCACACTGATTATTACAGGTCCCAACACGGGGGGGAAAACATCTGCCTTGAAGACGGTTGGACTCATAACAGTCATGGTACAATCAGGCCTGCTAGTACCTGTTGCTGAGGGCAGCCATTGTGCGATATTTGACGAAGTGTCGGTAGACATCGGTGACGGACAGAGTCTGGAGCATGCGCTGAGTACCTTCTCTGCCCATATTCGAAATATTCGTGATATCTTGCAGACAGCAGGCCGTTCCAGTCTCGTATTGCTTGACGAAATGGCGTCCGGAACCGATCCGGGTGAAGGAGTGGGTCTATCCATTGCCATTTTGGAGGAGCTGCACAGACGCCGAGCAACGGTCGTGGTAACGACCCATTTTACCGAAATCAAGAATTTTGCCAATCATAGGCCCGGATTCGAGAACGCTCGGATGGAATTTGACGAGGAAACGCTTGAGCCTCTCTATCGGCTGAGAATCGGTGAAGCGGGAAACAGTTATGCCTTTGTCATTGCTGCCAAGTTAGGCATACCTGCAGCCATTATTAGCAGATCACGGGAAATCACCAATAACGGAGCAGATCGGATTCTTGAGGTACCCGCGGATACTCCTGTTAAAACATCAACTGAACCAAATGCCGCGGATCGTTCAAACAAAATCAAGGCATCTAAGCAAACTGAATCGGTACCTTCCCTAGAAGAAGACTCTTCATCTCAGCCAAAATTCAACATAGGCGATCGAGTCTATATTCCCTATCTCGGGCGGAGCGCAACAGTCTATGAAGTGAAAGATCAGATGGGAAACGTCGGCGTCATGATTCAGAAAGAGAAACTCAAGATCAATCATAAACGGATCAACTTACATTGCGGCCGAGAATCTCTATCCGGAGGATTATGATATGGACATCGTATTCGAGTCCAAGGAGAACCGTAAGAAGCGCAATCTCATGCAGCGGAAACATATTGAAGGTCTGCAGATCGAGATCAAGCCCGAAGACTGATTCTATTTATGATCTTTATGATGATACGAGGAGAGATGTAGCAGATGAATATTCGTACTGAGACAAATCAAGATATGGAGAGGGTCCAGCACCTTCTCCTCCAGGCGTTTCCTGGTCAAGCAGAAGCACGGTTGGTGGAAGAGCTGAGAAAGGACCCTCAGTTCGTTCCCGAATTATCAATCGTTGCAGAAGAGAACGGAATCATAAAGGGCCATATTCTGTTGAGCCAGGGCCAGCTTCTTGATGGCCATCAAACCCATGCCGTTGCGGCATTGGCTCCGTTGGCCGTATTGCCAAAATACCAGCGCCAAGGCATTGGCGGGCTATTAGTGGAGGAAGGAAAAAGAAGATGTGCTTCCCTTGGCTATCCGCTTGTATTTCTGTTCGGACACCCTACTTATTATCCACGCTTTGGGTTCGAACAGGCTAGAAGGTATGGACTCGATATCAAGCAGTTCACCGTATCTGATGAAGTATTCATGGTAGCTGAGCTAAAATCCGGTGCGCTGGAGAAGCTTCAAGGAGAATTTAGATATCCACCTGCCTTTGAAAATCTGGAATAGAGTCTTGTGACTTAGCCTTCCATTGTACGATATGTCAGACGAATGGCGCAGAGTTGGTGGCTTTTATCTTCAAAAATGTTGTACAATGAAAGCTAAATGACTATTTGAAGGATGGTTTTCAACATGTATGTAGCTAATGGCTGGCAAGACTATGAAGTTATTGATACCGGAGGCGGAGAGAAGCTGGAGCGCTGGGGTGACGTTATTCTCCGCCGTCCGGATCCGCAAATTATATGGCCGATCGCACAAGAGGACGGTCAGTGGCGCAGTGTCCATGGACACTACCATCGCAGTTCGTCCGGAGGGGGTCAGTGGGATATGAAAAAACCGCTCCCTGATCGCTGGACCATCTCATATAACCAATTGAAATTTCATATTAAGCCCACCAATTTCAAGCATACCGGCTTATTCCCGGAACAAGCAGCCAACTGGTCCTGGATGATGGACAAGATTGCCGCGGCCGGACGTCCTATTCGCGTGCTGAATCTGTTCGCTTATACAGGCGGTGCAACGGTTGCCGCAGCTTCAGCTGGAGCAGAGGTTGTGCATGTCGATGCTGCCAAGGGTATGGTGCAATGGGCTAAAGAGAACGCGGCCTTGTCCGGTCTCTCCAATCATCCGATTCGTTACATCACGGATGATGTATTCAAATTCGTACAGCGTGAGCAGCGCCGCGGCAACAAGTATGATGCCATCATCATGGATCCGCCCTCATACGGACGTGGACCAAGCGGCGAAACTTGGAAGCTGGAACAGAGCTTGTATCCGTTCCTAGAGAGCTGCCTGGAGATCGTCTCTGATCAACCGCTATTCATGCTGATTAATTCATATACAACCGGGATCTCACCTACCGTACTGAATAATATGCTAACGATGACCATGAAACCGAAATACGGCGGCAGCATTAGTGCCGGTGAAATCGGATTGCCGATTACCCGCACGGGGATGACCTTACCATGCGGTATCCTTGGTCGATGGGAGTCTTGATCGCATGAGCGAGCGGAAGACTGCCGAAACTCCGGAAGTACCGATCCTTTTTGAAGATAATCATGTACTAGGTGTCGCCAAACCGGTTAATATCCCCTCCCAGGAAGATGCGACCGGTGATCCCGACATGCTGACGATTCTGAAGCAAGACATTAAGGAGCGGTATAACAAGCCGGGTAACGTATATCTGGGCTTGGTTCACCGGTTGGATCGCCCAGTAGGCGGAGCCATGGTATTCGCGAAGACATCCAAAGCGGCATCTCGGTTATCCGAAGCTGTGCGCAGTCGAAATTTTCGCAAATTGTACACCGCAGTCGTACACGGAGTTCCTGCTGGCAAGACGGGAACCCTGATCAATATGCTCCATAAAGATACGCGTACTAACACTGTGCAAGTAGTTCCAAAGGGCACGGATGGAGCCAAGGAAGCCATTCTGGACTACACTGTCATTCAAAGTGAACAAGGCTACAGCTTGCTGCTGATTGAACTGCACACCGGCAGACCGCATCAAATCCGGGTTCAACTCAGTCATGCAGGTCATCCACTCTATGGTGATCAGAAATATGGGAGCAGTGTTAACAAAGCCGGGCAACAGATCGCCCTGTGGTCGATTTTGGTCGGATTTCCTCATCCCGTATCCAAAGAAGACGTTACGCTTCATTCCCTGCCCCCGGCTTTGCATCCATGGACGTTATTTAACATGAACAAGCTGGAGCCCTGGTTATAGCGTAAGACTTATCATCGCAATAGACTCTTAAGAGACAGCCTATGTCGTAGCGGCTGTCTCTTTGTCATGTTAAACGCAATCTGTTCTTCCGGGAGGGGATACCAACATACCTCCGCCTCACACGCTTATCAGTCCAGAGAAGCAAAAGCGTGAAGAGAAACTACACTTCCACAAGAGCCTCTTGCGGAACCGTGCTAATCTTCCCTAATAGGTAGACCAGCAGCTGTTGATTATGCGAGGAAATTCGATTGAGGACCTGACCTAGATACTCTTCTCGTACGCACACCCCTCTGATTCGTTCATCCTCACCCTTAGGAGAAATCGTAACCCACACGATACGCCTGTCATGAACATCCCGTTCCCGCTTGATTAATTCATTCTTCTCCATCCGATCAAGCAGCATGGTTACAGCCGCAGGACTTGTCGCCATATATGGAATGAAATCGGAAGGCTTCATTCGCTGCTGCTCTTGAAGTACCTCCAGCACCGTTAATTGCGACTCCGTTAATGTTGGCGCTAATCCGGCTTCCATATGAAGTTTATAATCCTTGGCTAGCTTGGACCACACTTTGGCAAAATCGGCAGTATGCATGATTATCCCTTCCTTTCTTCTATATCAATATAAAGACGATGCGTCTGGAGCAATCCCAATGATGAGCACATATGAATAGTTTATTAGGTTAACTATTTCGTGAACACCATAGCATTTTCCTTCTTTTTTCGTTAAAAAATATAATTTCCGAGCATACGACAAAACCCGCCAGCCCAGTTGTGACGCAGGATCTCTTGATTCTCCCTCTGTCGACAGCGTAAGACATATGTCAATTAGTATAAGCCGAAGTAGATATAAAAAAAGCGTCCAGCATGGACGCTTTTTCCCTGATTCTATTAAAAAAATGGATCAGCCCTCTTTGGACTGCTCACCTTGCGGCAGATTCACCAGATGAACGATTTGGCCCTTCTTGCGACATCAGCCAGAAGCTTGCCTATGGATTTACGGTCAGAGATCGTAACTTGTTCCGTTGCAATTGGATACGCCGTGCCTTCATTGCTGTAAGCTACAATCTGAAGCGGCTCCTTACAATAGAAGGCACCAACAATGGCACTTCCATTCGGTTTCACACGCTTGCCTTCCTTAAACTCAAAGGTAGCCATGCCTTTGCCGCCCCGGCTCTGAATCGGATAATCCAGCAGCAGTGAGCGTTTACCGTATCCAAGATCCGTTATCGTTAATATTTCGCCTTCATCGTTCTCTACCCATAGCGCAGCGACCACTTCGTCGCCTTCGCGCAGCTGAATCCCCCGAACACCGCCAGAGACGCGCCCCATGGCGTTGACTTCCTGTTCCTTAAATCGAATGCTCATTCCGTCTTTGGATACAAGCAGAATTTCTTGTGTTCCATCACTTAGAACAACTTGAACGACACTGTCATCAGCAGCTATTTTGGCAGCAGCGACGGCACCCGCGCGTTTGGTGATATACTCCTTGAGCTCGGTTCGCTTCACTTGTCCCTTGCGCGTGACAAATACCAACGATTTATCGCTTTGTTCGAAATTGGATACAGGAATAACGGAGACGATCTGATCCTCCTTCGGCACTTGTATGACGTTGACGATCGCGGTCCCGGCGTCTTTCCACTTGTATTCTGGAATCTGGTGAACCGGCAGTAGGAAATACTGGCCGCGACTCGTAAAGATCAACAGATTCTCCAGCGTATTGACCTGGAACAATCGCGTAATGTAATCACCTTCTTTGACACCTGAGCTTCCTAGCTCTCCGCCACTGCGGGTGAATGACATCATGCTGGTACGCTTAATGTATCCATCATTGGATAACGTAACAACCACATCTTCAGCATTAACCAGCACTTCAAGATTAACCTTGATCTCTTCTACTTCTTCCTGGATCACCGATCTGCGATCAACCCCATACTTCTCGCGAATCTCCAGCAGTTCTTTGCGGATGACACCGATCAACTTCTTATCACTGTCTAGAATGGACCGAAGACCTTCAATCTTCTTCGACAATTCATCCAATTCTTTCTGCAGGGAGTTAATCTCAAGGTTTGTCAAACGGTATAATTGCAGTGTAAGAATGGAGTCCGCCTGGCGCTCGGTAAATCCGAACATCCACTGCAGATTGTTCTGGGCATCCTGCCGATTCTTGGAGGCTTTAATGGCGGCGATAACTTCATCCAGGATGTTCAACGCCTTGACCAAGCCCTCCAATACATGAGCCCGATCCTCTGCTTTCTCCAATTCGAATTTCGTTCGGTGTGTGACCACTTCACGCTGATGCTCGATATAAGCCTCCAGCATCGCTTTGAGTCCAAGCTGCTGTGGTGTCTTATTAACGATGGCCACCATATTCGAGTTGTACGTAACCTGCAAATCCGTCTTCTTGAACAAGTAAGCCAAAATTCCGTTGGCATCCGCATCTTTCTTCAATTCAACGACGATACGCATTCCATCCCGGCCGCTCTCGTCACGCACTTCAGCAATGCCCTCGACTTTTTTCTCAAGCCGTATGTTCTCCATAGCGGTTACAAGACGGGATTTGACGACTTGGTAAGGGATTTCAGTAATGACGATCTGCTGTTTACCCCCGCGCAAGGACTCAATATCCGTCTTGGAGCGCAGATAAACACGTCCTTTACCGGTGCGGTAAGCATCCAGAATCCCTTCGCCGCCCATAATAATGCCGCTTGTCGGAAAGTCTGGTCCTTTAATAAAGGTCATAATCTCTTCAAGCTCAATATCCGGTTTCTGCATAACGGCGATACAGGCATCGATCACTTCACGCAGATTATGCGGAGGAATTTCCGTTGCAAATCCTGCCGAGATACCACTGGCCCCGTTAACAAGCAAGTTCGGATAACGAGAAGGCAGTACAACCGGTTCCTTTGCCGTATTATCAAAATTGTCCTTGAACAGTACGGTCCGCTTCTCAATATCCCGAAGCAGTTCCATGGCGATTGGCGATAATCTCGCCTCAGTATAACGCATTGCTGCAGCCGGATCATCATCCTGGGAGCCCCAATTGCCGTGCCCGTCCACAAGTACATGCCCCATCTTCCAAGGCTGAGCCATTCGGACCATGCCTTCGTAGATCGAAGAGTCTCCATGTGGATGATAGTTACCCATGACATCCCCAACCGTTTTGGCTGATTTGCGGTAAGGCTTATCCGGTGTGTTACCGGAATCGTACATTGCATACAATATGCGCCGTTGAACGGGTTTTAATCCGTCACGTACATCCGGAATGGCCCGATCCTGAATAATATACTTGGAATACCGGCCGAAACGGTCACCTACAACCTCTTCCAGATAAGCCGGCAAAAATTGTTCCGATAAACTCATGCATTCACCTTCTATTCCTCAAACTCCGCAAAATTAACGTTATCTACAATCCATCGTTTACGTGGGTCTACCTTATCGCCCATCAGTTGATACCCGGCGCTCTGCCTTGGCAGCATCTTCAATCTGTACCTGTAGTAACGTCCGTGTTTCCGGGTTCATCGTTGTTTCCCATAGCTGATCGGGATTCATCTCGCCAAGACCCTTGTAACGCTGCAATTCAAAGCTCTTAAATTCCTTCAGGTAATTATTCAACTGCTCATCCGTCCAGGCATACCGGATCGTCTCCAGTTTACCTGACTTGCTGGCGATTTTATATAGTGGCGGCTGAGCAATGTAGACGCGTCCCGCATCAATAAGCGGCTTCATGTACCGGTAAAAGAACGTTAGCAGCAGCACCTGAATATGTGCGCCATCCGTATCAGCGTCCGTCATGATGATGATTTTGGAATAATTGCTATCCGACCCGGTAAACTCCGTACCGATCCCGGCGCCGATAGCGGAAACGATCGCTCGATACTCCTCATTCTTCAGGATATCCGCAAGTTTCGACTTCTCTGGGTTCATCGGCTTACCTTTGAGCGGCAGAATCGCTTGAATCTTGGAATCTCTCCCTTGCTTCGCCGAACCTCCAGCTGAGTCTCCTTCAACGATAAACAGTTCGGTTCGCGAGAAATCCTTGGATTGTGCCGGTGTTAGCTTACCGCCGAGATTGGAGCTCTCACTGCGTTTCTTCCCACTACGCATCTCATCGCGTGCCTTACGCGCAGCCTCTCGCGCCTTCGAGGCTTGGATCGCCTTCTTCAGCAGCGTCTGGGCAACCTGGGGATTCTCTTCCAGAAAAATCTGCATCTTCTCCGTCACGATGCTGTCCACTGCACTTCGTGCCGAAGCGCTGCCGAGTTGATCCTTCGTCTGACCTACGAATTCGACCTCAGCCATCTTCACGCTGATGACCGTCATCATCCCTTCACGAAGATCGTTCCCCTCGAGATTCTTATCCTTCTCCTTGAGTAGGTTATTCTTGCGGGCATAGTCGTTCATCACCCGGGTATAAGCAGTCTTAAATCCGGTTTCGTGTGTTCCTCCGCCGCGCGTAGGAATAGAGTTGACGAAGGAAGCCAGCGTTTCGGTGTAACCGCCGTTATATTGCAGAGCGATCTCGACCTCAATTTCGTCCTTCTCCGCATAGAAATGAATCACGTCATGCAGAACATCCTTGCCTTCGTTCAGGAACTGAACGAATTGACTTGCCCCGCCCTCATAAAAGAACTCGTCCCCGCTACCGCTACGCTCATCTTTCAATACGATGCGCAAGCCGGAATTGAGAAAGGCGATTTCTTGAAGACGTTCAGCTAAAGTGTCATAGTTCAGATGCGTTCCGCTCGTAAAGACACGCTTATCGGGCTTGAATGTAATCTTCGAACCGGTCTTGTTGGTGTTGCCTAGCGTTTCAAGACCTGTCACGGGCTCACCCACATGCTCCTTGCCATCCGGATCCTGCCAATACTCGAAGCGCTGACGATGAATTTTACCCTCGCGGTAAATCTCAACTTCGAGCCATTCGGACAAGGCATTCGTTACCGAAGCCCCTACGCCATGCAACCCGCCCGACTTCTTATATCCGGAACCGCCGAACTTACCACCGGCATGCAAAATAGTGAAGACGACCTGTGGTGTTGGAATTCCGGTCTTATGCATCCCTGTCGGGATGCCCCGTCCATTATCGTATACCGTTGCAGATCCGTCTTTATGCAAAGTAATTTCAATTCTCGAGCAGTACTTGGCCAAATGCTCGTCAACAGCGTTGTCCACGATTTCCCACATCAGATGATGCAAGCCTGACGAACTTGTGCTACCTATGTACATGCCTGGCCGTTTGCGTACTGCAACAAGGCCTTCGAGCACTTGAATGTCGTCAGCATCGTATCCTGAACGGTTAGTACCACCGCTCTTTGATGACTCTGCAAACATATCGATCTGTTCGACCATTCATGCTCCTCCTTCAATTCCACGTTTCATTCTAATTTTATAAAATGCAAACAAATGTTTCATACTTTGTCCATTTTAATTCAAAATATCCCTTTTCGTAAAGACACTGAATGAAATGATCACCGCGCAAGCAGCCCAGAGGGCTAATATGGCAAGTGAAAAATTCAATGTCATTCCTTCAATCGGTGGCAGATTCCCAGCCAGATAGCCGGTCAAATTCAGATTGACCATGAATAAATACTTCGCGCTGCTCCAAGCGGACGCCATATTCGTAAGAATGTTTCCAGCGATGAGGGCTGCCATCATAATTACGATGCTAGCCGCTGTACTGCGAACAAGCACCGACACCATAAACGCGAGCATCCCCACACAAATTCCGACAAACCAGACCAATCCACCCTGCATCAATAAGTACTTCCATTGGGGTACGGCGTGGACTCCTGACAAATCCACGTCAGAGCCAACAATTTCAAATCCCGTGAAGACGGGAATATTAAATCCCTTGTAACCAAAGGCAACACCAGATACCAGATACGCTATGACATAGGCGGACACCACAATTAACGAGGTGAACATGATTAATGTGATCAGCTTGCTCAGCAGCACCTTCCAGCGCTTGACCGGCCGTGTGAGCAGCATTTTAATGGTACCCGTCGTACGCTCTCCGGAAACAATATCCGAGGCAATTGCCATGATCAATAGCGGAATAAACAAGGAAATCGCATTGTTCATAAATTCACGCGTAAACGTAACACCATTTGGTTCATTAGGATTAACATCATGCTCTAAATAATACTGCATCTGCTGAATAAAGATTTGACGGTATCTTTTCCACTCATCTGGCACACGATCACTGCTGAGCGAAGTTTCGTTATCAGTAATCCGCTGCTGCAACTCAAGCCGCCAGTCGCTGCCAAATTTCTCCTGACTACGTTCAGCCGACTTCATCTGAGCATAAGTGAACATCGGCACAAGTGCAAGCAAAACCAACAGAACAACGAAAAATCGTTTGCGCTTAATAATCTTGATGCACTCGTTCTGAATCAACGGGACCAGATTACTCAATGCTCTCACCTTCTGTCATCTGCAGGAACAGTTGCTCCAGCGTTGGATTAATGCGATGCACCTCGAGTACTTGGACACCAGCGGCAACAAGCCGTTCAACGGCGCGGGAAGTATGGGTCTTGCTTATCCGGGTTACGACCGCTTCCGGTGAAAGGCCAGCAAGTAAATTGTCATCCAATACCGTATCCGGTTGATCCACAATTTCACAATAATCCAGCTTCTGCAATATTCGCTTGCCTTGAACGGCCGGATTGAGCCCCCACACAACATGTTCACTATTACCGGCAATCAATTCATCGACTTCGCCAACGGCCAACACACGACCACTGCTGATAATAGCCACCCGATCACATAGCAACTGTATCTCACTTAACAAATGACTCGATACGAACACAGCCAATCCTTCAGCCGCAAGCTGATGAATGAATTGTCGCATCTCCTTGATTCCTTTCGGATCCAGACCGTTGGTCGGCTCATCCAGAATCAACAGACGCGGTCTTCCCAGAAGTGCCTGTGCAATACCGAGACGTTGGCGCATTCCAAGCGAGTACGTACTGACCTTATCATGAATCCTGCGGTCCAGCCGCACGATGTTAACCACTTCCTGTATGCGAGCTTGATCGATGCCCGATTGCATCCGGGCGAAATGCTCGAGATTCTCCCATCCCGTCAAATAAGAATACATTTCAGGATTTTCCACAATCGAACCTATGTACTGAAGCGCCTGCTCTTGTTGCCGATTCACATCAAATCCACAAACTTTAATCACACCGGATGTTGGCTTGATCAGATCGACCAGCATGCGGATCGTTGTCGTCTTCCCGGCTCCATTCGGTCCAAGAAAGCCGAACACCTCACCTGTACGTACTTCGAAGGATACGTCGTGTATGATCCATTTTCGACCGATTCGCTTCGTAATATGCTCGACGGACAACACCGTCTCCTGCACCACTTCGTTCATGTATCACTCCCCCTAAACATCGCTTCCATGATAAATTAGAGCATCCCTTCCACGATCCGGTCGGCAATCGCTTGATAACCGTCACCATTGGGATGAAAATGATCGGACGACAAATATTCCCCCAGCTTGTGCTGAAATAGGTCAAACGTCGGGACTAAAGTCATGTTCGGGTCCCTGCTAACGATCTCCATCACAGCATAATTCCATGCGGTTACTACGATATTGCCCGGAATCAGCAAATCTTCCAAGTCTGCAAACGGATGATATAAGCCGATATATATAATCCTGGCGTTCGGATTGATGGTCCGCAGCTTCTCGAGAATAAGCTGCAAGCGCTCGGAAGCCTGAGGCAGCGCTCCCATGAGTTTCGCCGGATCAAGCTCGGACCCTTCTTCATCCATTATCCCTTCCATCAGTCCACTACCCTGAAATAGATCATTACCGCCAATGGACAGCATGATGACATTCGCTTCTTGAAGTGCATACTGCAGCCCTTTCTCCTCCAGCTTAGGCAGCAAGCCTTCCGTAGTAAGTCCATTGATCGCTAAATTGGCCAATAATTTGGCTGTGTGCCCCTCTTTACCATGCAGTTGGTCAATACTGCGACGGACAAATCCGCTCCCCGTCTTATCGCCCGTTCCCCGAGCAAGAGAATCGCCAATGACCGTAACTTTAATATCGGTTGGCAGAGCAGCAGCACTCTGGCTGTCTTCCGCCCCTGTCGGCCCCTCTTCGATATCTTCGACCATTTCGGATTCCGCTCCAGGAAGCAGCGGTTGTCCTTGTGGATCGTTAATATCATCGTAAGCATACATAAAACCCAATATGAGTACAACGGTTGCAGCAACCGACACGGAGGCGGTCAGGCGCCAAATCCATGCTGAAGATCTCATTTCATTCCCCCTACTTCATGTGCTTTTGTACATTAACCTTAAAACTTCCAAGATTATTTTGCAAATCCGAACAGCTTAAAAAATAAAACTGCCCCGCGCACGGCTTTAACCGTACTCGGAGCAGTCATCTTAGAAGTTTATAATGGCTACTGCATCTTGCACTTATTGGCTAATGAATTCTTGCACCCAATGCCCGTTATAATATCCAACGCCAATCATCGTGAAGTTCGGAGACAGGATATTCTCACGATGACCTTGGCTGTTCATCCAGGCTGTCATCACTTCTTGCGGCGTGCGTTGACCTTTGGCAATATTCTCACCAGCGTATCCGTAAGAGATGCCATAAGCTTTCATCATATCGAACGGAGACCCATGAGTTGGTGAAGTATGGCTGAAGTAATTGTTGTCGTTCATATCCTTCGCCTTGTCAAGTGCCATCGTGGTAAGCTGACCGTGAACGGTTAACGGCTTAAGACCCGCATTGGCACGTTCTTTATTAACCAACGTCACAACTTCGGATGCAAAATTCGATTGCTCCGTATTGCCGGTCGATCCGGATGGCTGGGAAGGCTGAGACGGTGTGGTTGGGTTACTTGTCTCCGGCTTGCTTGCTTCTGGTTTACTAGGTTCCGGTTTGCTTGTTTCCGGTTTGCTGGCCTCTGGCTTACTTGCTTCTGGCTTGCTAGCCTCTGGTTTGCTGGTTTCTGGTTTGCTAGGCTGCGGTTTTTCAGCGGGATTATCCGCTTGAGGCTTTTGGATCACCCATTTAAACTCGGAGTCCCATCCTTTACTCTCCAGGAACTGTTGAATCTTTTGCTGCCAATTCGCGTACTGATTATTATCTTGAGCAGGAGCAGCAGAAGCCGAAGCTGGCAGCATAATACCTACAGCCATAACAGCGGCGATACTACCGCCTGCGATTTTCTTCATCCATTTGTTGTTCATTCCTTATTCATCTCCCTATGACTTTAGTTGTGATGTTCGCCGGGCTGCTTCTTCTCTGATGTAGGATCTAGGACGTATAACAATCTCGAAAAAACAGCCCGGCAATAGTTACATTTTTGTAATCACCTACGCAAACATTGTAACACATTTGATACTTTCGGCAATCCTACAAATGCTGGAAAAGAAAAAACCCACCCCGGAACCGGGATGGGTTCAATGAAAAGCCTACGGGCTATAGCGCTTTGTTAAACTGATAGCCTGACTTCTCAAATCCAATGTGTTCATAAAATGCATGTGCGGGAGCAAGTTCTTCCCGGTTGCCGCTTGTGAGAAACAAGAGTTGGCTTCCATGCTGTCTTCCCCATGTCTCTGCACCGCGAATTAATCTTTTGCCAATTCCATGGCCGCGGCAGCTTGAGGTTACAATAACCGAAGTGATTTGAGTGACCGGTTCGGTCATAACGAAAGATTTGACTTGACGGAGCATAATCATGCCGACCACAACACCGTCCAATTCTGCAACCAGATTGCCATACAACGGGTTGTCGTTCATGGCATCCATCCGATCACGCATGACGTTCAGCGTTGTCGGATAATTCAATTCTCGCAGCAAAGATGTGACAGCTTCCAAATCGTTCATCTCAAAGTTTCGAATCAGCAGTGCAGGCGCAGACAATACGCTTTCGATGCTCATTATACCCTCATGCTTCCCTTCTTCTATGAATTCTGATCCACTCTATTCTATTTTGTAAGTTTATGAAGAAGATTGCAAGTATCAAGCGACAATTTTTTTACATTTGTGTCTGATTTGTTAAACCTATGTTAAGCCGAATTTACAAAAATCGGTATTGAGCTTCGACCAGACCGTGATACGTGCCCTGCTTTTGCATAAGCTGGGCGTGATTTCCTTCTTCTATGATCTCACCATGATCCAGTACAACGATATGGTCCGCATGTCTAATCGTCGACAATCGATGTGCCACGATAAAAGAAGTTCGACCTTGCAGCAGCACTTTGAGCGCGTTCTGGATCTTCAGCTCCGTCTCTGTATCAATGCTGGCCGTTGCTTCGTCCAGTATTAGAATCCGCGGATCTGCCAGCAGCGCTCTTGCAAAAGACAAGAGCTGGCGTTGGCCCATCGACAGCATGTTCCCGCGTTCTTCCACTTCCGTATCGTATCCGCCCGGCATCTGAACGATGAAATCATGCGCACCGACTGCCTTGGCTACTTCCTCGATCTCCTCATTGGTCGCATCCAGACGACCGAACCGGATATTATCACGGATCGTACCGGAGAAGATGAACGTATCTTGAAGCACGATCCCGATCTGATTCCGCAGGCTTTCAACGGTTACCGACCTGATATCATAACCATCGATCGTTAAGGTACCGCCGGTTATATCATAAAAACGGCTCAGCAGGTTAATAATCGTACTCTTTCCCGATCCCGTATGACCGACCAGGGCGATGGACTGGCCGGCCTTGACGTCAAGATCTATGCCCTTAAGCGCTTGACGCCCCTTCTCATATTCGAATACGACATTGTCAAGCTTGATATTCCCCTTAATGGTAGGAAGCTTCTTCGCATCGGGCTTGTCATCGATGCTTGGCTTCTCGTCGATGAATTCGAAGATACGCTCTGAGGAAGCCATCGCTACAAGCAATTGGTTATACATCTGGCCGAGCCGGTTGATCGGTTCCCAGAAGTTACCCACATACTGGGTAAAGGCAATCAGCAAACCGATCGTAAGCGCTTCTTGCTGAATAAGGGTTGCTCCCAGCCAGAACAGGATCAGCGTTCCGAAGCCGCCGGTAATTTCGATCAGCGGTCCGAAGGCTTGGTTCATCGCCGAAGCTTTATCCCATGATTTCTTGCTGTCCATGTTCATGTTGTCGAAGAACTTCATGTTCTCTTCTTCTTGGGTGTAGGCTTGTGTCACGCGGATCCCTTGAATCGATTCATTGAGATGGGAGTTGATGCGCGAGTTGCGGATCCGTACATCCTGCCAGGCCCGGCGAATTCTAATCCGAAGCTTCGTGGAGATGAAGAACATGATCGGTACGGTCACAATGACAGCCAGACCCAGCTTCCAGTTAATTAACAGCAGAATGACCACGATTCCGACCAGCTGCACACAGTCAATGATCAAGTTGACCACGCCGTTGGTGAACAAATCCTGCAACGAGTTCACATCATTCGTCACTCGAACCAGCACCGATCCCGCCGGCCGCTTGTCAAAAAAGTTGAACGATAGCTTCTGAATGCGCTTGAACAAATCCGCACGCAGGTCATATATGACGCGCTGACCAATGATGTTCGTATACTTAATCCGGAATATGCCGGCGATCCACTGAATGATATACATCACCAGTACAGCGATCGTAATTTGATACAGAAGGGTTAGACTAGGATTACCTCCCTTCGGATCGATAGCACGGTCAATCGCCAAACTTGTCAGAAACGGTATCGACAACTTGGTGACCGTCCCGATGATCATCATCAGTCCGATCAATGGAAGAATCTGTTTGGCATAAGGCTTCATATATGCAATCAGCCGCGTCAACTGCATCCAGTTAAACGGTTTCTCGATGGCATCATCATCCTTGTAGACAAAACGTTCGCTCGGTTCCTCGGTGGACTTGCCGGGCCGCGGAATTTTAGCTTTGCGATTCGGCTCCGTATTCACGTTGGCGTTCATGCTTGCACCTGCCCTTGCGTCCCCTCTGTTTCCGCCTGTTTGGCGATAAGGTCCGCATATTGTATTTTGTACACATCCTGATATGGCCCCGGCGTCGCAATAAGATCGTTATGCTTGCCACGCTGAACCACTTTCCCCTCATCCAGTACGAGAATTTCGTCGGCATGACGTAAAGAGGAGATTCGGTGCGCAATAATGAACGTCGTTCTTCCCTCCATAACTTCCTGGAATCCGGATTGGATCTCATGCTCGGTCTCCATATCCACCGCGCTTGTTGCGTCATCAAGAATCAGAATCTTCGGATCTTTCAACAGCGCGCGTGCGATCGCAATCCGCTGCTTCTGCCCTCCGGACAATCCCATCCCACGCTCACCGACGACCGTATCGTATCCATCCTTCATTTCCATGATGAACTCATGGGCTTTCGCAAGCTTCGCTACTCGGATAATCTCATCCATACCGACATTCTTCATCCCGTACGAAATGTTGTTCCGAATGCTGGAAGAGAACAGGAACGTCTCCTGGAACACCGTCGCGATTTGGCTCCGAAGGCTGCGGACTTTAATATCGTTAATATTGACGCCGTCCAGCTTGATGCTGCCCTGGTTCACGTTATAGGCGTGCATCAGGAGCTGGATGATCGTGGATTTACCTGAACCGGTTCCACCCAGAAAACCTATGACGGAGCCTGGTTTAGCATCCAGGTTAATATCCTTGACAGCAGCCAGTTTGTTGCCGTAAGCAAAGGTAACGTTATCAAATACTACATGTCCCTTCACTTGGCTTGGCACTAAATCTTCCGCACGATCACGGTCTTTAACATCGATCGGTTGATTCAACAGTTCAAGCACCCGTTCGCCGGACGCTTTGGATTGCGTATAGTTATTAATGTGGAAGCCAATGCCCCAAAGCGGTCCGATTATGTACCAGATAAGCGTAAAGAAAGCGGCCAGCTCACCAACCGTCATCGATTGATTAATAACCATGGTGCCACCTACCGCAAGCAGAATGACGACACTCACGTTGGCGAACAGCTCCATCATCGGGAAGTAGCGCGCCCATAGCGATGAAGCAAAGATTTGGTTTGTTTTGTAACGTTCATTCCGTTCTGAGAACTTATCTACCTCATGCGGTTCACGTGCAAAGGATTTGACGGTACGCACCCCGGTGATATTCTCCTGAACCGCCGTCGTCAGCGAGCTTAGCGCCAGACGCATCTCCTGGAACGCCGGATGAATTCGGGATTCGAACCGGAGTGCCGTGATGACCAGAAACGGCATCGCCACAAGCGTAATCAGCGTCAACTGCCAGCTAATCGTGAACATCATGATTGAGCCAAATGTAACCATTAATACAAGATTGAGAAGCTGGGCGAATCCGAAACCGATAAACATCCGGATTGCCTCTAAATCCCCCGTGAGACGTGACATCAGATCCCCTGTCCGAGCCGTGTCATAATAACGAAATGATAGAAATTGCAGTTTTTCATAGCAGGCGTTCCGCATCGAATAGGCGAGGTAGTTCCCCAGCCTCCCTCCGAAAAAGCCATGCAAGAATTGCATAAAGGCTTTCAGGATGACCACGCCAAGCACAGTCAGGGCCAGTTGTGGTACAATGCCGTAATTCTCCAGCTTGATTGCATCGTCAATCAGCACTTTTAACATTTGCGGATAGACCAAACCTAAAGCGGTTGCAATCGCCAGACACAGAATGGAAAGAAAGAGATAACTTCGTTTCTCCCAAAAGAAGCCCTGCAGTTGCCTGAGAACATTCATGTTTATCCTCCTTTGGATTATTTACGATCAGTTATGTAGCATTTATGAAGTTTATCACCGACCCGAACCCGCGGCAAAGAGGGAAAACCGTCATAAATGAGCCAAAAGGACCTAATGCGGTCAAATAGTTTAACTTATCCTGTTTTCATGATTAAATAATCGGGAATTCTCATAAATACTAGGCATATTCATCACATTATCAATCCCTGTAGCGATCCGGGATCATCATCTGAAAACACCTTTTTCAAAAGCGGATTGTAAACCCTTCCGTTTTCACACTTCCCGGGCTGTGCTGCAAACGTTTGAACTGATATTTATGCAAACATATATGTTAAATTCTTCATATTGAACGATTTTGGCGATGCAGCATTAGGAAAAAAGACGCCCCAGCCGCATATTGGCTGCAGGGCGTCTTTCGTGAATCATATGGAAGGGTTACTCTTGACCCCTAGTTATCCTTAATCAGACGAAACGTGTCGTTCCAATTCATCGGCAAGCTGTCTCCACATGAGCGGTGACTGCCCGTCTTGAAGGGAACTCACAATTGCATCTACGGACTCCATAAGCTGCTCTTTCAGCACCTCGTGATGGTATCGCAGGGATTGCTGACTTCGTGCGGTATAATGGTCGGTCAACTGCTCTTCGCGGCGAGCGGCCGTGGCCCCAATAGCTTCCTTCACATTCGATTCAGCCGCCTCACGCAACTTGGCACTGCCCGTGCCTTCAAAGAAATGCTTCGGATTCTTGAAATACGACCAGTACGATAGCCAATCACCTTGGATCTGCAGATCACTCTCTTCCAGCTCCGGTGCCTCCCAGTCTGAGTCACGCCGGGTTGCTAACGATAATCCTTCTGCGAGCGTATTAAGCTCTGCTGCGATCTTCGTTGCTGCGCCTTCGGTCCACTTCCGGCCAGACTGCTCCAGTCGCAGGGTCGTTGCCCACAGCTCCTGATCCAGCTCCAGCGACAACGTGCGCATCAGATCGCGTCCACAGTCCGCGAATACCTTTTTCAGTTGACCCGCGTCTTCCCGCAGAACGGATGGATTGAACGATTCCTGGAAGAACCGATTCATGGCGTAGTCTAATCGCTGCCGCACATGGAATAACAATTCGCTGCTTTCCTGTGCAATATCACGACGTGGCTGGCGTTCCAATAATTCATCCAACTTGGCCAGCGCCACGGATCGAACTTGTTCCATCTCCGTGATCTGTCTTGCCCGGGTTGTTTCATCCTGTGCCGCCATATCTGCCCACACGCGGATTCGGTCCCTGACAACACCCATTTCATCATAGACTGCTCGCAGCGAAAGCCTTGGAAGCTCCTCCACTGCAAACGTTCCAAGCGCTTCTTCGAACCGAGCGAACCCGGACTGCTTCAGCAGCACCTCATCGTCCAACTGCTTGCCTTCCAGCGCGGACAGACTCGATACCGGGAAGATATGCGGACTTCCTACACCGCTCGATGCCAGATTACTGCGCACATGTTTTACGACATCGTCCAGTTCCTCTTCGGATTGCGCCAGGTCAGCGGCATTGACGATGAAGAACATTTTATCGAGTGCAAAGCTGTCCTTTACCCGGCCCAGCTGGGATAGAAATTGCCGATCTGCCTTCGAGAAAGCATGATTATAGTAAGTGACATACACGATCGCATCCGCGTTCTTGATATAACTGAAGGTTACGCCCGTGTGACGAGCGTGCAAGGAATCCGCGCCAGGCGTATCTACCAGTACGATTCCCTGATCGGTTAACGGACAGCTGTAATACAGATCGATGCCGTCCACATAACAGGATTTGGTCTCATCCGCTACATACCCCCGGTACGCCTGCAGTTCCACCATTTCGGTCGTTCCCAATTTCTGCTCCATCTCATCCCAACCAGCCGCAGCCGCCTTCAGAAATCCGTAATGCGGCAGTCCGGCCGGATGTATCCCCGATGGGGTCATCCCTTCTGCCACACGGCGCCATTGATCCGGCGCCGGCTCCTTCAGACCCAAGACACTGAAAGAGTACAACAGATCATCCCACCACATCGCATACGTCTTCATCCGGACGGCTGCGCTTCCATGCGGCTTGCCTTCTGCCGGAGCCAGAATCCGGTTCACCGCCGCCGTTGTCGGATGCGGAGATACCGGCAAGACCGATTCGCCGAGCAAAGCGTTGGCGAATGAGGATTTTCCGGCGCTGAAAGCCCCGAACAGCGCCATAGTGAACGTGCCGCCCGCGAGCGCATCGGCGCGGG